>NZ_JAVAJH010000005.1:0-677771 GCF_030718165.1 Pseudomonas sp. LPH60
CCGTCAGCCTTGGTAATGGTGGTGCTCAGGGAACTGCCGCCTGCCAGTGCGTCGTTGGGTGCCGTGAAGTTCACGGTGCCGGACGATTCGCCAACCGGAATAGTGATGGTCTGACCGTTGGACAAGGTCACCACAACCGGGGAGCCAGTCACCGGAGCAGTCACCGAAGCGGTGTACACCACAGTGCCGCCTTCGGCGACGCTTGGTGTAGCGGTCAGGCTGACAGTCGACGTATCGATAGTGTCAGTGACATCAGTCACGGCAGGCGCTGGATTGGTGACCAGGTTTTCGAAGTTACCGCCGTCGGCTTTGGTGATGGTGGCTTCGACTTTGCCGGCGTCTTTGTAAACGTCGTCGGCTGGTGCTGCGACGGTGGCGGTGCCGGAAGTGGCACCGGCAGCAATGGTGATCACCGCGCCGTTGCTCAGGGTCACAGTGACCGGCGTACCAGCCGCATTACTCAGTGTCGCGGTATAGACAATGGAGCCGCCTTCAGCCACGGAGTCGGTGGCCGAGAGGCTCAGTGTCGTGGTGTCTGGTGTATCGGTAACCGAGGTTTCAGCTGGCTTGTCGTTGATCTCCAGCTTCTCGTAGTTACCGCCGTCAGCCTTGGTGATGGTGGTGCTCAAGGAGCTACCGCCAGCCAGGGCATCGTTCGGTGCAGTGAAGTTCACCGAACCTTGGCTTTCGCCAACTGGGATGGTGATGGTCTGACCGTTGGACAAGGTCACCACGACCGGCGAACCGGTAACCGGGGCCGTAACCGACGCGGTGTAAACCACGATGCCGCCTTCAGCGACGCTTGGCGTAGCAGTCAGCGAAACGGTGCTGGTGTCGATGGTATCGGTCACATCAGTCACGGCAGGTGCTGGGTTGGTGACCAGGTTTTCGAAGTTACCGCCGTCGGCTTTGGTGATGGTGGCTTCGACTTTACCGGCATCCTTGTAGACGTCGTCGGCTGGCGCCGCAACAGTGGCGGTGCCAGTAGTGGCACCGGCTGCGATGGTGATTACCGCGCCATTGCTCAGGGTCACAGTGACCGGAGTACCAGCAGCGTTGGTCAGCGTAGCCGTGTAAACGATGGAGCCACCTTCTGCCACGGAGTCGGTGGCCGACAGGCTCAGCGTCGTTGTGTCCGGGGTATCGGTAACCGAGGTTTCAGCTGGCTTGTCGCTGATCTCCAACTTCTCGTAGTTACCACCGTCCGCCTTGGTAATGGTGGTGCTCAGAGAGCTACCGCCAGCCAGGGCATCGTTCGGCGCGGTGAAGTTCACCGTGGCGGAAGACTCGCCCACTGGAATAGTGATGGTCTGTCCGTTGGACAGAGTCACCACAACCGGCGAGCCGGTCACCGGAGCCGTAACCGACGCGGTGTACACCACGGTGCCGCCTTCAGCGACGCTTGGCGTTGCAGTGAGGGACACGGTACTGGTGTCGATGGTGTCAGTGACGTCGGTTACCGCCGGAGCAGGGTTGGTCTCCAGGTTCTCGAAGTTGCCGCCGTCAGCCTTGCTGATGGTGACTTCAACCTTGCCGGCGTCCTTATAGACGTCGTCGGCAGGCGCCGCGACAGTGGCGGTGCCAGTCGTGGCGCCAGCGGCGATGGTGATCACCGCGCCGTTGCTCAAGGTTACGGTCACCGGGGTGCCAGCGGCATTGGTCAGTGTGGCGGTGTAAACGATGGAACCGCCTTCGGCCACGGAGTCGGTGGCCGAGAGGCTCAGGGTGGTGGTGTCCGGGGTGTCGGTTACTGTGGTTTCAGCGGGCTTGTCGCTGATCTCCAGTTTCTCGTAGTTGCCGCCGTCAGCCTTGGTGATGGTGGTGCTCAGGGAGCTGCCGCCAGCCAGGGCATCGTTAGGCGCGGTGAAGTTCACCGTTGCGGAAGACTCGCCCACCGGAATGGTAATGGTCTGTCCGTTGGACAGGGTCACCACAACCGGAGAGCCGGTCACCGGCGCCGAAACCGACGCGGTGTACACCACGGTGCCGCCTTCAGCGACGCTTGGCGTAGCAGTCAGTGAAACGGTACTGGTGTCGATGGTATCGGTGACATCAGTCACCGCTGGAGCTGGGTTGGTGACCAGGTTTTCGAAGTTGCCACCGTCCGTTTTGGTGATGGTGGCTTCGACTTTGCCGGCGTCTTTGTAGACGTCGTCGGCTGGCGCCGCAACAGTGGCGGTGCCAGTCGTGGCACCAGCGGCGATGGTGATCACAGCACCGTTGCTCAGGGTCACGGTCACCGGAGTTCCGGCAGCGTTGGTCAGAGTGGCGGTGTAGACGATAGAGCCGCCCTCGGCCACAGACTCAGTGGCCGTCAGGCTCAGAGTCGTGGTGTCCGGCGTATCCGTAACGCTGGTTTCAGCGGGTTTATCGCTGATCTCCAGTTTCTCGTAGTTGCCGCCATCGGCCTTGGTAATGGTGGTGCTCAGAGAGCTACCGCCAGCCAGGGCGTCATTCGGTGCAGTGAAGTTCACACTGCCGGAGGACTCGCCCACTGGAATAGTGATGGTCTGGCCGTTGGACAGGGTCACTACCACTGGCGAACCAGTCACTGGCGCGGTGACCGATGCGGTGTATACCACGATGCCGCCTTCAGCGACGCTCGGGGTTGCGGTCAGGCTGACGGTGGAAGTGTCGATGGTGTCAGTGACATCGGTCACTGCTGGAGCCGGGTTGGTTTCCAGGTTCTCGAAGTTGCCGCCCTCGGTCTTGGTGATGGTGACTTCGACCTTGCCGGCATCTTTGTAAACATCATCCGCAGGAGCGGCAACGGTTGCAGTCCCCGAAGTAGCGCCAGCGGCGATGGTGATGACGGCACCGTTGGAGAGCGTGACCGTGACCGGTGTGCCAGCGGCGTTGGTCAGGGTGGCGGTGTAAACGATGGACCCACCTTCGGCCACGGAGTCGGTGGCCGACAGGCTCAGGGTGGTGGTATCTGGCGTATCGGTAACGCTGGTCTCAGCAGGTTTATCGCTGATTTCCAGTTTTTCGTAGTTACCGCCATCGGTCTTGGTGATGGTGGTGCTCAGAGAGCTACCGCCAGCCAGGGCGTCATTCGGCGCGGTGAAGTTCACGGTGGCGGAGGACTCGCCCACTGGAATAGTGATGGTCTGACCGTTGGACAGGGTCACCACGACCGGCGAACCGGTCACCGGAGCGGTAACCGACGCGGTGTAAACCACGGTTCCACCTTCGGCGACGCTCGGGGTCGCGGTCAGGCTGACAGTCGACGTATCGATCGTGTCAGTGACATCAGTCACGGCTGGCGCTGGGTTGGTGACCAGGTTTTCGAAGTTGCCGCCATCCGCTTTGGTGATGGTGGCTTCAACCTTGCCGGCATCCTTGTAGACGTCATCGGCCGGTGCCGCCACGGTGGCGGTGCCAGTTGTGGCGCCTGCGGCAATGGTGATCACCGCGCCGTTGCTCAGGGTCACGGTGACCGGAGTGCCAGCAGCGTTGGTCAGGGTCGCGGTGTAAACAATCGATCCGCCTTCTGCCACGGTATCGGTGGCAGTCACGCTGAGGGTGGTGGTGTCCGGGGTGTCGGTGACCGAGGTTTCAGCTGGCTTGTCGTTGATCTCCAGCTTCTCGTAGTTACCACCGTCAGCTTTGGTGATGGTGGTGCTCAGGGAACTGCCGCCTGCCAGTGCATCGTTAGGCGCGGTGAAGTTCACGGTGCCAGAGGATTCGCCCACCGGAATGGTGATGGTCTGGCCATTGGACAGCGTTACTACGACCGGGGAGCCAGTTACTGGGGCGGACACCGAGGCTGTGTACACCACGATGCCGCCTTCGGCGACGCTTGGGGTCGCGGTTAACGAAACGGTGCTGGTATCGACAGTGTCAGTTACATCAGTCACGGCTGGCGCTGGGTTGGTAACCAGGTTCTCGAAGTTGCCGCCATCGGCTTTGGTGATGGTGACTTCGACTTTGCCGGCATCCTTGTAGACGTCATCGGCCGGTGCCGCCACGGTGGCGGTGCCAGTTGTGGCGCCTGCGGCAATGGTGATCACCGCGCCGTTGCTCAGGGTCACGGTGACGGGAGTGCCAGCAGCGTTGGTCAGGGTCGCGGTGTAAACAATCGAACCGCCTTCTGCCACGGTATCGGTGGCAGTCACGCTGAGTGTGGTGGTGTCCGGTGTGTCGGTGACCGAGGTTTCGGCTGGCTTGTCATTGATCTCCAGCTTCTCGTAGTTACCACCGTCAGCTTTGGTGATGGTGGTGCTCAGGGAACTGCCGCCTGCCAGTGCATCGTTAGGCGCGGTGAAGTTCACGGTGCCGGACGATTCGCCAACCGGAATAGTGATGGTCTGTCCGTTGGACAGAGTCACTACAACCGGCGAGCCGGTCACCGGAGCCGAAACCGACGCGGTGTAAACCACGATGCCGCCTTCGGCGACGCTTGGGGTCGCGGTCAGGCTGACAGTCGACGTATCGATAGTGTCAGTGACATCAGTCACTGCCGGAGCCGGGTTGGTTTCCAGGTTCTCGAAGTTGCCGCCATCGGTCTTGGTGATGGTGACCTCGACCTTGCCGGCGTCCTTGTACACATCGTCGGCCGGGGCCGCGACGGTGGCGGTGCCGGTGGTGGCACCAGCAGCGATAGTGATGACAGCACCGTTGCTCAGGGTCACGGTGACCGGAGTCCCTGCAGCGTTGGTCAGCGTAGCGGTGTAAACGATGGACCCGCCTTCTGCTACCGAGTCAGTAGCACTCAGGCTCAGAGTAGTGGTGTCCGGGGTATCGGTAACCGAGGTTTCAGCTGGCTTGTCGTTGATCTCCAGCTTCTCGTAGTTACCACCGTCAGCCTTGGTGATGGTGGTGCTCAGAGAGCTACCGCCAGCCAGGGCGTCATTCGGCGCGGTGAAGTTCACGGTGCCGGAGGATTCACCGACTGGAATAGTGATGGTCTGTCCGTTGGACAGAGTCACCACAACCGGCGAGCCGGTAACTGGAGCAGTCACCGAAGCGGTGTAAACCACGGTTCCACCTTCGGCGACGCTCGGAGTGGCAGTCAGGCTGACGGTGGAAGTGTCGATGGTGTCAGTGACATCAGTCACGGCAGGCGCTGGGTTGGTGACCAGGTTTTCGAAGTTGCCGCCATCGGTCTTGGTGATGGTGACTTCGACCTTGCCGGCATCCTTATAAACGTCATCGGCCGGGGCCGCGACAGTCGCGGTGCCAGTTGTGGCGCCAGCGGCGATGGTGATCACGGCACCGTTGCTCAGGGTCACGGTGACCGGAGTCCCAGCAGGATTGGTCAGTGTCGCGGTGTAGACGATGGAGCCGCCTTCGGCCACGGTGCCGGTGGCCGACAGGCTCAGGCCGGTATCGTCAATGGTGTCAGTGACTGTGGTCACGGCCTTGTCGGTGCTGGGCACCAGGCTCTCGAAGTTGCCGCCCTCGGCCTTGGTGATGCCGACCTCGATGGTGCTGCCGTTCTTGTAGACATCGTTGGCCGGGGCCGCGACGTCGATCGAACCGCTGGACTTGCCCGCTTCAATGGTGATGACCGAACCGTTGGACAGGGTAATGGTCACCGGCGTCTGCGCCGGGTTGGTCAGGGTGGCGGTGTAGGTGATCTGTCCGCCTTCGGTGACGTTGGCATCGGCTGTCAGGGTGACGGTGGTGGTGTCGATAGTGTCGGTGATCTGGGTCACCGCCGGGGTTGGATTGACGGTCACCAGCAGGCCACCGCCGCCAGCGGTGCCGGTCACGCTCACGCTGATCTGGCCGGGGTCGATATAGACGTTGTCTTGGGGCGCCAGAGGGACCTGCACGCTGCCAGTGGTTTGGCCCGCACTGATCACGATGACCGCACCATTGGACAGGGTGACGGTCAGGTCGGTCAGCGGTGCCTGGGTCAGAGTGGCGGTATACACCAGCACACCACCGGCTTCGGTGATGGTCGGGGTGGCGCCCAGGGTCAGGGTCGCCGGACGCAGCGAATCACTGCCACTGCCGTTGCCATTGGCCAGGCCATTATTGTTGGTCAGCCCGCCTATGGTGTTGTCCTGGGCCGAAGTGGCCAGCCCCAGGCCGGCCGTCGGGAAGCCGATGGTCGGGTCCACCCGGCCAGCGGTTTCCTCAAGCTGGACGAAGCTATGGCCGCCCCCGGCGGCACCGCCCGTACCTGCTGCGGACGGGCCGGCAGCGGTGGCTTCCAGGTCGGTGGTCGGGTCGACACCCGCGGCAATGGCCTGCTGCAGTTCAGCCACCGATGGCGCGGCTTGCGCACTGGCCTGGGCCAGGTCGGTGCTGGAGTCTGGTGCGGCACCGCTCCATTGAGTGTCGCGGCCAAGGTCGAGGGTCCGTCCGTCGGTCAACTCCAGGGTAACGGCACCCGCCGGGCCGGTATCCACCTGGTCACCCACGAACAGGCGGTCGCCTTCGATGAGTACGCGCCGGATTCCTTCCGGGGAAACTACGAAAACCTGACCGACAATGCTTTTGACGATGGCAACAACACTGCTCATTGGGGACTCTCCGGTGTACCGCTCAGTTGACATCCATGTACCGGCTTGGGCGCGGGCCGCAACTCAGTCTGGAGGTACATTGCTGTGTAATTGGGAACGGGTATTTGACAGTATAGTCGTCAATATTTTGGCTATATTTTTTCGAAATTAACTTTATGCCAAACTATTGACCTTATGGGTGCCATCCTAAACAATCGCCGAATTAATGTCACATTGATATTCGTGCAGTAACCTGACTTGAAGTATGTGAACCAGTTCTTAGTTTGAACTTTCCGACGGACGGTCGTTGTGGTTGCAATCACTCGATGTGGCACCACGTTATGACGTGTTTCTGGACATGCTGTCCGAGGGAAATTCTTACCATGCGTTTTCACCTGTTCAAGGCCCTGCCGTTCGCCTTAGCTGCCAGTTTCGTGCAGGCACAAACACTCCCCGAAGCCATGCAGAAAGCACTGGATGTGCACCCGGAAATTCAAGCCGGGGTAAACAGCCGTCTAGCCGCCGACTATCAACTTAAAGCCGCCAAGGGTGGCTATTTGCCGCGTGTCGATATGCTCGCTGGCTACGGTCGCGAAGGGACCGATAACCCTAGTACTCGTGCGGGTACTGGCAGCAATCACTGGGAAACCCTGAACCGTAGCGAGTCAAGTTTACGTCTCCAGCAGATGGTTTTTGACGGTTTTGCCACGTCCAGCGAAGTGGGGCGTCAACAAGCCACCGTCAACTCTCGGGCTTATTCCCTGCTGGGTACTTCCGAGCGCACCGCGCTGACCGTGGCCCAGGTGTACCTGGATGTGTTGACCCGTCGTCAATTCGTGCAACTGGCAGAAGACAATCTGCGTAATCACGAACGCATCTACGACCAGATCAAACTGCGCACCCAGCGTGGCGTGGGCAGTGGCGCCGACCTTGACCAGGCCGAAGCGCGCATGGCCCAGGCCCGCAACAACCTGATCACCGAGCAGACCAACCTGGCCGACGCCCAGACCAACTACCTGAGTGCGGTAGGGCAGATGCCGGATCAACTGGAACGCCCTGCCAGTTTTATGGCGATGCTGCCGGCCAACCTCGATGAGGCCCGCCGTCAGATGCTGGAAAACAGCCCGATCCTGCGCTCCGCCGAGTCCGACATTGTCGCTGCCGAGAAGCAGTACGACGCCGCCAAATCGGCGTTCTACCCACGCTTCGATGCTGAGCTGGGACGCACCGCCGACAACGACCTCGACGGTCAGAACGGCCACAACAATGAATGGCAGGCCATGTTGCGCATGCGCTTCAACCTGTTCGCCGGCGGCAGTAACAAGGCCGATCTGGAGTCCAAGGCCTACCAGTCCAACCAGGCGCTGGATATCCGCAACAACGCTCTGCGGGTGCTGAACGAAGAGTTGGGCCTGGCCTGGAACGCCTTGAGCAATGCCAACGCTCAGGTGCCGATCGCCCAGCAATATGTCGATCGCAGCACCGCGGTGCGCACGGCCTACCAGAAGCAGTTCAGTCTGGGCGAGCGCACCCTGCTGGACCTGCTCGACAGTGAAAACGAACTGTTCACCGCCTCCCGGCGTTTGGCCGAGATCCAGAACATTCAGTTATTTACTCAGTATCGAATCAAGGCGACCATGGGCGAGTTGCTCAAGAGCCAGGGAGTGGTCGCACCTATGGCTTCGGTCGTGCAGAACGATGCGAAGCCCAAGGTCCAGCTGCCTGGGATGAATTGAGCTACTTTCATCCTATTGCCAGCCAAGAGTGTCCAGCGTGGAATCAGAAGTCAGTCGTGTGCAATTCAGTCATGATCCGCGCGGCATGCATGACGACCCCTTGCTGGATGGGCTGCTGACCCTTTGCTTCCTGCATCAGAAGCCCGCCAGTGCGGCCATGCTGACCACGGGTCTGCCATTGCCGTCACAGCGCTTGAGCGCCGAGCTGCTGCCCCGTGCGGCGGCCCGGGCCGGGCTGCAGGGGCGCGTTTTACGTCGCAAGCTCGAGCAGATTCCGACCATCGCGATGCCCGCCCTGCTATTGCTCAAGGACGGCCGCAGCGCCGTGCTTCTGGGCTGGCAGGGTGAGGACCAGGCACGGCTGCTGCTCAGCGAAAGCGACGGCGGTGAAGTCTGCGTCAATCGCCAGCTACTGGCCGACGACTACAGCGGCCAGGTGTTCTTTGCCCAGCCCCAGCACAAGTTCGACGTCAATCACGGGTCGCTGATTCCCCGGGCCCGCTCCTGGTTCCGCGACACCCTCAAGCGTTCGCGCTGGTTGTATGCCGACGCCATCGCCGCGAGCCTGCTGATCAATATCATCGCCATGGCCGCGCCGCTGTTCGTGATGAATGTCTACGACCGGGTAGTCCCCAACCAGGCCACCTCGACCCTGTGGGTGCTGTCCATTGGCATCATGGGCGCCTACATTTTCGACCTGATCCTCAAGAGTCTGCGCAGCCTGTGCCTGGACCTGGCGGGGAAAAAGACCGACCTGATCATTTCCGCCACGCTGTTCGAGCGCATCGTCGGCATGGCCATGAAGTACCGCCCGGCTCGGGTCGGCAGCTTCGCCCAGAACATCCATGAGTTTCAGAGCCTGCGGGATTTTCTCGCGTCCCTGACCCTCACCAGCCTCATCGACCTGCCGTTCACCCTGCTGATCTTCCTGGTGATCGCCATCTTGGGCGGGCACCTGGTGTGGATTCCGGTGCTGGCGTTCCCCATCGCCCTGGGTATCGGCTACGCCTTGCAGAAGCCCCTGGTGGCGACCATGGAGAAAACCATGGCCCTGGGTGCCGAGCGTCAATCGAGCCTGATCGAAACCCTGGCCGGGCTGGACGCGGTCAAGGTCAACAACGCTGAAAGCGAGCGTCAGTATCAATGGGAGCAGACCATTGGCACCCTCAGCCGCCTGGAACTGCGGGTGAAGATGCTCTCCAGCCTGGCGATGAACATCACCTTGCTGATCCAGCAACTGGCCGGGGTGATCATGATCATCTTCGGCGTGTACCAGATCATTGACGGCAACCTCAGCATGGGCGGGCTGATCGCTTGCTACATGCTCAGCGGCCGGGCCCTGAGCCCGCTGGCTTCGCTGTCCGGCTTGCTGACCCGCTACCAGCAGGCCCGCGTCACCATGACCTCGGTGGACCAGATGATGGAGCTGCCCCAGGAGCGCAATTTCGACGAGCGTCCCCTGAGCCGCAACGTGCTGCAGGGCGCCATCGAATGCCGGCTGTTGAATTTCACCTACCCGGGGCAGCAGAACCCGGCGCTCAAGAACATCAATCTGGTGATCAAGCCAGGCGAGAAGGTCGGCATCATCGGCCGCAGCGGCTCGGGCAAAAGCTCCCTGGCCAAGCTGCTGGTAGGGCTTTACCAGCCCGATTCCGGTGCCTTGCTGGTGGACGGCGTGGACATCCGCCAGATCGATGTCAGCGAGTTGCGCCATAACATTGGCTACGTGCCCCAGGACATCCAGCTGCTGGCCGGCACCCTGCGGGACAACCTGACCTCCGGTGCCCGCTACGTTGAAGACGAGCTGGTGCTGCAGGCCGCCGAACTGGCGGGGGTTCACGAATTCGCCCGGCTGCACCCGCAAGGCTATGAATTGCAGGTGGGTGAACGTGGACAGAACCTGTCCGGTGGCCAGCGTCAGAACGTCGCCCTGGCCCGTGCCCTGTTGCTCAACCCGCAGATCCTGTTGCTCGACGAGCCCACCAGCGCCATGGACAACACCGGTGAAGAACGCCTGAAGCAGCGCCTGGAGTCAGTGGTGCAGAACAAGACCGTGGTCCTGGTTACTCACCGGGCGTCGCTGTTGTCGCTGGTGGATCGGTTGTTGGTGGTGGACCGTGGACAGATCCTGGCCGATGGTCCGAAAGCGGTGGTGATGGAAGCGTTGAAGAAGGGGCAGATCAGTGTTGCTTAAGTCGGGATTCAAGGACTCGATCCGCCGCTATTTCAAAGGCACCGATTCTCTTCAGGGGCAGCCGCTGCCTGAGGTCAACAAGGCCCTGATCGAAGATGCGCCTCGGGTCATTCGCCTGACCATCTGGGGCATCATCGCGTTCTTCCTGTTCCTGGTGCTGTGGGCCAACTTCGCGGTCATCGACGAAGTGACCAAGGGCGAGGGCAAGGCCATTCCGTCGTCCAAGGTGCAGAAGATCCAGAACCTGGAAGGCGGCATTGTCTCCGAGCTGTACGTCAAGGAAGGCCAGGTGGTGGAGGCCGGAGCGCCGCTGATCCGTCTGGATGACACGCGCTTCCAGTCCAACGTCGGTGAGACCGAGACTGTGCGCCTGTCCATGTTGCTGCGGGTCGAGCGCCTGAGCGCCGAGGTCGATGACCGGGCGCTGAATTTCCCCGAGGACGTGCTCAAGGAAGTCCCCGGCCAGGCCGCCAGCGAAAAGTCCCTCTATGAAAGTCGTCGCCAGCAACTGCATGACGAAATCGGCGGCCTTCAGGAACAGCTGATCCAGAAGCAACAGGAGCTGCGCGAGTTCACCTCCAAGCAGGCTCAGTACCGTCAGCAGTTGGGCTTGCAACGCCAGGAAATTGCCATGTCCGAGCCTTTGGTGGCCCAGGGCGCGGTATCACCGGTGGAAGTGCTGCGGCTCAAGCGTGCCGAAGTGGAAACCCGCGGCCAACTGGACGCCACCACCCTGGCGATTCCTCGTGCCGAATCGGCGATCAAGGAAGTGCAGCGCAAGATCGATGAAACCCGCGGCAAGTTCCGCAGCGAGGCCCTGACCCAGCTCAACGAGGCGCGCACCGAACTGAACAAGGCCAGCGCCACCGGCAAGGCCCTGGAAGACCGGGTCAGCCGGACCCTGGTCACCTCGCCGGTGCGCGGTATCGTCAAGCAACTGATGGTCAACACCATCGGTGGCGTGATCCAGCCGGGTAGCGACATGGTGGAGATCGTGCCCCTGGACGACACCCTGTTGGTGGAAGCCAAGATCCGTCCCCAGGACATCGCGTTCCTGCACCCGGGGCAGGAAGCGATCGTCAAGTTCAGCGCCTATGACTACACCATCTACGGCGGCCTCAAGGCCCGCCTGGAGCAGATCGGCGCCGACACCATCACCGACGAAGACAAGAAAACCACCTATTACATGATCAAGCTGCGCACCGACCGCAGCCATCTGGGCACCGATGAAAAACCGCTGCTGATCATCCCCGGGATGGTCGCATCGGTGGACATCATCACCGGCAAGAAGAGCATCCTCAGCTACCTGCTCAAACCGATCATCCGCGCCCGCGCTGAAGCCCTGCACGAGCGCTGATCCATGTAAGAAGCGACCTTGCCAGCCTTGTAGGAGCTGGCTTGCCAGCCAAGGGGCCCGTGAGAGCGCCTTCGCCGGCAAGCCGGCTCCTACAGTTCGTCTCATCGAGCCGTCGACAGCGCAGCGTCCCCAGGTATCGCGCCGCTCGAATCAACATATCGTTATTCGCTAACGGTATTTAAATTCGCTTTCTTATATCTATAAAGTCGACTCCCTGCGTACCTGCCGACCAATCGGCGCGCCGCACGAAATGAACCCACACGGGATCTCCGTGAGTTTCTGATCGACGCGCGCGCCCTGGGCGCGCCTGCGCGGGAGTTTTAAGTCATGTCTGCATCAGCCAGTGCCGCGCCCATCGCTGCACAAGCCTTCGAAATCCGTCCCTTCAGCGGCGCCGTGGGCGCCGAGATTATCGGCCTGGACCTGTCCCGGCCGGTCAACGACCAGGACTTCGCCCGCATCCACCGCGCCCATCTGGATCACCACGTGGTGGTGTTCCGCGACCAGCGCATCAGCCCCCAACAACAGATCGCCTTCAGCCGCCGCTTCGGCGTGCTGCAGATCCATGTGCTCAAGCAGTTCCTGCTGGCCGGTCACCCGGAAATCCTCATCGTTTCCAACATCATCGAGAACGGCCAGTCCATTGGCCTGGGGGATGCCGGCAAGTTCTGGCACTCGGACCTGTCCTACAAGGAACTGCCGAGCCTGGGCTCGATGCTGCACGCCCAGGAATTGCCGGCCGAAGGTGGCGACACCCTGTTCGCCGACATGCACACAGCCTGGGACACCCTGCCCGAGGCACTGCGCAAGGCGGTGCAGGGCCGCAGTGCCGCGCATTCCTACACGGCGCGCTACAGCGAGACTAAGTTCGAGGGCAACTGGCGCCCGACCCTGACCCCGGAGCAACTGGCCCAGGTCGCCGAGGTGGTGCACCCCATCGTCCGCACCCACCCGGAAAACGGCCGCAAGGCACTGTTCGTCAGCGAGGGGTTCACCACCCGCATCGTCGGCCTGCCGGAAGACGAAAGCGCCCAATTGCTGGCCGAGCTGTACGCCCACAGCGTGCTGCCGGAAAACATCTACCGCCATCAATGGCAGCCCCACGATCTGGTGTTCTGGGACAACCGCTCGCTGATCCACCTGGCCGCCGGTTGCCCGAGCCATCTGCGTCGCAAGCTGTATCGCACCACCATTCAGGGCGACGCCCCTTACTGATCGCCAGGCACGGCAGGAGAATCATCATGTCCTTATCCATTCCCTTCATTCCCCGCCTCGGCAAACTGGCCACGGCCATCGGCCTGGGCTTCAGTCTGCTGGCCGGCAGCCTGGTGGCTCCCTCGGCGGCCCATGCCGAAGGCGAGATCCGCATCGCCGAACAGTTCGGCATCGTCTATTTGCTGCTCAACGTAGTGCGTGACCAGAACCTGATTGAAAAGCACGGCAAGCAAGAGGGCATCGACATCAAGGTCGACTGGACCCAGCTGTCCGGCGGCGCAGCGGTCAACGACGCGTTGCTGTCGGGCTCCATCGACATTGCCGGAGCCGGCGTCGGCCCGCTGTTGACCATCTGGGACCGCACCCATGGCCGGCAGAACGTCAAGGCCGTGGCGTCCTTGGGCAACTTCCCTTACTACCTGGTGAGCAACAATCCCCAGGTCAAGACCATCGCCGACTTCACCGAGAAGGACCGCATCGCGGTGCCGGCGGTGGGCGTCTCGGTGCAGTCGCGCTTCCTGCAATACGCCGCGGCCAAGCAGTGGGGCGACCAGGAATTCAATCGCCTGGATAAGTACACCATCGCCGTGCCGCACCCGGACGCCACCGCCGCGCTGATTGCCGGCGGCACCGAGCTGACCGGGCACTTCTCCAACCCGCCGTTCCAGGATCAGGCCTTGGAGAACCCCAATGTGCACGTGGTGCTCAACACCTACGACCTGCTGGGACCGAACTCGCCAACGGTGCTGTTTGCCACCGAAAAATTCCGCAACGACAACCCCAAGACCTACAAGGCCTTCGTCGAAGCCCTGGCTGAAGCGGCCGAGTTCGCCCAGAACGACAAAGGCGCGGCCGCCGACACTTACATCCGTGTGACCAAGGCCAAGATCGACCGCGCCGCGCTGCTGAAGATCATCGACAACCCGCAGTTCGAATTCAGCGTGACGCCGAAAAACACCTACCCGCTGGCGGAGTTCCTGCACCGCGTCGGCGCCATCAAGAACAAGCCGCAGTCGTGGAAGGACTACTTCTTCCAGGACGCCAAACCGCTGCAAGGGAGCTGATTGCCATGAACGCCCCCTTGCCAGGCCACACGGCCAGCAACCTTACCGCCGCCGCCGAAGCGCTGTTGGCGGTGGATCAAGTCAGCCTGGAATACCGCACCCCGCAGCGCGTGGTGCGGGCCACCCACCAGGTGAGTTTCGAGATTGATCCGGCCGATCGTTTTGTCCTGCTGGGGCCTTCGGGCTGCGGCAAGTCGACCCTGCTCAAGGCGGTGGCCGGGTTCATCCAGCCTTGCGAGGGCGAGATTCGCCTGCAGGGGCGGCCCGTCAGTCAGCCTGGGCCGGATCGCATCGTGGTGTTCCAGGAGTTCGACCAGCTGCCGCCCTGGAAAACCGTGAAGCAGAACGTGATGTTTCCCCTGCTGGCGTCGAAAACCCTCGGCCGCCGCGAGGCCGAAGAACGTGCCCTGCACTATCTGGCCAAGGTCGGCCTGGCGGCTTTCGCCGATGCCTATCCACACACCTTGTCCGGTGGCATGAAGGCTCGGGTGGCGATTGCCCGGGCCTTGGCCATGCAGCCGAAGATCCTGCTGATGGACGAGCCCTTCGCGGCCCTCGACGCCCTGACCCGGCGCAAGATGCAGGAGGAGTTGCTGCTGCTCTGGGAGGAGGTGCGCTTCACCTTGCTGTTCGTCACCCACTCCATCGAGGAGGCGCTGGTGGTGGGCAATCGCATCCTTTTGCTGTCGCCGCATCCGGGGCGGGTGCGGGCGGAAGTCCACAGCCACCAGTACGACCTGCAAAGCCTTGGCGGCGTGGCTTTCCAGCAGACGGCACAGCGTATTCATCGCTTGCTGTTCGATGAAGGCCAGGGGCCTGACACCGAAACCGAGCTGGATTTCGCCGATATCCGTATCGCCTATTGAGCCGTCAGGCCACCGTTGAACGAGGAACGCCCGATGAGCCAGTCATCCCCCGTGCGCGAAGAATACGAAGTTGTCCTGCAACCCTTGCTGCAAGTCCCGCTGGAACGAGAGCTGCCCCTGGGCCAGCGTCTCTGGCAACAGGGCTGGCTGCGCAAGGGCCTGATCCTGATCCTTTTGGCGCTGCTGTGGGAGGTCGTGGCCCGCTACCAGAATAACGACCTGCTGCTGCCCAGCTTTGTGCAAACCGCCAGCGCCCTGTACCAGGGCCTGCTCAGCGGCGAATTGCTGGGCAAGGTGGGCATTTCCCTGGTGGTGCTGCTCAAGGGCTACCTGATCGGTATCGTCCTGGCGTTTGCCCTGACCACCCTGGCGGTGTCGACCCAGTTCGGCCGCGACCTGCTGAGCACCCTGACCTCGATGTTCAACCCGTTGCCGGCCATTGCCCTGTTGCCCCTGGCGCTGCTGTGGTTCGGCCTGGGGCAGAACAGCCTGATCTTCGTGCTGGTGCATTCGGTGCTCTGGGCCCTGGCCCTGAACACTTACGCCGGGTTTCTCGGCGTCTCGGAAACCCTGCGCATGGCCGGGCGCAACTACGGCCTCAAGGGCCTGCGCCTGGTGCTGTTCATCCTGATCCCGGCGGCGCTGCCGTCGATCCTGGCCGGGCTGAAGATCGGCTGGGCCTTCGCCTGGCGCACCTTGATCGCTGCTGAGTTGGTGTTTGGCGCCACCAGCGGCAAGGGCGGCCTGGGCTGGTACATCTTCCAGAACCGCAACGAGCTGTACACCGACAAGGTCTTTGCCGGGCTGGCGGTGGTGATCCTTATCGGCCTGTTGGTGGAGAACCTGATCTTCGACACCCTGGAGCGCATCACGGTGAAACGTTGGGGCATGCAACGCTGAGCTACCTCGTCCGCCAGCCCCCCCGAAGCTGGCTTGCCAGCGAAGGCGTCCTCAAGGGCGAGGCAAGGTTTTGAAGGCCCATTCGCCGGCAAGCCGGCTCCTACGCGGGTAGTGGGTTCACGGGTAAGGACTGATCTCTCTCATTTTCCTCGGCGCCAAGCCTGCTAGCATTGCGTCTGGATCATCCCTGATCAGTCATGAGTGCTCGGTATGCAACTCCCGGATATGAACCTTCTGGTCGCCCTCGATGCCCTGCTGGATGAGGGCAGCGTAGTCGGCGCCGCACGACGCATGAACCTCAGCCCAGCGGCGATGAGCCGGACCCTGACGCGGATTCGCGAAGCCCTGGGCGACCCGGTGCTGGTGCGTGCCGGGCGTGGCCTGGTGCCCACCCCCAAGGCCCTGGAGCTGCGCAGCCAGGTGCGTGATCTGGTGGAGCAGGCGGCGCTGCTGTTTCGCTCGGGGGACCAGGTCGACCTGTTGTCGTTGCGGCGGCGCTTCAATGTGCGCGCCAACGACTTTTTCGTCGGCGTCTATGGCGGTCGCCTCATCGACACCCTGGAGCGTCAGGCGCCTTTGTGCGAGCTGCGCTTCGTGCCGGAAGGCGATGGCGATGACGAGGCCCTGCGGGAGGGGCGGATCGACCTGCGGATCAGCAACACCCGGCCCCTGACCCCGGAAGTGAAGGTGCAGAACCTGTTCACCACGGCCTTTGTCGGCCTGGTGCGTGAAGGCCACCCATTGTTGGACGAAGACATCACCGCCGAGCGTTTTGCCGCGTTTCCCCATATCAGCATGTCGCGTCGAGGCATTGCCCGTGGGCCGATCGATACGGCGCTGGCGGAGCTGGGCCTGGAGCGTCGAGTGCCGCTGATTGCCCCGGGCTTTCACGCCGCCATGTTCATGCTGCCGGATTCGGACCTGATCCTGCCGGTGCCCCAGGAAACATTGCTCAGCGTCTCGCGCCTGGGCCTGCGTCTGCGCTCCTTTGTCCTGCCGATTTCCCTGCCGACCCTGGTCCTGACCCAGGCCTGGCACCCGCGCTACGACAAGGACCCGGCGCACAAATGGTTCCGCGAAACCCTGCGCAGCTCCTGCCAGGCCACCTGGCAAGAAGCCCAGCCGACCTCCTCGTAGGCGCCGGCTTGCCGGCGGAAGCGGCCTTGATGGCCTCATCGCTGGCAAACCAGCTCCTACGGTCAATAGGTTTAATTGTTGCGTCTGGTGCACTTATAAAGTGTCAATAAGTCAGTTTTCGTCAGTGCTGGCTGTTCATAAACTGCTCTGGTTTTCTTGTCTGGAGCAGTATTTCCATGAGTTCTCTCGCTGTCGCTGCGCCCGCTTCGGTTGAAGCCGCCAGCAAGCCGGCAGCCATTGCCCCACCGGTCTTCGGACCGCGAATCATCATCGGCCTGGTGGGTGTGCTGTTGGCGGTGCTGGTCTCCGGTCTCAACGACATGGTGACCAAGATCGCCCTGGCGGATATCCGCGGCGCGTTGTTCATCGGCTTCGACGAAGGCACCTGGCTGGTGGCTTGCTACTCCGCCACCTCGGTGGCGGCCATGGCTTTCGCGCCCTGGTGCTCGGTGACCTTTTCCCTGCGGCGTTTCACCCTCTGCGCCATTGCGCTGTTCACCCTGCTGGCGGTGCTGTGCCCCTTCGCCCCCAACTACCAGAGCCTGTTGCTGCTGCGCACTCTGCAAGGCCTGGCCGGGGGCGCGCTGCCGCCGATGCTGATGACCGTGGCCCTGCGCTTCCTGCCGGCCAACGTCAAGCTCTACGGCTTGGCCGGCTATGCCCTGACTGCCACCTTCGGCCCGAGCCTGGGCACGCCCCTGGCGGCACTGTGGACCGAGTACGTGGGCTGGCGCTGGGCCTTCTGGCAGGTGGTGGCGCCCTGTCTGCTGGCCATGGCGGCGGTGGCTTACGGCCTGCCTCAGGACCCGTTGCGTCTGGAGCGTTGCAAGCAGTTCAACTGGCGTGGGCTGCTGTTGGGCTTCCCGGCGATCTGCATGCTGGTGATCGGCATTCTTCAGGGCAATCGCCTGGACTGGTTCGAGTCGCCGCTGATCAGTGTGCTGCTGGTCGGCGGGCTGGTGTTGCTGGTGCTGTTCATGATCAACGAATGGTCGCAGCCGATTCCCTTCTTCAAGCTGCAGATGCTCGGCATCCGCAACCTGTCCTTCGCCCTGCTGACTCTGGCCGGGGTGCTGGTGGTATTGACCGCAGTGATCATCATCCCGTCGGCCTACCTGGCTCAGGTCCAGGGCTATCGACCGTTGCAGACCGCGCCGGTGATGCTGGTGATGGCCTTGCCGCAACTGCTGGCCCTGCCCCTGGTGGCGGCCCTGTGCAACCTGCGCTGGGTCGACTGCCGCTGGGTGCTGGGGATCGGTCTGGGCATGCTGGTGCTGTCTTGCCTGGGGGGCACGCACCTGACCTCGGCCTGGATTCGTGACGATTTCTATGGGCTGCAATTGCTGCAGGTCTTCGGCCAGCCGATGGCGGTGCTGCCGTTGCTGATGCTGTCCACCGGCAGCATCACGCCGGTGGAGGGGCCCTTTGCTTCGGCCTGGTTCAACACCGTGAAAGGCCTGGCGGCGGTGATCGCCACCGGGGTGCTGGATGTGCTCACCACCCACCGTTTGCATTTCCACTCGACGATGCTGGTGGACAGCCTGGGCAATTCGCCCCTGGTGGACGACCGGGTGCCCGGGCTGGCTCAGCGCCTGCACCAGCAAGCCGTGGTGCTGACTTCCGCCGATCTGTATTTCTGCATGGCAGGGGTGGCCGCTGCGCTGATCCTGCTGATTTTCTGGCTGCCGACGCGGATCTATCCACCGCGGGCGCCCACTTGAACGAGAAGGTTTTTATGACGATCCAGAGCAAAGACAAAATCGCCGTCGCCGTGGCGACGGTAGCGGCCATTGGCGTGCTGGCCTATCTGGTGATGCCGGGTCTGTTCGGCCGCTCCAGCGAGCAGAGCACCAACGACGCCTTCATCGCCGCCGACTACACCCTGGTGGCGCCGCGGGTGGCCGGGTTCATCAAGGAAGTGCTGGTGGAGGACAACCAGCAGGTCAAGGCCGGTCAACTGCTGGCGCTGATCGATGACCGTGACCTGCGGGCCGCGGCCCAGGCGGCGGATGCCGAAACCCTGGTGGCCCAGGCCCAGTTGCAGAACGCCCGGGCCACCCTGGACCGGCAGGGTTCGGTGATTGCCCAGGCCCAGGCGGCCCTGGGAGCGGCCCGGGCCGAAATGGCCTTTGCCGAGCACGAACTCAATCGCTACAACCACCTGGCAGGGGTCGGCGCCGGCACCGTGCAGAACGCCCAGCAGGCCAAGACCCGCATCGACCAGGCCAGTGCCCGGCTGGCCACGGCCACTGCGGCCCTGGCGGCGGAGCGCAAGCAGGTGGAGATCCTCACTGCCCAGCGTGATGCGGCCGAAGGCGGCCTGAAGCGGGCCCAGGCAGCCCTGGAAATGGCCAGCTACGAGCTGTCCTACACGCGCATCGTCGCCCCGGTTGACGGCATGGTCGGCGAGCGCGCGGTACGGGTTGGCGCCTATGTCACTCCCGGCAGCAAGATCCTCGCCGTGGTGCCCTTGCAGCAAGCCTATGTGCTGGCCAACTTCCAGGAAACCCAGCTCACCGCGATGCACGCCGGGCAGGCGGTCGAAGTCCGGGTCGACAGCCTGGGCGGCGAAACCCTGCATGGCCGCGTCGAGAGTCTGGCCCCGGCCACCGGCGTGACCTTCGCCGCAGTCAAGCCGGACAACGCCACCGGCAACTTCACCAAGGTGGTGCAGCGCATCCCGGTGAAGATTCTCCTGGACCCCAACCAGCCCATGGCCGAGCGCCTGCGGGTCGGCATGTCGGTGGAAGCCAGCGTGGACACCCACAGCTCCGCCACCCGTGCCCGCGAGGTGACCCAGCGATGAGTATCGAGCGGCAGATCCAAGAGAGTTCGTTGCCAAGGCGCCTTTCGTGGCGCCCTGCATTGCTGGTGCTGAGCCTGCTGGCGCTGGGCGCCTGCAGCGTCGGCGCGGATTTCCAGCGGCCCCAGGCGACTCAGGTCCAGGCCTGGTCGGCCCCTGCACAGGCTGCCACCAGCCAGGCGGTGGACAGTGCCATGCAGGAGCGCTGGTGGGAGGTGTTCAACGATCCACAACTGTCGGCCCTGAGTCGCCGCGCCCTGAGCGACAACCTCGACCTGCAACTGGCCAGCAGTCGCTTGCAGCAGAGCCGGGCGGCGCGCCAGGTGATCACCGCCGAGCGCTATCCGAGCACGGCGGCCAATGGCGGCTACGGGCGCAAGCGCAACACTGGCGAAGGCTTGAGCGACCCCTCGGGGAACAACGGCAAGTCAGCCTTCAATCTCT
Source organism: Pseudomonas sp. LPH60 (assembly GCF_030718165.1). Lineage (NCBI taxonomy): Bacteria > Pseudomonadati > Pseudomonadota > Gammaproteobacteria > Pseudomonadales > Pseudomonadaceae > Pseudomonas > Pseudomonas sp. LPH60. Next base: position 20,172 of record NZ_JAVAJH010000005.1, read on the forward strand.
GGGAAGCGGGTTTTTCCGCCGCCTGGGAGCTGGATCTGTGGGGCCGGGTCCGGCGCGAGACCGAGGCCGCCGACGCGACCCTGGAAGTGGCGGAGAACGACCGGCGCGGGGTGCTGCTGTCGGTGCTGGCGGAGGTCGCTCAGGACTACATCCAACTGCGTGGCGTGCAGAGCACCCGAGCCGTTACCGAGCAGAACCTCGAGGTTGCCCGGCACAGTCTGAAACTCTCGCAACTGCGCCTGGCCGATGGCGTGGCCACTGACCTGGATGTGGCCGAAGCGGCGGCCCAGGTCGCGACCATCGAGGCCCGGCTGCCGGAGTTGCAGCAGCGTCAGGCACAGTTGATCAACGCCCTGAGCCTGCTGCTGGGCGAGCGGCCCCAGGCCCTGCATCAGGTGTTGGCCAGTGACGCGCCGGTGCCCCAACCCCCGAGCCAAGTGGCCATCGGCCTGCCGTCGCAGCTGGCCGAACGCCGCCCCGATATCCGCCAGGCCGAGGCACGGCTGCATGCCGCGACGGCCAGCATCGGCGTGGCCAAGGGGGATTTCTATCCGCGCATTACCTTGTCCGGCAACTTCGGTTCCCAGGCCCTGCAATTGGCAGATTTTGGTTCCTGGAGCTCCCGCCAGTTCGGCATCGGCCCGCAATTCAGCCTGCCGCTGTTCGACGGTGGTCGTTTGCGCGGCATGCTCCAGTTGCGCGAGGCCCAGCAGCAGGAAGCGGCCCTGGCCTATCAGCAGACCGTGCTGCGGGCCTTGCACGAAATCGACGACCAGTTGACCCGCTACAACGCCAGCCAACTGCGCCGCGACAGCCTGGCCGAAGCGGTGCGGCAAAATCAGATCGCCTTGCGTACCGCGCAGCAGCAATACGTCGAAGGAGTGGTGGATTTCGTCAACGTCCTGACCGTGCAGGGCGCCTTGCTGGCCACCCAGGAGCAACTGGTGGAAAGCTCGGCGGGGGTGTCCCTGTCCATGGTCGGTTTGTACAAGGCGCTGGGGGGAGGCTGGGAGTCGGTGTATCCGCTGCACGCCGCCAGTCAGGGGCACTGAAAGCCTTTTTGCCTGGATTGAGAAAAAAGTGTAATGATAATTGCTCTCAATCATGTGTGCAGTTTCATTCATGGAAGCAACCACTGACGGTAACGCCCAGCTCCATCGTCTGTATCGAGATCATCACGGTTGGCTGCAGAGCTGGTTGCGCAAGCGCCTGGGCGATCGCGAGCATGCGGCGGACGTGGCGCAGGACACTTTCCTGCGCCTGTTGCTGTCGGGGCGCTTTCCCGGGCAGCAGGAAAGCCGCAGTTACCTGGCGCAGATCGCGCGCAATCTGGTGATCGACCAGTGGCGCCGGTTGCGCATCGAGCGCGCCTACCTGGAAAGCATCGCCCACCTGCCGGAACCCCAGACGCCCTCCCTGGAAAGCCGCGCACTGATCCTCGAAACCCTGATGCAGATCGACGCCATGCTCGATCGCATGCCGGACAAGGTGCGCCAGGCCTTTGTCATGTCGCAGTTCGAAGGGCTGGGTTATGCCCAGATTGCCGAGCGCCTGGAGGTTTCTGTCAGTTCGGTGCAGAAGTACATGATCCGTGCGATCCAGGCTTGCTATCAGATGCTTTACGAAGAATGAAGGCGCATCAGGCACCCATTGCTCCCGCCATCGTCGAGCAGGCCAGTGAATGGCTGATGCTGCATTGGGGCGGGGAGCTCGATGCGCAGCAACGCGAGGCGTTCGTGGCCTGGCAACAGGCTGACTCCGAACACCAGCGGGCCTGGCAGCGCTTGCAGCAACTGCAACAAACCCTGGGCGGGGTGCCGGAGCACAGTGCCCATGTGCTGCTGGCGCAGGCCCCGGACCCGCAACGACGTGCGGCGCTGAAACTGTTGGGCCTGCTGTTGGTGGCCGGGGGCAGCGGTTACCTGGTCCAGGACAGTCAGCCTTGGCGGGCGGCCTTTGCCGGGCAGCGTACGGCCACCGGAGAAATTCGCCACCTGACCCTGAGCGACGGCAGTCGCCTGGACCTCAACAGCGCCAGCGCCGTCGACCTGCTGTTCAGTGCCAGTGAGCGGCGCATCCGTCTGATCCAGGGCGAGCTCCTGCTCACCAGCGGGCATGATGCTTCGCGGCCGCTGATCGTTGAAACCGCCGCCGGAGACATCCAGGCCCTGGGCACGCGCTTTGCCGTGCGCGAGCTGGAGGGCGGCACCCGGGTCGATCTCTACGAAGGTGCGCTGCGGATCAGTCCCCGGCATGCCCCGGCCCTGCAACTCAATGCCGGCGAGCGCCTGTGGTTCAGCGCCGGGCGGGTTTCGGCGCGGCAAGTGGCCGAGGTCAATGCCAGCAGCTGGAGCCAGGGCCGGCTGATTGCCGAACGCCAGCCCCTGGGGCAGTTCGTCACCGAGCTGGCGCGTTATCGCCCGGGGCTTTTGCGTTGTGACGAGCAGGTGGCCGGCCTGTTGCTCACCGGGGTCTTCCCCCTGGCGGACAGCGATGCGGTACTCGCGGCCCTGGAACGTTCGCTGCCGGTGCGGGCGCACGCGGTGACCCGCTACTGGGTGACCCTCAAGCCGCGGGACTGATTGCAAATAATTCTTCTGCGCGATTGTCGATTCTGCCGAGCTGTCCGGGATACCCCATGAAAGCCGATCAAGACGCATTCTCATGGGGAGTTCAGGAATGCCTTACCAGACCACAGCATCCATTTTGACCCTGGGCACCGCTGCCCGCCGCCGCGCCTTTGTCGCGCTGCTGGCCATGGCCCCGGTGTTGCCGGGCCTGGCCCAGGCCGACAGCGGCAGCCAGAGCCAGGCGCGGGACTACCAGATTGCCGCCGGCAATCTCGATCAGGTCCTGAATCGTTTTGCCAGTGCCGCGGGGATTCTCCTGTCGGTGGATGCGAGCATGACGGCCGGCAAGCACAGTGCCGGCCTGCATGGGCGCTACGAGGTCGCACAGGGCCTGCAGACGTTGCTCGCTGGCAGTGGTTTGCAGGCGGTGCAGACCGGGGCTAGTTGGGGCCTGCAACCTTTGGCCGAGAACGGCGCGCTGCAACTGGCGCCGACTCGGATCGGCGCCACGCAGATGACCGAGTACGCCTGGGGCGCGGTGCCGGGGATCGTCGCCAAACGCAGCGCCACCGGGAGCAAGACCGACTCGGCGCTGGTGGAGATTCCGCAGACCATCAACGTGATCGGCGCCAAGGAAATCAAGGCCCGCGGCGCCCAAAGCGTGACCGAAGCGCTGCTCTACACCCCGGGCATGACCGGCGGTGGTTTTTCCGACCGGGTGAAGATTTTCGACGAACCCACCTCCCGCGGTTTTTCCCCGACGCCGATGTACCTCGATGGCCTGCACTTGCCCTACGGCGGCGGCAGTACCGGCGGTGCCCTGCAGATCGAGCCCTATGCCCTGGAGCGCATCGAAGTGCTCAAGGGCCCGGCTTCGGTGCTCTACGGGCAAAACCAGCCGGGCGGCATCGTCAACATGGTCAGCAAGCGGCCCACCGAAACCCCCTTGCATCAGTTGGTGCTGGAAGCCGGCAGCCATGACCACAAGAGCGTCGCCCTGGACCTGGGCGGCCCGCTGGATGAGCAGGGGCAGTTCCTCTATCGCCTGACCGGGCTGGCCAGCGACAGCCAGGACGCCGTCGATTACGTCCAGCGTCAGCGCCAGTTCATCGCCCCGAGCCTGACTTGGCGGCCCGATGACGACACCCAGCTGACGCTGTTCGCCCAGTATCAGAAAGACAATGACGTACCCGAGGCCCAGGGCCTGCCCAGCGTGGGCACGGTGTTCGCCAACCCCAATGGCAAGATCGACCGCGACCTGTTCCTCGGCGAGCCCGGGGTCAATGCCTACGACCGCGACCAGTTCGTCCTCGGCTACGAGTTCTCCCATCGCCTGAACGATGTCTGGACGCTGAAGCAGAACGCCCGCTACGCCGACGTCGATGACCGCTACCGCGCGCCGCTGCACGGCTACAAGTTCGTCAGCAATCCCAAGACCGGCCTCAACGACCAGCGCTACATGACCCGCTACGGGGTGGACTGGAAGCAGCACAACAAGGTCTATGGCGTGGATAGCATCGCCCAGGCCGAGTTCGACACCGGGCCCTTCAGCCATACCCTGCTGGTGGGGCTGGACTACTACCACTTCAATTCAAAATTCGACGGCAAGTACGACTTCAACCCGCCGATCCTCGACATGTTCACCCCCACTTACGGCCAGTCGCTGAATTTCGGCAATCCTTACCAGTGGGACAACACCATCATCCAGACCGGCCTGTATGTGCAGGACCAGATCAAGTACGAGCAGTGGGTGCTGGTGCTGGGCGGTCGCAACGACTGGGCGGAAACCGATAACAAGACGCCGCTCAACGGTGGTCATACCAACGCCAAGAGCCAGTCCTTCACCGGTCGCGGCGGGCTGGTGTACCTGTTCGACAATGGCCTGGCGCCCTTTGTCAGCTATTCGGAATCCTTCCTGCCCTTGAGTGGCACCAGCGTCGGGGGCAGCGCTTTCGAGCCGTCCAGCGGCAAGCAGTACGAAGTGGGGATGAAATACCAGCCGCCGGGCCAGGAGAGTTTCGTCCAGGTGTCGGCCTACCAGCTGGATCAGGAGAACATCCTGACCTCCGACCTGGCCAACCCCGGGTTCAGCATCCAGAGTGGCGCGGTGCGTTCCCGTGGCATCGAGCTGGAAGCCAAGGCCAGCCTCAGCGAATCGCTGGACGTGATTGCCTCGGCGTCACGCAACGACATCAAGTACACCAAGGACAACGACGGGCGCGAAGGGCGTCACCCGGCCGGCATGCCGCCGCTGACCGCCTCGCTGTGGCTCAACTACACGATCCTTGGCGACACGCCGCTGGCGGGCCTGGGCGCAGGCGTCGGCACCCGCTACGTCAAGGGCAGCTATGGCACCGATTACGACGGCGCCTTCCAGATCCCGTCCTACACCGTGTACGACGCCCGCCTGAGCTACGACCTGGAAAAATCACCGCTGCAATGGAAGGGCGTGAAGCTGGCGCTGAACGTGAAGAACCTCACCGACAAGACCTACGTCGCCAACTGCACCAGCATCTGGGACTGCTACTACGGTGAGGGGCGGACCATGGTCTCGAGTTTGACCTATGACTGGTAAGGGTCCATCAGGCTGATGCGCTGGAGCGTTGTGCGCTTTTGGTTTTTGCCGGCGCAGGCTTGCCAGCAAAGGTGTCCGCCAGACCGCCTTGCTCTCAAGGATTCTGCAAAAACACCACATAGCCCCTGAACCAGGGGCTATCGCGCAGCGCCTGGGGCTCCTGCCAGTCACCGCCCTGGATCAGGCCGACCTTGTAGGGCAGGCCCATGCGGTCCAGGCGCGGCAGGTAGCTGGCGTAGTTGGGGATGCTGCGGCGGCCCTGGTAGGTCTGCACCACCACTTCATCCACGACGCCCTTGAGCTGGCCGATGGCTTGCGGATCGGCGTTGCTGCCCCAGTCCATCAGGCCGGTGATGCTCAGGCGGTAGTGCGCCGGCAGGCGCTGGCGCAGGTCGCGCAGGAAACTCGCGTAGCCTTCGAGGTCGCGGGTGCTGCTGTCGAAATCGATCTGGATGCCCATCACCGGCGTGCCCGTGGCTTGCCAGCGCTGCACCTGGCCAAGCAACTGGCGATACAGCGACTCCGGCCAGGCCAGGGTATGGGCGCGATAGACCACCCAGACCTGTTCCTGGGGCAACTGCGACACCGGCAGGCCCTGGGCGATGAGCTCGACACCGCGTCCGGGATGGCGCCGCGAGCGACTGATCTGCCCCTGGAGGATGTATAGGCTCTTGGCCTGGGCCAGCACGGGCTGGGTCTTGACTCCACTCCACAGCCAGAAGGCGTCGTATTGCGCCGCGTCTACGGTGGCGCCTGCCGGTGCTGCCCAGTACAGGCACAGTGACAGCAGGCAGCCGGCCAGGCGTTTTGGATTCACCAGTAGTAACGCAGCGACTGGCCCCATTGGGTGTCCCCCAACTTGCCCTTGAGCTGGCGGAACCAGGCCTTGCGCACGGCCGGCTCGACGCCGGCGCCGCCACAACGGTTGTTGCCGGAGGAGGCGTAGCAGTAGATGGCCCGGTACAGGGCGTAGGCGCGTTCGTCACGGCTGGCCTTGGGGTTGTTGATCACCACTTGATAGCCGTCGAGTCGCGAGAACGGCTTGCCGGGGAAGGTGTCCTGGGTGCCGCCCAGGGACTGGGCGTTGGGTGGCGTGTCCAGGGGCATCTGGTCGAAGTTGTTCAGGCGCATGAACTCCCCGAGGCAGAGCAGCCCGGCCGGCGCTTTCGGGTCACGCTCAAGGAGCGCGGCAGTCTCCACCAGGCTCGGGCACCGGTAGTCGGGGGTTTGCGCTTCGGGCTGTGCGCCATTCCAGTGGAAATCCTGCAATGGCGTGGTACTGAGGTAGATGTAGCCCAGGCTGGCGGGAAGACTGGCGTCGGGCAGGGTGGGCGGCAGTTGCTCGTAGTCCTGGCCGAAGGCCGCGTACTGGCCGCGGGTCAGGTCCTTGTACAGCAGGATAAAGCGCGCGGCGTTGCGCTCTTCTGCCGAGTCGGCCTTCTGCGCCTGTTGGCGCAGCAGTTTGGGCGAGGCCACCTGGCGCAGGAGAATGGCGCGCACCTGGGCGGTCTTGATCGGCGAGTCGGCGGCGAACACCTTGTCCAGTTGGCCGCTGCGCTCGTAGGTGTAGGCCAGGGCCAGTTCCAGCTGTTCGCGTTGCAGCGGTTGCTGGGCCAGGGGCAGCAATTGCAGCCACAGCGCCTCGGCGCCTTTCCAGTCCTGTTGGGCCTGCATTGCCAGGCCACGCAGGGTCTGCTGGCTGAAGCTCAGGTAGTCCAGGTGCGCTGGCAACTGGCTGGGCAGTTGCTTGAGCGCCGTGGCCGGTTGCTGCTCGACATACAGGCTGAAGGCGGCCTGCAGATAATCGAACAGTGCCGGTTGCCCTTCGAACAGGGCTTTTTGCTGTTGCAGGGTGTCGCGGGTCAATGCCGCCGGCGTGGCGCCGCGCATGTGCATCAGGTCCTTGACCGCCAGCAGCAGCGGGGCCTTGAAGTTGTCTTCGGGCAGGCTCAGCAGTTTGTAGTCGACTTCTTCCACCAGGTCGTCCAGACGCATGTTGCGCGGGGTGCCCGGCGCCTGGGTCAGTTGCCGGGCGTAGTCGTCGGCCAGGGCCGGGGTGTCGCCCGTCAGCCAGTGCACACGCCGGATCAGGCCTTTGGCGGACACGGCGTAACGGCCCTGTGGATAAGCCTTCAGGTAGGCCTCGAAACCGGCGCCGGCCTGTTGCAGGACGGCTTTGTCCACATGCTCCAGATTGACCATGCTCCATTCATCGAAGGCGTTCTGCTGGGCCAGGTTGAGGGTGGTGCGCGGGCTCATGTAGGCCGCGGTTTCGGCCAGCCAGGGCTGGGGATTGTCCTTGAGCGCGGCAAAACCGTTGCCGGCTTCGCTGAAGCGGCCGCTGTAGAAGTCGGCGGCGGCCTGCAGGTAGCTGGCGAACGCCTTGGCCGTTGTCGAGTTCAGGTTGCCTGGCAGCAGCTTGCTCATTTCGCTGGCGTTCCAGCTGCAGCTGGCCAGCAGTTGCACCCGGGCTTCGGCCAGGGCCTGGCGTTCTTCCGGGCTCAGTGGCGCCTGGTTGAGCTGCTCGACAAAGGCCAGGGCGCTGGCGTCCGAGTTGCTGCGGCAGCGGCTGCCTTCTCCGGAGAGAAAGCTGTCCCCGGCGGTTTCCTTGCTGTCGCGACGCAGGCCCACGGCCTCCAGCAGGCTGTCGAGCTGCTCGGTGGCGGGCGAGGGGCCGGGCTTGGGTGGGTTGCCCGTGTCAGGGTCGAGTTCGGGCTGCGCCGGGTGCAGGCGATAGTGCATGAAGGGCACGGGACCGTAGCCCATGCCCAGGTCATCCTGGGTCAAGGCCCTGGGAGTCAGAGGCAGACTGCCCTGGTCGGCCAGCAGCAGCCGCAGGTTGACCCGGCTGTCGTTGCCCGGGCTGAGAAAGGGCAGGTTGCTGCAGGCGTCCAGCTGGTTGGAGTAGAGCTTCCAGCTCGGTGAGCAGATGTCGTCCGAGCTGGCCTGGGCCAGGGCGGCAAACAAGGTGCCCAGGGCCAGGGTCAATGATGGAAGAAGACCGATACGCATGAATTGTCCTTAATTCGCAAAGCCGCGAGGGAGCACCTTGAAGATGGGCGAATCATACAGAAGGCCTGGAGGCACACCTATGCAGCCAGCGAAGATTCCGATGTTTTGCAACGGCTGTCGGGCCTGTCTGGGCTTTGCGGTTTTCCAGGCAAAAGAAGATGCTGTGCCGGTCATTGCAGCCACGTCATGCGGGTGAGGGGAGCTGGGAATGGAATTTCGCAAAGCGCCGGATCTGGTCGGGCGTTTGTCGCCGCAGGCGATGATGCAGCAGGGCGCTGGGCTGCAGCGGCTGGCCCGGCGGGTGCTGGAATACGGGTTGCTGCCGATCTTTCTGCTGGCCGCCGGCATCCGCTTCTATGACCTGACGGCGGCCGCCATCTGGGGCGACGAGGGTTCCAGTCTGTTGCTCAGCCAGTATTCCCTGATGGAGATCTGGCGGCATGCCGCTCGCGATGTCCACCCGCCGCTGTATTTCATGCTGCTGCATGGCTGGATCGCACTGTTTGGCGACGGCATTTTGTCGGTGCGAATGTTCAGCGCCGTGCCGGGGATTGTCACGGTGGGGTTGGGTGTCTGGCTGGTGGCGCTGCTGGCAGGCCGACGAGCGGCGATTCTCGCCGGGGTGCTCCTGGCGTTGCTGCCCACCGCCGTGCGCTACAGCCAGGAAGTGCGCATGTATGCCCTGCTGGGCATGTTGCTGCTGGGGGCGACCCTGGCCCTGGCGTACTGGGTACGCCAGCCTCGGCGCCGGCGCTACCTGCTGGTCTACAGCCTGTTGTTGGCGCTGGCGTTCTACACCCATTACTTCACGGTGCTCTGTGTTCTGGCCCATTGGCTGTACCTGGGGCTATCGGGCGCCCGGGGCGAGGACGGTCGGCGGTTGCTTGGGCGGCCGGTCTGGTGGCTGGCCAATACCCTGGTGGTGCTGTTGTACCTGCCCTGGGTTCCCGAGCTGCTGGAGCTGCTGCGGCACCTGGACGAGTTGAAGGCCGGCGGCGATGTGGGCTGGGAACCTGCGGTGACCTGGTCGTCCCTGCCGGCCATGGTCTGGCAGCTGTTGCTCCAGGACGAAGGCGATAGCCTGCCCTGGCCGCTGTTCGTGGGGTTGCCGCTACTGGTGTTGCTGGTCTGTCTGGTGCCCGTGTGGCGTGACGACTCGCGGACCCGGCTGGGCGGGCTGCTGACGAGTTTTACCCTGGTGCCGCTGTTGCTGGTGTTTGCGGTGTCGTTCATTTCCCCGGTGTTCATCGAACGCTACCTGACGGCCTATGCCCTGGGCCTGCCGTTGATCGTGGCAATGGTCATCGACCGCTGGCTGCGCACCGCGCGACTGCTGGCCCTGGCCCTGTTGCTGGTCTTCGTGGGGATCGAAGCCCAGGGGCTGCGAAACAACACCGATGTCGACGTCAACGACCAGATCAGCGTGATGGTGGATTACGTCAACACCCACTACGCCCCGGGCGACCGCATCGTCATCAGCGACATGCTCTGGTACTTGAGCTACGTCTACTACAACCGCACCGATGCTCAGCCGTTGTTGTATACGCCACCGTTGTCGGGGGGCGCCTCCGGCAGGCCGAACGCCTATGGTTTCGGCACCCTGATCGACCAGCCGGATGAGGTCTACCTGGATCAACTGGGCTCGTTGCCAGTGGGCAGCGGCCGGGTCTGGCTGGTGGGTACCGACGATCCGTCCGAGGAGTTCACGCCCTTGCCGGCCGGCTGGCACACAGTCAGCGAGTTCGCTGCAGGCAGCACCCGGGCCCGACTGTTTGTCATGTGCGCCTCTGTGGCAGCGCGTTGCAGCTCGCGCTGAGTGCGTTGAATGCCGTTCGGAAGTTGCGCGGTGCGGCAACCCTGGCCCGACCTAGACTCATTTGAGGGAACGTCAACCTGCCGCCTCGAACCGGTTTCGGGGCACCGAGGTGCATCATGCGTATGGCAAGAACCGTGCAACGCAGCCTGGAGCTGGCGCATTGCGAATTTGACCTGATAACTCACCCTCACTCGGCCAGCAGCCTGGAGACCGCACGCGTGGCGGGGGTTCCCGCGCAGCGGCTGGCCAAGTCGGTGATTCTCGACGATCACCACGGTCACTACCTGATGGCGGTATTGCCCGCCAGCCGGCATCTGGATTTGAGCAAGGTCCGCGGCAGCGGTGAATGGCAGATCACCCGGGAAAGCACCCTGGCCCATCTGTTCAACGACTGCGAGCGCGGCGCGGTACCGGCTCTTGGCGAATCCTACGGCCTGGATGTCGTCATCGACCCCTGCCTGACCCGGCAGAAAGACATCTATCTGGAGGCCGGCAATCACCACAACCTGGTGCACATGAGCATGGCCCAGTACCTGAAAATGGTGCCCCACGCCCAGGTTTGCGAAGTGTCTCACTGATCAGGAGTCAGACCATGGAATCACCGACCCACAATCTGCCGGCGCTGTTCAAGCAACTGGGGCTGGCCGATGACCCGGTGAGCATTGATCGATTCATCGCTACCCATTCCCCGCTGAAACCGGAGTTGCACCTGGCGGACGCGTTCTTCTGGAGCAAGAGCCAGGCGGATTTCCTGCGCACGGAACTGCTCGACGACGCGGACTGGGCCGAGGTGGTGGATCAGTTGGATGTGTTGTTGAGGAAGGGGCGAGGGGGCTGATGAGCTGCAGTTGTTGATGTGGACTATTTAGACCAGAATCACGACCTGAATTGAGGTCATGATTATGCAAAGTATTCTGGCTGACAAAGCCGTCAGCGTATCTGAGTTGAAGAAAAACCCTTCTGCCGTCTTGAGTGGTGCCCAGGGCGGGCCAGTGGCGGTGTTGAATCACAACCGTGTCATGGGCTACATGGTTCCGGCCGAGGTTTTCGAAGCGTTGATGGAACGCCTGGATGATCTGGAGTTGGCCGAAATCGTTCGCGCGCGCAGCCATGAGACGCCCGTTCCGGTCAGTCTGGATGACTTATAGGCTTGAGTTTCTGCCTTCGGCACACAAGGAATGGAGCAAGTTGGGGCATACGCTTCGAGAGCAATTCAAGAAAAAGCTCGCCGAACGGCTTGAGGTGCCGCGAATCCCCGCTGATGCCCTGCACGGGCTTGCCGATTGCTACAAAATCAAACTCAAGGCTTCGGGCTACCGGTTGGTATATCAAGTGATCGAAGAACGCGTCGTGGTTTGCGTGGTTGCGGTAGGCAAGCGCGAGCGTGGCGCTGTGTACGAGCAGGCCAGGAAACGCTGAGGTTTGCTGGCAAGCGGTGTTTCTCCATCATCAGGTAATTGTTACAAAACTTGACTGAATTTATTCGGCGATGCCATATTGATAGTTAGCAAACTAACAGTGTGCGAACAGTCTTGTGCCTCATTCCCTTGAATCACTCCACATGAACATCAGCAGTGGCATGGTGGTCGCGTCCCGGCATTGGCGGCGTATCTGCCAGACCACCCTGGTCAACTTTGGCATCTCCGAAGCCTGTGCGGTGCCCCTGTTGATGATCGGGCGCCTGGGCGAGGGCGTGCGTCAGGTCACGGTGGCCCAGGCCGCGGGGATGGAAAGCCCATCCCTGGTGCGTTTGCTGGATCAACTGTGCAGCGCCGGCTACGTGTGCCGCAGTGAAGACCCCAACGATCGCCGGGCCAAATGCCTGAGCCTGACCGACAGCGGCCGCGAGCTGGTGCACGCCGTGGAGAGCGAGTTGGTGCGCCTGCGCCATGAAGTCCTCGAAGGCATCAGTAGCAGCGACCTGGAAGCGGCACTGCGGGTGATTCGCGCCTTCGAGTCCGCCAGCCATGTACCGGCGCTGCCATCTTGAAAGGCTTTTTCACCGGCATGCCCCCCGCGCGGGACTGGTTCTACGGTGTACGCACTTTCGCCGCCTCGATGATCGCGCTGTACATCGCCATGCTGATGCAGATGCCGCGTCCCTATTGGGCCATGGCCACGGTGTACATCGTCTCCAGCCCCTTTGTCGGCCCCACCAGTTCCAAGGCGCTGTATCGGGCGGTCGGCACCTTTCTTGGCGCGGCGGCGGCGGTGCTGCTGGTGCCGATGTTCGTGCAGAGTCCCTATGTGCTGGTGCTGATCATCGCCCTGTGGACCGGGATCTTGCTGTTCCTGTCCATGCATTTGCGCACTGCCAACAACTACGCCCTGATGCTGGCCGGCTACACCTTGCCGTTGATTGCCCTGCCGGTGGTGGACAACCCCCTGGCGGTGTGGGATGTGGCCGAGGCACGAACCGAGGAAATCTTCCTCGGCATCATTTGTGCTGCGGTCATCGGCAGCCTGTTCTGGCCCCGGCGGCTGGCCCCGGTGTTCGTCGATTCCACCAGCCAGTGGTTCGCCGATGCCGCGCGCTACAGCCAGCGCTTCCTGGCCCGCAACGTCCAGCCTGAAGAAATCAGCGCCCTGCGTGCATCGATGGTGGGCACCTTCAACAGCCTGGAGTTGATGATCGGCCAGTTGCCCCACGAAGGCGTCCGGCCGCAGACGGTGCGCAACACCAAGGAATTGCGCGGACGGATGATCCACCTGCTGCCGGTGGTGGATGCCTTGGATGACGCCCTGTACGCCCTGGAACGACGCGCCCCGGAACGGGTGGCGCAATTTGCCCCCTTGCTGGCCAAGGCCCAAGCGTGGCTGCAAGGCACCGCCCTTGATGCCTCGGTGCAACACTGGCAAGCCCTGCGCAGTGAGCTCGAAGCCCTGCAGCCGAGCGCCGAAGCCCTGGATGACCGACGCCAATTGCTGTTCTCCAATGCCCTGTACCGCCTCGGCGAGTGGATCGACTTGTGGCAGGACTGCCGCAGCCTGCAGCACGCCATCCAGTGCGAAAGCCAGGACACCTGGCGCGCGGTCTACCGGCATTGGCGCCTGGGCCGGCTGACGCCCTTTCTCGATCGCGGGCTGATGCTGTATTCGGCGGGCTCGACGGTGCTCGCAATCATCGTCGCCTCGGTGCTGTGGATACTCCTGGGCTGGACCGACGGCGGCAGCGCGGTGATCCTCGCGGCGGTGGCCTGCAGCTTCTTCGCCTCCATGGACGACCCGGCGCCGCAGATCTATCGGTTCTTCTTCTGGACCGCGATGTCGGTGCTGTTCGCCAGCCTCTACCTGTTCCTGATCCTGCCCAACCTGCATGACTTCCCCATGCTGGTGCTGGCTTTTGCCGTGCCCTTTATCTGCGTCGGCACCCTGACGGTACAACCGCGGTTCTACCTGGGCATGCTCCTGACCATCGTCAACACCTCGTCCTTCATCAGCATCCAGGGCGCCTACGACGCGGACTTCCTGAGTTTTGCCAACGCCAACCTGGCCGGGCCCATGGGCCTGCTGTTTGCCTTTGTCTGGACCCTCATCGCCCGGCCGTTCGGCTCGGAGCTGGCGGCCAAGCGCCTGACCCGCTTCAGCTGGCGCGACATCGTCAGCCTCTCCGAGCCGGCAACCCTGGCCGAGCACCGGCACATGGGCGCGCAGATGCTCGACCGGCTGATGCAGCACCTGCCGCGCCTGGCCATGACCGGCCAGGACACCGGCGCCGCCCTGCGGGAGTTGCGCGTGGCGCTCAATGTCCTGGACCTGCAGGCCTACGCGCCACGGGTGCAAGGACAGGCCCAGACCCTGCTGCGCCGGGTGGTGGCGGAGGTCGGCGAATACTTCAAGGCCTGCCTCAAGGCCGGTGAGCGCGTGCCCGCACCCAGTGCCTTGCTGATGACCCTGGATCGCACTCGGCGAGCGCTCAACAGCCAGGGCCTGCAAGGCGACGACGAAACCCGCCTGCACCTGCTGCACGCCCTCAGTGGCCTGCGCCTGGCGCTGCTGCCGGGGGTGGAATTCGTCGCCACCGGCGAGCTTGAACAACCCCTTCCCCATGGCATTGATGGAGCGCCCTTGTGATCGGTGATCTGGATATCAGCGGGGTGTTCCTGCCCACGCTGCTGGTGCTGATGGGCATCACCTATGGCTTGTACCTGTTGGTGCACGGGGTGCTGACGCGCTTGCACTTTTATCGTCTGGTCTGGCACCGGGCGCTGTTCAACGTGGGTCTCTACGCGCTGCTGTTGGGCGCGGTGGACTCTCTGAGTCGATACCTGATGACATGAAAAAACCTTTATTGACCATTGGCCGTGTGGTCCTGACGTTACTGGTGGTGACCTTCGCGGTCGTGGTGGTCTGGCGCATGGTGATGTACTACATGTTCGCGCCCTGGACCCGGGACGGGCACATCCGCGCCGATATCGTGCAGATCGCCCCGGACGTGTCCGGGCTGATCCAGCAGGTGGAGGTGCGCGACAACCAGCTGGTCAAGCGCGGCCAGGTGCTGTTCAGCATCGACCAGGACCGCTTCAAGCTGGCCCTGCGCCAAGCCAAGGCGGCCCTGGCCGACCGCCAGGAAACCCTGGCCCAGGCCCAGCGCGAGGCCAGGCGCAACCGTGGCCTGGGCAACCTGGTGCCGCGCGAGCAACTGGAAGAGAGCCAGTCCCGCGAGGCCCGTGCCCAGTCGGCCCTGGCCGAGGCCCAGGTGGCAGTGGACAGCGCCCAGCTCAACCTCGACCGCTCGGTGGTGCGCAGCCCGGTGGAGGGCTACGTCAATGACCGTGCGCCACGGACCCAGGAGTTCGTTACCGCTGGCCGGCCGGTGCTGTCGGTGGTGGACAGCAATTCCTTTCATATCGATGGTTACTTCGAAGAAACCAAGCTCGATGGCATTCATGTTGGTCAGGCGGTGGACATCCGTGTGATCGGCGATCGCGCGCGGCTGCGCGGGCATGTGGAAAGTATCGTCGCCGGGATCGAGGACCGTGACCGCAGCAGCGGTTCCAACCTGTTGCCCAACGTCAACCCGGCCTTCAGCTGGGTACGCCTGGCGCAACGGATTCCGGTGCGGATCGCCTTTGATGACGTGCCGGCGGACTTCCGCATGATCGCCGGGCGCACCGCCACGGTGTCGATCCTCGACGACCAGGCCAAGCGGGAGCCCAGCCAATGAACAGCGGCGCACGTTTGGCCCTGGCCGGACTCGGCCTGCTGCTCACGGCCTGTCAGATGGTCGGGCCGGATTACCGTCTGCCCAAGGACGCGGCGCTGCAACGCCAGGACCTGCAGGGCCAATTGGCCGCCCAGGGCGCCAATGTGGTGTCGGCGCCGGTGCCCGCCGACTGGTGGCGCCTGTACCAGGACCCGCGTCTGGACCAGTTGGTGCAGCAGGCCCTGGCCTCCAACACCGACTTGCGCGTGGCCGCGGCCAACCTGGCTCGGGCCCGGGCTCAGGTGGATGAGGCCCAGGCAGCCGGTGGCTGGAGCGGCGGGGTCAAGGCCGGGGTCGAACGTTTGCAGGAATCCGGCGAGGCCTTCCTGCTGCCGGAAAAAGTGCCGGTGGCCAACGTCGGCAACCTGTCCATCAGCACCTCTTACCAGTTCGACCTGTTCGGTACCCTGCAACGCGGCATCGAAGCGGCCCAGGCCAATGCCGACGCGACCCAGGCTGCGGCTGACACCGCCCGCATCACCCTGGTGGCGGATGTGGTGCGCGCCTACACCCAGGTCTGCGCGGCCAACGAGGAGCGGGAAATCGCCGAGCACTCCCTGCGCCTGCAAGCCCAGAGCACCGAACTGACCCAGCGCCTGCGCGATGCCGGGCGCGGCGACGAAACCCAGGTCACCCGTTCCCAGACCCAGTTCAAATCCCTGCGCGCCGAGTTGCCGCGCTATGAAGCCGCGCGCCAGTCGGGGCTGTTTCGCCTGTCGATGCTGCTGGCCAAACCGCTGGATCAACTGCCCGCTGGCACCGGCACGTGCGCCGAGTTACCGCACATCGCCCAACTGTTGCCGGTGGGCGATGGCGCGGCGCTGCTCAAGCGGCGTCCCGATGTACGGCAAGCCGAGCGTCAACTGGCCGCCGCCACCGCGCGCATCGGGGTGGCCACCGGGGCCCTGTACCCGGACATCAGCATTGGCGCGACGGTCGGCACCGTGGGCATCCTCGACAACCTCGGCAAGCCCTCCACCAACCGCTGGGGCTTCGGCCCGCTGATCAGCTGGAGCGTGCCGGCCAACGGCGCCCGTGAACGCATTCATGAGGCCGAAGCGGCGAGCCAGGGCGCCCTGGCCCATTTCGACGGAGTCGTGCTCAACGCCATTCGTGAAACCCAGACCGGCCTGGCCCAGTACAGCGCCCAGCTGCAACGCCGCGATGCTCTGGCGGATGCCGAGCAGTCGGCGCAACTGGCGGCGGACCAGACTCACCGTTTCTTCCAGGCCGGGCGCGCTTCCTTCCTCGCCGACCTGCAAGCCACCCGCACCTACACCGATATGCGCGCGCAATTGGCAGCGGCCAACACCCAGGTGGCAATGAGTCAGATCGATCTGTTCCTGGCCCTGGGCGGCGGTTGGGAAAGCGGACGAACGCAAGGCTCGCAACCCGCGAAACCCTGAGGCCGTTGCTATGCTTTGATCAGTTGGAACAGTCCCGCGTGCAATGGACTTTCCAGCCGATCAAAGCATGTGATGGTCATGGGGATTCCAATAATGAAAAACCCTTATGCTCCGGGCTTCTGGTGTGCGCTCTGTGCACTGGTGCTGCTGTCTGCCACCTACTTCTACGGCATCATGCTGGCCCACCAGATCGACAAGGCCATGGTGTTCCTCGACAGCGCCAGCGCGCTGATCGCGGTGTTGGCCATCGGTGTGGTGGCCTGGGCCTCGTGGCAAAGTCAGAAAATCAAGAAAAGACAGCTCGAACAGAGCAAGACCCTGGTGATGATCTGGGACACCAAGGTGGCTCTGCGCCGGGTTGAGACCGTGTTCGACCGTTACTTCTGGGGCAGCTACTGGCAGCCGGGGCGGACCTTCGCCGAAGTCATGGGCGAACTCACCGGCACCCCGCTGGAAAAGAGCCTGGAAGCTCTGAAAAAGCAGTGCATCCTGCTGGACAAACAGGCCGATGACGGACGCCATTGGCTGAACAATGCCCGGGAGCTGTCGGATGTCGCCACCGCCATGGCGCGGGAGCGATACCAGCTGGATTTCTGTGATCCCCGCGGCGAATCCCGTGGCAACAGCCCGGTGATCGATCGTGACTTCGAAGTACTGGTCTACACCTGGAGCGCCCGTCTCAAGAGCTTCGACCATCAACTCGACGCCCTGGAAGTCCAATACTCCTGAGCTGCAAGCCTCAAGCCTCAAGCCCCAAGCCGCCTGCTGCCTTTAGCTTGCAGCTTGGCGCTTGAGGCTTGGTGCTTTTTAGCTTTTGTTGGGCTCGCGCTAGCCGCCAATGGTAATCTGCGCCGGTTTTGCGCGGAGTCGAGCCGCAACCCGTCATGGGTTCAGGGAAGACGAGCACACCTTCAAACAACGGATATTGATCGGGTCAGACATGAATAAATCAGCAGGCGTACTGTTAGGAATCGTCGTCGCGGTAGGTGTCATCAGTGCCGGCGGCGCCTGGTACACCGGCACCAAGCTGGAAGGGGTTCTGCAGCAGCAGGTGGTTGAAAGCAACAAGGAGCTGCAAGCGGCGCTGATCGGCTATGACGCCACCGCTACCCTGGAACTGGTGTCCCTGGAGCGTGGCGTGTTCAGCAGCGACGCCCGCTACCGCCTCAAGACCCAGGGCGAGGTGTTCAACGGTGGGCTGGAACTGATGATCGCCGACCACATCGAACACGGCCCGCTGCCTTTCTCGCGCCTGATCCGTCTCAAGTGGCTGCCCGTCATGGCGTCCAGTCATTTCCAACTGGAAAATAATGCCCAGACCGACAAGTGGTTTGCCGCCACCAAGGGTGCTGCACCGTTCAAGGGCGTGGTCAATGT
The DNA here is from genome assembly GCF_030718165.1 of Pseudomonas sp. LPH60. Lineage (NCBI taxonomy): Bacteria > Pseudomonadati > Pseudomonadota > Gammaproteobacteria > Pseudomonadales > Pseudomonadaceae > Pseudomonas > Pseudomonas sp. LPH60. The sequence goes on from NZ_JAVAJH010000005.1 coordinate 38,134, forward strand.
TGGCTATGACCTGTCCGCCGAGGGCACTGTGGATTTCGCCCCGATGGAGCTGGCCCGGGATGAGCTGAACAACCTCAAGTTCTCCGGTCTGAACGCCACCTTCAGCGTCAGCGAAAACCGCCAGAAAGCCAAGGTCGACGGCTACATGGACAGCCTGAGCCTGTTCCTCAGCTCGCCGGATAAAGCACCGCTCAAACTGGAAATCAACGGCCTGACCCTGGCCAGCAACCTGCAAAAGAGCAGCTTCGACTACTACCTGGGGCAGAACACCCTGGAGCTCACCAGCACCAAGGCTACCTTCGGTGACAAGCAGTCGGTGCTGACCCTGAAGAACTTCGAACAGAAGACCTCCAGCGAAGAAACCGGCAGCACGGTAGCGGGCCGCGCGGATTACCGAGTGGGCGAAATCGCCTTCGACGGCAAGACCGTGGGTTCGGCCGAGATGCTCTGGAGCATGAAGAACCTCGACAGCCAGGGCATGCTCGATCTGGTCCAGGTCTACCAGACCGTGCTGCAGCCGTATCAGCAGGCGACCAACGAGGCGACTGCCGAGGGCGAACCGGCACCGGAACTGCAAATGAGCGACGCCGAGCAGGTCAAGGTACGTGCCGCGGTGAACAAGGTCCTGGAAGCCAAACCACAGATCGCCCTGGAAAGCCTGGCATTCAAGACCGCTGGTGGTGAAAGCCGCTTCAGCCTGAGCCTGGACCTGGCCAAGCCGCAGAGCCTGGAACTGCCGCCGGCTGAGCTGGGCAAGCAACTGATCAGCCAGCTGGACGCCAAGCTGTCGCTGTCCAAGCCGATGCTGGCCGACGTCGCCGCCTTGCAGGCCCAGGCCGAAGGCCAGACCGACGCCAAGCAAATCGCCGAGCAAAGCGCCGCCACCGCGGAAATGCTCAGCGCCATGGCCCTGGCCACTCAGTTGGCCAAGCTGGAAGGCAATGCGGTGGTGTCGTCGCTGCACTACGCCAATAACGAAGTGAATTTCAACGGCCAGAAGATGACCGTCGAGCAGTTCGTGGGTTTTGTCATGAGCAAAATGGGCGGTGCTGGCACCCTGCAGTAAGCCCTAAGTGGGGGCGTCTCTGGCGCCCTCCGACCGCGAAGCCCAACGCCCGGCGCTGTTCAACAGCCCGGGCGTTTTGCTGTCCGGAGAGTGGTCGTCATGCAGTGTTTGCGCCTCAGTCCTGAGGAGGTAGGGCAGGCGTCGCTGATGGTTGAGCTGGCGCCAAGAGCGACTCATCTGTACTCGCGGGGAGTGGGATATTCCTGTTCTTGCGGAATCAGACTGTGGGCGCCGTCCAAATCACCTAGCTGAATAAGCCGATGAATCTCGTGAGCCAGGGGCGTGACATCAGTGATGCGTTTTATCCACTGGTTTACATACAACTGCACGGCCTCCTTGCTCAGGCCGATCTGGATCGCGCGGTGTTCCTGGGGCCGCAGGTACAGGTCGCGCTCCGGGTCCCACTGGATCCGTACCGGTGACTGGTCTTTCAACTTCAACCACTCTTCCTTGCTCATGGACTCGTCGGCATGGCTCAGGCAGCCGTTGGCCAGGGCCCATTCAAAGCCTTCGCGGCTGATGTCGATGGCCAGGATGCGGGCCTGTCCGGCGTCTTTGTAGCCCCAGCCGGCGCGGTACATCATCCATAGGAAAGACGGCTTTATCCAGGTCATGCGCTCCATCTTGAAGGGCGGGGAGACGAAGGTGCCGTGGGCCAGGGCGGCGTCGGCGATGCTGTCGGAGTAGGCCTGGTAGACGCGGATGGTGTCGGCGTCGTAGAGCGCGCGGATCTGGCGCTGGGGGAGTTCTGTTGCGGGTTTATGCATGGCATTTCCTTATGAAAAGCGGGCGGCCGGGAAGCCGCCCGGGGGTGGATAGAGTACGGATTGTTGACAACAGTGTCGTTGACTGCGACTGGCATGAGCACCGAGTCGACTGTATTTCCAGGTGTTTACCCAGACCGCTTTTGGCGAACGGTCGGCTAGCCTGTATGTACATTTGTAAATACGGAATTGCTCATGTACTTTGAATGGGACGAGGCCAAGAACCACGCCAACCTGCTCAAGCACGGCATCGATTTCAACGATGCCGTGCTGATGTTCCAGCGTCCGGTGCTGTCCTTGCGCGATGAGCGCCTGGACTACGGGGAGGAGCGCTGGGTCAGCCTCGGTTGGATCAGGACCCTGGTGGGCGTGGTGGTCCATACCGAGCGGCGGGGTCATGCGGTGCGCATTATCTCGGCGCGAAAAGCCACTAAACGGGAGGCTAAATATTATGTCCAACGGATCGAAAACTGACGGATCGAAAACGGATTGGGATCGCCTGGCGAAAGCCGATGACCAGAGCATCGATACGTCAGATATTCCCGAGCTGGATGACGATTTCTTTCGCCGCGCCGAGGTGCACCTGCCGGGCAAGAAGGCCGTGACCATTCGCCTGGACGCCGATGTGCTGGAGTGGTTCAAGGGCCAGGGCGCGGGTTATCAGACGCGGATCAACCAACTGCTGCGTCAGTACATGCAGGCCCATCGAGGCTGAGGGCCTGCCGCGTCATGTCGGGCGCAGTGTCTGGCCGGCCGTGAACTGTGCTCGCGATCGCGGTCGGACTCTGAAATATCCATTTACAACTACCCCTGTCCTCAAGCTCAATCTCCCCGCGCCGTGCACGAAGGAGCGCGCTCTTTTGTGCAGGCTATAGTCCTCTGGCCTCCTGATCTCATCTGCAAAAGGTGCTTTCGTATGTCTCGCTTTGCCTCACGCAATACTTGGCTGGCCGCTGGTGCCGTGCTGCTGTGCCTGCAGTTTCCCGTGCAGGCCCAGGAGCGTTTTACCCTGAACATCCCTGGGGTCTCGGATGACCGGCTGTTCACCACCGGCAATGCCAGTGATGCCAAGGGCTGTGGCGGGCACAACAACTCCCCGGCCCTGAACTGGACCGCAGGCCCCACCGGCACCTTGAGCTACGCCATCGTCATGCACGACCCGGACGGCGCCAAGGGCCAGGGTGTGGATCACTGGGTGCATTACGGCATCAAGTCCAGCACTCGGCAGATTCCAGCCGGAGCGGGCACCAAGCCGACTCTGGAAGGTGTGGGCGGCCTCAACAGCCGCAACGGTACTTCCTACATGGGCCCATGCCCGCCAGTGGGTGACAGCGCGCACCACTACATCATCCAGATCTACGCCCTGGATCTGGCGCCGGATGCCCTGCCTGCCGGGCTGACCCGGGCTCAGTTGCTGGAGAAGATCAACGGCCACGTGTTGCGCAATAGCAGTGTGGTGCGCCGCTACTCTCGCTGAGTGAATTTTTTTCCGTGGCTTAACCCGAATGGCTCAGGGGCTTCGTCTGAAGGGGGGAATGGATCATTTCTTCCCGAGGTCAGCCCCCATGTCCCTTCCCGTGCATTTCCTTCGTCCGGTCGCCCAGGGTTTCGCCGCCGGTCTGTTGCTGGCGGTTGCCGGCTGTGGTGTGTCGTCCAAGCCCGAATCCGCCGCCGGGTCGTCAACCCAGGGAGCATTGCAGGCTGCGCCTGAAGCGCAGTACGAGGCGCGACACGCCGATGCCGCCATGACCAAGCGCGTGGCGCATCCCATGAGGTTGTCGGCACCGATGCCGGCGCCCATCGCCGCCCGTGATTCGATCATGGCCGGTTACCGCGACGAGGCCCGTGAGCAGTACCAGAAGTTGCCGGACAACCCGATCCACAGCGTTGCCCAAGCACCGGTCTCGACCTTCAGCGCCGACGTCGATACCGGTGCTTATGCCAATGTCCGCCGCTTGCTCAACCAGGGCAGCCTGCCGCCGGAAGGCGCGGTGCGCCTGGAGGAGCTGGTCAACTATTTCCCCTACGATTACGCCCTGCCCAGCGACGGTTCGCCCTTCGGCGTGACCACCGAGTTGGCGCCCTCGCCGTGGAATCCCCACACCCGCTTGCTGCGCATCGGCATCAAGGCATCGGATCGCGCGGTGGCAGAGTTGGCCCCGGCCAATCTGGTGTTTTTGGTGGACGTCTCCGGTTCCATGGACCGCCGCGAAGGCCTGCCCCTGGTGAAAAGCACCCTCAAGCTGCTGGTGGATCAACTGCGGAATCAGGACCGGGTGTCGCTGGTGGTTTACGCCGGCGAATCGCGAGTGGTGCTGGAGCCCACCTCCGGACGCGACAAGGCGAAGATTCGCAGCGCCATCGACCAGCTCAGCGCAGGCGGTTCCACGGCTGGCGCCTCGGGCATCCAGCTGGCCTACCAGATGGCCCAGCAGGGTTTTATCCACAAGGGCATCAACCGCATCCTGTTGGCCACCGACGGTGACTTCAACGTCGGCATCAGCGACTTCGACAGCCTCAAGGCCATGGCCGCCGAGAAGCGCAAGAGCGGTGTCTCCCTCACCACTCTGGGTTTCGGTGTGGATAACTACAACGAGCACCTGATGGAGCAACTGGCCGATGCCGGTGACGGCAACTACGCCTACATCGATAACCTGCGCGAAGCGCGCAAGGTACTGGTGGACCAGCTCAGTTCGACCCTGGCGGTGGTGGCCAAGGACGTGAAGCTGCAAGTGGAGTTCAACCCGGCCCAAGTCAGCGAATACCGTCTGCTGGGTTATGAGAACCGTGCCCTCAAGCGTGAAGATTTCAGCAACGACAAAGTGGACGCAGGGGAAATCGGCGCTGGGCATACGGTGACCGCGTTGTATGAAATCGTCCCGGCGGGCGAGAAGGGCTGGCTGGAGCCCCTGCGTTATGCACAGGCCAAGGCGCCGCAGCAGGGTGGCAAGAATGGTGAACTGGCGATGCTGCGGGTGCGCTACAAGGCGCCGGAAGGTGGCAGTAGCCGCTTGATCGAACGGCCGATCAGCGCGCAGCAGCCGGCTAAACTGACTGAGGCCAGCCCCGACCTGCGCTTCGCCGCTGCGGTGGCGGCGTTCTCCCAGCAGCTCAAGGACGGCCGCTACACCGGCAACTTCAGCCTGACCGACACCGCCAAGCTGGCCCGGGGCGCCAAGGGCGAAGATCCTTACGGACTGCGCGGCGAGTTCGTACAACTGGTGGAGCTGGCGCAAAGCCTGCAAACTCAGGCGCCGAAAACCCAGGCGGGAAATGCGCCCCAGGCCGAGGCGCAGCCCGTGGACATGAGCCAGGTGCAGAGCCGCCTTGAATAGCCACATCACGAGCAGTGAACAGGAGTTCATCCGCCCCATGTCTGCTCCTCAAATGTCCACCGATGCCAGCAGCGATGAAGCGCTGCTGGCGCGTTATCGCGCCGGAGATCCGACGGCTTTCGAGGTGCTGTACCAGCGCCACCGCCAGGGCCTGTATGGCTTTGTGCTGGGCCTGTGCGGCAAGGCCGAGCTGGCGGAAGAGGTCTACCAGGACACCTGGCTCAGCCTGATCCGCAGCGCCAGCCAACCCCAGGGCCGGGCCAGCTTTCGTACCTGGCTGTATCAGATCGCGCGCAACCGCCTGATCGACCACTGGCGCAAGCACGGCCAGCGCAACCCGCTGCACGACAGCTACGACGAACAACTGCACGGCGAAACCGACCAGGCTCCCGGCCCCGAACAGCAACTGAGCCTGTGCCGCGACCAGCAGCGAATCGAAGCCGCCTTGCAGGACTTGCCCGAAGACCAGCGCGAAGTGTTCCTGCTGCGGGCCCACGGCGACCTTGAACTGCCAGAGATCGCCAGCCTGACCCAGGCGCCCCTGGAAACGGTGAAAAGCCGTTTCCGTTATGCGCTGAAAAAATTGCGTCGGCTCCTGGCCGAGGAGGTACTCACATGACTGACGCCCGACAGACCCCGTCCCCTGAAGAGCAGATGCTGGCGCACATCCGCCAACACGGCGCCCAGGAGCCACCGGCCCATCTGGATGCCCTGATCCTGGCCACTGCGCGCCGCGAAGCCCCTGCGCCCAAGCCGAGTCTTTGGCAGCGCTGGATGCGCGCCTGCCAACGGCCGCGCTATCAACTGGCCTTTGCCAGCCTGTTTGGCGTGGCCCTGGTCATTGGTTTGCTGCGGCCTTCCCCGGAGCACTATCCACAAGAGCAGGCCTTTGTTCCCGCGCCCGCGCCCGCTCCAACCCCAGCGGCGCCCATGGCGCCTCAGGCGGCGCCACGCTCCGCCGAGCTGGCCGGGGCTTTGAGTGTCCCTGAGCCCATGACTGCGGCAGCCCCTGTGGGCAGTTTTTCCGCGGCGCCAGAGCTGGAAGCGCTGAGTGACGCAGCGCCACCTGCGATGGCCAAGCCCAGGGCTGAGTCGAGCAAGTTGGCCCAACGCATGTCGGCCCCGGCCGAGCCGCGGACCCTCAAGCGGTTGGATAAGCAGCTTCAGGCGGTCTTGCGCCTGTGGGAAGGCGGCCAGAGTCGCGAGGCGGCCGAGCTGCTGCTGCAGCTGCATGAACAGTATCCACAGGAGGATCTGGACGCGCGCCTGCAAGCCTTGCGTCGTCAATAAGGTGCGGGGGTTGGCTGTCGCCAGGGAAAGCGCGCACTATCTGCGCAGTTTCCAGAAAGTGAGAGGCCGGTCATGGCACCCCGCATCGACCGTATAGCGGCAATGTTGAACTGCCCGATCAAGGGCGCGGATATCCGTCAGGCCATCAAGGAGAGTCGCAAGGACTTTGGCCTGGAAGAGGCTGAAGAGGGCGCCGATCCCGAGGCGCAGGACGAAGCCGAACAAGCGCAGCAGGACGCCGAAGCCGCCGAGGATGAATAATCCCGGCGGCCGTCGGGTTCAGCTGTAGGGCAAGGCGGGCAGGTCGATGAACTCGGCGCAGGCACCGTCCGCGCTCATGCGCCGGGCCCGTTCCGGCAGCAGCCGGGCGTGATTTTCCACCTGCCAGCGATACCAGCTCAAACGCTGCACGATGCGCCGCCGGCAGGGCTCCGGCAGCTGTGCTAGCAGATCGACGCTCTCGGGCGCCCAGCGGGTCCGGGTCGAGTAATAGCCGAACAGGTTTTCCCGCAGGCCGAAGCAATCCTCGATGGTTTCCCCAACGCTGTAGACGTAAAGCTCGAAGGCGCTGCTCAGTTGCTGTGCGCCATCGGCGTGGTCCCGCAGGTAAGCGAAGATCCCTGGCCAGTTGATGCAGTACAGGTGCTCGTCCCAATCGCCATCCCGGGTCAGGTACTGGCCCTGGCCGCGAAAGAACTGGGGCATTTCCTGACGTTCCAGGGCCACTTCAAAGTTGCTTTTCATCGCGTATTCCTTCGACGTCGGTGATGTTCACGGACAGCGCCACGCATTCGATCACGCAGTCAAAACCGATTTCCAGGCGCAGGTGATAACCGGGGTTGAGGCGGGTGAGCTGGGTACGCATGCGCCCGTCGAAGCGCGTACCGCTGACCGCCAGTTCGCTAATGCCCTGGACCTGAAGCAGCAAGCGGCAGTGGGTTGGGGCCTGGCTCGCCGGCCAGGTGCAAGGCACGGACAGCCGTCCCAGATCGCCATACAGCTGCAGGCTCAGTTGCTCGCCTTGAAACACTGGGCCCGGGGTATTGAAGTCATAGGGCGTGGCCGCCTCATTGAAGACCGCTCTCCAGGTTTCGCTGTTGTCGATGTTGAACAGCCAGTCGCGGGTGCCCCGATCCCGCTGCGCAATCGCCCTGCATGCCTGCAGAGAAGGTAAGCGGGCGCGGATCAGGTCCTCGTGCCACCGCTCCCGGGCCGCGATCAGCAGGCGCTGGAAGAAGTCCCGGCTGTCGTCGAGCACCGCCGGCCAAGTGCTGGGCCATTGCGCGTATTCGTCGTCATCTTCAGCAGGCTCCCAGATGTTGTCGAAGTCATAGTCCGGATCGTCCAGTGCGGCTTGCAGAACCTCCACCAGCCGTTGCCGATGACGGAAGTTCTGCTGGGGGTAGTCGCGCCTCAGTGCGTAGTGACGGATCAGGTATTCGCGGTCTTCGGGGTCGTTGGGGTTGAAGCGGCTCAGTTCGGCATCCCGCTCCGGGGGCATGTCATAGCCCATGAAACAGCTGACCCAGTCACGAATGTCTGGCTCGAAGGGATGGTTGAGCAGGGGATGGCGCAGCATCGGGACCTCCTGTCCGGGGGGGCTGGGAATGTAGCAAGTCGCGCTCCACCGGGACAGCCTCCAGTCGCGAGCCGTCGTCCTGGATCAGGGAGTGAATGAGGCTGCTGCCGGCAACGCCGGCTTTCGGAAACAAAAAAGCCCCAGGTCATCAGACCTGGGGCTTTCTCGTTGAAGCTGGTGCACCCGGCGGGATTCGAACCCACGACCCCTGCCTTCGGAGGGCAGTACTCTATCCAGCTGAGCTACGGATGCAGTGCGGGCGACATCATACCTATGTCGACTCGAAGCGTCCACGCCGGCTTGCATCCCTTTTCCACCGCCCGGCGCAATCCCCGGAAACCCGGGCCGTAGTGGCAGTTTTTCCCGCTGCATCGGCCGGTCGGCCCAGCGCAACCTGCAGCCATATCCGTGCAGTCACGGGGCACAGGGAGGTGCGGGAGATGAACTGTTTGATGCAAGAGGGCCTGCCGACAGCGTTGGCGGATCATCTGTTCGAGGCCAGCTGGAAGGCGGTGCTGCCCGGGTTGCAGCGCCGCGCCCGGCAATTGGCGCGGGGTAACGCCGATGGCGCCCAGGAGTGGCTGGCGGCCACGGCGATCAAGGCGCTGCTGTTCTTTCGCCGTTCGCCGGAGCGGATTCGCGATCCCCAGGGTTTTCTGTTCCTGGTGCTGGATCATGTGTTTGTCGACAGCTGTCGGCGGCGGGCGCGGGAGCAGCGTCTGTTCGTGGATTTCGCCGATTTCGAGGACGACCCGCTGCAGCAGCTGGAGGCGCCGCAGATGTCGGTGCTGGAGCAGGTGGAACTGCTGGAAACCCTGGCCCTGCTCAGTCGGCGGGTGGCGCAATTGCCCTTTAAAAAACGCCGCTTGTTTGAACTGAAGTTTGTCGACGATCTGCCCTACCCGAACATCGCCGCCGAGCTGGGAATGAACCAGCCCCTGGCGCGCAAGCACGTGCAATTGTTGCGCGAGGCCCTGCGTTGAGGGCGTGGCAGGATTCACAGCGGGTGCGCCGGGACGTTCTTGTTCAGTGAGCCTGTTTTCGACGCTGTAGCCGGTGCCGCCGCCTTCTGCGGTGGGCCATTCCATCTAAGGAGAGATGTATGCCCGATCCAATGGTCAACTCGCAGATCACCGATGCCGTGACCCAGACCAACGTCAAGGTGGTGGCCGAAGCCCCGGCCCAGGCCATCGCCTCGTTGTATCAGGTGGCCAGCCACTCGGCGGGCCTGTCGTTGCAGAACGCGGTCAACAGCCAGCAGGCGCTGAACCAGATCTCTAACGCGGTGGTGTCCAAGGCCGTGGCGTTGATCATGGCGATCGGTGAATAGGGCTGATCGCCCAGGAGAATCGTCATGGCATGGTTCAAGAAGAAAACCCCACCCGCAGCCGCGGCCGATGACACTGCGAGCGCGGCGGCCGGTCCCAGTCCGGGTGTGGAAACGGCCGAGCCTCAGGCGGCGCCCAGCGAGCCCACGTCGCCCGGCACCGATGCGGCGGCCGAGTCTGCGCCATCACCGCCGTCCGCCGCCGCGCGGCCTTCGGTGATGGAGACGATGAACGCCCATTTGCTCAAGCAGGCCGGCAGCCCCAGCACCGACAGCACTGATGCGCTCAACAGCCAGATCGTCCAGGCGGTGCAGTTCACCAATGCCCAGACGTTCAGCTATGCCCCGGCGCAGATCGCTGCCGCGCCGGACATGATGATCAGCCAGGCCGCCGGTCTGGTGGCGCAGTCGGCGGCGGGGTATTTCGACGGGGTCAGCAAGCTGGCCCTGGCGGCCCAGGCGGTGCTGCTCAAGCAGATGACCGAGAACATCGTCAAAGAGAACGTCAAGGGCGCCGCCGAGGATGCCCTGGGCGTGCTGGCCACCGACCTGATGGTCGGTGCGGCCGCTGCTGTGGCGGCTGCGGCGGGGGCGATGGAAGCGGAGGCAGCCGGCATGGCCATCGACAAGATCGACGCCAGCATCGCCAAGTACAGCGCCACTCTGGCCAATCGATCGTCGTCTTCCTGAGTCCGACCCTCGGGCGCGCAAGGCGCTCGGGGCCGTCGTGCAAGAGGCGCCGGCGTTCGCCGGCCGCTCTGTTCACCCCAGGCGTTGAAGTTCGACGGACCCGGTGCCCAGCCCTTCAACGCCATTCATCAACAAGGAGCATGCAATGGCGAATGAAGAGCAAACCCCGATGGCGACGATACTTCTCTTTGCCGAGAAGTATCTGAATCGTCCGTTGACCCAGGTCGAGCGCCAGGTGCTGGAGGCGTTTGTCCAAAACAAGCCGCTGGACATGTCCAAGTCTGCGCAACAGAGCGTTGATCAGGCGCGGCAGCGGGCCGTCGAGCTGATAGAGGCCGATGAGCAGCGCACGCGCAAGATCATCGAGCAGTTGTCGGGTGTCGGCGTCGATCGGGCCGATCCCCAGGCGCGCGAACTGGTGCTGCGTCAACTGCAGGCGGTGGCCGAGAGCCAGGCCGCTGCCGCCACCGCTGCGCCGAGTGCCGTATCGGAACCGGCAGCAGCGCCGAGTTCGGACAAGGCCGCGGCCGCCACACCCACTCCCGCCCTGGCCCCTGCCGACGATCCAGCCCTCAAGGCGATGATCAGCGCCCTGGTGCAGCAGGAGGTGAAAGTCGCCGTCGAGGCGCGCATGGCCGAGTTGTCGCAGAAAGTCGAGGACACCCTCAAGCAGGTGCTCGCCGCTGCCGGGCAATGAGTCCCCCCTGAAATAAGCCGAGGGTCCCAGGCCTGGCGGTTCACAGCAAAACGGCTGCCACGTTCACTCAAAGACACGGAATGCTCCGTGTACTAACAAAGGAAGTTGAGCCATGCCACTTGTAAACGAACAAATCACCGATGCCGTCACCCAGACCAACGTCAAAGTCGTCGCCGAAGCGCCGGCCATGGCGATGGGCACCATCTACCAATCCATGGCCCAGGCCACCGCGATCCTGTTCCAGAACTCGGTCTCGGCGCAGCAGCAGCAAAACACCCTGGCCCAGGCCGCGACCAACCAGGGCGTGATGCAGATCTACAGCGTCGACACCACCGCCGGCGCCGCCGCCACCGAGAAGGTTGCCCAGGGCGGGGTCTCCGACAACCTCACCAGCCTGCTGACGGTGCTCAAGTCCTTCCAGAGCTGAGTGGCTGAGCGCCTGATTTCCCGTTGAACTTTCCTGCTGAAAAAATGGAGTTTTTATGAGCACAGTCAGTCCGCAAATCACCGATGCCGTGACCCAGACCAACGTCAAGGTCGTTGCCGAAGCACCGGCCATGGCGATGGGCACCGTCTACCAGTCCATGGGCCAGTCCGTGGCCATCCTGTTCCAGAACTCGGTGTCGGCCCAGCAGCAGCAAAACACCCTGGCCCAGGCGGCCACCAACCAGGGCGTGATGCAGATCTACAGCGTCGACACCACCGCCGGAGCGGCAGCCACCGAGAAAGTCGCCCAGGGCGGCGTGGCCGACAACCTCACCAGCCTGTTGACGGTGCTCAAGTCGTTCAGTAGCTGATCCTTTCCCTGGCGTCACGCCAACGCCCCCGCGGTCTGCAGGCCCCGGGGGCGTTGTCTTTTCGGCGGTTGCGAGTGACGTTGATCTGAAATTTTTAACCTGAAGGACGTTTACGTTCTTTTTTTCGAACAGCCTATTGTCCTTTACCCCTGTTGACCCTAGGATTCGTTTGAGATTTCAAACGCTCTTGCCTGGGTGCCCAAGCGCACGTCTATCCTTGTGTGCGACATTTTCGTGCTTTTACCCAGTGAACGATTTTCCTGACGGCAGCTTTGTCCAGGGCTTGCAGACGCGCCAGCGCGGTCCATGCCTGACAGGGCGCCTTTTTTACAATCACAATTCGCCCCGCGTATGCGCGGTGCTGTTAAGGAAGCCGACATGCAGCTCAAAGACGCCCAGTTGTTCCGCCAACAAGCCTTCATCGATGGAGCTTGGGTTGACGCGGACAACGGTCAGACGATCAAGGTCAACAACCCCGCTACCGGTGAAATCCTCGGTACCGTACCCAAGATGGGCGCCGCCGAAACCCGCCGCGCCATCGAAGCCGCCGACAAGGCCCTGCCGGCCTGGCGTGCCCTGACCGCCAAGGAGCGCGCCACCAGGCTGCGCCGCTGGTATGAATTGCTGATCGAAAACCAGGACGACCTGGGTCGCCTGATGACCCTGGAGCAGGGCAAGCCGCTGGCCGAAGCCAAGGGCGAAATCGCTTACGCCGCCTCCTTCATCGAATGGTTCGCCGAAGAAGCCAAGCGCATCTACGGTGACGTGATCCCGGGCCATCAGCCGGACAAGCGCCTGATCGTGATCAAGCAGCCGATCGGCGTGACCGCCGCCATCACCCCGTGGAACTTCCCGGCGGCGATGATCACCCGTAAAGCCGGCCCGGCCCTGGCCGCCGGTTGCACCATGGTCATCAAGCCCGCTTCGCAAACCCCGTTCTCGGCTCTGGCCCTGGTGGAACTAGCGCACCGCGCCGGGATTCCGAAAGGCGTGCTCAGCGTGGTCACCGGCAGTGCCGGCGACATCGGCGGCGAGCTGACCAGCAACCCGATCGTGCGCAAGCTGTCGTTCACCGGCTCCACCGAAATCGGTCGCCAGCTGATGGCCGAATGCGCCAAGGACATCAAGAAAGTTTCCCTGGAACTGGGCGGCAACGCGCCGTTCATCGTGTTCGACGACGCCGACCTGGATAAGGCCGTCGAAGGCGCGATCATCTCCAAGTACCGCAACAACGGTCAGACCTGCGTCTGCGCCAACCGCCTGTACATCCAGGATTCGGTCTACGACGCCTTCGCCGAGAAGCTGAAAGTGGCGGTGGCCAAGCTGAAGATCGGCAACGGTCTGGAAGAAGGCACCACCACCGGCCCGCTGATCGATGAAAAAGCCGTGGCCAAGGTCCAGGAACACATCGCCGACGCCCTGAAAAAAGGCGCGACCCTGCTGGCCGGTGGCAAGCCGATGGAAGGCAACTTCTTTGAGCCGACCATCCTGGTCAACGTGCCGAAAGACGCGGCCGTGGCCAAGGAAGAAACCTTCGGCCCGCTGGCGCCGCTGTTCCGCTTCAAAGACGAAGCCGAAGTCATCGCCATGTCCAACGACACCGAGTTCGGCCTGGCGTCGTACTTCTACGCCCGCGACCTGGGTCGTGTGTTCCGTGTGGCCGAGGCCCTGGAATACGGCATGGTCGGGGTCAACACCGGCCTGATCTCCAACGAAGTGGCGCCGTTCGGTGGCATCAAGGCTTCGGGCCTGGGCCGTGAAGGCTCCAAGTACGGGATCGAGGATTACCTGGAAATCAAATACCTCTGCCTGGGTATCTGATCCGGTTTCAAGCGCCGGGGGCACGAGAGCGCTGTCCCCTGGCGCCGCTTTAAAAACGCACTTTTTCAAGGTGGCCCGGGACCGCTCCGGCAGTCGATCATCGCATGCTGTCGCAGGCGCTTCCCCGCCCCGCAACCCTTGAATCACACCGCTGTAGCAGCGGTGAATGAGGACACTATGAGCAAGACCAACGCATCCTTGATGAAACGCCGTGAAGCCGCTGTACCACGCGGTGTTGGCCAGATTCACCCGATCTTCGCCGACAGCGCGAAGAACGCCACCGTCACCGACGTTGAAGGCCGCGAGTTCATCGACTTCGCCGGCGGTATCGCGGTACTGAACACCGGTCACGTGCACCCGAAAATCATCGCCGCGGTGACCGAGCAGTTGAACAAGCTGACCCACACGTGCTTCCAGGTTCTGGCCTACGAGCCTTACGTGGAACTGTGCGAGAAAATCAACGCCAAGGTTCCGGGTGACTTCGCCAAGAAAACCCTGCTGGTGACCACCGGTTCCGAAGCCGTGGAAAACGCCGTGAAGATCGCCCGTGCCGCCACTGGCCGCGCCGGCGTGATCGCCTTCACTGGCGCCTACCATGGCCGCACCATGATGACCCTGGGCCTGACCGGTAAAGTCGTGCCTTACTCGGCCGGCATGGGCCTGATGCCAGGCGGTATCTTCCGTGCGCTGTACCCCAACGAACTGCATGGCGTGAGCATCGACGACTCTATCGCCAGCATCGAGCGCATCTTCAAAAATGACGCTGAGCCACGTGATATCGCTGCCATCATCATTGAGCCGGTGCAAGGCGAAGGCGGTTTCTACGTCGCGCCCAAAGAGTTCATGAAGCGCCTGCGCGCCCTGTGCGATCAGCACGGCATCCTGCTGATCGCCGACGAAGTGCAGACCGGCGCGGGCCGTACCGGCACCTTCTTCGCCATGGAACAGATGGGTGTTGCCGCCGACCTGACCACCTTCGCCAAATCCATCGCTGGCGGCTTCCCGCTGGCCGGTGTCTGCGGCAAGGCCGAATACATGGACGCCATCGCTCCAGGCGGCCTGGGCGGCACCTACGCCGGTAGCCCGATCGCCTGTGCCGCCGCTCTGGCGGTGATGGAAGTGTTCGAAGAAGAGCACCTGCTCGATCGCTGCAAGGCGGTGGGCGAGCGTCTGGTGACCGGCCTCAAGGCCATCCAGGCCAAGTACCCGGTGATCGGCGAAGTGCGCGCCCTGGGCGCGATGATCGCGGTGGAACTGTTCGAGAACGGCGACAGCCACAAGCCGAACGCCGCTGCTGTGGCTCAGGTCGTGGCCAAGGCTCGCGACAAGGGGCTGATCCTGCTGTCCTGCGGCACCTACGGCAACGTGTTGCGGGTCCTGGTTCCGCTGACCTCGCCGGACGAGCAACTGGATAAAGGCCTGGCCATCATCGAAGAGTGCTTCGCTGAACTCTGAGTGGTTGCTGCTGTGACCTGATCGACAAAAAAACCCGCTTCGGCGGGTTTTTTTCATCCCCAGGCGGTCCATAGGGGATTTGCGCTGTATGGAAGCCCGTGCATTGACTAAGGTGCAAAGGATTGCCTAGGGAGCGTGCTGCATGACCGCTGTTGATTTACCCGCTGTACCTCGTGTGCTGATTGCCGAGGCCGATCCCTGGTCTCGCGATTTGCTCAAGCAAGTGCTGCTCAACGTGCGCTGTGACGCGCGTCTGGATCTGTGTGCCGACGGTCAGGAAGCCCTGGAACTGTTGAGCGCCAAACCTTATGACCTGATCATTGCCGACTGGGAGTTGCCGGGCATCGACGGTCTCGCCTTGCTGCGCTCCGTGCGCCAGCGCAAGCGCAACCCGTTGCAGCCATTCATTCTGCTCAGCGTGCGCAGCGACAGTGCCAGCGTGCGCGAGGCCTTGCCTCTGGCACCCACGGCCTACCTGACCAAACCCTTGAACATGGAAAGCCTGACCCAGCGCCTGCAGGGGCTGCTGCTGGATGCTGGCCAGGAGGTTGCCTGCGAGGTGCCGACCCTGGCCCCGGGCATGACCCTGTGGACCTTTCTTGAACGCCGTCGCGAGATCGCCGATGGCGCGCCGCTGCTGACCGATGTGCAATTGGCGGTCAAGCGCAGCCTCAACCCCGACGGACTGGACCTCAAGCTGCTGGAGGAGGAGATCCGCACCGATCCCCAGATCACTGCCGTGCTGATCTGCGCCGCCAACAGTGCCGCGCAACACAACGGTGAAGGCGTACAGACCCTGTCCCAGGCCCTGCACCGGCTGGGTACCGGGCAGAGCATGAACCTGATTCTGGGCCTGGCCCTCAAGCGTAGCGCGCGGCTGAGCGAGCCGGCCCTGGCTGACTATGCCGAGCGCTACTGGGAGTTGTCCCTGCACACGGCGGAATATGGTCGGACCCTGGCCCGCCTGCTGGACCTGGATCAGGAGCGTTGCTATTGCGCGGGCCTGTTGCACCGGTTGGGCGATCTGGCATTGCTGCGTTGTCTGCAAGAGTGGAAGCAGGCCGGTGGCGAACTGGATGAGCAGGAAGAAATCGGTGATGCCCTGGAGCGCTTCGGTGCCGCCTATGGTTCGGCGCTGCGCACTCGCTGGCGCATGCCCCTGGAGCTGCGTGAA
The DNA here is from genome assembly GCF_030718165.1 of Pseudomonas sp. LPH60. Classification (NCBI taxonomy): domain Bacteria; kingdom Pseudomonadati; phylum Pseudomonadota; class Gammaproteobacteria; order Pseudomonadales; family Pseudomonadaceae; genus Pseudomonas; species Pseudomonas sp. LPH60. The sequence goes on from NZ_JAVAJH010000005.1 coordinate 54,129, forward strand.
CTGATCGCCTCGATCTACCAGTTGGGCGGAGGGGTCTATTCCCGCGAAGCCCTGGTGATGAACCTGGCGGCGCAACTGGCGCGGCTGACCGAACATGAAGGGGTGGAGGAGGTGGCCCGCAGCAAGACGGCGCGCCTGCTGAAAGTCGGCTTGCCGGAGCTTTCCCGCCTGCGCAAGGGCTGATCCTCTTTAGCCGCCGGCTCGCCGGCGAAGACATTCGCCACCGCGTTGTGGGTCTTTAGGGCCTGTTCGCTGGCAAGCCAGCTCCCACGGATGGGGCGCGGGTGGTTATCCGCTGACGATGCGGTTCTTGCCCTGGCGCTTGGCTTGGTACATCGCCGCATCGGCCCGGGCGAACAGGCTGTCGAGGCTTTCATCTTCGCGGCGCCGGCTGCTCAGCCCCTGGCTGATGGTGATGTTGAAGGTCTGGCCCTGGCAACTGAAGGTCTGCCGCTGAATCTCGCGCTGCAGGCGTTCGGCGACCTGATGGGCCATGTCCGCGCTGCAGCCGGGAAACACCGCCGCGAACTCTTCACCGCCGATGCGCCCGAACAGGTCTCCCCGACGCAGTGCAGCCCGTCCGCTCTCGGCAATGCGCTGCAGAACGATGTCGCCTTCGGGATGGCCGTAGGTGTCGTTGATCACCTTGAAGTCATCGATGTCCAGCAACAGAAAGACCAGGGGTAAACCTTGCCGGCGTGCCTGTTCGAACTCGCGGTTGGCGCATTCGAAGAAGTGCCGGCGGTTGCTGCTTTGGGTCAGCACATCAGTGGTGGCCAGGCGTTGCAGCTCGGCTTCCAACTGCTTCTTTTCGGTGATGTCTTCGGCAATGCCCACCACGATCAGCCGCTGCCCGGGTTCGGTGTTGCGGTTGATGAAGCATTTGTCGCTGAGCCAGCGCACCTGCCCCTGGGCATCGATGATGCGGTACTCGCGATCTTCCACCGCGCCCCTGTCCAGGACCTGGGCCAGGCTGCGCTCGGCGTATTCCAGGTCGTCGGGGTAGATGCTGTCGCGCCACTGGTTGAAGTCCGCCAGCAGCAGGCCTGCCGGGCGACCGAAGATCCGTTCATAGGCCGGGCTGACGTACAGCACCTGGCGGTTGTCCCAATCGAAGGCCCAGAGCACTGCATTGACGCTGACCAGCAGGGCGCTGAACAGCTGCTCGCGCTCGGTCAGGCGGGCGACTTCGCCCTGTGCATGCATCAGGGCCATCAGGGTTTGCGCGGCTTCGGGCCACTGGGGAAGCGAAGATGGAGTGTGTGAATTCTTATTGACCATCGGCACAGATCTCAAAGGGCGTGCCGCGCCAAGTTCGACAGCGGCCACAACCAAGCCCGCCTGGGTGGCGAAGTGTTCAGTGAGATAGGGGATCGGACGCTAAGTTCCCAGCCGTTGCGGCGATACTTGGCGCGCCCGCCGGACGGTCGCAGTCGCCCCTCGCCGGCTTGTGGCGAGGGGCTTTGGCTCAGGCTGCGGTAGGACGCAGGGAGTAGGTTTTTAGCTGATTGGCGAAGTCCCGCAGGGACTGGATACCGCTGGCCTCGGCCTCGTGCACCCAGTCCTTGATCGCCGCCAGCATGTCGTGGCCGTTGGCGCTGGTCTTGACCCAGATCTGCTGCAGGGCCAGGCGCTTTTCGTAGATCACCTTCAACGCCTGGCTGTGTTCCAGCATGGTCTGGATGCGCAGGTGGTGGCGGTCTTCCAGCAGGCTGGTTTCCCGGGACAGCAGGCGCTTGGCGCGATGGAACTGGTGGCGCACCGAGTGATCGACCTTGGCCAGCTCCTGCTTCACCAGCGGGCCGATCACCAGCTTGCGGTACTGGGCCATGATCTGGAACCGGTTGTTGAGGATGGCCATGGCAGTGTCCATGTCCAGGTGGCCCTTGCCTTCGACCCGGTGGGCGATGGGCGCTACGCGCTGGACCTTGGCCAGGCGCAGGAAGCTGAAGACCTTGATCCAGGCCCAGCCCATGTCGAACTCCCACTTCTTCACCGAGAGCTTGGCCGAGTTGGGGTAGGTGTGATGGTTGTTATGCAGTTCTTCGCCGCCGACGATGATGCCCCAGGGCACCAGGTTGGTGGCGGCGTCGCGGCATTCGAAGTTGCGGTAGCCGACGGCGTGGCCCAGGCCGTTGATCACGCCGGCGGCCCAGAATGGAATCCACATCATCTGGATCGCCCAGATGGTGATGCCGATGGTGCCGAACAGCAGCAGGTCGATGACCGCCATCAGCGCGATACCGCCCAGCTTGTAGCGGCTGTAGAGGTTGCGCTCGATCCAGTCTTCCGGGCAGTTCTTGCCGTAGATGCGCAGGGTTTCCGGGTTCTTGGCCTCTTCGCGATACAGCTCGGCGCCCTTGCGCAGCACCGTGGACAGGCCCTTGATCACCGGGCTGTGGGGGTCATCGACGGTCTCGCACTTGGCGTGGTGCTTGCGGTGGATGGCGGTCCACTCGCGGGTGTTCTGCGCCGTGGTCAGCCACAGCCAGAAGCGGAAGAAGTGTTTCAGGCCGGCGTTGAGTTCCAGGGAACGGTGCGCGGAATAGCGATGCAGATAGATCGTGACCGCAACGATGGTCACGTGGGTCATCAACAGAGTGACTGCCACCAGTTGCCAGGCGGACAAGCCAAGTAAACCTTCGTACCACATAGGCGATAAGGCCCTCGATAAAGAAAAAAACAGCCCAGGCATTATCACCAAGCCCGCGGAGAAAACCAGTCGCCCTTTCAGATAAGAGTGGCGGCATGTTTCTTCCTCTATAATCCCGAACTTTTCGTGTGGAAATAGACGGACTTATGTCGGTTTCTTATCGCAATGGCTTGCGTGCCGCGCTGCTCTATCTGCTGCTGTCCCTGATCTGGCTGCAGTTCAGTGGTTATTTACTGAGCAGTTTCTTCGATGAATTTGCCGATCAGGCCTACTGGCACGAGGTCAGTGGCTACGCCTGGGCACTGGTCAGCGCGGTGCTGATCTTCTTTGCCCGGGCCCGCCTGTTGCGAGTCATGGGCGCCGACCGCTGGTTGCGCCATCAGCAGAAGGATCGCGAGCGCCTGCGCCAGGCGGCGGCAGTGTTCGACTGCACCCGCGAGGGCGTGCTGGTCAGCGATACCCAGGGCCAGATCGTCCACGTCAATCGCGCCTTCATCGAGATCACCGGCTACCAGCGCGAAGAAGTGCTGGGTCGCCAGCCGAGCCTGTTCAAGTCCGGCCACCATTCGCCGGACTTCTACAAGGCGATGTTCGACTCGCTGCAGAAAACCGGCGAATGGAGCGGCGAAATCTGGAATCGACGCAAGAGCGGCGAGATCTACCCGCAATGGCAGAGCATTCGCGCGATCCGCGATGAGCAGGGCGAGCTCACCCACTATGTCGCGGTGTTCTCCGACATCAGTGCGATCAAGGATTCCGAGCACGAACTGGCCCACCTGGCCCACCACGACCCCTTGACCGACCTGCCCAACCGCCTGCTGTTCACCGATCGTGCCGAACAGGCCCTGGCCTCGGCGCAGATCCACAAGCGCGGCTGCGCGATGCTGATGATCGACCTGGATCATTTCAAGATGATCAACGACAGCCTCGGTCACAACGTCGGCGACCAGTTGCTCAAGGCCGTGGGCGAGCGCCTGGGAGGCATGTTCGGCCCGGGCATGACCCTGGCGCGTCTGGGAGGCGACGAGTTCGCAGTGCTGGCCGAAAGCTGCCCGCAACTGGTGCAGGCCGCGGCCCTGGCGCAGCGCATCATCGACGGCCTCAAGGAGCCCTTCCAGCTGGGTGAACAGCAGGTGGTGATCAACGCCAGCATCGGCATCAGTCTGTTCCCCAGTGACGCCCTGAGCGCCAGCCAGTTGCTGCGCAACGCCGATGCGGCGCTGTTCAAGGCCAAGAGCGCCGGGCGCAACGGCTATGCCCTGTACACCGAGGAACTCACCGCCCATGCCCAGCAACGGGTGGAGATTGCCTTCGAACTGCGCCGGGCCCTGGAGCAGCAGGAACTGCGGGTCTACTACCAGCCGGTGCACGATCTCAAGAACAGTCGCCTGATCGGCGTCGAGGCCCTGGTGCGTTGGGAGCATCCGCAACGCGGCCTGGTGTCCCCGGCGGAGTTCATTCCGATTGCCGAACGCACCGGGATGATTGCCGAGATCGACGCCTGGGTCATGCAGCAGGCCTGCCGGCAGATGTGCCAATGGCAGGCTGAAGGTGTGGTGCTGTCGTTTGTCGCGGTGAACGTATCGACCCGTCTGTTCGCGCGCAGCGAGCTCTATCAGCAGGTGGCCCAGGTGCTGCACGACACCGGCCTGGACCCGGCCTACCTGGAACTGGAGGTCACCGAAAGCGCGGTCATGGACGATCCCGAGGTGGCGCTGGAGCAGATGCACCGTCTGCGTGAACTGGGCATTCGCCTGGCCATCGATGACTTCGGTACCGGCTACTCGTCCTTGCTGCGCCTCAAGCGCCTGCCGGTACAGAAGCTCAAGATCGACCAGGGTTTTGTCGCCGGCCTGCCGTTCGATGAAGACGATGCGGCGATCTCTCGGGTGATCATCGCCCTGGCCCAGAGCATGGGCATGCAGGTTCACGCCGAGGGTATCGAGCAAGCGGAGCAGGCGCGGTTCCTGCTCGAACACGACTGTGACCTGGGCCAGGGCTACTGGTTCGGCCGGCCGGTGCCGGCAGAGCAGCTCGACTGGAGCAATGCCCCCGCCATCCGTTGATACCCCTGTAGCCGCTGCCGCAGGCTGCGAACGAGCTGGGCGCCACTCCGACACAGCGGTTGCGGCGATGTCAGGACGTCAAGGGGTCCTCTATGGATCGCCAGGCAAGGCCCTGCGGGCCTTGTCGCAGCCTCGCGAAAGCTCGGCAGCGGCTACAGGATCGAATGCGCCATGGCCAGGGGAGTTCCCAGGCCCAGCCCGGACGGGCGCGCCGACCAAACGGCCTCCACCAACCCTTGTAGCCGCTGCTGAGCCTGCGAAGCTGCGAACGACCGCAACGCGGGCGCAAATGTTGTAGACCGCTGAAGGCCTGACGGCCTTGTCGCAGCCTCGCAGGCTCGGCAGCGGCTACAGGGGGCTAAGCTGCTGTCAGGTCGAATAATTTTTCTGGTTATATAAACATTCTTAAACAGTATTTTTAAGAATATCCGCGCCTATCTACTATTGCTCCCACGCCGCAAGCAGTGCCGCCACTGCCAGGCACCTTTCACTCAGGAGCAGCACCATGAGCGCATCTCTACGTAGCGTTGACGGCCAGGACGAAGCAACCATCTTGCGGGAAATTCAAAGCGCCCTGCGCGACCTGCGCTTTGGCGCGGTGGAAATCACCGTGCACAACGCCCAGGTCGTGCAGATCGAACGCAAGGAAAAATTCCGCCTGCAACAGCCCGGCAACAAACCCAGCTGACTGCAGCGCAGTCGAAGACCGCATCACCCTCTCGTGATCGAGAGGCCCGACTGGACAACCGGAGGGCGTCATCCATGACCCCCAGTCTGAACCCCAGCATTCGCCCACGAATGCGGGCCTGATTCGCCATAAGAAAAATGCCAGCACTTTAAAAAAATTCGGGAGCTCCATCATGTCGTCGATTCGCCGTTATGCCCTGGCCGCCCTCGCCAGCGCCGTTTTTGCCGGTTCCGCCGTTGCCAAGGATTACGAGCTGCTCAACGTGTCCTACGACCCGACCCGCGAGCTGTACCAGGACTACAACGCCGAGTTCACAAGCTTCTGGAAGCAATCGCATCCCGGCGACAACGTGAAGATCCAGCAGTCCCACGGTGGTTCCGGCAAACAGGGCCGGGCGGTGATCGACGGCCTGCGCGCCGACGTGGTGACCCTGGCCCTGGCCGGTGACATCGACGAAATCGCCAAGCTCGGCAAGACCCTGCCGGCGGACTGGCAAAAACGCCTGCCCGACGCCAGCACGCCCTACACTTCGACCATCGTGTTCCTGGTGCGCAAGGGCAATCCCAAGGGCATCAAGGACTGGGGCGACCTGATCAAGAAAGACGTCTCGGTGATCACCCCCAACCCGAAAACCTCCGGCGGCGCGCGCTGGAACTTCCTCGCTGCCTGGGCCTATGGCCTGAAGGCCGGCGGTAGTGAGGCCCGTGCCCAGGAATACGTCAAGGAGCTGTTCAAGCACGTACCGGTGCTGGACACCGGCGCCCGCGGCTCGACCATCACCTTTGTCAACAACGGTCAGGGCGACGTGTTGCTGGCCTGGGAAAACGAAGCCTTCCTGGCCCTCAAGGAAGACGGCGGCGCCGACAAGTTCGACATCGTCGTGCCTTCGCTGTCAATCCTTGCCGAGCCGCCAGTGGCGGTGGTGGACAAGAACGCCGAGAAGAAAGGCAACACCGAGATCGCCGAGGCCTACCTCAAGCACCTGTACAGCCCGGCCGGCCAGGAAATTGCCGCGAAGAACTTCTACCGCCCGCGGGACAAGGACGTCGCCGCCAAATACGCCCAGCAGTTCCCCAAACTTGACCTGGTGACTATCGACAAGGACTTCGGCGGCTGGAAGACTGCCCAACCGAAATTCTTCAACGACGGTGGTGTGTTCGACCAGATCTACACGGCCCAGTAAACCTGTTGTAGGAGTTGGCTTGCCAGCGAAGGCGCCCTCAAGGGCCACACCAGGCTGCAGGCCCCTTGGCCGGCAAGCCGGCTCCTACCAGGTAGAGCCCGCATTCAGTTGCGGGCTTTGCGTATCCGCTCCGTTAACCAAGGACTTTTATGTCGCGTCGTATCTCCCCCGTCATACCCGGCTTCGGGCTGACGCTGGGCTACACCTTGGTGTACCTCAGCCTGATTGTGCTCATCCCCCTGGCGGCGATGTTCGTGCATGCCGCGCAACTCACCTGGGAACAGTTCTGGGCGATCATTTCGGCGCCACGGGTGCTCGCCGCGCTCAAGCTGAGCTTCGGTACCGCGCTCTATGCGGCCATGATCAACGGCGTCATCGGCACCCTGCTGGCCTGGGTCCTGGTGCGCTACAGCTTCCCCGGGCGCAAGGTCATCGATGCCATGATCGACCTGCCGTTCGCCCTGCCCACCGCCGTGGCCGGCATTGCCCTGACCGCGCTCTACGCGCCCACCGGCCTGGTGGGACAGTTCGCCACCGACCTGGGCTTCAAGATCGCCTACACGCCCCTGGGTATCACCCTGGCGCTGACCTTCGTCACCCTGCCATTTGTGGTGCGCACGGTGCAGCCGGTGCTGGCGGACATCCCCCGAGAGGTGGAAGAGGCCGCCGCCTGCCTTGGCGCCAAGCCCTGGCAGGTGTTCCGCCATATCCTGGTGCCGGCGTTGCTGCCGGCCTGGCTCACCGGCTTTGCCCTGGCCTTCGCCCGGGGCGTCGGCGAGTACGGTTCGGTGATCTTCATCGCCGGCAACATGCCGATGAAGACCGAGATCCTGCCGCTGCTGATCATGGTCAAGCTCGACCAGTACGATTACACCGGCGCCACCTCCATCGGCGTATTGATGCTGGTGGTTTCCTTTGTCCTGTTGCTGCTGATCAACCTGCTGCAGCGGCGCATCGAACGTCCATAAGGAGGCGCGATCCATGTCTCAATCGTCTATCGCCGCCTCGTCGGCCAACGCCGCCCGCCGTGGCAGCGCCACCTCGCGGCGGGTGCTGATTGGCCTGGGCTGGCTGATCTTCGCCCTGTTCCTGCTGCTGCCGCTGTTCATCGTGGTGTCCCAGGGCCTGAAGCTGGGCATCGGTGCGTTCTTTGAAGCGATCTTCGAGCCCGATGCCTTGTCGGCGCTGAAACTCACGGTGATCGCGGTGCTGATCTCGGTGCCCCTGAACCTGGTGTTCGGGGTTAGCGCCGCCTGGTGCGTGAGCAAGTACTCGTTCCGTGGCAAGAGCATCCTGGTGACCCTGATCGACCTGCCGTTCTCGGTGTCGCCGGTGATCGCCGGCCTGGTCTATGTGCTGATGTTCGGCGCCCAGGGCCTGTTCGGCCCGTGGCTTTCGGATCACGACATCCAGATCGTCTTCGCCTTGCCGGGCATCGTCCTGGCGACCATCTTCGTCACCGTGCCCTTCGTCGCCCGGGAGCTGATTCCGCTGATGCAGGAGCAGGGCACCCAGGAAGAGGAGGCCGCCAGGTTGCTGGGGGCCAACGGCTGGCAGATGTTCTGGCACGTCACCGTGCCCAACATCAAATGGGGCCTGATCTATGGCGTGGTGCTCTGTACCGCCCGGGCCATGGGCGAATTCGGCGCGGTGTCGGTGGTGTCCGGGCACATTCGCGGGGTCACCAACACCCTGCCGCTGCACGTGGAAATCCTCTACAACGAGTACAACCACGTGGCCGCGTTTGCCGTCGCCAGCCTGTTGCTGATCCTTGCGTTGTTCATCCTGCTGCTCAAGCAGTGGAGCGAATCCCGAATCAACCGCCTGCGCGCCAGCGCCGCGGAGGAATAAGTCATGTCGATCGAAGTCCGTAACGTCAGCAAGAACTTCAACGCCTTCAAGGCCCTCAACAGCATCAACCTGGATATCCACAGCGGCGAGCTGGTGGCCCTGCTGGGCCCGTCCGGCTGCGGCAAGACCACCCTGCTGCGGATCATCGCCGGCCTGGAAACGCCGGACGACGGCAGCATCGTGTTCCACGGCGAGGACGTTTCCGGCCACGACGTGCGCGATCGCAACGTCGGTTTCGTGTTCCAGCACTACGCCCTGTTCCGCCACATGAGCGTGTTCGACAACGTCGCCTTCGGCCTGCGCATGAAGCCCAAGCACCAGCGTCCCAGCGAGAGCAAGATCGCCGAGAAGGTCCATGAGCTGCTGAACATGGTGCAGCTGGACTGGCTCGCCGACCGCTACCCGGAGCAGCTGTCCGGCGGCCAGCGCCAGCGTATCGCCCTGGCCCGCGCCCTGGCGGTGGAGCCCAAGGTGCTGCTGCTGGACGAGCCCTTCGGCGCCCTCGACGCCAAGGTGCGCAAGGAGCTGCGGCGCTGGCTGGCGCGGCTGCACGAAGACATCAACCTGACTTCGGTGTTCGTTACCCACGACCAGGAAGAAGCCATGGAAGTGGCCGACCGCATCGTGGTGATGAACAAGGGTGTGATCGAACAGATCGGCTCCCCGGGGGACGTCTACGAGAACCCGGCCAGCGACTTCGTCTACCACTTCCTGGGTGACTCCAACCGCCTGCACCTGGGGGAGGACAACCACGTGCTGTTCCGTCCCCACGAAGTGTCGCTGTCGCGTTCGGAACTGGAAGACCATCACGCCGCCGAAGTGCGCGACATCCGTCCCCTGGGCGCCACCACCCGGGTCACCCTCAAGGTCGAAGGCCAGAGCGAACTGATCGAGGCCGAAGTGGTGAAAGACCACGACAGCCTGATCGGCCTGGCCCGTGGCGAGACGCTGTTCTTCAAGCCCAAGGTCTGGCAGAAGCACAGCAGCCTCTAGGGCGGTGCAGGCGCACGCCTGCCGACCCGAACAGCCCTCGGACCTTCGCCCGGTCCGGGGGCTTTTTCGTTTGCGTGCGGGCCCCGGGGCGGCTTGCCGCCGGGTGCTTCAAACCATGGCTTTCTTCTGACGCAGGGCCACCGGGCCCGAACGCTGCTCGATGGCCTGTTTCAAGTCATGGCGCAGTCCCAGCAGGAACGCCAGTTCGGCCACCACGAACAGCGGGCCGACGATCAAGCCCGACAGATCATCGACAAAGGCCGGCTTGCGGCCTTCGTAGTAATGGCCGATGAACTGGATCACCCAACCGATCACGAACAGGCCCAGGCCGCAGCTCAACCAGAGTCCGGTGCTTTGCGCCGCCAGTACCTGACCGGCCCACACCGAGAGCCCCATCAGCACACTCATCAACACGCCCAGGCGCAACTCCAGGCGCAGGTAGAACAGCGCCGAGGCCAGGGCCAGCAGCACGGCCGGCGACAGCACGATGCCCGCCAGCGGCCAGGCGGGACGGGACAGCAGCACCGCCACCGCCAGAACGATCATGGGAATGCCGATAAAGTGGCTGGCGATATTGCGCGGGTCGCGGTGGTAGGCGGCGTATTGACTCAGATGATCAACGAGGCTTTTCATTGTTGTTCCTCCGTTAGGGTGGCCCGATCATGCCCGGCCGCCGATCACGGCACTGTCAGCTAGGCGACAATCACGCCGATGCCTTGAGGAAAAAACCTGTTCATGGACATGCAGCAGTGGCGTGACTGCCTGATGACCGGCCAGTGGTTCAGCCACCTGCCGGATTCCTTACAGAATAGTTTGCTCGGCGGTGCCCGCCTGCGCCGCTTGGCGCCGGGGCAATGCCTGTTTCTGCGCGGCGATCCGCCCTGCGGCTTGTACGCGGTGCTGGAAGGGACGGTGCGGGTGGGAGCCGTCAGCGAGCAGGGCAAGGAAGCCTTGCTCAGCCTCATGCAAGCGCCGCACTGGTTTGGCGAGATCAGCCTGTTCGACGGCCAGCCGCGCACCCACGATGCCTACGCCGAGGGTGCCTGCACCCTGCTTCAGGTGCCGCAGTCGAACCTGCTGCAACTGTTGGAGCAACAGCCGCAGTACTGGCGCCAGTTCGCGCTGTTGATGAGCCACAAACTGCGCCTGGCCTTCATCAACCTGGAACAACTGAGCCTGATGCCGGCGCCGGCGCGGGTGGCCAGTCGCCTGCTGGCGATGGCCGGCGGCTACGGCGAAGTCAGCCAAAGTCGCAGCCTGCTGCAACTGCCCCAGGAGCAACTGGCGCTGATGCTCTCGCTGTCGCGCCAGACCACTAACCAGATCCTCAAGGACCTGCAGCACCAGGGCATCCTGCGCTTGAGCTACGGCGAGATCGAAATCCTCGACACCGAGCGCCTGCGCGCCCTGGCCGGCCTGTAGGCGCTGGCTTGCCAGCGAAGGAGCCCGTAAGACCGCCCTCGTCAGCAGCGGGTTCCTACGAACCGCGATAGGTCGAGAAGCCATATGGACTGAGCAACAACGGAATGTGGTAGTGCTGCTCGGTCTGCTTGACCTCGAAGATCACCGGAATCTCCGGGAAGAAGGTGTCACGCTTGGCCTGCTTGAAGTATTCGCCGGTCTTGAACACCACCCGGTATTCACCCGCCGTCAGCGCCTGGCCAGCGGGAAACAGCTCACTGATCCGCCCCTGCTCGTTGGTCACGCCGCTGGACAGGGCTTTCCAGTCCTGGCCCACATGCTGCTCCAGGGTCACCTTGACTCCTGGCGAGGGCAGGCCGTTCTCCAGGTTCAGCACATGCACGCTCAAGGGATTGCCCGCCGCCAGGGCCAGGCTCGACAGACCGCAGAGGCCGATGGCCGCCAGGCTATTACGCAAAATATTCATGTCCCACTCCTTTCTCGATTGAACAAACAACAGACTCTGTAGCCGCTGCCGAGCCCGCGAGGCTGCGCATTAGCACAACGCGGGCGCGGCTCTCCCGTTCACTGACGTCCGGTCTCGGCCGCCAACCCCACCCGCTGTGCCGCCTGTAACGCGCACGCCTCGTCCTGCGCCGCGCCGCCCGCACCGGCAATGCCCATCGCGCCCACCAGCTGGTTGTCGGCAAACAAGGGAATGCCGCCGCCGAGCAACAGCAGCTCCGGCAAGGTGTTGAGGTTGGCCGCCTCGGGGTTGTTGCGCGCCCGCTCGGCGAACAGCCGGGTAGGGGTCTTGGTGGACAGCGCGGTATACGCCTTGCGCTGGCTGGCGAGGGTGTTGTGCGGACCTACGCCATCGGCGCGCAGGGTCACCAACAGGTTGCCGCCACGGTCCAGCACCGACACCACGGCGGTGCATTGGGCCAGGCTGGCGTCGGCCAGCTGACGGGCGGTGGCCAGGTCCAGCTCTGCGTGACGCGCAAGCTCCGGGGCCGCCAGGGCAGTGCCGGCAAGGCCAAGACCAACGCTTAGAACGAGGGTTTTGCAGATCATGGGAAGGCTCCTGAAAGACAGGCCGCCACCTTACCCAGCGGTGCTCGTCAGAACCTCGTCAGTTGGATTACAAGTTTGTAATGGGCAAGCGCGCGTCGGGCGCCTAGCCTGTGCCGATCATTTCCGAGGTGCACCATGCGTTTGCTGGTAGTTGAAGACGAAGCCAAGACCGCGAATTTTCTGGCCAAGGGGCTGGGAGAGTCCGGATTCGCCGTGGACGTGGCCCTGAACGGCCTGGACGGGCGCCATTTCATCGAGCAGCAGGAATACGACCTGATCATCCTCGACGTGATGCTCCCCGGCCTCAACGGTTGGCAGTTGCTGCAGTTGATCCGCCAGCGCGGCGCCACCCCGGTGCTGTTCCTCACCGCCAAGGACGCCATCGAAGACCGGGTTCGTGGCCTGGAGCTGGGCGCCGACGACTACCTGCTCAAGCCCTTTGCCTTCGCCGAACTGCTGGCCCGGGTCCGCACCCTGCTGCGCCGCGGGCCGCTGCGCGAGGCTGAATCCTTCAGCATCGCTGACCTGGAGATCGACGTGCTGCGCCGTCGGGTCAGCCGCGGTGGCCAGCGCATCGCCCTGACCAACAAGGAGTTCGCCCTGTTGCACCTGTTGGCCAGCCGTCAGGGCGAAGTGCTGTCGCGGACCCTGATTGCCTCCCAGGTGTGGAACCTGAATTTCGACAGCGACACCAACATGGTGGAAGTGGCGGTGCGCCGGTTGCGGGCCAAGGTCGACGATCCCTACATGCCCAAGCTGATCCACACCGTGCGTGGCGTCGGCTACCAGCTGGAAGCCCCGGATGAAGCGCTCTAGTTCCATCGCCTGGCGGCTGGCCCTGGCCTTTGCCGCGGTCTGCGCCCTGGTGCTCAGCGTGATCGGGGTGTTCCTCTACCGCTCCCTGGCCGAGGAAATCGCCTACCGCGACGACCTTGCCCTGTTGGGACGTCTGGAACAGGTGCGCGCCCTGCTGCAGGACAGCGACAGCCTGGACGCCCTGCAAGCCCGGCCCCGGCTGTACCAGAACATGCTGGGCAACCAGGAAAGCCTGTTGCTGGTGCTGCGGGCCGATGGCTCGACAGTGATCGGCATCAACCCCCGGCAACAGCGCTTGCCCGAGTTGCTGCCGATTGCCCGTGAGCAGCGCCCGCAACGCCGCGACATCCTCCTCTGGCCGGGCAGCGACCAGATTCCGCTGGCCCTGCTGGCGGGACAGGCCAGCGGCCCCAAGGGCGAGGCCCTGACGGTGATTGCCGGGAAGGTGCTCAGCGAGCGCGAGCAGATGCTCGCCAGCTACCGCCTGCGCCTGTACCTGGCGGTAGGCCTGGGGGCCTTGCTGGCCTTCGCCCTGGGCTTGCTGTTACTGCGTCGGGGCTTGCTGCCGCTGCGCCAGCTCAGCGAGTCGGTGCGCGAGATCGATCTGCGCAGCCTCGACCGGCGCCTGCAGACCACCGGCATTCCCGCCGAATTCCACGAGCCGGTGCAAGCCTTGAACGCCATGCTGGCGCGCCTGGAAGAGAGCTTTCAGCGCTTGTCGCAGTTCTCCGCCGACCTGGCCCATGAAATCCGCACGCCGTTGCACAACCTGTTGGGCAGCAACGGCCTTGCCCTGAACCAGCCGCGTAGCGCCGCGGAGTACCAGGAAGTGCTGGCCTCCAACATGGAGGAGTTCGAGCGCCTGGGACGCATGGCCGAGAACCTGCTGTTCCTGGCCCGGGCCGAGCAGGCCGATGCGGCGCTGGACCGCCAGCTGCTGTCACTCTCGGGCGTCGGCGCGCAGTTGTGCGACTACTTCGAAGCCCTGGCCGATGACCGGCAAATCCGTCTGGAGAACGGTTTTTACGGCGAGCTGCTGGCCGATCAGCAACTGCTGCAAAGGGCCCTCGGCAACCTCCTGGCCAACGCCGTGCGCCACGCCGACGCGGATTCGCTGATCCGCCTGCGGCGCCGCGACGAAGCGGGCTGGTGCTGGCTGCAGGTGCACAACCAGGGCCCGGCGATTGCCCCTGAGCATCTGCCTCGGTTGTTCGACCGCTTCTACCGGGTTGACCCCTCCCGCGCCGAACCGGGGGATTCCGGCGGCCTGGGCCTGGCCATCGTGCGCTCGATCATGCTGCTGCATGGCGGTCAGGTGCGGGTGACCAGTGATGCCCAGGCCACGGTGTTCGAACTGGGTTTTGCGGTTCTTTAACGGTGACCGGATCAACGGGTCAGGCTGCGCGCCACACCGGTTTTCCAGGCCTCGCTCATGGCCTCGGCCATGCCCTTGAAGGTGGGATGGGCCGCGCTATAGACCTGCATCTCGCCCATCGCCTGCGCCATGCCGTGCTCGACCTGTTGCAACAGTTCATGGCTGCGGCCTTCGCTGAGGTTGCAGGCCGTGCGGGCGAAGCGCAGCAGCGCCTGGCGTTTGGGCCAGGCCTTGGAGCCTCCCAGCAATAGCGCCAGGCTGTCCGCCTTGATGTAGACCGACGTGGTCACCAGATCAAAGGCCGGTGCCAGGCTGACGGGGGCTTCCACATCCGTATCGGGGTACAGCACGCCGAAGTTCTTCAGATGGGCATCGCCATTTCTCAGTCCGGCCGACAACGCCACGATCTTGAAGAATGACTCCAGGGCCCGGTTCAGTAGGTGTGGGGAGACAAAGGCCTTGATCTGTTTCGCCGCGCCTTCGTAGGAGCCGTCGTACTTGGCTTTCGCCGGCCAGGCGTTGAGCACGCAGAAATCCTCGAAACCCAGGTAGCCCTGGGCGCTCAGGTCGAAACGTTTGACCACCAGGAACTGGCCATTCTGGCTGAGTTCGATCTCCGGCACCGGCAGGCCTGCATGCAGCGCCGCACGCATGCAGAAGAATTCGTTGGCGGCCAGGTGGGGGTATTGATCTGCGCGGAAAGCCTTCACCAAATGAGTGGCGCCGCGATGGGTCAGGCGTTCGACGCTGTTGCTGCTGTCGCGGATCAGGACTTTGGGCTGCACCCCGGAAACGCCTGAATACTGGCCATAGGTCGCCAATAGATCCTCGAACAGTCCCTCGGCACCGTCATGCACCAACAGGTCCTTCAGGCTGGTTTCCGGCAGGGGCGCCTGGGGTGATTGCGTTGTGCTGATGGCCACCCGACCCAGTTGGTGCGGCCCCACGATCGATAGCAGAGCGAAGTCGTCGAAACCGCGCACCGCCTTGCTGAAACGGCGCAGCAGTTCATCACGCAGCGAACCTTCCGGCAGGTGCATATCGAACACCGGTGGCAGGCCTCGATCCCAGCCATAGCTCGCCAGGCGTGGCGGCATGGTCAGCGAGACCGCGTCGCGGGGCGAGGTGTTGTCGCTGTAGGTAAAAACCGAGTCCGCCTGCGCCTGGCCACGGCCGAGAGTGCCCACCGCCATGCCGGCCACACGGATGTGCAGCCGCTGTTCCTCAGTCATGGAAATGCGCCTGTTTCAGGCTGTCCAGGGTCGGGCGTTGCCGGGGGCGGGGCACGGCGCTGAGCTCGTAGCCAAAACCATTGAGAATGGCTTCGACCTTGCGCAAGCCGATTTCGGTAATGGTGTTGTTTTCAATCCCCGAGATGGTGGCGCGGCTCATGCCGTATTGTGCTGCCAGTGCCTGCTGCGAGAGCTTGCGCTCTTTGCGCAGGGTCCGGATCAGTTGTCCAAGGCTTTCCATGGGATTTATTCCGCATTGTATGCAATGCATTTTTACTAAAAATTATTTAATGCATCCTATTTGATGCATTGTGCAGTGTAGATCGGCAGAGTCTTTTTCGCGGGTTTTTTTACTGGTGGAGGTTGCACCCGTCGCTGCACCTGTAGGAACCGGCTGGCCGGCGCAGGGGCTCAACGCAAACCGTCGCGAAATTGCCCCGGGGTCATCCCGGTCCAGCGCTTGAACGCCCGGCTGAAGCTGCTGGCATCGGCAAAGCCCAGCAGGTAGCTGATTTCGCTCAGGGAGCATTCCAGGTCCCGCAGGTGCAGCAGGGCGAGGTTCTCCCGGCATTCGTTGAGCAGGGTGTCGAAGCGCGTGCCTTCATCCGCCAGGTGCCGTTGCAGGCTGCGCAGGCTCAGGTGCAGGGCCTGGGCGACGCGTTCCGCGGAGGGTTCGCCTTCCGGCAATTGGGCCTCGATCACGCCGCGCACCTTGCGCTCCCAGGTCAGCGGCCGCAGTTGCAACAGGGTGCGCTTGAGCACCGCTTCGTTGTGCTCGGCCAGTTCCGGGTTGGCGTCGTCCAGGTGGCTGTCGAAATCGTGCAGGCCGAATTCCAGGCAGTCGTCGGCCGCGGCAAATTGCACCGGGCAACGAAACACCTTGTGCCATTGGCTGGGGTCTTCCGGGGCGGGGCGCCGCAGTTGCACGGCGAGTGGCGCGTAATCGCGACCCAGGCGGTTGCGGCAGGTGCGCACGTAGATCGCGGCAAAGGCGTCGATGGCCTCGAAGGCCGGTTGCGGCGAGCCTTCGGGCACCTTGAGGAAGAACCGGTAGCGGTCCGCTTCCCGGGTCAGGGCCAGCTCCAGGGCGTCGCTGACCACCTGGTGATAACGCACGATGCGCTCGAAGACTTCCCGCAGGCTGCCGCTGGCCACCAGGGCGTAGCCCAGGGCATGGAAGGTGGTGGGGCTGACAAAGCGCGACACCCGCAGGCCAATGGCCGGGTCGCCGCTGGCCTGCACGGCGAGATGCCACAGGCGGGTGGTGGCCGACAGCGGGTAGCGGGCGTTGGGGTCGTCCATCAATTGCGGGTCGAGTCCGGCCTCGCGGCACAGCGCGCCGCTGTCGAGGTCGAGGGCGTCCAGTTGCTTGCGCAAGGCGCGGGTCCAGCTGGCAAGGGAAGTGGCTTCGGTCATGCGATTGGCGCGTCCGGTCAACAGGTTGGCGTTTACGGCTAGCGCCCGGAGCCGGGGCTCGGGGCAGGATGCACACATCACTGACCAGAGAATGGAATCATGCAAGGTATTTGCGCAAGCCCCGAGCGGATGAACGCACAACAGCGAGCGGCGCACATTCGCCAGGTGGTCCTGGCCCGGGGCGATGAACTGCGCCGGCGCTTTCCCTTGCTGCGGCACCAGGACGCCCTGGGCGCAGGGATTTTGCTATTTGCCCTGTCCGGGATGCTGGGGTCAGCGGCGCTCTATGTCGGTGGCTACCTGACTTGGTGGGCGTGCCTGCTGCTCAACGCGTTCTTCGCGTCCCTGACCCACGAGCTGGAACACGACCTGATCCACAGCATGTACTTTCGCAAGCAGCGCCTGCCCCACAACCTGATGCTGGCGCTGGTCTGGCTGGCGCGGCCGAGCACCATCAACCCCTGGGTGCGGCGCCACCTGCACCTCAATCACCACAAGGTGTCCGGCAGCGAGAGCGATATCGAAGAGCGCGCCATCACCAACGGCGAACCCTGGGGCATCGCCCGCCTGCTGATGGTGGGGGACAACATGATGGCGGCCTTCATCCGCCTGCTGCGGGCGCCGGGGGCCAAGCACAAGCTGCGCATCCTCAGCCGTACCCTGGCGGTGTACGCGCCGCTGGCCCTGCTGCACTGGGGCGCCTGGTACCTGTTCCTCGGTTTTCATGGGGCCAATGGCGTCGCCGCGTGGCTCGGCAGCCCGATCCAGTGGTCACCGGACACCCTGGCGCTGATGCACGGCATCGATATCGCCGTGGTGGTGATCATCGGTCCCAACGTGCTGCGCACCTTCTGCCTGCACTTCGTCAGCTCCAACATGCACTACTACGGCGATATCGAACCGGGCAACGTGATCCAGCAGACCCAGGTGCTCAACCCCTGGTGGATGTGGCCGCTGCAGGCCTTCTGCTGCAACTTCGGCAGCACCCACGGCATCCACCATTTCGTGGTCAAGGAACCCTTCTACATCCGCCAGCTGACGGCGCCGGTCGCACACAAGGTGATGGCCGAGATGGGCGTGCGCTTCAACGATTTCGGCACCTTTGCCCGGGCCAACCGCTTTCATCCCGTGGAGCAGGTGGCGACGCAACCTGCGCGTAACGCCCGGGTTTGAGGGGGCGGACTGTCTTTCTGGTTAAATATCCAAGGATCGATGACGTTAAGCCAAGGTCACGCGGCGCCGGGAAACGCCCGGAATCCGCGAAGGGGCAACGACAGTGCGGTAAGGCGATTGATCGCCGTTGCCTTGATGAGTGTGGGCAGCGTGTCGCTGGCCGACTCGGTGGTGGAAGGCCGCGACGAGGCGCTGGCGCTGAGTATCTTGAAGCATCTGGAAGTGAACGGTTTTCGCAATTCCTTGAGGCCGCGGCACTACCCGGACGGCACCACGCTGGGCCAGACGCCCTATCGGATCTACGAGAAGGATGCAGGCGCCGAGGGCACCTACAACGCGACGGACGAAGAACAAAGCTGGGTCTACAGCGTCAGGGTGATGGAGCGGGGGAGCCAGGGCATCACCATCTGTTTTGTCGACCAGAACCTGCACGGTAGCTACCTGGCCGCTTCGCCGTTGCGGGTCGAGAAAAACCGGGCGGGGCATTACGTTGTGGTCAAGGAACTGCCAACAACCCCGGCCTGCCGCATCACCCGAGGCTGAGGCCAGCGCCGACACAGGCCCGCTCTTGCACGGTCCGGTTTGTAGCCAGCTCCTACAAGCTCAATCCGGCTGGAACGGCGATTCGCTGAGGATCACCCCGGTTTCATCCACATAGCGCTGCCATTCCTCCAGCAGCGTGCGCAGTTTGTCCGGTTGGCTCTGGGCCAGGTCGTGAATCTCCCCCGGGTCCTGGCCCAGGTCATACAACTGCCAGGTCGCCGGGCCCACCGGCCCGGGGATGTACACCGCCTTCCACTGGCCCTGGCGAATCGCCCGGCGGCCGAACAGCTCCCAGCCGGTCACCGTGTGCTGGTCATGCACCTGGGCGGTTTCGCCGGAGAGAAAGCCCAGCCAGGACTTGCCCCGCAGCGGCGCCACGTCGCGCCCGCGCCAGCGCTTGCCGGGGTGGCGCACGCCGGCCAGGTCGAGCAGGGTCGGGGTGATGTCCATCACCGTGCCGAAGCCGTGGCTGACCTGCCCCTTGAGCGGCAGTTGCGGGTAATGCAGCAGCGCCGGCACGCGAATTCCGCCCTGGGTGGTGAAGGCCTTGAACAGCCGCGACGGCGCGGTGGCCGCCTGGGCCCAGGCCGGGCCGTACCAGACGTAGGAGTTGGCCCGGCCGATGTTCTCCAGGCGGTTGTCGTAGTGCTGGTTGAGGTAGGTCAAAAGCTCCGGGCCGAACTTGGGAAAGGCCTCCAGCAGCGCGCCCTCGGCGCCGTTGTCGGACATGAACAGGATCAGGGTGTTGTCCAGTTGCCCCTGCTGGCGCAGGTAATCCACCACCCGGCCGATGTTCCAGTCCATGCGCTCGACCATCGCTGCATACACCTCCATGGCCCGCGCCGAAACCTGCCGCTGCTCTTCGCTGAGGGCATCCCACTCGGCGTTCAGGTTGATCAGCGGATGGGGCTCTATCGCGGCATCGATCAGGCCCAGGGCCTTGAGTTTTTCCAGGCGCTCGCGGCGCAGCACCTCGGGGCCGGCGTCATAGCGGCCGCGGTACTTAGCGACAATCTCCTCGGGGGCCTGCAGCGGCCAGTGGGGCGCCGAGAACGGCAGGTAGGCGAAGAACGGCCGGCTCTGGTCGCGCTCCTTCAGGTATTGCAAAAGCTTGTCGCCGAAGGCGTCGGAGGAATAGAAATCCGCCGGCAGTTCATCGATGAAACGGTCGTCCTCGATGTACAGCGCCGGAGTGGATTTCAGCAGCCCGGGGGTGTGCTCATCGTAGGTGGGCTCGAAGCCGTAGTGATTGGCCGCCCCCGGCAGCAGCGAGAACGAACGCTCGAAGCCCCGGGCATGGGGCGCGCGTTCGGCGGTCAGCCCCAGGTGCCACTTGCCGCTCATCAGGGTCTGGTAGCCGGCTTCGCGCAGCAGCTCCGGCAGGGCCACCACGCGATCATTGAGGTAACCCTCGTAGCCCGGCTTGCCGATCAGTTCGGGGGTCAGGGCTTCGGCCATGGTGCCGATCCCGGCGATGTGATGGTCGGTGCCGGTGAGCAGCATGGAGCGGGTCGGCGAGCAGGTCGGGGCGGTGTGGAAATCGGTCAGGCGCAGGCCGTTGAAGGCCAGGGCGTCGAGGTTCGGCGTGGCGATCTCGCCACCGAAGGCGCCGAGGTCGGAGAAGCCCAGGTCATCGGCCAGGATCACTAGAAAGTTGGGGCGTTGCGGCATCGCGGCACTCCTGTTCAGCAAGCAATGAAGGTCAAGGGCAGGTCGCGGATCTGCACCGGCTGCGGTGCCTGGTAGTGATCATCGCGGGTGAGTTCGTGGAGCAGTTCTTCGCGCAGTTGGTGGAAGTCGAAAGCGCTGCGCTGGCGCGGGTGCGCCAGGGCCACCTCGACCACGCGCTTGATGCGGCCCGGACGCGGCTCCATTACCACCACCCGGTCGGCGAGGAAGATCGCTTCCTCGACATCGTGGGTCACCAGCACCGTGGTGATCCTGGCCCGCTCGCGGATCGCCAGCAGTTCGTCCTGCATCTGCTGGCGGGTCAGGGCATCGAGGGCGCCGAAGGGCTCGTCCAGCAGCAGGATGCGCGGGCTGGCCACCAGCCCACGGGCAATGGCCACCCGCTGCGCCATGCCGCCAGAGAGCTGATGGGGATAGGCCCGGGTGAAGTCCTTGAGCCCTACCAACTCGATGAAATCGTCGATCCGCCGCTGGCGCTCGGCGGCGCTCAAGGGTTCGTTGACCAGGCCCAGGCCGATGTTCTCGGCCACGGTCAGCCAGGGAAACAGGCGGTGCTCCTGGAACACAATGCCGCGTTCACTGCCGATACCGCTGACGGTTTGGCCGTCGACCCGGATCTCGCCGCGAAACTCGGTGTCCAGGCCGATCAGCAGGCGCAGCAGGGTGGACTTGCCGCAGCCGCTGGAACCGACGATGGCGACGAACTCGCCCTCGGCGATGTCCAGGTTGAATTCGCGGATCGCCTCCACCTCGCCACCGGCGACGGCGAAGCTCTTGCCCACGTGATTGAAACTGACCAGGGGTGCGTTCATGCGTGTCTCCAGCGGGTGGCGCGGGTTTCGAGTTGTTGGCCCAGCAGGTTGAGCAGGGCCCCGGTCAGGCCCACCAGGAGCATGCCGGCCATGATCAGGTCCATGCGCAGCAGTTGCTGGGCGCTGATCATCTGGCTGCCGATGCCGCCATTGGACGGCATGAAATATTCCGCGCCGATGGTGCCCATCCAGGCGTAGATCAGGCTGATGCGCAGGCCGGCGAAAATCCCCGGCGCCGCGCCGGGTAGCACCAGCCGGCGCAGGCGTTGCCAGAGGTTCAGGCGCAGTACCTGGGCGGCCTCCGCCAGTTGCGGTGACAGCTGGGCAACGCTGCGCTGGGTGGCGATGAACAATGGGAAGAAGGCGGCCAGGGCGACGAACACCCACTTGGCCAGTTCCCCCAGGCCGAACCAGGCGGTGAGCAGCGGCACCCAGGCGAAAATGGCGATCTGGCGGATGGCGGCCAGGGTCGGTCCCAGCAGCCGTTCAGCGAGGCGCGACAGCCCCAGCAGCAAGCCCAGGACCAGGCCCAGCCCGCCGCCCAGGGCCAGGCCGCCCAGGGCGCGTCCCAGGCTCAGCCCCATGCCCCCGAGCAAGCTGCCGTCCCGCAGGCCGTCGACGGTGGTGCCCAGCACCATCAGCGGGCTCACCAGAATATTGGCGTCCACCCATTGCCCTGCGCTCGCCACTTGCCACAGGGTCAGCAAAGCCAGGGGCAGCAGCCAGGGTTGCAGGCGCTGCCAGCCCTGGTAGCGCGGACCGCGGCGCAGAGCGGCGGTGGCCGGGTGCGGCCAGTGCACCAGGGTGCGATCCAGCCAGCCGATGCCGCGGTCCATGCACACCCCCAGCACGCCGATCACCAGGATGCAGACGAAGACGATATCCAGCATGAACAGTTGCCGCGCCCAGACCATCAGGTAACCGATGCCTTCGCTGGAGGCCAGCAGCTCCACCGCCAGCAACGAAGTCCAGCCGGTGGCCAGGGCCAGGCGTACCCCGGCCATGAAGGCCGGCAGCGCGGCGGGCAGCACCAGGCGGCGGATCAGCAAGGCTGGGGGTAGGCGCAGCACCGTGGCGGCCTCCCGCAGTCTGGGCTGGGCGTCGCGCACGCCCACCAGCGTATGCAAGGTCACCGGCACCACCACGGCCTTGACCAGCACCACCAGCTTGAGCACTTCGCCGATGCCGAAAAACACCATGAACAGGGGAATCCAGGCCAGGGTCGGAATCTGCGCCAGGGCGCCGAAGGTGGGGTACACCAGACGCTCCAGGCGCCGGCTAAAGCCCAGGGCGCCCCCCAGCAGGGCACCGGCGGCGATGCCGGCCAGCAAGCCCCAGAACAGCCGTTGCAGGCTGATCGCCAGGTGGCTCCACAGCTCGCCGCGGCCCAGCTCCAGGGCGCTGCTCCAGACCAGGGCCGGGGCCGGCAGGATCTGTTCGCTCATCCACAGGTTGCGGCTGGCCAGCCACCACAGGACGAACAGGCTCAGGGGCAGCAGCCAGGGCAGCAGGCGCTGATGGATTGCGGGCCAGCCCGGGCGTCCGGTGGACGGTGCCGCCAGGGGCAGGCTGAGCAGGGAAACACGGGCCATGGATGACCTCCGTCGTCGGGTGCTGCATGGCGTGGGTCGATGCCGTAGGCGCTGGCTTGTCAGCGAATAAGGGCTGGCGGGCCTCTTCGCCGGCAAGCCGGCTCCTAGCTGTTATGCATTTGTGGTCTATTAAGGTTCTTATCGATTCTATTAAGAGATAAGAAAGGCCATTTAAGGCTTCTGGCCGACACGCATCCAATGCATTTGAAGAATATTTTTCATGCATTTCATGCATGTTCCCGGGGATGCCCGTGGGTCCTGATTTATTCGAATGAGTTATTAAAATGTGAATTTATAGTATTTAAAGGTTGATCGATTCCGTGCCTACCTTCTGCTCCTCACAGCCTTTGCCATCAGGAGCCGCACCCATGAACCTTCCCTTCAAACGCGTCATCAGCCTGTTCGCCGCGCCGGCCCTGGCGGGACTGCTGGGTTGCCTGCCGCTGCTGGCCCAGGCCGCCGAGCTCAAGGAAATCCGCATCGCCGTGCCCGACCTCAGCGCCGGCACCCAGCACAGTGGCGGCGGGGTGGTGGACGTGCTGCGTCAGCAACAGATCTTCGAAAAGGCTTTTGCCGACCAGGGCATCCAGATCCAGTGGAATTTCTTCAAGGGCGCCGGGCCGGTGATCAACGAAGCCTTCGCCAACGGCCAGGTGGACCTGGCCTATCTCGGCGACCTGGCGGCCATCATCGGCAAGTCCAACGGCCTGGATACGCGCTTGCTCAGCGCCTCGGCCCGTGGGGTCAAGCATTACCTGGGGGTGGTGCCGGGCTCGGGGATCAAGACCCTGGAAGACCTCAAGGGCAAGCGCGTGGCGGTGTTCCGGGGCACCGCCACCCAGCTGTCGTTCGACGCGGCCCTGGCCAGCCGGGGCCTGAGCGAGAAGGACCTGAAAGTGGTCAACCTCGACTTCAACGCGGCGGTGGCGGCCCTGGCGGCCAAGCAGATCGACGCCTCCTGGGGCAGCACCGGGCTCTCGGCCCTGCGCAGCAAGGGGCTGGCCGAACTGCCCCTGAGCACCAAGGACCTGGGCGGCGCCGGCAGCGTGCAGAGCGTGCTGGTGGGCGCCGGCAAGTTTGTCGACGAGCACCCCGAGGCCGTGGAAAAACTGCTCAAGGCCCAGCAGCAGGCCGTAGAGTGGCTGACCCAGGACAGCAACAAGGACGCCTATATCCAGCTGGTGTCGGGCCTGGCCAGCTACCCGCCGGTGATCTTGCAGGAAGACCTCAAGGACCAGCGCCTGAGTGAAATCTTCCCCTCGACCCTGGACCCGGTGTTCCTCGGCAAATTGCAGGACTCGGTGGACCTGGCGGCCAAGGAAAGGTTGATCCGCAAGCCGTTCAAGGTGGAGGCCTGGGTTGCCCCGCAACTCGCCGCCGCCGGCCTGTAACCTCCTCCCTGTAGCCGCTGCCGCAGGCTGCGCCCGGCACCGCAGGGGCCGCTGTGGCCGGCAACGCGGTTTATCTGGAAGAACCGGGTGCCTCTTGCGCCGACTGCGTCGTCGTTCGCAGCCTGCGGCAGCGGCTACAAGGCTGCGTTCGGCATCGTGGGGGCCGCTGGGGCCGGCGACGCGGTTTATCTGGAAGAACCGGGTGCCGTCTTGCGCCGACTGCGTCGTCGTTCGCAGCCTGCGGCAGCGGCTACAAGGCTGCGTTCGGCACCGTGGGGGCCGCTGTGGCCGGCAACGCGGTTTATCTGGAAGAACCGGGTGCCGTCTTGCGCCGACTGCGTCGTCGTTCGCAGCCTGCGGCAGCGGCTACAGGGTTAGACGGCGATGCTGTGGGTTTGCTGGTCGACCGCCACCAGCACTTCGATCAACTTGCGCGCCGCTGGCGACAGGCGAAAACCGCTGCGGCTGACGATGCCGCAGCGGGCATTCAGGCTTTCGATGTTCTGCGGCAGGTTGCGCCAGTGCAGCAGCACCAGCGACCCCTGCTCGATGTCTTCGGCGAAGGCCTCGGCGGTGCCCACGCCAATGGCATTGGACTGGCGGACGATCTTCACCAGCGCTGGAAAGTGTTCAGTCTCGATGGTCGGTGAAAAGTCGATGCGTCCGCTGAGGTTGGCCAAAAGCTTGCGAATCCCCGGAGGGATCAGGGTGGTGGCCAGGGGGTAGTCGAACATGTCGTTGGTGGACAGGCTTTCCTTGGCCAACAGCGGGTGCCCGGGGCGGCAGAAGAACACCCCGCGCTTGGGCGTCAGCGCCTGGGTCTGGTAGTTCGGATCGGCTTCGAAATGGCGGATGTCGGCGATGAAGAACTCGATCTCTTCGCGGTTCAGGCTGCGGCTGAGTTTCTCCCAGTTATCCACGGCAAAGCAGGTGCGCACCTTGGGGTGGGCGCTGCTGAACTGCGCCACCGCGTCGGGCACCAGCTTCACCGCCGGCGCCGGACCGCAGCCGAAGCGCACCTCGCCGGCATCGAGCTTGGTCATCTGGGTCACTTCGCTGCTGAGCAAGGCCGCGCCCTGCACCAGGCTCAAGGCGTGCTGCAGCACCACCTGGCCTTCCGGGGTGGGGCGCAGGTCCTTGTTGCCACGGTCCACCAGTACGCAGCCGAACTCCTGCTCCAGGCCCTGGATACTGCGGCTGAAGGCCGGCTGGGTGATGCCCATCGCGTCGGCGGCACGGACAAAACTGCGGTGTTCATTGAGGGCGATGAAGTAACGCAATTGGCGAAGATCCATATGCTTTCCCGGCATCCGAAAAATAGCTCGAAGGCATTTGCGACGAGTGAGGAATGAGGTTTTAAATGCAAGCTCTTATTCCGTCAACGAAGCATGTGCTTATCTATTAGATCCAAATTGAATATAGATAGAGCGTTGTTTCGCGGCGGTTCCAACCGTAAGCAGTCGATGAGGGTGTACCTGATGAGCAATGCCGCCTTAGCCGTTAAACCCGCTGTTGATGCCCTTGAGATCCACCCGGTGGCCGGTCGCATCGGCGCCGAGATCCGTGGCGTGCAACTGTCCGGCGACCTCGACGCCGCCACCGTGGACGCCATCCAGCAGGCGCTGGTGCAGTACAAGGTGATCTTCTTCCGTGGCCAGACCCACCTCGACGACCAGAGCCAGGAAGCCTTCTCCCACCTGTTGGGCGAGCCGGTGGCCCACCCCACCGTGCCGGTGCGCGACGGCACCCGCTACCTGTTGGAACTGGACGGCGCCGAGGGTCAGCGGGCCAACTCCTGGCACACCGACGTGACCTTCGTCGACGCCTACCCGAAAGCCTCGATCCTGCGTTCGGTGGTGGCCCCGGCCGCAGGCGGCGACACGGTGTGGGCCAACACCGCCACCGCCTACAACGAACTCCCGGCGGAACTGCGGGAGCTGGCGGACAAACTCTGGGCGGTGCACAGCAACGAATACGACTACGCCGGGGCCAAGCCCGATGTCTCGGCGGAGAAGCTGGAGCGCTACCGTAAAGTGTTCACCTCCACCGTATTCGAGACGGAACACCCGATCGTCCGCGTGCATCCCGAGAGCGGCGAAAAGAGCCTGGTGCTGGGGCATTTCGTGAAGCGCATCAAGGGCTATTCCCAAGCCGATTCGGCGCACCTGTTCAACCTGCTGCAAAGCCACGTGACCCGCCTGGAAAACACCGTGCGCTGGCGCTGGAGCGCCGGTGACGTGGCGATCTGGGACAACCGCTCGACCCAGCATTACGCCGTGGACGACTACGGCACCCAGGACCGCATCGTGCGCCGCGTGACCCTCAAGGGCGACGTTCCGGTGGGCGTGCATGGCCAGCGCAGCCAGACCATCAAAGGCCTCTGACCCGCCCCCTCAAGCCCCTACGGGCATTTACCCGATGCACCTGCCCATATTGTAGGAGCTGGCTTGCCAGCGAAGGCGTCCCTGAGAGCGCTGCAATACTTGAGGGCCTCTTCGCCGGCAAGTCGGCTGGGGGTTACCACACGCCGATCTGCACCAGCTTTTCGCTTTCCGGCTCGCCGTAGCGAAAACGCTGGCCCCGCAGGTCGATCTCTTCATGGCTGATGGTGGTGCGGCGTTTCAGGCCGCGCAGCCATTCCAGCAGATACCCCAGGTGTTCTTCACGCACCGCGGCGTAGGCCGGGTCGGCCCCCAGGTCATGCAGCTCCTGGGGGTCGTTGCGCAGGTCGAACAGCTGTGGGCGAAAGCCGTCGTAGGCCAGGTACTTCCAGCGTTCGCTGCGCACCATGGTCATGCGGCAACGGTCGATGGGCTGGCCCAGGCGCTCCCGGGCCGGGGCCTGGAAGGCGTAGTCGTATTCGCTGATGGCGTAGCGGCGCCAGTCCGGTGTCGCGCCGTGCAGCAGCGGGATCAGCGAGCGGCCTTCCAGGCGATGTTCGGCCCCCGGCAGGCCCAGGGCGTCGAGGAAGGTTGGCAGGGCGTCGATGGTTTCCACCAGGCGCTCATCCACGCTGCCACGGCGGCTGTCCGCCGCCGCCCGCGGGTCGCGGACAATCAGCGGCACGCCCACCGCCGGCTCCAGCAGGAACTCCTTTTCCCCCAGGTAGTGGTCGCCGAGGAAGTCGCCGTGGTCGCTGGTGAAGACGATCAGGGTGTCGTCCCAGCGGCCATTGCTCTGCAGGACATCCAACAGCCGGCCGAGCTGGTCGTCCACCTGTTTGATCAGGCCCATGTAGGTCGGCACCACGTTCAGGCGCACTTCATCCCGGGAAAAGTTCAGGCTCTCTTCATGCTGGCGGAAGGCGGCGTAGACCGGGTGATCGCTGAGCTGCCCGGGCGCGGCGCGCACCGCCGGGATGACCTGCTCGGGGCCATACAGGGCGTGGTAGGGCGCGGGGGCGATGTAGGGCCAGTGCGGCTTGATGTAGGACAGGTGCAGGCACCAGGGTTGCTCGCCCTGTTCGCTGATGAAGTCGATGGCGCGGTCGGTGGTGTAGACGGTTTCCGAATGTTCCTCGGCGACCCGGGCCGGCAGGTGCGCGTTGCGCATCTTCCAGCCGCTGAGGATCTGCCCCTGCTCGCCGGCCCCGGCGTTGGCCCAGTCGTGCCAGGGGTTGAGCCCGTCGTAGCCGAGGTTGCGCAGGTAATGGGTGTAGGGCGCGGCATCGCGCTTGTCGTCGAAGATCGGGTCGTCGGGGTAGATGCCGTCGTGGCGCAAGTAGGGCTCGAAGCCGACCTCGTTGAGCGCCTCGGCCTGGGGGCTGTCGGGGTCGATGGCCAGGCGCTGCAAGGCGTCGAGGTTGGGCGTGGCGTGGGTCTTGCCCACCAGCGCGGTGCGGATGCCGTGGGGCCGCAGGTAGTCGCCCAGGGTCAACTCTTCCAGGGGCAGGGGCACGGCGTTCCAGGCCACCTGATGGCTGCTGACATAGCGCCCGGTGTAGGCCGACATGCGCGACGGGCCGCAGATGGTGCCCTGGGTGTAGGCGCGGCTGAAGCGCACCCCGGCGGCGGCCAGACGGTCGATGTTCGGGGTGTGCAGGTGCGGGTGGCCGTAGCACGAGAGGTAATCCCGGCGCAGCTGGTCGCACATGATGTAGAGCACGTTGCGCACGGGGGAAGGGGTATTGGACATGGGGTTCACCGAGGGGAAGACAGGCGCGTTTTTTCGCCTCCGGCGGGGCCTCCCGGCAAGCGCATTTGCCGAATAGTTTCGATGCAGGGCGTGCATCGCTCAGGTCCTTGTAGCCGCTGCCGCAGGCTGCGACCGGCCGCGCAGCGGCCGCCGGGGATTTGCCGTGGATGGCCGGGGCGAGGACTGCGTCCTCGTTCGCAGCCTCGCAGGCTCGGCAGCGGCTACGGGTGCAAGTGCAGGGGGCGAGTGTCGGGGCAGGACGCCAGTCAGGGGCTCAGACGGCCAGGTTGTCGAGGGACGGCAGCGCTTCGTCCTGTTCGTCGATGGCCTTGATCTCTTCGATCATCGCCGCCGCCAGGGGCGAGAGGCGGTATCCGGCGCGGCTGACGATGCCGTAGCGGGTGTAGAGCTCTTCCAGGTCGTCGGCCAGGCCGTCGATCTTCAGGCACACCAGTTCGCCCTTGGCGTTGTGCAAGGCGTCGCTGTAGGAGCCGACGATGCCGATGGCGTCCGAGCGCATGACCACGCCCAGCAGGCTGTAGCTGTTTTCGCATTCCACGTTGGGCGTGAAGTCCGGCTTGCCGCAGAGGTCGACAATCACCTTGCGCAGGTTCGGCGGGCGGATGGTCACCGCCAGCGGGTAGCTCATCAGCTCACTGGCGCTGACGCTGTCGCGCTGAGCCAACGGATGCCCGGCGCGGCAGCAGAAATGCCATTTGCGCGGGCGCAGGCGCTGGGTCAGGTAATCCGGGTCGGCCTCGAAGTGGCGGGTGTCGGCCACGAAAAATTCGAACTCTTCGCTGAGCAGGCGCTTGCTCAGGCTTTGCCAGTCATCCACCTGAAACTGTACCCGGGCCTTGGGGTAGCGCCCGATAAAGCTGCCGATGGCCCGGGGGATCAAGCCCGAGGCCGGCGCCGGGCCGCAGCCGAAACGCAACTCTCCCGCCTCCAGGCCATTGAACTGGCTGATTTCGTTGGCCATCTGCTGGGCCCCGCTGACCAGCCGACGCGCATGTTCCAGCAGTAACTGGCCCTGCTTGGTCGGCGCCAGGTCCTTGCGCCCGCGATCCACCAACTGGCAGCCGACGCTGTGTTCCAGGGCCTGGATGCTGCGGCTGAAGGCCGATTGCGAGAGGTTCACCGCCGCCGCGGCCGCGACAAAGCTGCGCTGTTCGGCGAGGGCGATGAAGTGACGGAGCTGGCGCAGATCGATATGCATTTTTCACATAAAAAATATCGGGGAAATGCATTGGCTATGCATTAGGTCGACTCCTTATAAAGGCAATCTCTTATGCAGTAAATCTTTGTAAAAACATAAATAAATAACTTTAAGGAATATACGAGGCTGTATATTTTCTGACCAGGAGCCGCCCATGAGCCCGTTGTCCCTCGCTTCACCCCTCTCGCCCCGGCGGCTCAAGCGCCTGCCCCTGGCGCTGTTGCTGGCCGGCAGCGCGAGCTGGACGCCGACCTGGGCCGAAGAGGCCTCGGCGCCGGCCACCGCGTCGGCCAAGAGCAGCGCCAACAAGACCCAGGCCGACGATGGCCAGTTGCAAACGGTGACCGTGACCGCCCGGCGCCGCGAGGAAAGCTCGCAGAGCGTACCCACCCCCATGAGCGTGGTCAGCGGCCAGGCCCTGGAGAGCCAGCGGGTCTATCGCATCCAGGATCTGCAGCAGCTGGTGCCCAGCGTCAACGTCGCCTACATGCATGCGCGTCAGTCCAGCGTGTCGATCCGCGGCCTGGGCAACAACCCGGCCAGCGATGGCCTGGAAGGCAGCGTCGGGCTGTACATCGACAACGTCTACCTGGGAAGGCCGGGGATGGCGGTGTTCGACCTGATGGACATCGAGCAGCTGGAAGTGCTGCGCGGTCCCCAGGGCACCCTGTTCGGCAAGAACACCACCGCCGGGGTGATCAACATCAGCACCCGGGCGCCGAGCTTCACCCCGGAGCGCAGCATCGAAACCTCCCTCGGCGAGGACGGCTACTTCCAGACCAAGGGCACGATATCCGGGCCGCTGAGCGATGAGCTGGCCGGGCGTTTTTCCGCCTACCGCACCCGCAGCGACGGCGACATCAAGAACGAATTCGACGGCCATGACCTCAATGGCGGATCGCGCCAGGGCTTTCGCGGGCAACTGCTGTACAAGCCCAACGACAGCTTCAACCTGCGCTGGATCGGCGACTACAACGAAGAGGACTCCAGCGCCGGCACCCGGGTGCTGTACAGCACCGGGCCGACCATCAACGGCACCAACGTCTACGAGTCCCGCGCGGCGGCGGCCGGGGCGACCCTGGTCAACGGTTCGCACCGCAAGGTCAACCTGGACAACGACCAGCACGTCACGGTGTTCCAGGGCGGCACTTCGCTTGAGGCCAACTGGACCCTGCCCAGCGATTTCACCCTGACCTCGGTCAGTTCCTACCGCTGGTGGAACTTCACCCCGCGCAACGACGACGGCCTCAACGTGCCGGCCAGCTACAACGCCGGGGTGTCGGTGGAGGACAAGCAGTGGTCGCAGGAATTCCGCCTGGCCTCGCCCACTGGTGGCTTCTTCGACTACGTGCTGGGCGCCTACTACTTCGGCTCCGACCTGGACAACAAATCCTTCGCCTATTACGGGCCCAAGGCGGACATCTGGAACGGCACCCCGGCCGGGGCCCTGAGCAACGTCACCAGCATCGGCAACGGCCATATCCAGACCAACAGTTTCGCCCTGTTCGCCCAGGGCACCTGGCACCTGACCGAGCGCCTGGATTTCACCGCCGGGCTGCGCGGCACCTACGAGGAAAAAAGCGCCTGGGTCAGCCGCAACGCGCCGCTGGGTGGCGCCGCGGTGGCCGGTGCCGCCGCCAACGCCCGTCGCGGTCGCGCCGGAGCCTATGATTCGGGCGACCTCAACCAGTACAGCACCAGCCCTTCGGGCCTGCTCAACCTCAGCTACCGCTTCACCGATGACCTGCTGGGCTACGCCACCCTGTCCCACGGCGAGAAGTCCGGCGGGGTCAACCTGGCGGTGGGCTCGGCGCCGACCGCCGGGGCCGACTCGCTGCTGATCGGCACCGAGCGCGCCAACAACGCCGAGCTGGGGTTCAAGAGCACCCTGTGGGACCGCCGCCTGCAACTCAACGCCAACCTGTTCTGGACCCAGGTCAACGGCTACCAGACCAACGCCTACGACAATGCCAACCGCGTGCAGTACCTGACCAACGCCGGGTCGGTGCGCTCGCGCGGAGTGGAGGTGGAAAGCACCCTGGTGCCGATTCGCGGCCTGACCCTGAACCTCAACGGTTCCTACAACGACGTGCGCTACCTGTCCTACAAGGATGCGCCGTGCCCGCCGGAAGTCAGCCTGCGCCCGGGAGCACCGGCCTCCTGCGACCTCAGCGGCCACCAGGTGGTGGGCGCCTCGAAATGGATCGGCAACGCCAACGGCGAATACAAGTGGAACCTGGACAACGGCCTGGAAGAGTACGTCACCGCCAGCTACGCCTTCCGCTCCAAGGCCGTGGGCACCGTGGAAGATTCCGAATACGGGCAGATCCCCAGCTACGCCGTGGTCAACCTCTCCACTGGCCTGCGCGGCAACTACGAACAGGGCCAGTGGGACGTCTCGCTGTGGCTGAAGAACGCCTTCGACAAGACCTACTACACCACCCTCTGGACTGCCGGCAACGGCGGTTACGAGGGCCTGCTGGGCACCCCGCGAACCCTGGGCGTGACCGGACGCTACGACTTCTGAAACCCGGTTTCACGTATCTCGCGCCGGGTCCGCCGGCGCCCTTCGACCTGAACAGGAGTGCTCGTCATGCTGCGTGTCAAAAGCGTTTTGCCCTGGCTGATTGCCGCCACCCTGCTGGCTTCGGCGGTGCAGGCCGCCCCCAGCGTCTACCCCACCGGAGTGACCCGCTACGATCCGGCCAGGGCCTATAACCAGTACGTGATCTTCAGCGGCGCCGACAAACAGACGCACTTGATCGACATGAACGGCAACGAGGTGAAGCACTGGCCGCAAGCCGGTTTCCCCTCGGCCATCATCGACCCGCAACTGGTGAACGGCGAGCGCGGCCGGGTGCTGTTGCAGCTCAAGGACAAGGAGCCCGGGCCCCTGGGTTCGGCGGGCAATGGCCTGGGCAACCAGAGCGTCGGCGAGCTGGACTGGAACGGCAAGGTGCTCTGGCAATGGGGCGACCAGGCCCCGGGCGGCGCCGCCCAGCAGCACCACGACCAGCGCCGCCTGGGCAACGGCAACACCCTGGTGCTGGCCAACAAGGTGCACAAGGTGGCGGGGTTCAAGGTGCCCCAGGTGATCGACGATGCGATCTATGAGGTCAGCCCCGACGGCCAGGTCAAATGGCAGTGGCTGGCCTCCGAGCACCTCAAGGAATTCGGCTTTACTCCGGCGCAATTGAAGCTGGTGTACGGCAGCGACAACCCGGACTACCTGCACATCAACAACCTCAGCGTGGTCGGCCCCAACCAGTGGTTCGACGGCGGCGATAAACGCTTCGCCCCGGACAACCTGCTGATCGATTCACGCAACGCCAACTTCATCGCCATCCTCGACAAGCACAGCGGCAAGGTGGTCTGGCGCCTGGGGCCGAACCTGGCGCCGATCAACCCGAAGACCGCGGCCAAGGTGCCGCGCCCGGTGGACCAGTTCGTCGGCCAGCATGACGCCCACATCATTCCCGCTGGTTTACCGGGCGCCGGGCACCTGCTGGTGTTCGACAACCAGGGCACGGCCGGCTACCCTTCGGTGCCTTTGGGGCTGATCGCCGGTTCCCGGGTGCTGGAGATCGACCCGATCAGGAACGAGATCGTCTGGCAGTACAGCGCCGCCAGTTCCCGGCAGCCGGGCTGGGCCTTCTACAGCTCGTTCATCAGCAGCGCACGGCGTTTGCCCAACGGCAACACGCTGATCGACGAGGGCATGAACGGACGCTTCTTCCAGGTCACCGCCGGCGGCGAGATCGTCTGGGAATACGTCAGCCCCTACCTGGGCAAGGCCCCGGGCAGCGAGGCCGTCAGCAACTGGGTGTACCGCGCCTTGCCGGTGAGCTACGACTGGGTGCCCCAGGGCACACCGCGTTCGGAAACCGCGGTGAGCGTGCCGGAGTCGGGGCTGAAACCGGCCAGCGCCAGCGCGGGGATCTGAGCTGGAGGCCGTGCCGTGGCCCGGCTTGGGTCGGGCTGGCGCCCTAGCGGGAGCAAGCTCCCTCGCCACCAATGAGGTGCGGGAGTTGCTCTGGGCTGGGCCTCAGAAGTAGAAGAACAGGCCGGTGTCCCGTTCCAGGGCCAGGCGATTCAGGGCGATGAGCCTGTGGATAAGTTCATCCTCCGCTGTCGCGGTCCGGGTGAGGATCGACAGCGCCGTGGTCAGGGCGGCCCGACCCTGGATCGAGGCGTCTTCGTAGTCGTCGATCAGGGGGCCCAGGGCGCGGTTCAAACGCGGTAGCAGGTCGCTGCGGGACAGCAGCGCCCACTGTTCCGGGGACAGCGCCAGTTCCTCCAGGTCGCCCGGCAGGCACTGGTCCAGGTCCAGGCGCTGCATGGCGGCCTTGCTAGTGGGCACCACTATCCATTTCTGCGGTGCGCTCATGGCTGCCACAGCTCGACAAAGGCCTTGAAGTCGGCGGCCACCGGGTAGCGGCTGGCGCTCTCGGGATCGAAGATTTCCACCGCCACGCCCGGGCTGTTGAAGTCCAGGCAAATCAGCAGGCCGCCGGCATCCCGGGCAATCGCCAGGCAGCCTGCAGGCAGTCCCGGCACGCGGCCAGGGCTGGCGTACCAGAGCAGGGTCCAGGGCTGGTTGCTCAGGCCGAACTCGAAGAACTCGCTGATGCAGGTGTAGTCGTTGCCATAGGGGAAGGTGCCGATCCCCGGGGTGGCGGCCGCGGCGTATTGCACCAGCTCCAGGTACAGCGCCGGAAACTCAAGGCCGAGGCGTTGCTGCACCTGGGCGATCAGTTGTTCGTCCACCGCCGATCCGGGTTCGATTTCCCAGGCAGTCCAGTCCAGGGGCATGTTCGACCTGCGCCTTGTCGTTGAGGGGGCTGCGCCCGCGCGAGGGGGATCGGGCGGGCGGCGAGGGGCGATTGTAAGCGTGTCGCTTGGTGCGCGGTAGGCGCTTAGTTGCAGCTGTGGCCTTCGGGCAGGGTGACGGTGTATTTGCGCTGCACCCGGTTTTTGAAATCCAGGTTGTCCAGGCTTTCCTGCACCAGGAAATCCTCGACCTTGGCGTCCTGGCAATCCTCGTTGTAGGACGAGGCCCGTAGCAGGAACACGGTGCGCCGGCTCTGCTCGTCCTTGGCCTTGATATTGAAGGTCGACAGGGTGGTGTAGCCGGTGCGCTCCGAGGAGCCGATGGCACGGTAGGACATCGTTGGGGTGCTGGTGCACACGGTCTGTTGGTTCTTGCCGGGCATGCACGTGGTTTTAGTGCTGCTGGGCACCTGGCCGTAGTCGGTGGCGGTGTAGCGGTAGCTGGTCTTTTTACTGCCCACGTCCAGGGCAATGTTCATGCGAAACGGCGGGTGGTTTTTCGGCAACGACGACTCGGTATACACCTGGGTGAAACCCATGCCGTGCAGGGCAGCGACCATGTCGCGCAGGTAGTAGCTGGCCTTGAGGCCCTGGGCGTCCTTGGCGCTGTTGACGGTCACCAGCACTGGAGCCTTGGGGTCGAAGTAATAGTCTTGGGCCGGGGTGGCGTCGATGGCCACTTCGAGTTTGTTGGCGCAGCCGGTCAAAAGCAGGACGAACAGAAACAGCGGGCAGAGCAGGTAGCGAGTCATGAATAAGCCATTGTGCAACGTGAGGAATGGATAAGGCTTTAACGATCGAGACTCGGTTTGAACAAACGCGGGGGATTACGCAGGCTCGCTGGCCTGATACTCCAGCAGGTCGCCGGGTTGGCAGTCGAGTGCAGCGCAGAGTTTGTCCAGGGTCTCGATTTTCATCCCCTTGACCTTGCCATTTTTCAGCAACGACAGATTCGCCTCGGTAATGCCCAGGATGGCGGCCAACTCTTTGGAGCGAATCTTGTTTTTAGCCATGACAACGTCAAGCCGAACGATAATGGTCATCTCATTGTTCTATATGTAGTGACTGTGCTCATCACTGAGGACTTTGGCGTCGCGCATGATAATGGAAAACGAGCAGAGCAAGATTCCTTTGACCACCTCGTAGGCCGCGTAGGACGAGAAGCCCGCGGAGATCTGCAGGATGCGCTGGCCGGGCGGCAGGTCGAGGGACAGGGCCAGGCCTTGCAGGGTTTCCATCATCGGGAAAGTCGCCGGGGCGACGATCCACAACATGCCCACGCGCCAGAGGATGCGGATGTTGCGATCGCTCCAGGTTTCGCCGCGCGACAGGCGCAGGAAGAACACCCCGGTCAGGTACAGGGCGAAGCTCGACAGCAGCAGGGGCAGGAAGTCGAGAATCACCAGCAGGGTGAAGCTTGCCGACGACAGCTTGAAATCGGCTTCCAGCAGGCGGGGCGAGTGGTCGGCGAAGACGCTGAGCAGGGCGCCCAGGACCTGGTCCTTGTTGTAGATCCACATTCCGGCATTGCCACCGACCTCGACGACACCCATGACCCAGGCCAGGATCGCGGCCAGCAGGCCGACCCGTCGCAAGCGGTATTGGGCTGAGCCATTCATTTGGGGGTTCATGCGTCATTCCTTGCAAAACTTGGGGGTGGCGAATTATTGATAAAAAATTATCGAATTACAATAATTTATTTCTCTAGGATTGTTCTCGTCTAGCCGCCTGGAATGATGTTGTGGCGAGGGAGCCTGCTCCCGCTCGGGCGCGTAGCGGCCGTAAAACCTGTGCTTGAGACCGTCAGGGAGTACATATCCACTATCGAAGCCTTTCACCCGCCGCCACGGAGTGTGAGCCCCACCGCGTCCCTTTGATTTTTCGCCATGTTAGGTATACGTTACATTCAATCAATTTTGTTGCGTATACAGAACATGGACTACCTTCTTATCACCGCGCGCCTTGGCGAGCAGGTTCGCCAGCGCCGCCTGCATCGTGGCCTGACCCAAGCCAGCCTGGCCGCCTTGGCCGGCGTGACCCGGCAGAAGGTCATCGCCATCGAGCGGGGCGACTTGTCGGTGGGCATGGCGGCCTATGCGCGGGTGCTGGGAGCCCTGGACTGTGAATTCACCCTGGTGCCTGCCGCGATGCCCACATTGGACGAGATCCAGGGAGTGTTCGACTGATGGCCACGGTGCTGCAGGTAGCCACCCCGGCCGGTGAGAGCGGGAAAATCCACCGTGGTGCTGGCGATTATCTGTTTCGCTATCACGATGATGCCCGGGTGCAGGCGGCAATCAGTCTGCTGATGCCCGTGCGGCTGGATGAATACCGTTATCGGGAGTTGCACCCGATCTTTCAGATGAACCTGCCCGAAGGCTATGTGCTGGAGCAACTGCGCAACCGCCTGGCCAAGGTGGTGAAGGTCGACCCGATGTTGCTGCTGGCGCTGTCCGGCAGCAGCGCGCCGATCGGGCGGGTCGCGGTCAGCTCGCCCGAAGTCGATGGGCTGTTGCAGCGACAGCAGTTTCCTGGGGAAAAACTGCAGGAAATCCTCGCGTGGGATGGCGCCGAGGACATTTTTGCCGACCTGGTGGACCGCTACATCCTGCGTGCCGGGATATCTGGCGTGCAGCCCAAGGTGATGGTGCCGGAGCGGCATGACGCCGCGTCGCAGCGTTTTATCTCGAACACCTCAGAGTTGATCATCAAGAGCGGCCGGGATGAGTTTCCGGGGTTGGCGATCAATGAATTCCTGTGCATGTCGGTGGCCAGGGAGGCGGGGATGGCGGTGCCCGAGTTCTACCTCTCCGATAACGCCAAACTGTTCGTCATGCGCCGCTTCGACCGGGACGAGCAGCTCGGTTGCCTGGGGTTTGAAGACATGGCGGCGTTGATGGGGCTGGGTGCGGAGCAGAAATACAGCAAGAGCTATTCGGCCATTGCCAAGGCCGTTCGCCTGTTCTGCCCGCCTGAGCAGGTGCCGGGTTCACTGGCGCAGTTGTTTGCCATGGTCAGCCTGAGCTGCATGGTGGGGAATGGCGATGCCCACCTGAAGAACTTCGGGTTGTTGTATTCCGATCCTGGCCAGCGCGATGCACGGCTAGCGCCGGCCTACGACATCGTCAACACCACGGCCTACATCCCGCAGGACGTGCTGGCCCTGGATCTGCTGGGCAACAAGTCCCTGTTTGCTTCGCGGCAGGGGTTGCTGGAGTTCGCCAAGGTCTGTGATGTGGCTCGTCCGCAAGAGGTCATTCGTGGGCAGTTGGACGCACTGGAGCGGGTGTTGAGCCGATCGGCCGAATGGGGCGAACGGGCACCGCATGTCGTCGCGGCGATCCGGCACTGTGCCGAGCCGTTTATGAAAACCTTTGGCTAGTGCCCGCGTTTGGCCATCGTGTCTAAGGGGGCAGGCAGATCAGAATCCGACGGCAGCCTACCGGCGGGCCTATCTCTGTCGTCCTCCACGTTCCCTGTAGCCGCTGCCGAGCCTGCGAGGCTGCGAAAAGGACCGCAGGGCCTTGCTTGGCGATCTCGCGCCGCTCCTCTGGCGCCTGGCTGATCGCCGCGAATCTTAAAGAGCCACGCGGTGCGCTCGAATCAGTCGCGCTTTGGCTCCAGCAAGTCAAACGACAGGACTCTGATCTGCATGTCGGCGCTATAGACGAATCCAACCCGAGCACTGGGATGCAGGTGCTCCGGCAGGCGGTAGCTCTCCCAGGCGTTGAGCATGCGTTGCCCATCGGCTGATGGCCTGCGTTCCCCCGAGCGCAGGGGCGTGCCCAGCAGCTCGCGAATGTCGGCGTGGGTCATGCTGCGTGAGAACGGGGCGGGCAGTTCGCCGCTGTAGAACGAGCGCCCCTGTTCAAGGGGCATGAGTTCGATCAGGACCTTTTCCAGGGCCAGGCTGTCTTCCCAGAAGTCCAGCATCAGGCCGGGCTCGACGACCACGGTCAGCCATTCGAATTCGTCGTAGAGCTTGCCCGTCGGACGCTCGATGCGCTCTCCCCGGGCGATCAGTTCTGCATGGCTGAGCCCGAGGTTGCTTACCCAGCGGCTGATCGTTTTAGCGTCCATGTCTTCTCCATTGTCCTGTGCTGAGTGGGGGATTCGTTGGCGCGGGTGGCGTCGGCGGCCGATCTTAGCCGGTCGAAAAGACGAATGGTTCTGTTGTGAGACAAAGAAAGCCGCCTGCTGTGCTGGCAGGCGGTTGGTTTGAGGACCGCTGTCAGGCCGGTTGTGGCGCTGTGTCGAGCTGGGCCCTGGCCTGATAACTGGCCGGGCTGAAGATTCGCGTCAACAGCAGCATCGCCAGGACACCGACGATCAGCACCCACCAGGCGCTGGCAAAGCTGCCGGTGACTTGCCGCAGCCAGCCGCTGAGCCAGGGTGAGATGGCGTTGAGCAGAAAACCCACGCCCTGGACAAAGGCCGCCAGTTGTCCGGCTTCCCGGGGATCGCGGCGGTGATCCAGGGTCAGGATCAGGCTCAGGGCAAAGCACGCTCCGAGGCCGAAGCCGATCAGCGCCACCCACAGGTGCGGGCTCTGCAAGGGCCACAGCACCAGCCCGAGAAAACCTGCGGCCTGGGCCGCGAGGCTGATGCCCAGTAGCGGGCGGCGGTCGCTGCTGCGCTGGGCCAGGGCGGGCATCAGCAGGGCGGCGGTGACTTGGAAAATCGTCATGAAGGCCAGCAGCGAGCCGCTCTGGGTAGCGCTCCAACCCAGCTGCAGGTAGTAGGCCGGCAGCCACGCCACCATGCTCATGTAGCCGCAGTTCACCAGGCCGAAATACAGCGCCAGCAGCCAGGCACGGCGGTTGTTCCAGAGCCCGGTCCTGGCCACCGGGAGGCCGTTGCGGCGTCCGGCGCCCAGGGGCAGGCACTGCCACAGCAGCAGGGCGGCCATGGCCGGCAGCACCCAGATGCCCAGCCCCATTTGCCAGTGGGCGAAGTGGCTGGCCACCTGCGGGCTGAGCAGGGCGGCGATGCCGCCACCGCCCATCAGTGAGGCCGAGTAGACGCCCATGGCCAGCGCCACGCGCTGTTGAAACTGGCGCTTGATCAGCGCCGGCACCAGGGCCTGGATCAAGGCCACGCCGGCGCCGCCGAGCAGGGCGGTGGCGAGCAAGGCCGCGGCCTGGTCGAAGAACAGCCGCGCCAGGCAGGCCAGTAGCACCAGCACTAAACCCAGGGACACGCCGCGGCGTTCGCCGAGTCGGGCTTCGATCCGTACCCCGAGCAAGGCCACCAGGCCCATGCAGATCACCGGCAGGCTGGTGAGCCAGGCGCTGCTCTGGAAGCTCATGCCGGTGGCCCCGCGAATTTCGTTGAGCAATGGGCTGACCGAACTGAGGATCGGTCGCAAGTTCAGGCCCAGGCACACCAGCAGCGCCCAGCCGGCGAAGGTCTTGAAGGCCGATTCAGTTCGCGGCATGGCGCGCCTGCCAATCCTGGTACAGGGCGGTCATGGCCGCCTGGGGCAGGTGCAGCAGCGGCAAGCGCTGTGCTTCCAGGGGCTGGCTCAGCTCTTGGTAGATGGCCGCGGTGGACAGGCCGAACGGCTGCGCCTGTTCATTGCTGGCAGCGAACACGGCGCGGGATACGCCGCACAGGTACATGGCGGCCAGGCACATGGGGCAGGGCTGGCCGCTGGCGTAGATCACGCAGTCGTCCAGGCGTGGGCCCAGTTGCTGGCTGGCGGCGCGGATGGCGAGCATTTCGGCGTGGGCGGTGGGGTCCTGGCTGAGGTGGATTTCATTCACCGCCTCGGCCAGCACCCGGCCGTTGCGCACCAGCAGCGCGCCGAACGGGCGGCCGCCCTGTTCGACATTGCGTCGGGCCAGTGCCATGGCCTGTTGCAGGTAGTGCTGATCGTCGTGCATGGAGGGCTCCTTCAAAGGGGGGCAGGGGTTACGCCGCGCCGGCATCGCGCAGCAGCTTGGCAATGGCGCTCTGGCCACGGCGCTCGGCCTGTTGCAGCGGGCTGATGCCGGCACGATCCGGCAGGTTCAGGTCGGCGCCGGCGGCAATCAGCTGGGCGACGATCTGCTGGTGCGCCGGCCCGCCGTCGGACAGCACGATGGCTTCCATCAGGCAGGTCCAGCCCAGGTGGTTGACGTGGTTCAGGTCGACGCCGGCTTCGATCAGCAGGCGCACGGTTTCCACGTGGCCGCGCTCGCAGGCCGGGATCAGGGCAGTACCGCCGTAGCGGTTGGTGCTCTTGAGGTCGGCGCCGTGGGCCAGGGTCAGCTTGAGGATCTCGTTGTGGCCGCTGGCGCCGGCCAGCAGGTAGGGGCTGTCCTGGATCAGGTTCTTGCGGTTGACGTCGGCCCCGGCTTCGATCAGCGCGCGGGCGATGTCGATACGGTTATCGCGGGTGGCCACCAGCAGCGGGCTGCTGCCGTCCAGGCCACGCTCGTCGAGAGATGCGCCTTGCTGGATCAGTTGCTGCACCTGCTGTAACCGACCCTTGCGTACTGCATCCAGCAGCGAGTTGTCGTTGGCCATGACCACCCCCGCCGTTAACAGACCTATGGCCATCAGGCCGCGTTTGAAGGACCGCTTGAGCGGCATGGGAACCTCCCGTTCCTGCTGGTGAACGGGGAGTATGGTGAAGCCCTTGGGTATTCTGAAATTAAATATAATCATGCCAATCAGTGGCTATCAGAATGGTGATGAGCAATGTTCGATCCCGTGTTGCTGCGCAGTTTCGTGGCGGTTGCCGACTGCCAGAACTTCACCCGCGCGGCCGAGCGCCTGCACTTGACCCAGTCCACCGTGAGCCAGCAGGTGCGGCGCCTGGAGGAAAGCCTGGGCTGCCAGTTGCTTGACCGCGATCAGCGCCGGGTGGTGGCCACGGTGGAGGGCGAGCGCCTGCTGGCCTATGCCCGGCGCATCCTGGCTCTGCATGAGGAGGCCAGCGACGTATTGATCAACCAGCGCGGCGAGGAAGTGCTGCGCCTGGGGGTGCCGGAAGACTTTGCCGCCGAGCGCCTGATGCCGATGCTCTCGCGCTTTGGCCTGGATTATCCGGTGGTGCGCCTGGAGGTCACCAGTGGTCTGGGACCGGAATTGCTGCGCCAATTCCGCCGTGGCGAGTTCGACCTGTTGCTGGTCAAGCAGATGGGCCACAGCGATGACTGCGTGGACTCCTGGCCCGAGCCTTTGTGCTGGGTCGACAGTCTGCGCCAGCCGGCCTTGGGCCGCGATCCGCTGCCGCTGGTGGCGTTCCCGGTGGGAGGTTTGTATCGCCAGGAAATGCTTCACCACCTGGAAGTCGGCGGCTGGCCGTGGCGCATCGCCTATTCCAGTGCCAGCCTGGCCAGCGTCTGTTCGGCAGTGGCGGCGGGCCTGGGCATCAGCCTGTTGCCGGTGCGGGTGCTGGGCAAGGGGCATCGGATTCTCGATGCCGCCAGCGGTTTGCCGGATATCCAGGGCGTGCGCCTGGCGTTGTACGCCGGCAGTGGCCTGAGTCGGGCTGGCAAGGCATTACAGGAGCAGTTGCGAACAGTGGCCAGTGTCAAGCCGCAAGTTGAAACCACCGGGAAGTTATAAGTGTTCTTGTTTCTGTCATAACTTATAGAGAGCCGATTGCAGGCTATAGCTATTTAATTAGTTGTTGCTCAAGTTTGTTTTGGACAGAGTTATAAACGCCGACCATGCTGGGTTTGTGAGTTCCAGGAGGAACTTGCTTCATTGGACGAAACATTCAACTGCATAAGGAAACCCGCATTATGTCGAGCATCAATGGAACCTATGTAAACTCCAACGCTGACGCCCGTCTGGTCGTGACCGACGGCAACGACTCCAACGGTTCGTTCAGCGGTGAGTTGACCCAGGCTGGGGTCAAGTACAGCGTCGCCGGGCATTACCACTTCCAGAACAGCACCGGGCAGCCGACCATCATCAATGTTTCCGGCTACAACGATGGCTACGGTTACCAGGCCTGGGCGCTGTTCTCACCCGATCACAATTATTCCCGGTTGCGCGCCTCCGGTGCCCGCAGCAACTTCAGCGGCGATGTGGTCGGCCTGAGCGGTGAGTTCGTCAAGCAATAACAAGCTCGATAATAAACAGCCGCTGAATACGCGCTGCCTTATATAAGGTGGCGTGCCGGTTCAGCGGCTTTGTCGTGTCCGCTGGTAAAGTTAATTAAGTACATGGGTGCTGAAGTTGGTTTCGAGTGCGATGGGGCTCTATTGTTTCTCTGCACTAACAGGCCTGTTTCGATGCTTTGCGGGAATATTTTCAATGCCTGCAAGGCATGGCGTTTTTCCCTCTTGGCTACAGCCCTTGAATCACGTGGCCTGAGCTGTTCCGGGTGAATTCAATATTCCGTTTCAATCTATCTATAACTTGAAAGATTACTTTAAGAGATAAGAGCGGGGCACTGATCATTGACCCCGCGGCACCGTTGCGTGGGGGGTTGTTCAAGCACTGGTGCCGGGTTTTTCAAAAGATCGTAGGGAGTGAATCCATGGGCAATGTCCAGACCGCCGCCAGTGCACATGAGGTGCTGAGGCGCCAGGCACCGAGCGGCGAGTTGGTCGACCTCGGCCGGCCCCACCGCTCGCCGCTGGGCCAACTGCGTCTGCAACGGACGCCCAAGGGGGTATTGCGGCGTCGTGAGGCGATTCTCCTGGGCGTCGCGGCCCTGGTATTGCACGGTGCAGTGATCTACTGGCTGAGCCAGAAACCGACCCCGGTGCTGCCCATCGTGCCGCCGGAAATCCCGCCCATGACCATCGAATTCTCGCACCCGGCGCCGCCCGTGGTGGAGCCACCTGTGCCTGTGCCGGTACAACCGGTGGTGGAGCCGCCACCGCCGGTGGAGGACGAGTTGGCGGTCAAGCCGCCACCGCCCAAGCCGGTGCCTAAACCCAAGCCTAAACTGGTGCCCAAGCCCGAGCCGAAACCCGCGCCCAAGCCGGTGCAGCAGACCCCGGCGCCGCCGCAACCTGCGGCGCCGGTAGCCGCCCCGGCAGCGCCCGCGCCACCGGCTCCGGCCCCCGTGACCCCGGCTTCAGCCAGCGCCGCGTACCTGAAGAACCCGGCGCCGGAATACCCGTCTCTGGCGCAGCGCCGGGGCTGGGAAGGTACGGTGCTGCTGCGGGTGCATGTGCTGGCCAGCGGCAAGCCGGGGGAGATCCAGATCCAGAAGAGCAGCGGTCGCCAGCAGCTCGACGAT
The DNA here is from genome assembly GCF_030718165.1 of Pseudomonas sp. LPH60. NCBI lineage: Bacteria > Pseudomonadati > Pseudomonadota > Gammaproteobacteria > Pseudomonadales > Pseudomonadaceae > Pseudomonas > Pseudomonas sp. LPH60. The sequence goes on from NZ_JAVAJH010000005.1 coordinate 97,450, forward strand.
GCGGCCCTGGCTGCGGTCAAGCGCTGGAGCTTCGTTCCGGCCAAGCAGGGCGACGTGGCCCAGGACGGCTGGGTCAGCGTCCCCATCGACTTCAAGATTCATTGAGCCGCAAGGCCGATCAACCAACACGCGCTAAACGCTTACACAGAGGGAACACATCATGACGTTACTGGCATCTCCACTGGAATCCATCGAAAGCGCGGTGATCTGGCTGCTGGTGGTCTTCTCCGTCGCCACCTGGGGCCTGGCCCTGGTCAAGGGCGTGCAGTTCGCCCGCCTCAAGTCCCAGGATCGCAAGTTCCACAATCAGTTCTGGGCAGCGTCCAGCCTCGACTCCGCCGCTCCCCTGAGTGAAACCCAGCCCGGCGCGGCAGCCCGGGTGGCCCAGGCCGGCTATGCGGCGATCCAGGTCGGCGACGCCCCCCATGCGGCGGACCTGAGCCAGGCAATCAACCACCAGGACCGCCTCGAACGTGCCCTGCGCCAGCAGATCGTGCGCGAGCGCCGCTCCCTGGAAACCGGCCTGGCGGTGGTCGCCAGTATCGGCAGCACCTCGCCCTTCATCGGCCTGTTCGGCACCGTGTGGGGGATCATGGAAGCCCTGAAAGGCATCAGCGCGGCGGGCTCGGCGAGCCTGGAAACCGTGGCCGGTCCCATCGGCGCGGCCCTGGTGGCCACCGGTGTGGGGATCGCCGTCGCGGTGCCGGCAGTGCTGGTCTACAACTACTTCCTGCGGCGCCTGAAGCTCACCGCCGCTGACTTGGACGACTTCGCCCACGACTTCTACAGCCTGGCGCAGAAGAACTCCTTCCGCGTGCTGATCCACCCGAGCGTGCACAAGGCTGCGGCCCAGGGCAGCCTGCAAAAAGTGCAGGAGGCGTCCTGATATGGCCTTCTCCACTCAAGACAGCGATGAGGTGCTGAGCGAGATCAACGTCACGCCCTTGGTGGACGTGATGCTGGTGCTGCTGGTGGTGTTCATCGTCACCGCGCCGCTGCTGACCAACGCCATCCCGATCAACCTGCCCAAGACCGAGGCCGTGGCTCCGGTGGAGCAGAAGGACCCGCTGGTGGTGAGCATCGACGGCGCCGGCAAACTCTTTATCAACAAGGACGAGATCCAGCCGGAGCTGCTGGAAACCAACTTGCAGGCGGCCAAGGCCAAGGACCCGCAAGTGCGGGTCCAACTGCAGGCCGACGATGGCGTCAATTACGGGGAAGTGGCCCGGGCCATGGCGTCCATCGAGCGTGCGGGTATCACCAAGCTGTCGGTGATTACCGCGCGCTGAAACCGAGCAACAAAGCCACGACTTTTCAGGCCGTCTCCTTGGCAGGGTGCGGCCTTTTTTTTGCCAGACGCTTTTAGCGTATTCCTGGGCGTGCCTGAGGCCTCATGGTTTGCCAGCGATGCGTGTTCTGTCCCTTGTCAGCGTCAGGCTCAGTACCACCGCACTGAGGATGATGCCGCCGACGATGGCCAGCGACCAATGGACCGGTATATGGAACCAGGGCGCGGCCAGCATTTTGCTTCCGATAAACACCAGCACTATGGCCAGCCCGTACTTGAGCAGATGGAACCGCTCAGCCATGTCCGCGAGCAGGAAGTACAAGGCGCGCAGGCCCATGATGGCGAATATGTTGGAGGTGAACACGATGAAGGGATCGGTGGTCACGGCGAAAATCGCCGGGATGCTATCGACCGCAAAAATCAGGTCGCTGGCCTCGATCAGCACCAGCACCAGGAACATCGGCGTCGCCCAGCGCAGGCCATTCTGGATGACAAAAAAACGCTCGCCGTGAAACTCCTGGGTGACGCGCAAGTGCTTGCGCATCCAGCGCAGTATCGGGTTTTTGTCGAGGTCGGGTTGTTGCTCGGCAAAGATCAGCATCTTGATGCCCGTGACGACCAGCAGGACTCCGAAGACGTAGAGCAGCCAGGCGAACTCCTGTACCAGCCAGACGCCGGCGAGAATCATCGCTGCACGCATGACGATGGCGCCGAGTACGCCGTACAGCAGCACGCGCCGCTGCAATGGCGGCGGTACGGCGAAATAGCTGAAGATCATCACGAAGACGAACATGTTGTCGATCGACAGTGACTGTTCGATCAGGTAGCCGGTGAGGAACTCAAGGGTTTTGCGCTGGGCGATTTGCGCACCCAGCGTATCGTTCAGATACCACCAGAGCAGACCGGCGAAGACCAATGCCAGGCTGGCCCAGGCTATGACCCAGGCCAGTGCCTCCCGGGCCGAAACCCGATGGGCCTTGCGCCCACCGAAGACAAACAGGTCAAGCGCCAGTACGGCGATGACGAAGACGATGAAAGCAGCCCACATCCAAGGTTCACCGATGTTCATCGCGGCCACGCCTCAAATGAGTTGAGGTTTATCCCCCGTGACAGTCTTGGAATGACGCACCCCGGGGGCGGATGGTTCTCATCCTAGCCAGCCGGTTTGCTCAAGAAAAAGTCGTATATTTTTGGCCGATAGTTCGATGCCGACGAATTGTTTGCGCGCAGGCAAAAGGATTGAAGGAGGCAGGCCTTATATTCTTTTGGGGTATTAATAAATAGCTTCTTATTCCTTAACGAATATAAATCCCCTCCCTATACTCGTCCGGGAACAGACACGCAGCAGGAGAGTTCCCCATGCGCAACGAATCCATTCGCTACTTGATTGTGCCGGGCTGGCAAGGATCGCCAGAAGATCATTGGCAAACCCATTGGCAGAACAGCCTGCCCAACAGTGCGCGGGTGGAGCAGGCCGATTGGCTGACGCCGCGCCGTGAAGACTGGGTGGCGGCCCTGGCCGAAGCCATCGCCATCGACGACACGCCGGTGATCCTGATTGCCCACAGCCTGGGTTGCATCACCGTGGCCCACTGGGCGGCGCGCGCGCCCGCGGCAGCGCTGCGCCAGGTGCGCGGTGCGCTGCTGGTGGCGCCGGCGGATGTCGAACGTGCGGCCTGTGCCCCGGCGCTGCGCAATTTCGCGCCGATTCCCCGGGACCTGCTGCCGTTCCCCAGCCAGGTGGTGAGTTCGGACAACGACAGCGCCGTCAGCGCGCCGCGTGCCCTGGAACTGGCCCGTGACTGGGGCGCCGAAGCCGGGATTCTGGCGGGAGCCGGGCATATCAACGTCAAGTCCGGCCACCAGCGCTGGGAGCAGGGATTCGCCTATCTCTATCGCCTGCAGAACCGCATGGAACAACACGCCCTGCGTCGTGCCTGACCGTATTTTCCCTGTTTAAACGCCCCCGTCCTCAGGCGGTTTTGGGCGGGAGTCTGCCATGAGTCCTCACACCCCTTTCGGCCAGCCGCTGCTGACCTTTCCCGATGCGGAAAAAAGCCCCCTGAGCATCCGCGCCAAGGCGCTGGTGTTCGTCGATCCACGTTCGCGACAACTGCGTGAAGAGCTGGAGCAACTGGCGCCCCGTGCGATCTCGGTGCTGATCCGGGGTGAAACCGGCACCGGCAAGGAGCTGCTGGCCCGACACATCCACCGCGCCAGCGACCGCAGCGGGCTGTTTGTCTCGGTCAACTGCGGCGCCATCAGCCCCACCTACGCCGACGCCGAACTGTTCGGCTACGCCGCCGGCAGCTTCAGCGGCTCCGCCAGCAGCCGGGCCGGCTGGTTCGGTTCGGCCAATGGTGGAACCCTGTACCTGGACGAGATCGGCGACTTGCCGCTGCCGATTCAGACCAAGCTGCTGGCAGCCCTGGAGAACCACGAAGTGACCCGGGTCGGTGCCCAGCAACCGAGCCCGGTGGACGTGCGCCTGGTGGCGGCCACCAGCATCGACCTGGCCCAGGCGGTGGCGGCGGGCAAGTTTCATGAGCGCCTGTACCGTTACCTCAGCGAGGGCCAGTTGGAGCTGCCGGCGCTGCGCGAGCGGGTCGGGGATATCGAGTCCCTGGCCGAGTATTTCCTGGGGATCTATAGCCAGCGCCTGGACCTGCCGGTGCCGCTGATCAGCGAAGCCGCGCAACAGGCCCTGGAGCGCCACAGCTGGCCGGGCAATACCCGGGAGCTGGAGAACGTCATTCACTTTGCGCTGCTGGTCAGCAGCGGCGAGGAAATCCTTCCCGAGCACCTCAACCTGCCGCCGACGCGCTCGCCGCTGGAGCAGATCGAGCTGCTGCTGCGGCAGATCGCCGAGAGCGATTCAGACGCGGATCGCCAGGCTCTCAAGCGCCTGCTGGCGGTGTAGCCGCTGCCGCAGGCTGCGACCGGCTGCGCAGCAGACGCAAAACCGTTCACCACGATCCTGCTGGATAGCCACGGAACCCCTGGCGCCGACTGCGTCGTCGTTCGCAGCCTGCGGCAGCGGCTACAGGGGCGGTGGTGGGGCGGGATGTATGAACAAAATGGAATATGAACGTGAATAAAAGATATTGTTCGGGAATAAAAAATCTCGGTATTGTCCGCTTCACGCCAGCAGTGGCACATCACTGGCACCCTTATAAGCACCTCATTTGAAGCCGTCGTCGATCCCGACACCTAAGGACCTTGCATGAAAAAAGTTCTGTTGTTCACCGCACTGGCGGCAGCCCTGAGCGCCGGTATTGCCCAGGCCGGCGAGAAGCTGGTGGTTGCCGCGACTCCGGTGCCCCACGCCGAGATTCTCGAGCTGATCAAGCCAACCCTGGCCAAGGAAGGCGTGGACCTGGAAATCAAGGTCTTCACCGACTACGTGCAACCCAACGTACAGGTCGATCAGAAGCGTCTGGACGCCAACTACTTCCAGACCCTGCCGTACCTGAAGAACTTCAACGAGGGCAAGGGCACTCACCTGGAAACCGTGATCGGTGTGCACGTCGAACCCTTCGGCGGCTACTCGAAGAAGGTCAAGTCCCTGGCCGAGCTGAAAGATGGCGCCACCATTGCCATCCCCAACGAAGGCAGCAACAGCGGCCGGGCCCTGATCCTGCTGCACAAGGCCGGTCTGATCGAGCTCAAGGACCCGAAGAACGCTGTGTCCACGCCCAAGGACATCGCCAAGAACCCGCACAACTTCAAGTTCAAGGAGCTTGAGTCGGCCATGCTGCCACGGGTCCTGGATCAGGTTGACCTGGACATGATCAACACCAACTACGCCCTGGAAGCGGGCCTGAACCCGGCCAAGGATGCGCTGGTCATCGAAGGCGCCGATTCGCCTTACGTGAACTACCTGGTGGCCCGTCCGGACAACAAGGACAGCGCGGCGATCCAGAAGCTGGCCAAGGCCCTGACCAGCCCAGAGGTCAAAACCTTCATCGAGAAGAAATACAGCGGCGCGGTACTGCCGGCGTTCTGATGAACTAGGCTACTGAAGCGACAAACCCCTTCAAGGTTTGAACGCCGACGGCTATCACAGCGTCGGCGTTTTTTATTGCGTCCGCAAAGCCGCAGGAGCCGGCCGGGCGGCGTTGCGTTTGCCGGCGAAGAGCTCCTCAGGCCGGGTACGAACCTGAAGGGCGCCTTCGCTGGCAAGCCAGCTCCTACACAAGCCAGCTCTTACACAAGTGGAGCGCTTTTGGCGGTGGCTTGGGTGGCTCGGCGCAACGCCGTCAGCCACTTCATCAGTTCATGGGGGGGCAGGGGTTGCGGGGGCTTTGTATCGGCCATGGTGGTCGTCCTTGAGGGGGGTAGCGTCCAGTGGAGGTGCGGGCGCGAAAGCTCCGTTCGACCCGGTTGAAAAGGTAGTAGCCCGGCGCCAGCCCGGCAAATCCGCGGGTTAGGTTTTTGGGTGATATCAATATGCTCTAACGGTATTTAAATTCTGCTTTTTATAGCTATAAAGTCGCGGCAGCCGGGCGGTTACCCACTGCCCCACGGACTGCACCACCGTCGCTGTACCCCAGCGGCGTTCAGGATGATTCATGACCCTCGATTACGCGTTTATCCTCAGCACCCTGCCGGCCTTTCTCAAAGCCGTGGGAGTGACCCTGCAGGTCGGCCTGATCGCCATCGGCACCTCGCTGCTGGTAGCCCTGATCAACGCCACTGTCCTGGTGTTTCGCACCCCTTACCTGCACCGCCTGATCGGCCTGTACGTGGAACTGGCGCGCAACACACCGTTGTTGATCCAGCTGTTCTTCGTCTACTTCGCCTTGCCGGCCCTGGGGATCAAGGTCTCGGGTTTTGCCGCGGCGATCATCACCATGACCTTTCTCGGCGGCGCCTACCTCACCGAAGTGCTGCGCGCCGGGGTCGAAGCCGTGCCCCAGGCGCAGCTGGAATCGGGGCGCTCCATAGGCCTGTCGCAGTGGCAGTTGCTGCGCTACGTGATCCTGCCCCAGGCCGGGATCCTCAGCCTGCCGTCGCTGTTCGCCAATTTCATTTTCCTGCTCAAGGAAACCACCGTGGTTTCGGCGGTGGCGGTGCCGGAGATTCTCTACACCACCAAGAGCTACATCGCCCTGTACTACAAGACCTACGAAATGCTCGCGGTGCTGACGCTGATCTGCGTGCTGTTGTTCTTGCCGCTGTCGCTGTTGCTCAGCCGTCTGGAAAGGAGGTTGCAACATGGCCAGTTCGGGTCTTGAGCTGTTGCTGGTGTCCTTGCCGCAACTGGCCCGGGGCGCTGCGCAGACTTTGTCGATTTCGCTGTTGAGCATTGCCTTCAGCACCCTGGGCGGGGTGCTCTACGGCGTGCTGCGCAGCCTGCAACGCAAGGTGCTGGATGTACCGTTGCGAATCTACCTGGAGCTGTTCCGGGCGATCCCGGTGCTGGTCTGGTTGTACCTGCTGTTCTTCGGCTTTCCGATCTTCTTCGGCCTCAGCATTCCCAGCTTCACCTGCGCGGTGCTGGTGCTGTCGCTGTGGGGCGCCAGCGAAGTCGGCGAGGTGGTGCGCGGGGCCCTGCAATCCCTGCCCCGGGGCCAGCGTGAAGCGGGCTTGTCCATCGGCCTCTCCGGTGCCCAGCTATACGGCTACGTCTTGCTGCCCCAGGCGCTGAAGCGCATGACGCCGCCGACCATCAACGTCTACACGCGAATCATCAAGACCAGCTCCCTGGCGGTGCTGATCGGCGTGGTGGACGTGATCAAGGTCGGCCAGCAGATCATCGAGCGCACCTACGAATCGGTGCTGATCTATGGCGTTCTGTTCCTGTTTTTCTTCTTTATCTGCTACCCGCTGTCGGCCGCCTCCCGCGTGCTGGAGCGGCGCTGGACGCAAGCATGAGCGCATTGATCGAGTTCCAGGGTTTCAACAAGTTCTTCGGCCCGCAGCAGGTGCTCAAGGAGGTCGACCTGCGCGTGGCGGCGGGGGAGGTGATCGTCATCCTCGGCCCCAGCGGCTGCGGCAAGAGCACTCTGCTGCGTTGCCTCAACGGCCTGGAAAGCGCCCACAGCGGCCATCTGCGTTTCGCCGGGCGCGAGCTGCTCAGCCCCGACACCGACTGGCGTCAGGTGCGCCAGCAGATCGGCATGGTGTTCCAGAGCTATCACCTGTTCCCCCACATGAACGTGCTGGACAACCTCCTCCTCGGGCCGCTCAAGGTGCAAAAGCGCGAGCCCCGCGAAGCTCGGGCCCAGGCCGAAGCGTTGCTGGAGCGGGTGGGCCTCTTGGACAAGCGCGAGGCCTTTCCCCGACAGCTGTCCGGCGGCCAGCAGCAACGCATCGCCATCGTCCGCTCGTTGTGCATGAACCCCCAGGTGATGCTGTTCGATGAGGTCACCGCGGCCCTTGATCCGGAGATGGTCAAGGAAGTGCTGCAGGTGATCCAGGGCCTGGCCCGGGACGGCATGACCCTGTTGATCGTCACCCATGAAATGGCCTTCGCCCGGGCCGTGGCCGACCGCATCGTGTTCATGGACGGCGGGCGCATCGTGGAACAGAACACCCCCGAGGCTTTCTTCACCAACCCGCAGAGCGCACGCGCGCAGCAGTTCCTGGAGAAGTTCTCGTTCGTTGAAGCACTGCCCAAGAAAGCCCCTAAAAAGGAACTGGAGCTCTTATGAAAACTGCCAAGTCTTCGCTGTTGTTACTGCCGCTGTTCGGTCTGGCCCTGCTGGCCGGCTGCGATAAATCCAATGATGCACCCAAGCCTGCGGCCACCGCTGCCAGCGCCGCGCCGGCGGCCGGTTACCTGGACAAGATCAAGGCTCGGGACAAGCTGATCGTCGGCGTGTTCACCGACAAGCCGCCGTTCGGTTTCGTCGATGAAACCGGGCGCTATGTGGGCTTCGATACCGACATCGGCCGCCAGTTCGCCAAGGACCTGTTGGGGGACGAGAACAAGGTGGAGTTCGTCGCCGTGGAACCGGCCAGCCGCATTCCCTTCCTGCAGAGCGACAAGGTCGACCTGATCCTGGCCAACATGACCGTGACCCCGGAGCGCAAGCAAGCGGTGGAATTCACCAACCCCAACCTCAAGGTGGCGGTGCAGGCCCTGGTGCCCGAAGGCAGCCCGGTGAAGAGCCTGGATGACCTGGCAAGCCGCACCACCATCGTCACCACCGGCACCACCGCAGACATCTGGCTGACCCAGAACCACCCGGACTGGAAACTGCTCAAGTTCGAGAAGAACACCGAGTCCCTGCAAGCCCTGGCCAATGGCCGTGGCGACGCCTACGCCCAGGACAACCTGATTCTGTTCAGCTGGTCCAAGCAGACCCCGGGCTACCGCGTATTGCCCCAGACCCTGGGCGAGCAGGCACCGATTGCCCCGGCGGTGAAGAAGGGCAACCTCGAACTGCGGGACTGGGTGAATGCCGAGCTGGCCAAGCTGGGCGAAGAAAAGTACCTGCTCAAGCTGTATGACCAGTACGTGCGCAAAGAGCTGAGCGACGACACCCCGCCTGAGAGCGTGATTGTCGAAGGCGGCAAATGGCAGGGCTGAGGCGTACTGGCGGCTGCTGAAACCGGGTCCTGAATCCACGGTGTAGCCGCTGCCGAAGGCTGCGAACGGCTCCGAAGCAGACGCCGCTCTTGAGGGCCTCGCAAGGTCCTGCGGACCTTATCGCAGCCTGCGGCAGCGGCTACAGGGTGTGGGAGGCGCGATTTTCAGTCGGGCCAGTACCAGGCCGGTTCGTCGAGCATGCGCTGGCCGACGATGCCGGTCTGGCCCAGCTCTTTCTCCAGCACGATGCAGTTGCACTCGGGGTCTTCCTGCAAGGCCGCGATCAGGCGCCGGGCGTGGGACACCACCCACACCTGGCACTGCTCTGAAGCCCTGATGATCAAGCGCGCCAGGGCCGGCAACAGGTCCGGGTGCAGGCTGGTCTCCGGTTCGTTGAGCACCATCAGGCTCGGCGGACGCGGGGTCAGCAAGGCCGCTACCAGCAACAGGTAGCGCAAGGTGCCGTCCGACAGTTCCGCCGCCGACAGCGGTCGCAACAAGCCTTCCTGGTGGAGCTGCACGCCGAACAACCCCCCGGGAACGGCATCGATTTCCAGCCGCGAATCCGGGAAGGCATCGGCGATGCTCTCGTACAGTGCCTGCTGATCGCCCACCTCGATGATGGTCTGCAACGCCGCGGCCAAGTCCCGGCCATCGTGGTGCAGCACCGGGGTGCGGGTGCCCAACTGCGGTCGGCGCGCGGGTGCCTGGCTGTCGGTACGCAAGTGGTCATAAAAACGCCAGCCACGAATCTGTTCGCGCAGATGCAGGACCTCAGGCGATGAGCTCAGGTTGCCCACCCGATCGAACAGGCTTTCGCCGCTGCTCGTATGCTGCGCCAGCACCTCCCATTGACGCCCCGTGCGGGCTCGTACCATCGGTCCCTGGCGGTCTACCAGCGCGCTTGCCGAGCGATACAGGGGCCCGCCCCAGATGCTCTCGCGCTTGATCCACGGGTCGAGAGTGAAGCGCGAGGCAATCGGCAAGCTGTGCCCGGGCAACATGAAATGACCGCTGGAGTCCGGCAGCCCCAGGCTGATCGCATAACCGAAGTCCTCACCGGCAAAGCCCAGTTGCAGACGTCTGGCGGCCTTGCGCGTTCCACCCTGGATCGCGACTTCACCCTGGCTCATGCGCCGGCTGATCCGTTCCGGCCCGGCCCACAAGGTCGAGTCCAACCCGCCTTCCTTGGCCAGGGCATTGACCACGCCGCCCTGGGCGGTCTCTGCCAGCAGGCGCAGGGCCCGGTACAGATTGGACTTGCCGCTGCCATTGGCGCCGGTGATCAGGTTCAGTCGGCCGAGGGGCATCACCAGTTTGTTGATGGAGCGGTAATTGGCCACCGCCAGGGTCTTGAGCATGCCGGGTCTCCTGTTGCGTGGTGCGCAGTGTGCCTGATTTGTAGAGCGGGAGCTTGCTCGCCACCGGCTCCGAAACCGCTGCTGTGTTTGCCCGGACAGGGGGCGCTGCAAGGCTGGCGACTACGGCGCCCAGGGGCGTCGGTCGGCCGAGCGGGAGCGGGCGCCCTCGCTACGAAAGCCCTGCTTATGAGACCTGCGTGCAAGGGTTGAACCCTGTTCTAAGCTCACAGTCGTAACGTCACTGGCGCGACGATCAAGCACAAGGAGCCTGCATGGCTGGTCTCAAATCGAGGTGGATAGTGGGGCTGAGCCTGCTGGCGCTGCTCGGCGGCTGCGGAGCGGAAAAGCCGACCGAGAAGGAACGCCCGCGGGTGCGTATCCAGCAAGTGCAGAGCAGCGATTTTGCCCCGTCGGTGACCCTCACCGGTGACGTCCAGGCTCGGGTGCAGACCGAGTTGTCGTTCCGCGTTGGCGGCAAGATCATCCAGCGTCTGGTGGATGTCGGCGACCGGGTTTCCGCCCAGCAGGTACTGGCCCGGCTCGACCCCAAGGACTTGCAGACCAACGTCGATTCCGCCGCTGCCGCGGTGTTTGCCGAACAGGCGCGGGTCAAGCAGGCCAGCGCAGCCTTCGTCCGCCAGCAGAAGCTCCTGCCCAAGGGCTACACCAGCCAGAGCGAATACGATTCGGCCCAGGCCGCCCTGCGCAGTAGCCAGAGCGCCTTGAGCGCGGCCCAGGCACAGTTGGCCAATGCCCGCGAGCAGTTGAGCTACACCGAACTGGTGGCCGAGGCGCCGGGGGTGATCACCGCGCGTCAGGCCGAGGTGGGCCAGGTGGTGCAGGCCACCATGCCGATCTTCAGCCTGGCTCGGGACGGCGAGCGCGACGCGGTGTTCAACGTCTACGAATCGCTGCTGATGCAGCCGCCGGGCCAGGAAACCATCCACGTCAGCCTGCTGGACAACCCCAAGGTGACCACCACCGGCAAGGTCCGCGAGGTGACCCCGGTGGTCTCGGCCCAGAGCGGTACGGTGCAGGTCAAGGTGGTGCTCGATTCGCTGCCGGCGGGCATGGACCTGGGCTCGGTGGTCAGTGCCACCGCCCGCGCCCACGGCAAGGCCACGGTGGTGCTGCCTTGGTCGGCCTTGACCAAGAACCTCAGCGAACCGGCGGTGTGGCTGGTGGGCGAGGACGGCAAGACCGTGCTGCACAGCGTCAAGGTCGGGCGTTACCTGACCGGCCAGGTGATCATCAGCGACGGCCTCAAGGGCGGCGAGAACGTGGTGGTGGCCGGGGGGCAGTTGTTGCACCCGGGGATGTTGGTCGAGATTGCCGGGCCGACCAAGGAACAGGGAGCACAACCATGAAGCGCCTGCTGCCGTTGTTATGGGCCAGCCTCTTGCTGCTGGGCTGCTCCAAGGAAGAACCGGCGCCGGAGCCGGTGCGTCCGGTGCTGTCGATCCAGGTGGCGCCGCAATCGGAGGAAAGCCTCGGGCGCTTTGCCGGCAACATCCAGGCCCGTTTTGAAACCAACCTGGGCTTTCGGGTGCCGGGGCGGATTGCCAGCCGCAATGTGGATGTCGGTGCCGAAGTGGGGCCCGGGGACTTGCTGGCGACCCTCGATCCCACCGACCAGCAGAACCAACTGCGGGCCGCCCAGGGCGACCTGGCCAAGGTCGAGGCGCAGTGGATCAACGCCCAGGCCAATGCCCGGCGCCAGCAGGAGCTGTTCGACCGTGGCGTCGGCGCCCAGGCGCAACTGGACATTGCCCAGACCGACTTGAAGACCACCGGCGCTTCCCTGGCTCAGGCCAAGGCGGCCGTGCGCCAGGCCCAGGACCAGCTCAACTACAGCCAACTGCGCAGCGATCACGGCGGCGTGGTCACCGCCTGGAACGCTGAAGCCGGGCAGGTGGTGACCGCCGGCCAGCAAGTGGTGACCCTGGCCCGGCCGCAGATCAAGGAAGCGGTGATCGACCTGCCGGCGACCCTGGTGGATCAACTGCCGGCGGACGTGGAGTTCAAGGTCGCGGCCCAGCTCGACCCGAGCATCAGCACCACGGCCACCGTGCGCGAGATCGAGCCCCAGGCCCAGAGCGCGACCCGTACCCGTCGCGCCCGCCTGACCCTCAAGGACACTCCCGAGGCCTTTCGCCTGGGCACCGCCATCAGCGTGACCCTGAGCTCGGCCATCGAACCGCGCACCGAGTTGCCCCTGACGGCCCTGCAAGAGGTGGATGGCCAGACCCGGATCTGGGTCATCGACCCGCAGAGCCAGACCGTCGCCCCCCGGGAGATCAAAGTGCTCAGCCGCGACAGCGATTCGGCGCTGATCAGCCAGGGGGTCAAGCCCGGCGAGCGCATCGTCAGCGCCGGGGTCAACAGCCTCAAGCCGGGGCAGAAAGTCAAAGTCGATGAGGGCCGCGCACAATGACGCCTGACAGCAAAGGGAGCTTCAACCTGTCCGAGTGGGCGATCAAGCATCAGTCCTTCGTCTGGTACCTGATGTTTGTTGCGCTGCTGATGGGGGTGTTTTCCTACCTGAACCTGGGGCGTGAGGAAGACCCGTCCTTCACCATCAAGACCATGGTCATCCAGACTCGCTGGCCAGGCGCGACCCAGGAAGAAACCCTGAAGCAGGTCACCGACCGCATCGAGAAAAAACTCGAAGAGCTGGACTCGCTCGACTACGTGAAAAGCTATACCCGCCCCGGCGAGTCGACGGTGTTCGTCAACCTGCGCGACACCACCAGTGCCAAGGACATTCCCGAGATCTGGTATCAGGTGCGCAAGAAGATCAACGACATCCGCGGCGATTTCCCCCAGGGCTTGCAGGGCCCGGGTTTCAACGATGAGTTCGGCGATGTGTTCGGCTCGATCTACGCCTTCACCGCCGACGGCCTGAGCATGCGCCAACTGCGTGACTACGTGGAGCAGGTACGCGCCGAGATCCGCGAAGTGCCGAACCTGGGCAAGGTGGAGATGGTCGGTGAGCAGGACGAAGTCATCTACCTCAACTTCTCCACGCGCAAGCTGGCGGCCCTGGGCATCGACCAGCGCCAGGTCCTGCAAAGCCTGCAAGCGCAGAACGCGGTGACCCCGGCCGGGGTGATCGAGGCCGGGCCGGAGCGGATCTCGGTGCGCACCTCGGGGCAGTTCGCCTCGGAGAAGGACCTGGCCACGGTCAACCTGCGCCTCAACGACCGCTTCTATCGCCTGGCCGACATCGCCGACATCAGTCGCGGCTACGTCGACCCTGCCACCCCGCTGTTCCGTTTCAACGGCCAGCCGGCCATCGGCCTGGCCATTGCCATGAAGAAGGGCGGCAACATCCAGGAATTCGGCAAGGCCCTGCATGCGCGCATGAATGAGCTGACCGCCGACCTGCCGATCGGCATCGGCGTGCACAAGGTCTCGGATCAGGCCGAGGTGGTGCAGGAAGCGGTGGGCGGTTTCACCAGCGCCTTGTTCGAGGCGGTGATCATCGTCCTGGTGGTGAGCTTCATCAGCCTTGGGATGCGCGCCGGGCTGGTGGTGGCCTGCTCGATTCCGCTGGTGCTGGCCATGGTCTTCGTGTTCATGGAGTACAGCGGCATCACCATGCAGCGGATCTCCCTGGGGGCCTTGATCATCGCCCTGGGGCTGCTGGTGGACGACGCCATGATCACCGTGGAAATGATGGTCACGCGCCTGGAGAAGGGCGAGAGCAAGGAGCAGGCGGCGACCTTTGCCTACACCTCCACCGCCTTCCCGATGCTCACCGGGACCCTGGTGACCGTGGCCGGCTTCGTGCCCATCGGCCTCAACGCCAGCTCCGCCGGCGAGTACACCTTCACCCTGTTCGCGGTGATCGCCGTGGCCATGCTGGTGTCGTGGATCGTCGCGGTGCTGTTTGCCCCGGTGATCGGCATCCACATCCTCAGCACCAACGTCAAACCCCACTCCGAGGAGCCGGGGCGCGTCGGTCGCGCCTTCAATGGCGGCCTGCTGTGGGCCATGCGCAACCGCTGGTGGGCGATTGGCATCACTGTGCTGCTGTTTGCCGCGTCGGTGTTCGGCATGCGTTTTGTGCAGAACCAGTTCTTTCCGTCTTCCGACCGGCCGGAGATCCTGGTGGACCTCAACCTGCCGCAGAACGCCTCGATCGACGAGACCCGCATGGCCGTGGATCGGTTGGAAGCGACCCTCAAGGACGACCCGGACATTGAGCGCTGGAGCACTTACATCGGCGAAGGCGCGATCCGTTTCTACCTGCCCCTGGACCAGCAACTGCAGAATCCGTACTACGCCCAGCTGGTGATCGTCAGCAAGGGCCTGGAGCAGCGCACGGCCCTGACCGAGCGTTTGCGCAAGCGCCTGCGCGAAGACTTCGTCGGCATCGGCAGCTATGTGCAGGCCCTGGAAATGGGCCCGCCGGTGGGACGGCCGATCCAGTACCGGGTCAGCGGCAAGGACATCGACCAGGTGCGCAAGCACGCCATCGACCTGGCCACCGAACTGGACCGGAACCCGCACATCGGCGAGATCATCTACGACTGGAACGAGCCCGGCAAAGTGCTGCGTATCGACATCGCCCAGGACAAGGCGCGGCAACTGGGGCTGTCCTCGGAAGATGTGGCGCGGCTGATGAACAGCATCGTCAGCGGTTCTACCGTGACCCAGGTGCATGACGACATCTACCTGATCAACGTGGTCGGCCGCGCCGACGACAGTGAGCGCGACTCACCGGAAACCCTGCAGAACCTGCAGATCGTCACCCCCAATGGCACCTCGATTCCGCTGCTGGCCTTCGCCACGGTGGGCTACGAACTGGAGCAGCCGCTGGTGTGGCGCCGCGACCGCAAACCCACCATCACCATCAAGGCGGCGGTGCGCGACGCGATCCAGCCCACCGACCTGGTCAAGCAATTGCAGCCGGACATCGACCAGTTTGCCGCGCAGTTGCCTGCCGGCTACTCGGTGGCTACCGGCGGCACCGTGGAGGAAAGCAGCAAGGCCCAGGGTCCGATTGCCAAGGTGGTGCCGCTGATGCTGTTCCTCATGGCGACCTTCCTGATGATCCAGTTGCACAGCGTGCAGAAGCTGTTCCTGGTGGCCAGCGTCGCGCCCCTGGGGCTGATTGGCGTGGTCCTGGCCCTGGTGCCCACCGGCACGCCCATGGGCTTTGTGGCGATCCTCGGGATTCTCGCGCTAATCGGCATCATCATCCGCAACTCGGTGATCCTGGTGACCCAGATCGACGAATACGAGCGCGAGGGTTATCACCCCTGGGACGCGGTACTGGAAGCCACCCACCATCGGCGTCGACCTATCCTGCTGACCGCCGCCGCGGCCAGCCTGGGGATGATCCCGATTGCCCGGGAAGTGTTCTGGGGGCCGATGGCCTACGCCATGATCGGCGGCATCATCGTCGCCACCTTGCTGACCCTGCTGTTCCTCCCGGCGCTGTATGTGGCCTGGTACAAAATCAAGGAGCCCAGCAAAGACACTCCTGGCCCCACAGCCCTGTAGGAGCTGGCTTGCCAGCGAAGAGGCCCGAGAGGCGGGCGCCTGATCTGGGACCGCCTTCGCCGGCAAGCCGGCTCCTCCGAGGTTGGCGGTATTGCGAATGGCGTAGGCATCCCACGGCCATTTAGGCGCTGGCTTGCCAGCGAAGGGGCCCGGGAGGCGGGCGCCTGATCTGGAACCGCCTTCGCCGGCAAGCCGGCTTCTATGGGGGAAGTGTGGCGGGGGGCTCAGGCTTTGCGCCAGACGCTGGCCAGCCAGGGTTGCTGTTCCCGGGGCAGACCGGCGGGGCGGTAGTAATGCTCCAGCTCGACAAAGCCTGCCTCGGTCAGCAACGCCTGCCAGCTTGCGAGGTCGTGGTAGGCACCGTAGCGCGGGCCGTTCCAGCCTTCCTGGTTGTCGCCGCGTGGGTTGGAGCTGAACAGCACGCCACCGTCCTTGAGGCTGGCATGCAGTTGCTTGAGCACCCGCGGCAGTTCCTGGCGGGGAATGTGGAACAGCACTGCGTTGGCGAAGATGCCGTCGAAGCGGGCCTCCGGCAGATCAAGCTTGAGAAAGTCCTGCTGCCAGACTTCGCAGCCGCTGTCGTCCCGGGCCATCTGGGCGAAACGCTCGCAACCGTCGAGGCCGATGGCGACATGGCCCCGGCGAGTGAAGGTCTGCAGATCGCGCCCCGGACCGCAGCCAAAATCCAGCACGGTGAAGGGCGCCGGGCCCTGGATATGCCGCAGCAGCGCGTCGATGTTCTGGCTGACGTCGTGGTCGCGGGTGCCTTCACGAAAGTCTTCGGCCACCTGCTGGTAGTGGCCGAGGGTGGTGGCGGTGATGGTGTCTAGGTCGTCTGGAGCAAGTTTCATGGCGGGCTGCATGGCGTGAAGAGGAATGGCCCGAATATACCCCATGCACCCTGTAGCCGCTGCCGAAGGCTGCGAACGGCTCCGCAGGAGACGCCGCTCTTGAGGGCCTCGCAAGGTCCAGCGGACCTTGTCGCAGCCTGCGGCAGCGGCTACACGGGGTGCCACTAGCGCTTGTTCAGCACCCGCGCCAGTCGGTCGCCGCCCAGCTGGATCGCCGCCACCAGGATCACCAGCAGCACGATCACCGTGAGCATGATCTGGCTGTCGAAACGCTGGTAACCGTAGCGGTAGGCAATGTCCCCCAGCCCGCCCGCGCCAATCGCCCCGGCCATGGCCGAGGAGTTGATCATGGTCACCAGGGTGATGGTGAAACCGCCGACGATGCCCGGCAGCGCTTCCGGCAGCAGCACGTGCCAGACAATGTGCCAGCGTCGGCAGCCCATGGCCTGGGCCGCTTCGATCAGGCCGTGATCGACTTCCCGCAGGCTCACTTCGGCGATGCGCGCAAAGAACGGCGTGGCGGCGATGGTCAGCGGCACCACCGCCGCCCACACGCCGTAGGTGGTGCCGACGATCAGCCGGGTAAAGGGGATCAGCGCCACCATCAGGATCAGGAACGGAATCGAGCGGAACAGGTTCACGAAAGCCCCCAGGGCCCGGTTCAGGTTCGGCGCTTCATAGATCCCGCCCTTGCCGCTGGTGACCAGGATCACCGCCAGGGGAATCCCCGCCAGCAGGGCAATCAGCGAGGACACGCCGACCATCAGCAGGGTGTCGAGGACGCCCTGCAACAAGCGATCAAACCACATAGCCCAGTACCTCCACTTGCTGTGCCCATTGCCCGGCGCGTTGACGCAGTTCCGCCGCCCCCAGGGACGAGCCCTGGACGGCCAGCAGCAGTTGCCCCAGGGCGTGGCCCTGGATGCGTTCGACGCCACCTTGCAGCAGGCGCACGCGGCCGCCCAGGGCGCCGAACAGCGCCGCCAGGTCCGGCTCCTCAGTCTGGCTGCCGGTAAAGCGCAGGCTCAGCACCACGGCGGCCTCGGACGATTGCGCATGACTGCGCAGGCGGCTTTGCAGCTCGGGCGGCAGGCCGTGCTGCAAGGGCGCCAGCAGGGTCTTGCTGACCTCGTGTTGCGGGTTGCCGAAGACTTCCCAGACCGGCCCCTGCTCGACGATGCGCCCGTGCTCCAGCACCACCACCCGGTCGCAGATCTCGCGGATCACCGCCATCTCGTGGGTGATGAGGATGATGGTCAGGCCCAGGCGCTGGTTGATCTCTTTGAGCAGGGCGAGGATCGACTGGGTGGTTTCCGGGTCCAGGGCCGAAGTGGCTTCGTCGCACAGCAGGATCTCGGGATCGTGGACCAGGGCCCGGGCGATGCCCACCCGCTGCTTCTGGCCGCCGGACAGTTGCGCCGGGTAGGCCTGGTGCTTGTCCTTGAGGCCCACCAGTTCCAGCAGTTCGCGGACCTTGCGCTGGCGCTCGGCCTTGGGCACCCCGGCCACCTTCAGCGGCAGCTCGACGTTGTGCCACACGGTCTTGGCCGACATCAGGTTGAAGTGCTGGAAGATCATGCCGATGCGTCGGCGCAGGGCCACCAGGCGGTCTTCGTCGAAATCGCCGATGTCCACCTGATCGATCAGCACCCGGCCGCTGCTGGGTTGCTCCAGGCGGTTGATGGTGCGGATCAGCGACGATTTGCCGGCGCCGCTGCGGCCGATGATGCCGAACACCTCGCCGCGCTGGATCGAAAGGTCGATGCCGTGCAGGGCCTGCACCGGGCCCTGCTGGCCCTGGTAGGTCTTGCCCAGGCCGATGAAGCGCACCTGGGCGCGGTTCAGCTCGGGGTGCAGCTCGGTCTGCTCGGCGCTCTTTGGCGCAGTTTCCGGCAGCTTGCGCTGCAGCGTCGCGACACTCATCTCAACCTTCCCAGCCGGCTTGGTAGAGCTTGCCGTGGGCTTTATCCAGGGCGGCCCGAACGGCTGGCGAGTGTTGGTAGATATCGACGAACTTGATCAGCCGCGGGTCGTTCTTGCTCTTGGGCTGGATCACGAACTGGATCACGTACTCCTTGTGGTCCAGGCCGTCGAACAGCAGCGCCGAGCCGGCGTCGAAGGTCTTGGCCAGACGGATGTAGGCCGGGTAGCCCTGGACCAGGTCGGCGTCGTCATAGGCGCGCACCAGTTGCACGGCTTCGACCTGGAGGATCTTGATCTGCTTCGGGTTGCTGACGATGTCGTCTTCGGTGGCCTTGTAGCCCACGCCCGGCTTGAGGGTGATCAGCCCGGCCTTGGCCAGCAGTTGCAGGCCGCGTCCGCTGTTGATCGGGTCGTTGGCGATGGCCACGCTGGCGCCTTCGGGCAGCTCGGCGAAGCTTTTGTATTTCTTCGAGTACAGGCCGACGTTGTTGATGATGCCCGGGGCGAAGGGCACCAGATCGAAACCGGCGGCGGCCTTGGCGTTTTCCAGGAAGGGGATGTGCTGGAAGTAGTTCACGTCGATGTCGCCGGCGGCCAGGCTGACGTTGGGCGCGATCCAGTCGGTGAACTCCACCAACTGCACCTTCAGGCCCTGCTTGCCGGCCTCTTCCACGGCGGCCTCCAGGGGAATGGCGAAGGCGGCGGTGGTGCCGACCTTGAGCGGTGCGTCGGCGGCGAACACGGCGCTGCTGAACAGACCGAGGGCGAGGGCCAGGGCTTTGACCGGGTGGCGCAGGAGCGTGGTTTTCATGGTGGTTACTTCCAGTCAATCCGAATGAGGAGGTTGAACAATTGCGTTTGGGTGTGGCGAAGACCGCTGTCTGTGGCGAGAGCGCTTGCTCCCGCTGGGCCGCATCGCGGCCCTGGACCCAGGCGCCACGGTGTTGCAGGCATACCGCGTCGTCCGGGTTTGGGCTTGCTGCGCAAGCCAGCGAGAGCAGGCTCCCTCGTCACAGGGTGGTCAGCGGCGGTAGGCCGCGCCGGTGTGTCGTTGCGGCAGTTTGCGGCCTTCGTGGAACAGTTTTTCCCGCAGGGTGCCGTCGTCGTAGGCGGTCTTGTAGGAGCCACGGCGTTGCAGTTCGGGGATCACCAGATCGATGAAGTCGACATAGCTTTCCGGGGTGACGATGCGGGTCAGGTTGAAGCCGTCCAGGCCGGTTTCGGCGATCCAGGATTCCAGCTCGTCGGCCACCTGCTGCGGCGAGCCGACCACGGTGAAGTAGCGGCCGCCCAGGGCGTGCTGTTCCAGCAGCTTGCGCCGGGTCCAGTCGTTGTTCTGCAGGTGCTTGGTGGCCGACTGGATGGCGTTGCTCTTCACGTACTGGATAGGTTCGTCGATCTCGTATTGGGAAAAGTCGATCGCGGTGGACGCGGAAAAATGCGCCACCCCGGCCTCGGCGCTGGCGTAGCGGCGGTACTCGGCGTGCTTCTGCCAGGCCAGTTCCTCGGTCTGGCCAACGATCACGTTGAGGCCCATGAAGACCTTGATGTCCTCGGGATTGCGCCCGGCGGCCACGGCGCTGGCGCGGACCTTGTCCACCTGGGCCTTGGTCGCCGCCTTGTTCTGCCCACTGATGAACACGCACTCGGCGTGGCGCCCGGCGAACAGCAGGCCGCGGTCCGAGCTGCCGGCCTGGAACAGCACCGGGGTGCGCTGCGGCGAGGGCTCGCACAGGTGATAACCGCTGACCTGATAGAACTCGCCCTGGTGCTCGACCTTGTGCACTTTGTCCGGCTGGGCATAGATGCGCTGCTCGCGGTCATCAAGCACCGCGTCGTCTTCCCAGCTGCCTTCCCAGAGCTTGTACAGCACCTCCAGGTACTCATCGGCCTGGTCGTAGCGACGGTCGTGCTCGATCTGCTGCTTCAGGCCCATGGCCTGGGCGGCGCTGTCCAGGTAGCCGGTGACGATGTTCCAGCCGACCCGGCCACGGCTCAGGTGGTCGAGGGTGGAAAGGCGCCGGGCGAACAGGTAGGGCGCCTCGTAGGTGAGGTTGGCGGTGAGGCCGAAGCCCAGGTTCTTGGTCACTGCCGCCATGGCCGAGACCAGCAGCAGCGGGTCGTTGACCGGCAGCTGGATCGACTCCTTGAGGGTCACGTCCACCGAGTTCTGGTAGACGTCGTAGACCCCGACGATGTCGGCGATGAACAGCCCGTCGAACAGCCCGCGCTCCAGCAGCTGGGCCAGTTCGGTCCAGTACTCGAGGGTCTTGTACTGGGTCGAGTTGTCCCGCGGGTGGGTCCACAGGCCGTGGTTGATGTGCCCGACGCAGTTCATGTTGAAGGCGTTGAGCAGGATCTTCTTCTTGACGGTTTCGGCAGCGGCCATCAGATGGTCCCCCGCAGTGGCGGGTTCTGCTGGTTGAGGTAGTAGTTGCCCACCGCGTGGTACTTCCAGCGCACCGGGTCGTGCAGGGTGTGCACCCGGGCGTTGCGCCAGTGGCGGTCGAGGTCGTGCTCGGCCAGGGTCGCCTGGCTGCCCGCCAGTTCGAACAGGGTGCTGCCGGCGGCCAGGGAGATTTCCGTGCTCAGGGCGCGGACCTCGGCCACGGCGATGGAGGCGGCGGCCACGGTGTCGGCGTTGGTCTCGGCCTGGGCCCGGTCGAGGAATTCCCCGGCGCGCTCCAGCAGGGCTTCGGTGGCGTGCAGGCGGATGCTCAGCTGGCCGAAGCTTTTGAGGGTCAGTGGGTCGTCGGTGGCCTTGTCGGTGCCGGAGTCGATCCAGGGCCGGGTCTTGGTGCGCACGAAGCGCAGGGCGTCTTGGTAGGCGGCGCGGGCGATGCCGGTGTCGATGGCGGCGTGGAGGATCTGCGCCAGGGGACCGACCGGGGTCGGGCGTTCGAAGGCGCTCTGGAACGGCACCACGTCGGCCTCGTCCACCGCGACGTTTTCAAACAGCACCGAGCCGCTGCCGGTGGTGCGTTGGCCGAAGCCGCTCCAGTCGTCGATCACGCTCAGGCCCTGGGCGTCGGCGGGGACGAAGGCCAGTTGCTGCACGCCGTGCTCATCCACCACCGAGGTGGGGATGCGCTGGGCGTAGATGGCGCCGGTGGCGTAGAACTTGCGCCCGTCGATGCGGTAGCCCTGGCCGCTGCTGTCGCGGCTCAGGCGGGTGGTGCGGTCATGGGCGGTCTTGGTGCCCAGCTCGGCCAGGGCGTTGCCGAAGCGGCGGCCGGCCAGGACCTCGGCGTACAGCCGTTGTTTCTGCGGCTCGCTGCCGTTCACCCGCAGCACTTCCAGGGCGTAGAAATGGTTCTGCGGGATCTGCCCCAGGGAGGCGTCGGCCTCGGCGATCAGGGCGATGACCTTGGCCAGGGTGACGTTGGACACTCCGGCGCCGCCGTATTCCTTGGGCACGCTGATGCCCCACAGGCCGGAGCGGCTGAAGGCTTCCAGCTCGGGATGGGGCAGGCGCCGTTCACGGTCGCGCAGGGCGCTGTCGCGCTTGAAGTCTTCCGCCAGGTCGCTGGCGACAATCAGGGCTTGTTCGTCGCTGGTGATGACCGCGACGTGTTGAGCAAGAGACATGTGTTTCTCCAGAGATCTGGTCAAAAGCGTTCTGGGCGATTAAATCCAGGAATGCCGGGCCGGCAGCGTGCCGTTCAGGTGGTAGGCGCCGACGGCGTGGTACTTCCAGCGCACCGGGTCGTGCAGGGTGTGCACCCGGGCATTGCGCCAGTGACGATCGAGGTTGAATTCGGCGAGGGTGGCGCGGCTGCCAGCCAGTTCGAAGAGCTTTTCGCTGGCCAGCAGCGAGATCTCGGTGGTCAGCACCTTGGCTTCGGCCACGGCGATGGAGGCGCGGGCGGCGGACTCGGCGGTGATCGGCGCCGCGCTGACCTGGTCCAGCACTTGCCCGGCCTTGCGCAGCAGGGCCTCGGCGGCGTGGAGTTCGATCTGCAGCTTGCCGATCTCGGCGATCACGTACAGGTCGTCGCTGGCGCGCTCGACGTTGGCGTCGATCCACGGGCGGGCCCGTTCACGCACGAAGCGGATAGCGTCGGCCACGGCTTCCCGGGCGATGCCGGCATCGATGGCGGCCTGGATCAGTTGCGACACCGCGCCCTGGATATTCGGCGACTCGTTGATCCGCCAGTTGTCCAGCACCAGCTCGGACTCGACCCGCACATCGTTGAGCAGGATGGTGCCGCTGGCAGTGGTGCGTTGGCCGAAGCCGGACCAGTCGTCGACGATGCGCAAGCCTGGGGTGCCACGGCGGACGAAGGCCAGCACCTGGCGGCCTTCCTCGTTGAGTGCCTTGACCGCTACCCAGTGGGCGAACAGGGCGCCGGTGGAGTAGAACTTCTGGCCATTGATCACATGGCCGTCGGCGTCTTTGGTGATCCGCGCCTTGAGTTCCAGGGTGTTCTTGGTGCCGCGCTCCGGGCCGGCATTGCCGATGCGCCAGCCTTCCAGGACGCTCTGCAGCAGCTGTTTCTTCTGCCGCTCGCTGCCGCAGCCGAGAATCAGGCCGAGGAGGCCGAACTGGTTCTGCGGGATCTGCCCCAGGGCCGGATCGGCCGCGGAAATGATCGCGAAGACCTCGGCCAGGGTGACGAAGGACACCTGTGGCCCGCCGTAGGCGCGGGGCACGGCAATGCTGCCCAGGCCGCTGCGGGTGAATTGTTCGATCTGCGCCCAGGGCAGCTTGCGCTGGCGGTCGCGTTGAGCGGCCTGCTGGCGGGCCGCGTCGGCCAGTTCATGGGCGGCTTGCAGGGCTTCGGCGTCGTTGCGCAGAACCCGTGCGGGCAACAAAAGGGGGGCAATATCCAGATCGCTCTGGACCTGTGCTTCAACCAGACTGGACATCAGCGCCACTCCTTGGCTGCACGCAATGCCCTGGCGATCTGCACTGGGGTGATTGTGTTCCGGACCATACCTACCTCACATCTTTTGGATAGGCCGCGTCATGCGGCGAAATCAGAATCAAGAATGTCCGGTGGTCCGGTGCATATACCCTAAGCGCGTATAAAAATTAAATAAACTAACTTTTAGGAATATGAATAGAAGGGCTTTACGTATACGGCAGGATGGCCGGTTGCGGCCCAGTGGCTGCGGGCTGGCGCGGTGTGCGGCAGACGCCGGCGAGCATTTTTCGTCGGTGCAAAAGAACACGGGCAGGGGGATGCAAGCACGCGAAGTGAGGCGATCGGCGCTGAGCGTTCAGGCGCCGCCGCAGGCGTTATTGGTACTGATCCAGCTCGTGGGTGAGCGATTGCAGCAGTGACTCGGGGGGCAGCAACAGGCCTTGTCCGTCCGCATCCGCAAACACCAGGCAGAGCCTGGCGTCGCGCTGCATGCCAGGCAGCCAGTGGGAGAGGAAATGGCCCAGCTCAATGGGCTTGGGTTCAAAGCCGTGCCATGGGCCGTGGGCGCACCAGGCGGCGAACTCCGCCTCTGGCCAGAAGGCGATGGCGATGGCGCTGGCCTGGGCGGAGCCGGCGGTGGCCCAGCCGTCAGCGAACAGCCCCCAGATGACCTGGAAATCCGCCACCTTGCGAATCAGGTAGTCACACCGCGCCTGGGGCGAGAGCCGGAGCAGGTTATGGATTTTCTGCGGCGCCAGCATCAGGCCTCCATGGCCTGGAAGGGGAGCGGGCAGCCGGCTAGGGGAGTTTCAAGCTTCATGTGCCGGGGTGGAGAAACTTGCTGAGGAACTGGCGGGTGCGCTCGTGCTGGGGGTTGGCGAACAGCGCTTTGGCTTCACCCTGTTCGACGATCACCCCCTTGTCGAAGAAGATCACCCGGTTGGCCACGTCCCGGGCGAAGCCCATTTCGTGGGTGACGATGATCATGGTGCGTTTCTCTTCGGCCAGGCTGCGGATGGTGGCCAGGACTTCGCCCACCAGTTCCGGGTCCAGGGCCGAGGTCGGCTCGTCGAACAGGATCACTCGCGGTTCCATGGCCAGGGCCCGGGCGATCGCCACCCGTTGCTGCTGGCCACCGGACAGGCGCCTGGGGTAGCTGTCTTCCTTGCCCGCCAGGCCGACCTTGGCCAGCAGCGCACGACCCAGGGCAACAGCCTGTTCCCGTGGGGTCTTCTTCACCACCAGCGGGCCTTCGATGACGTTCTCCAGGGCGGTGCGGTGGGGGAACAGGTTGAAGTTCTGGAACACGAAACCCACTTGCTGGCGCAACTGGCGGATCCGGCTTTGTTGCTGGTTCAGGGGGATGTTGCTGTCGATGGCGATGTCGCCGATGCGGATGCGTCCGCTGGTCGGTTCTTCAAGAAAGTTCAGGCAGCGCAGGAAGGTGGTCTTGCCCGAGCCACTGGGGCCGATGATGGCAATCACTTCGCCTTCCTTGACCTGCAGATCGATGCCATCGAGCACCGTCTGGCCCTTGAACTGCTTGGTCAGTTTTTCCACCACGATCATGGCTTCAGGACTCCTGGTCGTGCCGATTGACCCGCTGCTCCAGGCGGTTCTGCAGGTGCGCGAGCACGCTGGCCAGAACCCAGTAGATCAGCGCGGCGGCAAGATACATGGTGAAGATTTCGAAGGTACGGGCGGTGATCAGCTGCGCCTGGCGGAACAGTTCCGGCACCTGGATAGTGGCGGCCAGGGCGGTGTCCTTGACCAGGGAAATGAAGCTGTTGCCCAGCGGCGGCAGGGCCGTGCGCATGGCTTGCGGCAGGATCGCCCGGCGCAGGGTCTGGGCCCGGGTCATGCCGATGCTGGCGGCGGCTTCCCATTGACCGCGCTCGATGGAGCCGATGGCGGCCCGGAGGATTTCACAAGCGTAGGCCGCCATGTTCAGGGAGAAGCCGATCAGCGCGGCGGGCAACGGATCCAGTTCCAGCCCCAGTTGCGGCAGGCCGTAATAGATCACGAACAGCTGCACCAACAGCGGCGTGCCGCGAAAGAACGACACGTAGACCCGGGCAATCCAGCTCACCAGGGTCAGGCGCGACAGTCGCATCAAGGCCAGGCCAAAGCCCAGCAGCAGCCCGAAGAACATGCCGCCGAGGCTGAGGATGACCGTGTAATACGCGCCCTTGAGGAGAAATGGCGCTGAATCCAGCGCCAGTTGCAGGCCTGCTTCCATTATTGGGTGACGTCAGCGTTGAAGTATTTTTCCGAGAGCTTTTTCAGCGTGCCGTCGGCCCGCAGTTCCTCGATCGCCTTGTTCACCGCGGCCAGCAGTTCGGGTTCGCCCTTGCGCAGGGCCACACCGGCTTCCTGGCGGGAGAAGGGTTCGCCGGAAACCACCAGGGTGTCCTTGGTTTTCTTGATCAGCTCGAAGGCCGCCAGGCGGTCCACCAGGATGGCGTCGATACGGCCTACGCGCAGGTCCTGGTACTTGGTCGGATCATCGTCGTAGGTCTTGATGATGGCGTTGGGGACGTTGTCCTTGAGCCATTGCTCGTAGTTGGTGCCCAGGCCCACGCCGACCTTGTGGCCACCCAGGTCGGCAGCGGTCTTGAACTTGCCTTCATCCTTTTTCTGGGTCAGGGCCTGGATCCCGGAGACGGTGTAGGGTGTGGAGAAGTCGTACTTTTTCTTGCGCTCCTCGGAGATGGTCACCTGGTTGATCACCGCGTCCAGGCGCTTGGATTCCAGGGCCGCGAGAATGCCGTCCCATTTGGTCGGCTGCAGCTTGACCTTGACCCCGAGCTTGTTCGCCAGGGCTTCGGAGAATTCCACTTCGAAGCCGGCCAGCTTGCCGTTTTCGTCGACGAAGCTGAAAGGTGGATACGTGCCTTCCAGGCCGACGTTGATCACGCCCGCATCCTTGATTTTCTGCAGTTGCTCGCCGGCAACCGCTTGCCCCATCAGTCCGGCACCGAGGGCCAGGCCCAGTGTGCCGATCAGCAGATTGCGACGCAGTACGGAAAAATTCATGACAAGCCCCTGTGATTTTCTTATGCACGATGCGGGTGGGAGATGCAGGCCAATCGGTGAGCCGAGAGTGA
This sequence comes from Pseudomonas sp. LPH60, assembly GCF_030718165.1. NCBI lineage: Bacteria > Pseudomonadati > Pseudomonadota > Gammaproteobacteria > Pseudomonadales > Pseudomonadaceae > Pseudomonas > Pseudomonas sp. LPH60. The sequence continues at coordinate 123,896 of NZ_JAVAJH010000005.1, forward strand.
CGCCTTATCCTGCCTTAATGCAGCGTATGCGTCTTTGGGCAAATCAGCCTGCGGCGCGACTATAAGGTGACTTTTATAGGTTTAAAAATAATATAAATTCATCTTGTTATTCTTTTTGGTTTGGTTGTCCGCGAGCAATCCCCTTCCTCGTAGGAGCTGGCTTGCCAGCGAAGGCGTCGTCGAGGTCGGCGCAAGGCTTGCGGGCCTCTTCGCCGGCAAGCCGGCTCCTAGACAAGACTTCACTTCCTACGCGAAGGCGCCGGGGTAGGCGAACAGGGCCGGGGCGCCACCGGTGTGCAGGAAGATGATCGGGCCATCGTTGAAACGCTGGCGACCGACGCCGTCCAGCAGGCCGGCCATGGCTTTGCCGGTGTACACCGGGTCGAGTAACAGGCCTTCCTGGCTGGCCAGCAACTTGACCGCGGCCAGGGTGCCGGCATTGGGTTCGCCGTAGCGAGGGGCGAAGTATTCGTCCCACAGTTGCACGTTGAACGCCGCCGGCAGGTTCACCCCCAGCAGTTCGGCAGTGCGTTCGGCCAGGCCCTGGACCTTGGGCCGCTGATCCTCGTCGCTGCGCGAGACGGTCACGCCGATCACCGGCAACTGTGGCAGCACTTCGCTCAAGGCCAGGGCCAGGCCGCTGTGGGTGCCGGCGCTGCCGGAGGCCAGTACCACCGCGGCGAATTCCAGGCCGCTGTCTTCGATCTGTTGCGCCAACTCCAGGCCGGCGCGCACATAACCCAGGGCGCCCAGGGCGTTGGAGCCGCCGATGGGCACCAGGTAGGGGTTCTTGCCGTTGCTGCGCAGGCGCGCGGCGAGGGCGTGCAACTGTTCATCGGCCTGGTCGAGGTTCTCCACCAACTCGACCTTGGCGTCGAACAGGTCCAGCAGCAGGCGGTTGCCGTTGCCCAGGTAGCTGGGGTCTTCGGTGCCGATGGGGTTTTCCAGCAGGGCCACGCAACCCAGCCCCAGCTTGGCGGCCAGGGCCGCGGTCTGGCGCACGTGGTTGGACTGGATGGCCCCGGCGGTGATCAGGGTGTCGGCGCCCTGGGCCAGGGCGTCGGCGGCCAGGTATTCGAGCTTGCGCAGCTTGTTGCCGCCCATGGCCAGAGGCGTGGTGTCGTCGCGTTTGACGTAGATATCGCGCCCGATCCAGGTCGACAGGCGTTCGAGTTTTTCCAGGGCGGTGGTAGACCCGAGCAGGTCCAGACGATTAAAGCGGGCAAGCTGTTGTTTGATCATGAGTCCGCACGGAACAGGGAAGGTGCAAGGACTATAGGCAGCGATATTTGCCCGGGCAACCGTCAATCGCTTATGCGAAAAAGTGCTGTGAGCCGAACAATTAGTTCTTAAACCTCGCCCTGGTGGGGCGTAAAGTGATCGCCGTTTGCGCGGCCCGATTGTCCGGCCGCCCGAGTAAGGAGTCTTATCGTGAGCGAGCGTTCCAGCCATTGGCAATTGCAGACCATCGTTGGCCAACTGCGTGATGCCCGTGATCAGTGGCGTAGCCGCAACGGTCGGGTCAGTGGTGAGCAGGGCGGGCGCGAACTGCCGTCGCGAGCGGCCATGGCGGAGATCCTCGAGGCCCTGTGCGGTGCGCTGTTCCCCATGCGCCTGGGGCCTGTGGATTTGCGCGAAGAGAGTGAAGACTTTTACGTTGGCCACACCCTGGACGCGGCGCTCAATGCCTTGCTGGCCCAGGCGCGCCTGGAGCTGCGTTATGTGGCCCGGCAGAACGGCGAGGCGGATGCCGAAGTCAACGCCCGGGCGATCCGCCTGATCCAGGACTTCGCCCTGGCCCTGCCCGGCCTGCGGGTGTTGCTGGACACCGACGTGCTCGCGGCCTACCACGGTGATCCGGCGGCCCGCAGCGTGGATGAAGTGCTGCTGTGCTACCCGGGCATCCTGGCGGTGATCCACCACCGCCTGGCGCACCATCTGTATCGCGCCGGTCTGCCGCTGCTGGCGCGGATCAGTTCGGAAATCGCCCACTCGGCCACCGGCATCGACATTCATCCCGGGGCGCAGATCGGCCGCAGCTTCTTCATCGATCACGGCACGGGTGTGGTGATCGGCGAGACCGCGATCATCGGCGAGCGGGTGCGCATCTACCAGGCGGTGACCCTGGGTGCCAAGCGCTTCCCGGCGGACGAAGACGGTCAGTTGCAGAAGGGCCACCCGCGTCACCCGATCGTCGAGGACGACGTGGTGATCTATGCCGGCGCGACCATTCTCGGGCGCATCACCATCGGCAAGGGTTCGACCATTGGCGGCAACGTCTGGCTGACCCGCAGCGTGCCGGCCGGTTGCAACCTGACCCAGGCCAACCTGCAGCACGACGACGGCTCGCAAAAGTAGGACTGGCCTTCTGTAGCCGCTGCCGCAGGCACCGCAGGGGCCTCGGCGGTGGTGAGATCGCCGGCGAGCCTGCGGCTCGTTCGCAGCCTGCGGCAGCGGCTACAGAGGCGCCCATGCCTCCCGCCGCACCGGCCTCTTGTAGCCGCTGCCGAGCCTGCGAGGCTGCGAGGCTGCGAAAAGGTCCGCAGGACCTTGCTTGACGATCAACCGCCACACACAGCCTGCAGCGTTTTTTCTGCTGAACGATTCCGTTCGTCATCCGTCATACCCTTCCCTGAGCTAGCGTACTGAACAGTACCGCTGAGCCCTGCGATTAGTCCTCGACCGCCTATCCATGTTTAACTTGAACGCTCGTTCAAGTTAAACCGGTGGTTCGCTGCCCGCTCACAACAGGAGGCTTGCCTTTGCTGAGTCCGTACATTTCAGCCATGTTTCATCCCTTCGAGGTGCACCCGTCATGAGTGCGCCATCCAGCTCCGCGAATACTCTGATTCGCATGAACCCTCCGGTGTTCTACTTCGCCGCGAGCTTTATCCTGATCTTCGGCGTGGTGGTGATTTCCATGCCCGAACAGGCCGGCGCCTGGCTCCTGGCGGCGCAAAACTGGGCGGCCAACACGGTCGGCTGGTACTACATGCTGGCGATGACCCTGTACCTGGTCTTCGTGGTGGTCACCGCCTTGTCCGGCTACGGCAAGATCAAGCTCGGTGCCGACCACGACGAACCCGAGTTCAGTTACCTGTCCTGGGCCGGCATGCTGTTCGCCGCCGGGATCAGCATCACCCTGTTCTTCTTCTGCGTTTCCGAACCCCTGACCCACATGCTGCAACCGCCCCAGGGCGAGGCCGGCACTGCCGAGGCGGCGCGCCAGGGCATGCAGTTGCTGTTCCTGCACTGGGGCCTGCACGGCTGGGGGGTGTTCGCCTTCGTCGGCATGGCCCTGGCCTACTTCGCCTACCGGCATAACCTGCCGCTGGCCCTGCGTTCGGCGCTGTATCCGCTGATCGGCAAGCGCATCAACGGCCCCATCGGCTACGCGGTGGACGGTTTCGGCATCATCGCCACGGTGTTCGGCCTGGGTGCCGACATGGGCTTTGGTGTGCTGCACCTGAACTCCGGCCTCGACTACCTGTTCGGCATCGCTCACACCCAGTGGATTCAGGTTGGCCTGATCACCCTGATGATGGGCGCGGCGATCATTGTTGCGGTGTCCGGAGTCGACAAGGGCGTGCGGGTGATGTCCGACATCAACATGCTGCTGGCGGTGGCGCTGCTGCTGTTCGTGCTGTTCGCCGGTCCGACCCAGCACCTGCTCAACACCCTGATCCAGAACCTGGGGGATTACCTGGGTGCCTTGCCGGTCAAGAGTTTCGACGTCTACGCCTATAACAAACCCAGCGACTGGCTGGGCGGCTGGACGGTGTTCTACTGGGCCTGGTGGATTGCCTGGTCGCCCTTCGTGGGGCTGTTCATCGCACGGATTTCCCGGGGCCGGACCATTCGTGAGTTCGTCTTCGGCGTGCTGCTGATTCCCCTGGGCTTCACCCTGGCGTGGATGTCGATCTTCGGTAACAGCGCCATCGACCAGGTGCTCAACCACGGCATGAGCGCCCTGGGCCTGTCGGCCATCGAGAACCCGTCGATGACCCTCTACCTGCTGCTGGAAACCTACCCCTGGAGCAAGACCGTGATCGCGGTCACGGTGTTCATCAGCTTCGTGTTCTTCGTCACCTCGGCGGACTCCGGCACCGTGGTGCTCTCGACCCTGTCGGCCCGTGGCGGCAACGCCGATGAAGACGGGCCGAAATGGCTGCGGGTGTTCTGGGGCGCGATGACCGCGCTGGTCACCAGCGCGTTGCTGTTCGCTGGCAGCATCGACTCGCTGAAGTCGGCGGTGGTGCTGACCTCGCTGCCGTTCTCGCTGATTCTGCTGTTGATGATGTGGGGGCTGCACAAGGCGTTCTACCTGGAGTCGCAGCGGCGCATCGCCCAGCTGCATTCCCTGGCCCCGGTGGCGCCTTCGCGGCGCGGCAAGGGCGGCTGGCGCCAGCGCCTGAGCCAGGCGGTGCACTTCCCGTCCCGGGATGAGGTGTATCGCTTCCTTGACCAGACGGTGCGCCCAGCCATCGAAGAGGTGACCGCGGTGTTCGCCGAGAAGGGCCTGAACGTGGTGACCCAGCCCGACCCGGCCAACGACAGCGTGAGCCTGGAAATCGGTCATGGCGACCAGCACCCGTTCATCTACCAGGTGCAGATGCGCGGCTACTTCACCCCGTCCTTCGCCCGCGGTGGCATGGGCCCCAAAGAGCTGCGCAATCGCCGTTACTACCGGGCCGAGGTGCACCTGGCCGAGGGCAGTCAGGATTACGATCTGATGGGCTACAGCAAGGAACAGATCATCAACGACATCCTCGACCAGTACGAACGCCACATGCAGTTCCTGCATCTGGTGCGCTGAGCCAGGCGCTCAGGCCCTGGTGAACAGCAGGTAGAGCACCAGGGCCAGCACTGGCACGGCAAACACCAGGCTGCCGACCATCAGTTCCGATCTCAGGGGCTGATGGGCGGTGACCATCCCCACCGCGCCGTTGATCACCGTCAACGCCAGCCACAACCCAGTAAATCCATAGCTCAATGTCTGTCGGGCAAAGCCCAGTCGTTCGCCGATAAACAGCACCAGCGCCAGCAGGATCAGGCCGAAGGTGATGATGATGGTGGTGTGCATGATGGGCATCTCCTTGCAGGAGCGGCCAGGCGGCGTACCGCTTGCCGGTGAATGGATTTACGGGCTTGTGTTTCGAGCATAGGCGTCAAACCCGCCCGCCATTGGCCTGCAGAATCTGTCCGTTGACCCAGGCCGCCGCCGGGCTTGCCAGGAAGCTGCGGCCGCCCTCGCTGATTGCCCCGAAGGGTGGCGAATTTGCAGCAGGTGACCTGCGCCAGCCCGAGCTATTTGGCGCATCACGGTGAGCCGCGCAGCCTGGACGAGCTCGGAGCGCATCGACCGGCTCTTGCGGCGGGCTTTGGGGTTGTCCCTTTTGCAGCATGAGCATGGAGTCATCCGTGCTCAGTTCCCCCCCCGCCAAACAAGCTCGGGACCTGTCTTATGGCTGTCGATCAGCACCTTGCTGCCTGGCGTCATGCAGATGTGCCGGCCCAGGCAAGACTGGATTTTGCGGTCTATAAAGAATTGGCGCAGATCGCCGGAGCCCTGTCGCTTCGATGCGCTGTTTGTCGCCGGCAGCCTGGCAAGCGCCACAGACTCCATTGCCGAGCGCATGGCCCGCTCCACCTTCTTCGAACCCTTGGTTGTGTGCTGGGCCTTGGCGGCCGTGATCGAGCGAACGGGGCGTATTGCCACTAATGCTAAGAACTATAACGTACCGTGCTACGTAGTACGTAGAGAGGCATAAAGGCCCTTCTTTCAGGCGGCGGAAGGGGTGGGTCGGGTGAATTCCGACAATGCCATCGAAGCGCGAATTTCGGTCGTGAGCAACATGTCGAACCTCATCGTCGGGCACGGAAGTTCTATCAGTCAGTGACCGGGCTTTGGGGCAAATGGCAGGGCGATGCCTGTGTCCGGGATAGGATGAGTAGTCACTACGATAACCCGCAGTTTCCGCATTTACTGGACAGTTTCGCGGCAATCTTCCCAATCAAAGGGCCGTTGAATGTGGCGCGGCCATCCCAGGGTTATCCCGTGATTGTCCAGTCCGGGTCTTCGAGAGCGGGCGCGATCTGGCGGTGCAAACCGCTGAGGTGGTGTTCACTGTGCGGTCCTCCCGGGCCTGCATCGAGGACTTTTACGTCGACCTGAAAGGGTGTCTCGGGTAGTACGAATTTAGTATGTAATCCATGAAGCTCGTGCCTGGTGCGCTCGTTGTCATGGCTGACCGCAAGCGTCGTGCCCGGGAAAATTTGAGTCCTTCCGGCAGTGGGTATCGCATCGTCCGGCAGGGTTGCAGGATTTTGCGGCGCAGGAGAATCCGGAACTGCAGTGGCGCGGATTGTTCAGAGCAGAGTATGAAGGGCCGTACCCACGGTGGTGTGCCGGTGAGTTAGGCCGGCAATGTGTGTGCCGAGGTTAACCCTTCCAGATTGACCCCAACCCAAAGAGGATTCGATGACTTATCTAGCTGCCGAAAATCGCTACGACTCCATTCCCTATCGCCGTGTCGGACGCAGTGGCCTGGTGCTGCCGGCGCTGTCCCTGGGGCTTTGGCACAACTTTGGCGACAGCACGCCCATCGATACCCAACGCGCCTTGCTGCGCACGGCTTTCGACCTGGGCATCAATCACTTCGACCTGGCCAATAACTATGGCCCGCCCTATGGCAGTGCCGAGATCAACTTCGGCCGGCTGCTGCGGGAAGACTTCAAGGCCTATCGCGATGAGTTGATCATCTCCAGCAAGGCCGGTTGGGACATGTGGCCCGGGCCTTACGGCCAGGGCGGAGGCTCGCGCAAGTATGTGCTGGCCAGCCTGGACCAGAGCCTGCAGCGCCTGGGCCTGGACTATGTGGATATCTTTTATTCCCATCGTTTCGACCCGGATACCCCGCTGGAGGAAACCGCCAGCGCCCTGGCCAGCGCGGTGCAGCAGGGCAAGGCGCTGTACATCGGCATTTCTTCCTACTCCGGGGTGAAAACCCGGGAAATCGCCGCGCTGCTCAAGGAGTGGAAGGTGCCGTTGCTGATCCATCAGCCGGCCTACAACATGCTCAACCGCTGGGTGGAGAAGGACTTGCTGGATACCACCGACGAGCTTGGGGTCGGGGTCATCGCCTTTACGCCGCTGGCCCAGGGGCTGCTAACCGACAAGTACCTCAATGGCATTCCCGAGGATGCGCGAGTCAATCGTCCGGGCGGTGGTTCGTTACAGGCCGCTCATTTGTCCGAGGCCAATATCGCCCATGTGCGGGCCCTCAACGAGATCGCCAGGAATCGCGGCCAGAGCCTGGCGCAGTTGGCCCTGGCGTGGACCCTGCGCGACCCGCGGGTGACGTCGGCGCTGATTGGCGCGAGCCGGCCGGAGCAGATCATCGAGAATGTCGGGGCGTTGCAGAACTTGAGTTTTACCGTGGAGGAGCTGGCGGAAATCGATCATTTCGCCAAAGAGGGGCGGATCAACCTGTGGGAAAGGCCATCGACGGCAGAGTAGGTCCTTCAGGGTCTGCATTGAGCAAACAGCCCCCAACAGAGTTATCTGTCGGGGGCTGTCTGGGCGTCTGGAGTGGGGCGCAGGGTGAAGCTGCTGCCGGCCCTGTCAGTGCGCCGGGGCGGTTGTGTTGGTGCTGACTTTCAGCGAGGTCTGGGTGCTGGCCACTGCGCGTTCCTGAGAGTCTCCCAGATCGACTTTGGCGGTCACCGACAGACCCGGCCGCAGACGTTCGAGGCCCGGTTGGTCGGCGTTGAAGCGGATGCGCACCGGCACCCGCTGCACGATCTTGGTGAAGTTGCCGGTTCCCGGTTCAAAGGGCAGCAGGGCGAAGGTCGAACCTGAACCCGGTGCCAGGCTTTCCACGGTGCCGGCGATACTCACGCCCGGCAAGGCATCGATCTTGATACGGGTGGATTGGCCTGGGTACATGTGCTGAGTCTGGGTTTCCTTGAAGTTGGCCAATACATAAAGGTCATGCAGCGGCACCAGGGTCAGCAGGCGTGAGCCCGGTTGCACATAGTCCCCCACTTGAATCTGCCGATTGCCTACGGTGCCATCCATCGGCGCATAGATAGTGGTGTGTCGCAGGTCCTGTTGCGCCAGCTCCAGTCGGGCTTTCGCCGTCACCACCTTGGCCTTGGCCATTTGCAGCTGCGCCTGCAAGCGTTCGCGTTGGGCTGAAGTGACAGCAAGGTCGTTTTCCGCCACTTGCAGCATGGCTTGGGCATAGGCGAGACCTTGTTCTGCCGAGATCGCCTGAGTGCTGTATTTCTCGACTTCGTTGCGCGCCACAGCACCGGTAGTGACCAGGGTGTCGAAACGGTTACGTTCCGCCCCTGCGCGCTTGGACTCGGCCTGGTTGGTGCGGATTGAGGTGCGCGCCGCCAGCACCCGAGCGTTGGCCAGGCGCTGTTCGGCATCCTGGATCGTCAGGGCTGCTTCAGCCAGGGCGACCTGGGCTTGATTGTCGGCGAGATCGCCTTCGGCCAGGGCGACTCGGCTATCGAACTCTTCGCTGTTGATGCGCACCAGGGGCTGTCCGGCCGTCACAGTCTGGTGGTCCTTGACCAGGACTTCGGTCACCAGGCCATGAACCCGTGGTGCGACGGAGGTGGCATCGGCGGCGATGTAGGCGTCGTCGGTGGCTTCAGTTGAAGGCGCCATCAGCACCCAGGCCACTCCGACCGCCACCAAGGTCATGGCAATGGCACCAGCGATCAGAGGCCGTTTGGAGCGCTTGCGCGGCTTTTCCGTCTCTTGCGTGGCTTGCAGGATGGCGTTCTGAGTCTGGGTGCTCTGCTCCATGTTGAAGCTCCATGCTGTTTTGAATTACGATCATAATATTCATATGGCGGTCGCAATACTACAGGGAAGTACCTACCGTGACGACAAGCGTATCCGACCTCCCTGACGCGGGCGTCCAGCCTGGTCAACAGTCCACCCGACGCAAGTTTCTGGTCTTCACCATCATGGCCTTTGGCATGTTCATGGCGTTGATCGATATCCAGATCGTGGCGGCATCCCTGAACGATGTGCAGGCTGGACTCAGTGCCGGTCCTGATGAAGTGAGCTGGGTTCAGACCGCCTATCTGATCGCCGAACTGATCATGATTCCCTTCTCGGCATTCCTCGCCCAGGCGATTTCCACCCGCTGGCTGTTCTCCGTCAGTGCGGCATTTTTTACCTTGTTCAGCATTGGCTGCGGGATGGCCTGGAACATTGAGTCGATGATTGTATTGCGGGCCCTGCAAGGCTTCGCCGGCGGGGCCATGGTGCCTACGGTGTTTGCCGTGGGTTTCGTGCTATTCGAGGGCAAGCAGCGGGCGATGGTCCCGGCCATCCTCGGCATGACAGCGGTGCTGGCGCCGACGCTGGGCCCCACGGTGGGCGGGCTGGTGACCTTCTACCTGGACTGGCGCTGGATCTTCTTTATCAACGTGCTGCCGGGGCTGTTGATCTGCATTGGTGCGGCGCTGCTGATCGATGTGGATCGCCCCGATCTGTCGATGTTGCGGCGGATCGACTGGCTGCACTTCGTGGCCATGGCCCTGGCACTGGGCTGCTTCGAGTACGTGCTGGAAGAGGGGCCGCGCAAGGACTGGTTCAGCGATAGCGGGATTGTCATTGCCGCCTGGGTTTCCATTGTCTCCTTTGGTTTGTTTATCGAGCGTTCGCTGTATTCGAATAACCCGATTGTGTCGTTGGTGCCCTTTCGCGATCGGACCTTTTCCATCGCCTGCCTGCTGAACCTGGTGATTGGCTTTGGCCTGTATTCCTCGACTTATCTGGTCCCGGTGTTTCTCGGACGAGTGCGGGGTTTCGACAGCCTGGAAATCGGCACCACCGTTTTCGTCGTGGGAATCGGGCAACTGGTGAGTACGATCATTGCCGCCCGGGCTTCGGAGAAGGTTGATCGACGCTTGATCATTTCGGTGGGCTTTCTGGGCCTGGCGCTGAGCTTGTGGCTGACCTCCCGGGTCACGTCCAACTGGGGATTCGATGAGCTGCTGGTTCCTCAAGTTGCCCGCGGCCTGTTCCTGATGCTCTGCATCGTTCCCAGTGTGAACATGGCCTTGAGTTCATTCCAGGGCGTGGAATTGCGTCAGGCCTCCGGCCTGTTCAACCTGATGCGCAACCTGGGGGGCGCCATTGGCATTGCAACGGTCAACACCTGGCTGCAGGACGACGCCCGAACCCAGGGGCTGCGTCTGTCGGAGTCTTTGGGTGCCAAGGCTGTTGCGGCCCAGGAACTGATGGGGCAGTTGGCCCTGAAGATCGCCGCCGATACGCCTGACTCCAGCCACGCATTCCTCATGGCCCAGGGCATTCTCGGCAGATTGGTGGGGCGTGAAGCCTTGACCCTGGCGTTTGGCGATGTATTCCGCCTGATGGCGATGATGTTCGTGGTGGCGCTGCTGCTGGTGCCGCTGTGCAAGGTTCCCCCGGCTGCGCCAGGCACGGCCGAGGATGACAAGTGATGGCTCCAGCGCGCGCTGATCAGATGATCGGCGGGCCGGACCTGGCCTTGCGCAACTGGCTCGGCGTGCAGCCCATGTTTTTCCACATCAATCGACGTAGTGCCGTCGCGTCGGAATAGCCTACTTTGAAGGCAACTTCTTCAATGCTCATGTTGGTAGTTTCCAATAAGCTTTGAACATGTTGCAGGCGAACTTTCTGAATGAAGGCCATGGGCGGCTTACCCGTGGCGCTACGGATTCTGCGCGATAAGGTCTTCTCGGTGATGCGCAAGTGCTCGGCAATGGTGCTCAATGGAGGAACGTTGGGCAGGCAGTCCTCGATAAACTTTTCCAGCATCAGCACTTCGCGATTTTCTGTTTTTAAGTTGGATAGGGCCATGTAGTGATATTGCGCAGGCCGACCATCTATCAGCAGATAGCGCATGGTCAGCTCGGCAATTTGATTACCCATCTTATTGCGCAGTACATAAAGCATCAGATCCATTTGCGACATGCCTGCGCCAGCAGTAATCATATTTCCGTCATGAATAAGCATGCGCTTTGTGTCGAGTATCGCCTCGGGATAACGCTGCTTGAAGGTCTCGTACAGTTGCCAGTGGGTGGTGACGGTGCGGCCCTCGAGAATCCCTGCCTCCCCCAGGACGAAAACCGCCGAGCAGGACGCCGCAGTCTGTCGCCCGCGCAGGTGGTGTTCTTGCACCAGCTTGCTCAGCTTGCGGATGTCGTTGTGCCCGAGCCGGGCAATGAGCTCGGTGGACTGACTGAGGCCCGGCTGCCTCTTTTCCCGGCGACAGCCAAAGAAATCCAGCTCCTGGGTGTTTTCCAGCCCCAGCCCCGGGATGACCAGCATGCTGCCCTCAATGGTCTGGGCGCTGTCCAGTGGCAGTGCATCCAGGCGCATGCCATTGCGCATTCGTACGGATTCACTGCTGCCGATGATTTTCCAGGTAATGGTGGGGCGTCCCATGACTTCGGCGATCTGGTTGGCAGTACGCAGCACATCCAAGGTGATCGCCACACTTGACCCCATGGCTCCTTCCAGCGCGATCAACGTGAGCACATCCATGTCCATTTTCTCCCTGTAAGTGTCCATTTGTGCATTAGCAAAATATACAAGCTGGTGGCAGACTTCTCAACGCGTCCAAATCTAACTTTCTCTGCCCACGCTATTCCCAGTGGGACATATAAGAAAATAGGCATTCATTAAGTGAATGCTTCGCCCTGTCAATAAAATGACATCTTGTCTACTGCCTAGTTAGAGCTCCCCTTGTTAGGGGTGTTTGTTCGGTTCCTTAGTGCTGAAAATAATAAACGACCATTAGGTCAATATATGGCTCTCCATTTAAAAAGGATTTTGAATGAACTACGCCGTGCCTCGTGATTATCTAAATGATGTTAATCAGACCTTCTCAGCGCATTTAGCAGTTGATGATTTGTCGCTGGCCGGCACCCTGGGAATCGAATGTTTAAGTTCGGTTACGGAAGTACTGGCTTATCGCGCCTGGCTTCAACCTGATGCAACCGCCTTTATCCACTTGCTCGATGGCGAGCAAGAGGAGGCGGCCATCAGCTACGCCGAACTGTGGCAGCGTAGTCAACGATTGGCCGCGGCGCTGCAGATTTTCGAGCCCCGGGGAAAACGGGTGCTGATGCTGTTCGAGACCGGTATCGACTACATCGTTTCCCTGTTCGGACTGTTCCTGGCCGGTGCGGTGGCGATTCCCGCTTTCCCGCCGGTGGGGACCCGAGGCCTGGAGCGCCTGGCGTTGATCTGCGCCGACGCCCATCCGCAAATCGTGCTGACCAGCTCGCGTTTCATGCGCTCCCAGGAACGGGTCAACGCCTTGTTGCAGGATGATGTACCCGCGCCGCAATGGGTCGATCCGCAAGAGCTGGCCACGGAGAATGCACCTTGGCAGGCGCAGGCTGTGACCCCTGGTCAATTGGCCCTGCTGCAATACACCTCAGGTTCTACCTCCGCGCCCAAGGGCGTGATGCTGACCCACGCCAACCTCTACAGCAATTGCCGCAGCGCCAGCCAGTGGATGGGCAAGGCCAAGGACCGCGTCGGTTGCAGCTGGCTGCCGCCCTATCACGACATGGGCCTGATGGGCGGCATATTGCAGCCGATCTACGACGCCTTTCCGACCGTGCTCATCAGCCCCGGGCATTTTGTCCAGCGGCCATTGCGCTGGCTGGATGCGGTGTCCAGGTATGGCGCCGACGTCACCATCGCGCCGAACTTCGCCTTTGATCTGTGTGTTGAAAACATCACCGATGACGAGCTGGCAGCCCTCGACCTGAGCAAGCTCAAGGCCATCTACTGTGGGGCCGAACCGGTCCGGCAAAGCACCCTGGCGCGCTTCTCCGAGCGCTTCGCCGCCGCCGGCTTCAACCCTGCGGCCCTGGGCCCCTGCTATGGACTGGCCGAGGCGACGGTGCTGGTCTCGGGCAAACCCCATGACCAACCGGCATTCAACACCCAGGTGGATCGGGATCAGCTCGCCATTGGAACCTTGGCCATTGTCGACGCCGAAGATGGGTTCGCCTTGCCATTGGTCAGCAGCGGGCGGGTGGCCCCGGGCTTGCGCCTGGCGATTGTCGATCCCGTCAGCCTGCTGCCGGTCGCCGACGGCCAGATCGGCGAGATCTGGGTCCAGGGCGACAACGTGGGTGCCGGTTACTGGGGCAAGGAGGCGCTGAGCGAGCAAGTGTTCCGCGCCCAGTTGCCGGGCGTCGACGGACATTTCATGCGCACCGGCGACCTGGGGGCCTTGTATCGGGATGAGCTGTTCGTCACCGGCCGCCTCAAGGATCTGATCATCATTGCCGGTCGCAACCTGTATCCCCAGGACCTGGAACTGGCGGTCGAGAGTACGGACCCGCGCATCCGCAGCAATGGTTGCGTGGCGGTGGGCGTGGATAACGGCCAGCAGGAGCAGTTGGCGATCGTGGTCGAGATCAAGCGCAGCGAAAAACTCGACGAAGCCCAGCAGGAACAACTGCGCCAGCTGATCACCAGCACCCTGGTCAGCCAGTTTGGCGTGTCCCCGGCGCGTATTCATCTGGCGCCCATGGGCGGCATCCCGCTGACCACCAGCGGCAAGGTCCAGCGCCAGGCCACCCGGCAGGCCCTGCTCAACGACAGCCTGGCGCGCTACGGCGCCGGACGTTCGGCCGCAGCGGCCTCGGCACAACCTCTTAAAACCCCTACGGATGCTCTGTCATGACGGCCATGAATCCTCATATCGACCGTACCGGTCATCGCGAGCGTCAACTGGCCTGGCTGACCGTCGGTGTGCCGGCGGTGGGCACCCTGGTCGCACTGGTCCTGGCCTGGCAGCAGGGCATTGGTTGGCTGGAGTTTGGTGCACTGGCCAGCATGTACCTGCTGACCGCCCTGGGGGTGGAAGTGGGGATGCACCGCTTCTTTTCCCACCATGCGTTCAAGGCCGGCCCGGTGATCACTGCGTTTTTCGGTATCGCCGGTTCGATGGCAGCCCAGGGCCCGATCCTGTTCTGGGCGGCCACCCACCGCCAGCATCACGCCTTCACCGACAAGGAAGGCGACCCGCACTCGCCGCGTCCGCTCAAGGAAGGCTTTGTCGGCAATATCCAAGGCTGGTGGCACGCCCACCTGGGCTGGCTGTTCAGCCTGAGAAAGCAGAATTGGAGCCAGTTCGTTCCCGACCTGATTCGCGACCGGCTGATCATGCAGATCAACCAGCGCTACTACCTGTGGATCATCCTCGGCCTGCTGCTTCCGACCCTGGTGTGCGGGTTGATTACCCGAAGCTGGGAAGGCGCCCTGAGTGGCCTGCTGTGGGGTGGCTTTGTGCGGATCTTCCTGGTGGACCACGCCACCTGGTGCATCAACTCCTTCGCCCATCGGGTCGGTGGCCGTGACCACCCGACCCGGGACACAAGCCGCAACGTGTTCTGGCTGGCGATTCCAACGGTCGGTGGTGGCTGGCACAACAACCACCACGCCTTTCCGGCGCTGGCCCACGCCGGGCTCAAGCCCTGGCAGCTGGATATCGGTGGCTGGTTCATCGAGTTGCTGGCCTTGTGCGGCCTGGCTTGGGACGTGAAGCGTCCTGGTGCGCCGGTTGCTGCAGAACCTACAGAAAGCTGATTGCCGGTCCTTACCTCACAGGAAGCTATTCATGGACGAGATCCTCACAACCACTGCGACTCCAGAGATCAGCGGGGTCGCGCAGCTGAGTCCGGCAGCCGCCAGAACCAAGGCACGCATTGCGCTGGCGGTGATGCTGGTACCCCTGTTCGGTGCCTTCGAGGCGATCCGTTTGTGGGTCACCGGTCAGGTGCACGCCCTGGACTTCATCCTCTTCGGGGTGTTCTACGCGATCCAGATGTTCGGCGTCTCCATGGGCTATCACCGCTACCTGGCCCATCGCGCGTTCAAGACCTCGCGTCTGATGAGCAGCCTGATGCTGATCGCCGGCTCCATGGCGGCCCAGGGGCCGATCCTGTTCTGGGTCACCACCCATCGCCGGCATCACACCTATAGCGACCAGCACGGTGATCCGCATTCGCCCAACCTCATGGGCCAGAGCCGCCTGGAGCGCGCCAAGGGCCTGTGGCATGCGCACATGCCGTGGATGCTGGCGCCGGACATGTCGAGCTGGAACTTCTTTGCCCCCGACATCCTGCGTGACCGTCGGCTGTTCTTCTACAACCAGACCTACCTGTTCTGGGTCGCCCTGGGCGTGATGTTGCCGGGGATCATCGGCGGCCTGGTCACCCAGAGCTGGTCCGGTGCCTGGAGCGGCCTGATCTTCGGCGGCCTGGCACGGATCTTCGTGGCCAACCAGGCGGCCTGGTGCGTGGGCTCCATCTGCCACCGCTATGGCGCCCGGCCGTTCGTGACCCACGACCAGAGCACCAACAACTGGATTGTCGCGTTCCTCACCTTTGGCGAGGGGCTGCAAAACAATCACCACGCATTCCCTGCCTGGTACCGGCATGGCGTGCATTGGTGGGAGCCCGACTTGTCGGGCTGGACACTGGCGTTAATGGGCAAGCTGAGACTGGTCTCAGACCTGCGTTCACCGTCCCAGGCAATGATCGACAAAGTCCGTAAGCGTCAGGCCGCATCCTGAACAACGGGATCGTCTGATCTGTAAACCACCCTACTCATCAAGGAAGATCCTATGTCCAACTTCATTTCCAATTTGCTGAGCACTCTGAGCTTCTCGGAGAAAAAACAGGCGGCGGTCGAACTCAACGAAGAGAGCATCAAGCATTGGCTGGTGCAGAAGATGGGCACGCTGCTGAAGATCGACCCGTCCCAGGTCGATACCGCCCGCAGCTTCGAGTCCTACGGCCTTGACTCGCTGGTGGCGGTGAAAGTGGCGGGCGACCTGGAGAAGTTCATGGAACAGCGCCTGTCCCCGGCCTTGCTGTTCGAATACTCCAGCATCGATGACTTGTCCAAATACCTGGCCAATGAACTGACCACATCCGAAGTTTGACTTCGCAGGAGTTTGGCCATGGCCATTGCACAGATGCCTTCGCAAAAAAACGATAAATTCAATGACCTGCTCCGACGCTCACAGGAGATCGAAGGCCTGCGTCTGACGGACGCAATCCCCAAGCACCTGTATCAGCCACGGGTCTGGCGCGGAATGCTCAGCTTCGTCGTCAGCTACATGCTCTACATCGGTGCGATAGTGGCGGTCGCCCACGTGCACTGGATGTTCTACCTGCCGCTATGGCTGGTGGCCGGCCTGGGCGGCTGGGGCCTGTTCTGTGTGGCACACGATTGCGGGCACAACTCGTTCTCGCGCAATCGCAGCTTCAACCACATTCTCGGGCATATCGCCTTGCTGCCGTTGCTCTACCCGTTCCACGGCTGGCGCCACATGCACAACATGCACCACGCCAACACCAACAACCTGGAAATGGACGTCGACTGGCGCCCGGTACTGCGCGTGCAATACGACGCCATGCCCTGGTGGGACAAGCTGGTCTACAGCAGCACCCGCACCTGGCTGTTCTGGCTGGGCACGGTCAACTACCAGCGCCACTCGGGCTTCCGTCCGTCCATGTTCCACAAGCTCGAAGCGCGCAACGAAGTGCGTCGTTCGATCCTGTTCATGGTGGTGGCTGCGCTGATCTACCTGCCGACCCTGGTGTACTTCACCGGCTTCACCGGGCTGTTCCTGTACTTCGTTGCCCCGTGGCTGGCGACCCATGCCTGGTTCAGCCTGACCACCATGATGCACCACATCAGCGACGAGACTCCGTTCCTGACCAAGGAGCACTGGAGCTTCAACAGCAGCCGACTGCTGCTGACCACTGACTACATGTACCCCAAGTGGCTGCTGTTCCTGACCCACTACATTTCGGTGCACACCGCGCACCACGTGGCGCCGATCATTCCCCACTACAACCTGCCCGAAGCCCAGGCAGCGTTGAAGAGCGCCTTCCCAGGGATGGTCAGGGAAAAACCCATGACCGTGCAGGATGTCTGGCACGTGGCGCGCAACTGTCACCTGTACGACCCTGTCAATGGCTTCTATGAGTCCTTTGACCGGCCGGCCCAGGCCGCCGAGGGACAGAGCACGCCGGGCGCCAAGGCGGCCAACAGTCCTCTGACCCTGAAGCAGCAGCTGCTGCGCAGCTACATGGGCATTCTGGGGTCGCTCTCGGTGGACAGCGCCGGTGCCAAGGCCACGGATCTGTTCGGCTACACCCGGGAGTACATCAAGCAACCTGACAAGGAAATGAGCCCCTTGGGCGCCCAGCGTTTCCATATCAAGGGCATCGCCGGCGTTCCCCACGGCTATCAATGGGGCACGGGCGACCAGACCATCCTCCTGGTCCATGGCTGGGGCGCAGACAGTCGCAGCCTGTACTCCTTCACTCGCGTCCTGCAGCGCCAAGGCTTCAAGGTCGCGACCTTCGATGCACCGGCCCACGGCATCTCGCCGGGCTCCCTGAGCACCATGACCGAGTTCAAGGACGCGGTGAAAGCAGCCATCGTCGCCCTGGGTGACGTGGTGGGAATCGTCGCCCACTCCCTGGGCGGTATCGCCGCCACCGGGGCCCTGGCGGAACTGGCCGAGACCCATCGGATCAAGGCCCTGTGCCTGCTGGGCTCGCCGGCCAACCTGCCGGTGGTGATCCAGCGCTGGGCCAACGGTTACCTCAAGCTCAAGCCGGCGGTGGTCCAGGCCATGCACCGTGAGCTGTGGAAGCGCAACGGCGTGCCGGTCCAGCACTGGGACATCCCGGCCCTGGGCAACGGCCTGCAGTTGCCGACCCTGGTGCTGCACGACCTCAACGACCCGATCGTGCCGTTCTGCGAAGCGCAGCAGATCACCACGCTGATGCCTTGGGCGAAGCTGGAGCCAGTGTCCGGGCTCGGCCATGTGCGCATTCTCTCCGATGCCGCGGTGCTGGAGCAGGTGGCCCAGTTCCTTGTACAGAACATCAAGGTGGCCGAAGTGGCTCAGGCCAGCGCATGAGCACAACGCACAACCTTTTGACGATGGTTAACCACCCATGACGACCTATGCTGAAAGCGCCGTGACCGAGTCCGGCCTGTGGATGTGCCTGATCTGCGGCTGGATCTACGATCAACGGCTGGGCGATCCCGATTCGGGGGTGCCTCCGGGCACTGCCTGGGATGACATTGCCGAAGACTGGACCTGTCCGGAATGCGGCGTGAGCAAGTTGGATTTCAACATGGTGAAGCTGTAATCCAGCGCTGAACCCTGTAGTCGATGAGGAAGCAAGATGGCGACCCAAGAGCAAGCGTCGGCACCCGCCAAGGGCCGGCGTAGCAGCTTCAAGAAAATGCTCTTCAAGGGCATTTACAACGGGGTTCTGGGGCTGCTGCGTTGCAGCTTCTGGATGGAGTCGCGGCTGCTTCCTCGACGTGCTGCGACGCGCGCTTTGAAGCTGTTCACCACGCCACAACGGCTGCGCCAGCATTTTCCGCTGACGCTGCCCAGCGCCACGGTGCAGGACCTGGAAACCGAGGAAGGGCGGCTGCGTTGTTTTTGCTGGACCCCGCAGCAGGTCCGGCGCCGGGTGGTGCTGGTGCATGGCTGGAGTGGCGCCAGTACCCAGTGGCAGTACCTGATTCCACTGTTGCTGGAGGAGGGCTGTGAAGTGCTGTCCTTCGACTGCATCGGCCATGGCGGCAGCGGCGGTCGGCAAGCGTCGCTGCCGACCTTCGTCAGCATGCTGGATCAGGTGCAGCAACAGCTGGGGCCGTTCGACACGGTGATCGGGCACTCCCTGGGCGGGGCTGCCGCCGGGTATGCCTTGAGCACCCCGGTCGGCAAGGGCTTCGAGCGGGCGGTGCTGGTGGCTGCGCCGGCCGACATCGAAAACGTCGTTCGGCGTTTTGCGGCATTTCTGTGGATCAACGATGACGTCAGACAACGCATGCAACTTCTGGTTGAGCAACGCTATCAGAAGGACATGCGCAGCCTGGCGGTCAGTCGTTATGGCCACCAGGTGGATATCCCGGTGCTGCTGGTGCATGACCAGCAGGATCAGGAAGTCCCGGCAGATGACCTGCAATCCTTCGCTGAAGGCTTGCGTCACCGGCAAGTCCTGCAAACCCGCGGGCTTGGCCACCTGAAAATTCTCAAGGACAGGGCGACCATGGGGGCTGTGGTCGAGTTTGTCTGTGCAAAGGACGGCAATCTATGAGTGAACAATACGATGTGATCGTGATCGGCGCGGGTCCTGGTGGCTATGTCGCGGCGATCCGGGCGGCGCAACTGGGACTGAAGACGGTCTGTATCGAGCGCTACAAGGGCAAGGACGGCAAGACCGCCCTGGGTGGCACCTGCCTCAATGTGGGCTGTATTCCTTCCAAGGCATTGCTGGACAGCTCTCATCACTATTACGAGGCGCGCAACGGTTTTGAAGTGCACGGCATTGGCATCCGCAATCCGCAGATGGATGTGCCGGCCATGCTGGCGCGCAAGGACAACGTGGTGCGCAATTTCAACGGCGGCATCGCCTCGCTGTTCAAGGCCAATGGCGTGGCCCTGCTGGAAGGTCACGGCAAGTTGCTGGCCAACAAGGAAGTGGAAGTCACCGCGGCCGACGGCAGCACCCAGCGCATCAGCGCCCCCAGCATCATCCTCGCCCCCGGCTCACGGCCCATCGATATCGCCGCAGCGCCGCTGACGGACAAGGTGATCGTCGACTCCACCGGAGCCCTGGAATTCACCCGCGTGCCCAAACGCCTCGGGGTGATCGGCGCTGGCGTCATCGGCCTGGAACTGGGCTCGGTCTGGGCCCGCCTGGGCGCCGAAGTGACGGTGCTCGAAGCCCTCGACAGCTTCCTGCCGGCAGTGGACGTGCAGATCGCCAAGGAGGCGCAGAAGATCTTTGGCAAGCAAGGCCTGGATATCCGCCTGGGGGCCCGGGTGACGGCGTCCGAAGTGCAAGGCGACAGCGTCAAGGTCAGCCTCAGCGAGGGCGGCGAGGACAAGCAGCAGACCTTCGACCGCCTGATCGTCGCCGTGGGGCGCCGGCCCCTGACCACCGATCTGCTGGCCGCCGACAGCGGGGTGCAGTTGGACGAGCGTGGCTTTATTCATGTCGATGGCCAGTGCCTGACCAGCGTGCCTGGGGTGTTCGCCATTGGCGACGTGGTGCGTGGCCCGATGCTGGCGCACAAGGCGTCGGAGGAGGGGGTGATGGTGGCCGAGAGCCTTGCCGGGCATCACCATCCGCTCAATTACGAGCTGATCCCGTCAGTGATCTACACCCACCCGGAAATCGCCTGGGTTGGCCAGACCGAGCAGGCCCTCAAGGCCCAGGGCATCGAGCTGAACATCGGCACCTTCCCGTTCTCCGCCAGCAGCCGCGCCATGGCAGCCAACGACACCGCCGGGTTGGTCAAGGTCATTGCCGATGCCAGCACCGACCGGGTACTTGGGGTGCATGTGATCGGCCCGGGCGCTGCGGAACTGGTCCAGGAAGGCGCGATCGGCATGGAGTTCGGCACCAGCGCCGAAGACCTGGGAATGATGGTGTTCTCCCACCCGACCCTGTCCGAAGCCCTGCATGAAGCCGCCTTGTCGGTGAATGGCCAGGCGATTCATATCGGCAATCGCAAGAAGAAAGCTCCCTCCAGCGTCAAATAGCCCGCGGTCCCCGGCTTCGCTCATCCAGCGGGGCCGGGGCCTGCTGCATCTCCCCGCGTTTCAGCGAAAGAACGGCACATCCCCAAGAATGGTCGCGCGCTGCATCACCCGGCGCTGTGGACGGTAGTCGTCTACGGCGTAGTGCTGGGTCACACGGTTGTCCCAGAACGCCACGTCGTTTTCCTGCCAGCGCCAGCGGATGGTGAACTCCGGGCGGGTGGCGTGGGCAAACAGCAGCTTGAGGATGGCCGCGCTTTCGCTCTCGGACAGTTCGTTGATCTTGGTGGTGAAGCCGTCGTTGACGAACAGCGACTGGCGCCCGCTCACCGGATGGGTACGGATCACCGGGTGCGACAGCGGCGGGTTCTTGCGCCGGGCTTCCTCCCAGCGCGCCAGGTCTTCGGGGGTGTTGCCGAAGCGTTCCAGAGGGAAGGACTTGATGAACTCGTGGGTGGCGGTCAGGCCCTGCAGCAGGTTCTTCATGGGCTCGGACAGCGCCTCGTAGGCGGCGATGCCGCTGGCCCACAACGTGTCGCCGCCGAACGGCGGCAGCAGCTTGGCGCTGAGCACCGCGCCCAGGGCCGGGGTTGGCAGGAAGGTCACGTCGGTGTGCCAGATGGCGTTGTCACGCACGTCGGTTTCAGCGGTGTCGAGGATCAGTATTTCCGGCTGCTCCGGCACATTGGGGTAGATCGGGTGAATGTGCAGGTCACCGAAGTGGGCGGCGAAGCGCGCCTGTTGCTGTGGGGTGATTGGCTGGTCGCGGAAGAACAGTACCTGATGCTTGAGCAGCGCCTGCTCGATGGCGTCGCGCTGTTCGACGCTGAGCGGCTGGCTGATATCGACGCCACTGATCTGGGCGCCGAGGGCGGAGCTTAAAGGGGTGATGGTCAGGCTCATGGTGGTTCTCTTGTACGGCGCCGAACGCTCGGCGTGGTCGGATTCGGTTTATCGGCATCAAACTAAAAAAACGGTTGCGCTGGCGGTGTCGTGACCCTGTAGCCGCTGTCGAGCCTTGGCGAGGCTGCGAACGGCGGCGCAGTAGATGCAAACCCATGCAACGAGGTCTTCCTCATCGATTGCTGCGAGCGCTACGCGCTCGGTCCCAGCCTCGCGAGGGCTCGGCAGCGGCTACAGGTGAACCGCGTGCGGGGCAGGCAGGTCAGTGGGATTGGCCGTGCCAGGGCACCAGCTTGCGTTGCAGGGCGCGCAGGCCCATCTCCATGGCGAAGGCGATCAGGGCAATCACCAGTATCCCCAGCAGCACCACATCGGTGACCAGGAACTGCGCGGCGGATTGCACCATGAAGCCCAGGCCGCTGGTGGCGGCAATCAGCTCCGCCGCCACCAGGGTCGACCAGCCCACGCCCAGGCCGATGCGCACGCCGGTGAGGATGTCCGGCAAGGCGCTGGGCAGGATCACGTGGCGAATCAGCTGGGCCCGGGTGGCGCCCAAAGACTGCGCGGCGCGCAGCTTGGCCGGGTCGACGGTGCGCACGCCGGTGGCGGTGGCAATGGCGATCGGGGCGAAGATCGCCAGGTAGATCAGCAGCACCTTGGACAGCTCGCCGATGCCGCACCAGATGACGATCAGCGGCAGGTAGGCCAGGGGCGGAATCGGCCGGTAGAACTCGATCAACGGGTCGAGCACGCCGCGGGCAATGCGGTTGGCGCCAATGGCGATGCCCACCGGAATCGCCGTCAGCACGGCACAGCCCAGGGCCAGGCCGATGCGCTCCAGGCTCGCCGCCAGGTGCTGCCAGAGGGTGGAATCCATGTAGCCGCTGGTGGCCAGCAACCAGCCTTTTTGCAGCACGGCGGCAGGCGGTGGCAGGAACAGCGGTTCGATCAGGCCACTGGCGGTGACCGCCCACCACAGGGCCAGCAGGGTGATCAGGGTCAGCACGCTGATCCAGCGGGTGCTCAGGCTACGACGCACTGGCTGGGGCGCTTTCGGCTTGGCATCGCGGGTGGTGGTGGCGGGAATCTCGTAGCTGCTCATGGGCGCTCCTGCTGCTGGGTGGCGCTGCGTTGGGAGAACACCCGGGACAGCACGTGTTCGCGGGTTTCGATGAACAACGGGTCGGACTTGATCGCCCGCGCCGATTCGCCGGCGGCGTAGCGCTGGCCGAAGTCCAGGTTCAGGCGCTCGACGATCTGCCCCGGGTTGGGCGCCAGGAGGATCAGGTCGGTGGCCAGGAACACTGCTTCCTCGATGTCGTGGGTGATCAGGAATACCGGTTTGGCGGTGCGCCGCCAGACTTGCAGCAACAGCTCCTGCATCTGCTCGCGGGTGAAGGCATCCAGGGCGCCGAAGGGTTCATCCATCAACAGCACGCGCGGGTCGGCAGCCAGGGCGCGGGCCAGGCCCACGCGCTGTTTCTGTCCGCCGGAGAGTTGCCAGATGCGGCGCTTGTCGAAGCCGGCCAGGTCCACCAGGGCAAGCATCTCCCGGGCCCGGGCTTCACGCAGGTCCCGGGCGACGCCGGCCAGTTCCAGGCCGAAGGCGACGTTGCCCAGCACGTCCTGCCAGGGCAGCAGGGCGTCGTCCTGGAACACCACGCCACGTTCGGCGCTGGGGCCCTTGACCGGCACGCCGTCGAGGCTGATGCGCCCGGCGCTGGGGTCGACGAACCCGGCAATCAGGTTCAGCAGCGAGGTCTTGCCGCTGCCGGAGGGTCCCAGGGCGACCAGCAGTTGCTGTGGCCCCAGGGTCAGGGAAATATCCGCCAGCACCGGTTCGGCGGCGCCGGGGTACTGTGCGCTGATGCGCTCCAGTTGTAGCAAGGCCATGACGGCTATCTCCTGTCCGGTCGCGGGTTATTCAGGGATGAACTTGGCACTGACGTAGGGGGCGTAGTCCGGCAGCACCGCTTCGACCTTGCCTTGCTCCTTGAGGAACACCGCGGTGTCGGTGATGGCCTTGGTGGTCGGGGCGCCGAGGCTGAGCACCTGGTCAGCGGCCAGTGGGTAGACGTTGCCTTGCAGCAGCAGCGGGATATCGCTGGCCTTGGCCCCGGAGAGCTTGACCAGTTTGTCGACGTTGCCCTGGTTGGCCAGCCAGGCTTGTGGGTCCTTGCGGTACTGGGCGTAGGCCTCCAGGGTCACCTTGGCAAAGGCCGTGACGATTTCCGGGTGCTTCTCGGCGAAATCCTTGCGCACGATCCAGGCGTCGAAGGTCGGCGCGCCGAACTTGGCCAGCTCGCCGGAGGTGATCAGCACTTTGCCGTTTTCCTTGGCCACGCCCAGGGCCGGGTCCCAGACGTAGGTGGCGTCGATATCGCCGCGCTTCCAGGCGGCGATGATCGCCGGTGGCGCGAGGTTGAGGATCTGCACTTTCGAGGGGTCGATGTTCCAGTGCTTCAGCGCCGCCAGCAGGCTGTAGTGGCCGGTGGAAACGAAGGGCACGGCGACTTTTTTACCGATCAGGTCCTGAGGGCTGTTGATCGCGGAACCGTCGCGGGCCACCAAGGCTTCAGCGGCGCCGATCTGGGTGGCGATGAGGAAGGTTTGCACCGGCACTTTGCGGGTGATGGCGGCGGTCAGCGGGCTGGAGCCCAGGTAGCCGATCTGCACATCGCCGGAAGCGATGGCGGCGATGACGTCGGCGCCGTTGTCGAATTTGCGCCAGTTGATCTTGGCCTGGGTGGCTTTTTCGTAGCTGCCGTCGGCTTGCGCGACCTTGGCCGGATCGACGGTGGTCTGGTAGGCGACGGTGACGTCAGCCGCCTGGGCAAAGAAACTCGCAGCGGCCAGGGACGCGGCCGCCAGGAGGCGAAGGGGGAAATGCAGTTTCATGGGGGGGCTCCTCATAGGCGGCCGGTGATCGGCGTGGGAGGAGACTAAATGATCTAAGAATGCAGAAATAAATAACTTATTTGCATTAGCTTATGAGGTGAAATTCGTGGCCGTAGCCAGACAAGTGTTATGGCGAGGGCGCCGGCTCTCGCCGGGCTGCAACGCGGCCCCCAGTTCAGGCCACGCGCTTATGCAGGAATACCCGGTCGCCCGGTTTGGGAGGGGCTGCGCCGCGGAAGGCCGGCCGACCTAGCGGGAGCAGGCGCCCTCGCCATGGCCCTAGTTGCTGATGGCCAGGATGCTGGCCTGGTAGGCGCCGACGAACACGTCGAAATCACCCACTTCGTTCTGCTCAAGCTCGGTCTGCTGCTCCAGGGATTTGCGCGCCGCGTCTTCGAAAGCGGCTTGTTCTTCCTTGCTCAGGGCCTGGCTGCGGAAGTGCTCGGCATGCGCCTGGCTCTGGCGCAGGGAGAACTGGCTGAAGCTTTCCTTGTGCTCGCTCATGGCCGCCAGCACCTGGGCCGATGGGGTCAGGGACGAATCCTTGACCTTGGCCAGCTGGGCGTCCAGGGCCTTGCTGTGCACGTTGCTGCCGTGGCTCTGGTCGAGCAGGGCAGCCAGTGGCGCGATCTGCTCCAGCAGTTCGGCGGCCCATTCCTTCATCTCCACCGGCTGGCCCTGGCGTTGCAGTTGCAGGCCCGGACGCCGGCCTTCCTTGACCACGGCGAGGAAGTTGGAGGTGGCGTTGCCGCACTCGTTGTTCTCGAACAGCGGGCTGTCGTTGAGCGCGCAGTACAGCAGGAAGGCGTCGAGGAAGCGCGCTTCCTGCAGGTCGATGCCCAGGGGCAGGAACGGGTTGATGTCCAGGCAACGCACTTCGACGTACTGGATGCCCCGGGCCATCAGCGCCTGGATCGGCCGCTCACCGGTGTAGGTCACGCGTTTGGGACGGATGTTGGAGTAGTACTCGTTTTCGATCTGCAGGATGTTGGTGTTCAGTTGCACCCACTCGCCATCCTTGTGGGTGCCGACCGCCACGTAAGGCGCGTAGGGCGTGGCCACGGCCTTGCGCAGGCTGTCGGTGTAGCTGTTCAGATCGTTGTAGCAAGGGGTCAGGCCGGCCTGGGCCTGGCTCTGGTAGCCCAGGTCGCTCATGCGCAGGCTGGTGGCGTAGGGCAGGTACAGGGTCTCGGCGTCCAGTTGCTCCAGCTGGTGCGAGCGGCCGCGCAGGAAGCCCGCGTCCAGGGCCGGCGAAGCACCGAACAGGTACATCAACAGCCAGCTGTAGCGGCGGAAATTGCGGATCAGCGCGATATAGGCCGAAGACTGGTAGTCCCGGTCGCTGCCGACGAAGCCTTCGGCTTGCTTGAGCAGCGGCCACAGCTGTTCCGGCAGGGAAAAGTTGTAGTGGATTCCGGCAATGCACTGCATGGTCTTGCCGTAGCGCAGGGCCAGGCCCTTGCGGTACACGTACTTGAGCTGACCGATGTTGGAGGTGCCGTAATAGGCGATCGGGATGTCTTCCTCGGCCGGCAACGGGCACGGCATCGATGGACTCCACAGGTACTCGTTGCCGAGCTTGCTGTAGGCGAAACGATGAATCTTGTCGAGGCTGGCCAGGGTGTCCGCCGGGTCCGTGAGGGCCGGGGTGATGAACTCCAGCAGCGACTCGGAATAGTCGGTGGTGATCTGTTCGTTGGTCAGCGCGGAACCCAGTTCTTCCGGGTGCGGGGTCTGTGCCAGGCGGCCTTCGCCGGTAACACGCAGGCATTCACGTTCGATACCGTGCAGGCACTGCTCGAGCAGGGAGAGGTTAGCGCGCTCGCCGAGCAGAGCCAGGCGGCGGTTGAGAAGTTCGCTCAAGTTGGATTCCTTCACGCGTCAGTCGCCCCAATATGGGGGTGGGCAGGACGGTCTACAAGGGTGAAGTTAAAACTGGCGTTTTCGCCTGGTTTTTGAGTCAAGCCGACTCGCTTGAAAACGCCAATCCTTCATCCCTGAATCTGGCTTTAGCGCAGGCAAAAAACTCCGACGCCGCTTTCGCAGCGCCGAAATTAACCCAAATTCATGACAGGGAGCTATAGGACGGCGAAGGTGCCTTGTGCTTTTGCGACCAGTTTGTCGCCCTGGATCACGTCCGCTTCCACCACCAGGGTGCGGCGGCCGGGGTGGATCACCTTGGCCCGGCACAGCACTTCACCCTCGGCTACGGCGCGGATGTAGTTGATCTTGCACTCGATGGTGGCGCTCTGCTGGTCAAAGCCGTGGGTGCTGGAACAGGCCAGCCCCATGGCAATGTCCACCAGGCTGAAGATCGCCCCGCCGTGCAGCTTTTGCCCGCGATTGCGCAGTTGTGGGGTCAGCTCCAGGGCGACGTCCGCCTCGCCGGTTTCCAGGCGTTGCAGACGGCAGCCGAGCAATTGGCTGAAGGCGCTTTCGGTCAGGCCGGCAGGGATCTGCATCAGCGTTTCTTCAACTGCTTGGCGTTGGCGAACAGCGAGGCCATGGCGTTGTTGCTCGGAGCGGCCGCGGTGGTTTCCTTGCGTGGTGCGTTGCCCTGAGAGGAGCGCGGCGCCGAGCCTGGACGGGAACCACGGGCGCCATCGATCTTCTCGCCCGGGGTGTCGCTCATGCGCATCGACAGGCCCACGCGTTTGCGCGGAATGTCGACTTCCATGACCTTGACCTTGACCACGTCACCGGCCTTCACCGCTTCACGCGGGTCCTTGATGAACTTCTCCGACAGCGCCGAGATGTGCACCAGGCCGTCCTGGTGCACGCCGATGTCGACGAAGGCACCGAAGTTGGTGACGTTGGTCACCACGCCTTCGAGGATCATCCCCAGTTGCAGGTCCTTGAGGTCTTCCACACCGTCCTGGAACTCGGCGGTCTTGAACTCCGGGCGCGGGTCACGGCCGGGCTTGTCCAGTTCTTGGAGGATGTCGGTGACGGTGGGCAGACCGAAGGTTTCGTCGGTGAACTTTTTCGGGTCCAGGCGCTTGAGGAAGCCGCTGTCGCCAATCAACGAGCGAATGTCGCGGCCGGTGTCGGCGGCGATGCGCTGCACCAGCGGGTAGGCTTCCGGGTGGACCGCCGAGGCGTCCAGCGGGTTGTCGCCATTCATGACGCGCAGGAAGCCGGCGGCCTGTTCGAAGGTTTTCTCACCCAGGCGGGCGACCTTTTTCAGCGCGGCGCGGGTCTTGAACGCGCCGTGTTCGTCGCGGTGGCTGACGATGTTCTGCGCTAGGGTCGCATTCAGGCCGGAGATCCGCGCCAGCAGGGCCACGGAAGCGGTGTTGACGTCGACGCCGACGGCGTTCACGCAGTCCTCGACCACGGCGTCCAGGCCACGGGCCAGTTTCAGTTGCGAGACGTCGTGCTGGTACTGGCCGACACCGATGGATTTCGGATCGATCTTCACCAGTTCCGCCAGGGGGTCCTGCAGGCGGCGGGCGATGGATACGGCGCCACGGATCGACACGTCCAGGTCCGGGAATTCCTTGGCCGCCAGCTCCGAGGCCGAGTACACCGATGCACCGGCTTCGGAAACCATGACCTTGGTCATCTTCATGGCCGGGTATTTTTTGATCAGTTCGGCGGCCAGCTTGTCGGTCTCGCGGCTGGCGGTGCCGTTGCCGATGGCGATCAGGTCCACCGAGTGCTTGGCGCAAAGCGCGGCGAGGATGCCCAGGGTCTGGTCCCACTTGTTGTGCGGCACGTGGGGGTAGACCGTGGCGTGATCCAGCAGCTTGCCGGTGGCATCCACCACCGCCACCTTGCAGCCGGTGCGCAGGCCCGGGTCCAGGCCCAGGGTGGCACGCGGGCCGGCCGGAGCGGCCAGCAGCAGGTCGTGCAGGTTGTGGGCGAAGACGTTGATCGCCTCGGTTTCCGCGTTGTCGCGCAACTCGCCCAGCAGGTCGGTTTCCAGGTGGGTGTAGAGCTTGACCTTCCAGGTCCAGCGCACCACTTCACCCAGCCATTTGTCGGCGGCACGGTTCTGGTTCTGGATGCCCACGTGCTGGCCGATCATGCCTTCGCAGGGGTGCATGGTGCCCGGCAGCTCGTCACCGACTTTCAGCGCGGAGCTGAGAATGCCTTCGTTGCGGCCACGGAAAATCGCCAGGGCGCGGTGCGACGGCATGCTTTTCAGCGGTTCGTCGTGTTCGAAGTAGTCGCGGAACTTGGCGCCTTCCTCTTCCTTGCCAGCGACCACGCGGGCGCTGAGGGTGGCTTCCTGCTTGAGGAAGTTGCGCAGCTTGTCCAGCAGGCCCGCGTCTTCGGCGAAGCGCTCCATGAGGATGTACTTGGCGCCTTCCAGGGCGGCCTTGACGTCGGCCACGCCTTTGTCGGCGTTGACGAAGCGCGCGGCTTCGGCTTCCGGAGTCAGGCTTGGGTCGTTGAACAGGCCATCCGCCAGTTCGCCGAGGCCGGCTTCCAGGGCGATCTGGCCCTTGGTGCGGCGCTTCTGCTTATAAGGCAGGTACAGGTCTTCGAGGCGGGTCTTGGTGTCGGCCAGCTTGATGTCGCGAGCCAGCTCCGGGGTCAGCTTGCCCTGCTCTTCGATGCTGGCCAGGATGCTGATCCGCCGTTCGTCGAGTTCTCGCAGGTAGCGCAGGCGCTCTTCCAGATGACGCAGTTGAGTGTCATCGAGGCTGCCGGTGACCTCTTTCCGGTAACGGGCGATGAAGGGCACGGTGGAGCCTTCATCCAATAGAGCGACGGCCGCTTCGACCTGTTGTGGGCGTACGCCGAGTTCCTCGGCAATGCGGCTGTTGATGCTGTCCATAAAACCACCTGACAAATGTGTGAAAGCAGGCCCGCGGGCACGGAAGTTGAGGCCCGGCGGGTCTGGTTGAGCGGCCTGGCACGCGCCGCCACCTGGATCAAAAGGCTGGCTGTTGACCCGTGAAATCGAAAAAATACTGCCGGCCCAGGCAAATAAAAAAAACCGGCCGCAGGCGTACTGATCAGATATTGCCCAACACAAAAGGCGGCGCATTATACCCAGCGTTACGGTCTTCGGGGTGATCGCCGGCCTCAGGCCGACAGCGGGTTTGCTGGCGATAGAGGAAAAATCTGCTAACAATGCACACGGTGCGTATAACGGCAGCTACGCCATAATGCGCACCGAGATTAGAGGAGCATCCAATGAGCAGCACTGCACAAACTGCTGAAGGCGAAAAAATTCTTATTGTTGACGACGATCCGGGGCTGAGCAGCCTGCTGGAGCGTTTTTTCGTCAGCAAGGGCTACCGTGCCCGCGCGGTACCGAACACCGAGCAAATGGACCGTCTGTTGGGTCGCGAAGTGTTCAACCTGGTGGTCCTCGACCTGATGCTGCCCGGCGAAGACGGCTTGACCGCCTGCCGCCGACTGCGCAGTGCCAACAACCAGATTCCGATCATCATGCTCACCGCCAAGGGCGACGAGCTGAGCCGCATCAAGGGCCTGGAACTGGGTGCCGACGATTACCTGGCCAAGCCGTTCAACCCTGACGAACTGATGGCCCGGGTCAAGGCTGTGCTGCGTCGTCAGTCGGCTCCGGTGCCGGGTGCGCCGGGCAGCGAAGACGAAAGCGTGACCTTCGGTGACTACGAACTGTCCCTGGCCACCCGCGAGCTCAAGCGTGGCGATGAAGTGCACATGCTCACCACCGGTGAGTTCGCGGTACTCAAGGCCCTGGTGATGAACGCCCGCCAGCCGCTGACCCGCGACAAGCTGATGAACCTGGCCCGTGGCCGCGAGTGGGATGCCCTGGAGCGTTCCATCGACGTGCAGATTTCCCGCCTGCGGCGGATGATCGAGCCCGACCCTTCCAAGCCGCGTTATATCCAGACCGTCTGGGGCGTGGGTTATGTCTTCGTGCCGGATGGCACCGCGACCAAGTGATAGGTGATTTGTAGGAGCGAACGCCCGGGCCGGTAACGACCCGGGCGTTCGCATTCTGCCACTCCGCGAGCGCGAGCCGCTCCTGCAAAGTGTGTATTGGCTGTTATGAAAACCCCGCTGTGGTTCCCCCAGAGTTTCTTCTCCCGCACCCTGTGGCTGGTGCTGATCGTGGTGCTGTTTTCCAAGGCGTTGACCCTGGTTTATCTGTTGATGAACGAGGACGTGCTGGTGGACCGGCAATACAGCCACGGCGTGGCCCTGACCCTGCGCGCCTACTGGGCCGCCGACGAATCCAACCGCGACCAGATCGCTGAAGCCGCCGGGCTGATCAAGGTGGTGGGCAGCGGCGTGCCGGCCGGCGAGCAGCACTGGCCCTACAGCGAGATCTACCAGCGGCAGATGCAGGCCGAGTTGGGCGCCGACACCGAAGTGCGCCTGCGCATGCATGCACCGCCGGCGCTCTGGGTACGTGCCCCGAGCCTGGGGGATGGCTGGCTCAAGGTGCCGCTGTATCCGCATCCGCTGCGGGGGCAGAAGATCTGGAGCGTGCTGGGCTGGTTCCTGGCCATCGGCCTGTTATCCACCGCCTCGGCGTGGATCTTCGTCAGCCAGCTCAACCAACCGCTCAAGCGCCTCGTCTACGCTGCCCGGCAACTGGGTCAGGGGCGCAGCGTGCGCCTGCCGATCAGCGATACGCCGAGCGAGATGACCGAGGTGTACCGTGCTTTCAACCAGATGGCCGAGGATGTGGAGCAGGCCGGGCGTGAGCGGGAGCTGATGCTGGCGGGGGTGTCCCACGACCTGCGCACGCCGCTGACCCGCTTGCGCCTGTCGCTGGAGTTGATGGGCGCGCACACCGACCTGACCGACGACATGGTGCGGGATATCGAGGACATGGACGCCATTCTCGATCAGTTCCTGGCCTTCATCCGCGACGGCCGCGACGAGTCGGTGGAAGAAGTGGACTTGAGCGATCTGGTGCGTGAGGTGGCCGCGCCCTACAACCAGAACCAGGAACGGGTGCACCTGCGCCTGGAGCCGATCCAGCCGTTCCCGCTGCGTCGGGTATCGATGAAGCGTCTGCTCAACAACCTGATTGGCAACGCCTTGAATCACGCGGGAACGGATGTCGAAGTGGCGGCCTATGTGTCCGGTGACACCAATGCGCCGTATGTGGTGCTGAGTGTGATGGACCGCGGCGCGGGGATCGACCCTTCTGAGCTGGAAGCGATCTTCAACCCCTTCACCCGTGGCGACCGTGCCCGGGGTGGCAAGGGCACTGGCCTGGGCCTGGCCATCGTCAAGCGGATTGCCGCCATGCACGGCGGCAACGTCGAACTGCGCAACCGTCCCGATGGCGGCCTCGAAGCGCGAGTACGCTTGCCTTTGGGCTTGTTGCTGCCACGCGATGCGGACTGAACTCCTGTAGCCGCTGCCGCAGGCTGCGATAAGGGCCGAAGGCCCTTGCGCGGCCCGCAAGCGCGACTGCTGCGCAGCCGGTCACAGCCTGCGGCAGTGGCTACAGGGGCCGCCGATCGAGCGTACCCCTTAGCCCTTACCCTTGGTCCGGGTCATGTTCGGCCCGCCATTTTTCTCGATGTGTTCGATGATGATCCCTGCCACATTCTTGCCGGTGGTGGTCTCGATGCCTTCCAGGCCAGGCGAGGAATTGACTTCCATCACCAGCGGCCCGTGATTGGAGCGCAGGATATCCACCCCCGCCACGCTCAGGCCCATGACCTTGGCCGCCCGCAGTGCGGTCATGCGTTCTTCCGGGGTGATCTTGATCAGGCTGGCGCTGCCGCCGCGATGCAGGTTGGAGCGGAACTCACCCGGTTTGGCCTGGCGCTTCATCGCCGCGATCACTTTGTCGCCCACCACGAAGCAGCGAATGTCGGCGCCGCCGGCTTCCTTGATGTACTCCTGGACCATGATGTTCTGCTTCAGGCCCATGAAGGCCTCGATCACCGATTCCGCCGCGGTGGCGGTTTCACACAGCACCACGCCGATGCCCTGGGTGCCTTCCAGTACCTTGATCACCAGGGGCGCGCCGTTGACCATTTCGATCAGGTCGGGAATATCGTCTGGCGAGTGGGCAAAGCCGGTCACTGGCAGGCCGATGCCACGCCGCGACAGCAACTGCAGCGAGCGCAGTTTGTCCCGGGAGCGGGCGATGGCCACCGACTCGTTGAGCGGGAAGACTCCCATCATTTCGAACTGGCGCAGCACCGCGCAGCCATAGAAGGTCACCGAGGCACCGATCCGCGGGATCACCGCATCGAAGCCTTCCAGGGGCTTGCCGCGGTAGTGGATCTGCGGCTTGTGGCTGGCGATGTTCATGTAGGCGCGCAGGGTGTCGACCACTACCATTTCATGGCCACGCTCGGTGCCGGCTTCGACCAGACGACGAGTGGAATACAGACGCGGGTTACGCGACAGCACAGCGATCTTCATGCAACACCTGTGGCAGAGGTAGTGGATACCGGGAACACCGGTTTGTCTTGTACGTATTTGATGCCCGGATTGACCACCAACTGGCCGTCGATCAGCGCCTTGGAACCCAGCAGCAGGCGATAGCGCATGGCCTTGCGGCAGGCGAGGGTGAATTCCACCCGCCATACGCGATCGCCCAGGGCCAGGGTGGTGCTGATCACATAGCGCACCTGAGCCTGGCCGTTGGAGCTTTTAATGGTCTTCATCGCCACCAGCGGCGCTTCGCAACGCCGGTGACGCAATTGCACCACGCTGCCCAGATGGGCATTGAAACGCACCCACTGTTCACCGTCGCGCTCGAAGGGCTCGATCTCGGTGGCATGCAGGCTGGAGGTACTGGCTCCGGTATCGATCTTGGCGCGCAGGCCGGCCACTCCCAGATCAGGAAGCGCCACCCACTCGCGCAGACCGACAACGGTCAAATGGTCAAAAGTCTTCAAATAGGGGAAATCCGCAATTAGCTTTTCCAGGCCGCGACCGGAACCTCGGCCAGGGCTTTGAATGCAGGTTTGGCGAACCAGTAACCCTGCATCAGATAAATTCCACAGTCGCTGAGAAAGTCCCGTTCACCAGCGCTTTCAATGCCTTCGGCAATGACTGTAACGCCCAACTCCGCACAGATTGTGACAATCCCGCGAACGATCGCCTGGCGTACGCGATCCTGGTCGACATCGCGAATCAGCGCCATGTCGAGCTTGATCAGGTCGGGTTGGAAATTCGCCAGCAAGTTCAGCCCCGAGTACCCCGCGCCGAAGTCATCGATGGCGGTCTTGAAGCCGAATTCGCGGTATTCACGCAGAATATGGGTCAAATGGCGACTGTTATCTACGTGCTGGCTTTCCAGGGTTTCGAAAATCAGCCGGTCCAGGGGAAAGTGCTGGGCGCGGGCGGCTTCCAGGGTGCTGCGGATGCACAGTTCCGGGCGGTACACGGCGTTGGGCATGAAGTTGATCGACAGGTGGCTTTGCATCCCCAGCTGCGCGGCCGTGGTGATGGCCAGGGTCCGGCAGCGCTGGTCGAAACGATAGCGGTTGCTGTCGTCGACCTGGTCCAGCACGGTGTGGGCGCCTTCGCCATTGACCCCGCGTACCAGGGCTTCATGGGCAAAGATCGAGCGGTCGCGCAGATCGACTATGGGTTGATAGGCGAAGGAAAAATCGAAGCCCAGTGGCGGGCTTTTTTGGCAGCCTTCGCAGCGCTTGTCCGGCGAGGTCAGGGAAGTGGGGAAATCAGTCACGGGGACTCCTCGCGTGTCAGGACGCAACCTGGGTTATTTTAGGTGAGTGGCAGGATTTATGAGAGCCCGTAGGCGGGCCGTACAGTTGCGACATTTTTCAGCAAGAGGAATTCCAGTGGCGCACAAGCAGGAAGAAGAGGACAAGGTTCGTCTGGATAAATGGCTGTGGGCGGCGCGCTTCTACAAGACCCGCGCCCTGGCCAAGGCGGCTATTGAAAGCGGCAAGGTGCATCACCGTGGCGAGCGCTGCAAGCCGGGCAAGGAGCCGCGGGTAGGTGACGAGTACCAGATTCGCGCCGGCTTCGACGAGCGCACCGTGGTGGTCCAGGCACTTTCCATCGTCCGTCGTGGCGCGCCCGAAGCGCAGACGCTCTACACGGAAACCGAAGCCAGCATCGCCAAGCGTGAAACCGCGGCAGCCCAGCGCAAGGCTGGCGCCCTGGGGGTCAGCACCGACGGCAAACCGAGCAAGAAGCAGCGCCGTGATCTATTCAAATTCCACGGCAGCAGCCACGAGTGAAAGCGTAGGAGCCGGCTTGCCGGCGAAGGCGTCCTCAAGGGGTCATTCGCCGGCAAGCCGGCTCCTACAGGTCTGATCAGCGCAGCAGGCTGCTGGAGCGGACCACACTCATGCGCGAGAGCACCGGCATCCGGGTCATCAGCTTGAATAGCGGGTGTGTCAGGCGCAGCAGGAAGTTCGACATCCGCGCCGCATACGGCGTGTAGTAGCCCCAGCCCAGGGCCAGCACCGCCAACAGCACGCCGCCGATGTAGTCGTCCTGGCCCCAGTGCGCGCCCGCCACCAGGCGCGGCATCATGAACAGCAGGGTCAGGCCCCAGACGATCAGGAACTGGCCGACGCTGCGGCTGAACATGCCCATGAACAGGCCCCAGATCAGTAGCACCGAAGCGTGGTCGCCGGGGAAGCTCTGGCTGGAGCGTTCCTTGAGTTCCCAGGTCTTCTCCCAGCCTGGGAAGTAGTCGCTCATGTGCACGGCGCCTTCGAGCACCATGGACGGGCTGTTGTGTTGCCAATTCATCAGCGCCACCAACTTGGAAAACAGCGCGCGAATCACCACCATAAGAATCAGGATCGACAGGAAGCCGAAGAACGCCCGGCGCACGTCCACCGCCTTGAACACCCAATCACCGCGAATCAGCAGGCCGAGCATGATCAGGCCCACCACGATATCGAAGGGGCGCAGGCTGGCCACGGCCCAGATGTGCAGCCAGGTGGAGTTGGTTGCAAGGGGAGTGTTGAGGTGACGGAACAGCCACTCGTCGAACATCAGGCAGTACATCTGTCCGGTCGGCCACAACCAGAATCCCAGCAGGGCCAAAGGGAGTAAATTGCACAGAACCAGCTTGCCGAGGTTCCACCTTGCTTGGAACAAACCCGGATTGTTCATAAAATATCTCCAATCACCGCAAAAACT
Source organism: Pseudomonas sp. LPH60 (assembly GCF_030718165.1). NCBI lineage: Bacteria > Pseudomonadati > Pseudomonadota > Gammaproteobacteria > Pseudomonadales > Pseudomonadaceae > Pseudomonas > Pseudomonas sp. LPH60. The sequence continues at coordinate 159,388 of NZ_JAVAJH010000005.1, forward strand.
GCACCTTCATGGTGCAAAACCGCAATTTTCGGTGCTTGTAACCTTTTTGTCATCATTCAGATACCCAGACCTATGACTGATTTGCCGGATACCGACTTCACTCAACGCTTCATCTTTGATGAGAGCGACGCCCGCGGCGAGCTGGTGGCGCTGGAGCGCAGTTACGCTGAAGTCCTTGCCAAACACGCCTATCCCGAGCCGGTGGCACAACTGCTCGGCGAGCTGATGGCGGCGGCATCGTTGCTGGTTGGCACCTTGAAGTTCGATGGCTTGCTGATTCTCCAGGCCCGCTCCGAAGGCCCGGTGCCGTTGCTGATGATCGAGTGCTCCAGCAACCGCGAGATCCGCGGCCTGGCCCGCTACGACGCGTCGCAGATCGCCCCTGACGCGACCCTTGCCGACATGATGCCCAACGGCGTCCTCGCCCTGACCGTGGACCCGACCCAGGGCCAGCGTTACCAGGGCATCGTCGACCTGGACGGCGCCACCCTGGCCGAATGCTTCACCAACTACTTCGTCATGTCGCAGCAGACCGGCACCCGTTTCTGGCTCTACGCCGACGGCCGCAATGCCCGCGGCCTGCTCCTGCAACAACTGCCTGCCGACCGCCTGCGCGATCCGGAAGAACGCGAAGCCAACTGGCAGCACCTCACCGCCCTGGCCAGCACCCTGACCGCCGATGAACTGCTGAGCCTGGACAACGAAACCGTGCTGCACCGCCTGTACCACGAAGAAGCCGTGCGCCTGTTCGACGTGCAACCGCTGCGCTTCCGCTGCAGCTGCTCCCGCGAGCGTTCGGGCAATGCGCTGGTCAGCCTGGGGCTCGAAGATGCTCAGGAGCTGGTGGTGGAACATGGCGGCAGCATCGAGATCGATTGCCAGTTCTGCAACGAGCGTTATCTGTTCGATGCCGCCGATATCACGCAATTGTTTGCTGGTGCGGGCGTCGACACGCCGTCAGATACTCGTCACTAAAACGGTTCAGCGCAGGTAAATCACCTGGCAAACGCCGGAATTACGCCGTACTGACGGGAGGACCCTACTATTTTTGGGCTTTTCTGGCATAATCCGGCGCACTTTTTTCGCGGTAGTAGTGCGCGAGTTTCTACTACAAAACGTTTGGAGCACTCGGCCAATGGCCGACGGGGAACCTCATGACGCAAGCCAATAACGCCGTGTACACCGATCTGAGTGTGGATGATCTGGTCAAAGAAGCCCTGAACCGCGGTGAGGGCGAACTGGCCGATACCGGCGCTCTGGTGGTTCGCACCGGTCATCGTACCGGCCGTTCGCCAGTGGACCGTTTCATCGTTGAAGAGCCCACCACCCAGGACGCTATCGCCTGGGGCCCGATCAACCGCAAGTTCCCGGCGGCCAAGTTCGACGCCCTGTGGGACCGCGTCGAAGCCTACCTGGGCGAGCGCGAGCGTTTTGTTTCCCACGTGCATGTAGGTTCCGATCCGGCGCACTACCTGCCAGTGAAAATGACCACCGAGACTGCCTGGCACAACCTGTTCGGCCGTTGCCTGTTCATCAACCCCGAGCAGTACAACGCCGGTGGCAAAGACGAATGGCAGATCCTCAACGCGCCAAACTTCGTTTGCGAGCCTGAGCGCGACGGCACCAACTCCGACGGCACCGTGATCCTCAACTTCGCGGCCAAGAAAGTGCTGATCGCCGGCATGCGCTACGCCGGTGAGATGAAGAAAGCCCTGTTCTCCGTGCAGAACTTCCTGCTGCCAGCTGCCGACGTGTTGCCAATGCACTGCGCCGCCAACATGGGCGAAGACGGCGACGTGACCCTGTTCTTCGGTCTGTCGGGCACCGGCAAGACCACCCTGTCGGCCGACGAAAGCCGTTACCTGATCGGTGACGACGAACACGGCTGGGGCGAAGGCGTGGTGTTCAACATCGAAGGCGGTTGCTATGCCAAGTGCATCGACCTGTCGGAAAAGAACGAGCCGGTGATCTGGAAAGCCATCCAGCACGGCGCCGTACTGGAAAACGTGGTGATCGACCCGGTCACCAAGAAAGCCGACTACGCCGACGACAGCCTGACCCAGAACAGCCGCGCCGCCTACCCGCGCGAGCTGATCGAAAAACGTGCACCGAAGAACCTCGGTGGCGAGCCTAACGCGGTGATCTTCCTGACCTGCGACCTGACCGGCGTACTGCCACCGGTGTCGATCCTCAGCGAAGAACAAGCCGCCTACCACTTCCTGTCCGGCTACACCGCGCTGGTGGGCTCGACTGAAATGGGTTCGGGCTCGGGCATCAAGTCGACCTTCTCCACCTGCTTCGGCGCCCCGTTCTTCCCGCGTCCGGCGGGCGAATACGCCGAGCTGCTGATCAAGCGCATCCGCGGCTTCGGCTCCAAGGTCTACCTGGTCAACACCGGCTGGACCGGCGGTGGCTACGGCGTGGGCAAACGCTTCAACATCCCCACCACCCGTGGCGTGATTGCAGCGATCCAGAGCGGCGCGCTGATCGGTGCCGAGACCGAGCACCTGGACATCGTCAACCTGGACGTGCCGAAAGCCGTACCGGGCGTTGAAACCGGCCTGCTCAACCCACGCAACACCTGGGCTGACAAAGCTGCCTACGACGAAGCCGCCAAGGCCCTGGCCGGCCTGTTCATCGAGAACTTCAAGAAGTTCGACGTGAGCGACGCGATCAAGGCTGCGGGTCCAAAGCTGTAAGCCTCGACCTGCCATGAAAAAGCCGCCCTTCGGGGCGGCTTTTTTGTGGGCTACAGAAAGCCTCACGTCTTCAGGTGCAACACCAACGCCCCCAGCAGCACCAGCACCACGCCGGTCACTTGCACCGCCGTCAGCCGCTCCTTGAAGAACACATAGCCCAGCACCGCGGCGATGCCGCCGGACAGGGTGCTGATCACCGTCACCACCGACACCGAGCCGCTCATGGCACCCCAGGAAAAGGCGAAGAACGCGCCGAGGTTCATCAGGCTGGTGGAGGCCAGCAGGCCGCAGTTTTTCAGCGGCGGGATCTTCAGCCCGTCCGCGACTTTAAGCACCATCAGCAGCATCACACCGCTGCCCACGGCGTAACCCAGCCAGAGCATGCTGATCGGCCCCAGTTGCGGCAGGGTGTAGCGGCCCTGTAGCCAGAAGCTGGTGCCGTACAGAACGGCCGAGAGCAGGGCGAAGAAGATCGAGCGGCCGGCGGCGGTGCTGTGGGGCAGTTTGCTGTCCGAGTGCAGGCTGGAGAGGATGACGCCGATCACGCACAACAGGATGCACATGAGTTGCAGCAGGCTGATCTGTTCGCCGCTGGCCCAGGACAGCAGGGTGGTGACCACGCCGTAGGAGGTCACCAATGGGGCGACGATGGAGGCTTTGCCCAGGGCGAAGGCCTTGCCCAGGGCCAGGGCGCCGGAGACGGTAAAGGCCGCGGCGAGCACGCCCATCAGCCAGACTTGCGCGGGCGCGGCCAGGGCCTTGTAGAGGATGGCGGGAAAGATCACCAGCAGCAGGCTCATCAGGGTGAACCCCAGGCTCTGGCTGAAGAACACTGCCCGTTTCACGCCCACAGCGCGGACGTTGAGCCCCACGAGAAAATCGGTGCCGCCCCAGAGCAGGGCGGCGAGCAAGCCCATCAATACGTCCACTGACTGTCCTTGTCGATTGACGGGTTGGAGGAGTCCAACAGCCGTGCTGTTTACTGCTGTGCGAGTCGAAACGCCGGCGCCATGCGTTCTTGTTCACGCCGGGACAGCCCCAGGGCCCGGGCCAGGGTGGGCCATTGGCGAACCACGCTCTGGCAGTGTTCGATGATGCCTTCTGCCTCTGCACGACCGAGGCGGAAATATGCCGCTACTTCCCGTGCCAGTTCAAGGTCCAGCGCATTGTCGGCTTCGCTGATGTTGAGTTTCAGCCCGTTGGCGTGGGCACAGGGGTTCATGTCGTAGGCCGGGGACAGGCGCCAGCCGCGTCCGGGTTCGAGCATGAAGCCATGGTTGCGCAGGTGGTCGTCGCTGTTGGACACCAGCAGGTTGAAGACCATGCGCGACCACAGCTCACGCAGGTCGGCACGGGGCTGCGCGCCGTGGGCGATCAGCACTTCGGCCAGTTCCAGGTAGCTGGCGCCGGTGGAGGCGTCGTCGCCGTCGCTGCGATCGGTGAGGGTCATGGCCGAGGCAAAGTGCAGCCGGCCGCCCGTTTCGATGCGGTCGAAGCGCTTGATCATGAAACAGTGCTGGTCGCTGGCGAAGCGTTGCGCCATGGCCTCGGGAACCCGCAAGCCGCAATGGCTGGCCAGGGCGTTGACCAGCATCTCCCAGGCGCCGACGTCATGTTCGTCGCGGACGCTGGGAAACTTGGCGATCCACAGGTGGCCCTTGTCGTCGGCGACGCTGGCCTTGGGGCGGGCGCCACCCAGCGATCCACCCGGGGCGATCAGCATGCGCAGCCATTGGCCGCCGTCGGCGGCGCTGTTGTGCGGATCGTTTTCCAGGGCGCGGCTGGCCTGTTCCAGGGCCCGCAGCTCGACGAAGGGTGGCGCTGCGAGGCCGTCGCGGTCATCCAGGAACGGGCCTTGGTCATCGAGGCGATAGCGCAGGGCGCCGACGCGATACAGATCGTGCACCCCCAGCAGCAGGTCGGCGTCTTGCAGGCGGGTGCCGGCGGGCGCCAGGCCGTCGCGGATGTCCCGTTCCAGCCGGCGTTGCATCAGCAGATGGCCCCAGCGATCGGGGCTGGAGTCGGCAAATACGCCAAAGCGGTTTTGCTGCTGGCCGCTGAACTGCCGGCCGGCGAATCGCCCGATGCGCGGGTCCAGGGCAATGCTGGTCAGCTCGGGATCGAGCAGCGCGGCGGGGTCATATTCGAACTCGAAGACGCTGGCAGTGCGGACAGTCCCGACATGCAGCCAGCCCAGGCGCCTTGGTCCGCCCAAGGACTCCCAATCGGCGTAGACGGCGATCAGGGTCATGGCTCATCGATCCTGGGCGTGGGCTTTTTCGCGGGCTGCAGCAGGCTGCTCAGCGATTGGGTATTGATCGGAAAGTCAGCCGTGGGCGGGGCGGAGGGGATCGGCTCGGCCGCGGTTTCATGCAGCGTCAGGCCGGCAGCAGGCGCCTTGGCCGAACGCAGGCTGGGGGCCCGGCGCGCTTTGCCTGGCGCGTTGCTGTCTCCCGGCAAGAGCCGGGCATCCTGCAACTGGCGGCCCAGCTCATCGCGGGCCGCCAGTTGCTTCAGGTCCCTTTCCAGCCCCAGCACCTGCATCACCGACAGGTAGGCGCCCATGGTCACGCCGGACCCGCCAGACTCCAGGGAGCGCAAGGTGGTCAGTGACATGCCTGCCCGTTCGGCCACTTGCTTGGCGGTCAGCTTGCGCCGCAGGCGAGCCAGTTTCAGGCGTTCGCCAAAGGCATCCAGCAGCTTGCCTGTGGCGGGCAGCAGTGGGGCGGTTTTCTTAGCCATGTGCCATTATTCCTGGGTTTTTTCACTTAAACTGCCAAAATATTAGCACTTGATTGCAGATGCGCCAGTTCGCTCCTGAGCTGGGCAGGCCACTGCCGGGGATGTTCTTCGCGGGGCGATTTGCCCCTGCCGGGGTTAGAGCGCTTCCAGCACCTGGGTGTCCCAGTGCTGTTGCCGGATCGCCTGGTACAGCATGCCGATGGTCAGCGGCACCTTGTCGCCCCGGCCCTTGGCCCGGCGTTTCTGGAACGGGTCGAAGCCTTCGGGCTGGAAGTAGCGGTAGCTGTCGAAGTCGACAAAATCGATGCCGAACTGCTCTTCCAGGGCCAGCAGCAAATGCCGGGCGTCGGAGCCGTCGCAGCCCAGATCGAGGTTGATGGCGGTGCTCAGGCGCAGGGTCTTGCGCTCGGGCAGGCCGATTTCCTCATGCAGCAGCTGCAGCAGTTGGCGCATGGCGAGGTCGTCGGGAAAGCCGGGGGCCAGTTGCATGATCGGGTTCACTTGCGGTGTTTGAGAAGGGGCAGTGTACGGCGATTCTCCGGCAGCGTTGCAAGTCGGCGGGCGGCTGCGCAAGCCGCTCGCCCCGAGACGACGTGCGGGCCTTTTTACCCGCGATTTCCCGGGTGGGACCGAGCATTGCCGGACAAAACTGTGTATGGTTCGCCGCTGGCTGGTGGGCCGGGATAGAGGCCCGGTCATCCTTATCTACAGGGATTTTGTTATGGCTTTTTTTCGCCTCGCGGCGCTGTTGTGGCTAGGGATGCTGGCGAGCTCGGTACAGGCTCAGGCGTTGTCGATCCAGGTGCTGGATGCGCTGGCCAAGGGCGCGCCGCTGGCTGATGCCCAGGTGCAGGTGCAACAGGGCGCGACTCAGGTTGCAGGAAGCACCGATGCCCAGGGCCGGGTCACCCTGACGGCCCAGGTGGCCGATTCGCCGGCCAGTGAGTTGCTGATCCGTAAAGCCGGCTACGCCGACCTGCGGGTCAAGTGCCCGTGCCAGGGGTTGAATTACGCCCTGAGTCCGCTACTGGACAACCCGGAAAGCCTGCGAATAGTGCTGAGCTGGAGCGCGCCGGGAGAGGACCTCGATGCCCACCTGAGTTATCCCCACAAGCTGTTGTACTTCGCCACCGGCAAGGGACCCGGAGCTCGCCTGGAATCGGACAGCAGCGACAGCAGCCGGCCGGAAACCATCACCATCGACCAGCGTGTGCCGGGCGACGCCTACGTCTTTGCCGTGCACGACTTCACCAACAGCACCAGCTATGAAGCGTTGCGCCTGGGCCGCAGCCAGGCGCGGGTCTTTGTCTATAAAGGCGCTGCGCTGATCCGCAGCTACCGCGTGCCGCAGAACCGCAAGGGCAATCTGTGGGTGGTGTTTCGCCTGACCGCCGATGGCCGCCTGCAGGATATCGATCGGCTGCTGCTAGGCAGCGAGGAGCCGGAATCGGTCATGAGCGCTCTTGATCCGCTGCTGGAAAATGCCAAGTCCATCGATGAAGTGGTGGGTGCGGACTTCGGGCCGGTGGATGCCAAGAGCCTCAACCTCAAGGGCGAGGAGTCTTACCGCAAGGGCGATTTCGGCGGGGCGCGGATCTTCTACAGCGAAGCCATCGAGCTGGAGCCGGGCTTTGCCCAGGCCTACAGCAACCTGGCCCTGGCCAATCGCAAGAACAGCCGCCCCGACGACGCCATAGTCGCGGACCGCAAGGCCATCGCCCTGGCCAGTGGCCCGGCCGCATCGACCATTCGCGCCAGTGCCTACTACGACATGGCGCGCATCTACGAGGACGCCGGGCAGTTGGCCACGGCGCTTGAGCACTACCAAAAGGCTCGGGAGCAGAAGGCCAACCCGGTGTACGACAAGGCCATAGAGCGGCTGCAAAACCGCTGATCACACAGGCAGAAGTTATCTCCACAACGCGCCGACAGTGGCGCGTTGTGCATTTATGGAGGTTGGTATGCGAATTGGTGTTCTCCCCTGGCTGCTGGCGCTGTGTCTGTCCAGCGGCGTGGCCCGGGCGGCCGGGCCGCAGGTGTTCGCCACCATCGACCGCAGTGGCTGGCCGAATGCCCTGACCAGCACCGCGGAATTCGACACCGCCTCACGGGGCGAGATTCTGATGTTCGGCAAAGCGCTGCTGGCCAGCGAAGCCTTGGATGAACAGGCCTTGAAGCAGCGGCTAGGAGTCAGGCAACTGGATCTGAAGTCAGTGAATCAGGTGCGCCAGCGCTTCTGGGAGTTGCTGTTGAACAACTACCGCTTGGCCAGCCGGGACTGTGAAGGTACGCCGTTCTGCCTCCCTGTACGCAATCTCGGTGAGCTGCGGCAACTGGTGGCCAGTTTTACCGGGGAGAGTAAATCCACTTATGGGGCGTGGGCCGAGGCCAGCACCCGGTTTCATCAGCTGTACCTGAACGAGCAACTGCGCCTGGCGGCGCTGTTCACCGTGGTCAGCAGCGAGATCCAGCGCATGGGGCCGACGGAACGCCTGGGGGACGAGCTGGCGGACCGGGAGTTCCTGCTGACCTTCGATGACGGGCCGAGCCTGCGGGGTGGGCATACCGATCAACTGATCGATGTGCTGCGATCCAAGGATCTGCATAGCCTGTTCTTTGTTCTGGGGGACTCGTTTCAGGCGCGCCTGAGTCAATCTTCGGCAGGGCAGATGCGCCAGTTGTACGATGGCCAGTGTGTGGGTGTACACGGTTGGGAACACAAGTCTCACGCCTCGTGGAGCGAGTGGCAGCATTCGGTGATCCACAGCGCAAACCTGGCCAACCGCACTCTGGCGGATGAATACCAGCCGCTGTTTCGCCCGCCCTATGGGCAGCGACGCGCTGACAGTGCCGACTTCTTCAAGGCCCAGGGGCTGCAACTGATGCTGTGGAACATCGACTCCCAGGACTGGAGCAAAAAGGTCAGCGCCGCAGCCGCAGCCCAGCGGGTGCAGACCCTGATGCTGCTCTGGCGGCGCGGCATCATCCTGTTCCATGACACCCACGCCAAGGCCGCCCAGGCGGTGCCGGCACTGCTTGAGGCCAATCGGCACAATGGCGTGCGATGGCTGGACTGCCGAACTTTGCGCTAGGCCCAGGCTCCCTATCGTCGGTAAGCCGACTCCTGGGTAGGAGCCGGCTTACCGGTGAAAGTGCTCCCGCCCGGTATCATCCGGTATCTGTTTTCCCGCGACCTTTTCTCGAACCGCCGACCTGTGCCGCTAGTCTTCAAGGACAGGTCAGCGGTCAAAGGAGTGACCCTTATGCACAGCACCCTCGAACAGGTCTTCGGTTATCCACAGTTTCGTCCGGGCCAGGAGGCCGCAGTCAGTGCGGTGCTGGCTGGGCGCTCGGCGGCGGCGATCTTTCCCACCGGCTCCGGCAAGTCCCTGTGCTACCAATTGCCGGCCTTGCTGCTGCCGCACCTGACCCTGGTGGTCTCGCCGCTGCTGGCGTTGATGCAGGATCAGTTGGCCTTTCTCCAGCGTCATGGCATTGCCGCCGCCAGCATCGATTCGGCCCAGAGCCGCGATGCAGCCAATGACGTCATGGCCCGGGCCCGCTCCGGTGAACTGAAGATCCTGATGATCTCGGTGGAGCGTTTGAAGAACGAGCGCTTCCGCAACTTTTTGCAGCAGGTGCCCATCTCCCTGCTGGTGGTGGATGAGGCTCACTGCATTTCCGAATGGGGCCACAACTTCCGTCCCGACTACCTGAAACTGCCGGACTACCAGCGCCAGTTCAACATTCCCCAGGCCCTGCTGCTGACGGCCACGGCGACGCCCAAGGTGATCGCCGACATGCAGGCCAAGTTCGCCATTGATGCCGCTGACGTGGTGACCACCGGCTTCTACCGGCCCAACCTCAACCTGCTGGTGGAGCCGGTGCGCGGCGCGGACAAGCGTCGGCGCCTGGTGCAGTGGATGGGGGAGCGGGCCGGGCAGCCGAGCATTGTCTACGTGACCCTGCAAAAGACCGCCGAGCAGATCGCCGAGCACTTGAGTCACCAGGGCATCGCCGCCGAGGCCTACCACGCCGGTCTGCCCCACGAGCAGCGTGAGTCGATCCAGCGCCGGTTCATGGAAGGGCGCAGTAACTGCATCGTCGCGACAATCGCCTTCGGCATGGGCATCGACAAGAGCGACATCCGTAACGTGGTGCACTTCGATCTGCCCAAGTCCATCGAGAACTACAGCCAGGAAATCGGCCGCGCCGGGCGCGACGGCCAGCCTTCGGACTGCCTGGTGCTGGCCAACCGCGACAGCCTCAACGTGCTGGAGAACTTCGTCTATGGCGACACCCCGGAGCTGAGCGGCATCCGCTGCGTGCTGGATGAGTTGCAGGCGTCGGTGCCGGACGGACAGTGGGAGTTCCTGCTCGGGCCCCTGGCGGACCAGAGCAACGTTCGCCAGTTGCCGCTCAAGACCTTGCTGGTGCAGTTGGAACTGCGGGGCCTGATCGCCCCACGCTATGCCTACTTCGCCGAGTACCGCTTCAAGTTGCTGCTGGACCCCGAGGCCTTGCTGGCGCGTTTCGAAGGAGAGCGCCGGGACTTTGTCCAGGCCATCATCAACACCTCCAGCCGGGCCCGGACCTGGGCCACGGTGAACTTCGACGCGCTCTACGAGCAGTACCAGGCGCCGCGCACCCGGGTGGTCAAGGCCCTGGATTACTTCCAGGAGAAGGGTTGGGTGGAGCTGGAAAGCAAGCAGATGACCGAGGTCTACAGCCTGCTGCAAACCGACTTCGATGCCGCTGCCTTGAGCACTGATCTGCATGCTTATTTCACCCGGCACGAGGGCAGCGAAATAGCGCGGATTCACGCCATGCTCGACCTGTTCGCCACCGAGCAGTGCCTGGGGCACCGCCTGGCGCAGTATTTTGGTGACGATCAGGCGCCCCAGCGTTGTGGGCATTGCTCGGTCTGTCACGGCCAGGTGGCACGACTGCCGGAGCCACCCGTGTTGCCCGCGCTTGTGGATAAAAACTTCAACGGGTTGTGCGGCGATTTTATCCACAGGCATCAGCAGCACACCGGCGATGTGCCGGGAGCAGAGCGGCTGACGCGTTTTCTCTGCGGCATCAGCGTGCCTTTATTCACCAAGCTCAAGGCCCGCAGCATTCCCGGTTTCGCGGCACTGGAGGATTACCCTTACGCCGCCGTGCGGGAGTGGTGCGAGGCTCATCTGGCCGCCTGACAAGCCACCGGCGCAATGGACGCAAAAGGGTTTGCCCAGGCTTGGCTGTCTGCGGTGAAATGCCGGGCGATCAACCGATCGCCCGGCCTTCAATCCAAGGGAGAGAGCCCCGATGTCCGAGCCTATGCCGCAACGTGGCGACTATCGCCACTTCCAGCCGATCATCACCCGCTGGCACGACAACGACGTCTACGGCCATGTGAATAACGTCACCTACTACAGCTTCTTCGACACGGCGGTGAACACCTACCTGATCGAACAGGGCGGGCTGGATATCCATGATGGCGAGGTGGTGGGATTCGTGGTCAGCTCGGCCTGCGACTACTTTGCGTCCATCGCCTTTCCCGAACGTATCGAGATCGGCCTGCGGGTCGGCAAGCTGGGCAACAGTTCGGTGCAGTACGAACTGGCGGTGTTCAAGGCGGGAGAGGCGGATGCCTGTGCGGCTGGACGTTTCGTCCATGTATTCGTGGATCGGCGGTCGAACCAGCCGGTGCCGATTCCGCCCGCATTGCGAGCGGCTCTGGAACGCCTGCTGCTGGCGTGAACTTCGATACTCGATCTCAACCCCCGGCACTGGCACTTGTAGCCGCTGCCGAAGGCTGCGATCAGCTGCTCAGGAGGCGCCAAACCTCAATCCACGGGGCAACTGACCCACCGCAGCGCCTGGCTTGGCGAGGCCTGCGGCCTCGTGCGCAGCCTGCGGCAGCGGCTACAGGGCGGGGGGTCAGTCGCGATAGTGACGGTGCTTGCGATGCCCGTAGGCATGACCACGGCCACGGTGGCCGTCGCGGTAGTAGCGGCGGTCATCGCGGCCACGGTAGTCGCGATCTTCCCGGGCGCTTTCGTTGCCCATGTAGTTGCCCAGGGCACCGCCGGCGCCACCGCCTGCCGCGGCGCCGATCAGGCTGCCGGTATTGCCGCCCATGCTGCGGCCCACCACGTTGCCGCCGGCTGCACCCAGGGCGCCGCCAATGGCCGCCTGGCCACGGCTGCGTTTGTCCGCACCCACCGCGCTACCGCCGGCACCGCCCAGGGCCGCACCAATGGCCGAACCGGTGTTGCCGCCGATCTGCTGACCGACCACCGAGCCTAGAACCCCGCCCAATGCGCCGCCCACACCGGCTTCAACGGTGCCACCGGCAGAGGCAACGCCGCTGACCAGGCCAAGGGACAACAAGAGAATCGAGGAGAACTTCATACAGGAGCCTCAAAGGGATGACGGCGCGATCCTGAGGCCGGACCACGCCGCTTACAAACGAAATCCGACGAATAGCACGAGTTGTACACAATCTCGTAACTTACTGTTTTTATTGCGGAACTTAAGTGAATTTCGCCGGTCTTTAGCTACTTCGCAATGGCCGCTTTGTTAACAAAGCGGCCTTTTTTGTGCCTGCGGTTCAAGGCTGTGCAGCGGCTTTGAACCGCAGGCAAGCCGGCGCCTACGATTCACGCGCTAACGGTAGGCGCTGGCTTGCCAGCAAAGAGGCCCTCAAGCCAGGAATCAGGCCGAGCGAGCCATGATCAGGCCGTTGTCGCTGGCCGCTTCCAGACGGATGGCGATGAACTTGGACGTCGGGGTGTGGCTGCCGTCGCCGGTGCTTTCCAGGGGCACCAGCGGGTTCACTTCCGGGTAGTAGGCGGCAGCCTGGCCGGCCGGGATGTCGAAGGCCAGCAATGTGAAGCCCTTGACCCGACGCTCGCGGCCGTCATCCCACAGGGAAACGATGTCGGCTTTCTGCCCCGGCTTGAAGCCCAGGCGGATGATGTCCGCTTCGTTGGCGAACAGCACGTCGCGCTGGCCCTTGACCCCGCGGTAGCGGTCATCGAGGCCGTAGATGGTGGTGTTGTACTGGTCGTGGGAGCGCATCGATTGCAGGATCAGGTCCGGCAGTTGACCGGTGGCCCGGGTGCGTTCGTGGATCAGGTCCTTGGGCAGCAGGTTGGCGCGGAAATTGGCCCGACCCGAAGGGGTGTTCCACTGGCGCGAACCGGCGCTGTTGCCCAGGTAGAAACCGCCCGGGTGCTTGAGTCGTTCATTGAAGTCCTTGAAGCCGGGAATGGTATCGGCGATCAGGTCGCGGATACGCCCGTAATCCGCCGCCAGCCAGTTCCAGTCCACCGGCTGGCTGCCCAGGGTCGCGGCAGCCATGCCCGCAACGATCCACGGCTCGGAGCGCATCTGCGACGACAGTGGCTGCAATTGGCCGTTGGAGGCGTGGACCATGCTGAAGGAGTCTTCCACGGTCACTGCTTGCGGGCCGTCGGCCTGCAGGTCGATGTCGGTGCGACCCAGGCACGGCAGGATCAGCGCGTCCTTGCCGTGGGCCAGGTGGCTGCGGTTGAGCTTGGTGCTGATCTGCACGGTGAGGTCGCAATTGCTCAGGGCCTGGAAGGTCCGCGGGCTGTCCGGGGTGGCCTGGGCAAAGTTGCCGCCCAGGCCGATGAACACCTTGGAGCGGCCTTCGAGCATGGCGTGGATCGCCTCGACCACGTTGTGGCCGTTGTCCCGAGGGACCTTGAACTGGAAGCGCCGCTCCAGGGCATCGAGGAAGGCCACCGGCGGGCGCTCGTTGATGCCCATGGTGCGGTCGCCCTGTACGTTGCTGTGGCCGCGCACTGGGCACAGCCCGGCGCCGGGCTTGCCGACGTTGCCGCGCAGCAGCATCAGGTTGGCGATTTCCTGGATGGTCGGCACCGAGTGGCGGTGCTGGGTGATGCCCATGGCCCAGCACATGATCACGTTCTTGCCCTTGGCGTACATGCGCGCTGCCTGCTCGATTTCCACCAGGGTCAGGCCGGACTGCTCGACAATCTGCTCCCAAGGGGTGTCGTCGAGGGTGCCCAGGTAATCGAGGACTTGGGCGGTGTGGGCATTGAGGAAGTCGTGGTCGAACACTGATTCTGCGCCGGCTTTCTGCGCATCACGCTCCCACTGCAGGAGGAACTTGGCCATGCCGCGCAACAGCGCCATGTCGCCGCCCAGGGCCGGGCGGAAGTAGGCGGTGTTGGTCGGGCGATTGCCGTTGGTGAGCATTTCGAGCGGGTTCTGCGGGTGCTGGAAGCGTTCCAGGCCACGCTCTTTCAGCGGGTTGATACACACCACTTGGGCGCCGCGTTTCACCGCTTCGCGCAGCGGTTCGAGCATCCGCGGGTGGTTGGTGCCGGGGTTCTGGCCCCAGACGAAAATCGCGTCCGCATGTTCGAAGTCGTCGAAGGTCACGGTGCCTTTGCCGACCCCGACGCTTTGCGCCAGGGCTACGCCGCTGGCTTCGTGGCACATGTTCGAACAGTCGGGGAAGTTGTTGGTGCCGTAGGCGCGGACGAACAGTTGATACAGGTACGCCGCTTCGTTGCTGGCCCGGCCCGAGGTATAGAACTCGGCCATGTCCGGGCTGGGCAGGTTGTTCAAGTGCTGGGCGATCAGGCTGAAGGCGTTTTCCCAGCTGATGGGTTGGTAGCGGTCGGTTTCGGCGTTGTAGCGCATCGGCTCGGTCAGCCGGCCCTGGTACTCCAGCCAGTAATCACTTTGTTCCAGCAGGGAGGTGACGCTGTGCTTGGCGAAGAAGGCCGCGTCCACCCGGCGCTTGGTGGCTTCCCAGTTCACCGCCTTGGCGCCGTTCTCGCAAAACTTGACCATGCCGCTTTCCGGCGAATCGCCCCAGGCGCAGCCCGGGCAGTCGAAGCCGCCGTTCTGGTTGGTCTTGAGCATCATGCGGATGTTCTTCAGGGCGTTGTCGCTGGTCAGCCAGGCCTGGGCCACGCTGATCAGGGCACCCCAGCCACCGGCCGGGCCCTTGTAAGGCTTGTAGCGGGCAACGGGTGTCTGATCGGCTTGGTTGTGTGTACTCACAGGGGTTCTCCATCGCGGGGCTGTGGACCCGCGGCGCACGGTTCTGCGGCAGGTGGACAAGGTTGAGGCGGTGATGACGCGGCCATTGCCCGGCCTGGCGGGTGTCTGCGCTGGCGGGCGCTCAAGGCGTCTGTGGGTCTGGCTGGCGCCGAGCGCGAGGGCGGGAGTTGCCGGGGCTGGCATTGAATGAGGGACCAGCGGCCATCGGGTCCCAAGACTAAGCGCGGCATTGTGTCGCGTCTAATTGCTAGTACTGATCTATTGATAGATGGCGTCGATCAAGAAGGGCTGAAGGATTCCTGGTAGAGGGTAAAGCAGGCTTGTGCCAGGGCTGAGCGCGGCGCGCTGCGGCGCATGATCAGGCCCAGGCGGGCCAGGGTCTGGGCGTCGGCGATGGGATGCAGGCGCAAGTGTTCGGTGACGATCTCCAGGCCGCTGTCCAGGGGCATCACTGCGCAGCACAGGCCGCCGTGGACCATGCGCAGTAATTGATGGACGGCGTCGGTCTGCAGTACCGGTTGCGGCTGCAGCCCGCGAATGTGGAAGTGGTGGTCGATGGACTGGCGAAAGTGCATGCCGCTGGTGAGCAGGCCCAGGGGCAACTCGATCAGCGCCTCCCAGCTCAGGGGCTGTTCGCCGAAGCTGAAATACCGCTGGTCATAGAGCAGGCCCATGTGGGTCGGGTCCAGGGTCAGGAAGTCGAAGTGCTCGCTGTCCAGGCGATCCAGGTAGGACACGCCCAGGTCCAGACGATTGCTCGCCAACTGTTCGAGGATCTGCTCCGAGCTCAGTGACGAGAGTTCGAAGCGCAGGTTCGGGTGTTCGGCATGCAGGCGCTGCATCAACGGCAGAGGGTCGAAGCTCGACAGCGGCACCACTCCCAGGCGCAGGGTGCCCACCAGATTGCCCCGGCACGCGGCGGCCTCGGCCAGCAAGCCGTCATAGGCGGTCATGACGCTCCGGGCCCAGGCCAGCACCCGTTCGCCAGGAGCGGTAAAGCCTTCGAAGCGCTGGCCGCGGTTGACCAGGGGCAGGTCGAGTTCTTGCTCGAGGCTGCGCAGGCGCATGGACAGGGTTGGCTGGGTGATATGACAGCGCGCGGCAGCCTGGCCGAAGTGGCGGGTTTCGTCGAGGGCGATGAGGAATTTCAGCTGCTTGAGGTCCATCTTCGCTCCGGAGCGGCAAAAGGCCGGGATTCTACCGTGGTGGCCGGGCCTTGGGTCACTGGTCGCCCGGGAACCTCATTGTTCCAGGCTGGTCTAGTCTTTCGCGTCTGGATCTATCAACCAAGGAGTGTGCGACATGAGCATTTTCAGCTTTGTGAAAGAAGCCGGTGAAAAACTGATCGACCTGCTGACCCCGGGCAATGCCAATGCCAGCGAGCAGCTCAAGGAGCACATCGAAAAGGTCGGCCTGGGCAATCCCAATGTTCACGCCACGGTGGAAGGCGACAAGGTGATCGTCAGCGGTGAAGTGGCGAGCCAGGAAGAGAAGGAAAAAATCCTTCTGGCCCTGGGCAACATCGCCGGTGTCAGCAGTGTCGAGGACCAGATTACGGTGACCGGTCCCGTGGTGGTTTCTGCGGTGTTCGTCACCGTGAAGAAGGGCGATACCCTGAGCGCCATCGCCAAGGTGCAATACGGTGACGCCAACAAGTACAACAAGATCTTCGAGGCCAACAAGCCGCTGCTGTCCCACCCGGACAAGATCTACCCGGGCCAGGTGTTGCGCATCCCTGAATGATCGAGCCTCTTCGCCGGCGATGCCGCTCCCAGTGCCGGAGCGGGATCGCCCGCGAAGGCTTTCACAGCCCTTCGATCAATTCCCGGTAATCTCCCACCGCCGCGAACTCCGCCGTATCCTTCGGCCCTTTGCGGCTGTCTGGCTGGCTCACCGCGAGCAACTGCGCTACGCCGAAATCCCGCGCGCTGCGCAGAATCGGCAGGGTGTCGTCGATAAACAGGCTGCGGGCCGGATCGAACTGAATATCGGCCTGCAGTGCATCCCAGAACTGTGGATTCTCCTTGGGGAACCCGTAGTCGTGGGAACTGATCAGGCGCTCGAAGTAAGGCGCCAGCTCGATCCGTTCCAACTTCAATGACAAGGAATCACGATGAGCGTTGGTGATCAGGATCACCCGCTTGCCGGCCTTCTTGATCGCCGCGAGAAAGGTGTCGGCATCCGGTCGCAGGGCGATCAGGTGAGCCGTCTCCAGCTTCAGTTCACGCACCGAGAGTTTGAGCTCGGTACTCCAGAAATCCAGGCAATACCACTGCAATTGGCCAGCGTTGCGTTCGAACAGCGGTTGCAGTTCCAGCTCGGCCATGGTCCGGCTGACCCCGTGCAATTCGGCGTAACGCTGGGGCAAGTGTTCCATCCAGAAGTGGTTGTCGTAGTGCAGGTCCAGCAGGGTGCCGTCCATATCCAGCAGGACGGTATCGATATCGCACCAGGGCAGCAGGGCCATTGAACACTTCTCCAGCGGTAAGAAAACAGTCTGTATAGTAACCCGCTATCGCCAAGGAGCCCGCTATGCGCCAGAAACCCACTGTACTCGCCCGCGAGATCGTCGCCACCAGTCGTCTGTTCTGTGTCGAAGAGGTGCAGTTGCGGTTTTCCAATGGCGTCGAGCGCACCTATGAGCGCCTGGTGGGCAAAGGGGCCGGTTATGGCGCGGTGATGATCGTGGCCATGCTCGATGCCGAGCATGCGGTGCTGGTGGAGGAGTATTGCGGCGGCACCGACGCCTACGAGCTGTCACTGCCCAAGGGCCTGATCGAGCCGGGTGAAGATGTGCTGGCGGCGGCCGAGCGTGAACTCAAGGAGGAAGCCGGGTTTGGCGCGCGGCAACTGGAGCATCTGACCGAGCTGTCGCTGTCCCCGGGCTACATGAGCCAGAAGATCCAGGTGGTGTTGGCCACCGATTTGTATGAAGAGCGCCTGGAGGGCGATGAGCCGGAGCCGATGCGGGTCGACAAGGTCAACCTGCGTGAGCTGGCCAGCCTGGCGCAGAATCCTCAATTCAGCGAAGGCCGGGCCCTGGCCGCGCTGTACCTGACCCGCGACCTGCTGAGCCAGCGCGGAGCCTTTCCAGCATGAGCATGACTTCGATGAATTTTCCCCATCCTTTATTGGCTCCGGTGGCCGAGCTGGCCTTGCGCGCTGGCGAGGCGATCCTGCCGTTCTGGCGCGCCGACGTGGCGGTCAACCACAAGGCTGACGAGTCGCCGGTGACCGCCGCCGACCTTGCGGCCCATCACTTGATCGTGGCTGGCCTGACGGCGTTGGACCCGAGCATCCCGGTGCTGTCCGAAGAAGATGCCGACATTCCCCAGGCCACTCGCGCCGGTTGGCAGCGCTGGTGGCTGGTGGACCCGCTGGACGGTACCAAGGAGTTCATTTCCGGCAGTGAAGAGTTCACCGTCAACATCGCCCTGATCGAACAGGGGCGGGTGGTGTTTGGCGTGGTGTCGATGCCCACCAATGGCCGTTGTTATCTCGGTGGTGCTGGCCTTGGCGCCTGGCGTGTGGATCAGGGGCAAGCGCCGCAAGCGATCCAGGTGCGTGAACAGCCAGGTGTTGGCGAGGCCTTTACCGTGGTGGCCAGTCGGCGCCATTCGAGCCCGGAGCAGGAGCGCTTGTTGGGTGGCTTGAGTGCTGCCCTGGGTGAATTGCAATTGGCCAATATCGGCAGTTCGCTGAAGTTCTGCCTGCTGGCCGAAGGCGCGGCGGACTGTTATCCGCGCCTGGCGCCGACTTCCCAATGGGACACCGCGGCGGCCCAGGGTGTACTCGAAGGGGCGGGTGGCGAAGTGCTGGATCTTGCCGGTGCGCCGTTCTGCTATCCCCCCCGGGAGTCGTTGCTCAACGGCTTCTTCCTGGCGCTACCGGCCAAGGCGGCGTGGCGCGGCAAACTGCTGGAGCTGGCCCGCGCCTGATCGCCCCACGGCGACTTGCCTCTGCCACCTTTTGTGTAGGAGCCGGCTGGCCGGCGAAGGGGCCCTTGAGCCCTGTGCAAGAATTTCCGGCCTCTTCGCTGGCAAGCCAGCTCCTACAGAGTTGAGTAGGTTCCGAAACGGGTCAGCGGTGCAGGACGTACTGACCGGCAAAGCGTACGGCGTCGTCTTCGCTGCCGACGTTGACCACACGGCTGTGCAAGGTCAGGCGGGCACGACCGTGGCGCTGGTACATCGCAAGGAATTTCTTCCAGAGCTTGTCATCAGGCGCGGTGCAGATCGCCACGGCATCGCCGGTGACCGGCAGCGGGTAACTGATCTGCCCTTCCTGGATGACGATATGCCCGTCATCTATCCCTTCTTCCTTGAGCCGCAAATGCAGCCAGCCCCAACCGGCCAGCACCGCACCGCAGTACAGGCTGCCGCCGAACATGGTGCTCTTGTGGTTGACGTTGGCCTCCAGCGGCAGTTGCAGGCGCAGTTGCTGCGCCTGCCAGTCGAGCACCTTCAGGCCCATGTCCCGGGTCAGGGGAATGTCGTGGTGGAGGATGGATTCCAGGTAGCGACTGTCGCGGTTCATGCACGGGCCTCAAGGGTGGAAGGGTGGATGGTGCGGTTCATTCGGACTCATCGCCGGGCTGGCTGGCACCGCTGTCGGCGAAGCTCAGGCCGTGTTTGCGCAGCTTGTCGTGCAGGGTCTTGCGCGGAATGCCCAGGGCTTCGGCAAGGCTGCGCATCGAACTGTGGGGTTGCGTCAGTTCGGCGGCGATCAAGCTCTTTTCGAAGTGTTCCACCTGTTCGCTCAGACCGCCGGCAATCAACGTCGGGGAGGCGATGGCAGCCTGCTCCGGCTCGCTGTTGTCCAGGGCCAGTTCCAGACCCAGCGCGAAGCGCTCAGCAGCGTTCTGCAGTTCCCGCACGTTGCCCGGCCAGCGATGCCGCAACAGCAGGGCACGATGCCCGGGTTGCAGTTCCTGGGGGGGCAGGCCGTGGCGGGTACTGGCCTCGTCGGCAAAGTGCTGGAACAGCATCAGTATGTCCTCGCCTCGCTCGCGTAGCGGTGGAATGCGCAACGGGGCCACGTTCAGGCGGTAGTAGAGGTCGGCGCGGAAGCGGCCCTGGTCCGCGGCCTGGCGCAGGTCTTCCTTGGTCGCGGCGATGATGCGGATGTCCAGGGGGATCAGCTGGTTGCCCCCCAGGCGTTCCACCACCCGCTCCTGCAGCAGGCGCAGCAGCTTGACCTGGACATCCAGGCTCATGCTTTCGATTTCGTCGAGGAACAGGGTGCCGCCGTTGGCGAATTCGAACTTGCCGATGCGGCGTTTCTGCGCGCCGGTGAAGGCCCCCGGTTCGTGGCCGAACAGTTCGCTTTCCACCACCGACTCGGCCAGAGCGCCCGCATTGATGGCCACAAATGGCCCGTTGCGCCGCCCCGAGAGGTCATGCAGGGCGCGGGCTACCACTTCTTTGCCGGCGCCGGTTTCACCCAGGATCAGCACATCGGCGCGGGTCGCCGCCAGGGCGCCGATCTGCTGGCGCAGGCGCAGCATCGGCGCTGACTGGCCCACCAGCCGCGCGCTCAGTTCCTGGCGGTCGCTGAGGGCCAGGCGCAGGCTGCGGTTGTCCAGCACCAGGCGCCGCCAGTCCAGGGCGCGGCGCACACTATCGAGCAGGGCATCGCTGGCGAAGGGCTTCTCCAGAAAGTCATAGGCACCGGCGCGCATCGCCTGCACCGCCAGGGGCACATCGCCGTGACCGGTGATCAGCAGCACCGGCAGTTCCGGATCCTGGGCGTGCAGCTGGTTGAGCAGTTCCAGTCCATCCATGCCGGGCATGCGGATGTCGCTGACCACCACGCCCGGCCAGTCCCGCTCCAGGCGCGGCGCCAGGCCCTGGGCCTGGGCCAGGGACAGCACCTTGAGCCCGGCCAGGTCCAGGGTCTGGCTCAGGGCCTGGCGCAGGTGCGGATCGTCGTCGATCAACACCACTTGCAACTGAGGGTCGAGGCTGTCGGGACGGGTCATCGCTCAATTTCCAGGTCGTGTCGTGGCCGGCAACGCCGGGCCGGGCGTGGTTGCTAGGTGATTGCCGCTGCGCGTCATACCCCGCGGTCCTCGGAGGGCTGCAGGCTGACGCCGGGGGCCCCGGCACGCAGGCGCAGGGTGATCAGGGCGCCGCCTTCACGGTGGTTGGCGAACGACAGCTCACCGCCGAAGGCGCGCATCAGGGTGTCGCAGATCGCCAGGCCCAGGCCCAGGCCCTGGGTCCGTGTCTTGGTGGTGTAGAACGGCTCGCCAGCGCGGCCCAGCGCCTCCATGCAGAAGCCCGGGCCGTTGTCGCGGATGTACAGATTGACGCCTGTAGCGGTGGACTCGGCACTCAGCCAGAGTTTGCGCGGCGGGCCCTTTTCGGTCAGGGCGTCGAGGGCGTTGGCCAGCAGGTTGCCGAGGACCTGGCGCAGACGGGTTTCCCCGGCCTCGACCCACAGGGTAGCGGCTGGCAGGTCGCGGATCAGTTCCACTTCCATGGCCCGGCGACGCTTGGCCAGCAGGGCCAGGGCATCGTCCAGGGCCGGTTGCAGGGCGACGCTTTCCGGGGCGTGGTGATCGCGCCGGGCGAAGGCCCGCAGGTGAGCGATGATCGAGGCCATGCGCCCGGTCAGTTCGCTGATCAGCTTGAGGTTGCCCCGGGCGTCATCGGTGCGTTGGTGGTCCAGCAGCACTTCGGCGTTTTCCGCGTAGCTGCGGATGGCGGCCAGGGGCTGGTTGAGTTCGTGACTGATGCTCGCCGACATGGTGCCCAGGGCCGAGAGCTTGCCGGCCTGGACCAGATTGTCCTGGGCGCGCACCAGTTCCTGTTGGGCGGTTTCGCGTTCCAGCACTTCCTGTTTCAAGCGCCGGTTGAGGCTCTCCAGATCGCTGGTGCGTTCGGCTACGCGCCTTTCCAGCTCACGCCGGGCCTTGGCTTCGAAGGCGATCCGCTCCAGGTAGTGGCGGCGGCGCTGCATCATCAGGCCGAGCAGCAGCATCAGCACCAGCAGCGCAGCGGCGCCGACCGCCACCACGGTGCGCACCGGGCGATCGATCAGGGTGCGCGGGGCGAGGATGCTGACGCTCCAGCGGGTTTCCTCGATCTGCTGGGTCTGGGTCAGCCAGGCATCGGGATTGAGGTTCAGTGGGCGCGGATCCCGGGTTGGGTAGGGCTGGATGGCGACGATGGCCTGGCGTTCCTCGTCGCTCAGTGGCCGGGTCGCACGAAAGCGCCATTCAGGGCGCGAGGTGAGGATCACCACACCATTGTGGTCGGTCAGCAGCAATTGTTCCGGGGTCTTGCCCCACAGGCTTTCGGTATGGTCCAAGTCCACCTTGACCACCAGCACGCCCAGCATCCGTTCGCCGTCGCGCACTGCAGCGGCGAAGAAGTAGCCACGCTTGGCCGAGGTGGTGCCCAGGCCGAAGAACCGTCCCAGGCGTCCGGCCATGGCTTCGCTGAAATAGGGGCGGAAGGCGAAATTGCGCCCGACGAAACTGTCGTGCTTGTCCCAGTTGGAGGCCGCCAGGGTCTTGCCGTTGGTGTCCATCAGGTACATGACTTCGGCGCCGCTCTGGGCGCTGATGTTTTTCAGCAGGCGGTTGGCGTTGCCCTGGGTCACGCCGTCGTCCGGGGCCCCCAGCACCGCCCGCAGCGCCGGCAGGTCGCCGAGGATCTGCGGCAGCACTTCGTAGCGGTGTAGGGTGCCCAGCAGGTTGGCCACGTAGAGGTCGAGGGTCTGGCGATTCTGGCTGGTCAGCTCGTTGCGATAGTAGCGCTCGGCCAAGTGCTCCAGCGGCCACAGCAACGGCGCCAGGCACAGGGCCAGCAGGGCCAGGCTGCGCCAGCGGGGACGACGGGGAAGAGGTGCGGTCATGGAAAGGGCGCCTGTGGATACAGGCGCATTATGCCTAGCCCTGCTCGGCAAGACACTCGCGCAGTGCGCTGCGCCAGTCCGGCTGGGTCACGCCCCATTCGCGAGCCAGGCGGCTGCAGTCCAGGCGTGAGTTCAGCGGCCGGGGAGCCGGGGTCGGGTAAGCACTGGAGGGGATGGCTTCGAGCACCGCGCAAGGCTTGTCCAGGGCCAGCAACTGTTCGCCGATGGCCTGGGCGAAACCGAACCAGGAGGTCTCGCCGTGGGCGGTGAGGTGGTAGGTGCCCCAGGCGCCTTGATTCCCGGACTGCCAGCGTTCGATCAGGGCGCGCGTGCTGTTGGCGATAGTGCCAGCCCAGGTGGGCGCGCCGATCTGGTCGGCCACCACCCGCAGCTCGGGTCGTTCCTGCAGCAGGCGCTGCATGGTCAGTAGGAAGTTCTTGCCATGGCTGGAATAGACCCAGCTGGTGCGCAGGATCAGGTGCTGGCCCTGTACCAGGTTGATGGCCCGTTCGCCCGCCAGCTTGCTCTGGCCGTAGACCCCCAACGGATTGGGCTCGTCTTCCTCTACGTAGGGCGTGTCCTTGCGGCCATCGAACACGTAGTCGGTGGAGTAGTGAATCAGTGGCACACCCAGTGCCCGGGCTTCCTCGGCGAAGATCCCGGGGGCCGTGGCGTTGATCGCAAAGGCCAGCTCCGGCTCGCTTTCGGCCTGATCGACGGCGGTGTGGGCGGCGGCGTTGATGATCAGATGCGGAGCAATGGCGCGGACCTGCTGGCGAATCTGTTCCGGGTGGCTCAGGTCCAGTTGGTCGCGACCAAGGACCACCAGTTCGCCCAGGTCGCCGAGCCGCTGCTGCAGCTCGCGGGAAACCTGGCCGTGCTGGCCGCTGATGAGGATTTTCAGGGGAGTGCTCATGGGAACAGATCGGCTTCTTTCAGACTTTTGCCATTCTGGTCCTTGGCGGAGAGCGTTGGCGGCTCCTGCAACTGCCAATCGATTGCCAGGGTCGGGTCGTCCCAGCGAATGCAGCGCTCAGCGGATGGCGTGTAGTAATCGGTGGTTTTATAGAGGAACTCGGCGAAGTCGCTGAGCACTACGAAACCATGGGCAAAACCTTCGGGTATCCACAGTTGACGATTGTTCTCGGCGGACAGGCGGACGCTGGCCCAGCGGCCAAAGTTGGGCGAACCACGGCGAATGTCCACGGCCACATCCAGCACCTCACCGGCAATGACCCGCACGAGTTTCCCTTGGCTATGTTCGATCTGGTAGTGCAAGCCGCGCAGGACGTTCCTGGCCGAGCGTGAATGGTTGTCCTGGACAAACGGCTGGTTCAGGCCGGTGGCGTCGGCGAAAGCCTTGGCATTGAAGCTCTCGTAGAAAAAACCACGCTCGTCGCCGAACACCTTGGGCTCGATGATCAGCACGCCGGGCAGGTCGGTGGGGATGACCTTCATTGCGTCTCCCCGGCCAGGGTGAAGAGGTACTGGCCATAGCCGGTCTTGCCAAAGTAGGCGGCGCGCTCCAGCAGATGCTCACGGCTGATCCATTGGTTCTGGTAGGCGATTTCCTCCAGACAGGCGACCTTCAAACCCTGACGGTGCTCGATGGTCTGCACGTACTGCGAGGCCTCCAGCAGGCTATCGTGGGTGCCGGTGTCGAGCCAGGCAAAGCCCCGGCCAAAGCGCTCCACATGCAGATCGCCACGCTTGAGGTAGGCGTTGTTGACGTCGGTGATCTCCAGTTCGCCACGGGGCGACGGCTTGACTGCCTTGGCGATCTGCACCACGTCGTTGTCATAGAAGTACAGGCCGGTGACCGCGTAGCTGGATTTCGGTTTCTTGGGTTTCTCTTCGATGGACAGGGCGCGGCCTTCGCTGTCGAAGTCGATGACCCCGAAGCGCTCCGGGTCCTTGACCCAGTAACCGAACACCGTAGCGCCGGAATTGCGCTTGGCGGCAGCGCACAGCTGTTCGCCGAAGTACTGTCCGTGGAAGATGTTGTCGCCCAGGATCAGGCACACCGGGTCATTGCCGATGAACTCTTCGCCGATCAGGAACGCCTGGGCCAGGCCATCCGGTGAAGGTTGTTCGGCGTAGCTCAAGCGCACGCCGAACTGGCTGCCATCACCCAGCAGGTTGCGGTACTGCGGCAAGTCCTGGGGGGTGGAGATGATCAGGATGTCCTGGATGCCGGCCAGCATCAGTACCGAGATCGGGTAATAGATCATCGGCTTGTCGTAGATCGGCAGCAGTTGCTTGGAGACACCGAGGGTGATGGGGTGCAGACGGGTACCGGAGCCGCCCGCCAGAACAATGCCTTTAATCATGCAATCAGATCCTTGATGTCGGTGGAACCCAGGCGTTCGCCCTGGTAGCTGCCGTCCTGTACTCGGCGGCACCACTCGAGGTTTTCCAGGTACCACTGCACAGTCTTGCGCAGTCCGCTGGTGAAGGTTTCTTCTGGCACCCAGCCCAGTTCCCGCTCGATCTTGCCGGCATCGATGGCGTAGCGCAGGTCGTGGCCCGGGCGGTCCTGGACGAAGGTGATCAGGTCGGCGTAGTGGGCAACGCCCTGGGGTTTTTGCGGGGCCAGCTCTTCCAGCAGGCTGCAGATGCCGCGTACCACGTCGATGTTCTTCTGCTCGTTATGGCCGCCGATGTTGTAAGTCTCGCCGACCACACCCTCGGTCACCACCTTGTACAGCGCGCGAGCGTGATCCTCGACGTACAGCCAGTCGCGCACTTGCTGGCCATTGCCATAGACCGGCAGCGGCTTGCCTGCGAGGGCGTTGAGAATCACCAGAGGAATCAACTTCTCGGGAAAGTGGAACGGGCCATAGTTGTTGGAGCAGTTGGTGATCAGCACCGGCAGGCCATAGGTACGCTGCCAGGCGCGGACCAGATGGTCAGACGCAGCCTTGCTGGCGGAGTAGGGCGAACTGGGGGCGTAGGGCGTGGTTTCAGTGAACAGGTCGTCGACGCCATGCAGGTCGCCATAGACCTCGTCGGTGGAAATATGGTGGAAGCGCAAAGCGGCCTTTTCCGCTTCGGGCAGTTTCTGCCAGTAAGCGCGGGTTGCCTCCAGCAGGCTGTAGGTGCCGACAATATTGGTCTGGATGAAGTCGGATGGCCCGTCGATGGAGCGGTCGACATGGGACTCGGCTGCCAGGTGCATGATCGCGTGGGGCTGGAAGCGTGCGAGCACCGCACTGACGGTGGCCTGGTCGACGATATCAGCCTTGACGAATTCGTAGCGGCTGTTGCTGGCGATGCTGTGCAGCGATTCCAGGTTGCCTGCGTAGGTCAGTTTGTCGAGGTTCAGCACTTCGTGTTCTGTGTGCTGGATCAGATGGCGGACCAGAGCCGAGCCGATGAATCCGGCTCCGCCGGTGACGAGAATGCGCATGTTGGAGGGCCTGTGTCCTTGAAAACGATCATTTACTGCAAAAAATGCAGCATAGCTTGTCGACATGACGCCTGAGGTGCAAGAGGCGCCATCAGTCGATTTCACCGCGAACGGTCGGAAATTTCGCAAAGTGCAGGGTTGAGGCGGGGGCGGTGCCTGTCTGTTTCCCGTTCTTTGGGCTTGCGTAACGCCTTGGGCAATGGCGATATAAGCGGCTTATAACAATTCCAGGGATCGTTGCATGTTGCTCGCCACCTTGATCCACCGCGCCAGTCTGCCCAGCCCACAGGTCACTGCACAGCAAGCGCTGGAGCTGCTGGAAACCCATTACGGTCTGCAAGGCACCTTGCAGTCTCTGGGCAGCCAGCAGGACCTCAACTATCGCCTCGACAGTCCCCAGGGCCGCTTTGTCCTGAAGATCTGCCGTGGCGACTACTCGGCCCTGGAGTTGCAAGCGCAGCACGCGGGCCTCAAGCACCTGCAGCAATACCCCGATCTGCGAGTGCCCAGGGTGATTCCGGCCAAAAACGGTGCGGACCTGCTGTCCCTGGAGATTGCCGGGCAAGCGCTGCACGTGCGGTTGCTCGACTATATAGAGGGTCGCTCCCTGACCCACCTGCCGCACCTGGGGAACGAACTGGTGGCGGGCCTGGGCCGGCTCTGCGGGCAGATGGACCTGGCTTTGGAAGGTTTCCAGCATCCGGGGCTCGAACGCACCCTGCAATGGGATGCTCGGCATGCCCAGGCGCTGATCGGGCATTTGTTGCCAGTCATCCAGGACCCGCAGCAACGGGCCTTGATCGCTGACACCGCGCAGCGCGCCGAACGGCGGCTGCAGCTCTTGCAGGAGCAATTGCCGGTGCAGGCGATCCACATGGACATCACCGACGACAACGTGGTCTGGCAGCGGGATGCCGCGCGCCGTTGGCAGTTGCAGGGGGTGATCGATTTCGGCGACCTGATCCGTACCTGGCGCATCACCGATCTGTCGGTGACGTGCGCCGCACTGCTGCATCACGCCGAGGGCGATCCGCTGCGCATCCTGCCGGCGATCCAGGCCTATCACCAGGTCAACCCGCTGCAACGGGCCGAGCTGCTGGCGCTCTGGCCATTGATCGTGGCCCGCGCCGCGGTGCTGGTGCTCAGTGGCGAGCAGCAGGTCAGCATCGATCCGGGCAACGCCTACAGCCGCGCCAATTTGCACCACGAGTGGGAGATTTTCCGGGTCGCCAGCTCCGTGTCTTTCGAGTTCATGGAAGCGGCCATTCTCAGCGCTGTCGGGGAGTCGCTGCCGGCCATTGGCAGTGACGGCTTCGTCCCGCTGCTGCCGAGCCTGGTAGGGCGCGAGTTCGCCCTGATCGACCTGGGAGTGCTCAGCCCGCACTTCGAAGCCGGCAATTGGGAGCAGCCGGGGATTGATGATCGTCTGTTGGCCGAAGCCGCTGTTGCCCATGGCCTGGCCGCCAGTCGCTATGGCCAGTACCGCTTGTCGCGGACCTGCCCCGACAGCGCCCTGGAGCCGCAAACCTGCCCGTTGCATGTGCAGTTGCAAGTGCCGGCAGGCACGCCGGTAGAAGCACCGTTCGCCGGTGTGCTGCACCGTGCCGAGAACGGCCTGCTGCGTCTGGATGGCCCGGCGTTGAGCGTGCGCTTGTGGGGCGTCGAGCCGTCGTTGCACCCGGGGGCGGCCCTGGTCAAGGGGCAGGTACTGGGGGCCGTGGTAGCCGACGGTCGGCTCAAGGTGCAGTTGTGTCGAGCGGCCGAGCTGGATCCGCCGCTGTTCTGTACCCCTTCCCGCGCGCCAGCCTGGCAGGCCTTGTGCCCCTCTCCGGCCGCGTTGCTGGGGCTGGCCTGTGATGCCGAGCCGGAGCTGGACCCACAGACCCTGCTGGAGCGACGCGATGCCAGCTTTGCCCGCTCGCAAAAGCACTACTACGTCGACCCGCCGCGGATCGAGCGTGGCTGGCGCAATCACCTGATCGACATGCAGGGGCGTTCCTACCTGGACATGCTCAACAACGTCGCGGTGCTCGGCCACGGTCACCCACGCATGGCCGCCGAGGCGGCGCGCCAATGGTCGCTGCTCAATACCAACTCGCGTTTTCACTATGCGGCGATCGCCGAGTTCTCCGAGCGCCTGCTGGCCCTGGCGCCTGACTCCATGGATCGGGTGTTCCTGGTCAACAGCGGCACCGAGGCCAATGACCTGGCGATCCGCCTGGCCTGGGCCTACAGCGGCGGGCGCGACATGCTCAGCGTGCTGGAGGCCTATCACGGCTGGTCGGTGGCGGCCGACGCGGTGTCGACCTCCATCGCCGACAATCCCCAGGCCCTCACCAGCCGTCCCGACTGGGTGCACCCGGTGACGGCGCCCAACACCTATCGCGGCGAGTTCCGCGGCCAGGACAGCACACCGCAGTACCTGCGCAGCGTCGACCAGCAGTTGCACAAGCTTGAGGCGCAGCATCGTCAGTTGGCCGGGTTCATCTGTGAGCCCGTATACGGCAATGCCGGGGGCATCTCGCTGCCGCCGGGTTATCTGCAGGCAGTCTACGAACGGGTTCGGGCCCGGGGTGGCGTGTGCATCGCCGATGAGGTCCAGGTGGGCTATGGCCGCATGGGCAAGTTCTTCTGGGGCTTTGAAGAGCAGGGCGTGGTGCCGGACATCATCACCATGGCCAAGGGCATGGGCAACGGTCAGCCCCTTGGGGCGGTGATCACCCGTCGCGAGATTGCCGAGGCGCTGGAGGCCGAGGGCTATTTCTTCTCTTCATCCGGTGGCAGCCCGGTCAGTTGCCGCATCGGCATCGCCGTGCTGGATGTGATGCAGGAGGAGGGCCTCTGGGAGAACGCCCGGGTGGTGGGTGAACATTTCAGGCAACGCCTGGAGGCGCTCAAGGACCTGCATCCCCTGGTGGGTGCGGTGCATGGCTCCGGTTTCTACCTGGGGCTGGAACTGATCCGCAATCACCAGACCCTGGAACCGGCCACCGAGGAGACCACCCTGCTGTGCGATCGCCTGCGGGAACTGGGGATCTTCATGCAGCCCACCGGCGATCACTTGAACATCCTCAAGATCAAGCCGCCGATGGTCACCAGCCGGCAGAGCGTGGATTTCTTCGTCGACATGCTGGACAAGGTGCTGGGCGAAGATCTGTAAGGGCTCGTCGTTCGCTTGCGTTCATCTCCATTCGCCGGCAAGCCGGCTCCTACACCTTTCTGTGGGGGCTGGCTTGCCGGCGAATGTGTTTATGCCTATTCGATTGTTATCGGTATTTTGTCAGATATTTTGCACGGTTAAGAATTCTGTGGCTTTTAAAGTCGATATTTATCGGATATAAAGTGGCCGTCGTCAGGCGCGACCTTGTCGTGCCCCGTCCTTTTCCTATCCGTTGTCATCGACCGCGTCCATTGCCCGGGAGTTGTTCCATGAGCCGAATCGTTACCGTCGCCGCTACCCAGATGGCTTGTTCCTGGGACCTTGAGGCCAACCTGGAAACCGCCGAAAAACTGGTCCGTGAAGCCGCCGCCAAAGGTGCGCAGATCATCCTGATCCAGGAATTGTTCGAGGCCCCGTATTTTTGCCAGAAGCCCAACCCGGACTATCTGCAACTGGCCACCACGGTCGATAGCAACGTCGCCATCGCGTACTTCCAGAAAGTTGCCCGGGAGTTGCAAGTGGTGCTGCCCATCAGCTTCTACGAGCTGGCGGGGCGTGCGCGATTCAACAGCATCGCGATCATCGATGCCGATGGCAGCAACCTGGGGATTTATCGGAAAAGCCATATCCCGGACGGCCCCGGCTACCACGAGAAGTACTACTTCAACCCGGGCGATACCGGCTTCAAGGTGTGGAACACCCGCTACGCGAAGATCGGCGTGGGCATCTGCTGGGACCAGTGGTTCCCCGAGTGCGCCCGCAGCATGGCGTTGCAAGGCGCGGAAATCCTCTTCTACCCGACCGCCATCGGCAGCGAGCCCCATGATCAGAGCATTTCCTCCCGCGACCACTGGCAGCGAGTGCAACAGGGGCATGCCGGGGCCAACCTGATGCCGTTGATCGCCAGCAACCGCATCGGCAACGAAGAGCAGGACGGTTACGACATCACCTTCTACGGTTCGTCCTTTATCGCCAATCAGTTCGGCGAGAAGGTTCAGGAGCTCAACCAAACCGAAGAAGGTATCCTTGTGCACAGCTTCGACCTCGACGAGCTCGAGCACATCCGCAGCGCCTGGGGCAGTTTCCGTGACCGTCGTCCGAACCTCTATGGCGCGCTGAAAACCCTCGACGGTTCCCTGGAGTCCTGAACACTATGAGCACTTTGCACAGCACGCCGCGCGCCGACGGTTTCTACATGCCGGCCGAATGGGCGACCCAGACCCAGACCTGGATGATCTGGCCCGAGCGTCCGGACAACTGGCGCCTGGGCGGCAAGCCGGCCCAGGCCGCCCACGCGGCGGTGGCCAAGGCCATTGCCCGCTTCGAACCGGTGACCGTGGCCGTCTCCGCGGGCCAGTATGAAAACGCCCGGGCGCGGCTGGACGTACCCAACATCCGCGTGGTGGAGATGTCCAGCGACGACGCCTGGGTCCGCGACACCGGTCCGACCTTCGTCATCAACCACAGCGGCGAAGTGCGTGGTGTGCACTGGGGCTTCAACGCCTGGGGCGGCTTCGAAGGCGGCCTCTATGCGCCGTGGAACCGTGACGAGCAGGTGGCCAGCAAGGTGCTGGAGATCGAGCGTTGCCAGGAGTACCGCACCGAAGGCTTCGTGCTCGAGGGCGGTTCGATTCACGTCGACGGCGAAGGCACTCTGATCACCACCGAGGAATGCTTGCTCAATCACAACCGCAACCCGCATCTGTCCCGTGAGCAGATCGAGGCGGTGTTGCGCGAGCACCTGGCGGTGGAGCAGATCGTCTGGCTGCCGGATGGCCTGTACAACGACGAAACCGACGGCCATGTGGATAACTTCTGCTGCTACGTGCGCCCGGGCGAAGTGCTGCTGGCCTGGACCGACG
This sequence comes from Pseudomonas sp. LPH60, assembly GCF_030718165.1. NCBI lineage: Bacteria > Pseudomonadati > Pseudomonadota > Gammaproteobacteria > Pseudomonadales > Pseudomonadaceae > Pseudomonas > Pseudomonas sp. LPH60. Next base: position 190,174 of record NZ_JAVAJH010000005.1, read on the forward strand.
ATCCCCAGGACCCGAACTACCCCCGCTGCCGAGCGGCCATGCAGGTGCTGGAAAACACCCGCGACGCCAAGGGCCGCACTTTCAAGGTGCACAAGATGCCGATTCCCGGTCCCTTGTATGCCACCGAAGAGGAATGCGCCGGTGTCGATGCCGTGCAAGGCAGCCAGGAGCGTAATCCCTCCGTGCGCCTGGCGGGTTCCTACGTGAACTTCCTGATCGTCAACGGCGGGATCATTGCGCCGAGTTTTGACGACCCGATGGACGCCCCGGCCAAGGCCATCCTCCAGGAATTGTTTCCCGAGCATGAAGTGGTGATGGTGCCGGGGCGCGAACTGTTACTGGGTGGCGGCAATATCCATTGCCTTACCCAACAGCAGCCCGCGCCGCAGCGAATTTGAGTGCCGTTGTAACAGATGGTGTTGCCTGTTTGACGGCGTCGGACCGATTCCGCACCGGGTGCTTTTCAGCAAGCCCGCAGCCCAGTTGGGTTGCGGGCTTTTTCATGGCCGTACGTCGAGCCACCTGGCACTTTGGCATAGCTCTTGTATCTGCTTCGTGGTGATTCTGAGACAGGTGGAACTTTTGTTGTTCTGTCATAAACCTTGGATAAGTTAGGCCGCTCAGATACCAGGAGAGAGCGCTGGAATGAATATGGTCAGCGAGCGGGCACCCCATCCCTTGGCAATGAATAACGAGTCGCTGCAGGTTCTGGCGCAATGGTTGAAGTCCAATGGAACGCGTCAGATCAGGGAACCTGATCCGCGCCGGATCATCGTTGAGCGTTACCCCGCTGGATTGCTCAGCGAGGCGGAACTGCAGGCACTGTGGGATGTGGTGAAAGGATAGAAAACGACGGATTGTAAAAAGCGCTGCCGGGATGGCAGCGCTTTTTTTTGGCCGGTCGTTTAGAAGCGGTAGTTGCCAGTGACCACCAGGCTACGGGGCTCCCCCGGCTGGATCTGGAAGGCACTGGTGGCGGAGCTGTAGTACTCGCGGTCAGTGATGTTGTTCAGCGCCGCGCGCACGTCCCAGTCCTTGTGCCGGTAGCCGGCCAGGGCGTCCCAACGGCCGTAGCCCGGCAGCACCACGGTGTTGGCGCCATCGGCGTAGCGGTCGCCCACCAGGGTCAGGCCGGTCTCGGCGTACCAGCCCAGTTCCGGTTTCCAGGTGATGAACAGACTGCCATTGCGCTTGGCCACGTTGTTCACGCGCTTGTCTTCGAAACCGTTGTTGTCCTTGACCACCACCGCGTCCTGCAGGCCGATGCCGCCGCGCAAGTACCAGTTGCCGACGAGCTTGCCGTTGGCAGTCAACTCGATACCCCGGGAGCGTTGCAGGCCGGTCATCAGGATGATGTTGCGATCCAGCGGATCGGTGGTGCGACGGTTGTAGAGCTCCAGTTCGTACACGGCCAGGGTGGTACTCAGGCGCTCGTCCAGCCAATCGCTCTTGACCCCGACTTCCTTCTGCCGGGTCAGCTCCGGGCTCAGGTCGTTGCCGTTACCGGCGGCGTTCGGGGTGATACCGATCAGGCCGCCACCCACCGGTGAGAACGATTTGCTCCACGAGGCATAGAACGAGTGGTGCTCCAGTGGCGTCCAGACTGCCCCTAGACGCGGGCTGACACTGTGGCTGTTGCGGCTATCGGAAACCCCGGTGCGGCGGTTGGTGGTCTCGACATCGAAGTTGTCGTAGCGCAGGCCGGCGAGCAATTGCCATTGCTCGTTCAGGCGCAGTTGGTCCTGCACGTAGAGCGCTCGGCTTTCGACCTCGGTGTGGTTGTTGCTGGAGACCTGCATGCGGCCGGTGTGGCTCTGGTAGGGATTGGGGTTGTACAGATCCACGGCGGGAACCGCCTGGCTGCCGGGGCCTGTGGTGGCGGCGTTGTAGAGGATCGGGTCGCGGCGCTGGCTGCCGATCTCGATGCCGGTGAGCAGGCGGTGTTCCAGGCCAAAGGTGTCGAAGCGGCCTTCCAGCTCAGTGTTGTTGTAGATGTTGCGCGTCTTCAGATCCTGCTGCCAGCGCTGGCGCTGCACTTTGCCGGTGTTGGCGTTGTAGCCGGTCTGGTAGGTGTTGTCGAAGTCACTGTCGAGCTTGAACACGGCCAGGGTGTGGCGCAGTTGCCAGCTGTCGTTGAGCTCGTAGGTCAGCCTGGAGCGCAAGGACTGGGATTTGTCGTCGATGTAGTCGCGGTGGTCGCCGTAGGTGGTTTCCCGGCTGACGTTCGCCGGGCGTCCGTTGAGGCTGGTGATGCCGCGGTCCGGGGTGCGGTTGTAGCGGCTGTATTCGTACTGCACCAGCCAGTTCAGCTCCGGGGTGAGTTGCCAGCTCATGGACGGTGCGAACAGCTGGCGATTGCCACTGACGCCGTCGCGGAAACTGTTCTGGTCCTGATTGCCCAGGTTCAGGCGCAGGCTGAGGTTCTCTGTCGGATCGGCACTGAGGTCGGCGTACAGGCTGCGCAGGTCCTGGCTACCGCCCTGGACTTCGACGCTGGAGCGGCGGCCGAACTCCGGCAGCTTGCTCACTCGGTTGACGATGCCACCCTGGCTGCCACGGCCGTAGAGCACGGCCGCCGGGCCCTTGAGCACTTCGATGCGCTCGATGTTGTGCAGGTCGCGCACGTACTGGCTGTCGTCGCGGATGCCGTCCAGGTAGAAGTCGTTGCTGGCATCGAAACCCCGAATCCGCAGGCTGTCGAAGCGGGTGTCGGAGCCGCTGCTGACGTTGGGAATGCCGCTCAGGGCGCTGCCCAGATCGTTGTGGCCGTAGTCCAGGACGTTGGCGGTCTTGATCGTGTCGATGGCCTGGGGCACATAGCGCGCAGCGGTGGCGGTGCGGGTCGCGGTGCTGACTTCCTTGACCCGGGGATCGTCGGGGTCGGCCTCGGCTTCGGCGCTGATGGAGGTCGTTGGCAGGGTGGTGCTGGCAGCACAGGCAAAACCGGCGGTCAGCAGGGTGCAGAGTCCCAGTGACAGGGGCGTAAGGCGGAAATGGGCAGGCATCTGAAGCGCATCCGAAAGGAAGGTGAGTCAAGGGGGTGCGAATGATAATGCTTGCTATTTACTTATGTTAATTATTCGCTAAAAGTTCCTTCGCTCTATTGTTTCTAATTGTGTCGGCGTCGTATCTGCCCGCATACACAGGCTAAACAGACTGATTCGACCGGATACAGCAACAGACTAAAAGCCATTTCGAGGTTTTTCCCCTGGCGTGCGGGGCATAGTCTGCGGGCCATCGAATACTCAAGATCCTGTTGGAGTCCCTTATGTCCTCGGCCACCCTTCACTACATTTATGACCCGCTGTGCGGTTGGTGCTATGGCGCCAAGCCACTGATCCAGGCTGCCCAGGCAGTGGTGCCGGTGGTGGCCCATGCCGGTGGCATGATGATCGGTCGCAACCGCCAGCCGGTGTCACCGCAGTTGCGTGATTACGTCATGCCCCATGACCGACGCATCGCCGAGTACACAGGGCAACCTTTTGGCGAGGCCTATTTCGAGGGCTTGCTGCGTGACCACTCGGCGGTGTTCGACTCGGCACCGCCGATCGCTGCTGTATTGGCCGCCGAGGCCCAGGGCGGTCGTGGACTGGAATTGCTGGGGCGCCTGCAGACGGCTCATTACCTGGAGGGCCGGCGGATTGCTGATCGCGACGTCCTGCTGGAACTGGCGCAGACCTTGGGGTTTGCTCCACAACCGTTCGCCGTCGCCTACGATCAGGCGGTGGCCCTTGAGCTGGACGAGCATATAAAGAGCAGCCGGGCGCTGCTGGCCAAAGTTGGCGGCCAGGGTTTCCCAACCCTGGCGCTGGAGCGGGACGGTCGCTATCAATTGCTCGACATCAGCCCCTGGCTGGGCAAGCCCGAGGCCTTCGCGCAGTGGTTGAAGGCTTCCCTAAGCGCCACTAATGCCCCTCAAGATGGCGCGCTCCAGGCCTGTGGCCTGGACGGTTGTGCGCTTTGATCTCACCTGACCTGCGTGGAGTCACCCATGGATAACCTAGCGTTGATCAAAAGCACCTATGAAGGTGCCAACTCCCAGGAAAATGCGCACAACACCGCTGCGGCCCTGGCCCCGGATGCGCGTTGGACCGAAGCGGCGGGCTTTCCCTATGCCGGCACTTACGTCGGTTTCGAGGCGGTGCTGGAGCATGTTTTCAAGCGCCTGGGCTCGGAATGGCAGAACTTCACCTTCAAGGTGGAAGACTATGTGGCCCAGGGCGACAAGGTGTTCGCCTATGGCAACTACCAAGGCATCTACAAGGCCTCGGGCAAGCCGATCGATGTGCGAGTGGCTCATTTGTGGACCCTCAAAAACGGCAAAGTCACCCACTTCGAACAATTCGTCGACAGCCATAGCGTGCAGCTGGCAATGCTCTAGCCCGCAGTTCTTAGAATATTTTCAGCTATTCAAAGACGATTCACGAAATTGACACGTTGTTCAGGGCGCAGATAGGATTCGCCCCCAACGCCTGTGGCCAAGAGCCATATTTAAGAATAATAAAAGGCCCGCCGCGATCACCCGCGGTCGGGCTTTTTTGTTTCGACGGTAGAAGAGCGTTCAAACGCCATAGCCGAAAGAGCTCACAGCGCGTCATCAAACCGTAATAAGGAAAATAAAATGTCGAAACAGCGGATCTGCTTGATTGCACTGGGGATTCTGAGCGCTACACAGGCCATGGCCGACGGCCAGGCCGATGCCAAGGGTTTTGTCGAAGACAGCAGCCTGAAAGTGCTGCTGCGCAACGCCTACATCAACCGTGACTACAAAGATCGTAACAAGGACAAGGCCGAGTGGGGCCAGGCTGCCATCGGCACCTTTTCTTCCGGTTTCACCCAAGGCACCGTGGGCGTGGGCGTTGATGCCTTCGGCCTGTACGCACTGCGCCTGGACGGCGGCAAGGGCCGCAGCGGCGCTGGTGGTATCGACTTCTTCAAGCAAGGCGACAGCGGCAACGCCGCCGATGACCTGAGCAAGTTCGGTGCGGCGGTCAAGTTCCGCCTGTCCAACACTGTGCTGACCTACGGTGACCAGATGCCGGCCCTGCCGGTACTCAACTACGACAGCTCGCGTCTGCTGCCGGAAAGCTACACCGGCACCCTGATCACCTCCAAGGAGATCAAGGGCCTGGAGCTGAACGCCGGTCACTTCACCGCCGAATCGCGCAAGAGCGCCGAAGGCCGTGACAGTGGCGGTCTGAAGTCGATCAACGTATTGGGCGGTAGCTACCAGTTCACCGAACAGTTCAAGGGCGCGCTGTACGCTTCCGACGTCGAAGACGTGCTGAAGAAACAATACGTGAACCTGAACTACGTGTTCCCACTGGCCACCGATCAGTCCCTGACCCTGGACTTCAACGGTTACCGCACCAAGCTGGACAAATCCTTCGCCAAGGGCCTCAACGCCGGCGGTCAGGACAACAAGATCTGGAGCCTGGCGGCGACCTTCGCCACTGGCCCGCACTCGTTCACCGTCGCCCATCAGCGCAGCACCGGCGACAGCCACCTGGGCTACGCCTATGGCGGTTATCAGAAGTCCGGCTATGTGGGTGATGGCGGCAACACCATCTACCTGGCCAACTCCTACTGGTCCGACTTCAACGCGGAAGACGAACGCAGCTGGCAACTGGGCTACGGTCTGGACTTCGGCGCCTTCGGCGTACCGGGCCTGACCTACAACGTGGCCTACGTGCGTGGCGACAACATCACCACCGTCAACAGCACGGGTGGCAGCGAGCGGGAAATCTTCAACCAGCTCAAGTACGTGGTGCAGAGCGGCCCGGCCAAGGACCTGAGCATCAAAGTGCGCAGCTCGGTTCTGCGTGTGTCGCAGAAGTCGTATGAGTACAACAAAGGTGGCAACGAACTGCGCGTGTTCGTCGACTACCCGATCAACGTGTTCTGATGAGCGCTTGATCACCACCTGACTTCAGGTGGCGCAATGGAAAAAGCCCCGACTGGTTCGGGGCTTTTTTGTGCCTGCGATCTGAGCGGACGGACGCCGCCAGAGTGGGGGAGGGGCGTGGTCGGGACGAATGTGCGGTGAACTGGCGTGTCGCGTTGCTTTTCGGGCGTTTCCCACTAGCTTTATGCCATCAGGGATGAGGTTTCAGCCGCAATGGATGCGGGATAAATTGCTGCATAACGCCGATCCCTGTGCTTGGCCGATGTTGTTTCGTCCTGCCGCCGCTCTGCTGCTGGTCGTCCGGTCTCAACCTTCCTGGAGCACAGGAGAACACCATGAAAGCAACCCAGCCGATCAACGCCTTGGGCGCAGGAATCCTGTTGTCCCTGGCGTGCGCTATCACCCCTGCAACAGCCGAAGAAGCCGCTCGGATATTCGAGAACCCTGGCAGCCTGGATCAGCAGGCACCGCGACAGAAAACCGGAGAAACCACACTGCTGATGTCGTCCAAGGCCACGGACTTGAGCACCCTGCCACCCCAACCCCACGGCGGTATCGAACGCGCTCTGGTCCTGAATATCGATTACACCAAGAGCACGATTTTTGACCCGGCCACCGGGCGCAATGTGCCAGTGAACCTGCGCAGCTATCAGGGCACCGGGGTCAATCCCCAGGCCCCCTTCGTGGCCCCGACCATTGATGTGACGCCGGGCGACACCGTACGCATCACCCTCAACAACAAGCTCAAGCCCAAGGATGACCAGCCGTGCAGTGCCCATTCCGCCGAGCCCGACAAACCCCAGTGCTTCAACAGCACCAACCTGCACTCCCATGGTTTGTGGGTCAGTCCCGCCGGTAACAGCGACAACGTGCTGTTGTCGATCAATCCCCAGGTCAGCTTCCAGTACGAGTACAACATTCCCGCCGACCACCCGGCCGGAACCTTCTGGTACCACCCCCATCGGCATGGTTCCACCGCGCTGCAGGTCGCCAGTGGCATGGCGGGTGCGTTGATCATCCATGGCAGCCGGCTGCCCAGTGGGCAAGCCAACGGTGATATCGACACCTTGCTCAAGTCGGCCGATGGCCGGGCCTTTACCGAGCGCCTGCTGGTATTGCAGCAAATTCCCTATGCCTGCAAAGGGGTCAAGACCGACCCTGTGACGGGCGACAAGAGCGTGGATTGGCAATGCGATCCGGGCGAGGTCGGCGTGGTCGAGGACTTTGCCCAGTTCACTCCGAAGAGCTGGGGCCAGTCGGGGCGCTACACCAGTATCAATGGCCAGGTGCAGCCGATCTTCGACAAGGCACGCACCGGTCAGGTCGAACGTTGGCGCCTGGTCCATGCGGGCATACGCGACACCATCAAGCTGGAGTTTCGCAAGCTCGCCGACAGTGCCCTGCAAAAGAGCAATGCGGGCGTTGCCGCAGCGGATGCCGATGCTTTCGTCAGTCAGCAATGCGTCGGTGAACCGGTGGATTACCAAGTGATTGCCGCCGATGGCCTGACTCTGGGCAAGGCCCAGAAGCTCAGCCAGGTCACCCTGCAACCGGGCTATCGCAATGACCTGCTGATGCTCTTCCCGCAAGCCGGACGCTACTGCGTGGTCGACGCTGCGCAAACGGCCAATGGCGGCGTGTCCCAGGCAGCGAGTGGCCGGCAGATACTCGGTTTTGTCGATGTCGAGCAAGGCACCGAGGTCAAGGACAGCAATGCCTACTTGACCCAGGTGCTGGTGGATTCGGCGCAGCGCAATATGCCGTCCGATGTGCAGAGCCAGATCGTCAATGACCTTAAGAGCGGGATGAAGCTGACCCGGTTCGTTCCTCACGAGAGCGTCCGCGACGAGGAAGTGAAGGACCGGCCGGAGGAGCGGCTGATGTTCTACATCAACCGAGATGACGAGAAAAATCCCAAGTTCGAGGTGGGCACCAGCATGGACGACGTCAAGCCGTATGAGCCTGGAACCATCAATCGTCATCTGACCCTGGGCACGGCACAGACCTGGGTGCTGAGTTCCGGTTTTGCCAGCCACCCGTTCCACATTCACGTCAATCCGTTCCAGGTGGTGAAGATCATCGGCCCGGATGGCACCGACCTCAGCGAGCCGGGGGCGATCGACAAGACCGACCCCACCGACAAGCAGTACACCGGGCTCAAGGGGGTGTGGAAAGACACCCTGTTCGTCAAGGGACCGGACAAGGAGAATCGCCCCTACACCTTGTACGTGCGCACTCGGTATGAACGTTACATCGGCGAGTTCGTCCTGCACTGCCACATCCTCGATCACGAGGACCAGGGCATGATGCAGAACGTCAGCATCGAGCTGTCCGATGGTCAGGGCGGTACCGCGCCCATGCACCATTGATCGCCTGATAGATGGCAAGGGAGGGCGCCTGCGAGGGTGCCCTCCCTTTCATCGCGTTGCCCCGCGCCTGATCCTTCTTTGTTAAAGTTCCAGCCCCTCTTTTGCATCACGGATGATTTCGATGTTCCGTACCTTGCTATCCGGCCTGTGCCTGCTGAGCGTCGCCAGCATCGCCCACGGCCAGCAAGCGACTGCGTCCGAGCAGTTGCTGAGTGAGTTCTCCCGCTGCGATGGGCAATTCTTCCAGAGCCTGAATACTGCCCGACTACCGGCGGGCACCCTGAGCCTGGCCCGATACGGTGCAGTGAGTGCGCCCAAGGTCCTGAACCCCTTGCAGGAAGGCGGCCGCTACCAGGCCTTCGAACAGCCGCTGCTGGTCAACGGTGTGCGCTTGCTGGGCTACTACAACGAAGCCCAGTCGCTGAAGTCGGTGGGTAACCTGCTGTTCTGGGGGTTTATTGCCGAGGGCGAGCCCCGTGAAGTGGCCGCAGCGCTCAAACCTCTGCTGGTGGACAACCACCGCCTGAAGGCAGACCGCAGCGCCATGGTCCGGGTGGAGATCCGCCGGGTGGGCGACCCTATCGACAGCTGGCGCACCGAAGGTCTGGTCGGCGGCGGCGTGGCCACGCCGTTCGGTTTCGTCGAGCGGGTATTGAGCATCGACAAAGGCATCGCCAGCGCGCCGATCTCGGGTCGCACCACGATCTTCTGCAGCCTGCAGGGCACGGTTACCGCGCCACTGCTGCAGGTCTATCGCCCTGACCTCAACGCTCACCTGCTGGATTGAACAACATGCCTTCATTGTCTGTACGCGGGTCGATCCTGCTTGTGTGTGCCCTTGCCGTCACTGGCTGTGCCAGCCTGCAGAGCCAGGACCAGATCAACTACGCCCATTGCCGCCTGGTGGGCCAGGCCTCCAAGGCCGAGAAGTTCGATGTGGTGCTGCAAGAGGCCGACCTGTGCCTGTCGAAAAACCAACTGTCCAAGCCGATGCAGAGCCTGGTGTACTGGCTGAAGTCCGACGCCTACGCCAGCTTCAAGCGTTACCCGGAAGCCATCAGCGCCAAGGAAAAATCCATCGAACTGGGGCCCAAACCCGATGCCCGTGCGGTGCTGGACCTGAGCCGTCTTTATCGTGAATCGGGCAACCCGCAAAAGGCCCTGGAACTGGTGCAGTCCAACCTCGACGCCAACCTGGGCGAGGCGGGCAAGGGCAGCGGCTTCAACATGCCGACCTACTACCACCTGGGCCAGGCCCTCTACGACCTGGAGCAATACCGTGAGGCGGCTGAAGCCTATAGCGCCGGTCTGCAAAAGCAGCCGGACTATGCCTGGGCCTTCTACCATCGTGGTTTGGCCTACGAAAAACTGGGCCTGACCGACGATGCCCGCGCCGACTTTACCCAGTTCGCCAAGCGGGTGAACCAGAAGTACGTCGAACCGCAGCACCAGGCCAAGCTGGCCGAATACCAGATCAGCCTGCCCTGACCAGAGCCTTGCCGACGCAATGAAAAAGGCTCGCCGTTTGGCGAGCCTTTTTGTTCAGCAACCTTGCCCATCAGTCATCCGGATTGATCGCGAACTTCAGCTGATCGCCTTCCATGTACACCACCGCCTCACGGCCATGGATATCCACAGGACGGGCTGAAATCGCTTCATGCTCCGGGACGATCTTGGACAGCACCTTGTGCTGCACGTCGACCCGCCAGATACAGGCCCGCGGCCCTTCGTTATCGAAATACATCACCGGGCGGGTTTCGCTCCAGGTGGGATTGACGATGCTCCAGCCGGACTCGACTTCGTTGTGCTCGGTGACGTTCTCGGAGTAGGTGTTATTGCTCTGCCGGTCGTAGTCCAGGGACAGGCTGTAGTTCTCCTGATTCAGATCCTGGCCGACCCGCGCTCGGGCATGGTGCAGGGTGTTGGAGAGCGACTGGAACACCTGCTGGCTGGCTTCGGGAGCACTGCGTGAGCCCAGGCGATAGCGCATGCCTTGCTGCAACTCGCCGCCGCTGCGCTGGCGGTAATAGAACACCCCGTCGACGATGCCGGCGAAGCGCTGGCCCTGATCGTTGGCCCCCGGAGAGGCCCAGCCGACAAAGCCGATATCCCGGGCAATGGGATGCAGGCCGGGCTGGTCATCGGCGTATTCGTAGAGGGTGCCGACATAGCCTTCCCGCCCCCTCTGGTACTGACCGACGAACAGCACCACATGCAGCACGCCATCCAGCACCTGGGCGTCGACGATCTGCTGATCGCCTTGCGCTGGAGCGGCGGTGAACTTGGCCAGGGTGAAGCGCTGCCAGTCATCAGGGTCCTGCAGGCGGTACTGACGGATGGGATCCATGGGCAGCAGCTCGTCCTTGTCGGGTGCCGGAGGGATCGGCAACAGCGTGAGCATTTTCACCTGGGCCCGATAGGCCGACTCCAGGCAGTCGCTGTCGGTGCAGGTGTCGCGCACTTCCCGCAGCCACTGGGTTTGCAACAAGCGAAACACCTGCAGGTGCTTGAGCGCCTTGTAGCGGCTGTTCAACTCGTCGTCTTTGGCGGATAGGGTCGGCGTGTCGCAGACGGTTTTCTCCACCCGGGTAGAGGCTTTGGCGCAGTCAAAACCGGCGGCCTGCAACTGGGGCATGAATGCAGCCAGGGCCAGGCCCGTAGCGGCAAGCGACAGCAGAGGAAACTTCATCAAAACATCCTTGTAGGCAAACGAGCTCGGATCAGGGGGAAGGGAAGGTCTGCAGATAGGCCAGCAGATTATCGATTTTTTCTTCATCGCTCAGCCCCCAGAAAATCATCCGCGTACCGGGCACCACGGCTTTTGGATCTTCCAGGTACTGGATGAGCTTGTCCCGGGTCCAGACGATGCCCGACGACTTCATGGCCGTTGAGTATTGATAGTCCGTGGCACTGCCTGCCGGGCGATCGATGATGCCGTTGAGCTGCGGCCCGAACGAACTGCGCACCGAAGGCCCGATATTGTGGCAGCCGCTGCACAAGCGCTTGAACAGCTTGCCACCGGCCTCGGCGTCGCCGGCCAGGGCCGGAGCGCTGAACTGCAGGGAGTGGAGCAACAGGGTGAGGATCAATAGGGAAATGGACTTCATGGGCGGCCTGTGTACAACGGGGATCGGCGGGTATTGGAGCATGAAGTGCGGTGCAGATGGATAGCCAAAACAGTTAGGTTCACATGTGGTTCCGTTCATCGTTATTTTTTTGATGTGTATTGTTGTATGCATAATATTGCGTATATTGAGGGTGCGCGTGCCGCAATACCGACTGATAATGAACTGACAAAGACGAACGAACTGAGTGATGAATCGAGGCAATAGAGCATGAGTGCACTCCTAGACCGAGCTGAGCAGGCAGTGTCCGCTACAGCGATGGTTCGAGGCTTTAGCGCGAAACTGAAGGAAGTTACGAGCGGTGAAGTCACTCATTTGGTGATTTTCAAGGATAACGAGCCAGCAGCTGTGCTGGTGGGTGTAGACGCCTACCAAGCTTTGCAGGACGAACTCGAAGATCTTCGCGCTGAGCGTTTGGCCATTGAGCGCCTGTCCACTTTGGACGAACAGAACACAGTGAGCCTTGAGGACATGGAGGCTCGCTTCAAGTAGGCAATAGTCAATGACCTGGAGCGTTCGGTTTCACCCTGATGTTGAGCGAGATCTCGCTCAGTTAGGTAGGGCTGAGGCAAAAAGAGTCCTTAAGGTGATCCGGGAGCGGATCGTTGAAGGCGAGCCAGACAAGATCGGCAAGCTCCTTCGCGGCGCTCTCGCCGGTCACCGCCGGATTCGGACAGGTGGTGTTCGCATCGTCTATAGGATCCAAGGTTCTGAGATCGTGCTGGTCCTGTGCATTGGGGCCAGACGCGACGATGAAGTCTATGAGGCCGCCAATAGGCGAGTCTGACCCTTGAGCCCCGCTTCGGCGGGATTTTTCATCCAACCTCCATCACCTTGGCCCTTCGAGGGAGCTCTGCTGGGTGCCTGCCACGTGGGCGCTCCTTATCCTTCTGGTTGCGCGTCGATCAAATTCGATGCAAATGACCTGCTCGAAATGGCTAGAGGCATAGGTCGTGCGTTGACGACGAGCAAATCCCAAGTCTCGATGAAAATGATGGGCATGCCAGGAAGCGAAAGCGTAGGTGCGGACAATTTGTGGGCGCTCTCACGACATGACGTGAGGCTTTTCTGAGGTACGGAAACAACAAAGCCCCTGCATTTCTGCAGGGGCTTTGCTTTGTATGGTGCCGGCACCAGGAGTCGAACCCGGGACCTACTGATTACAAGTCAGTTGCTCTACCAACTGAGCTATACCGGCGTGTTAGGGCGACGATTATAGCGATTGGCGGGGTTCTGTAAACCCCTGAAATCTGACTATTTTTGCGTGGGCCCATGCGGACTCTATACGTAGCGTTCCCAGGCACTCTGGGGCTCAAGCGCGAGGAGGCTTTGAATCATCGGCGGATAGCCGATGATTCAGTGCAGACGGCCCCCACTCGGCCGATAGCCTGCTCAGCCGCTCATACCGCTTCAGACAAAGGAAAGATCAGTCATGAAACCTGGAAATATTCCCTTGCTGGCGCTGCTGTCGTTGCTTGGCGCCTGTAGCGTCAAGCCGGTGGTGCCTTATTCGGAGCCGCCCCTGGGTGTGCCGACGGCGCAGTTGCGGGTGATCACCAATGGCGAGGTGCGCGGTGAGGTCTATGCCGGTTGCCAGGGTGACAGCAAGCGCTTGGCCAAGGCCGGGCGCTTCGGCAGCGATCAACAGGCGAACATCAACTATCCGCAGTTTCCCATGCAGCCAAGGCAGATCGACATGCTGCCGCGTTTCGCGCCGAAGCTGCCGTCCTACGTGGGGGCGATCCGTATGGGCGAGGGTTCTTACAACGAGGTCGTCACCGAGTATCGGGTGCCCGCTGGCAGGCCTTTTCTGCTGGAAGGGGGAGGTGTTGCCGCAGGCAGTTATGGCAGTACCTATCGTACCTGTCCGCCGGTGAAGAAGGTGGTGCTGTTGGAGCCGGGCAAGAGTTACGAAGCCTTTGTCGGCTTGAATTACATCCCGGTGGCCGGGGGCGAGGTGCAAGCGATGTGTGCGTTTGCGGTGTACCAGTTGCTGCCGCTGAGCAAACCGGGGGCAACCCTGCCGCTGGCGGTCCAGTCCAGGCCTCCAGCGGACCGGCGTTGCCCCGGTCAGTGAGTGTCCCCGGCCGGGGGTTAGCCGGCCAGGGAGCTTTTGCCTAGGCCTCCCAGCCCGCGTCACGTACTGCTTGCTGGACCAACGGATGCAGTTCGGCACCTTGCTGCTCGGTCTGCCAGGCCAGCAGTTCCTTGCGCATGGCCGGGGTCCAGAACATCTGCATGTGATTGCGCACGCTCAGCACCGCCTGCGCCTGATCTGGCTCGTTGGCAAAGTACGCGGCGATCTGGTTGGCCATCTTGATCAGGTTGGCGGTACTCATCGACGCACCTCCGCCTTGCCGCCCCGGGACCGGCCGCGCTTGTCCAGCAGACTCTGCTGTTCTTCACTGAAGGCCTGGTAGCGCTTCTGCCATTCGGAAGGGTGGTAGACGCGGCTGACTTCCACCGCCGTGACCTTGTACTCCGGACAGTTGGTGGCCCAGTCGGAGTTGTCGGTGGTGATTACGTTGGCCCCCGATTCGGGGAAGTGGAAGGTGGTGTAGACCACCCCCGGCGCTACCCGCTCGGTGACCCGGGCGCGCAGCACGGTCTGCCCGGCGCGGCTGCCGATGCCCACCCAGTCGCCTTCGTTGATGCCCCGGCTCTCGGCGTCGGTGGGGTGGATTTCCAGACGGTCCTCAGCGTGCCAGGCGACGTTGTCGGTACGCCGGGTCTGGGCGCCGACGTTGTACTGGCTGAGGATGCGGCCGGTGGTCAGCAGCAGCGGGTAGCGGCCATTGACCTTCTCGTCGGTGGGCACGTAGCCGGTGAGCATGAAACGGCCCTTGCCGCGCACGAACTCGTCGATGTGCATGGTCGGCGTGCCATCCGGCGCGGCGTCGTTGCACGGCCATTGCAGGCTGCCGTGACGGTCCAGGCTGGCGTAGCTGACACCGGTGAAGGTCGGGGTCAGGCGGGCGATCTCATCCATGATTTCCGAGGGATGGTTGTAGTGCATCGGGTAACCCAGGGCTGCTGCCAGGGCCAGGGTGCCTTCCCAGTCGGCCTTGCCGCCCAGGGGCTCCATGACCTTGCGCACCCGCGAGATGCGCCGTTCGGCGTTGGTGAAGGTGCCGTCCTTTTCCAGGAACGAGGAGCCCGGCAGGAACACGTGGGCGAACTTGGCGGTCTCGTTGAGGAAAATGTCCTGCACCACCACGCATTCCATGGCCGACAGGGCCGCGGTCACGTGCTGGGTGTTGGGGTCGCTCTGGGCGATGTCCTCGCCCTGGCAGTACAGGCCCTTGAAGCTGCCGCCCAGGGCCGCTTCGAACATGTTGGGAATGCGCAGCCCGGGGTCGGCTTGCAGGGTGACGTTCCAGGCCTGCTCGAACTCCTGGCGCACCGCCTGGTTGGAGATGTGCCGGTAGCCCGGCAGCTCGTGGGGGAAGGAGCCCATGTCGCAGGAACCCTGGACGTTGTTCTGCCCCCGCAGCGGGTTCACCCCGACCCCTTCGCGGCCGATGTTGCCGGTGGCCATCGCCAGGTTGGCGATGCCCATCACCGCGGTGCTGCCCTGGCTGTGTTCGGTGACGCCCAGGCCGTAGTAGATCGCCGCGTTGCCGCCGGTGGCGTACAGGCGCGCAGCGGCGCGGATATCGGCGGCGGGTACGCCACAGATCGCGCCGAGCACTTCCGGCGAGTTGTCGGCGCGGCTGACGAAGGCGCTCCATTGGGCGAAGGCTTGCGGCTCGCAGCGGGCGTCGACGAACTCTTGATTGACCAGGCCCTCGGTGACGATCACATGGGCCAGGGCATTGAGCATGGCCACGTTGGTGCCTGGGCGCAGGGCCAGGTGCAACTCGGCGCGGGCGTGCACCGCGTCCACCAGATCGATGCGCCGTGGGTCGATGACGATCAGCTTGGCCCCTTCACGCAGGCGCCGTTTGAGCTGGGAACCGAACACCGGGTGCGCGTCGCTGGGGTTGGCGCCCATGACCAGGATCACGTCGGCCTGCATCACCGAGTCGAAGCTCTGGGTGCCAGCGGATTCCCCCAGGGTCTGCTTGAGGCCGTAGCCGGTGGGCGAGTGGCAGACCCGTGCACAGGTGTCGACGTTGTTGTTGCCGAAGGCCGCCCGCACCAGCTTCTGTACAAGGTAGGTTTCTTCGTTGGTGCAGCGGCTGGAGGTGATGCCGCCGATGGAGTCGCGGCCGTACTTGAACTGGATGCGCCGCAGCTCGCTGGCGGCGTAGGTCACCGCTTCGTCCCAGCTGACTTCCTGCCACGGGTCGCTGATGTGCTTGCGGATCATCGGCTTGGTGATGCGATCCGGGTGGGTGGCGTAGCCCCAGGCGAAGCGGCCCTTGACGCAGGAATGGCCGTGGTTGGCCTGGCCGTTCTTGTCCGGAACCATGCGCACCAGTTGCTCGCCCTTCATCTCGGCGCGGAACGAGCAGCCAACCCCGCAGTAGGCGCAGGTGGTGATCACTGCCCGTTCCGGCTGACCCATTTCCACCACGCTTTTTTCCATCAGGGTCGCCGTCGGGCAGGCCTGCACGCAGGCGCCGCAGGACACGCACTCGGAGTCCAGGAAGTTGTCGCCACCGGCCGCCGCGACCCGGGATTCGAAGCCGCGGCCGCTGATGGTCAGGGCGAAGGTGCCCTGGGTTTCCTCGCAGGCGCGCACGCAGCGGTTGCAGACGATGCACTTGCTCGGGTCGTAGTCGAAGTAGGGGTTGGAGCTGTCTTTCTGATCGTCCAGGTGGTTGGCGCCGTCATAGCCGTAGCGCACTTCCCGCAGGCCCACCTGGCCGGCCACGGTCTGCAGTTCGCAGTTGCCATTGGCCGAGCAGGTCAGGCAGTCCAGCGGGTGGTCGGAGATGTACAGCTCCATCACGTTGCGCCGCAGGGTCGCCAGTTTCGGCGTTTGCGTATGCACCACCATGCCTTCGCTGACCGGGGTGGTGCAGGAGGCCGGGTAGCCGCGCATGCCGTCGATCTCCACCAGGCACATGCGGCACGAGCCGAAGGCTTCCAGGCTGTCGGTGGCGCAGAGTTTGGGAATGGTGGTGCCCATCAGCGCCGCGGCGCGCATCACCGAGGTGCCCTGGGGCACGCTGATGCTGCGGCCATCGATGTTCAGGCTGACTTGCACCTGGCTGTCGCGGGCCGGGGTGCCGAAGTCCACGGCATTGAGATCGATGTCTGTGGCAGGGTCGAAAATACTGATCATTGGTCGGCCTCCGAGGGCTGCAGACCGAAGTCGGCGGGAAAGTGCTTCAGGGCGCTGGCCACCGGGTAGGAGGTCATCCCGCCCAGGGCGCACAGCGAACCGTATTGCAGGGTGTCGCACAGGTCTTTGAGGATCAGCGCCTGCTCGTCGCGGCGGCCTTGATCGGGGGCCGCCAGCAGACGGTCGATGACCTCCACGCCGCGGGTCGAACCGATGCGGCATGGGGTGCATTTGCCGCAGGATTCCTCGGCGCAGAATTGCAGGGCGAAGCGCGCCATGTGGGCCATGTCCAGGCTGTCATCGGCCACCACCACGCCGCCGTGGCCGAGCATCGCGCCCATGGCGGCGAAAGCTTCGTAATCCAGCGGTGTATCGAACTGCGCCGGTGGCACCCAGGCGCCCAGCGGGCCGCCCACTTGCGCGGCCTTCAGTGGCCGGCCACTGGCGGTGCCGCCGCCGTAGCCTTCCACCAGTTCGCGCAGGGTCAGGCCGAAGGCCCGTTCCACTAGGCCGCCATGACGCACGTTGCCCGCCAGCTGGAAGGGCATGGTGCCCAGGGAGCGGCCCATGCCGTAGTCGCGATAGAAGGCTGCGCCCTTTTCCAGGATCAGCGGCACCGAGGCCAGGGTCAGCACGTTGTGCACCAGGGTCGGCTGGCCGAACAGGCCTTGCAGCGCCGGGATCGGTGGCTTGGCGCGAACGATGCCGCGTTTGCCTTCCAGGGAGTCCAGCAGGGCGGTTTCCTCGCCGCAGATATAGGCCCCGGCGCCGACCCGTACCTCCATGTCGAACGCCTGGCCGCTACCGCCGGCATTGGCCCCGAGGTAACCGGCATCCCGGGCGATGTCCAGGGCCTCGCGCAAGGTCGCCACCGCCTGGGGATATTCCGAGCGCACGTAGATGTAGCCGTAGCTGGCGCCGACCGCGATGCCGGCAATGGCCATGCCTTCGATCAGCAGGAAGGGGTCGCCTTCCATCAGCATGCGGTCGGCGAAGGTGCCGGAGTCGCCTTCGTCGGCGTTGCACACCACGTACTTTTGCTGCTGCGGGGTGTCGCGCACGGTGCGCCATTTGATCCCGGCGGGGAACGCCGCGCCGCCGCGGCCGCGCAGGCCGGAGTCGAGCACCGCGGTCACGGTCTGCTCACCGCCCAGGGCGACGGCGCGGCTCAGGCCCTCGAAGCCGCCGTGGGCCCGATAGTCCGCCAGGGACAGCGGCCGGGTAATCCCGGCGCGGGCGAACAGCAGGCGTTGCTGGCTTTTCAGGTAGGGCAAGTCTTCGACTCGGCCCAGGGCCAGGGGATGGCTGGTAGGGGCGTCTTGCAGGGCTTTCAGCAGCGAGGGCACGTCGGCGACGCTCACCGGGCCGAAGCCCAGGCGTCCGTCCGGGGTATCGACTTCCAGCAGCGGTTCCAGCCAGTACAGGCCGCGGGAGCTGGTGCGTTGCAATTGCAGCGGCAGGTTGTGGTGCTCGGCCTGGGCGGCGATGGCGTCGGCCACCGCGTCGGCGCCCACGGCCCGGGCCAGGGAATCACAGGGCAGATAGAGGCTCGGCATCACGCGTCCTCCCGGCAACTGTCCAGCAGCGCGTCCAGGCGTTCGGCGCTGACTCGGGCATGCAGTTGTCCATCCAGCTCCAGGGCCGGCGAGCAGGCACAGGCACCCAGGCAGTACACCGGCCGCAGGCTGATGGAACCGTCGGCGCTGCTGCCGTGGTCATCCAGTTGCAGGCGTGCGCGCAGTTGCGCCGCCAGTTGCTCGGCGCCGCGGCTCTGGCAGGACTCGGCACGGCACAGGCGCAGGATGTGCCGCGCCGGTGGCGCGGTACGAAAATCATGGTAGAAGCTGATCACCCCGCGCACTTCCGCCTGGCTCTGATTGAGCGCATGGGCAATGTCGGGGACGGCCAGATCGGGGATGTAGCCGAGCTCTTCCTGAATCTGATGGAGAATCGGCAACAGCGCACCCGGGGAGCCTTTGTGACGCTCCAGCAGGGTGTGGATCAACGGCAGATGCAGTGTTTCATCAGGCATACAGCAATTCCTCACGGTCACGGACGAACCTGGTGGTTGTCGGCTGTCCGAAAGTGTCGGCTGCGGCACTGGTTGCCACGTCACGGTAGCGCGGCGTTTCAGGCCGTTGGCCATGCACCCTGAATGGGTATCTTGTTGTACCCGGTACGGTCGTTGCCGCACCTGTTCAGGGCATAAAGGGCAGCTTGACATGCTGCCTCTGATTGAACCGCACGAAAGCGACCCGTTCGGTTCCGAATACGACCACCCATCGAGTCTAGAAGAGCCCGGGCAAGCCGTTGGAGCGAGCTGCGCACTATCGGATAAAACGCGGGGGGCGGGGCATGACGTCGGTCAGCTAGAAGGCGATTAGTCATGAGCGCGAAAGAAGGGGTGGCGAGCGAGCAAGCTCCCTCGCCACAGGGGGCTGTCAGGTGCGGGCGCGGCGCTGGGCGGCGTACTGCAAGGCCAGGCGGCCCATGAGCACCAGCAGGGTCAGGCCGATCAGCAGCACCGAGATCGCCGCCACGCTGGGGTCGACGTTGTCCCGCAGGCCGCTCCAGATCCGCCGGGGCAGGGTGTTGACGTCGACACTGGTGATGAACAGGGTCACCGCCACCTCCTCCCAGGACAGGGCAAAGCTCAGCAGCGCGGTGGAGAAAATCCCCAGCTTGAGGTTCGGCAGCATCACCAGGAAGGTGGTCTGCATCAGGCTCGCTCCCAGGTTGCGCGAGGCCAGCTCGATGCGCCGGTCCACCTGGCTCAGGGCCACCAGCATGGTCACCACGCCGTAGGGCACCACCATCACCACGTGGGCGATCACCACCCCGGGCAGGGTGTCGTAGCCCCAGCCCGGGGCGATGCGCCCCAGGTTGGTTTCCATGAAGTACAGCACCAGCGCCGAGATCACTGGCGGAATGGCCATGGGCAGCAGCACCAGACCGATCAGCAGGGTCGCCAGGCGCGAGCGCAGGTACCAGATGCCGAGGCTGAAGCTCACCGCCAGCACGGTGGCGATCAGGCTGGTGGCGCTGGCAATCGCCAGGCTCTGGCCGATGCTCGACAGCCAGTCGGGATTGCTCAGCAGCGCCTCGTAGTGGCGCAGCGACCAGTTGCCGTCCGGCATCGACAGGTAGCGCTTGGCGGTGAACGACACCGGGATCACCGTCAGCAGCGGGAACAGCATGAAGGCCATGGCGACCACGGCGATCAGTCGGGTACTCAATGCAGTGCGATGTGTATTCATAGTGACCTCAACCCACCAGTCGATTGACACGGGTGACGCGCAGCAGCAGCCAGATCAGCGCGCTGACCAGGGTCAGCAGCACCAGGCTCAGGGCCGCGCCCAGGCCCCAGTTGCTGGTCTGGAACATCTGCAGGAACACGTACTCGGCGATCATCACCGTCTGCCCGCCGCCCAGCAGCACCGGGGTGATGAAGAAGCCCAGGCAGAACACGAAGACCATGATGAAGGCCCCCAAGAGCCCCGGCAGGGTCTGGGGCAGCAGCACTTGCCAGAAGGTCCGCAGCGCGCCGGCGCCCAGGCCGCGGGAGGCCAGCAGCACCCGTTGATCCAGCTGGCGCATGCTCGACAGCAGCGGGAACAGCGCATACGGAATCATGAAGTGCAGCATGCCGATCACCACTCCCAGCTCGTTGCGGGTCAGTTGCAACGGATGATCGATCCAGCCCAGGGACAGCAGGCTGTCGTTGACCACACCATTGCTGCGCAGGGCGATCAGCCAGCCGAAGGCCCGCACCAGCACCGAGATCCAGAACGGGATGAACACGCAGATCTCCACCATGCGCTGCCAGAACGGCGGGCTGAACACCCAGCAGTAGGCCAGCAGGTAGCCGATCACCAGGGCCAGCAGGCTCACGGTCAGGCACAGGCGCAGGGTGCGCAGGAGCATGTCGTGGATCGCCGGGTCCGTGGCGATGCGCTGGTACTGCTCGATCCCGGGCTCGGGCAGGGTGAAGCTCCAGCTCACCACGCCGAAGAACGGCAACAGGTAGAACACCACCAGCAGCAACGGCAGGGGAAACAGCAGCAGGCTGCGTTCCAGGCGCGCGGTTCGGGTTGCACTCATGGTCGACGGCTCACTTGGACAGGTGGGTCAGGTACTGCTCCAGGGTGCTGGAGTAGTGGTCGGCGTACCACTGGGTGTCGAGGAAGATCTGCTTCTTCATGTTGGCTTCGGAGGCGCAGTTGATCTCTCGCTGTTCGGCGCTCATCAGTTGCTGGGTGGCGGCGTTGGACGGGCCGTTGCCCAGGGCTTCGAACAGCTTCAGCTGGCCGGCCGGCTGCAAGGCGTGCTGGATGAACTGCATGGCCGGTGCGGCGCCTGCCGGGTTGTCCTTGAGCACGCCCCAACTGCTGGCGTTGAGGAAGGCATGGTCGAAGCCCCACTGGATGCGGCCGCCGCTGTCCTCGTGGAGCAGGGTGGCGCGGGTGTGCCAGATGGCGCCCATGGAGGCTTCGCCTTCGATCATCAGTTGCTGGCTTTCCGCGCCCGAGCCCCAGAACGACAGGACGTGGGGCTTGAGTTCATCGATCTTGCGCAAGGCCCGGGGCACGTCCAGCGGGTACAGCTGGTCGGCGGCCACGCCATCGGCCAGCAGCGCGGCTTCGAGCATGCCGTTCATCCATTTGTAGAGGGTGCGCTTGCCGGGGAATTGCTCCACGTTCCAGAAATCCGCCCAGTTTTTGGGGCCGTGGTTGCCGTATTTCTGGCTGTCCCAGGCGATCACGTAGCTGAACAGGTAGCCGGCGATGCCGTGCTCGTGGGACAGCTCCGGGGCCACCAGGTCCCGTTGCACCACGCTGTAGTCCAGGGGTTGCAGGACCTTGTCGCGGCCCAGGGTCATGGCGCTGTAGCTGTCCACATCCACCACGTCCCAGCTCGGCCGGCCGCTGGCCAACTGTGAGCGGATCGCCCCTTCGGTGGGGCCGGCGCCGTCGATGCGCACCGGTATGCCAGTGCTCTTGGTGAAGCTGTCGGTCCAGGCGCTGCGGAAGGCGTTGAGCGCATCGCCGCCCCAGTTGACCACCACCAGCGGCTTGTCCGCCGCCCAGCTGATGCCGCTGCGCAATGCCAGGGGCACCGCCGACAGCAGGCCCATGGCCTGGAGGAAGGTGCGGCGGCTGACCTGCCCGCCACGGGCTTTTTCGATGAGGATTTCGATGCAGTCGCGTTGGTGGTGCTGGCTCATGGGGCAAGTCCTCGCGAGGCCGATGCGCCAGGCGCCGGCCGATAGTGTGATTGGCTTTCTACGCAAACGCTCGACAGCGAGCGTGGTCGGCTCAGGCTTCCAGCAGGAAGCTGTGGCGCACCGGCCAGCTCAGCCACACCGGGGTGCCACTGGGCAAGCGGGCACCGGGATGATCGCCGGGCACCGAGAGATTGACCGGCGCCAGTTCCGGGCTGATGTTCAGCGCCAGATGAGTGCTGGACCCCTGGTAGACCCGCTCGCCAAGGCAGGCGGGCAGCACGTTGTGTTCGCCGGCTTGTGGGCGCTCGGTGTGCAGGGTCATGTGTTCCGGGCGCACCGCCAGCAACTGCGGCTGGTTGCTGATGTCACCGGTCGTGGTGGCATGCAGCGGGCTGTCGCCAAAGCGCCCGCTGGCCTGGCTGCCATTGCGGGAAAGGCCCTGCAGCGGGAACAGGTTCATCTTGCCGAGGAACTCGGCGACGAAGCGGTTTTTCGGCCGGTCGTAGATGGTTTCCGGGGTATCGATCTGCGCCAGTCGTCCCTGGTTGAAGATGGCGATGCGGGTCGACAGGGCCAGGGCTTCGCCCTGGTCGTGGGTGACGAAGACGAAGCTGGTGCCGACCTGGCGGTGGATGCGTTGCAGCTCGGTCTGCAGTTGCTCGCGCAGGTTCTTGTCCAGGGCCGACAGCGGCTCGTCCAGCAGCAACATGTCCGGCTCGAACACCAGGGCCCGGGCGATGGCCACCCGTTGCTGCTGGCCGCCGGACAGCTCGGAAGGCTTCTTGTGCAGGTGA
The DNA here is from genome assembly GCF_030718165.1 of Pseudomonas sp. LPH60. Lineage (NCBI taxonomy): Bacteria > Pseudomonadati > Pseudomonadota > Gammaproteobacteria > Pseudomonadales > Pseudomonadaceae > Pseudomonas > Pseudomonas sp. LPH60. The sequence goes on from NZ_JAVAJH010000005.1 coordinate 212,824, forward strand.
GCCCCCAGGCCCACCACGTCGAGGATGTGCTTGACCCGGCGCTGGCGCTCCTCGGCCTTCACTCCACGAATGCGCAAGGGATAGGCGACGTTGTCGGCCACGCTCATGTGCGGGAACAGGGCGTAGCCCTGGAACACCATGCCGTAGTTGCGTTTTTCCGCCGGGCGCCGGCTGATGTCGACGCCACGCTCCAGCAGCTTGCCGGCGCTGGGGCTGAGAAAGCCTGCGAGGATCATCAACAGGGTGGTCTTGCCTGAGCCGGAGGGGCCCAGCAGGGTGAGGAATTCGCCTTGGCGAACGTCCAGATCGATGCCGTCCAGGGCGGTGAAGTTGCCGTAATACTGGCTGATTCCTTGGGCGCTGAGTTGAGTCGAGGGGCTGCTGGACACTACAGAGATCTCCCGGAAACCCACCTGCACGATTGAATTTTTATTGTGAGTGCAGCAGGTGGTGGATTCATTATTGTGAAAAGCAACGCCACATCAATGGAATAATTTTTGCCTCATTGGTGAGTGAAATTTCCCATTCGACTCGGCTTTCAGGGCTCGATCAGCGGGCTGTCACTGATGCTTTGGGCACTGGCCTGCAGCTGGTTTTTCAGCCAGTCGCTGAAGGCCTGGACCGCTGGCCGCTCGGCCTTGGCCGGATCGATCACCAGGAAATAACCGCGCAGGGCGCTGATGCTGATATCGAACGGGCGCACCAGCAGCCCCCGGGCCAGGGCATCGCCGCTGAGCAGGTTGTCGCCGATGGCCACACCCTGGGCGGCGATACAGGCGGATTGCGCGCAATGGGCGTCGGAGAAGGTAATGCCACGGTCGGGGTTGACCTGGCTGGCACCGGCGGCCGCCAGCCAGACCCGCCAGTCGCTGCTGTCGCTCATGTGGATCAACGGAAAGTCCTTGAGGTCCAGCGGGCTCTTCAAACCGCCGATGGCGTTGATCAGGCGCGGACTGCACACCGGTGAAAAGCGCAGGGTGACGATCTGCTCCACCAGCAGCCCCGGCCAGTCGCCGATGCCATAGGCGATGAACAGGTCGGCCTCGGCGTCGCTGGTGTCGTCCTGGGCCCGAGGGCTGACCACCTGCAGCTGCACCTGGGGGTATTGGCGCAGGAAGCCGTTGATGTGGTTGCACAGCCAGAAACTGGCAAAGCCCGGATTGCAGCTGATGCGCAATTTGCCCGACACCGCCTGGCCGTCGAAACGCCGCCCGGCGTCCTGGATGTCCGCGAGGATGCGCCGTACTTCCCGGGCGTAGCACTCGCCCTGGTAGGTCAGGCCGATGCCGCGCCCGACCCGTTCGGTGAGGGCAAAACCCAGGCTCTGTTCCAGGCTGATGATCTGGTGGCTGATGGCGCTGCGGGTCAGGCTCAGTTGCTGGGCGGCGGCGGTCACGCTACCGAGCCGGGCCACGGCGTCGAGGGCGCGCAGGGCAGTGATCGAGGGATAGCGCATGCAAACTCCGGGTCAAGGAAACCTGTCTTCGAAGGGGACCGGCCGGTACCTGGGTGCTGCCCAGGCAGGGCCCCGAGGAGGGGCCGGCCGCGTCGCAGTATGGGCCGCGATGGCGCCGAACTGGTCAATTTTCTTTGACATTGCTGGCGAAAAAATTCGATTGATGTCGCAGCTGCTTCACCAATACTGGACCTCGATCCGGGCCGCAACCGACCGGACCATCCCTATAACAACAAGAGGTCCTGCAGGTCTTGCACGGGTGCCGAGGCGTCCGGGCAGCGGCCGGCCGGAACCTGGATAACCAGGAGTGCCGCGCATGTCCCGCTACAAAGCATTCGCTCTCGATTGGGTTGAGCGCCACCGCCAGCAACTGTCGGACTGGCACCAGATCATCTGGCATTACGCCGAGCCGGCGTTCCGCGAGTACAAGTCCTGTGCCTGGTATGTCGAACTGCTGGAGGCCGAGGGCTTCACCGTCGAGCGCGGCAGCGGCGGCATGCCCACGGCCTTCTGCGCCACCTTCACCCAGGGCCAGGGCCCGTTGCTGGCCACCTACGGCGAGTACGATGCGGTGCCCGGCAACTGTCAGGCGGCGACCACCCGCAAGCAGCCGCGCGAGGGCCTGTCGCGCTTTGCCCCGGGGCACACCGACCCGCATTCGGCCCTGGGCATCAGCGCCCTCGGCGGGGCCCTGGCGGCCAAGGCGACCATGGTGGAATTCGGCCTGCAGGGCAGCATCAGGTTCTTCGGCGAGCCGGCGGAAAAACTCCGCGCCTCCAAGCCGGTCCACGCCGCCAAGGGCTACTACGACGACCTCGACGCGGCCATCAGCTTTCACCCCACCTACATGCTGCCGCTGAACAACACCACCACCTGGGACACGCACTGCGGCATCGCCTACGCCTACATCTACAGCTTCACCTGCGAGGACCCGCAGAACTGGATCGCCGCCGATCGTTACAGCCCGATTCCGCAGAACCACCTGGCGGCCCGAGCACCGGGGGCCAACGACGCCCTGGTGCATTTCTACACCCTCAACGAAAGTCTGCGTCGCTCGACCCTGCCGTTCACCGGCCTGTGGAGCTACAACGAGGCGATTCTCACCGCCGGCCAGGCCACCGCCGACAACCTGCCGCCGCACCTGTCGCAGATCCAGTACCTGCTGCGTTGCGACTCCATCGAGCAGGCCGAAACCATCTCCCAGGTCATGGACAACAATGCCGCCGCGGCGGCCATGGCCACCGGTTGTCGCTGGAAAAAGACCTGGGTCTGCAAGTCCCGGGGCGGTCTGCCCAACCACGTCATGGCCCAGGCCACCTACGACAACCTGGCGGCGGTAGGCGCCCCGCAGTGGGATGAGGAAGCCCGGGAAATCGCCCGCGAGATCCAGCGCAACCTCGGCCTTGAAGCCATGGACAAGCCCTTCCTGCCGGCCACCGAAGCCTTGATCGAGCCCCAGGAATGCGAGCGCCAGATGCGTCTGCAAATGCCGGCCTGGCAGAACTACCTGACCTCCGACGACTACCCGGAATACACCTGGCACTGCCCGACCGTGCGCCTGCTGGTGGCCCGGCCGATGCTCAGCGCGCCGCCGGGCACGGTCTATCCGGACTGGGTGTCCAACGCCCTGGGCGGCATTCGCCAGACCATCGACCCGATGATCGAGGTCGCCGCCAAGACTATCGCCGCGACCCTGGTCGACCTGCTGACCGACGAGGCGTTGCTCAGCGCGGCCAAGGCCGAGTTCGTCGAACGTACCGGCGGCGGTATCGGCGGCAGCCGCTGGCAGGCGCCGCTGCTGCCCGAGGACTTCAAGGTGCCCCATGATTTCCGCTGGCCGGAGTACATCAGCACCGCCCGGGGCGAAGAGTGGTGGATCCCGGCGCGGGCCGATGAGTAAGGGGCACTATCAGGCCCTTGCCTGAGGTCGCTCCCTGGCACCTGGGCGCAGGGCGTTATGCCCGTTCGCTCAGGTGTTTATGCACAACGGATGGGTCGCCAGGGCCGGGAACTGTCGGATTTGTGGAGCCGTTCTCATCTTTATGCAACTGGCTGTTTTTTCGGGCTTTTATTTTGTGAACAAAAAATGACCAGTCTGCAAAAGTCCTTCAGCGCCATGCAATCAAAGGCTTTGCCAGAATTCCATCAACAGACTTATCCACAGGTCGCGACAGCCTGTCGCACGGCTCCACAGCCTGCTCATCGAACCTGCGACGCAGGCTCAGCCGAGCAGGCTGTGGTCATGCCGCCGGGGGCCAGGCTGCGACCTACTCGGCCTTTGTGGCCGGAATGGACAGTTCATGACGAAACAGGTTGTTGGGGTCGATGGCGGCTTTCAAGTTGGACAGTCTGTTGATGAGTTCGCTGTTCCAGCCGTAGTACAAGTTCAGCCAGTCGGGGTCTACCGTGCCGGTGGCGGTGTATTTCATGTCGACATCGGGGTAGTTGATGTAGCAGCCATCGTAGGTGGGGCGCTTGGGCTTGCCGCCGTGCACGGCGGTGAAGATGTTGCGGATCCAGGCGATTTGCACCGCGTCGTCGGCAGCGTGGGTCCAGTACGTCTGGTATTGGGCTTTGAGCAGGGAGCTTCTTTGCGGAACCGCGGTGGTGCCCACGCCCTTTTTATTGATCGCCCCGCCGTAGGAGTCGATCTGTACCAGCGACTGGCTGAAGCGTTTGTCTGGCGTGGCTTCGGTCAAGTGCGTCAGCAGGGCGTTGCAGGCCTGTTCGGAGAACTGTTCGACCTGATAGTCAGACTTGTATTTACCCCGCTGATTGTTGCCCGAGCCGTTGATCATTTGCGTGACGTACAGCCAGTCCATCGCCGTGTGCTCAGGCACCGCGCCTCTGAACTTCCTGCCGGCGAGCGGGTGCCTGAGCGGGGCAATGTTAGGCGCGATAAAGCCGTCATGCAGGGTCGGCGTGATGCCCGCCGCGGCGTTCATCTTGCTGATGAAGTCGTTGAGCGGGATATCGTTGGCGCCGCCGACCCGGCCATTGGGGCCGGTGTACTGGATCGCCAGCACCACATGGTCGGAGGTATCCACATGGTTGAGTTTCAGCAGGGTGAACAAGCCACCGTTGCCAATGCCTTCCACCGGGCTGGTCGCGTTGGCGTCGTTATCCGAGAACCATTGCCAATAGGCCCGCAGGAAGTTCGAGAAGTTGGGAATCAGTTCTTTCCACGGGTAGGCCAGGGGAATCCAGTAGGCTTGTTGCGGGGCTTGTGGGAGTTGGTCGAAGTAGTAGCCGATGATGATGCCGAAGTTGCCGCCGCCGGCCCCGCAACAGGCGGTGAACAATGCCTTGTCGTTGTTCGACGGGCTGTCCGCGCGAACATGCCGGAACTCCAGTTGCTGCGAGTTTTCCACAGGCACAAGAAGGTCGACGCCGGTGACCCAGTCCACGGTCAAGCCCTGAAGGCGCGATAACAAACCGTAACCGCCGCCGCTGATGTGCCCGCCCAAACCGACCGAATAACATGAGCCGCCAGGAAGGGTGCGCCCGGCCTGCTTGTACAGCGACAGGTAGCCGTCCCAGTTCTGATTGCCGGTCAATGCCATGAAACGATACGTCTTGTTCTGGCTATCCCAGGGCGAAGTGATGGTTTGGCTCTCGTCGTACTTCAGGCCTTTCATTTCACCGAGGTCGATAATCGCCAGGTTTTGTGTCTCGCCGCTCAACTTGTTGGAAACAAAGCCCTCGTAGCAGTGGCCGCCACTGCGCACCGTGATGCGATAGCCATCATGCAGTGCTGTATTGGCTGCCGTCAGAACTTCATCAGGTGTCGTACACACATAAATTCGGTTCGCGCCCTGTTCGATACTGGGTGGCCAACGTAAGTTGAAACCCTTTTGCAGGGTTTCGTAGGTGGGTGCCTGAGGGTCGATGATGTTCATGGTTGACTCCCTGTCAGTGATGGTGAGCTTGGCGACTTCCTGTCGAAACATGACCGCTTGAGTTGCGCCAGAGCTGTGGCTTGAGTGCGGCATATGCCCTGCACGCCTTAGAGACTAGTAGGCGTCATGCGCTTGGTTTTTTTCTTTTGTGAAGTTGCGGACAGCCCCCGGCCTGATCGGTGGCTTTCAATGGGTTGTGGGTTTCCCATGGGGTGTCCGATGTCCGTTTTACAAGGTCACTGGCCGCAGGGGGCCTGCACGACGAACTTCGGCTAGAGCCGGTGCAGCGGCAGGTTATGGACGTTCTGCCAGCAGTAGCAGATTGCGCGGGGTCAAGGGGGCCTGGCAGAAGGTTCCGAGACGCACGGCATAGCCCTGTTCTTGCAGGAACAGCGCACGGTCCAGCACCAGCCACAATTCCAGCGGGCGGCGGAACAGGCCCCGCAACAGTTCCAGGTTGCGCACCTGGGCCAGGCGTTGCCAGCCGGCGGCTTCGAGGGCGGCCCAATCCTGGCAATCGACTGTGGATAAGTCCTTGAGGGCGGCCAGGTCGCGGCAGTAGTCGGCGAAGGGTTTGTCCAGCCAGTGGCTGGGCAGCGAGGGTGTCGGCAGGTATTGGTCGAGCCCACGTACTTGCCGTTGCAGCAGGTCGAAGGCCAGGCGCCGGGCCATGGAGCAGTCGCGCTGGCGCCGGACCCGAGCGCCGGCGGTGACGGTTTCGCTCATGGGCAGGGCCAGGTCCTCCAGGGACAGTTCCAGGCGCGAGGCCTGGGCCGCTGTGGATAAGCCCCGGTAGTGGCTGGCGCGGGTGCGGTTGTAGCAGCACGGGGCAATGGCCAGCTGTGGACAACCCTGCTGGCTGGCCAGCTGGATCAAGCGCACATGCAGATCGCCGCACGCGTGCAGGGCCACCGGACTGTGCTCGGCGCAGAGCTGCTGGGGCGTGTCATCGGCCAGCACGTCCTGTTGCACATGACGCGCGGGCAAACCGTGGTGCCGGCTCAGTTGCTCGCCACTGTCGATCAGCGCCGGGTCGTATTCCAGGCAGGTCAGTTGCTGCCCGGGTTGCAGTAGACGCCTGCCGAGGTGGCCCTTGCCGGAGCACCAGTCAAGCCAGTGAGTCGGAGCGCGGTCGAATTGCAGGCAGGCGGCGAAGGCTTCGATCTGCTGCCATTTACGCCCGGGCACGTCGACATTGAGGCGCGGGTGAGGCGCGGGCAGTGCCTTTATGGGAAGTTCGCCCAGCGCGCCGAGTGCTTGGGCCTGCTCCGCCAGTTGGGCAAAGGGCGCCGGCGCCTGGAGCTGCTGCGGATGGTTGTGGGCCGCTTCGGCGTCTTCCAGGGAGCGTTGGCTTAGCCACTGGGCCAGTTCGGGATGAGTGGATTCCCACGGCAGTTGCAGATGGTGGAACGGGCGCGGGCGCCAGAGCGCCTGGTGTTCAAGCAGGAAGCCGTCCAGGGCCTGGAAGCGATCGAGCAGCGCGGGGCCTTGGAGGATCGAGGGCATGGGCGGTGGGTCCGGGCAGGCCCGCTCCCGGGCGGGAGCGGGGGAAGGTCAGCGTCCCTGGCAGGCGTCGACTCGCAGCCAGCGTTCCAGCAGCTTGAAGCCGCGTACCAGGACGTAGGCCATCACCAGGTAGAACAGCCCGGCGGCGAAGAAAATCTCCACCGGCAGGTAGGTGCGGGCAATGATGGTGCGTGCCATGCCGGTCAGTTCCAGCAGGGTTACGGTGCTGGCCAGGGCACTGGCCTTGAGCATCAGGATCACTTCGTTGCTGTAGGCCGGCAGGCCGATGCGCGCAGCGCGCGGCAGGATGATGTAGAGCAGCGTCTTGGGTCGGGACATGCCCAGGGCCCGCGCGGCCTCGATTTCACCCGGCGGGATGGCCTGGATCGCACCGCGCAGGATCTCGGCGATGTAGGCCGCAGTGTGCAGGGTCATGGTCACGGTGGCGCACCAGAACGGATCGCGCAGATAGGGCCACAGTGCGCTTTCACGCACCGCATCGAACTGCGCCAGCCCGTAGTACACCAGGAACAGCTGTACCAGCAGCGGTGTGCCGCGGAAGAAGAAAATGTAGGCGTAGGGCAGGGCGCGCACGTACCACAGCCGTGATGAGCGGGCGATGCCCAGGGGGATCGCCAGCAGCAGGCCGGCGATGACCGCGATGGCCACCAGCTCCAGGGTCAGGGTTGCACCCTGAGCCAGCTTTGGCAGCCATTTGATGATCACTTCCCAGTTCATTGGGCGCTCCTTGCGAAGCCGCGAGCGGCGCGTTTTTCCAGGAAGTGCATGCCGGTCATGGCCAGCACGGTCAGGCCCAGGTACATGAAGGCGGCGACCATATAGAAGGTGAACGGCTGCTTGGAAACGGTCACGGCAATCTGCGAGTGACGCATGATTTCTTCCAGGCCGATCACCGACACCAGGGCGGTGTCCTTCATCAGGATCATGAACAGGTTGCCCAGGCCCGGCAGGGCGATGCGCCACATCTGCGGCATGATCAGCCGGGTGAAGATCCGCCATTTCGACAGGCCCAGGGCCATGCCGGCTTCACGGTGGCCCTTGGGAATGGCCAGGATCGCGCCGCGGAACACTTCGGTGGCGTAGGCGCCGAAGCACAGGCCAAGGGCGATCACCCCGGCGGCGAAGGCATTGAGTTCAAGATCGGGGTTGCCGAAGAACTCGCCCAGGGCACGCATCAGGTTGACCGTACCGAAGTAGATGAGCAGGACCCAGAGCAGCTCGGGAACGCCGCGCACCAGGGTCGAATAAGCGCCGCCAAGCCATTGCAGCGGCTTGTACGGAGAAGTCTTGGCCAAGGCGCCGAGCAGACCGAGCACCAGCCCCAGGCACAATGCCGAGAGGGCCAGCTTGACGGTCATCAGCGCGCCGGCGGCGAGCGCCGGGCCGAATCCGTAGAGATCGATATTCATGGGGTCTGGATGGCTTTGCTAAGGACCGGCGCCCAGGGGGCAGGCGCCGGTCAGGCAAGTCAGTATCAATAGATGCTGAACGGGAAGTACTTGTCGTTGATCTTCTTGTAAGTGCCGTCGGCCACGATTTCCTTCAGGGCGGCGTTGAGTCTCTCGCGCAGTGGATCTTTCTTGCGCACGGCAATCCCGATCTTGTCGCTTTCTTCAACCGGGTCGCCCTTGAACTCGTAAGGCTTGCCGGCTTCGCTTTTCAGCCACTCGTAGTTGACGTACTTGTCGGCCAGGATCGCGTCCAGGCGGCCAGAGGTCAGGTCCAGGTAGGCGTTTTCCTGGGTGTCGTAGAGCTTGATGGTGATGTCGTCACCTAGGTTGTCTTCCAGCCAGGTGCCGGCCAGGGTCGCCCGTTGCGCGCCGATGATCTTGCCCTTGAGCGAGGCCTTGTCGGTCTTGAAGTCGGTTTTGTCTTTAGGGGCGATGAACTGCAGCTTGTTGGAGTAGTACGGGTCGGTGAAGTCCACCGCCTGCTTGCGCTCGTCGGTGATCGACAGCGAGGAGATCAGGAAGTCGAACTTCTTCGCGTTCAGGGCCGGAATGATGCCGTCCCAGTCGGAAGTGACCACGGTGCATTCGACCTTCATCTTGGCGCACAGGGCGTCGCCGATGTCCTTGTCGAAGCCGACCACCTGGCCGCTGGCATCCTTGTTGTTGAACGGTGGGTAGGCGGCCTCGATGCCCATTTTCAGGGTTTCGGCGGCAGCGCTGGCGCTGAAAGCCAGAGTGACGGCAGCGGCCAGGAGGATCTTCTTATAGCTCTGCATGCGTGTAGCTCCGTTAGCGGTTGCTGGACATGAATTGTTTGCAGCGTGCCGAAAGCGGGTTCTCGAAGACCTGCTGTGGCGATCCCTGCTCTTCGATCAGGCCCTGGTGAAGGAATACCACTTCACTGGAGACCTGGCGGGCAAAGCTCATTTCATGGGTGACCAGCAGCATGGTACGGCCTTCGTCGGCCAGGGCGCGGATCACGTTGAGGACTTCCTGGACCATTTCCGGGTCCAGGGCCGAGGTCGGCTCGTCGAACAGGATGACTTTGGGTTGCATCGCCAGAGTGCGGGCGATGGCGGCGCGTTGCTGCTGGCCGCCAGACAGCTGGGCCGGGTAGGCGTGGCGCTTGTCGGCGATACCGACCTTGGCCAGCAGCGCTTCGGCCACTTCGATGGCCTCGGCCTTGCTCTGGCCCAGCACCCGGCGCGGTGCCTCGATGATGTTGTCGAGCACGCTCATGTGTGGCCAGAGATTGAAATTCTGGAAGACGAACCCGATTTCGCTGCGCAGGCGGTTGATCTGCTTGCCGTCGGCGGCCACCAGCTCGCCGTTTTTCGCGGCCTTGAGCTTGAGCTCTTCGCCGGCCACCAGGATCTGGCCCTGGTGCGGGTTTTCCAGCAGGTTGATGCAACGCAGGAAAGTGGACTTGCCGGAGCCGGAGGAACCCAGGATCGATATCACGTCACCGTCGCGTGCGGTCAGCGAGATACCTTTGAGTACCTCCTGAGTGCCGTAGCGTTTGTGCAAGTTGCGGATTTCAAGCGCGGGCGTGGCCTCAGCCATGTGCGGTCCTCATAGAGTTCATTGTGCTCCTGCTGTTGGCGGCCTTCCTGGCGAGGCGCCAAGCTAGCATAGGGTTCCAAGCGCAGCCAACAGCGCTACCGGAGGTAAACAGAGGGTATGTGGCAGGTTGTCGCATCAGCACAGAAGACTGTCGCCCCATCAACAACCGAACGCCCGTTTGAACCCTGAATTCGCCTGAAATCCGGTAGGTGTCGCGTAAAAAAAGGCGCGATGGTGCCAGCTTTGGCCGGGTGTTGGAAGGGTTAACGGGCCAAAGGTCATGGATCTGCTTCCTAATTGTGCATCACGCACTTTGGGGGTGTGTTTCTGGTGCGCTGTTTCGTCCTACAAAGTGAGTCGCCCGGTAACGAAGTGGCGAAATACCATTATTCTCAATGACTTGGGATTTCCATCGGTCGGCTCGCCAACCCCCTGTTGTCCGGGACTCTGTAACATTTTGGCGCAATTCTTGCGTACGAAATAAAGAACGCCCTGTTGAATTCTTTTTACGAGAACGAATGCAGACCGGGTGGAGTGACTCTTTTTTCGTTGCAAAGGTGCTTTTCATGAGCGGTACGCAACTCTCCAATGACCTCGAACAGGGGCTCAAACCACGGCATGTGACCATGCTGTCGATCGCCGGCGTTATCGGCGCGGGTCTCTTCGTCGGCTCCGGCCACGCCATCGCCGAGGCCGGTCCGGCCGTGCTGCTGGCTTACGCCGCCGCCGGCACCCTGGTGGTGCTGGTGATGCGCATGCTGGCGGAAATGGCCGTCGCCTCGCCGGACACCGGGTCGTTCTCGACCTACGCCGATCGGGCCATTGGCCACTGGGCCGGTTTCACCATCGGTTGGCTGTACTGGTGGTTCTGGGTGCTGGTGATCCCGCTGGAAGCCAACGCCGCTGCAACCATCCTGCATGCCTGGTTCCCCAACGTGGCGATCTGGGTCTTCACCCTGGTGATCACCCTGCTGCTGACCGCTACCAACCTGTTCAGCGTGAAGAACTACGGCGAGTTCGAGTTCTGGTTCGCCTTGATCAAGGTGGTGGCCATCATCGGCTTCGTGATCCTCGGCCTCGCCGCCATCTGTGGCTTGCTGCCCAGCAGCCAGGTCAGCGGCGTCTCGCACCTGGTGGACACCCAAGGCTTCATGCCCAACGGCATGGGCGCGGTGTTGGCCGCCATGCTGACCACCATGTTCTCCTTCATGGGGACCGAGATCGTCACCATCGCTGCGGCGGAATCCCACAACCCGGGCAAACAGATTTCCAAGGCCACCAATTCGGTGATCTGGCGGATCGGTCTGTTCTACCTGGTGTCGATCTTCATCGTCGTGGCCCTGGTGCCGTGGAACGACCCAAGCCTGGCCCAGGTCGGTTCCTACCAGACCGTGCTCGATCGCATGGGCATTCCCAACGCCAAGCTGATCGTCGATCTGGTGGTGCTGGTGGCCGTGACCAGTTGCCTGAACTCGGCGCTCTACACCGCCTCGCGCATGCTCTTCTCCCTGGGCAAGCGGGGCGATGCTCCGGCTGTGGCCAAGCGCACTAATGCCAGCGGCACGCCATATTGGGCGGTGATCCTGTCCACCGCTGCGGCCTTCCTTGCGGTGTTCGCCAACTATGTAGCGCCGGCTGCGGTGTTCGAGTTCCTCCTGGCCAGTTCCGGCGCCATTGCCTTGCTGGTCTACCTGGTGATTGCCGTATCGCAACTGCGCATGCGCCAGAAACGCATGGCCGTCGGCGAGAAGATCGCCTTCCGCATGTGGCTGTTCCCAGGCCTGACCTACGCGGTGATCGTGTTCATCGTCGCGATCCTGGGCATCATGCTGTTCCAGGAAGAGCATCGGGTGGAGATCCTCGCCACTGGCCTGCTCAGTGTCATCGTCATCGCTGCGGGCCTGTTGGTGGCCCGTCGGCGCAAGGCCGAGCGCAGCGGGGCTCTGGCGCTGAACTGACGGTTTGATTCACTGCTTGTGGAAAAAGGCTGCGCTCAGAGATGACCGCGGCCTTTTTCATGTCCGAATGCGAGGTGGCATGTCTGTTTGTGGCGGGCTGATGCTCAGTCGCGGTCTGGCGTCGGGGCGCTTTACGCTCGCAGGTCGCCTGCTGATAATCCACCGCTCGGTCAGCTTGGGATGCAGCGATGAAGGGCTTGGACATGGATTTTGCCGAGTGGGAAAAGCTCGACCTTGAATGGCATCAGGGGTTTGCCTTTATGGAGGGGGCGCTGTTGGTGGAGGAGCGGGCCCGGGACGTGTACCTCATGCTGCAGCGTGAGGGGCGGACGCCGGCTGAGCAGGCTTCTCAGGCCGCGGCCGAGCAATACCCGGTTTCCCCCCTGGTAGAGGGCGAACCGCTCTGGCGCCATCGTGTTCATCGGCACCTGCTGCGTGATGCCCGGGCCGATTACTTTGCCTTGCCCCGTTACTTCGAACGTTACGGCTACCACCCGTTGCAGGCGTTGCCGATGCGCGTGTGTCGCGGGTTGCGAAGCCTTGGCCATGACCATTGGAGCGATCACCAGCGGGCCTACTTCTGTCACGACTATGGGCTGGCGCTGATCGAGGACGCACACCCAGAGCGTCTGGCGCTGCTGGACCCGGTGCCGGAGGACTGGCCTTCATCTGCGGTGCTGTTCAGTGACGGCGCCAAGGTCTTCCTGGGCGCACGGGTGATCGCCAGCGCCGAGGACCGGGTGCGTGGCACCAACCATCCGGCTTATCAGGTGATCAATGATCAGGTCTGCCGGGGCGGCGTGCCGCTGCACCAGAAGGACGGTTCGCCGTTGCCGATTGCCAATCCGGACGGTTTTCACATGCTGGCCCGGCGCTGGGGCACCGATGGGCATTCGGTGATCGTCCAGGCGCAGCAGGGCTCCGGTATTGCCTACGAGTATTTCTACCGCATCGACAAGGCCGATCTGGCGACGTTCTGTGTGCTCAATGAGCGCTACGCCAAGGACGCCCAACGGGCCTACTTCCTGACCGGGAAGACCCTGCGTTATGTCGGCGACTTTCGCTTGCTGAACCGCGTTGAGTCGGTGTTCGATGCTGCGGGACGAGTCTTGAGTCGCAGTGAAACGCCGGACCCGTACGTGGCTGTGGACGACCAGTTTGTCTACTGCAATGGCACCCGCTTGCGCGGGGCCCATGCTCCGAGTTTTCGCCACCTGGGGTTTCATTACTACGCCGACGAGCAGCGCGCCTATCTGTTCAACAAGCCGCTGGACGTGGATGTGCAGAGTTTTGTGGTGGCCCGGCTGGAGCGCGGTGAGTACAACCATTCACCGGTGCTGGTGGGCGACAAGCACGGCCCTCTCGGTTCGGCTGGGGTGATTGATGACGGGATGCTGCAGGAGTGGGCCGCGTTCTTCGAGGCCCACCCGCAGCTGCAGGGCTACTGGTGGCACCGTTTGCAAAAGCCCTGTGAGCCAGCGTCGACAACGCCCGCCCTGCGCTCCATCGGCTTGGGGTTTGAGCTGGGGCACCAGGTGCACTTTCATGGTCGCGCTATCAATGGTCTGGATGCCGGCAGTTTCAAGCTGCTGGACACGCACCTGTGCGGTGATGCCAACGGCTTGTACCTGATCCCCTTTCATCGTGCCGAGACCCAGGTGCCGGAGCGATTTTCTTCAGCCTCCGTCGATCAGTACCGTGCCCTGGGTGGGCCCTATCTGACCGATGGCCAGACGGTTTTTTGCCACAGGGTCTTTTATCAGGCGCCTGAGCCGCTGGGTAAGGCGGATCTGGCCAGCTTCGAGTCTTGTGGGCATGGCTGGGCCAGGGATAAGGGCGCGGTGTACTACTACAGCGAAAGAAAAAGGAACCTCGACCCGGCCCACACGCGCTTCATGGGCAGCTACGCCTTCAGCGCGACGCAGATGTTTTCTGCCGGCAAGGCGCTGGAGGTGGAGTTCAGCCCGGAAGAAGTGAGGGTTCCCCATCCGGATTTCTTGCAGCTGGGCACGCGCAAGCTGTTCTGTGGCCGGCGCCCGGTGAGTGCCAAGCGCATCGACCTGGCCAGCCTGGAGTTTCTTGCGGACCGCTATGCACGGGACAAACAGCGTTTTTACCATTACGACGGTTACACCACGCTCAGCGAAATCAGTGCCGAGCAGTTCCACCAGGCGATGACGAAGGATTCGGCAGAGGCTGCTGAAAAGTTGGCGTTCTGAGTGACAAAAAGGCTGCTGTCAGCATTGACCGCGGCCTTTTTTATTGGATTTTTCACTTGTTACATGGCGTTTCATGGACAGCATGCAGGCGAAATAGTAGCCTGCGCGCTCTTCGATAAGAGCTCTTGCGTGCCAGCGTGAGAGGAGCTAGGGAATAGCGCTGTATTGCAAGGGACTGAATGCTTGTCGGGGTACTGAATCCTCCTACCGCCTCTCTCCCTTGATCCGTGCGCACTAGCCCTGGTTCCTGATTGTCAGCGCCTGCCTGTGGCATGCCCGACAGTCCCGGTTCGAAGAACGAGCATTCAGGGTTCAATGGTGATCGCCCGACCATTGGTCTCTCAAACAAGGGCGGCAAGGAGACGCGCATGGCGTTCACTAAAATCATCTTCAAAAACCCGAACACCGGAGCCATCAAGGAAGCGCCAGTTGGTTTCTCCTGGACCGTGTTCTTCTTCGGCTTCATCCCGGCACTGTTCCGCGCCGACTGGAAATGGGCCGCCATCATGTTCCTGCTGGCCATGTTCACTTTCGGCCTGAGCAACCTGGTGTTCATGTTCATGTACAACAAGCTGTATGTTCGCGACCTGATCGGCTCGGGCTTCAAGGCCCAGTCCATCGCCAGCGGCGACCTGAACTTCGCCAGCTCGCGCATCGGCATGGAAATCCCTCGGCTGGAAGCGGCCTGAGCATCACGCCAGGCTGTTTAGCTGAAACGGAAAAGGGCGCATTCATTGCTGAATGCGCCCTTTTTCATGCCCGGAAGAAACTCAGCCCTCGGCGCTGAACAGTGCCTGGGATGCGGCCAGGTAGTCGGCCTGGAAGGCCTCGGACTCGATCCAGGCCAGGGCCGTGGCCTCGTCGGCCTCGGTGGACCAGTTACGGTATTCGATCAGTGCCGCCAGGATGAAATCCGTGGCGCCCTGTTCGCCCTCCTGCTCGTAGACCAGCTCCAGCAGCGGGTCCGCGAGGAACACCGTGCACAGCGCTTGCTGGCTGGTTTTCTCAGCGTCACGCATTTTCACGAACAGCTCGGTCAGGTCTACCGATTCGAAGTCGATGCGGCTGTCGTTGGGGTCCAGTTCCAGCTCCGAGGTGGGGGCTGTGCGCTTGGCGCGGTTTTGCTTGGCCTTGGCCTTTGCCCGGGCGGCACGTTTGTGTTGTTTGTCGATCGATGCCATGGGCGTCTTACCTTGTTGCACAAAGGGGTGGCGCTCGCAGATACCAGGCGAGCGGCCAGTCAGGCGGGAGAGGATGCCAGCAAATCACCGCGCTGGCACCCGCCATGGTCTCTTGGCGGGCACCGTCGATCCTGTATGAGCCGCGGGCTATTGCAGCGGTGTGCTTTTGCCGAAGGTTTTTTGCAGTCTTTTCCCACTGCTTGGGAATCTGATTTCATTTGCCGGGAAAGTCCATGCACCATGGCTGCAAGAGGCCGCTATGCACTACCACACGCCCACTGACCGTCTGCTGCAAATACTCGTGGCCCTGGGGCAATCCCCGGAGGCCATGTCCGCCAAGGAGCTTTCGCTGAACTTGCAGCAGCCCTTGAGCAGTACCTATCGCCATCTCAAGACCCTGTTGCGCTGGGGGCTGGCCCAGGACAATGGCCAGGGCCGCTACCTGCCCGGGCCCACTTGCCTGCAACTGGCGAAGAAGTTCGACCGCGAAGGCCTGCTGGTGACCCTGGCCAAACCGGAGCTCAACCGCCTGGCCGAGCTCAGCCAGGAAAGCGTCGCGCTGATGGTACCCAGCAACGGGCAGGCGATCTGTATTGAACTGGTGGACAGCCCGCAGCCCCTGCGCTGCTGCTACCAGAAGGGCCTGGCGCAGCCGCTGCTGCTGGGCGCCTCGGCCAAGGTGTTGCTGGCCTACATGGAGCCTGAGCTGTGCTTGTCGATCCTGCGCCAGCGGGGCGTCGAGGAAGCGGATGTCGCCGCGTACCTGGAAAGCTACGCGGCGATTCGTGCAGCCGGGCATGCCGTGAGCCTGAGCGAGATCGACCACGGCATCTGGGGTGTCAGCGCGCCCTTGCTCGATAGCCGTGACCGCCTGCAAGGCGCCATCAGCCTCATGGCCCCGGCGTTCCGCGCCGAACAGCGCAGTGAGCGGCTGATCCGCTGGACCCGCGAAGCCGCTCAGCGCCTGAGTGCCCGACTGGATTGAATTGACTGGAGCAAGACCATGATCACTACCGCCCCCATGCACCTCTGGCAGGGTCGTATCGACCTGGCCGAAGGCCTGGCCGCCCGGCGCTGGCACCAGTGGGTACAACCCTGGAGTGAACAGCAGCCGGCGGGTGTTGCCTTGCTCGGGCTGGCCTGTGACGAAGGGGTCAAGCGCAACCAGGGGCGTACCGGTGCCAGCCAGGGGCCGGCGGCCTTGCGCGCGGCCCTGGCCAACCTGGCCTGGCACGGCCGAGGCCCGCTGTATGACGCCGGGGACGTGGCCTGTAACGGCCACGCTCTGGAAAGCGCCCAGCAGCTCTACGCCAATCGCCTCGGCCAGTTGCTCGAACAGGGGCACTTGGCCCTGGGCCTGGGTGGTGGTCATGAAATCGCCTTTGCCAGCTTCAGTGGCCTGGCCGATTACCTGCGCCGCCAACAGCCCTGTCCGCGGATTGGCATTCTCAATTTCGACGCTCACTTCGACCTGCGTCAGGCACCGCAAAGCAGTTCCGGCACGCCGTTCCGGCAGATCGCCGAGTATTGCCGACAGGCCGGCATGCCCTTCGAGTATTGCTGCCTGGGGGTCAGCGAGTTGAGCAATACCCAGGCGCTGTTCGAGCAGGCCCGGGAGCTCAATGTGCGCTACCTGCTGGACCGGCAGATGCAGGGCTGGAACCTGCCGGCCATCGAGGCCTGCCTCGACGCTTTTCTCGACGGTATCGACGTGCTGTACATGACCATTTGCCTGGATGTGCTGCCAGCCAGCCAGGCTCCCGGCGTCAGTGCACCCTCGGCCCACGGAGTGGACGTGCAAGTGGTCGAGCACCTGGTACGCCGCGCTCGGGCCAGTGGCAAATTGCGCGTAGCCGACATTGCCGAACTCAATCCCGGGCTCGACCAGGACCAGCGCACCGCCCGCGTGGCCGCGCGCCTATTGGCCAGCCTGATTCACTGAGGGGCACGCCCCTCGCCGCGCAACACCACAATGACAAGAAGAGATGTTTGCCATGCCGACTTTTGAATTGGACGCGCTGACCACCCTGGCGCTGGCCCTGATCCTGCTGGGGGTGGGAGCCCAGATGAAGAAACGCAGCCGCTGGCTGACCCAGCTCTGTGTCCCGGCGCCGGTGATCGGCGGTTTCGGCTTTGCCCTGATCGTCTGGCTGCTGCGCGACCAGCAACTGCTGGCGATCAAGCTCGACACCGCGGTCCAGACGCCCCTGATGGTGGCGTTCTTCACCACCGTGGGCCTGGGGGGCAGCCTCGGACTGCTGCGTCGTGGCGGCAAGATCCTGTTCGTCTACCTGGGGGCTTGCTGGTCCCTGGCGCTGCTGCAGAACCTGGTGGGTGTCGGTGCGGCCAAGGCGCTGGGCATCGATCCGCTGCTGGGCATCATGGCCGGTGCGGTGTCCCTGGAGGGCGGCTTTGGCGCCGCGGCGGCCTTTGGTCCCATCGCGGAAAACCTCGGGGCGGTGGGCGCCACCACGGCGGCCCTGGCTTCGGCCACCTTCGGCATGGTTGCCGGTGGCCTGCTGGGCAGCCCGCTGGCGCGCTGGCTGATCGAGCGCAACCGCTTGCAGATCCAGGCCGATCAGGTCAGCACTTTGCAGCACCTGGAAAGCGTCGCCCAGGGCTCGGTGGCGCCTCTGGATGCGCCGACCTTGCTGCGTCTGCTGACCTGCGTCCTGCTGATCATGGTGCTGGGCTTCTGGATCGGCAGCGCATTGAACGAACACCTGGGCATTGTGCTGCCGAGCTACGTGGGGGCGATGTTCGTGGCGATCATCCTGCGTAACCTCAATGACCGGGCGCGAATCCTCGACATCCCCGACAGCGCAGTGAGCACCCTGGGCGACGTATGCCTGGGGGTGTTCCTGACCATGGCCATGATGAGCCTGAAGTTCTGGGAGCTGGAACAGCTCGGCCTGCCGCTGCTGGTGATCCTGGTGGTGCAGGTGCTGGTGATGGTGCTGCTGTGTGTGTTCCTGCTGTTCCGCCTGTTTGGCGGCAACTATGACGCGGCGGTGCTGTGTGCCGGCTTCATGGGGCACGGCCTGGGGGCGACGCCCAATGCGGTGGCCAACATGGGCGCGATCTGTGATCACTACAAGGTCTTTTCCTACAAGGCCTTCATCATCGTGCCGCTGTGCGGTGCGGTATTGATCGACATTGTGGCGATCCCGCTGATCACCTGGTTCATCAACGCCTTTGCCTGATCAGCGCTCCAGCATCAGCTGTTGCCCGGGGCTGCTCGGGGCCAGGCTGGCGTGCTGCAGCCAGTGCAGCAGCAGCGGCCAGAGCCGGCTTTCGAAGCGGCTGTGGAAGAAGGCGAAATGGCCGATCTCGGCCTCGCCGATGTCCTCGGGGTGAAGGCGCAGATGTGTACGTGGGCTGTTGCTGAAGTAGCCCAGTAGCCGCTCGATGGCCGTCACGGTGCCAAAGGGGTCGTCGCTGACACTGATGGCGAGGATCGCTGCGCTGACCTGGGCGAAGGGCTGCCCACTACGCTTTGCGGCCAGCCTGCGGCCGCTGGGGCGGCCTTCGTAGCGTGGGTGCGGGGTGGCCCAGTCGCGGACCACCCCGGCAGGTGTGTCCTCCATCCAGCCCAGGCGCTTGCCGGGGAAGTAGCCGTAGAGGCCCGTCAGCAGGGGCATCAACACATGCCATTTGCCCAGCATGCGCCAGCGCAGCCGGGGCTCGTAGTCACGCCAGTAGGCGAATTGCGCGCCCATGGTGGCCACGCGACGGATCACCCCGGCGGAGGCGGCCAGGCCCACGGCGCAGCCGCCGAAGCTATGACCCACCACATCGATCGGCTGTCCGGGAAACTCGCGCTGGGCCCGTTGCAGCATGGCTTCGAAATCCAGTGCGCCCCAATCCGACCAGGACGCCTTGAACCCCTTGAGCGAGCCCCGACGCGACTCGCCGATGCCGCGATAGTCATAGGTCATCACGTCGAAGCCGTTGGCGAACAGGTAGCCGGCGAAACGAAAATAGTAGCGGCAGCGCACCGAGGTCGCGGCGTTGATGATCACCACCGGGCGTGTTGGATCGGCTGATGGGTGGCGCCAAGTGAAGCCGCCGAGGAGAACGCCATCCGCCGCCGGTTCGCTGAAGGTTGCGCTGGGGCCTGGATCTGCACCTGCACCTGCACCTGCACCTGAATCTGGACCGGCAGCGGCGGGGCGGGTGGCAGGCAGTTCGGGGGAGGACAGCAGGGACATGGGCGGTTGTTCCTGGGCGGCTGCACTATGCCGGAGCGGCATCCGGCATCAGCGATGTTTTTTTTGTGCGCCCATTAATACCCGGCCGATCCACAGCGTGGCAACGGCCAGTGCGCCCAGCAACAGGGTGCTGGTGCATTGCCAGAGCAGCTCGATATAGAACTGGGTCGGTTGTTGTGCCTGGCTGTAGACGAGCTTGGGGCCGGCGCGGTTGCGGGTGGCGATCAGGCCGTCCTGCAGCGCGCTTACCAGGGTCCAGCCCAGCAGTGCGGTGAGTGCCAGCAGCACGCCACCGATCAGCAGGAATACCCAGGCCCCCCTGCCGGTTTTGCCGGGCTTGGGGTGGGGCAGGCGGACTCGGGTTCTCTTCTGGTTCACGCGAGCAGTTCCTTGGCAGTCGAATGGGCGCGAGCCCGCAACTTTACTCCGATGCGCCGCCATGGGAATAATCCGGGCCCGGCCGAAGCCGGGTATCCCTGGACGTCGATGGAGCCTTGAGCATGGAAGTAAAGCAACAGATGAGCCCGGAACAATGCCAGGGCATGGAAGATATCCGCCGGGAAATCGACACCCTGGATCGGGCGGTAATCGCACTGCTGGGTGCGCGTTTCAAGTACGTGCTGGCGGCGTCGAAGTTCAAGACCTCGGCGGCCACGGTGCGGGCCGAGGAGCGCTTCAAGGCGATGCTCGCCACCCGCCGCGAATGGGCCGAGGCCGAAGGCCTGAGCGCGGATGCCATCGAGAAGCTGTACAGCGATCTGGTGCAGCACTTTATCGATGAGGAGATGAAGCATTGGCAGGCGGCGCAGGCGCTTGCTTGAGCTTGTATGCTGGCGTTCGGCGCTGATCGGATTCTGCGGCAGAGGGCAGGCCCTCTGCGTCGATCGGCGCCGGTAGACTGGCGGCCTTTTCTCGAACGATCAGGAACGACAACCATGCAACTTCGCTCATGGACAGGGCTGGCGCTGGCAGCGCTTTTGGCTGCGACCTGGCAGGCACAGGCGAGCGAGCCTTCCTCGGTGTATCTGCGTTGCAACATGACCCCCGAGCAGTACGCCCAAGCCATGGCTGCGCCGCCACGTCCGGCGATTTCCTACAGCGATTGGCAGAAGTGGTTCGACAGCAAGGACATGTACGGCTCGGCCCGGGTCGATGCCGAGTGGTTGCAGGATTCCGGTGCGCGCAGCCTGCAGGAAGTGGTGCAAATGTGGGCGGGCACTGGCGGCTCCTCCCAATACGATCCGCAGACCGGTCGCTGGCAGTTCGCCCTGCTGGAGTTCACCGACAACTATGGCGAGATGATCCAACTGCTGGCGCCGCTGCGCAGCGTCGCCCCTTACTGCCAGCCCGGCTCCGACAGTTTCCTGCTGATTTACTCCTACATTTGGGGCGATGGCGACAACGCCTACCTGACCCTCAACAAGCAGCGCAGCCAATTTGCCGGCAAACCCACCCAGGCACAACGCGTCGAGGCCGATGCGGCGCTCAAGGTGTTGATGGATGCCGCTTCTGGCTGAGGCTGCTATGCGAGCAAGTGGTGACTTGCTGATGTTTGCCTGTGAGGCCTGGCTCCATTTCGATCCAGGCCTTTTTTATGGGTCTGGTGTTATTGAGTCGTGATGTGGACGCTTTGTCGGAGAGGGGGTGCTCATTATTGATGAAATGTAAACTGTGGTTTACATTTTGTGCATGCACACGCTTATTCAGACAGAGCGTTATAGCCAGTGGTTTGCCAGGCTGAGGGACGCTCGGGCACAGGCTCGGATCAAAGCTCGACTTCGTCGAGTGGAGTTGGGGGTTTTGGGTGACTGCAAGCCGGTGGGTGAGGGGGTATCTGAGTTGCGGATAGATTATGGGCCGGGTTATCGACTGTATTTCGTGCAGCGCGGCTATGAAGTGATTGTTCTGCTGGCCGGTGGTGACAAGGCGACTCAGGCCGCTGATATAAGGATTGCCATCAGGCTGTCCCGTGAGCTCTAGGAGGATGAGATGACCAAGATAAAACTGAGCAAGTGGGATGTAGTCGATCACTTGAAGACTGAACAGGACATGGCTCTTTACCTTGAAGCCTGTCTGGAGGAGAACGATCCCGTGCTGCTGGCTGCGGCCTTGGGCGATATCGCGCGAGCGCGTGGGATGTCGCAGCTAGCCCGAGATACTGGCCTGACTCGCGAGGGGCTTTACAAGGCCCTATCAGCTGATGGCAACCCCAGTTTGGCGACCATCATGAAGGTCATGGGCGCATTGGGTATAAAGCTGCATGCTGAGGTCGGTACGGTGCAGCAAGACGGCTGAAACTGCAGAGCCATGCTCAGTGAAAAAGCCGCTCTAGGCGGTAATGCCAGTCAGCCAAGGGCAGGCGCTGTACCTGTGGCGAGGGAGCTTGCTCCCGCTGGGACGCGCAGCGTCCCCTGGAAGCTGAGGTTTGCCGATCGGTTGTAGGTTGATTCACGGCATTTCTACACCGCCAGGGTCATCCTGTTCAGCATCTTGCAATGAGCCTGAAGGGTGATCCGACCATGAACTTGAGTGTTCTCTATGCGCTGGCGGCCGCCGCCTTGTTCGGCGCCAGTACGCCGTTGGCCAAGCTGCTGGGGCTGGATGTTCCGCCGATGCTCCTGGCTGGGCTGCTGTACCTGGGCAGTGGCATCGGCCTGGCCATTGTCCGTTGCGTTCGCGATCTGGGTTGGCGACCGACGGGGCTGACGGCGCGCGAGTGGCCGTGGCTACTGGGGGCGATTTTGTTTGGCGGAGTGCTGGCGCCGGTCGCGCTGATGTTCGGCCTGACGCGGACCGCAGGCGCCACCGCCTCGTTGCTGCTCAACCTGGAGTCGGTACTCACCGCGATGCTGGCGTGGCTGGTGTTCAAGGAGAACGCCGATCGCCGGATCGTGCTCGGCATGCTCGCCATCGTGTTGGGCGGGATCGTTCTGTCATGGCCGCAGCAGCACGCCGGCGCTGATGACTGGCTGGGGCCACTGGCGGTGGCCTGCGCCTGCCTGTGCTGGGCCATCGATAACAACCTGACCCGTAACGTCTCGGCGTCCGATGCGCTATTCATTGCCGGTAGCAAAGGGGTGGTGGCGGGGGTGGTCAATGCCGGCCTGGCATTGCTTGTTGGCGCGCAACTGCCTGCTGCTGCCACGCTGGGGCCGATACTGCTGGTGGGTTTTTTGGGTTACGGCGTCAGCCTGGTGCTGTTCGTCCTGGCCCTGCGAGGGCTGGGCAGTGCGCGTACCGGGGCCTACTTCTCCACGGCGCCTTTCCTTGGCGCAGCGCTCTCGATTCTGATCCTCGGCGAGTCGGTTTCCCTGTGGTTTCTGCTGGCTGCGGCACTGATGGCCATCGGCGTGTGGATTCACTTGATGGAACACCACGTTCACGAGCATCAGCACGAGCCTCTCGCGCACAACCATCGCCATAGGCATGACGAGCACCACCAGCATGAACACGGCTTTGAGTGGGACGGCTCGGAGCCCCACAGCCATCCCCATGAGCACGCGCCGATCCGGCATAGCCATGCACACTTCCCCGATGTTCATCATCGGCACAAACACTGAGTGGACTGGTTACTTTCAGTCACCAGGTGAGGGCTTGCGCTGATCGGACCTGCTCTTTACTCTGCGCCGGTCGCTGCCAAATCAGCGGCCGGGCGTAGGAACCCGATCATAAGATGCGTACCAGCACCCAGCGCTTTGGGTGCTGTTTGCTGCCTATGCGTTATGGCGGCTGTACGCGGGCACGCTTCGGCGTGGCCGGATCTTGTGACCGGTTCCTACCCCCGCGTGCAGCTGCCACCTGGCCGGTAGGAAGTTGGGTGGTAGCTCCTCATACACAAGGAGTGTCACCAATGAACGGATACATCCCTCTTCAACACACGCCAGCGGACAACCCCGTCCTACTGATCAATCCCTATGCGCCCCTGGTCGATCTCCTGGCCTGCGCCGATCAGCGCATACGTGCCCTTCACAAACTGATGAACAGCCTGTCCTGCATGACCGCGCAAACGGCTGACTCCAGCGACCTGTTCCAGATCGCCGACATCGCCTCGCTGCTGCTCGGTGATGGCGTGGCCTTGCTCGATGTGGCCCAAGGGCAGGCGATGGAGCGGGCGGATAAGGCCTTCTGATCGGCGGATGCAGGTAATGCGTAAATGCGGCCAGGATCGATAGGATTCTGGCTGCCTTCAAACTGGCCTGAGAGCATCTGAGGCGCTTATGAACTTCTGGGAAGCGTTTGGTCAGTTTGCGCCAGTAGGCGTTCTTCGATCCTGGCTCGCTCGCGGTCCAGTTCATCGCGCAGTTGCTCTTCGCTGGGCAGTATCAGCTTGTACTTGCTGGCAAACAGTTGTTCATGCCCGTGCAGCACGGAATAACGAACCACGGATTCGTCCTTTTGTGTGCACAGAATGATGCCCACTGTAGGTCCGTCGTCCGCCCCGCGCTTGAGTTCATCGTAAAGGCGCACGTACATATCCATCTGGCCAATATCCTGATGGCTGAGTTCGCCACGCTTGAGATCGAAGACCACGAAACATTTGAGCAGGTAGTTGTAGAACACCAGATCGAGGTAGAAGTCTTTGCTCTCGGTGCTGATGCGCTGTTGGCGAGCAACAAAGGCGAAGCCCTTGCCCAGTTCAAGCAGGAAGGCTTGCAACTGATTGATCAGCGCCTGCTCCAGATCGTTCTCCAGCAGGCTGGCGGCGTTGGGTACCCCAAGAAACTCCAGCAGCACCGGATCGCGGACAAACTCTCTGGGAGTCTTGCCCAGGGCTTGAATCTTGATGGCCGCCTCTTGCTCGACGGGTGCGCGATCCTGGCTACTCAGGAGGCGTTCGTAATAGAGCGTGCCGATCTGGCGTTCCAGGGCTCGGGTTGACCAGCCCTGTGTCGCGGCTTCATGCATGTACCACTGGCGAGCGTGCTGGCTTTCGACCCTTAGCAGCAAGCGATAGTGGGTCCAGCTCAATTCGCGACGCAGTGCGTCGCATTTTTCGAAGCTCAGGAAGAATCCCCGCATATGCCGCAGGTTGGTAGCGTCGAAGCCTTTGCCAAACTCCGCGCTCAGTACTTTTGCCAGCTCTGGCAGCAGTCGCTTTCCATAGGCTGCCCGCTCAGCACCCCCTTGCTCGAACTCTACGATATGCCGGCCAATCTGCCAGCAGGTTTGTACCTGTAACGTATCGACAGCGCGTAGTGCCTGTCGGCGCGATTGACGGATCAGCTCGCCGAGGCTGTCGATCAGCGGAAGAAGGTGGGTGTCCGGATTGTTCCCCGTAATTGCCTGACTCATATGAACCTCCACAGAGGGCAGCCTGACGGATTGGCAAACTGAGGAGAGTGCCAGCAAGTCACGACTTGAGTTGGGTCATGGGGTATCGGGGTATTTCTGTCGGGGTGCGACACTCTTGGCGATGCAGGTTTTACGGGGAGGGGCTAAATCTCATGCAACAAAAAACCCGCACTAGGCGGGTTTTCTGGTTGCTTTCACGTGATGCAAACACCACCTGAAAGCTGAAGGTGGTGCCCAGAGACGGAATCGAACCGCCGACACGGGGATTTTCAATCCCCTGCTCTACCGACTGAGCTATCTGGGCAACGGGGCGCATTAAACGGGTTTTTCAGGGGGGCGTCAAGCAAGTTTTGAAAAAAAGTTTAATTATTACCGCCGCTTACGTTCCGCCCCCGATTTTGTGCGGGTTTTACTCAGCCGGCGGCACGTAGCCTTCGGCCTTGGCGTATTCCTCGCCGGAGAAAAATTTGTCCATCTCGCCCTGCAGATATTTGCGGTCTTCGGCATTCATCATGTTCAGGCGCTTTTCGTTGATCAGCAGGGTCTGGTGTTTCTGCCAGTCGGCCCAGGCCTTGGCCGAGACGTGTTCGAAAATATCCTGGCCTTTGGCGCCCGGGTACGGGGGGCGTTCCAGGCCCGGCAGTTCTTCCTGGTATTTGCGGCACATTACGGTGCGGGTCATGACGACTCTCCTGCATTCAAGACTTCGGCCGCGCGTTTGAGCAGTGTCTTCACCGGGGCGGCAAGGCCCAGGCGCGGCGGGGTGGCGAGGTTATACCAGAGCCAGTCGGCCTCGGCGACGTGCAGCGCCGACTCTTCGACCCGGATCAGCCAGGGCTCGATGGCCAGTTGGAAGTGACTGAAGGTGTGGACCAGGCCGGGCATCTGCTGTTGCTGGCCCAGCTCCAGGGCGTGCTGCGATGCCAGGTGCGGGATGTCGTCCAGGCCATCCAGTTCCGGCAGGCTCCACAAGCCGCCCCAGAGGCCGCTGGAGGGGCGCCGATAAAGCAGGATGGCGCCTTCGCGGTTGGCCAGTAATGGCATCAGGGTGCGCTTCTGCGGCACCTCCTTGCGCGGCTTGGGAATCGGGTAGCGGGTTTCCAGGCCGAGCATGTGGGCTTCGCAGCCTCGCTCCAGGGGGCACAGCAGGCAGCTGGGCTTGCTCCGGGTGCAGAGGGTCGCCCCCAGGTCCATCATCGCCTGGGTGTAGTGGTTGACCCGGCTGTGGGGCGTGAAGCGTTCCGCAGTGGCCCACAGCTGCTTGGCCACCTTGGGTTCGCCCGGGTAGCCCTCCTGGGCGGTGAAGCGTGCCAGCACCCGCTTGACGTTGCCGTCGAGGATCGGCGCCCGCAGGCCCATGCTGATGCTGGCGATGGCGCCAGCGGTGGACAGGCCGATGCCCGGCAGCTCGGTGAGTTTTTCCACATCCCGGGGAAACTCGCCGCCGTACTCGGCCATGACGATCTTCGCGGTCTTTTGCAGGTTGCGCGCCCGGGTGTAGTAGCCCAGGCCGGTCCACAGGTGCAGCACTTCGTCTTCCGGGGCTTCGGCCAGGGCCTGCACCGTGGGCAGCGAGGCCATGAAGCGGTCGAAGTAGTTGAGTACGGTGCTGACCTGGGTCTGTTGCAGCATGATCTCCGACACCCACACCCGATACGGGTTGATGTCCTGCTGCCAGGGCAGGTCATGACGACCATGGCGGTCGTACCAGTCCAGCACCGCCGGTGCAAAGGCCTCGGCTCTCATCGCTTGAACAGCCCCTTGAGTGCGTTCTTCAGTTCCGGGCTGACCTTGTCACCCAGTTTTTCGTCGATCTTCTGTTGCAGGCGGTCACCGGCCAGCTTGGCGGCTACCTGGCCCAGGCCGTCCTTGTCCAAACGACAGGCCTTGGCCCCCAGCTCCAGTGGGCCGCGGCAGCGCAGGGGCAGTTCAACGCCGGCGAAGCGTTCACCGACCTGGCAGGCCGGGTCCGGGTTATCGCTGAGGTCACCCTCGACGACGATGCCGACCCGGTAGTCCATGCCCAGCACCCGCAGGTCGATATCACCATTGCCGTTGACGGTCATGCCGGGGATGCGCACTTTCAGGTCCGGGTTGCTGGCCACGCCGTTGCGAAACGTCAGGTTGCCCTTGAGCTCCTGGAACGGTGTGTCCTTGCCCCGTGGTGTGCTGCTGAGGTTCTTGCGGTTGAGCACCGCGATGCCCTGGCACAGCTGCTGTTCGATGTTGGCGTTGAGCAGCACGCCGTTGTTGATCACGAAGCTGGCAGTACCGTTGAGGCTGTCGATCAGCGCCTTCTGGCTGTTGCCGCTGCCGCTGAGGTTGCTGTTCAGGGTCACCAGGCCTTTGACCGGAGGATTCTGGCCCTGGCTTTCGAGGATGCGTTCCACCGGCACGCGGTTGATCTTGGTCTGCAGGCTCAGCTGCGGTGCGCTCTGGCGCACATCGAGATTGCCGCTGGCCTCGAAGCTGCCGTTGTACAGCTCGCCGCGCAGGCTGGACAGTTTGAGCAGGCCGCCCTGGCCGCTGGCCTTGAGCGCGGCATTCTGGATCGGCAGCTTGTCCAGGATCAGTTGGCCGAAGCTCAGGTCGGCGTCGACGTCGAGCTTGTTCAGGCGCTCCACCGGCAGCAGTTTGTCGGTGCTCCAGGCGCCCTTGGTCGGCGAGCTGGGCAGCGGCGTGGTGCCGGCCCCGGCCATGGCGTCGGCTTCGCTGCTTTGCACTTCGGCCTTGCGCGCCGTGGCGGCACTGTTGGCTTCGGCCGATTTGGGCGGCAGGTAACGGTCGACGTTGAAGGTGTCGGCCTTGAGCTGGGCGCGCAGGGATTGCTTGGCGAAATCCTCGATCGCCAGGCGTCCGCTGAAGGTGCTGTCGTCGAGCTTCAGGTTCAGGTCTTCCAGGGCCAGGCTGCTGGGCGTGCCTTGCAGGCGGCTGACCAGCTCGACCTTGCTCAGGCTGCCTTCGGCCATGGCCGGCAGGGTCTGACCGATGCTGTCGACGAATTTCGCCAGGTCGAACTGGGCAATGGAGAGCCCGCCGCTGATCTGCGGGGTCTTGTCCAGGTCATTGACCTTGAGTTCGCCCAGAGCGCGCAACTGGTTGAGGGAGATTTTCAAACCGGTCCACTGGCCGACGTTGGCGGCCTTGTCCAGCAACAGCTGGCCCTGGGCGGCGAAGGTCACGGTCTTGCCTTGCAGCGGATCGCCGGTGGCCTCGCCGGACAGGCGCATGTCTTCGAACTGGTAGCGCTGCAGGGCGCGATCGAAGCGCAGCTCGCCATTGAGCTCGGTGCGTACCCGCACGGCAGGCTGGTTGCTGGCCAGGAATGCGGTGAGCTTGACCGGGGTGTTGCTGGCTTCGTGAATTGGCCCGGTGCTCAGTTGGATGCTTTCGGCGGTGAACTGCTTGTCGGTCTGTTCATCGTTGTACTCAACCCGGGCGTTGTTCACGGTCAGGCTGTCGATGTCCAGGCGGATGGGCTGCGAAGGCTTGTCTGTGCCGACGCTGGGCTGGCCCGCTTCGCCGGTGCTGGTGGCCGGGGTTTGGGCCTGCTTGTCGGTAGGGGCGGCCTTGCCGATGTCCTGCCAGTTACCGTGGCCATCCTTGTCGCGGTTCAGGCGCAGGTTGAGGCCTTCGACCCGCACATCGCTCATCTGCACTTCACGGCGCAGCAGCGGCAATACCCGGACCGACAGGCCAAGCATCTGCAGGTCGGCGAAAGGTTGGGTCGGGTTGGCCAGGGTGGCTACGCCGGCGTCGTGCAGTTCCAGGCCGAGCCAGGGGAACAGGCTCCAGCCGATGTCGCCATTGAGCGTCAGCTCGATGTGGGCCTTGTCGCGGGCAATCTGGCGAATCTCTTCTTTGTAGTCGTTGGGATCAAACAGGTGGGTCAGGGCGAAGCCCAGAGCCACGATGATCAGCAACAGCCCGAGAATTACCAGACCCAGGATTTTGCCGAACGCTTTCATGGGCGAGTCCTTGTGTGTCGAATTCAAAATTTAGCCAGGGAGTATAACGCTCTGAACCTGGCGACTGGTCACCCATTGCTGTTAGAGGTTTTTTCGTTGTAACGGCCATTTTTTTGCCAGTGGCCTGGCCTGCGGGCGAAGCAGTCGCGGGAAAAAAGGTGATGCCAGTTTGGGTATTTAGTTTGTCGCAAATGGTAACCTCTCGCAGTTCGTCCGTCCTTCTGCGACTGAATGTCGCGCCTGCCTAAAGGGAGCTTTACTCATAAAACGACCGCGCCTGCGTGCCAAGGTCGTCGCAGGGGAGTGGCCGATGAACAATTCTAATAATTGGGGGAAACATCCATGAGCTCTAGCACTGCGGTGGCCAGCCCGGCCGCTCAGCCAGCGTTCTTGTCCAAAGAGCGCATCATTGCCAAGCCCGGTTTCAACCGCTGGCTGGTCCCACCGGCCGCTCTGGCCATTCACCTGTGCATCGGCATGGCCTACGGCTTCTCGGTGTTCTGGCTGCCACTGTCCAAGGCGCTGGGCATCAGCGCGCCAGTGGCGTGCGCGCCGGGCATGGGCTTTATCGAGCAGGTCTTTTCGTCCCAGTGTGACTGGCCGATTTCCATGCTCGGCTGGATCTACACCCTGTTCTTCATCTTCCTGGGCTGCTCGGCAGCGATCTGGGGTGGCTGGCTGGAACATGCCGGGCCGCGCAAGGCCGGTGTGGTATCGGCGCTGTGCTGGTGCGGCGGCCTGCTGATCTCGGCGCTGGGGGTCTATACCCACCAGATCTGGCTGATGTGGATCGGCTCCGGGGTCATCGGCGGTATCGGCTTGGGCCTGGGCTACATCTCCCCGGTGTCGACCCTGATCAAGTGGTTCCCGGACAAGCGCGGCATGGCCACCGGCATGGCGATCATGGGCTTTGGCGGCGGTGCCATGGTCGGCGCACCTCTGGCCGCAGCCCTGATGAGCCATTTCGCCACGCCCACCAGTGTCGGCGTGTGGCAGAGCTTTTTGGTGATGGCCG
Organism: Pseudomonas sp. LPH60; assembly: GCF_030718165.1. Taxonomy (NCBI): domain Bacteria; kingdom Pseudomonadati; phylum Pseudomonadota; class Gammaproteobacteria; order Pseudomonadales; family Pseudomonadaceae; genus Pseudomonas; species Pseudomonas sp. LPH60. The sequence goes on from NZ_JAVAJH010000005.1 coordinate 242,564, forward strand.
CCATCTACTTCGTGTTCATGATCGGTGGCGCCCTGGCCTACCGGGTTCCGCCTACCGGCTGGAAGCCTGAGGGCTGGACCGCTCCGGCGAAAAAAGCCGCCAATGCGATGATTACTCACCGCCACGTGCATGTGAACGTGGCCTGGAAGACCCCGCAGTTCCGCCTGGTGTGGCTGGTGCTGTGCCTCAACGTATCGGCCGGTATCGGCATCCTCGGCATGGCCTCGCCGCTGTTGCAGGAAGTGTTCGCCGGCAAGCTGCTGGGCAACGATCTGAGCTTCAGCCAGCTGGACGCCGCGCAACTGGCGCAGATCGCCGCGATTGCCGCCGGCTTTACCGGTCTGTTGAGCTTGTTCAACATCGGCGGGCGGTTCTTCTGGGCGTCGTTCTCCGACTACCTGGGTCGCAAGAACACCTACTTTGTATTCTTCGCCCTGGGCTTTGCCCTGTACGCGCTGATTCCGAACCTTGGCCACCTGGGCAATATTGCTCTGTTCGTGGCAGCGTTCTGCATCATCCTGTCGATGTACGGCGGCGGTTTCGCCACAGTGCCGGCCTACCTGGCAGACCTGTTCGGCACCCAGATGGTAGGCGCGATCCACGGTCGCCTGCTGACCGCCTGGGCAGCGGCCGGAGTGCTGGGGCCAGTGCTGGTGAACTACCTGCGCGAGTATCAGTTGAGCATCGGCGTTGAACGCGCCGCGGCGTATGACATCACGCTGTACATCCTGGCCGGTCTGCTGGTGCTGGGTTTCCTGTGCAACCTGCTGGTGCGCCCGGTGGCCGACAAGTACTTCATGACCGACGAGCAACTGGCGGCCGAGCAGGCCCTGGGCCATGACAAGGGCGCTGACAGCAGTGTCGTGCTGGAGTGGAAAGCTTCGTCCGCCAGTCTGCCGGTGGTGATCGCTGCCTGGCTGGTGGTGGGCATTCCCCTGGCCTGGGGGGTGTGGGTGACCTTGCAGAAGACGGCGGTGCTGTTCCATTGATGGCTTCGCCGGCAAGCCCGCTCCTGCTCAGGAGCCGGCTTGCCGGTGCACAAGGTGCCTCGGTCTTGTAGGCCTGGCACCTTCACCCGCACGTCAGTTTCTACAGTTGTCATGACAGGTACAGCCCCGTAGCCATTGGCTGGCGCCCGTCAGGATATTGTCCAGCGTGTTTCTGTTTGGCCGCCGTCGGGCCTATACTATTCGCCTTTTTCGCCCAATGATTTTGCGGAGCTGGTGATGGCCGAACGTAAGGCATCTGTCGAGCGCGACACTCTGGAAACCCAGATCAAAGCCTCGATCAACCTGGATGGCACCGGAAAGGCCCGATTCGATATCGGCGTGCCCTTCCTTGAGCACATGCTGGACCAGATCGCCCGGCACGGGCTGATCGACCTGGACATCGAAAGCAAGGGCGACCTGCATATCGACGACCACCACACCGTGGAGGATGTCGGTATCACCCTCGGCCAGGCGTTCAGCAAGGCCATCGGCGACAAGAAGGGCATCCGTCGCTACGGTCACGCCTATGTGCCGCTGGATGAAGCCCTGTCCCGCGTGGTGATCGACTTCTCCGGCCGTCCCGGCCTGCAGATGCACGTACCCTTCACCCGCGCCACTGTCGGCGGTTTCGACGTTGACCTGTTCCAGGAATTCTTCCAGGGCTTCGTCAACCATGCCAACGTGACCCTGCACATCGATACCCTGCGCGGCACCAACACACACCACCAGATCGAGACCGTGTTCAAGGCCTTCGGTCGCGCGCTGCGCATGGCGGTGGAGCTGGACGAGCGCATGGCCGGCCAGATGCCGTCCACCAAGGGCGTGCTGTAATGCAGACCGTCGCCGTTATCGACTACGGCATGGGCAACCTGCACTCGGTGGCCAAGGCCCTGGAGCACGTGGGCGCCGGCAAGGTGCTGATCACCAGCGATGCCAACGTGATTCGCGAAGCCGACCGGGTGGTGTTTCCCGGCGTGGGCGCCATTCGCGATTGCATGGCCGAGATCCGTCGCCTGGGCTTCGACACCCTGGTGCGCGAAGTCAGCCAGGATCGTCCTTTCCTCGGAATCTGCGTGGGCATGCAAGCCTTGCTCGACCACAGCGAAGAGAACGAGGGCGTTGACTGCATCGGCCTGTTTCCCGGCCAGGTGAAGTTCTTCGGCAAGGGCCTGATCGAGGACGGCGAGCACCTGAAGGTGCCGCACATGGGCTGGAACGAAGTGCAGCAGGCGGTGGACCATCCGCTGTGGCACAACATTGCGGACCGGGCGCGCTTCTACTTCGTGCACAGCTACTACATCCATGCCGGCAATGCCCGGCAGGTGGTAGGCAGCGGTCACTATGGCGTGGACTTCGCAGCAGCGCTGGCTGAAGGCTCGCGTTTCGCCGTGCAGTTCCACCCGGAAAAGAGCCATACCCACGGCCTGCAATTGCTGCAGAACTTCGCTGCCTGGGACGGTCGCTGGTAAATGGCGATCAAGAAATCCAAGCCGCCGATACTGCGCCTCACTGCCGAACAGGAAAGTGAGGCGACGCACAAGATCAAGCGCTTCATGGAGGAGCGCTTCGAGCTCGACCTGGGCTCGTTCGAGGCGGCGGAGATTCTTGAGCTCTTTACTCGCGAAATTGCTCCGCACTATTACAACAGGGCGATTTTCGATGTGCAGACGCACCTCAAGGAGAGGTTCGAGAGCATCGAAAGCGATCTGTGGGCGCTCGAGAAAAATTGATTTTCGAGTGAAGCTGAACAATCGAATTTGAAGGTTTGCCAGATGCTGATTATTCCCGCTATCGATCTTAAAGACGGTGCCTGTGTACGTCTGCGCCAGGGCCGCATGGAAGATTCCACGGTGTTCTCCGACGACCCGGTGAGCATGGCTGCCAAGTGGGTTGAAGGTGGTTGCCGTCGTCTGCATCTGGTGGACCTGAACGGTGCCTTCGAAGGTCAGCCGGTGAACGGCGAGGTGGTTACCGCGATCGCCAAGCGTTACCCGAACCTGCCGATCCAGATCGGCGGTGGCATCCGCTCCCTGGAAACCATCGAACACTATGTGAAGGCAGGCGTGAGCTACGTGATCATCGGCACCAAGGCGGTCAAGGAGCCGGAGTTCGTGGCCGAAGCCTGCCGCGCTTTCCCGGGCAAGGTCATTGTTGGCTTGGACGCCAAGGACGGTTTCGTCGCCACCGACGGCTGGGCTGAAGTCAGCAGCGTGCAAGTGATCGACCTGGCCAAGCGCTTCGAAGCCGACGGCGTGTCCGCCATCGTTTACACCGACATCGCCAAAGACGGCATGATGCAGGGCTGCAACGTGCCGTTCACCGCGGCCCTGGCGGCGGCCACCAAGATCCCGGTGATCGCTTCCGGCGGTATCCACAACCTGGGCGACATCAAGGCCCTGCTGGATGCCAAGGCTCCGGGAATCATCGGCGCCATTACTGGTCGCGCGATCTATGAAGGCACCCTCGATGTCGCAGAAGCCCAGGCTTTCTGCGATTCGTACCAAGGCTGAGGACTCGCCATGGCACTGGCCAAACGCATCATCCCTTGCCTGGACGTGGATAACGGCCGGGTGGTCAAGGGCGTCAAGTTCGAGAACATCCGTGACGCTGGTGATCCGGTGGAAATCGCTCGTCGCTACGACGAGCAGGGCGCTGACGAGATCACCTTCCTCGACATCACCGCCAGCGTCGATGGGCGCGATACCACCCTGCATACCGTTGAGCGCATGGCCAGCCAGGTGTTCATCCCGCTGACCGTAGGCGGTGGCGTGCGCACCGTGCAGGACATCCGCAACCTGCTCAATGCCGGCGCGGACAAGGTCTCGATCAACACCGCGGCGGTGTTCAACCCCGAGTTCGTCGGCGAAGCGGCGCAGCATTTCGGCTCCCAGTGCATCGTGGTCGCCATCGATGCGAAGAAGGTCTCCGGTCCGGGCGAAACCCCGCGCTGGGAAATCTTCACCCATGGCGGACGCAAGCCCACCGGGCTGGATGCGGTGGAGTGGGCGAAGAAGATGGAAGGCCTGGGTGCTGGCGAAATCCTCCTGACCAGCATGGATCAGGACGGCATGAAAAACGGCTTCGACCTGGGCGTGACCCGGGCCATCAGCGATGCCCTGGGGATTCCGGTGATCGCTTCCGGCGGCGTTGGCAACCTCCAGCATCTGGCCGACGGCATCATCGAAGGTCACGCCAGCGCGGTGCTGGCGGCGAGCATCTTCCACTTCGGTGAATACACGGTTCCCGAGGCCAAGGCCTATATGGCTCAGCGCGGGATTGTTGTGCGATAGCCACTGGACAGCATGGCGTGCTCGCGGCACTCTTGGGCACGCCATGGATTCTGGTATCCCGTCATGTTCAAACGTCTTCTCGTGGTTGTCGCCAGCGCTTCTCTGCTCCTTGGCAGCTTGGCCCGCGCCGCTGAAACCGCCGACACCTCCCTGGTGCTGCTGACGGAAAACTTCCCCCCCTACAACATGGCCAAGAACGGCAAGAACTTCGCTCAAGGCGAGAATATCGACGGTATTGCCGTGGATATCGTCCGCGAAATGTTCAAGCGTGCCGGGGTCAATTACAGCCTGACCCTGCGCTTCCCCTGGGAACGCATCTACAAGATGGCCCTGGAGCAACCCGGCTATGGCGTGTTCGTCATGGCGCGCCTGCCGGACCGCGAACGGCTGTTCAAGTGGGTCGGCCCCATCGGTCCGGATGACTGGATCATGCTGGCCAAGGCCGGCAGCAAGATCACCCTCGAATCCCTGGAGCAGGCGCGCAAATACAAGATCGGCGCCTACAAGGGCGATGCCATTGCCGAGACGCTGACCAAGCAGGGCCTGGCACCCCAAGTGGTGCTGCGCGACCAGGACAATGCCAAGAAGCTGTTGGCGGGTCAGATCGACCTCTGGGCCACCGGCGACCCGGCCGGACGTTACCTGGCCAAGCAGGCAGGTATCACCGGTCTCAAGACCGTGCTGCGCTTCAATAGCGCCGAGCTGTACCTGGCCCTGAACAAGGACGTGCCTGATGAGGTGGTGGCCAAGCTTCAGGCTGCCCTGGAGCAGATGCGCAAAGAGGGGATGGTGGAGGAGATCATGGCGCGCTATCTCTAGATCAGCGGCAAGTTGCAAGCGGCAAGCTACAAGTAACAGCAGGTCGGCGGCGCTTTGGCTTGCAGCTTGAGGCTTGCCGCCGCCCTATCTGTACTTGCCGTTCTTGCCATGCCCGGCCATGGCTTCGTTGCTGCGCAGACTGATCATCGACTTGATATCGATCCATTCGATGCCCTGGGCCTTGAGCTTGGGCAGTTCGCGTTCGAGCACGGCCAGGGTCTGGGGATAAGGGTGGCCGATCATCACCGCCGAACCCTGTTTGCGCGCCAGCTTGATCGCCGTCTGCAACTGCTGGGCAATTGCCGCCTCGGTGCGCTCGTCATCCAGGAACACATCCCGGGAAACACTGGCCAGACCGATTTTCTGCGCTTGTGCGGCGGCGACCGTCTGGGCGCTGGTGCGGCTGTCGACGAAGAATTTGTGGCGGCGCTGCAAGTCGGCCATCAGCCAGGCCATGGCCTGGGGCTGGGCGGTCATGCGGCTGCCCATGTGGTTGTTGATGCCGCTGGTGTAGGGCACGGCTTGGAAGGCGGCGTCCAGGCGTTTTTGCAGCTCTTCGATGGGCAGCTCGGGGTGCCAGGCGAAGGGGCCGGTGGCCGGGTCCATGGGCATGTGCAGGATGACGATCTTGCCGGCGCGATGGGCCTCACGGGCGAATTCGGCAGCGTGGGGCGTGTCGGGCATGATCGCCGTGGTGACCGGGCCGGGCAGGGCCAGTACGCGGCGGTCACGGGGCAGGTTCTGGCCGAGGTCGTCGATGATCAGGCTCAGGTAGGCCTTGGGCGCGCTGGCGGTGGGTTCGGCGGCTTGGGTGGTTAGGGGCATGATGCACAGCAGGCTGAGCAGCGGGGCGCGGAGCGAGCGTAACAGGGGTAAGCGGCGGGAAATCATGGGGATATTGATCAGGCCTTCAGGGGGATGGGCGCCCTGGCGGGCGCTTCGCTGGCAAGCCAGCTCCTACGCAAACCGGCTCCTGTACAGGCTGTGTGAAAACTACTGCGTTTGGCAATACTGCGTTAAAAACAGGCTCGGAATGCTCATTTAGGCCCCTAAAGTCGAACGCGACCCCGGCCGTTCCTCGCCTGTTTTTGCCTTGTCTTGCCTTCACTCGCAACGTTTTCACACAGCCTGTGTAGGAGCCGGTTTACCGGCGAAGGGTTCAATCACTTGCCGCGAGTGATGCTCAGCCCTTTGAGCAGGCTCAGGGCCTGGGCCAGTTGGTAGTCGTCATCCTGCGGCATTGGCTTGGCCTTGCTCGACGAGCCGCTCGGCTTGTCGGCACCACCGTTGCCGTTGCCCAGGTGGCCCTGCAGGTCGGCTTCCTTGAAGTACTCGCTGTCCTGGGCTTCGCTGGTGATCTTGGCGCGGCGCACCTCGATGTCCGGAACGATGCCCTGGGCCTGGATCGAGCGGCCGTTGGGGGTGAAGTACAGGGCTGTGGTGATCTTTAGTGCGCGATCGTTGTTCAGCGGCAGCACGGTCTGCACCGAGCCTTTACCGAAGCTGGTGGTGCCCATCAGCACCGCGCGTTTCTGGTCCTGCAAGGCGCCGGCGACGATTTCCGATGCCGAGGCGCTGCCGCCGTTGATCAGCACCACCATCGGCACGGCTTCGCTTTCGTCCTTGCCGGTGGCGGAGAAGCGCAGCTCGGAGTTGGCGATGCGGCCCTTGGTGTAGACGATCAGGCCCTTGGTGATGAAGTGGTCGACCACTTCCACCGCGGCCTGCAGCACGCCGCCCGGGTTGTTGCGCAGGTCGAGGATGATGCCGTTGAGCTTCTTGCCGTTGTCCTTGCGCAGCTTGGCCAGGGCCTTGGAGACTTCCTCGCCGGTCTTGACCTGGAACTGGGTGATGCGGATGTAGCCGTAGCCCGACTCCAGCAACTGGCTCTTCACGCTCTTCACCTGGATGGTGGCGCGGGCCAGGGTCACGTCGAACGGCGTGCCGCCGTCGCGCACCAGGGTCAGGGTGATTTTCTGGCCAATCTTGCCGCGCATCTTGTCCACGGCTTCGGTCATGGTCTGGCCACGGGTCGGCTGGCCGTTGATCTTGACGATCAGGTCGCCGGCCTGAATGCCTGCCTTGGACGCTGGAGTGTCGTCGATGGGCGAGACCACTTTGATAAAGCCGTCTTCGGCGCCGACTTCGATGCCCAGGCCGCCGAATTCGCCACTGGTGCTTTCCTGCAGTTCGGCGAAGTCTTCCGGCCCCAGGTAGGCCGAGTGCGGGTCGAGGTTGCTGAGCATGCCCTTGATGGCATTCTCCAGCAGGGTCTTGTCATCCACGGGTTCGACGTAGGCCGCCTTGATCCGGTCCATGACCTCGGCAAAGGTGCGCAGTTCTTCCAGCGGCAAAGGTGCCTTGGTGGTCGCGGCGGTCGCCGATTGAGCGGTTTCGGCGGCAAACGCCAGAGGCGCTCCGATCACCAGGGCGATCGTCAGGGCCAGCGAGGTAAGGCGGGACAAATGCAGCATGTCGAACGAACTCCTAATTTAGATGCAGCGCTTATCCTTGCGCGTGGCACCACTGTGCCGGGTCGCTGGGGCGGCCCTGCTGACGAATTGCAAAGTACAGCGCAGGAGTGTCCTGTCCGCCACTATTGCCCACTGTGGAGATGGACTCTCCGGCCTTGACCACATCACCGGCTTCTTTGAGCAGTGTCTGGTTATGTCCGTAGAGACTCAGGTAACCGTTGCCATGATCGAGGATCACCAGCAGCCCGGCGCCGCGCAGCCAGTCGGCGAACACTACCCGGCCACCATGTACGGCGTGTACCTGGCTGCCGGCGGCGGCGCTGATCATCACCCCGTCCCACTTGGAACGGGAGTCGTCGCCACGGGTTTCACCAAAGCGTGCCAGCAGTCGACCATCAACTGGCCATGGAAGTTTTCCCCGGGCTGCAGCAAATGCACCGCCGAAGGAAGGGCCGGCGCTGGAAACCAAGGCGCCCGGGCTTGATCTGACGGGCTTGCGCGGGGCATCGCTGGCGTCGGCCTGGGCCTCACGTAAACGCTTTTTTTCGGCTTCCTGCTGGGCGATCAGCGCTTTCTGACGCGCCTCTTCTGCCTCGCGGGCCTGGCGAGCCAGGGTTTCTTCAATGGTTTTCAGGACTTTGGCCAGGTCGGCCTGGTCCTGTTCGCGGGCCTTGAGCTTGTCGTCCCGGGCCTTCACGTCGTTGTTCAGCTTGGCCAGGGCCAGCTGGCGCTCCTTGCGCACTTTGTCGAGTTCTTCACGCTGGCTGTCGAGGCTGCTCTTCTGCACCAGCAACTGGGCCTGTTGCAGGGAAATGTCCTTTTCCACATTGGCCAGCTGACGCAGGGTCTCGTTGAAATTCTTCAGCTGCTCCAGGCGCGCCTGGCTCAGGTAGTCGTAATAGGTCAGGGTGCGGGCGAATTTTTCCGGATTCTGCTGGTTGAGCAGCAGCTTGAGGTATTCCTGGCGCCCGTTCTGGTAGGCCGCGCGGGCCTGGATGGCGATCAGTCGTTGCTGTTCAGTGCGCGCGCTCTGGAGTTTTTTTTTCTCCTCATCGAGTCGCTGCAGCTCGGATTCGCTTTTCTTCAGCTCTTTCTGCAGGGCTTCGACCTGCTTCTCCAGCTTGCCCATCTCGGTCTCGGTGCCGCGCAGTTCTTTCTGCACCCCGGACTTTTCTTCCTGCAGCTTGCCCAGCAGCTTTTTCAGCTCGGCAATATCCTGACGCGTGGCGTCCAACTGTTGTTGGGTTTGCGCGCGCTCATCGGCAAAAGCCGGTTGGAGCAGGCAGATCAGAGCAAGGGCAATCAGGGCGCGAAGCATAGAGGCGGGCGACACCAGGGAAAGGGACGGTCTAGTATGCCCGCCCATCGCTGCAAAAAAAACGCCTCAAAGCCAACTGCTTTGCGGCGTTCGTCATAAAAAGCCGTTTCCGGGCGGTTATTGGGCCATTTGCTATCAGGGTGCAGGTGGTTATTGCCGCAAACCCCAATCAAGCAAGGCCCGTTCGCTGGTGTGGCTGGCGGCTGATCGCCGTTGGCAATCAGCCGTGGGTGAGCGCCTGGCTGGGTTGCCGTGCTGATTGCGCGTCGATTTCCGGCGCCGATTGCGGTGTGAAAGCCTGGCCGTCTTGTCGGGTTCGCAACACCACGATGCCCGGGATGTTCTGCACGTATTCCATGAAGGGTGAATCCATGACCTCGCGTTGCCTCTTCTTGGACGATGCATTGCGCAGCACGGGGCCGTTGGCGGTGTTGATGAAGAGCCCGGTATGGGTGACGTCCAGGCCCGCAAGATGGGTGTAGATGCCAATGTAGTCGCCAGTCTGCAGGCGGCTGAGCACCTGCTCGTCAATCGACGTGCTGGGTATGTAGGTAATGTCGCGGTCGACCAGGGGCAGGCCTGGCAGGTACAGGTCCCCGTTGGCCTTTTGGTTGAGGTGTTTAGTCACGGTCACCGCATCCGCGCTCAACTGCGCAGTCAGGTCTTCGGTCAGCGGTTGCCCGGCATGCGCCCAGTCCGTGAAGAAGTGCCGGCGGTCTGCATAGTGCACGCCGTCGCCGGTATAGCGGGTCTGGATGAGGTTCTTGATGAAGCTGTCCTGATCGGTGGATTTTCGCAGGGCCTCGACGTAATCCAGGTAGGTGAAGCAATCCAGGCCCCTGAAGTCGACGACCAGCTTCTCTGCCAGGGTCGCCGAGCCCTGCAACATGTTCGCTGCGTAAGGCGTGTGCATGAACGCCCGTGAAATCTGCTCGCTCAGCTGGCCCGTGCTTTGCGCCCCGGCCTGTTGGCGAACCTTGAGCAGGGCGTGCAGTTTCTCGGCGGTGTAGCTGTCCATTTCTACCGAGGGGTGCTGATCTTCGAACGCAGCCATTTCAGCTGTGTGTTTGTGTTCAACAGGAGCGAGGCTGGCGCAACCTGCAAGAACGGAGGCTAAAAAAAATACAGTGGTCTTGTTCATTCGCTTTCTCCAGATGCCGCACAATCGTAACTGATAATTATTACTGTTTGTGCGGCAGTGCTGCGGGTGGTGCTGCCTGGGTGCGCTCATCAGTTGGAGAGGCTGCGAGGCAAAGGCTGCTGCTGATACGCAAACGCCCGATACGGCGTATCGGGCGTTTGTGCAGGAAACAGCCAGCTTCAGTTTCAGGCGTCCAGCAGTATCGACTTGCCGGTCATCTCTTCAGGCTGCGCCAGGCCCAGCAGTTTGAGCATGGTGGGCGCCACGTCCGCCAGGACCCCGCCTTCACGGACTTTCAGCGCACGCTTGCCCACATAGATGAAAGGCACCGGCTCGGTGGTGTGAGCGGTGTGGGCCTGGCCGGTGGACTCGTCGGACATTTGCTCGACGTTGCCGTGGTCGGCGGTGATCAAGGCTTCGCCGCCGACCTTTTCCAGGGCATCGACGATGCGCCCGACACACAGGTCCAGGCATTCCACGGCTTTCACCGCAGCGGCGAACACACCGCTGTGGCCGACCATGTCGCCGTTGGCGTAGTTGACGATGATCACGTCGTAGCGCTGGTGCTCGATGGCATCGACGATCTTGTCGGTGACTTCAGGAGCGCTCATTTCTGGCTGCAGGTCGTAGGTGGCGACTTTCGGCGACGGGATCAGGATGCGTTCTTCACCCGGGAACGGCTCTTCACGGCCGCCGGAGAAGAAGAAGGTCACATGGGCGTATTTTTCGGTTTCGGCGATGCGCAGCTGGGTCTTGCCGTTTTTCGCCAAATAGTCGCCCAGCACGTTTTCCAGGCTGCCCGGAGCAAAGGCTGCCGGCGCGGGGATGCTGGCGGCGTACTGGGTGAGCATGACGAAACCGGCCAGCTTTGGCTGGCGCGCGCGCTCGAAGTCCTTGAAGTCGTCCTCGACGAAGACCCGGGTCAGCTCGCGGGCGCGGTCGGCGCGGAAGTTCATGAACACCACGGCATCGCCGTCTTCGACCTTGACCGGCTCGCCGATGGTGGTGGCCTTGACGAACTCGTCGCTCTCTTCACGGGCGTAGGCGGCTTGCAGGCCTTCCTGGGCGGTGGCGGCGTTGAACTGGCCCTGGCCGTCGACGATCAGGTTGTAGGCCTGGGCCACGCGGTCCCAGCGATTGTCGCGGTCCATGGCGAAGTAACGGCCGATCAGGCTGGCGATGCGGCCCTTGCCCAGGGTCTTGAAGGTCTCGTCCAGCAGTTCGATGGACGACTGGGCGCTCTTGGGCGGGGTGTCGCGACCATCGAGGAAGGCGTGCAGGTAGATCTTCTCGGCGCCGCGCTTGAAGGCCAGTTCGGCCATGGCGATCAGGTGGTCCTGATGGCTGTGCACGCCGCCGTCCGACAGCAGGCCGAGGATGTGTACGGCCTTGTCGGCGGCCACTGCCTTGTCCACGGCCGCGCAAATGGTCGGATTCTCGAAGAACTCACCGTCACGGATGGCCTTGGTCACCCGGGTGAAGTCCTGATACACCACGCGACCGGCGCCCAGGTTCATGTGGCCGACTTCGGAGTTGCCCATCTGTCCGTCCGGCAGGCCGACGTCCATGCCCGAACCGGAGATCAGGCCGTTGGGCATGCTGGCGCACAAGCGGTCCAGGACTGGCTTCTTGGCCGCATAGACGGCATTGGATTCGTGGCTCTCGCTGTGACCGAAGCCATCCAGAATCATCAGGACCAAAGGTTTAGGCGTGGTAGTCATGGCGTCCACTCGTGGCTGGATAGGGAAGTGTTGAAAAAGGAGGTGTGGAAAAACGGAGTGGCAGTTTAAAGCGAAGTTCCAATGGCGTCACCGCCGGGCGGGGTTTGGCCGACCTTGAGGGCTGTGTATACTGGCCGACATTTTAACGCCCTGGAACCTCCTTAGATGGTTGCTCACCTGATTCAATTCGCCACTGAACACTACTTGCTCGTCGGCGCCTTCGCCATCCTGCTGGCTCTGTTGATCGCTCATGAATTGAGCCGCGGTGGCCGCAGCCTCAGCACCCGTGAACTGACTGCGCTGGTCAACAGCGAGCAGGGCGTAGTGATCGATATCCGTCCGTCCAAGGACTTCGCCGCTGGCCACATCGTCGGCGCGCTGAACATTCCCCAGGACAAGCTGGCCGCTCGCGTCGGCGAGCTGGAGAAGCACAAGGCCAAGACCATCATCCTGGTGGACGCCCAAGGCCAGCACGCCGGCACCCACGCCCGTGAGCTGCTGAAGTCCGGTTTCACCGCGGCCAAACTGTCTGGCGGTGTGTCCAGCTGGAAAGCCGACAACCTGCCATTGGTGAAGTAATGCCCCAGGTCATCGTCTACTCCAGTGATTACTGCCCTTATTGCTCGCGGGCCAAGCATCTGCTCGGGAGCAAAGGCGTAGCCTTCGAAGAGATCAAGGTCGATGGCAAGCCGCAGGTGCGCGCCGATATGGCTCAGAAGGCCGGACGCACGTCCGTACCGCAGATCTGGATCGGTGCCACCCATGTAGGTGGTTGTGATGATTTGTTTGCCCTGGAGCGCGCCGGCAAGCTCGACGCGCTGCTGGCGGCCTGAAATTCCTAACCCTATAGACCCCAAGATCAAGAAGGATCTGAGATGACTGACCAACAGAACACGGCTGCTGCCGAAGACGAAAGCGCACCGCAATTCTCCCTGCAGCGCATCTATGTGCGTGACCTGTCCTTCGAAGCGCCGAAAAGCCCGGCCATCTTCCGCCAGCAGTGGGAGCCAAGCGTCGGCCTGGACCTGAACACCCGTCAGAAAGCCCTGGAAGCCGACTTCCACGAAGTGGTGCTGACCCTGTCCGTGACCGTGAAGAACGGCGACGAAGTGGCCTTCATCGCTGAAGTGCAACAAGCCGGCATCTTCCTGATCAAGAACCTGGACGAGGCTTCCATGAGCCACACCCTGGGTGCCTTCTGCCCGAACATCCTGTTCCCTTACGCTCGCGAAGCGCTGGACAGCCTGGTGACCCGTGGTTCGTTCCCGGCGCTGATGCTGGCTCCGGTGAACTTCGACGCGCTGTACGCCCAGGAACTGCAACGCCTGCAGTCCGCCGGCGAAAACACCGTTCAGTAAGTACGGGTTGCGGTACGAAAAAAGCGCCTGTAACGGCGCTTTTTTCATGCTCGGGCGTCAGCTGTCCAAACCCTGCAGCCGCTGCCGCAGGCTTCGATCGACTACGAAGTGGGCGCCGTGATCGCGCCTGCAAGAAGGCCCTTCGGGCCTTGTCGCAGCCTGCGGCAGCGGCTACAGAGAATGGTTACTTGAAGCCCAGTTGCCGCCAGCCTTCATAGACGGCCACGGCTACGGTGTTGGACAGGTTTAGGCTGCGGCAGCCTTCGCGCATGGGCAAGCGCAGGCGTTGTTCGCCGGGCAGGGCGTCCAGTACGTCCGCCGGCAGGCCACGGCTTTCCGGGCCGAACAGGAAGGCGTCGCCTTCCTTGAAGCTGGCGTCATGGAAGGGCCGCGAGCCCTTGGTGGTGAAGGCGAACAGGCGCGGATGGCCGAGGCTTTCCAGGCAACTGGCCAGGTCGGCGTGGCGTTGCAAGGTGGCGTATTCGTGATAGTCGAGGCCGGCACGACGCAGGCGCTTGTCGTCCATTTCGAAACCCAGCGGCTCGATCAAATGCAGGTGGCAGCCGCTGTTGGCGCATAGCCTGATAACGTTGCCGGTATTCGGCGGTATTTCTGGTTGAAAGAGGATGACGTGAAACATGCACGGCTCCGAAGAGAAAGACAGGCTGCATTCTACGCCTGAAGAAGACCCGCGACCGAAGCTAATGCCGAAGGTATTCGGCTCCCTGGCGATTGTCGGGGTGATGGTGGGGCTGATGATTGGCCGCCTGACCCAACCCGATCCTGTGGAGTTGCAGCAGGTCGAGGTGGCCGCTGATGGCCTGGTGCTGTGGTTCAACCATGAGCCCAAGGTTCACGGCGAACATATCGACGGCGCCGTGGCGTTGCTGTTCGACGCCCAGGGGCGCGGGCAGAACGGTCAGCTACAGGTCAATCAGAAGAATGTGAACTGGCGGGTGCGCCTGGCGGACCGGGGCTTGCTGCTGAATCTGGTGGCCGCCCGGCCGCTGCGGGGCGATTGGGCGGGTAGCGAGGTGGAGGGGCGCTGGCGCCTGGCGATCCACCTGCGGGAGGAATAAAAGAGGGAAACCCCGGCCTGCCTGTACCAAGGCCCCCAAAAGCGGGAGGGGCTGATCGCCTTGGGGGCGATGAGTCCCGGTGTAAAGAAGGGGATTCCCGGCCTGCCTGTACCAGGGTCCCCGAAAGGGTTGTGGGCGCGTCGCTCAAAGCGTGATGAGCCCGGTGTTAAAGAGGGAATCCCCAGCCTGCCTGTACCGAGGTTCCCGAAACCTTGGGCTCGTCGCGATGCGCGTGATGAGCCCGGTGCTAAAGAGGGAATTCCCGGCCTGCCTGTACCGAGGTTCCCGAAAACGTGGCCCGTCGCTGTGAGCGTGATGGGCCGGGTATTAAAGAGGGGAATCCCCGGCCTGCCTGTACCAAGGTCCCCTAAACTGGGTAGTGATGGGGTTATTGCAGGGGGCGTGCCAACTCTGGCTAGTGCTGCATGAATTGCCTGGACAAAAAGCCGAAAGCCCCGGAATCCGGGGCTTTTGCGTTTTCGAAGGGATAATTTTCAGATTTGAAGGCCAGGCCTTGAATGATGGCGCTGTGCTCGATTGCGGTTCATCGCGCCTTCGGGCAGTGCATGCACCCCATCCTGGTGCACGCACATCCTCGTTGTTGGGGGAAGGCTCAGCCTTCTTCGCTTTCGTCCTCGTCGGCTCCGTCCACCTTCATCCCCAACTCCTTGATCTTGCGGGTCAGGGTGTTGCGGCCCCAGCCCAACAGCACTGCGGCGTCGCGGCGGCGGCCGGCGGTGTGCTTGAGGGCGGTTTCGATCATGATCCGCTCGAAACTCGGCACCGCGCTGTCCAAAAGGCTCGACTGGCCGCGGGCTAGGGCCTGGTCGGCCCACTGGCGCAGGGCCTGTTCCCAGTTGGTTACCGGCGCCGAATCCTGGGGCAGGCTCAGCAGCTCCGGCGGCAGGTCGCTGATGTGCACCTCGCGCCCCGACGCCATGACGGTGATCCAGCGGCAGGTGTTCTCCAGCTGACGCACGTTGCCCGGCCAGGGCAGGTTCTTCAGGTATTCCTCGGTTTCGTTCTTCAGCAGCTTGGGTTCCACCGCCAGTTCCTGGGCGGCGCGGCTGAGGAAGTGCTTGGCCAGGGTCGGGATGTCTTCGCGACGGTCCGACAGGCGCGGGATATGGATGCGGATCACGTTGAGGCGGTGGAACAGGTCCTCACGAAACTTGCCGGCGTGCACCAGGGTTTCCAGGTTCTGGTGGGTGGCGGCGATGATCCGTACATCGACCTTGACTGGAGTATGTCCACCGACCCGGTAGAACTCGCCATCGGCCAGAACCCGCAGCAGACGAGTCTGGGTATCGGCCGGCATGTCGCCGATTTCGTCGAGGAACAGGGTGCCGCCATCGGCTTGCTCGAAACGTCCACGGCGCAGGTTGGCAGCGCCGGTGAAGGCGCCTTTTTCATGGCCGAACAGCTCGGACTCCATCAGGTCCTTAGGGATAGCCGCCATGTTCAGGGCGATGAACGGCGAAGCCGCCCGCGGGCTGTGACGATGCAGGGCGTGGGCCACCAGTTCCTTGCCGGTGCCGGACTCGCCGTTGATCAACACCGTGATGTTGGAGTGACTCAGGCGCCCGATGGCGCGGAACACCTCCTGCATCGCCGGCGCTTCGCCGATGATCTCCGGGGTGCGGGCCAGGGTCGGGGCCACTTCCAGGCCCTGCTGCTCCTGGGCATGCTGGTTGGCGCGCTTGACCAGGGACACCGCCTCATCCACATCGAATGGCTTGGGCAGGTACTCGAAGGCCCCGCCCTGGTAGGAGGCGACAGCGCTGTCCAGGTCCGAATGCGCGGTCATGATGATCACCGGCAGGCGCGGGTGCAGCTCGCGAATCCGCGCCAGCAGGTCGAGGCCGCTGGCGCCGGGCATACGGATGTCGGAAATGATCACGTCCGGCTGCTGGCGCGCCAGGCGACTCATCACCCCGTCGGCGCTGTCGAAGCTCTGGGTGGTCATGCCTTCTTGTTGCAAGGCTTTCTCCAGGACCCAACGGATAGAACGGTCGTCATCGACGATCCACACGGTTTCACTACGGCTCATGTCGATGGGCTCCTTGTTCCAGAGGCAGAAAGATCGAGAAGGTGGTGTGGCCGGGATGGCTGTCACATTCGATCAGGCCCTGGTGCTGGCTGATGATGTTCTGGGTAATGGCCAGGCCCAGCCCGGTGCCGTCCGGGCGGCCGCTGACCATGGGGAAGAAGAGGGTGTCCTGCAGCTCGGCAGGGATGCCCGGGCCGTTGTCGATGATCTCGATCTTGGTCACCAGGCGATGGCGCACATGGCCGATGGTGAACTGGCGCATGGTGCGGCTGCGCAGGGTGATGCGCCCCAGGCGCATTTCGTTCTGGCTGCTGATGGCTTGCATGGCGTTGCGCACGATGTTGAGCACCGCCTGGATCATCTGCTCGCGGTCGATCAAAACGTCGGGAATGCTCGGGTCGTAATCGCGTACCAGGGTGATGCAGCCCTGGCTTTCGGCTTCCACCAGGCTGCTGACCCGCTCCAGCACTTCATGGATGTTGGTCAGCGCCAGGGACGGCAGCTTGTTCGAGCCCAGCATGCGGTCCACCAGGTTCCGCAGGCGGTCGGCCTCTTCGATGATGACGTTGGTGTAGTCCTTGAGGCTTTCCTCGGGCAGCTCCCGGGCCAGCAATTGTGCGGCGCCGCGAATCCCTCCCAAGGGGTTCTTGATCTCGTGGGCCAGGCCGCGCACCAGCATTTTGCTGGTTTCCTGCTTGGACAGCTGGGCCTCTTCCTTGGTGATGCGCAGCAGCCGGTCGCGGGGGTGGACCTCCAGCAGCAGCAAGGTATCGCCATTGCTGAGGATCGGCGTCACCGCGTAGTCGACGGTCAGGGTCTGGCCAGTCAGGGCGGTGAGCATGGCCTCGCGCTTGGTGAAGGGGTGCGCCTGTTCCACCGCCTGGCGCAGGGAGCTCAGGGCCTCGGCGGACTCGGTGAACAGCTCGCTGATGAATTGCCCATGGCTGCGCTGGCCGCTGATGGCCAGGAGCATCTCCGCCGCCGGGTTCATGTACTCAAGGCGCAGGTCGGCGTTGAGCAGGATGGTGGCGGTGGTCAGGTTGTCCAGAAGCAGACGGTGCAGTGGGTCGCTGATGGTCATGGGTAAGTGGTGACCTCTTTTGAAGCAAGACAATCCGGGGCCGGTCCCGAATTGCGCGCGCGGGTAAGGCGCTGATGTGGAGAAAATGCAAAAACCAAACCAAGGCTCCGAAAAGAAGCGTCCAAGCCCTGAAACAGCCGTTTGAAGCTCGATTGCGTGGCGCTTTGCCAGCCCAGGCGGGTATTTTCGAACCAAAATGGGCTGTGAATGGTCTCCGGGTGCAACCTGCTGCACCAATATAGTGCATGAATCTGCATGGTGCTTGCGTGGTGCTCGACGGTGTGAGAATCAACGCCCGTTTTTCAGCGGTCGCTGTCAGGGAGCGGGTTTAAAGTGCTCGAACCCCATGCTTCAAGGTTTAGGATGCGGCCATGGAAAACGTCCCTCTGCTGTTCCAGCTCCCCGATGACGACACCCTGTACCAGGCCCTTCTGGATCGCGACCCGGCCTATGAAGGCTTTGCCTTTGTCGGGGTGAAAAGTACCGGTGTGTTCTGTCGCCTGACCTGTGCCGCGCGCAAGCCCAAGCGTGAGAACACGGTGTTTTTCAGCTCCATCAAGGGCTGCGTCGAAGCGGGATTCCGCGCCTGTCTGCGTTGTCGCCCCCTGGAGCGGGCCGGAGTGCAGGAGCCCTGGGTGCAAACCCTGCTGGATCAGTTGCAAAGCGATCCCGAACGCCGCTGGTACGAAGACGACCTGAGCGGCCAGGGCCTGGACCCGTCCACCGTGCGTCGCGCGTTCAAGCGCTACTTTGGGGTGACCTTCCTGGAAATGGCCCGCCTGCGACGCATGGGCCAAGGCATGCAGCAGCTGTCCTGTGGTGAGTCGGTGATCGAGGCGCAGATCAGCGCCGGCTTTGATTCCGATAGTGGCTTTCGCCGTGCCTTTGCCCGCCTGGCCGGCCAGCCGCCGTCGAACCTGCGGGGGCGCGAGCTGCTCAAGGTGGACTGGCTGCAGACCCCCATCGGCGTGATGCTGGCGGTGGCTGACGCCCAGGTCCTGCATCTGCTGGAGTTTTTCGATCGTCCGGCCCTGGCCAATGAGCTGCAAAACCTGCAAAAGAGCAGCGGCTCCAGCATAGGGTTCGGACGTTTCGCCCCTATCGATCAAATCGAGGCCGAGTTGCAGCGTTACTTCGCCGGAGAAGCCGACGGTTTCCACACCCCCCTGGCGATGAACGCCTCGCCCTTTACCCGAACGGTGTGGCAGGCCTTGCGCGCCATCCCTGTGGGCAGTACCTGCAGTTATGCCGAAGTGGCGAGCCGGATCGGCTCGCCGTCAGCGGTGCGTGCCGTGGCCCGGGCCAACGGCGCCAATCAGATCGCCATCGTCATCGCCTGTCACCGGGTCATTGGTAGCGATGGCGCGCTGACCGGCTACGGCGGCGGACTGTGGCGCAAGCGCTGGCTGCTGGAGCACGAGCGCCGCATGGCAAGCCCCGGGGCGATTCAGTGAGCGGGCTGTAGAGGCTTGCCTGAAGTTCCCGGGCGGGTTTGCGCAAGGTTATCCACAGGCCCTTGCGGCGGTTTTTG
Source organism: Pseudomonas sp. LPH60 (assembly GCF_030718165.1). Classification (NCBI taxonomy): domain Bacteria; kingdom Pseudomonadati; phylum Pseudomonadota; class Gammaproteobacteria; order Pseudomonadales; family Pseudomonadaceae; genus Pseudomonas; species Pseudomonas sp. LPH60. The sequence goes on from NZ_JAVAJH010000005.1 coordinate 261,415, forward strand.
GTTCTCTGTCTGGCGCGCCAGTTCATCGGCATCCGCCTGCTCCGCTGTGGACAACTCGGCAGCGTTGTGACCGATGCGCTTGAGCAGCGCCAGCATGCACAGCAGCGAAACCAGGGCGTAGCAGGCCGAGGCGATGGCCACGCCGATGATGCTGCCGGTGCCATTGAGGATGCTTTGCGCCAGCACCGGGGTGGCGCCGCCCACCAGCAGTGAACACAGCTGATAGGAAATCGACAGCCCGCTGTAGCGTACCCGGGTTGGAAAGGCCCGGGCCAGGATACCGCCCACCGCGCCATAGAACATCGAATGCGGCACCGTGGCCAGGCACATGCCGAGCACGGCGATCCAGTAGCTGCCGGTTTCCACGGCGAAGAACATCGCCGGCATCAGCAGCAACTCCGGCACCACCATCAGCACCATGGCCTTGCGCATGTCGATGCGTGACACCAGCACCGCCCCCAGGGGCTGGGTGATGAACTGCACCACCAGGGCAATGACGATCACGCTGAGAAAACTGCTCTGGGTGTAGCCCAGCTCCCTGGTGGCCCAGGACAGGGCAAAGGTGCTCTTGAAGTAGGTGACGTGGATGATCGGCAGCACCCCGGCGCCCAGCAGCACCAGGCGCCAGTGGCTGCGCAGCACTTCGAGAATCGGCAGCTTGACGGTCTTCTTCTGCGCGATCAGGCGCTGCATGTCATCGGATTCTTCAAGCTTGAGGCGAATGACCATGCCGACGATCACCAGCAGCGCCGAGAGCAGGAATGGAATGCGCCAGCCCCAGAGCAGGAAGTCCGGCGCGGGCAGGGCGCTGAGGCCGAAGAACACCAGGGTTGCCAGCAGGTTGCCAGCCGGTGAGCCCTGCTGGGCAAAGGCGGCATAGAGAATGCCCTTGCCCTTGGGCGCACTCTCGCTGGCGATTAGGATCGCCCCGCCCCATTCGCCGCCCACCGCGATGCCCTGGATGATGCGCAAGGTCACCAGGGCAATCGGCGCCCAGATGCCGATCTGCAGGTAGCTGGGTAGCAGGCCGATGCAGGTGGTGGCCACGCCCATCATGATCAGGGTGATCACCAGGGTGGTCTTGCGGCCGATCTTGTCGCCCATGTGGCCGAAGATGATGCCGCCGATGGGGCGTGCGACAAAACCGGCCCACAGGGTCAGGAAGGACAACAGGGTAGCGGTGCCCGGGGGCAGGTCGGCGGGGAAGAAGACTTTGCCGAACACCAGGGCGGCGGCGATTCCGTAGGCGTAGAAGTCATACCACTCGATGGTGGTGCCGATGAACGAGGCGATGCCCGCCTTGCGGGCTTTCTTGTGGGCGGCAGCTTCCAGGGCGGCGGTCATGTGCAACTCCTGCTTGTTATTGTTATGGGCACCCGTGCAGGGCGCGTGGGCTTCATGCAAGCCCCGACCGCTGGGAGCCTATACAGGCAGGAATCGAAAAATATAATGATTAAATCTTATGGTTTGATACGTGATTTCGTATCGCCGCGCCCTGCTCAGGCCCCTGTGGCGGCTGCTTGCAGCAGGGATCTGAACAGGGCGAGGAAACTGTCGGCGGCGGCCGAAGGTTTGTCCGCCCGATGGATCGCCATAATCTCCGAAGGCGCCCCCCGGCCTTCGATTTCGCAGTAACTCACCCCCGGCTGGCCGAGCAGTGCCAGGGTCTGGGGCACCAGCGCCACCCCCATCTCATGGGCCACCATCGCCACCACGGTTTGCCAGAGCCGAGTCTCGTGACGAATGCGCGGACTGAATCCGGCGGCCACGCAGCGGGCGATGATCAGGTCGTGGTAGTGGGGCGAGACCTCCCGTGGAAACAGGATGAAATCATCATGGGCCAATTGCCTCAGGTCGACCTGCGCCTGCCCGGCCAGTCGGTGGCCCTGGGGCAGGCAGCAGAGAAAGGGTTCGGCCAGCAGTATCTCGCTGTGGATACCGGCGGCGAAGGTGCCACCGTGGACGAAACCGATATCGATCTGGCCCCGCTGCAGGGCCTGGGCCTGGGCGGCGCTGTTCATTTCCATCAGCACGATCTCGGTGTCCGGATGATCACGCTCGAAGGCCTTGACCGCCTGGGGCAGGCCGCGGTGCAGGATCGAGTTGACGAAACCCACGCTCAGGCGCCCGGCAAAACCTTCGGCCGAGCGCTGGGTCAGGCGTCGTGCCTGGTCGGCCCGCAGCAGCAGGTAGCGCGCCTCGCCCAGCAGCACCTGGCCGGCGTTGGTCAGGCTCACGGACTTGTTGTTGCGGTTGAGCAACTGGATATCCAGTTGCCCTTCAAGCTTCTTGATGTCGAAACTCAGCGCCGGTTGCGAAATGCACAGACGCTCCGCGGCGCGCCCGAAGTGCAGCTCCTCGGCCACGGCGACGAAGTAACGCAGTTGTTTGAGGTCCATGAGGAGCCTGCCTTCTACGATCTGGTTTTCTTATCGTAGTGGATGGATTTTGTATTAGATACTTATCGATGGCGGCTCTAGTCTCGGCCTACAAAAATCAGGAGACGCGCCATGACCGCCGAGCCCCGCCCTATTGAAGACCGCCTGAACATCCCTGATAGCCGTGGCCTCAACCTGTTTGACTGCGACGCCGGCCTGGGCGCATTGCTCAAGGTCTACCTGCCGCCGGAGGTCTATCAGCAGTGGCTGCCGACCTTGCAGCGCCTGGGGGCCCGGGCCGGTGGTGAGCTCGATGTCTTGGCCCTGTCCGCCGACAAGCACCCGCCGGTATTGCAGCCCCGCACCCGCCGCGGCGAGAACCTGCAGAGCATTGCCAAGCATCCGGACTACATCGCCCTGGAGCGGGTGGCTTACGCCGAGCTGGGCCTGGCCTCCATGAGCCATCGCCCTGACGGCCCGCTGCCACTGGTCAAGTACGCCCTGACCTATCTGTTCGTCCAGGCCGAGTTCGGCCTGTGCTGCCCGGTGAGCATGACCGACTCCCTGGCCCGCACCCTGCGCAAGTTCGGCACGCCTGAGCTGGTGCAGCGTTATCTGCCGCGACTGCAGTCCCAGGATTTCGACGAGTTGTTCCAGGGGGCGATGTTCATGACCGAGCAGGCCGCTGGCTCCGATGTTTCGCGCACCGAAACCCGCGCCCGGCTGGAAGACGGCCAATGGCGGTTGTACGGCGAGAAATGGTTCTGTTCCAACCCGGATGCCGACCTGGCCATGGTCCTGGCGCGCCCGGAACAGGCGCCCGCGGGCATGGCCGGGGTCACCCTGTTCCTGCTGCCGAAAGTCCTGGCCGACGGTTCGCGCAACCAGTACCGGATCCAGCGCCTGAAGGACAAGCTGGGCAGTCGCTCCATGGCCAGTGGCGAGATCACCCTGGAAGGCGCCAGCGCCTACCTGATCGGTAAGGTCGGCCGCGGCTTCCAGCAGATGGCCGACATGGTCAACATGTCGCGGCTGTCCAACGGCGTGCGGGCAGCGGGGCTGATGCGCCGCGGGGTCAACGAAGCGCTGTTCATCGCCCGCCAGCGCCGGGCCTTCGGCAAGCATCTGATCGAGATGCCGCTGATGCAGCGGCAGTTGCTGAAGATGATGCTGCCCACCGAGCAGGCGCGCTCGATGTTCATGCAGATCGCCAGTTTGCTGCCCCGGGCTGATCGCGGTGACGAGGCGGCGCGTAAATGTGTGCGGATTCTTACGCCACTGATCAAATTCCGCGCCTGCCGCGACGCTCGGCGGGTCACCGGCGATGCCATGGAGGTGCGAGGTGGGGTTGGCTACATCGAGGAGTGGAGCGATGCCCGGCTGGTGCGCGACGCCCATCTGGGTTCGATCTGGGAGGGCACCAGCAATATCGTCGCCCTGGACATTGCCCGGGCGGTGACCCGTGAGCAGGCGCTGGAAGCCTTGCAAGGTTATCTGGCGGCACTGCTGGCCGAGGCCGATCTGCCGGACGCCAGCCGCAGGCTGTTCGATTCGGCGCTGCTGCGCACGGTCACAGGCTTCCATACGGTGGCGCAGCAACGCCGGGATGAGCAGGTGCGTCAGTTCGGCAGCGTGCTGTATCACCTGACCAGCGCGATTTTCATGGCCTGGGAAGCTGTGCGTCAGGCTCCGGATTATCGACGCCTGGGCCTGGCTCATCTGGTGCTGGCGCACAAGGTGCTGCCACGGGACCCCTTGAGCCTGGAGCCGGCTATCGATGCCGAGCTGCTGGCGCGCCTGGCCAATGAGAGCCCGCTGTCACAAGCCGAGGCCATGCAACTGCTGCCGGCCTGATTGGCCGGCCCTTTCCGATGTGCGGAGTATCTGGATGAACCTTGCTCAAGGGGCCCTGGCGGGCCTGAAAGTCATTGATCTGAGCCGCGTGCTGGGCGGTCCCTACTGTACCCAGGCCCTGGCCGACCAAGGCGCCGAAGTCATCAAGCTGGAGCCTTTGAGTGGCGATGAAACCCGGGGTTGGGGGCCACCGTTCGAAGGCGATGACGCCTCATACTTTCGCGGCATCAACCGTAACAAGCGGGGGATTGCCGTCGACCTGTCGCGCACCGAGGGCCTGGCCCTGCTGATGCAATTGCTGGAAGGCGCCGATGTGTTGGTGGAGAACTTCAAGCCCGGCACCCTGCAACGCTGGGGCATCGGTTTTCAGGAGGTGCTGAGCCCGCGTTTCCCGAGGTTGATTCATTGCGCGATCTCTGGCTTTGGCGCCGATGGTCCCTTGGGCGGCTTACCCGGCTATGACGCGGTGATCCAGGCCATGGCCGGCTTGATGAGTGTCAACGGCGAAGGCGAGGGCGGGCCACTGCGCATCGGCTTGCCGATCGTCGATATGGTCACTGGCCTGAATGCGTTGGCGGGGATTCTCCTGGCCCTCAACGAGCGTCAGCGCAGCGGCCTTGGGCAGTCCCTGGATATTTCCCTGTATGACTGCGGCGTCTCCCTGCTGCACCCCCATCTGCCGAACTATTTCGCTTCCGGCAAGCCCCCGAAGCGCACGGGAAATGCCCATCCCAACATCGCCCCTTACGACAGCTATCGCACCGCCGGCGAACCGATTTTCCTCGCGGTTGGCAATGATCGACAGTTCGCCACGCTATGCCTGGAACTGGGGGCCAGCGAGTTGCTGGAAGACCCGCGCTTTGCCGATAACGGCCAGCGCTCGGTCAATCGTCAAGCCTTGAAACAGGCTTTGGAGCGGCATCTGGTTGCCCACGATGGGGCCTCGCTGGCACCGCGGCTGATTGGCTTGGGAGTGCCTTGTGGTTCGATTGCTACGGTGGATCAGGTGGTGACTCATCCCCATACCCGGCATCGCGGTCTGCTGGTGGAACTCGATGGTTACCGCGGCATAGGTTCGCCGGTGAAGCTGTCGCGAACCCCGGCTAGCTATCGGACGGTTCCGCCGACCCTGGGCCAGGATACCCGTGCGGTACTGCAGGGGCTGGGGCTGGATGAGCCGACTATCGCCAAGCTGCTGGCCAGCGGGGTGGTGCGCGGTTGAGGTTTGCACTCAGCGGCGATGGGCTCGCAGTAGGGTGAAGGTGATGCTCGGACTCTGTTGCAGCACCTTCGCGCCGTCGAGGACCTGCACGGCCAGACGATGTTGGCCGCGGTCAATATTCACCAGCGGCAACTCGGGGCCCCGGCTCGGGGCGCCATACGCCTGATCGTCCAGCAGCAGGCGCAGGTGATGCTGCGGCTGCAAGTCCGGCACCAGCGCCACCTGCACCTTGAAGCTGCCGTTGTTGGCCCGCAGCGCGCCGTGCTCTGGCACGCCCTGCAACTGCAGTTGGGCGTAAGGTTCTGCGCTGGCGGGCAGCGCCGTTATCCACAACAGGCAAAAAGCGGCGACGCGCATCACGGTGATTCCAGCCCTTTACAGGTTCGCGGTTGAAAGGCTCAGCATAGGGCGGCGCGAGGCTGGACGCGGGCGCGGTTAACCTTTGAACACACATAACTCAGCGGTGGCGCGGACCATTGCCAGTTGCTGCAGCGGGTCGCGGCTGGCGGCCTGATTGGCCTGGGCCAGCCATTGCGGGCATTGGCGATCGCCGGCATGGGGGCTGAAGTCGGCCAGTTGCTGCAGCAGACGTTTTTGTAACTGATCGAGTTGTGGTCGGATCTGTCCGGCCAGGTCCTGGCGCGGGGTGTCTGGCGCCCGGCCTTGCAGGTGCCAGCTGGACAGCCTGGCGTACTGCACCAGTTTGTTGGCTTCGATCTGGGCGGCGAAGAACTGCCCAACCCTTTCCTCGCTCAGGTGATAGGTGGCGGCCTGGGCCGTGGCGCCGGCAATCACCTGCTGTTCCCGAGGACGGTCCTCGACAGCCTTGTGGCTGTCCCATTTGCTCAGGGCCACCTGATCGGCAATGGCCAGGCGTTCGCCGATGCTGCCGAGCAACGGGGCGAGAGCGGCGGGGGCTTCGGTGGCGCAGGCGGCTGTGGTGAGCAGGCTGCAGGTCAGGGCGAGGCACAAGTTGAGGCGCGAAGTCATGGGCGGGCTCGGCAGATAAGAGAAGGGCGGCGCCCATGATGCACGCAACCACCCCGGGCAGGGCAAATGCGCGGGCATAAAAAAGGCCTCCCGAAGGAGGCCTCTCGATCACGCGGCTTGCGCCGGCGCTACCGGATCAGCAGCTGTAGTACAGCTCGTATTCCAGTGGGTGTACGAAGGTACGGACCTTGATCTCTTCTTCGCTTTTCAGGGCGATGTAAGCGTCGATGAAGTCGTCGCTGAAAACGCCGCCTTTGGTCAGGAACGCACGACCTTTGTCCAGCTCTTCCAGGGCTTCCTTCAGGCTGCCGCAAACTTGTGGGATCTCTTTGGCCTCTTCAGGCGGCAGGTCGTACAGGTTTTTGTCAGCGGCGTCGCCAGGGTGGATCTTGTTCTGGATACCGTCCAGGCCGGCCATCAGCAGAGCAGCGAAGGCCAGGTATGGGTTGGCAGCCGGGTCCGGGAAACGGGCTTCGATACGGCGGGCTTTAGGGCTCGACACGTAAGGAATACGGATCGAAGCGGAACGGTTGCGTGCCGAGTAGGCCAGCATGACCGGGGCTTCGAAGCCTGGAACCAGACGCTTGTAGGAGTTGGTGGCCGGGTTGGTGAAGCCGTTCAGGGCCTTACCGTGCTTGATGATGCCGCCGATGAAGTACAGAGCGGTGTCGGACAGGCCGGCATAGCCTTCGCCAGCGAAGGTGTTTTTGCCGTCTTTCCAGATCGACATGTGCACGTGCATGCCCGAGCCGTTGTCGCCGTACAGTGGCTTAGGCATGAAGGTGGCAGTACGACCGTAGGCGTCGGCCACGTTGTGCACGACGTATTTCAGGGTCTGGGTTTCGTCGGCTTTCTTCACCAGGGTGTTGAACTTGACGCCGATTTCGTTCTGGCCGGCAGTCGCCACTTCGTGGTGGTGAACTTCGACGGTCAGGCCCATTTCTTCCAGTGCGTTGCACATGGAGGTACGGATTTCGTGGTCGTGGTCGAACGGTGGAACCGGGAAGTAGCCGCCTTTGACGCCTGGACGGTGGCCCTTGTTGCCGCCTTCGATGTCCTGGTCGGACATCCAGGAACCTTGTTCGGAGTAGATCTTGAACATGGAACCGGAGATGTCGGACTTGAATTTCACTTGGTCAAAGATGAAGAACTCTGGCTCTGGACCGGCGAATACGGTGTCGCCGATGCCGGTGGCTTTCAGGTGCTCTTCGGCGCGCTTGGCAATGGCGCGTGGGTCGCGGTCGTAACCTTGCATGCTCGAAGGTTCGATGATGTCGCAGACCAGGATCAGGGTCGGTTCTTCGGTGAACGGGTCCAGCACGGCGGTTTCGTCGTCCGGCATCAGGATCATGTCGGAGGCTTCGATGCCTTTCCAGCCAGCGATGGAGGAACCGTCGAACATCTTGCCGGATTCGAAGAAGTCTTCATCCAGCGCATCACGGGCCGGCATGGTCACGTGATGTTGAGTGCCCTTGGTGTCAGTGAAGCGCAGATCAATCCATTTGACGTCATGATCTTTGATGAGTTGAACCGACTTCGACATAGTGTCCTCCGGGTGGCTTCGGGCTTGGTGTTGGAGTGCCCTTAGAATGTGGGTGATGCCGGCGCGAATACTCTGCCATGGCAACCTGCCTCACAAGGGAGCAAATTGCATGCCAGTGCCCCGAGATGGGTTTTCTGCCCCAAAATCACGCTTTGTGCGGCGGATTTGGCGTAATGCCGGCATTTGGCGCACTGCAATGTAGCGTCTTCTTTGATAAATGACCCGTTTTGGTGCACCTAAAACCTTCTGCACATTAATTGGTTAAACCTTGAGCAATTTCCGCTATAATCCGCGCCCCCCTTTTTCGGCTGGCCCAGCGCGCGCAGTTTTCATGAAACTAATCGTTAAAGTTTTCCCGGAAATCACCATCAAGAGCCGCCCGGTACGGATGCGTTTCATCCGTCAGTTGGCCAAGAACATCCGTGCCGTGCTCCGCGATCTGGACCCGGCCGTGGTGGTCAATGGTGTGTGGGACAACCTCGAGCTGGAAACCGCCCTCAGCGAGCCCAAGGCCCTGAAGGAGCTGACCGAGCGCCTGAGTTGCATGCCCGGCATCGCGCATTTCCTGCAGGTTGACGAGTACCCGCTGGGCGACTTCGACGACATCGTTGCCAAGTGCAAGCAGCACTTCGGCGAGGCCTTGCCCGGGAAGATTTTCTCGGTGCGCTGCAAGCGTGCCGGCAAGCATGAATTCAGCTCCATGGATGTGGAAAAGTACGTCGGCAGCCAGCTGCGTCGGCAGTGCGGCGCCGCCGGCATTTCCCTCAAAGAGCCGGAAATCGAAGTGCGGATGGAAATTCGCGACCAACGGTTGTTCGTGATCCACAGCCAGCACAACAGTATCGGTGGCTACCCGCTGGGCGCCCTGGAACAGACCCTGGTGCTGATGTCCGGCGGCTTCGATTCCACGGTCGCCGCTTATCAGGTCATGCGCCGTGGCCTGATGAGCCACTTCTGCTTCTTCAATCTGGGCGGCCGTGCCCACGAACTGGGCGTGATGGAAGTCGCGCACTATATATGGAAGAAGTACGGCAGCTCCCAGCGGGTGCTGTTCGTCAGCGTGCCGTTCGAGGAAGTGCTCGGGGAAATTCTCGGCAAAGTCGACAACAGTCATATGGGCGTCATTTTGAAGCGTATGATGTTGCGTGCCGCCTCAAGCATCGCCGACCGTCTGCACATCGACGCGCTGGTGACCGGCGAGGCGATTTCCCAGGTGTCCAGCCAGACGTTGCCCAACCTGTCGGTGATCGACTGCGTGACCGAGAAGCTGGTGCTGCGCCCGCTGATCGCCAGTCACAAGCAGGACATCATCGACCTGGCCGAAGAGATCGGCACTGCCGACTTCGCCAAGCACATGCCGGAGTACTGCGGGGTCATCTCGGTGAACCCCAAGACCCATGCCAAGCGCCATCGCGTCGAGCATGAAGAGAAAGAATTCGATATGGCGGTGCTCGAGCGTGCGATCGAGCGGGCCAAACTGGTGCCGATCGATCGGGTGATCGACGAGTTGGGCCAGGATTTGCAGATTGAAGAAGTCAGTGAGGCGCTGGCCGGTCAGATCGTCATCGACATCCGTCACCCGGATGCCCAGGAAGACGACCCGCTGGAGCTTGCTGGCATCGAAGTACAAGCGCTGCCGTTCTATGCATTGAACGCCCGCTTCAAGGAACTGGACCCTACGCGCCAGTACCTGCTGTATTGCGACAAAGGCGTCATGAGTCGCCTGCATGCTCACCATCTGCTCAGTGAGGGACATGCCAATGTGCGCGTTTATAGACCGAGCTAAGTGCCCGGGGATGTTCGCCTGTGGCTTGCGTCACCGGCCCCCCGACGCCGCCGTCCAGCTGTAACGGCCAGGCCTGACTCTATTGTTAATCGCTGCCAGCATTTGTCAGCACACCGAATCCTCTGATCGAGATACACAAGTGATCGAAAATCTACGCAACATCGCCATCATTGCCCACGTTGACCATGGTAAGACCACCCTGGTAGACAAACTCCTGCGTCAATCCGGCACCCTGGAGCGCAACGAGCTCAACGACGAGCGCGTGATGGACTCCAACGACCAGGAAAAAGAACGCGGTATTACCATCCTGGCGAAAAACACCGCCATCAACTGGAACGGCTACCACATCAACATCGTGGACACCCCGGGCCACGCCGACTTCGGCGGCGAAGTTGAGCGCGTAATGTCCATGGTCGACTCCGTACTGCTGCTGGTCGACGCTCAAGACGGCCCGATGCCGCAAACCCGTTTCGTGACCAAGAAGGCGTTCGAAGCCGGCCTGCGTCCAATCGTGGTGATCAACAAGGTTGACCGTCCGGGCGCGCGTCCTGACTGGGTTCTGGACCAGATCTTCGACCTGTTCGACAACCTGGGTGCCACCGAAGAACAGCTGGACTTCAAAGTCGTCTACGCCTCGGCCCTGAACGGCATTGCCGGTCTGGACCACACCGAAATGGCTGAAGACATGACCCCGCTGTACCAGTCGATCGTCGACAACGTGCCAGCGCCAAGCGTTGACCGTGACGGTCCGTTCCAGATGCAGGTTTCCGCTCTGGACTACAACAGCTTCCTGGGTGTGATCGGCGTTGGCCGTATCGCTCGCGGTCGCGTCAAGCCCAACACCCCGGTTGTGGCCATCGACGTCAACGGCAAGCGCCGTAACGGTCGTATCCTCAAGCTGATGGGTCACCACGGCCTGCACCGTGTAGACGTTGAAGAAGCCGCTGCTGGCGACATCGTTTGCATCAGCGGTTTCGACGAGCTGTTCATCTCCGACACCCTGTGCGATCCGACTGTTGTCGAAGCGATGAAGCCACTGAGCGTCGACGAGCCAACCGTTTCCATGACCTTCCAGGTCAACGACTCGCCATTCTGCGGTAAAGAAGGCAAGTTCGTGACCAGCCGTAACATCAAGGAACGTCTGGACAAAGAGCTGCTGTACAACGTTGCTCTGCGCGTTGAAGAAGGCGACTCGGCTGACAAGTTCAAGGTCTCCGGCCGTGGTGAGCTGCACCTGTCGGTACTGATCGAAACCATGCGTCGCGAAGGCTTCGAGATGGGCGTTGGCCGTCCTGAAGTGATCATCCGTGAAGTGGATGGCGTGAAGCAGGAACCGTTCGAAAACGTCACCATCGACATCCCTGAAGAATCCCAGGGCAAGGTCATGGAAGAAATGGGCCTGCGTAAGGGCGACCTGAGCAACATGGTTCCGGATGGCAAGGGCCGTGTACGCCTGGAATACAACATTCCAGCCCGTGGTCTGATCGGTTTCCGTAACCAGTTCCTGACCCTGACCAACGGCGCAGGCATCCTGACCTCGATCTTCGATCGTTACGCTCCGATGAAGTCCGGCCACATGTCCGGCCGTCAGAACGGCGTCCTGGTATCGGTAGAAACCGGCAAGGCCCTGACCTACTCCCTGGAAACCCTGCAGGCGCGCGGCAAGCTGTTCGTCGAGCACGGCCAGGAAATCTACAACGGTCAGATCGTCGGTCTGAACAGCCGTGACAACGACCTGGGCGTCAACCCTACCAAGGGCAAGAAGCTCGACAACATGCGTGCTTCGGGTAAAGACGAAACCATCGCCCTGGTTCCACCTGTTCGCTTCACCCTGGAACAGGCTCTGGAATTCATCCAGGACGACGAGCTGTGTGAAGTGACTCCTAAGTCCATCCGTCTTCGCAAGAAGATCCTGGACGAAGGCGAGCGTACCCGCGCTGCCAAGAAAGCCAAGAACTGAGTCTTTAGTTCCGGCTGAATGAAAACGCCCCCGGTCGCGAGACCGGGGGCGTTTTTTTATGCCTGGAGAAAACCTGTAGCCGCTGCCGAGCCTGCGAGGCTGCGACCGGGCGCGCAGCGGCCGTCAACCCAGGCGGCGCGTAGTGCCTGAGCTACCGTGCTGGCCGTCTTGCGGCTGCCTTGCAGCGGTTCGCAGCCTTGCGCTGCTCGGCAGCGGCTACGGCAGCGCTAGCTGCGGTGGGAGTCGGGCAGCCCTGGCAGCCTGAAGGGCAGGGGATCAGAAACGTTCCAGGGTTCGACTGCTGGTATTGGTCGGGCGCTCCTGGGGCTTGGGCTTGTAGGCGCAGTAGCCCGGGCGCGGGCCGATCTTCGGGTGGTTGCGGCAGGTGTCCGGGCGCTTGTCATAAATGGTGCACAGGCGGCTTTTACGATCCAGATACAGGCAGTCGTTGTTGCTCATGCGCTGCAAGGTGAAGATTTCCGACTTCTGGTTGTAGCGCTCGACGATGCCTTCTTTCTGCAGGCGCTTGGCAATGTTCTTCGCCGGTTCGCCGCGCTCGAATTCGTCGACGATACCAATGCGGATCAGGTCCTTGATCTTCACTTCCACCGGCAGGGTGCAGCAGCTGGACATGCAGGAACCGCACATGGGCGCGGAGTATTTGGCCCAGGTATCGAGACGGTCGATTTCCGCGGCAGCGATCAGGTTGGACTTCATCAAGGTGGTTTTTCCGGCATGTTCCAGGGCGCGCGATCATACCGGGACTGGTGGATTTTTGAACGACTTTAGGTCGGATTTTTCTTGTCTGCCTTGCGATTAGTCCCTGGCGGCACGGCATCTGCATCTTTTTCCCCCGCAGGCGCGCAAGGCTCTCTCGTGAGTCGAGCCATTTGAGACAGCGCCGAACCAGAGCCTTCGCTCCGTGTCAGACCGACTAGGCTCAGACCATTCCATGCTCACTGTGTATCTCGTCAGAGGTCGTATCGATGACTCAGGAATCCCTTGTTCGTGACGCTGAGGTGGCCGCCTTTCGCGAAGCCGTCTTGACCAAACTCACCTACGCGGTTGGCAAAGACCCGGATCACGCCTTCGACCACGACTGGTTCGAGGCCATTGCCCTGGCGGCACGGGACCATATGGTCGATCACTGGATGGATCACACGCGACAGATGTACCGCAAGGGTCAGAAGCGGGTGTATTACCTGTCCCTGGAGTTCCTGATCGGTCGCTTGCTGTTTGACAGCCTGAGCAATCTTGGCCTGCTGGACGTGGCCCGCGAGGCCCTCACCGATCTGGGGGTGGACCTGGAACGCATCCGCCTGCTGGAGCCCGATGCGGCCCTGGGCAATGGTGGCCTGGGGCGCCTGGCGGCGTGTTTCATGGAGAGCATGTCGACCCTGGGCCTGGCCGGTCACGGCTACGGTATCCGTTACGAGCACGGCCTGTTCCGCCAGGCGATTGTCGACGGCTGGCAGCAGGAGCAGACCGAACACTGGCTGGATTTCGGCAACCCCTGGGAGTTCGAGCGCCCCGAGGTGATCTACTCCATCGGCTTTGGCGGCAGCGTCGACAGCGTGACCGACGAAGCGGGCAACATTCGCCAGGTCTGGCGGCCGGCTGAGATCGTCAGGGCGGTGGCCTACGACACTCCAGTGGTGGGCTGGCGTGGGGCCAGCGTCAACACCTTGCGTCTGTGGCGGGCCCGGGCCATGGAGGATTTGCACCTGGAGCGTTTCAACGCCGGTGACCACCTGGGGGCGGTGGCGGAAGTGGCCCGGGCCGAGAGCATCTCCCGGGTGCTGTACCCGGCCGACAGCACCGAGGCGGGCCAGGAACTGCGTCTGCGCCAGGAGTACTTTTTCGTCTCGGCGTCGTTGCAGGATTTGCTGCGGCGCCACAAGAACATGCACGAATCGGTGCTCAGCCTCGGCGAGCACGCGGCCATCCAGCTCAATGACACCCACCCGTCGATTGCCGTGGCCGAGCTGATGCGCCAATTGGTGGACCTGCACGGCATCGCCTGGGATGCGGCGTGGCAGATCACCGTGGACACCCTGGCCTACACCAACCACACCCTGTTGCCCGAGGCCCTGGAAACCTGGCCGGTGGGCCTGATGGAACGCATGCTGCCGCGGCACATGCAGATCATCTATCTGATCAACGCCCAGCACATCGACTCATTGCGGGCCAAGGGCCTGCATGATTTCGACGTGCTGCGGGCCGTGTCGCTGATCGAGGAAGACAACGGCCGCCGGGTGCGCATGGGCAACCTGGCGTTCCTCGGCTCCCACAGCGTCAATGGCGTGTCCGGCCTGCACACCCAGTTGATGCGCAGCACGGTGTTCTCCGAGCTGCACAAACTGTACCCGGAGCGGATCAACAACAAGACCAACGGCATCACCTTCCGCCGCTGGCTGTATCAGGCCAACCCGCAACTGACCGAAATGCTGGTGGACGTCCTGGGCCCCGAGCTGCTGGACAATCCCGAGGCGCTGCTACTGGGGCTGGAACCCTTCGCCGAGAAAGCCGCCTTTCGCAAGCAGTTCGCCGAACAGCGGCTGCACAGCAAGCGTGCTTTGGCGGCGATCATCCATGAGCGCCTGGGCATCGCGGTCAACCCGGCGGCGCTGTTCGATGTGCAGGTCAAGCGTATTCACGAGTACAAGCGCCAGTTGCTCAACCTGCTGCATACCGTGGCGCTGTACCAGGCGATCCGCGCCGAGCCGGAAACCGATTGGGTGCCCCGGGTGAAGATCTTTGCCGGCAAGGCGGCCGCCAGTTATCACCAGGCCAAGCTGATCATCAAATTGACCAACGACATCGCCCGTACGGTGAACAGCGACCCGACTGTACGTGGCTTGCTCAAAGTGGTGTTCCTGCCCAACTACAACGTCAGCCTGGCGGAAAGCATCATTCCCGCCGCCGACCTGTCGGAGCAGATCTCCACCGCCGGCTTCGAGGCTTCGGGCACCAGCAACATGAAGTTCGGCCTCAACGGCGCCCTGACCATCGGCACCCTGGATGGTGCCAACGTCGAAATGTGCGAGCAGGTGGGTGCCGAACACATGTTCATCTTCGGTCTCAGCGCCCAGCAGGTGGAGGCGCGCAAGCGCAATGGCGAATTCAGCGCGGTGCCGGATATCGCCGCCTCCCATCGGCTCAGCGATGTGCTGCAGGCGATTCGTGGCGGGGTGTTCTCCCCGGATGATCCGTCGCGTTACACCGGGCTGATCGATTCGCTGATCGACTACGACCGGTTCCTGGTCTGCGCCGATTTCGATGCCTACTGGAGTGCCCAGGCTCGGGTCGAGGAGCGTTGGCACGACGCCAAGGAATGGTGGCGTTCGGCGGTGCTCAACACGGCGCGCATGGGCTGGTTTTCTTCGGACCGGACCATCCGTGAATACGCCACGCAGATCTGGAAGGCGCTGGAGTGAGGCGTTTGGGAGAATTCTCGAACTGTGCATAAGGCCCAACGTTTGTTGGGTCGGGTCGATATACTGAGCGCCGATTTTATCTCCCGGATGGTGTCTTTCGGGCCACGCTCGGCTTCCAATCGGGGACAGACCTGCGCTGGCAAGCCGGCGCCTACAATCTCCGTAGGGGCCGGCTTGCCGGCGAACGCGTCAACACAGCTGTACCTGTCCTTTAGTGGACCGCTTAGGGATATCGACACATGCAATGGATGTTCATGCTGTTGGGGTTGGTGCTGGGGTGGATCGTTGATGAGTCCATCAGTGATGCCCTGATCGGTGCCCTGCTGGGCCTGGCTGTCGGCCTGGCCATTCGCTTCGGCGCCCTGCATCGCCAGGTTGTCGACCAGCACCGTGAGCTGGAACAGGCGAAAAAGGCCCTGGCCACCCTGGGCCAGCGTCTTGCGCTGCTGGAAAGCAACGCTAGCCCCGCCGCCGAACCTGCGGCCGAGCCCCTGGTCAATGCCCCGCTTGCCGAGGCTCGCGCAGGCACGAGCGCCGCGGCGGAACGCGAAGACCTGCCTGAATTCATTCTTGACGAAGTCCAGCCTGTGGAGCCGGCTGCCCCCGAGCTGGTCTGGGAACTGCCTGCTGCGGTGCGCCCTGCCGCGGCAATCCAAGCCAGCCAGCCGCTGCCGGAGTCGGTCTGGCAACCCGGGCCCCAGGTGTCGTCCCGGGAGCCAGAGCCAGCTGCGGCCCCTGTGGACCTGCAACCGAACCTAATCGAACGCGCCATCAGCGGTGCACGCAACTGGCTGTTTGGCGGCAACACCGTGCTGCGGGTCGGCGTGGTGCTGTTGTTCCTCGGCCTGGCCTTCCTCCTGCGCTATGCCACAGAAGGCATGGTGGTGCCCATCGAATTGCGTTATGCCGGGGTGGCGGCCAGCTCCCTGGGCCTCTTGGGGCTGGGTTGGTGGCTGCGGCGGCGCAACAGCAACTACGCCCTGATGCTGCAGGGCACCGGCATCGCCGTGCTCTACCTGACGGTGTTCGCGGCCATGCGCCTGCACCCGTTGCTCGACCCTTCTGCGGCTTTGGGCCTGCTGGTGGCCGTGACCGTGTTTTCGGCGATCCTGGCCATTACCCAGGATGCCCTGGGTCTGGCGGCGGCCGCCGCCCTGGGCGGTTTTGCCGCGCCCATCCTGACGTCCACCGGCGCCGGCAGCCATGTGGCGCTGTTCAGCTACTTCGCCCTGCTCAATGCCGGCATCCTCGGCATTGCCTGGTTCAAGGCCTGGCGCCTGCTGAACCTGATCGGCTTTGTCGGCACCTTCGGCATCGGTTTCGCCTGGGGCCTGCGCTCCTATGCCCCGGAGCTGCTGTGGAGTACCGAGCCGTTCCTGATCCTGTTCTTCCTCATGTACCTGGCCATTGGCCTGCTGTTCACCCGGCGCAAGCTGCTGGAAATGACCGATGCTCCGGCGCACGCCGATCGTCAGGCGCTGCTGCACTGGTCCGCACGCAAGGGTGACTACGTCGATGGCAGCCTGCTCTTCGGCCCGCCGTTGGTGGCTTTCGGTTTGCAACTGGCGCTGGTCCGGCATCTGGAGTTCGCGGCGTCTTTCAGTGCCCTGGCCCTGGGCTTGATCTACATGGTCCTGGCGCGGGTGCTGATGGGGGGGCGCGCCCTGTTGCTGGGGGAAACCTGCCTGGCCCTGGGGGTGATTTTCGCCAGCCTAGCCATTCCGTTGGGCCTGGATGCGCGCTGGACGTCGGCGGCCTGGGCCGTGGAGGGCGCGGGGATCTTCTGGCTCGGCCTGCGTCAGCAGCGGCCATTGGCCCGGGCCTTCGCCTTGCT
The DNA here is from genome assembly GCF_030718165.1 of Pseudomonas sp. LPH60. NCBI lineage: Bacteria > Pseudomonadati > Pseudomonadota > Gammaproteobacteria > Pseudomonadales > Pseudomonadaceae > Pseudomonas > Pseudomonas sp. LPH60. Next base: position 278,419 of record NZ_JAVAJH010000005.1, read on the forward strand.
GTTGCAGGCGGGCTCGGCCCTGGCTTTCCTCAGTGAATTGAGTCCCGGGAACACCAGCCTGCTGGCCGGTGCGCCTTTGGGGGCATTGCTGCTCGGTGGCGCGTTGCTGTTCAGCTTTGACCAACTGCGACGGGCCGATAAGTCCTTGCCTTCGACCTGGGAGCAGGGCATTGCGTCTCTCCTGGCGGTGCTTGGGCTAGGTTTCCTGTATCTGCTGGCGCCCTTGTTCTTCTTCACCCAGGGCACGGCCATCAGTTGGGCCCTGGCCGGGCTGGCGACCTTGTGGGTCGGCCTGCGCCTGCAATCGCGGGCCTTCCTGTTCACGGCATTCGGCATCCAGTTGCTCGGCGGGGCCTTGTTCCTGATGCGCCTGCAAGGGGCGGACGGCGACGCCAGCGCAGTCTTCAGCGCCGGCTGGAGCGGCCTGATGAGCGCCTCGCTGATTGGGCTGGCGCTCATTGGCGGCATGCTCCTGGCCGCCCGCAATGACATGGTGCGCAAGGACCCGCGCTTGTTGCGGGGGCTGTCGGTGGTGCTGCTGGCGGGCTTGATGATGATCAACCTGGCGGTGCTGTTTGTGCTGCCTTGGCGTACTGCCAGCGGGGTCTGGGCCGCCAGCGGGCTGTTGATCATCTGGCTCAGCCTGTACTTGCAACAGCGGGCCAGTTTTGTCTTTGGCCTGGTGCTCCAGGTGATTGGCGGCAGCACCTTCCTGCTGGCCGGTTCGGGCTGGTATTTCGTGGCGGTGGCGGACGCTGCGCGGCCCCTGGCCAATGGCGACTTCTGGACGCCGATGGTCCTGGCTCTGGCGGCGCTGGTAGGGGCCTGGCGCTTGCAGCGGGGCCATAATGGCTCAGCGTTCGATGCCTTGAGCCTGGGGCGCCTGTCCGACCTGTTGTTGGCCTGGGGTGCTTGCTGGTGGGCCTTTACCTGGCTCAAGGAAGTACTGCGCTTCGCCCCGGCCCATTGGCAGGCGAGCCTGTTGCTGCTGATCACCGCAGCCAGCGTGCTGTTCTGCGCGCTGCTGGCGGTGCGCCTGCAGTGGAAGTCCCTGGGCCTGGTGTGCAGCCTGCTGATACCGGCGGGAGCCCTGGTGCTGCTGGCGGCTTGGGCACCGCGTTATCACCCGGCGGCGGATCTGGGCTGGCTGGCCTGGACCCTGCTGTTCGCCGTGCACTTCTTCAGTCTGCGGCGCCTGGCGGCATGGCTGCCGACGCGGGTCCTGAGCATCGCCCATGTGCTGGGTTGCTGGCTGCTGCTGGGGGTGTTGGCGCTGGAACTGCGCTACGCCTTGCTGCTGTTGTCCGAGCAGTACAACGCCTGGCGCTGGCTGGGCTGGGCGATCCTGCCGAGCCTGTATCTGGTGGCCATGGCCGCGCCGCGCCATTGGCCGTGGCCGGTTGCCGCGCATTCCAAGGAGTACCGCCTGTATGCCGCGCTGCCCTTGGCGATGTTGATGCTGGGCTGGTTCTGGCTGGCCAATACCTTCAGCGACGGCCGTGCCGAGCCGTTGCCTTACTTGCCGCTGCTCAATCCCCTGGAGCTGGGGCTGCTGTTTGCCCTGTTCGGGGTGTATGTGTGGTCCCGCAGCGCGGTGCAGGTGCTGGCGCTTCGGAGCGATTACGCCGAGCGCGGCGCCCAGTTTGTGGCGGGGGTTTCCCTGTTCGCCTTCTTCACCGTGCTGGTCATGCGCGCGGCTCACCATTGGAGCGGCGTGTCGTTCCAGGCGGATGCGTTGCTTGAGTCGATGATGGTCCAGGCCGGGCTGTCCATCGTCTGGACCCTGATTGCCCTGGGCTTGATGATCGGCGGGCATGTGCGCCATCGCCGCGAAGTCTGGCTGATCGGCGCGGCGTTGATCGCGGTGGTGGTGGCCAAGCTGTTCCTGGTGGAGTTGAGCAATCGTGGCGGGCTGGCGCGGATCGTCTCTTTCATCGGGGTCGGTGTGTTGTTGCTGGTGGTGGGCTATTTCGCCCCCTTGCCGCCCAAGCGGGTCGAGGCCGAGCCTGAAGCCGGCAAGCCCTTGAATGAAGGAGTGTCGTCTTGAGTCAGAAGTTGAACCTGCGCTGGTGGGGGGCTGCGGGCCTGTGTGTGGCATTGTCCGCCGTGGCCCAGGACAAGCCCGGGGACTTCAAGTCCCAGGTGCCCTTGACCCTGAGCGGCGAAGGCCCCTGGTACCGCCTAGAGCTGCCGCTCGCCGTGCAGCTCCAGGCCAGCCAGATCGATCTGCGGGATATTCGCGTGTTCAACGCCGCCGGCGAGCCCCAGGCCTATGCCGTGGCCCGTCAGCAGGCGCAGACTCGCGAGCAGCGCAGCCTTGCTGATGTGAAGTGGTTCCCGCTGTACAACTCGGCGCAAGCTGGCGACAGCATCCCCAGTGTGCGGGTGCAGTCCAACGCCAATGGCACGCTGGTTCAAGTGCAGCCAGCCACTGAGTTGGAGGCGGGTGAAGAAGTCCTGCGTGGCTGGTTGCTGGATGCCAGCGCCATCAAGGCGCCGCTGCAACAACTGGTGCTGGACTGGACCAGTGAGCGCGACGGTTTCCAGCGTTTCAGCATCGAGGCCAGTGACGATCTGCAGCACTGGCAATCCTGGGGAGAAGGCCAGGTGGCACGGCTGTCGTTTGCCGACGAGCGGGTCGAGCAGCATGAGGTGGCTTTGCCCGGGCAGTCGGCACGTTACCTGCGCTTGCTGTGGAACACCCCACAGGCGGCGCCGGTGCTCACTTCCGTGCAGTTGCAGAGCAGCACCACCAGCAGCCTGCCGTCGCCGCTGGTGTGGTCGCAACCGCTGGGCGGCACGGCCGCCAAGGCCGGTGAGTACAGTTGGCAGTTGCCCAAGGGGCTGAATGTCGAGCGCGTGCGGGTCGAGCTCAAACAGGCCAATAGTCTGGCGCCCGCAACATTGTACGGACGCCGTGAGAGCAGCCTGCCCTGGCAGCCCCTGAGCAATGGCCTGCTGTACCGCCTGACCCAGAACGGCCAGGACGTGCAGCAGAACGAACTGCAATTGCCGGGGCAGACCGTGCAGCAGCTCAAATTGACAGTGGATGAGCGTGGCGGCGGCCTGGGCGCGGAGGCGCCGACTCTGCAATTTGCCGTACGCGGCACGCAACTGGTGTTCCTGGCTCGTGGCGCCGGGCCCTATACCCTGGCGCTGGGCAACCCGACCGCAACAGCGGCCAACCTGCCGTTGGCCACCCTGATTCCTGACTACAGTCCGCAGCGTCTCAAGGAACTGGGCCAGGCCAAGGTCGAAGGCGCGGCGCAATTGACGACGTCCACTGCGGCGCCGCCGGACGTCGCCGTGGCCAGCGGGCCGGACTGGAAAAAAATCGGCCTGTGGGCGGTGCTGCTCCTGGGGGTGCTGGCATTGGCCGGCATGGCCTTCAGTCTGCTGCGCAAGCCGGCGGTCAAATCCTGAGCGGTTGCGGGGATGGCAGAGGGCGCTGTGGCCAGTCATGGCTGAGGTTTTGTGGCTACGCTGAAACCGGTGCCTGAACTCTATCTGCCGGTTCCCTGTCTGAGAGGAGGAAATGCGCCCCGACTCGCGTTAAACTGCGCGGGTTTTTAGTCCCCCCATTCCTCCGGAGCCTTCCATGTCCCGCGTTACCCTGAGTCGCTATTTGATTGAGCAGACCCGCAGCAACAACACTCCTGCCGATCTGCGCTTCCTGATCGAAGTGGTGGCGCGTGCTTGCAAGGAGATCAGCCACGCTGTGTCCAAAGGCGCCCTGGGTGGTGTTCTGGGCAGCATGGGCACGGAAAACGTGCAGGGCGAAGTGCAGAAGAAGCTCGACGTGATTTCCAACGAGATCCTCCTGGAAGCCAACGAATGGGGCGGTCACCTGGCCGGCATGGCGTCCGAGGAAATGGACAATGCCTACCAGATCCCCGGTAAATACCCGAAAGGTGCCTACCTGCTGGTATTCGACCCGCTGGACGGTTCGTCGAACATCGATATCAACGCGCCCGTTGGCACCATCTTCTCGGTGCTGCGTTGCCCGAACGAGTACCTGAGCCAGAACGAAGCCTTGAACGAAAAGGCCTTCCTTCAGCCGGGCACCCAGCAGGTTGCTGCCGGTTACGCCATCTACGGCCCGCAGACCATGCTGATCCTGACCCTGGGGCATGGCGTCAAGGGCTTCACCCTGGACCGTGAAATGGGCAGCTTCGTGCTGACCCACGAAGACATCAAGATCCCGGAATCCACCCAGGAATTCGCCATCAACATGTCCAACGAGCGTCACTGGGAAGCCCCGGTCAAGCGCTACGTGAGTGAGCTGCTGGCCGGCGACACCGGGCCACTGAAAAAGAACTACAACATGCGCTGGGTCGCGGCCATGGTCGCCGACGTGCACCGTATCCTGACCCGTGGCGGCCTGTTCATGTACCCACGCGACAGCCGCGAGCCGGAGAAGCCGGGCAAACTGCGGCTGATGTACGAAGCCAATCCGATGTCCTTCCTCATCGAACAGGCTGGCGGTTCTTCTACCGACGGTCGCCAGCGTATCCTCGACATTCAGCCTGAAGGCCTGCACCAGCGTGTTGCCGTATTCCTTGGTTCCAAGGAAGAAGTGGCTCGTGTGACGGGCTACCACAAGGAATAAGACATGACCCAGTCCTGGCAGCCTCTGCTTGATTGGTGGTTCGGTTCAGCCGAAAAGCCGGCAGAGGTGGTCGCTGCCAAGGGCGGGCTGTGGTTTGGCAAACGCGACAGCCAGGACCTCGAAGCGCGCCAGCGCTTTGGTGGTCTGGTGGAGCAGGCACTGGCTGGCGGATTGACCGAGTGGACGCAAAGTCCCCAAGGTTGGCTGGCCCTGGTGCTGTTGCTCGATCAGTTGCCGCGGATGATCTATCGCGATACGCCCAAGGCGTTCTCCGGCGATACCCGTGCCCAGGCACTGGTGGCGCAAGGCATTGCCGCGGATTTTGACCGGCGCCTGCCGGCCATGCAGCGCTGCTTCATCTACCTGGTGTTCGAGCATTGCGAGCATCTGGCGGTGCAGAACGAAGGGGTTTCCCGCTTTGCTGCCCTGCACGACGAACAACCGGAGGACGATCGCCCGGTGTTCGCCGATCAGTTGGACTACGCCGAACGGCACCAGAAAATCATTGCCCGCTTCGGGCGCTTTCCCCATCGCAACGCCATCCTCGGTCGTGAGTCCACTGCCGAGGAACTGGCTTTCCTGCGCGAGCCTGGTTCGCGTTTTTAAGCGCGCTTTGACCGGCAAGCCGGCTCCTACGGAAGAGTGGTAGGAGCCGGCTTGCCGGCGAAGCTGCTCCTCAGATACGGAAGCTGCCCACCAGGTGCTGCAGGCGCTTGGCCTGTTGTTCCAGGTCGGCGCAGGCGCGCAGGGTGGCTTGCAGGTTTTCCACCCCTTCCTGATTCAGGGTGTTGATTTCGGTGATGTCGACGTTGATCGACTCCACCACCGCGGTCTGCTCCTCGGTGGCGGTGGCCACCGACTGGTTCATGCCGTCGATTTCGCCGATGCGCTGGGTCACGCTGCCCAGGCGTTCGCCGGCCTGGTTGGCGATGCCGACGCTGCTTTCGCTCTCACGCTGACTCTCGGTCATGGTGCCCACCGCTTCACGGGCGCCCACTTGCAGCTCCTCGATCATTTTCTGCACTTGCTGCGCCGAATCCTGGGTGCGGTGGGCGAGGTTACGCACCTCGTCCGCTACCACCGCGAAACCGCGTCCGGCCTCACCGGCGCGAGCCGCTTCGATGGCGGCGTTGAGGGCCAGCAGGTTGGTCTGCTGAGAAATGCTGGTGATGACTTCGAGGATCTGCCCGATGTTCACCGTGTTGCTGTTGAGGGTCTCGATGTTGTCGCAGGAGCTGCTGATCTTTGCCGACAGCTGATGCATGGCGGCGATGGTCTGATCCACCACTTGCTGGCCGTCTTGCGCCAGGCTGCGGGCCTCGCTGGAGTGCTGCGAGGCGAGGGCGGCGTTCTGGGCGATTTCCTGGGCAGCGGCGCCCAGTTGGTTGATGGCTGCGGCCACGCTGCTGGTGCGCGAAGCCTGTTGGTCGGAGTTGAACATCGACGAGTTGGAGGCGGCGACTACGCGCAGGGCCACTTCATTGACCTGACCGGTGGCCGAGGACACTTCGCGGATCGAACTGTGGATGCGTTCGACGAAACGGTTGAACGACACCCCCAGGGTGCCGAATTCGTCGTGGCCATGGATCACCAGGCGTTTGGTCAGGTCGCCTTCGCCTTCGGCGATGTCGTGCATGGCCCGGCCCATCACGTGCAGCGGCTGCATCAGGATGCGGATCAGCATGCCCAGCAGGCTGATGATGATCACCACCGCGATCAGCATGGCGATGATCGCCGAGGTGCGAAATTCACTGAGCACGGCGAAGGCGGTGTCCTTGTCCAGGACCAGGGCCACGTACCAGTCGGCCGAGGGCACGCCGTTGACGTGGGTGAAGGAGATGAACTGGGTCTTGCCGTTCAGTTGCACTTCTTTCAGGCCGGGGCTGATGCTCGGGGCACCTGCGGGATAGGCTTCGGCGAGGCTCTTGAGCACCAGTTTGCTGTCGGGGTGGATGAGGATCTTGCCGTCGGCGCTGACGATGAAGGCCTGGCCGTGACCGCCGAAGTTCAGCGAGTTGATGATGGCGCTGATGCTCGACAGGTCGATATCGGCGCCGGCCACGCCGATCATCTGGTTCTGATGCTGCACCGGGGTGGCCACGGTGATCACCAGTTTGCCGGATGAAGCGGCGATGTAGGGTTCGGTGACGATGGTCCGTTGCGCGCCGGTGGCCGCCTTGTACCAGCCGCGGGCGCGGGGGTCGTAGTCGGCGGCGCGATTGCCGGCCGGCACCGAAAACATCACGCCGTCCTGGCCGCCGAAGTAACTGAGCTGGAAGTTGCTGGTATAGGCGGGCAGGCCGACGCTGCGTTTCAGGCTCTCGGCGCCGTTGCCGTCCACGGCGATCTGCTGGGCCAGAGACTGCAGGAGCTGGATGCGGCTTTCCAGCCAGGTCTGGATATTGCTGGTGGTCAGGCTGCCCAGTTCCTGCATGGTGGACTCGGTGCTGCTGCGCAGGGCCTCACGCTGTCGGTAGTCATTGAACAGAATAAAACAGGCGAACGCGACGGCCACCACAAGGGCGGCGGCAAGCAGGATCTTGTGGCTGAATTTCATATTGCTGGTCATTAAGTGAACTACCGCGATGGGCTGGTCAACGAGGGGCGTCAATTTGCCACAGTGGAGGGCTTTGCGCTGCAGTTATGTCGACTGGCTATTACTGAAGATGAGGCCTCGTGGAGAAAAACCGACGAACAGCAGGGCAAGGCGAAAAGGTGTTTGATTTACCGGGAAAATGCCCGGAGCAGCGGGCAAGAAATACCCGGCCGAGCGGGGAACCAGAAGGGGGTTTTCTCTTCTAAGCTTCTGGTTGGCTGACAGGCCTTCCCCCTTTCGTCCAGGAGTTCACCATGTCCCTGCGTTCTCTCGCTCTGTTGTCGTTCTGCGTGCTGCTGGCTGCGTGCAGCAAGGTCAATCAGGAAAACTATTCCAAGCTCTCGGCGGGCATGCCCAAGGCCGAGGTTGAACAACTCCTGGGCAAGCCGACTGACTGTTCGGGCGCGCTGGGCATGTCCAGCTGCACCTGGGGCGACAAGAACAGCTTTATCAGCGTGCAGTATGCCGGTGACAAGGTTCTGATGTTTTCCGGGCAAGGCCTGAAGTAAAAAAACCGGGGCTTCGGGCCCACGGGAGAAAAATAATGATGCGTTTTGTTTTCACTCTTCTGGTCGGCCTGCTCTTGGCCGGCTGCGCCACGTCCCGGGACGATTCGCTGGCGCCCAAGACCGTCAACCACGTCGATCTCAAGCGTTACCAGGGGACCTGGTACGAGCTGGCGCGGTTGCCGATGTATTTCCAGCGTAACTGTGCGCAATCCGAGGCCCGCTACACCCTGTTGCCGGAGGGCAACGTGGCGGTGCTCAACCGCTGCCTGACCCCGGAGTGGAAGTGGGAGGAGGCTCGTGGTACGGCAACGCCTCAGGTGCCGGGCAAGACCGACAAGCTGTGGGTCGAGTTCGATAACTGGTTCTCGCGGCTGCTGCCGGGGGCGACCAAGGGCGACTACTGGGTGCTGTATGTCAGCGATGACTACAAGACCGCGATTGTCGGCAATCCCAACCGCCGTTACCTGTGGTTGCTGTCGCGGACCAAGGAGGTCAATGAGACGGTGCGTGAAGAGTTGCTGAGCAAGGCGCGTCAGCAGGGCTACGACACCACGCGACTGATCTGGCGGGTGTCGGACTCGGCCATGGCCAAGACCTCGAAATAGATTCATCCCCTGTAGCAGCCGGCTGGCCGGCGAAGGCGTTCGTGAGAATGCTTTCGCCAGCACGTCGGCTCCTACGAACTTGGGGTCAGTTGAGCAGCTCGCGCAGGACTTGGGTGAAGGCCCGGCTACTGTCTTCTTCGGCGGCGTGACGTCCGTTACGCACAACCCACTGACCACCCACCATCACATCCCGGACCTGGCGGTCGCCGCCGGCAAACAACCAACGGTTGAGAATCCCGTCGCCATCCGCGGTGGCCAGGTAAGGGTCGTTGCCATCCAGCACCAGCCAATCGGCGCGCTTGCCCACGGCCAATGTACCTATGGGTTGCCCCAGCGCCTGAGCGCCGCCAGCGAGCGCGGCATCGTACAAAGTGCGGCCAACCATGGGCTGGTCCGCGCGGTACAGACGGTTGCGACGCTGGTCCCGCAGGCGTTGGCCGTACTCCAGCCAGCGCAGTTCTTCCACCACGCTCAAAGACACGTGGCTGTCGGAGCCGATGCCCAGGCGTCCGCCCTGGGCGAGGAAGTCCACCGCCGGGAAGATACCGTCGCCCAGGTTGGCCTCGGTGGTCAGGCACAGGCCGGCAATGGCCCGGCTTTTGGCCATGAGGCTGACTTCTTCCGGATCGGCGTGAGTGGCGTGGACCAGGCACCAGCGTTGATCCACTGCGACGTTCTCATGCAACCATTGCAGCGGGCGGCGTCCGCTCCACGCCAGGCAGTCGTCGACTTCCTTCTGCTGTTCGGCGATGTGGATGTGAACGGGGCATTGGCGGTCGCTGGCGGCCAGGACTTCGCTGATCTGCTGTGGCGTGACCGCGCGCAACGAGTGAAAGCACAGGCCCAACTGCTGGTTGGCCTGTTGCGCCAGCAGGGGCTGCAAGCGCTGTTGCAGTTGGAGGTAGTTTTCCGTGCTGTTGATAAAGCGGCGTTGGCCGTCATTGGGGGCCTGGCCGCCGAATCCCGAATGGCTGTAGAGCACGGGTAGCAGGGTCAGGCCGATGCCACTGGCCGCGGCCGCCTGGCTGATGCGTTGGGACAGCTCGGCAGGGTCGGCGTAGGGCTGGCCGTCCGTGTCGTGATGCACATAGTGGAATTCCGCCACTGAGGTGTAGCCGGCCTTGAGCATTTCGATGTACAGCTGGCGGGCGATGATCTCCAACTGTTCAGGGCTGATCTTGCCCACCAGGCGGTACATCAGGTCGCGCCAGGTCCAGAAGCTGTCGTTGGGGTTGCCGGCCACTTCCGCCAGCCCGGCCATGGCTCGCTGGAACGCGTGGGAATGCAGGTTGGGCATGCCGGGTAGCAGCGGGCCCTTGAGCTGTTCTGCACCTTCTGCACTGGCGTTGGCCTGGATGTGAGTCAGCAGGCCGTCGGCACTGACTTCAAGACGTACATGGTTGGCCCATCCATCAGGCAGCAGCGCGCGTTCGGCGAAGAAGGCGGACATGGTTCAAGCACCCCATCGTGTGTTATTTGTATATACATATACAGACGTTTGCCTGCTCGGTAAACTCCGGCAAGCTAGTCACCTTTTTTGCTCAACAAGGATTTCCCGTGCCGACTCCGCCTGCCAAATCGCCGCTGGCTGCCCATCTGGGCGATAGTCCGGCGCCCTTGTATGCCCGCGTCAAACAGATGATCACCCAGCAGATCGAGAGCGGAAACTGGCCGCCGCATTACCGCGTTCCCTCGGAAAGCGAGCTGGTCAATCAGCTGGGTTTCAGCCGCATGACCATCAACCGCGCACTGCGTGAGATGACCGCTGAGGGCATGCTGGTTCGCATGCAGGGCGTGGGGACCTTCGTCGCCGAACCCAAGAGCCAATCGGCCTTGTTCGAAGTGCACAACATTGCCGACGAGATCGCCTCCCGCGGTCATCGCCACACCTGCCGGGTCGTCACCCTGGGCGAAGAGGCTGCCGGTTCGGAGCGCGCCCTGGCCCTGGACATGCGCGAAGGGCAGCGAGTCTTCCACTCGCTGATCGTGCATTTCGAGAACGACATCCCGGTGCAGATAGAGGATCGCTTCGTCAACGCCCTGGTGGCGCCGGAGTACCTCAAGCAGGACTTCACCCTGCAAACCCCTTACGCCTATCTGTCCCAGGTCGCCCCCCTGACCGAGGGCGAGCATGTGGTGGAGGCGATTCTCGCCGAGCCCGAAGAGTGCGAGCTGCTGCAGATCGAGCGTGGCGAGCCGTGCCTGTTGATTCGGCGTCGCACCTGGTCCGGGCGCCAGCCGGTGACCGCCGCCCGCTTGATCCACCCCGGTTCCCGTCATCGTCTGGAAGGGCGTTTTCATAAATGATCCAGTCCACTCTGTTACGCGCCGCCGACTACCCGCGCATGCCATGGAAAAACGGCGGCGGCAGCACCGAAGAAATCACCCGTGACGCCGGCACTGGCCTGGAAGGTTTTGGCTGGCGCTTGTCGATTGCCGATATCGGCGAATCCGGCGGCTTTTCCAGCTTTGCCGGTTATCAGCGGATCATCACCGTGCTGCAGGGTGCGGGCATGCAACTGACGGTCGATGGCGAAGAGGTACGGCCCTTGCTGCCCCTGGACCCCTTTGCCTTCAGCGGTGCCAGCCAGGTGAATTGCACCCTGCTGGAGGGCGCGATCCGCGATTTCAACCTGATCTATTGCCCTGAGCGTTACGTCGCCCGCTTGCAGTGGTTCGATGGTCAGCAACGCTTCTTCACCCAGGCGCACACCGTGCTGGTGTTCAGTGTCGCCGAGCAGACCTGGGTGGACACGGGCAGCATCCCGGTGCAGGCATTGGGGTGTTATGACTGCCTGCGCCTGGATGACAATGCCGGGGTTATGGAAATCGCCACCGATGGACGCTGCTGCGTCATCGAACTCACCGCCATCTGATCATTGTGGCTGGACGCAGGCCGGGATACGGCCTGCTACCGGCTTCTATTCGTTCCCTCGCTGCGCCGGAACCCCAGCCCGCACCTGCCGTGCAGAACTGGCGCACATCTCTCTGCAATTGCTGTTTCTCTCGCGCACCAGTTTGTTACCGAACGCCCCAGCACAGCGCAAAACCGGGTTTTGGTAACAGCTTCGCTGCGGCCAAAAATCTCTTCTGGAAAATTCTCGCCATTTTGAAAGCCTTGTCCAGCAAGGCTTGCGGTTTGCTCTCAAGGTTTTTCAGGTACATCTCAAGCGAGTTGGCCGCTTGATTGCATATGCTTGTATGTACAAGTAAATATGTGTGCGTAAGAGTCGATGGAATCCTCTTCGCACCTTGGACTCATCGCCGAGGAGTTTTTCCGTGACTGACAGCAAACCCACCCAATTCCGCAACGTCGAAATCCGCGCTGCACGTGGCAACAAGCTGACCGCCAAGAGCTGGCTGACCGAAGCGCCGCTGCGCATGCTGATGAACAACCTCGACCCGGAAGTTGCAGAGAATCCCAAGGAACTGGTGGTCTACGGTGGCATTGGCCGCGCCGCGCGCAACTGGGAGTGCTATGACAAGATCGTCGAAGCCCTGACCCAACTGAATGACGACGAGACCCTGCTGGTGCAGTCCGGCAAACCGGTGGGCGTGTTCAAGACCCACAGCAACGCACCGCGGGTGCTGATCGCCAACTCCAACCTGGTGCCGCACTGGGCCAGTTGGGAGCACTTCAATGAACTGGACGCCAAGGGCCTGGCCATGTACGGCCAGATGACCGCCGGCAGCTGGATCTACATCGGTAGCCAGGGCATCGTCCAAGGCACTTATGAAACCTTCGTTGAAGCCGGTCGCCAGCATTACGACTCCAACCTCAAGGGCCGCTGGGTCCTGACCGCCGGCCTGGGTGGCATGGGCGGCGCGCAGCCGCTGGCCGCGACCCTGGCCGGGGCCTGCTCGCTGAACATCGAGTGCCAGCAGACCAGCATCGACTTCCGCCTCAAGACCCGCTACGTCGACGAGCAGGCCACCGACCTGGACGACGCCCTGGCACGCATCAAGAAATACACCGCCGAAGGCCGCGCGATCTCCATCGCCCTGTGTGGCAACGCCGCAGAAATCCTGCCGGAACTGGTACGCCGTGGTGTGCGTCCGGACATGGTCACCGACCAGACCAGCGCCCACGACCCGCTCAACGGCTACCTGCCCAAGGGCTGGACCTGGGAGCAGTACCGCGACCGCGCCAAGACTGAGCCCGCTGCCGTGATTAAGGCCGCCAAGCAGTCCATGGCCGAGCACGTCAAAGCCATGCTGGCCTTCCAGAAGATGGGCGTCCCGACCTTCGACTACGGCAACAACGTCCGCCAGATGGCCCAGGAAGAGGGCGTGGAAAACGCGTTCGACTTCCCGGGTTTCGTGCCCGCCTACATCCGTCCGCTGTTCTGCCGTGGCGTTGGTCCATTCCGCTGGGCGGCGCTGTCTGGCGATCCGCAGGACATCTACAAGACCGACGCCAAGGTCAAGGAACTGATCCCTGACGATGCCCACCTGCACAACTGGCTGGACATGGCCCGCGAGCGCATCAGCTTCCAGGGCCTGCCGGCGCGGATCTGCTGGGTCGGCCTGGGCCAGCGCGCCAAGCTCGGCCTGGCGTTCAACGAAATGGTCCGCAGCGGCGAGCTGTCGGCGCCGATCGTCATCGGTCGCGACCACCTGGATTCCGGCTCGGTGGCCAGCCCGAACCGTGAAACCGAATCCATGCAGGACGGCTCCGACGCCGTGTCCGACTGGCCGCTGCTCAACGCCCTGTTGAACACTGCCAGCGGTGCGACCTGGGTTTCCCTGCACCACGGTGGCGGTGTCGGCATGGGTTTCTCCCAGCATTCGGGGATGGTCATCGTCTGCGACGGTACCGACGAAGCGGCCGAGCGGATTGCCCGGGTGCTGCACAACGATCCGGCCACCGGGGTCATGCGTCATGCCGACGCCGGCTACCAGATCGCCATCGACTGCGCCAAGGAACAGGGCCTGAACCTGCCGATGATCACCGGCAAGTAACCGGAGTACCGGTTCACCCCACTCTCCCTGTAGGAGCCAGCTTGCTGGCGAAGCAAGCACCACGGTGCATCAGCTGCACCACCTCGCGAGCAAGCTCGCTCCTACAGTGGAAATCGTCTGCAGTGCCCATAGAGGTTTGACGTCCATGGCCTTAGCGAATGATCGTGCAAGCAGCAAGCCGTTGATCGAAAGGCGTTCGATCGACTACATCCCGGAAGCGGAAAGACACGGTCGTCTACTGAGCCAGTTCACCCTGTGGCTGGGTGCCAACCTGCAGATCACGGCCATCGTCACCGGCGCTCTGGCGGTGGTGTTGGGCGGTGATGTGTTCTGGTCGTTGATCGGGCTGTTGATCGGGCAACTGCTGGGTGGCGCAGTGATGGCGCTGCATGCGGCGCAAGGACCGAAGCTCGGCCTGCCGCAGATGATTTCCAGCCGGGTGCAGTTCGGGGTCTATGGCGCGGCCATTCCGATGGTGCTGGTGTGCCTGATGTACCTGGGTTTCACCGCAACCGGCACGGTGCTTTCCGGGCAGGCGCTGGGCCAGATGTTCGGCGTCAGTGACAGCATCGGCATCCTGATCTTCGCCAGCGTGATTGTGCTGGTCACGGTGCTTGGCTATCGGGTGATTCACTACATCGGCCGGGTTGCCAGCGTGATCGGCGTGATCGCCTTTTTCTACCTGTTCAGCCGGCTGCTGAGCCAGACCGACGTCAGCGCCTTGCTGGCGATTCGGCACTTCAGCTGGAGCAGCTTCCTCCTGGCGGTGTCGTTGGCCGCATCCTGGCAGATCGCGTTCGGTCCTTATGTCGCCGACTATTCGCGCTACCTGCCGAGCAAGACGTCGCCATTGAAGACCTTCCTCGCCGCGGGTGCCGGTTCGGTGATCGGTGCCCAGGTGGCGATGGTGCTCGGGGTGTTCGCCGCGGCCTTGTCCCAGGGCCAGTTCGCCGGTCGTGAAGTGGCCTACATCGTCGGCCTGGGCGGCAGCGGCGCCATAGCGGCGTTGCTCTATTTCAGCATCGCCTTCGGCAAGGTGACCATCTCGACGCTGAACTCCTACGGCAGCTTCATGTGTATCGCCACCATCATCAGCGGCTTTCGCGGCGAGCTGAAAGTGACGCGCTTGCAGCGGTTGATCGCGGTGTTGCTGATTGTCGGTGCCGCGACCCTGATCGCGCTGCTGGGCCAGCACTCGTTCCTCGGCGCATTCAAGTCTTTCATCCTGTTCCTGCTGGCGTTCTTCACGCCCTGGAGCGCGATCAACCTGGTGGATTTCTACTGCATCACCAAAGAGCGCTATGACATCCCGGCGCTGTCCAATCCGGACGGCCGCTACGGGCGCTGGAATGCCATGGGCATCACTATTTATGTGTTCGGCGTGCTGATCCAGATGCCGTTCATTTCCACCCACTTCTATACCGGCCCCCTGGTGGCGAGTCTGGGCGATACCGATATCTCCTGGATCATCGGCCTGGTGGTACCCGCGGCGTTGTACTACGTCTGCGCGAAGAAGTGGCATGGCGCGGTGCCCGAGCACCTGATCCTGCCGGTAGAGCAGGACGCGCCCAACGAACAAAAGCTGAGTCAGGCCCGTCGCGCTGCAGCGGTGTGAGTCTTGACGGGACGTGGACAGGGCTGGATGCCTCTTAACTGCCGTAAGCCAACTCATGATTAGGAGCGTCACACAATGAAAATGCATAAGACCCTGCTGACCACGTTGCTGTCCATGGGCTTGCTGGCCGCTTCCGGCGCCCAGGCGGCCGGCTGGTGCGAGTCGGGCAAACCGGTGAAGTTCGCCGGCCTGAATTGGGAAAGCGGCATGTTGCTGACCGACGTCCTGCAGTTCGTCCTGGAGAAGGGCTACGACTGCAAGACCGATAGCCTGCCGGGCAACTCCATCACCATGGAGAACGCCCTGGGCAGCAATGACATCCAGGTCTTCGCCGAAGAGTGGGTGGGCCGCAGCGAGGTGTGGAACAAGGCCGAGAAGGCCGGCAAGGTGGTGGGCGTCGGCGCGCCGGTGGTGGGAGCCGTCGAAGGCTGGTACGTGCCGCGCTATGTGATCGAGGGCGACGCCAAGCGCAAGCTCGAAGCCAAGGCGCCAAACCTGAAAAACATCGCCGACCTGGGCCAGTACGCCAGCGTGTTCAAAGACCCGGAAGAACCGAGCAAGGGCCGCTTCTACAACTGCCCGGCCGGTTGGACCTGTGAGCTGGACAACAGCGAGATGCTCAAGAGCTACGGCCTGGAAAGCCGCTACACCAACTTCCGCCCGGGCACCGGCCCGGCCCTGGATGCGGCGGTGTTGTCGAGCTACAAGCGTGGCGAACCGATTCTCTTCTACTACTGGTCGCCGACCCCGCTCATGGGCCAGGTGGATCTGGTCAAGCTGGAGGAAAAACCCGGCGTCGACAAGAGCGTGAGCATCAAGGTCGGCCTGTCCAAGACCTTCCATGACGAAGCTCCTGAACTGGTGGCGGTACTGGCCAAGGCCAACCTGCCCATCGACCTGCTCAACCAGAATCTGGCGCGCATGACCCGCGAACGCATCGAGTCGCCGAAACTGGCGAAACTCTTCCTCAAGGAACATCCTGAAGTCTGGCACCCATGGGTCAGCGACGACGCTGCCAGGAAAATCGACGCGGCCTTGTAGGTCGGGCTTTTCCGACGGTTCACAAGAGCCGTCGGAGGCTGGACCACAACCTCCTTTGATCGAGAGTTTCTTATGTTTCCAGAAAGCTTCACCTTTTCCATCGCCGACTGGGTCAACGGCTGGGTCGACTCCCTGGTGACCAATTACGGTGATGTGTTCCGGCACATTTCCGACACCTTGTTGTGGGCCATCGTCAACCTTGAAGGCCTGCTGCGCATGGCGCCCTGGTGGCTGATGCTGGCGATTGTCGGCGGCATTGCCTGGCACTCCACCCGCAAGCTGCTGACCACGGCGGTGATTGTCGGCCTGCTGTTCCTGGTGGGCGCCGTCGGCCTGTGGGACAAGCTGATGCAGACCCTGGCGCTGATGCTGGTGGCGACCGTGATCTCGGTGCTGATCGGCATTCCCCTGGGGATTCTCTCGGCTCGCAGCAACCGCTTGCGTTCGGTATTGATGCCGCTGCTGGACATCATGCAGACCATGCCCAGCTTCGTGTACCTGATCCCGGTGCTGATGCTGTTCGGCCTGGGCAAGGTGCCGGCGATCTTCGCCACGGTGATCTACGCCGCACCGCCGCTGATTCGTCTCACCGACCTGGGCATCCGCCAGGTGGACGGTGAAGTGATGGAGGCGATCAACGCCTTCGGCGCCAACCGCTGGCAACAGCTGTTCGGCGTGCAACTGCCTCTGGCCCTGCCAAGCATCATGGCGGGGATCAACCAGACCACCATGATGGCCCTGTCGATGGTGGTGATCGCCTCGATGATCGGGGCCCGCGGCCTGGGCGAGGATGTGCTGGTGGGAATCCAGACCCTCAACGTCGGGCGCGGCCTGGAAGCGGGGTTGGCGATCGTGATTCTGGCGGTGGTGATCGACCGCATTACCCAGGCCTACGGTCGTCCACGTCATGAGGTGAGCAAATGAGCAGCGCTGCCGTGAGCAAGATCGAAGTCAGGAACGTCTTCAAGGTATTCGGCAACCGCCCCTCTGACGCCCTGGCGATGATCCGCCAGGGCCAGAGCAAGGATCAGGTACTGGCCCAGACCGGCTGCGTGGTGGGGGTCAATGATCTGTCCCTGAGCATCGGCACCGGTGAGATCTTCGTCATCATGGGCCTGTCCGGTTCCGGCAAGTCGACCCTGGTGCGCCACTTCAACCGCCTGATCGACCCCACCAGCGGGGCGATCCTGGTGGATGGCGAAGACATCCTGCAATACGACATGGAAGCCTTGCGCCAATTCCGCCGGCACAAGATCAGCATGGTGTTCCAGAGCTTCGGCCTGCTGCCCCACCGCAATGTTCAGGACAACGTCGCCTACGGCCTCAAGGTGCGTGGCGAGAGCAAGTCGCTGTGCGCCGAGCGGGCCCTGCACTGGATCAACACCGTGGGCCTCAAGGGTTACGAGAAGAAGTACCCGCACCAGCTGTCCGGCGGCATGCGCCAACGGGTCGGCCTGGCCCGGGCCCTGGCCGCGGACACCGACATCATCCTCATGGATGAAGCCTTCAGCGCCCTGGACCCGTTGATCCGCGCCGAGATGCAGGACCAGCTGCTGGAGCTGCAGAAGACCCTGCACAAGACCATTGTCTTCATCACCCACGATCTGGACGAGGCGGTACGCATCGGCAACCGCATCGCGATCCTCAAGGACGGCCGCCTGATCCAGGTGGGTACGCCGAAGGAGATCCTGCATTCGCCGGCGGATGAGTACGTCGATCGTTTCGTCCAGCGCCGCGCCGCCACCGTGTAGGAGCCGGCTTGCCGGCCAAAGGTCCGGCAAAGCGGCAGACAACCCAAGGTTTGCAAGAAGAGGTCCCCGATGTCCCAGGCTGAAAAAATCGTTATCGCCGACGCCCCTCTGGGTTGGCAGGATGTTGTCGCTGTCGCCCGTCATGGCGCGCAGCTGGCGCTTTCGGCCCAGGCCTGGGCGCGTATCGACAATGCCCAGGCCATCGTCCGCCAGGTGGTGGACAGTGGCGAACGGGCCTATGGCATCAGCACGGGCCTGGGCGCCTTGTGCAACGTGGTGCTGGCCGGTGAGCAACTCAGCCAGCTGTCGCGCAACACCTTGCTCAGCCATGCCTGCGGTGTCGGGCCGGCGCTGGCCGATGAGCAGACCCGGGCGATCCTTTGCGCCGCCATCATCAACTACAGCCACGGCAAATCCGGCATCCACCGGCAAGTGGTCGAGGCGCTGCTGACCCTGCTCAATCGCGGCATCACTCCACAGGTGCCGTCCCAGGGCTCGGTGGGTTACCTGACCCACATGGCCCACATTGGCATCGCCTTGCTTGGCGTCGGTCAGGTCAGCTATCGCGGTCGTATTGTCAGCGCCGAACAGGCCCTGGCCGAAGAAGGGCTGCAGCCGGTGCAACTGGGGGCCAAGGATGGCTTGTGCCTGGTCAACGGCACGCCGTGCATGACGGGCCTGAGTTGCCTGGCCCTGGCCGATGCCAGTCGCCTGTTGCAGTGGGCCGACGTCATCGGCGCCATGAGCTTCGAAGCCCAGCGGGGCCAGATCGACGCCTTCGATGCCCAGATCATTGCCCTCAAGGCGCACCCCGGCATGCAGGTGGTGGGCAGCAATCTGCGGGCCTTGCTCGATGGCAGTGAAGTCATCGCCGCCAGCCGCGGCATCCGCACCCAGGACGCCTTGAGTATCCGTTCCATTCCCCAGGTGCATGGCGCCGCCCGGGATCAACTGGCCCATGCGGTCAAACAAGTGGAAACCGAGCTCAATGGCGCGACCGACAATCCGTTGCTGCTGGGCACCCCGGAGCACTATCGAGTGGTGTCCCAGGCCAACCCCCACGGGCAATCGGTGGCGCTGGCGGCGGACCTGCTGGCCATCGCCATGGCCGAGATCGGCTCCATTGCCGAACGTCGCCTGGACCGCTTGATCAACCCCCATGTCAGTGGCTTGCCGGCGTTCCTGGTCAGCGAGCCCGGGGTCAACTCTGGAATGATGATCGTGCAATACGTGGCCGCCTCGCTGTGCGCACAGAACCGTCAGCTGGCCCAGCCGGCGGTGCTGGACAACTACGTGACTTCGGGCCTGCAGGAAGACCACCTGAGCCTGGGCACCAATGCCGCCCTGAAGCTGCATCAGGTGCTGGAGAACTGCACCCAGATCCTGGCCATCGAGTACCTGCTGGCGGCCCAGGCCTTCGAGTTTCTCAAGGAGCAGCGTTTCGGCACCGGCACCGGTATCGCCTGGTGCCTGCTGCGCGAGCGGGTCCCGGCCTATGACCAGGACCGCTGGCTGGCGCCGGACATTGCCAGCGCTGCGGCCCTGCTCAAGGACCCTTTGCTGCTGCACAAACGCTTTTCCAAGGTGCAATGAACCGTTTTTTCCATCACCAGCGTGCCAAGGCGTCACTCGTGCAAAACCGCGAATGACGACGGATAACGGAAGCTTCCGGAGCGACTGGTAGTTATTACAAAACTCTCAAAAGGAGCATGAATGTGACTGCGCTTAACCTGATTCCCGGCCAACTGACCCTGGCCCAACTGCGGGCCATCTATCAGCAGCCGCTGACCCTGACCCTGGATGACAGCGCCTCGGCGCAGATCGACGCCAGCGTCGCTTGTGTCGAGCAGATTCTCGCCGAGAACCGCACCGCCTACGGGATCAACACCGGTTTTGGCCTGCTGGCTTCGACCCGCATCGCCAGCGCCGACCTGGAAAACCTGCAGCGCTCCCTGGTGCTGTCCCATGCCGCTGGCGTGGGCGAGCCCATCAGCGACGATCTGGTGCGCCTGATCATGGTGCTCAAGGTCAACAGCCTGAGCCGCGGTTTCTCCGGCATCCGCCGTCAGGTGATCGATGCCCTGATCGCCCTGATCAACGCCGAGGTCTATCCGCATATTCCGCTCAAGGGCTCGGTGGGCGCTTCCGGCGACCTGGCGCCTTTGGCCCACATGTCCCTGGTGCTGCTGGGTGAGGGCAAGGCGCGCTACAAGGGCCAGTGGCTGGAAGCGACCGCGGCCCTGGAAGTCGCCGGCCTCAAGCCGCTGACCCTGGCCGCCAAGGAAGGCCTGGCGCTGCTCAACGGCACCCAGGTGTCCACCGCGTTCGCCTTGCGCGGGCTGTTCGAAGGCGAAGACCTGTTTGCCGGTGCTCTGGTGTGCGGCGGCCTGACGGTGGAAGCGGTGCTGGGTTCGCGCTCGCCGTTCGACCCACGGATTCACGCCGCTCGCGGTCAGCGCGGGCAGATTGACACCGCTGCGGCCTATCGCGCCTTGCTGGGGGACAGCACCGAGGTGTCCGCCTCGCACCAGAACTGCGACAAGGTCCAGGACCCGTACTCCCTGCGTTGCCAGCCGCAAGTGATGGGCGCCTGCTTGACTCAGTTCCGCCAGGCCGCCGAAGTGCTGGTGGTCGAAGCCAACGCGGTGTCCGATAACCCACTGGTGTTCGCTGCCGAAGGCGATGTGATTTCCGGTGGCAACTTCCACGCCGAACCCGTGGCCATGGCGGCCGACAACATGGCCCTGGCCATCGCCGAGATTGCGTCCCTGAGCGAGCGCCGTATCTCGCTGATGATGGACAAGCACATGTCCCAGCTGCCGCCGTTCCTGGTGGCCAATGGCGGGGTCAACTCCGGCTTCATGATTGCCCAGGTGACCGCTGCGGCCCTGGCCAGCGAGAACAAGGCCCTGGCCCACCCGCACTCGGTGGACAGCATTCCCACTTCCGCCAACCAGGAAGACCACGTTTCCATGGCGCCGGCCGCCGGCAAGCGCTTGTGGGAAATGGCCGAGAACACCCGCGGTGTGCTGGCCGTGGAATGGCTGGCGGCCTGTCAGGGCCTGGACCTGCGCGAAGGCCTGAAAACCTCGCCGACCCTGGAAAAAGCCCGCGCCACCCTGCGCGAGAAGGTGGCGTACTACGAGAAGGACCGTTTCTTTGCTCCGGATATCAACGCGGCCAGCGAGTTGTTGGCTTCGCGCTGCCTGAATGGGCTGCTGCCAGCCCAGTTGTTGCCGAGCCTGTAATGCACGCCGGGCCGCCAGATGACTCCGCGCTCGGCCGAGATCGGTGGCCCCTGTTGGTTCGCTGTACCTGCTAAACGGGCGCGGAGCGCCCGTTTCTGCCGCCCCGCGCTTCTGCGCGGAACGCACTTGTCCGATAACAATAAAAGGGACGATGACATGCAATCGCAAGAAACAGGATTACGTCGGGGGCTGACAGCCCGCCATATACGCTTCATGGCCTTGGGATCGGCCATTGGCACCGGATTGTTCTACGGCTCGGCTTCCGCCATCCAGATGGCCGGCCCGGCGGTGCTGCTGGCCTACCTGATTGGTGGTGCAGCGGTGTTCATGGTGATGCGCGCCCTGGGGGAGATGGCCGTGCACAACCCGGTGTCCGGCTCCTTCGGGCAGTACGCCAGCCAGTACCTGGGGCCCTTGCCGGGCTTTATCCTGGGCTGGACCTACGCGTTCGAGATGCTCATCGTCTGCCTGGCAGACGTCACCGCCTTTGGCATCTATATGGGTTTCTGGTTTCCCGAGGTGGCACGCTGGATCTGGGTGCTGGGCATCGTCCTGCTCATCGGCGGGTTGAACCTGTGCAGCGTCAAGGTTTTCGGCGAGATGGAGTTCTGGCTGTCGCTGCTCAAGGTCGGGGCGATCATCGCCATGATCCTCGGTGGTTTCGGCATCATGCTGTTCGGCATTGGCAGCGCGCTCACCGAGCAGGCCACCGGCGCCAGCAACCTCTGGGCCCATGGCGGCTTCATGCCCAATGGCATCAGCGGGGTGATCGCCTCCTTTGCGGTGGTGATGTTTGCCTTTGGCGGCATCGAGATCATCGGTGTCACCGCCGGTGAGGCCAAGGACCCGCAGCGGGTCATCCCCAAGGCGATCAACGCGGTGCCGCTGCGCATCCTACTGTTCTATGTGCTGACCCTGTTCGTGCTGATGTCGATTTTCCCCTGGCCGCAGATCGGCACCCAGGGCAGCCCCTTCGTGCAGATCTTCGACAGCCTGGGCATCAGCTCGGCGGCCACCATCCTTAATATCGTGGTGATTTCGGCGGCGGTGTCGGCGATCAACAGCGATATCTTTGGTGCCGGGCGCATGATGTACGGCCTGGCCCAGCAAGGGCAGGCGCCCAAGGGCTTTGCCCAGATTTCCAAGGCCGGCGTGCCGTGGATGACCGTGGTGGTGATGGCCGTGACGCTGTTGGGTGGCGTGGTGCTGAACTACCTGATCCCGGAAAACATCTTCCTGCTGATCGCTTCCCTGGCAACCTTCGCCACGGTCTGGGTGTGGCTGATGATTCTGTTGACCCATGTGGCGATGCGCCGCTCCATGACCGCCGAGCAAGTGGCCCGGTTGCAGTTCAAGGTGCCGTTCTGGCCTTGGGCGCCGGCAGCGGCGATTGCCTTCATGCTGTTCATCTTCGGCGTGCTGGGCTATTTCCCGAAAACTCAAGCGGCGCTGATGGTGGGCGTGGTGTGGATCATTCTGCTGGTGGTGGCCTATATGCTGTGGGTCAAGCCGGCGGCGGGACAGGCTCAGCAGATCCGCGTCGATTCTTCTTTACCTACTGATCATTAACGGAGGCCTTGGATGAGAACTCTTTGGCAACACTGCAACGTCGCCAGCATGGCCCAGGGCACTTACTCGATCATCGAGGACGCGGCTATCGTGACGTCAGGGGCGCACATCGAGTGGATTGGTCGGCGCCAGCAGGCGCCGGTCGCCGATGACCACCAGGTCCAGGACCTGGGCGGCGCCTGGGTGACTCCGGGCCTGATCGATTGCCACACCCATACGGTGTTCGGCGGCAACCGCAGCGGCGAGTTCGAGCAGCGCCTGCAGGGCGTGAGCTACGCTGAGATCGCCGCGGCCGGTGGTGGTATCGCCAGCACCGTGAGGGCGACCCGCGCGGCCACTGAAGAGGAGCTGTTCGTCAGCGCTCGCAAGCGTCTGCTGAGCCTGTTGCGCGACGGTGTCACCAGCGTCGAAATCAAGTCCGGCTACGGCCTGGACCTGGCCAGCGAGCGCAAGATGCTGCGGGTGATCCGCCGTCTTGGCGAGGAGTTGCCGGTCAGTGTGCGCAGCACCTGCCTGGCGGCTCACGCTCTGCCGCCGGAATATGCCCAGCGCAGCGACGACTACATCGAGCACATCTGCAGCGAGATGCTCCCGGCCCTGGCGGCCGAGGGGCTGGTGGATGCGGTGGATGCCTTCTGTGAGTACCTGGCGTTCTCCCCGGCGCAGGTGGAGCGGGTATTCATTGCCGCGCAGAAGCTCGGCCTGCCGGTGAAACTGCATGCCGAACAATTGTCGTCCTTGCATGGCTCGAGCCTGGCGGCGCGCTACCGGGCGCTGTCCGCCGATCACCTGGAGTTCATGACCGAGGACGATGCCATGGCCATGGCGGCTTCGGGAACCGTGGCAGTGCTGTTGCCGGGGGCTTTCTATTTCCTCCGGGAAACCCAGTTGCCGCCGATGGAAGCCCTGCGCAAGCACGGGGTGAAGATTGCCGTGGCCAGCGATCTCAATCCCGGGACTTCGCCGGCGTTGTCGCTGCGCCTGATGCTGAACATGGCCTGCACCTGTTTGCGGTTGACGCCGGAAGAGGCGTTGGCCGGGGTCACCCTGCACGCGGCCCAGGCCCTGGGCATGGAGCAGACCCATGGTTCACTGGAGGTGGGTAAGGTGGCGGACTTTGTCGCCTGGCAGATCGATCGTCCCGCCGACCTGGCTTACTGGCTGGGCGGCGACCTGGAAAAACGCGTCGTGCGACACGGCGTTGAAGTGACTGTTTAGGAGACAGGTTGTGGATAAGGTTCTGACATTCAAACAAGGCCGGGTGCCCCTGCTGATCAGCATGCCCCACGCCGGTACGCGCTTGACCCCGGCAGTGATGGCCGGGCTGGTTCCACAGGCGCAAAGCCTGCCGGACACCGACTGGCATATTCCGCGGCTGTATCAGTTCGCCGAGGAGCTGGGAGCCAGCACCCTGGCGGCCGAATACTCGCGTTTCGTCATCGACCTGAATCGGCCGTCCGATGACAAGCCGCTGTACGTCGGTGCTACCACCGGGCTGTACCCGGCGACGCTGTTCGATGGCGAGCCGTTGTTCGTTGAAGGGCAGGCGCCGTCCAAAGAAGAGCGGCAACAGTACCTGGAGCAAGTCTGGGGGCCCTATCACCGCACCCTGCAGGGGGAGCTGGCACGGCTCAAGGCCGAGTTCGGCTATGCCTTGCTGTTCGATGCCCACTCCATCCGTTCGCTGATCCCTCATCTGTTCGAGGGCAAGCTGCCGGACTTCAACCTCGGCACCTTCAACGGCGCCAGCTGCGATCCGCAACTGGCCGGCCGTCTGGAGAGCATCTGCGCCGCCCACGGCGATTACACCCATGTGCTCAATGGTCGTTTCAAGGGCGGTCATATCACCCGGCATTACGGCAACCCGGCCGAGCACATTCATGCGGTGCAACTGGAACTGGCGCAGAGCGCCTATATGGAGGAGTTCGAGCCATTCCGCTATCGCGAGGACCTGGCTGCACCGACCCAGGTGGTGCTCAAGGCATTGCTGCAGGGACTGCTGGCCTGGGGGCAGGAGCGTTACCGCTGACATTGCTTGCGCCTGCAAGCTGGCTCCTATTGCGGATGCACGCCTTTATGTAGGGGCGAGCTTGCTCGCCAAGCGCCCTGCGCAACTCGTTGCAATCCCTTGAACAACCCTGTTTTCTTCAAGGACATGCTGATTGCGTAATTCGGGTTTATGATGCCGAACGGCAGCATAAATGAAGTCCCCAGCAGGGATGAACCCGACCTCCACGGAGCGCGTAATGCAGACTTTGTACCCGCAGATCAAACCCTATGCCCGGCACGATCTGGCCGTCGACAAGCCCCATGTGCTGTATGTCGACGAAAGTGGTTCACCGGAAGGTTTGCCGGTGGTGTTCATTCACGGTGGCCCGGGGGCGGGCTGTGATGGGGCGAGTCGCTGCTATTTCGACCCGAACCTGTACCGCATCGTCACCTTCGACCAGCGCGGTTGCGGGCGTTCCACCCCCCACGCGAGCCTGGAAAACAACACCACCTGGGACCTGGTGGCGGACCTGGAGCGGATTCGCCAGCACCTGGGCATCGACAAATGGGTGTTGTTCGGTGGCTCCTGGGGATCGACCCTGGCCCTGGCCTATGCCCAGGCCCACCCGGATCGGGTGCTGGGCCTGATCGTGCGGGGCGTCTTCCTGGCCCGTCCCCAGGAAATCCAGTGGTACTACCAGTGCGGCGCCAGCCGCCTGTTTCCGGATTACTGGCAGGACTACGTGGCACCGATTCCCCTGGAGGAACGTCACGACCTGGTTAGCGCCTTCCACAAGCGCCTGACCGGCAATGACCAGATCGCCCAGATGCATGCCGCCAAGGCCTGGTCGGGTTGGGAAGGGCGCACCGCGACCCTGCGTCCGAACCCGCTGGTGGTGGACCGCTTCTCCGAGCCGCAGCGGGCGCTGTCGATTGCCCGGATCGAATGCCATTACTTCATCAACAACGCGTTCCTCGAACCGGACCAGTTGATCCGCGACATGGGCAAGATTGCCCATCTGCCCGGGGTCATCATCCACGGTCGCTACGACGTGATCTGCCCCCTGGACAACGCCTGGGAGCTACATCAGGCCTGGCCCAACAGCGAGCTGCAGGTGATACGCGACGCCGGTCACGCCGCCTCGGAACCCGGCATCACCGACGCTCTGGTACGCGCCACTGATCAGATGGCGCGCCGCCTGCTTGACCTGCCGCCCGAAGAAGCATGAAGGGCCTGTTGCAGCGCGTGCGCGGCGCGCGGGTGGAAGTGGCCGGGGAAATAGTCGGTGCGGTGGACCAGGGCTTGCTGGTGCTGGTGGCGGTAGAGCCCGAGGACACTCGGGCCAGCGCCGACAAACTCCTGCACAAGCTGCTTAACTATCGGGTGTTCAGCGATGCTGAGGGCAAGATGAACCTGTCCCTGGCGGATGTGCAGGGCGGGCTGCTGCTGGTGTCGCAGTTCACCTTGGCGGCAGACACCAAGAGCGGGTTGCGCCCAAGCTTTTCCACGGCTGCACCACCGGCCCTTGGCGAAGAGCTTTTTGATTACCTGATAGCGAAGGCGCAACAGTTGCATGGCAAAGTGGCATCAGGGCGTTTTGGCGCGGACATGCAGGTGCATCTGGTCAACGATGGCCCGGTAACCTTCCTGTTACAGACCTGAAAACGCCTGAAACAGCTTTTTCCGCCGATTTGAGCCGGAAACTGCTGTTTTTCACGATAAATACTTTGTTACCCCTGATGCGTTGTAACGCGGGCTACTAGATAATCGCGCGCTACGGGGATCAGCGTTCGTTGGTCCATTTTGACTTTAGTAGAGACTTGTCCACGGCCGTTTGGGGAATCATTTAGCCCCATCGGAGTCGGAACAATGCTCGCCAACCTGGCATATAGATAGCTGGCCGTTGGTTCTTAGATCTGTTTTCGGCGAGGGTTGCTCGTGATTGTTAGTCCCTGTAATGCACCAAACTTGTTTGCCAAACGGTTACGAAACGCACTGGTGACGGGCTCTGCGCTGGTCTGCCTGTTCGGCGCCGGTCAACTCATGGCATTCAACCTGGATGATGTGTCGGCCAAGGCCAAAGACTTGGCCGGGCAAAAGTATGAGGCCCCGCGCAGTAACCTGCCGAACGAGTTCCGTGAGATGAAGTTCGCGGACTACCAGAAAATCCGCTTCCTCAGCGAAAAAGCCGAATGGGCCAATCAGAAGACCCCGTTCAAGCTGTCGTTCTATCACCAGGGCATGCACTTCGACACGCCGGTGAAGATCAACGAGATCAGCGCCAACACTGTTTCCGAGATCAAGTACGACCCGAGTCGCTTCGATTTCGGCGACGTCAAGTTCGATCCCAAGGCCACCGAAAAGCTCGGCTATGCCGGTTTCCGTGTGCTGTACCCGATCAACAAGGCTGACAAGCAAGACGAAATCATGACCATGCTGGGCGCGAGCTACTTCCGCGTCATTGGCAAAGGCCACACTTATGGCCTGTCCGCTCGTGGTCTGGCGATCGACACCGCCCTGCCGTCCGGCGAAGAGTTTCCGCGTTTCAGCGAGTTCTGGATCCAACAACCCAAGCCAACCGACAAGCACCTGGTGATCTACGCCCTGCTGGACTCGCCACGGGCCACTGGCGCCTACCGCCTGACCCTGCGTCCGGGCGCCGACACCGTCGTCGACGTCAAGGCTCGGGTGTTCCTGCGTGACAAGGTGGGCAAGCTGGGCCTGGCCCCGCTGACCAGCATGTACCTGTTCGGCGCCAACCAGCCCTCGAAAGTCCTCAACTACCGCCGCGAGCTGCACGATTCCAGCGGCCTGTCGATCCATGCCGGCAACGGCGAGTGGATCTGGCGTCCTCTGAACAACCCGAAACACTTGGCCGTGAGCAACTTCTCGGTAGAGAACCCGCGTGGTTTCGGCCTGCTGCAGCGTGGCCGCGACTTCAGCCACTATGAAGACCTCGACGACCGCTACGACAAGCGCCCAAGCGCCTGGATCGAGCCCAAGGGCGACTGGGGCAAAGGCACCGTCGACCTGGTAGAGATCCCGACTGCGGACGAAACCAACGACAACATCGTGGCCTTCTGGAGCCCGGAAAAGCAGCCTGAACCGGGCCAGCCGTTGGACTTCGCCTACCGTATGCACTGGACCATCGACGAAGCCGCCCTGCATTCGCCTGACAGCGCCTGGGTGCAGCAAACCCTGCGCTCCACCGGTGACGTCAAGCAATCCAACCTGATTCGTCAACCCGATGGCAGCGTTGCCTATCTGGTGGACTTCCAGGGCCCATCCCTGGCGGCATTGCCGGAAAACGCCGAAGTGCGCAGCCAGGTCAGTGTTGGCGACAACGCCGAGCTGGTGGAAAACAGCGTTCGCTACAACCCGGAAACCAAAGGCTGGCGCCTGACTCTGCGGATGAAGATCAAGGATGCGAGCAAGGCCACCGAGATGCGGGCCGCGCTGGTGCGCAACATCCCGGTAGCCGAGCCGGCCAAGGCCTCGACGCCAAACTCCAACTCCTCCGTTGCCAAGGCCGACAAGATCGCCGCCAAGCAACAGGAGAAGAAGGAGAAGGAAGCCGCTGCGGCAGCGGCCAAGCAGGCTGACGCCAAGCCGGCCAAAGACGCCAAAGACGCCAAGAACGCCAAGGACCACAAAGACGCCAAGCAGCCTGCTGCCGAGGCGGCCCCAGCCACACCGGAACCGGTTAAAACTGAACAAGTCCTGACCGAGACCTGGAGCTATCAGTTGCCTGCCGATGAGTAACTCTCAACTACAGCCAGAGACTCTTGCCGAGTACCTGGCGCACTTGCCGATGTCGGATGCGCAGCGCGCGGAGCTCGCGGGCTGCCAGTCCTTCAGCGAACTGCACCAACGTCTGTCGTCAACGACCTTCGACGCTCCAACCGATGCCGCCCAGGCATCGGTGGGCCAGCGTCTGTCCCTGAGCACCGCCGCGGAACTCGAAGAAGCGGAGATGCTTGCGGTCGACGCCGAAGGTCGGGTCTGCCTCAAGGCCACGCCGCCGATCCGCCGCACCAAGGTGGTACCGGAGCCGTGGCGCACCAATATCCTGGTGCGCGGCTGGCGGCGCCTGACCGGGCGCACCAACCCGCCGGCGCCGAAGAAGGACGAGCGTGTGCTGCCGGCGGCCCGCTGGCGCACCGTGGGTTCGATCCGCCGCTACATCCTGCTGGTGCTGATGCTCGGCCAGACCATCGTCGCCGGCTGGTACATGAAAGGCATCATGCCGTATCAGGGCTGGTCCTTCGTCGACCTGGAAGAGGTGATGCACCAGCCGCTGATGCAGACCGCGCAGCAAGTGCTGCCCTATGCTCTGCAGACCAGCATCCTGATCCTCTTCGGCATCCTGTTCTGCTGGGTGTCGGCGGGTTTCTGGACTGCGTTGATGGGCTTCCTGGAGCTGTTGACCGGTCACGACAAGTACCGCATTTCCGGGGCCAGCGCCGGCAACGAGCCGATTCCCAAGGACGCGCGTACCGCACTGGTGATGCCGATCTGCAACGAAGACGTGCCGCGGGTGTTTGCCGGCCTGCGCGCCACCTTCGAGTCGGTGGCGGCTACTGGTGATCTGGATCGCTTCGACTTCTTCGTCTTGAGCGACAGCAACGACAGTGATATCTGCGTCGCCGAGCAGCAGGCCTGGCTGGATGTCTGCCGGGAAGCCAAGGGCTTCGGCAAGATCTTCTATCGCCGCCGCCGGCGCCGGGTGAAGCGCAAGAGTGGCAACCTCGACGACTTCTGCCGTCGCTGGGGCGGCGACTACAAGTACATGGTGGTGCTCGACGCCGACAGCGTGATGAGCGGCGAATGCCTGACCAGCCTGGTGCGCCTGATGGAAGCCACGCCGGATGCGGGGATCATCCAGACCGCGCCGCGGGCCTCGGGCATGGACACGCTGTATGCGCGCATGCAGCAGTTCGCCACCCGGGTCTATGGTCCGCTGTTCACTGCCGGCCTGCACTTCTGGCAGTTGGGCGAGTCGCACTACTGGGGCCACAACGCGATCATCCGCATGAAGCCGTTCATCGAGCACTGCGCCCTGGCGCCGTTGCCCGGTAAAGGTGCCTTCGCCGGTGCGATCCTGTCCCACGACTTCGTCGAAGCCGCACTGATGCGCCGTGCCGGCTGGGGCGTGTGGATTGCCTACGATCTGCCTGGCAGTTACGAAGAGCTGCCGCCGAACCTGCTGGACGAACTCAAGCGTGACCGGCGCTGGTGCCACGGCAACCTGATGAACTTCCGCCTGTTCCTGGTCAAGGGCATGCACCCGGTGCACCGCGCGGTGTTCCTCACCGGGGTGATGTCCTACCTGTCGGCGCCGTTGTGGTTCTTCTTCCTGGTGCTGTCCACGGCTCTGCTGGCGGTCAATACCCTGATGGAGCCGCAGTACTTCCTTGAACCGCGGCAGCTGTATCCGCTGTGGCCGCAGTGGCACCCGGACAAAGCCATCGCGCTGTTCTCCACGACTATCGTGCTGCTGTTCTTGCCCAAGCTGTTGAGCATCATCCTGATCTGGGCCAAGGGTGCGAAAGAGTTCGGCGGCAAGTTCAAGGTGACCCTGTCGATGCTTCTGGAGATGCTGTTCTCCATGCTGCTGGCGCCGGTGCGGATGATTTTCCACACCCGTTTCGTCCTGGCCGCGTTCCTCGGTTGGGCCGCGACCTGGAACTCGCCGCAACGTGACGACGACTCCACGCCATGGAGCGAAGCCGTGCGCCGCCACGGTCCGCAGACCCTGCTGGGCTTCTGCTGGGCCTTGCTGGTGATCTGGCTGAACCCCAGCTTCCTCTGGTGGCTGGTGCCGATTGTCGGTTCGCTGATGCTGTCGATCCCGGTGTCGGTGATCTCCAGTCGTGTCGGTCTGGGCCTGAAGTCCCGTGACGAGAGCCTGTTCCTGATTCCCGAGGAATACGCTCCGCCCCAGGCGCTGCTGGCCACCGATCAGTACACCCACGAGAACCGCTGGCATGCGCTCAACGACGGCTTTATCCGCGCCGTTGTCGACCCGCAGCAGAACGCTCTGGCCTGTGCCCTGGCCACCTCCCGCCACACCCAGGCCGAGCCGATCGAGTGGCTGCGCCAGGAGCGGGTGCGCCATGCCCTGAAAGTCGGCCCGGCGGCCTTGAACAACAGCGAGCGCCTGGCGCTGTTGAGCGATCCGGTGGCCCTGGGACGCTTGCACCAGCAAGTCTGGAGCGAGGGCCACAGCGATTGGCTGGATGCCTGGCGCCAGTCGGTGGATGCTGATCCCCATGCGCCGCTGCTGCCATTGCAGCCGCTGATGGCGGCACCGCAACCGGCCTGAAGCCAACGCCCTTGAGCCTCCACTCAAGGGCGTTTTGCTTTGCGCGGCCAATAGCCCCGTATCCCCCCTTTGTAACAACAAAAATCCTTGTGCAAACGGCCGAGTGCGTTAGCATCGCTCCCGCAAATTTCTGTGCGTGATCGACAATGGCTTGATATCCCAAGATTTTCATTCCAGGCCCGCCGCGTGCAGACACCACAATAAAATGGCTTCAGGGGACTTGAGATGAAGAAGTATCTTTCGCTGCTGCTGGCAGGCGCCGCCGCCATGCTGGCGGTCACTACCGCCCACGCCGGCGCCATCGATGACGCGGTCAAGCGCGGTACGCTGAAGGTCGGCATGGACCCGACCTACATGCCGTTCGAGATGACCAACAAGCGCGGCGAAATCATCGGTTTCGAAGTCGACCTGCTCAAGGCCATGGTCAAGTCCATGGGAGTCAAGCTGGAGTTGGTTTCCACTGGCTACGACGGCATTATCCCGGCGCTGCTCACCGACAAGTTCGACATGATCGGCAGCGGCATGACCCTGACCCAGGAACGCAACCTGCGCCTGAACTTCAGCGAGCCCTTCATCGTGGTCGGCCAGACCCTGCTGATCCGCAAAGACCTGGAAGGCACCATCAAGTCCTACAAGGATCTGAACAGCGCCGACTACCGCATCACCTCCAAGCTGGGCACCACTGGGGAAATGGTCGCCAAGAAGCTGATCGCCAAGGCCAAGTACCACGGCTACGACAACGAGCAGGAAGCGGTGCTGGACGTGGTCAACGGCAAGGCCGACGCCTTTATCTACGACGCCCCGTACAACGTGGTGGCGGTGAACAAGGTGGGCAACGGCAAGCTGACGTTCCTCGACAAGCCGTTCACCTACGAGCCTCTGGCCTTCGGCCTGAAGAAGGGTGACTACGACAGCATCAACTTCATCAACAACTTCCTGCACCAGATCCGCGAAGACGGCACCTACGATCGCATCCATGACAAGTGGTTCAAGAGCACCGAGTGGCTCAAGGACATGGAGTAACGCTGCTTGGGCGGTGCGGGTCGTTTCAGTGACCGCGCACCGTTCTCCTTCGCCGGCCAGCCGGCTCCTACGGGGCATGTGTAGGCGCCGGCTGGCCGGCGAAAGCGTCTGATTTCGCAATACCCACTCCGGAACCTGCACAGCAATGAAACAGAAAAAAGCCCAATGGCCCTGGCATGTATTGACCGTGCTGGTGCTGATCGGCCTGGCCGGCGCTCTCTACTACGCCACCTCGCTGATGTCCTACGAATGGCGCTGGAACCGTGTCCCCCAATACTTCGTTTACCAGGCCGAAGAATCCCAGCGGGCGGCGGAGATCTCCACCGTCGCCGAGGTTGTGCGCCAGGGCGGCAAGGCTCAAGTCACCCTGCGCGGTGACTCGGGTGCCGAGCAGCATCTGAGTGTCGATGAAGGCAGCCTGCAGGTGGCTAGCGGCGATGACGTGGCCGAAGGCGACGTGATTGGCGTGACCCGGCATTGGGCGGCGGGCCCCCTGTTGTGGGGCTTGTGGACCACCTTGTGGCTGTCGGTGGTGTCTGGCGTATTGGGCCTGCTCATCGGCCTTGGCACCGGCCTGTGCCGGCTGTCCAGCAACCCGACCCTGCGCGACCTGTCGACGATTTATGTCGAGCTGGTGCGGGGGACGCCGCTGCTGGTGCAGATCTTCATTTTCTATTTCTTCATCGGCACGGTGCTCAACCTGTCCCGGGAGTTCGCCGGGATCGCTGCGTTGTCGCTGTTTACCGGGGCTTATGTGGCGGAAATCGTCCGTGCCGGGGTGCAATCCATCACCCGCGGGCAGAACGAAGCGGCCCGTTCCCTGGGGCTCAGCGCCGGCCAGTCGATGCGTCACGTGGTGCTGCCTCAGGCGTTCAAACGAGTGCTGCCGCCCCTGGCCGGGCAGTTCATCAGCCTGGTCAAGGACACTTCGCTGGTGTCGGTGATCGCCATTACCGAGCTGCTCAAGAGCGGCCGGGAAGTCATTACCACCTCGTTCTCGCCGTTCGAGATCCTGTTCTGTGTGGCGGGCCTGTATTTGTTGATCAACCTGCCGCTGTCGAAGATGGCCAGTCGGCTTGAGCGGAGGCTCGCGCAAAGTGATTGAAGTCCGCGATCTGGTAAAAGTCTTCGACACCCGCGGCCAGGTGGTGCGTGCGGTGGATAACGTCACCACCCAGGTGGCCAAGGGCGAAGTGCTGGTGGTGATCGGTCCGTCCGGTTCCGGCAAGTCGACCTTCCTGCGTTGCCTCAATGGCCTGGAAGAGTTCGACTCGGGTTCGGTGAGCATCGACGGCCTGCAACTGGCCGATCCAAAGACCGATGTGAACGCCTATCGCCGGGAAGTCGGCATGGTGTTCCAGCATTTCAACCTGTTCCCCCACATGACCGTGCTGGAAAACCTCTGTCTGGCGCAGAAGGTGGTGCGCAAGCGGGGCAAGCAGGAGCGCGAGGCCAAGGCCCTGGCGTTGCTGGAGAAAGTCGGTATCGCACAGAAGGCCCACGAGTTTCCTTCGCGGCTTTCCGGCGGTCAGCAGCAGCGGGTGGCGATTGCCCGGGCCCTGGCGATGGAGCCCAAGGTCATGCTGTTCGATGAGCCAACCTCGGCCCTGGACCCGGAAATGGTCGGCGAGGTGCTGGATGTGATGAAGACCCTGGCCCTGGAAGGCATGACCATGGTTTGCGTCACTCACGAGATGGGTTTTGCCCGGGAAGTGGCGGATCGGGTGCTGTTTTTCGATCACGGCAAGCTGCTGGAAGATGCGGCGCCGGAGGTGTTCTTCGCTGCGCCGAAAGACCCTCGGGCCCAGGCTTTCCTGCGTCAGGTGCTGTGAGGCTTTCGCCGGTAATTCGGCTCCTGCAGGGGATGCAGGAGCCGAATTACCGGCGAAGCGGGTCAGACCCGGAAGCGCCCCACCAGGCTTTGCAGGTGAATCCCCAGCCGCGCCAGCTCGGCGCTGGAGGCCGCGGTTTCTTCGCTGGCCGATGAAGTCTGTTCAGACACATCACGCACATTCAACACGCTGCGGTTGATCTCTTCCGCTACCGCGCTCTGCTGCTCGGCTGCCGCGGCGATCTGCTGGTTCATCGCCTGGATGGCCGACACGGTGCGGGTGATGTTCTCCAGCGACCCCCCGGCCCGGCGGGTCAGTTCAACGCTGCTGTCGGTGAGACTGCGGCTGGTGTCCAGGGTGCTGGCCACTTGCTGGGTGCCGCTTTGCAGGCCGACGATCAGCTCGGCAATCTCTTCGGTGGATTGCTGGGTGCGCTGGGCAAGACTGCGCACTTCGTCGGCAACCACGGCGAAACCACGTCCGGCTTCACCGGCCCGGGCCGCTTCGATGGCGGCGTTGAGGGCCAGCAGGTTGGTCTGCTGGGCCACCGACTTGATGACATCCAGTACGCTGCCGATCTTGTCACTTTCCTGCTTGAGGTGGCCCATGGCTTCGGTGGAGTGGCCTACCTCGCTGGCCAGGCGCTCGATCTGGGCAATGGCCTCGTTCACCACGCGATCACCCTCGCGGGCCTGCTGATCGGCGGCTACAGCGGCCTCTGAGGCTTCTTCGGCATTGCGCGCGACTTCCTGCACCGTGGCGGCCATTTCGTTCATGGCCGTGGCCACCTGGTCGGTTTCCACCTTCTGGCTGTTGACCCCGGCGCTGGTCTGCTCGGTGACGGCCGATAACTGTTCGGCGGCGCTGGCGATCTGGGTCACGCCGTCGCTGATGCCACCGATCAGTTCCCGCAAGCCGAGGGTCATGCGTTGCATGGCTTTCTGCAGTTGGCCAAGTTCATCGTGGCGATCCACTGCCAGGTTCTGGCTGAGATCGCCGGCAGCCACGCGTTCGGCGGCCTTGAGGGTCTGTTGCAGCGGCTGGATGATCTGTCGAGTGATGGCCCACGAGGCAATCAGGCCAAACACCAACGCCAGTACCGTGGCAATCAGCAGGGTGCTCTTGGCCTGGCTGGCATCGCTGTCACGCTTGGCGGTCTGTACGCTGGTCAATTGGTTGCTCAGTGTCATCAGCCGGTCGCCCTGGGCAGCCATGCGCAGGAGGGCCGCGGCACTGGCCTCTTCGGCGTCGCTGAAGTTGCTGACGGCCGCTCGGTAAGCTTTAAGCGAGTCGCTGGCCTGCTGCAGGTTGGCAATGTGCTGCTCCGGCAGGCGGGTCGGCAGGCTGGTGAGGTTGTTCAGCGCGTTATCGATGGCATCCAGAGCCGGCTGTTTGGCTGCCGGCTTGGCGCTATAGGTGTAGCCACGCACCTGGAAGCGTGCCTGCTGGATCAGTTTGGAGAGGTCGATGACGCTGTTGAACTGAGCCACGCTGTCGCCTTGCAGCAGCGACTTCTCGACCTCGGTCACACGGGCCACGGCATTGTCGGCACTGGCGCCGAGCTGGGCCCGGGCGGCCTCGCGGCTGGTAGTGGCGCGGGTCATGTCGGCAAAGGCTTTCTGGTACTCGGCCACGGCGCTCAGTTGCTGATCCAGCATGGCAATGCTTTCAGGTTGCTGCAGTTGCACACGGGCGGCCCGCAGACCTTCGTCGAGTTGTTTGAGTATGTCGTTGACGGCGGCCGGGCCTTGCTCGCCATGGTGCATCTCGTAGTTGAGACGGGCGATGCGCAGGTCTTTGGTCATGCCATAGAGCGTGGAGATGTTGCCGAGTTTGTCGCCACGGTCGATCACTCGGCCCAGGCCGGTCCAGCCAGTGGCGGTGATCAACAGGGTCAGAAGCAGTACCAGGCCGAAGCCGATACCGAGTTTGCGGCTGACGCTTACATTTCCCAGGTTCCTGGCTAGCCAACGGTACATGCTGCGAACTCCCTTTTAGCAAGATGGGCTTAACCATAGGCTATCGGCGGGAGCGGTGGATTCTGTAGGTAGATGGCTAATTGATATTGCGGGTGAAAGCTCCGGCTGGCACGGAGCCTTTGCTCAAAACAGGCGAGAGAGGAGGGCTGTGACGGCGGTTTCGACCCGCAGGATGCGTTCACCCAATTGCACCGGTTGCAGGCCGGCCTTGGCCAACAGATCGATCTCGTAGGGGATCCAGCCACCTTCGGGGCCGATGGCCAGGGTGACCGGTTCATCCAGGCCGCGGGGGCAGGGCGGGTACTGGCCGGGGTGGCCCACCAGGCCCAGGGTGCCTGCGCTGAGGGCCGGCAGGCGATCCTCGACGAAGGGCTTGAAGCGTTTTTCGATGACCACTTCAGGTAGCACGCTGTCGCGAGCCTGCTCCAGGCCGAGAATCAGCTGTTCACGAATGGCACCGGGTTCCAGGAACGGGGTTTGCCAGAAGCTCTTTTCCACCCGGTAGCTGTTGACCAGCACCAGCCGTGGCACGCCCATGGCGGCGACGGTCTGCAGCACTCGACGAAGCATCTTCGGGCGTGGCAGGGCCAGCACCATGGTCAGCGGCAGCTTGGCCGGGGGGGGCTGGTCCAGGGTGATTTGCAGCTCGGCTTCGGTGGCTTCCAGGCGCAGCACCCGGGCTGAACCCATCAGCCCGCCGATACGCCCGACCCGCAGGCTGTCGCCTACCGCTACCCGATGCACTTCTTGCATATGGGTCAGGCGCCGGTCGCGCAGCACCACCAGGTCGGCCGCGATGAAGTCGGCCTCTTCCAGAAGCAGCAGGTTCACGCTTGGGTCGCTGGCGGCTGGTCGTTGTGATCGTCAGCCGGGGCATCGTCCGGGTGGTCGCCGCGCTTGCTGATCAGCCCGCCAAACAGCACGCCAACTTCGAACAGCAGCCACATGGGCACGGCCAGCAGGGTCTGGGAGAAGATATCCGGCGGGGTGAGAATCATGCCCACCACAAAGCAGCCAATGATCACGTAAGGCCGGATCTTCCTCAGGTAGGCCACGTTGACCACGCCGATCCACACCAGCAGCACCACCGCCACCGGGATTTCGAAAGCCACGCCGAAGGCGAAGAACAGGGTCATGACGAAATCGAGGTAGCTGGTGATGTCGGTCATCATCTCCACGCCGGCCGGGGTGGCGGCAGCGAAGAACTTGAAGATCAGCGGAAACACCAGGAAGTAGGCGAAGGCCATGCCGATGTAGAACAGCAGGATGCTCGACACCAACAGCGGTACGGCGATGCGCTTCTCATGCTTGTACAGCCCGGGGGCGATAAAGCCCCAGATCTGATGCAGGATCACCGGGATCGCCAGGAACAGCGAGACCATCATGGTCAGTTTCAGCGGGGTGAGAAATGGCGAGGCGACGTCGGTGGCGATCATCGTCGCACCCACCGGCAGGTACTGGCGCAGTGGCGTGGAGACGATGGTGTAGATCTGCTGGGTGAAGGCGAACAACCCGGCGAAGATGATGAAGATCGCCGCTACGCAGCGCAGCAGGCGGGTACGCAGCTCGGTGAGGTGCGACACCAGCGGCATGTGTTGGTCGTTCTCTGGGATATCGCTCATGGGGCTCGCGGCGGCAAAGTGGGGTCGTGGGGGGCCGTGGTGGCGGGTGTCGCCACCGGGGCCGCAGGCTCGGCAATCGGAGTCGTTGGCAGCGGCGCTTCGTTCACCGGGGCCGTTCCAGCTACCGGCGCAGAGCTTGGCGAGTGAATCGTCTGCTCGGCAATCGGTTCGACCGGAGTCGGTTGCTGCTGGGTCGGAGCGAGGATCTTCCGCGCTTCCTGCTCCAGGGACAGAATGTGCTCGTTGTGCAGTTGCCGGCGGATTTCGTCGGCCCCGATTTCACGTTCAACTTCCTGTTTTATCGCGTTGAAGCTGCGCTTCAGGCGCCCGACCCACAGGCCGGCGGTACGCGCCGCGCCAGGCAGGCGCTCGGGGCCGAGCACCAGCAGGGCCACCAGGCCCACCAGCAGCAGTTCAGAGAAGCTGATACCAAACATTAGTCAGTGCTCACGAGTCTTTGCGGGTCGGCTCTTCGACTTTTTGTGCCTGCACATCGATGGTGTGCGGCTGGTTCAGCGGAGCGCTTTGTTGTGGCTGAACCGGTGGCACGGGCTGTGCCGCTGGGGGTACTACGGGCTCGGCGGGCTTTTCGTCGTCGTTCATGGCCTTGCGAAAGCCCTTGATCGATTCGCCAACGTCGGTGCCCAGGTTCTTGAGCTTCTTGGTGCCAAATACCAGTACCACGACCACCAGGATGACGACCCAGTGTTTCCAGTCAAAAATGCCCATGCTGCGTTTCCTCTTAGAAAGTTGTTCAGGCGGACGGACGCGAGGCTTTCTCGGCGTGTCCAGACAGACCGAAGCGGCGATCCAGTTCATCGAGCACGGCCTGGGGGTGCTGACCCAACTGCGCCAGCATGACCAGGGTATGGAACCACAGGTCTGCGGTTTCATAGATCACATCGCTGCAGTCACCGCTGATGGCGGCGTCCTTGGCGGCGATGATGGTTTCCACCGATTCTTCACCGACTTTTTCCAGAATCTTGTTCAGCCCCTTGTGATACAGGCTGGCCACATAGGAGCTGTCGGCTGCGGCGTCTTTACGCTCTTCCAGCACTTGGGCCAGACGGGTGAGGGTATCGCTCATGTCAGTGTCCTGCAGAATAAATCGCGTGCGGGTCCTTGAGGACCGGTTCGACGGTTTTCCACTCGCCGTCTTCGTAGACGCGGTAGAAACAGCTGTGGCGGCCGGTGTGACAGGCAATGTCGCCGATCTGCTCGACCATCAGGATGATCACGTCAGCGTCGCAGTCCAGGCGCATTTCATGCAGCTTCTGCACGTGCCCGGACTCTTCGCCCTTGCGCCATAGCTTGCCACGGGAACGTGACCAATAGATGGCGCGGTTCTCGGCAGCGGTCAGGCTCAGGGCCTCGCGGTTCATCCAGGCCATCATCAGTACGCGCCCGGTCTTGTGATCCTGGGCGATGGCCGGCACCAGGCCGTGCGCATCCCATTTGATCTGGTCCAGCCAATCTTTCATTTTCGACTCCGACAACCGGGCTCAACCCGCTGGTGACGCCTCGGCGATTTCGACAGTTTGCCAGCAGGTCGCGCCACTGGCTATCGGCGAACGATCAGATACAAACCCACCGCAATCATGATGCCGGCAGGCCAGTGGCCCAGCTCATGCAGCGGACCACCGGCGGCCAGAACGGCGCCGCCACCCAGATGGGCGGTGCCCAGCAGGCGCAGGAACCAGTCGTCTTTGCGCTTGTGCCAGGGTGCCGGAGGGTTGGCGGCATGGGGCTGCGACATGCGTTCCAGCAGGTCGCGGGTCATGTTGGCCAGGTGGGGGAGCTGTTCGATCTGGTTGTGGATATTGCCGAACACGGCTTTCGGACTGACCCGTTCGCGCATCCAGCGTTCGAGGAAAGGTTGCGCGGTGTTCCACAGGTCCAGGTCCGGGTACAGCTGACGGCCCAGGCCCTCGATGTTGAGCAGGGTCTTCTGCAGCAGCACCAGCTGCGGCTGCACTTCCATGTTGAAGCGCCGGGCGGTCTGGAACAGGCGCATCAGTACCTGGCCAAAGGAAATGTCCTTCAACGGCTTTTCGAAGATCGGCTCGCACACGGTGCGGATCGCCGCCTCGAATTCGTTGAGCTTGGTTTCCGCCGGGACCCAGCCGGAATCAATGTGCAACTGGGCCACGCGGCGGTAGTCGCGCTTGAAGAAGGCGAACAGGTTGCGCGCCAGGTAGTCCTGGTCTTCCGGGGTCAGGCTGCCGACGATGCCGCAGTCGATGGCAATGTACTGCGGGCTCCAGGGCTGCACGGTGCTGACGAAGATGTTGCCCGGGTGCATGTCGGCGTGGAAGAAACTGTCGCGGAACACCTGGGTGAAGAAGATCTCCACACCGCGCTCGGCGAGCATCTTCATGTCGGTGCGCTGGTCGGCCAGGGTTGCCAGATCGGTCACCTGGATGCCGTAGATGCGCTCCATCACCAGCACTTTCGGCCGGCACCAGTCCCAGTAGACCTGGGGCACATACAGCAGCGGCGAGCCTTCGAAGTTGCGCTTGAGCTGGCTGGC
The DNA here is from genome assembly GCF_030718165.1 of Pseudomonas sp. LPH60. Classification (NCBI taxonomy): domain Bacteria; kingdom Pseudomonadati; phylum Pseudomonadota; class Gammaproteobacteria; order Pseudomonadales; family Pseudomonadaceae; genus Pseudomonas; species Pseudomonas sp. LPH60. Next base: position 318,225 of record NZ_JAVAJH010000005.1, read on the forward strand.
GTTGGCCGCCTCGCGCAGCAGGTCGAGCTCGTCGTAGATGGTTTTCTCGTAGTCGCTGACCACTTCCACCGGGTGCAGCAGGCGCGCGTCGGCCGAAAGCTTTTCCGCGGCGCGGGCGAGAATGAACAGCCACGCCAGGTCTTGGGCGATGATTGGCTTGAGCCCGGGGCGGATCACCTTGACCACCACTTCTTCACCGGTCTTGAGCTTGGCGGCGTGGACCTGGGCCACCGAGGCCGAGGCCAGCGGCTCGATGTCGAAGCGGCTGAACACGTCGCTGATCTTTTTGCCCAGTTGCTCTTCGATCAGGGCCACGGATTTCTGTGAATCGAACGGTGGCACCCGGTCCTGCAGCAGCATCAGTTCGTCGGCGATGTCTTCCGGCAGCAGGTCGCGGCGGGTGGAGAGGATCTGCCCGAACTTGATGAAGATCGGCCCCAGGTCCTGCAGCGCCAGGCGCAGCCGGGCACCGCTGCTCAGTTCCAGCGGCTTGCGCGGGAACCAGCGCCAGGGCAGGGCGAAGCGCAGGGCCAGGAGAAACCAGGGCAGAGGCAGGGCAAACAGCAGGTCATCGAGGCGGTAACGGATCACGACGCGCTGGATGCGCAACAGACGGCGGACGGCAAGCAGCTTCATGCGTTATCGCTTGGGTCAAGGGAGCGGGAAAGGCGCTCGAAGCGCGCCTCGAGACGTTCCAGGTCGAGTTTGGCCTGATCCAGCTCACGAAAGCGCGCTTCGGCTTCGCGCTGGCCCACCAGGGTGCGCGATTCTTCGGCGAGGAATTCGGCGAGGTTCTGATTCAGGCTGGCAAATCCTTGCTGATACCAGCGGGCGCGGCTGCGCACATGGCCACTGAACAGTTGGGTGGCCACGGGGCCCAGCCACCGGGACAGTTCGTATTCCCAGTCCAGCTCCAGGTCCTGGAGGATGGCCGCCAGGTCCAGCAGCACGCCGCTGTCGCCTTCCAGCTCTACTTCGGGGCTGTGCAGGATCGCGGTCTTGTCCTTGCTCAGTGCCAGGCGCATCAGGCTTGAAGCCGGTGCACGGAGGGTGCAGTCAGGGTCCGCAGCCCACTGGGAGGCCAGCATCAGGCCTTCGTCGCTGGGCAGGATGAACAGCTGCAATGCCGGGTTGCGGCAATCCACTGCGATCACCTTGCCATTGAGGTGCTGCAGGCGCGGCAGGGCCGTACTGTCCAGACGCAACACCCGATTGATGCCGGTCTCGACGCTGGCGAGCAAGCCGCTGAGCAACATCAGGGCTTGATGCCGCGGTGCAGGGCGACGATGCCTGCGGTCATGTTGTGATAGGTCACGCGGTCGAAACCGGCCTCGACCATCATCGACTTCAGGGTTTCCTGGTTGGGGTGCATGCGGATCGATTCGGCCAGGTAGCGATAGCTCTCCGAGTCGTTGGTGATCAGCTTGCCGGCCAGGGGCATGAAGGCGAACGAATAGGCGTCGTAGACCTTGGACATCAGCGCGTTGGTCGGCTTGGAGAACTCCAGCACCAACAGCCGGCCGCCGGGCTTGAGCACTCGCAGCATGGAGCGCAGGGCGTCTTCTTTATGGGTGACGTTGCGCAGGCCGAAGGCGATGGTCACGCAGTCGAAATGGTTGTCCGGGAAGGGCAGTTTTTCCGCATCGGCCTGGACGAATTCGACGTTGCCGGCCACACCCAGGTCCAGCAGGCGGTCGCGACCGACCTTGAGCATGGACTCGTTGATGTCGGCCAGTACCACTTGGCCAGTAGGGCCTACCAGGTGGGAGAAGCGCTTGGTCAGGTCGCCAGTGCCGCCCGCGATGTCCAGTACGCGATTGCCGGCGCGTACGCCCGACAGCTCGATGGTGAAGCGTTTCCACAAACGGTGCATGCCGCCGGACAGTACGTCATTCATCAGGTCGTACTTGGCCGCTACCGAGTGGAACACTTCTGCGACTTTTTCCGCCTTCTGGCTTTCAGGAACGTTCTTGAAGCCGAAGTGCGTGGTGGGTTCGGCATCGCTGCCTTTGCGCTGATCAGTCATATCGCTGTCACCAAAAGAGAATGCGCGACATTCTAATGCCGGTGGCGGTCTTTGTCTTGGCAAGGCTGAATGTAAGATAGCGATCCGCCGGGACGTTTTGACGCACTCAGGGTCAAGATGCTTCAGGCAAGTCCCGAAACAGCAGGAGTCCTTCAATGGCCCGTATTAGTGTTGAACGTGCCCATGGCCTGGGTAAGCAGGTGGCCCGTGAAAAGGCTGACAAACTGGCGCAGAAACTCGCCGATCAGTATGGCCTGGAGCCGCAATGGGCAGGGGATACCCTGAATCTCAAGCGCTCAGGCGTCAAAGGCGCGGTGCATGTGGGCGAAGAATCGATCCGTATCGATGTGGAACTGGGGCTGTTGATGTCCGCCATGAGCGGCACCATCAAGTCGGAAATCGAAAAGGCCCTGGACAAGGCCCTGACCTGAGTCCACCCGCAGGAGCCGGCTTGTCGGCGCATCGCAGGCACTGCAACGGTGCCAGGCAAAGCGCATCGCCGGCCAGCAGGCTCCTACATGATTTGATGACATTCGTTAGGGTGCCGATTCTAATTTTTCTCTTTAGGTTGTGCCTCAGGTCCTCTTTCCGAGGGCAGTTCCTCAAACCTTCTGCGCGTGAGGTGCACCATGGCCAAAGTAATTCTGAAGAAAAAAGTTGATGTTCAATCAACTGCTCTGAGCGAAGTCAAATCCTATGCCCGCAAGATCTGGCTGGCAGGCCTGGGTGCCTACGCCAAAGTTGGCCAGGAGGGCAGCGACTACTTCCAGGAGTTGATCAAGGCTGGTCAATCCGTTGAAAAGAAAGGCAAAAAAGTTGTCACTGAACAACTTGAAGCGGCCAACAGTCAGATTGATAGCGTTAAAGGGGATGTCAGCACTCTTAAAGGCAAAGTCGAAGTGCAACTGGATAAAGTCGAGAAGGCTTTTGACACGCGCGTCGCCAGTGCCTTGAATCGTATCGGCATTCCGTCTAAACATGACGTTGAGACACTCTCTGCTAAGCTCGATGAGCTGACGGCGTTGCTCGAACGTGTCGCGCGTAAACATTAAGGAGAACGGGATGGCTGGTAAAAAGAATACTGAAAAAGAAGGCAGCTCGTGGATCGGGAAAGTCGAAGAGTACTCCCGTAAAATTTGGCTTGCTGGTTTAGGCGTGTACTCGAAAATCGACTCTGACGGCAGCAAGCTTTTCGAGACACTGGTCAAGGACGGTGAGAAAGCCGAGAAACTGACCAAGAGCGTAGTTGGCAAGAAAGTGGATGCTGCCAAAGACTCCGCAAGTTCCGCCAAGTCGCGCATCAGCGACGTCAAGGACCGCGCCCTGGGCAAGTGGGATGAACTGGAAGGCGCTTTCGACAAGCGTTTGAACAGTGCCATCTCGCGTCTGGGCGTACCGAGCCGCAATGAGGTCAAGGCGCTGCACGACAAGGTCGATACCCTGACCAAGCAGATCGAGAAACTCACAGGTGCCAAGGTCGCGCCGGTTGCGGCCAAGACCGCTGCCGCCAAACCGGCGGCAAAACCTGCTGCCAAACCACTGGCCAAGCCTGCCGCCAAACCGGCAGTCAAGGCCGCCGCAAAACCTGCCGCCAAGCCAGCAGCGAAAACAGCGGCCGCCAAACCGGCAACCAAACCCGCCGCCAAGCCCGTTGCCAAGCCCGTTGCCGCCAAGCCAGCGGCCAAACCCGCTGCCAAGCCAGCGGTGAAAGCCGCCGCCAAACCCGCTGCGAAGCCGGCCGTGGCGAAAAAGCCTGTAGCCAAGAAGCCTGTAGCAGCCAAGCCCGCTGCAGCAGCCAAGCCTGCAACTGCGGCACCAGTGGCCTCGGCCAACTCGGCGAATTCCGCTGCAGCACCTGGCCCGGCTGTAACTCCGACTGCAGCGCCAACTCCAGTGACGCCAAGCAGCCAGTCCTGATTACATCAGGCACACAAAAAACGCCCGGCCTGCGAAGGTCGGGCGTTTTTTATTGGGGAGCCATCGGCTACCCCTGTTCATCCAGGTAACGCCGGGCCATCTGTTCCGTGGCCAGTTTTGCCGGTGGCAGCAGGTGCGGCGCCACCAGCATCATGATCTGGTAGACCACCAGGCGCACTTCCCCTTCGCGATCGAGAATCCGTTGGTAATCCAGTGAGAACAGCAAGGTCATGGTGATCTGTTCCACCAGTTGGCCCAGGGCTTGGGTGCCGCTGACCAGTTGGCCTAGGGCCTTGAGCCGAGCCAGCAGGGAAGCCAGGGTGCGCTTGAGGGCGTTGAGCAGATTGCGAATGCCTTTGGCCAGTTTCGGCAGGCGTCCCGCAAGGTTGGAGAGGTCCTGGAACAGAAAGCGGTAGTGGGCCAGGCGCTCGACAATCAAGTGTAGGAACAACCAATAGTCTTCCGGCGCCAGTTGGGCATCGGACGGAGGGTCCAGCAGCGGTGTCAGCTCGTTCTGGAAACGCTCGAACAAGCCGAGCACCAGAGGTTCCTTGCCATGGAAGTGGTAGTAGAGGTTGCCGGGGCTGATCCCCATTTCATTGGCCACCTCCATGGTGGAGACATTGGGCTCGCCCTTCTGGTTGAACAGTTGCAGGGCACATTCGAGTATCCGGTCGCGGGTCTTCATCCTGACTTCTTGTCGGTCCATTGAGGGGTACGACTCCAGCGGCGGAGTCGTGGTGCAAAGTGTCTTCAGCGCACGCGCACGTAGGTGCCTGGAGCAGCCTCCATCGGTGGGTAGTTCTGGTTGCCCAGAGTGGTCAGGGTTTCCCGCTGCGCTCCGGAGTGTTCCTGAACCCAGGTCAGCCATTGGCTCCACCAACTACCGTCGACGTGTTTGGCGTCGTAGTACCAGGCTCGAGGGTCGCTGCTGAGCTTGTGGTTCTCCACGTAGTTGGCCTTGGGGTTGCTTGGTGGGTTGAGGATGCTCTGCACGTGCCCGCTGTTGGACAGTACAAAACGTTTCTCGCCTCCCAGCAGCAGGGTCGAGCGGTACACCGCGTCCCAGGGCGTGATGTGGTCGTTGATCCCGGCCACGCTGAAGCTGTCCACCGTGACCTTCTGCAAGTCGATCGGTGTGCCGCAGACTTCCAGTCCACCCTCGTGGCTCAGCGGGTTGTGCTTGAAGAAGTCCAGCAGGTCGCCGTGCAAGGCGGCGGGCAAGCGGGTGCTGTCGTTGTTCCAGTACAGGATGTCGAAGACCGGCGGCTCCTTGCCCAGCAGGTAGTTGTTGACCCAGTAGTTCCAGATCAGGTCGTTGGGGCGCATCCAGGCAAACACCTTGGCCATGTCGCGGCCGTCCAGCACCCCTTGCTGGTAGGAGCGACGCTTGGCTGCCTCCAGGGTTTTCTCATCGGCAAACAAGGTGGCCGGGCTGTCCAGCTGGCTGTCCAGCAGACTCACCAGGTAGGTGGCGCTGGCGACCCGGCGCAGTTGCCGCTTGGCCTGCAGGTGGCCTTGCAGGGCGGCGATGGTCAGGCCGCCGGCGCAGGCGCCCACCAGATTGACTTCCCGACTGCCGGTAATGGCGCGAGCGACATTCAGTGCCTCTTCGGCTGCTTCCACATAGCTCGACAGGCCCCATTCGCGATGGCGCACGTCCGGGTTGCGCCAGCTGATCATGAACACCTGCAGGCCGTTCTTCAGCGCGTACTGAACGAAGCTGTTGGCCGGGCTGAGGTCGAAAATGTAGTACTTGTTGATCTGTGGCGGCACGATCAGCACTGGCTTGGCGTACTGTTTTTCGCTCATGGGGCTGTACTGGATCAGTTCCAGCAATTCATTGCGAAACACCACCGAACCCGGGGTTACGGCCAGGTTTCGGCCGACTTCGAAGGCGTGTTTGGTCACCTGGCTGGGCAATCCGTTGTTGTGCAGCAGGTCATCCACCAGGTTGCTGATGCCGCGCACCACGCTGTTGCCACCGGTGTTGAAAATCTCCTTGAGGGCCAGTGGGTTGAGCAGGGTGTTGGAGGGTGCCACGGCGTCATTGAGCAGGGAAAAGGCAAAGTGCGCCCGGGCCCGGTCGTCCTCGCTCATTGTGCTGTCGTCGATCCAGTTCCGGACTTGCTTCTGCCAGCTCAGGTAAGCCTGCAGACCCCGTTTGTAAAAAGGGTTGAGGGTCCAGGCCGGGTCGGCGAAACGGTTGTCCTTGGGGTTGGGTTTGTGCAGGGTTTCCCCCAGCAGCACGCGTCCCAGCTGGCCGCCCAGCGCTAAGGTATGACGGGCGCTGTGCAACGGATTACGTAGACTGTGGGCCGCGAGGCTGCGCAACGTGGAAAGCAGATCCCGGCCGCGCAGACCGGTGATCGCACTCTGTGCGTTGATATAGGCTGCGGGGGAGGGCAGCGAGCCCTGCGCAGGTTTGTCTTGCATGAGTCAACACTCCTTCGTCAAACCACTAACAAGCAGACCAATCCAAGACAGACAACATAGTCGGTCCTGGCCCTTCTTGCGCGCGACGATCCTGTCGACAGGTATCTTTTACTTCACGGGACGCAAAGGCTGGGGATGCGGATGCATCACTGCCCTTTGTCGTTCCTCCTGGAGGAACTTCATGATGATGGGGGCAACGGCCTCGGCCCGGGTGATCAGGAACAGGTGGCCGTCATCGATGATGTGCAGTTGGGCGTTGGGAATTCGCCAGGCCAGCATACGCATGTTGACCAAGGGGATCAGCGGATCGTCATCACCGGCCAGCACCAGGGTCGGCTGGCGGATCTTGTGCAGCCAGTGAATGCTGGTCCAGCCCAGGCCGGCGAACAGCTGCCAGTAATAGCCCAGCTTGCCGGCCGAGCGCACCTTGGCCGCGTGTTCAGCGGCCAGGTTCGGGTCGCGGCGGAAGGAGCCACCGTAGATCAGCGGGGCGATGCGCATTACGTGGGAGGGCTGCACGTAGCGCCGCGGACTGGCCATCATCCACAGCACTTTGGGCTTGCCGGGGACCATGAAAGCGCCGGCGGCGGTGGCTGCCAGCACCAGCTTCTTGCAGCGCTCCGGGTAGTCGTAGGCGAATTGCTGGGCCAGGGCCCCGCCCCATGAAACGCCCACCGCGTTGACCTGGCCATAGTCCAGGTAATCGAGCATGCGTGCGGTCAGCTTGGCCAGGCCCGGGAAACGATAAGGCCGGCTTGGGGTCGAGGAACCGCCAACTCCCGGGACGTCGAAGGCAATGACCTCCAGGTCCGGGTCCAGGGCTTGGACGAAGGGGAACACCAGCTCCAGGTTGGCACCGATACCGTTGAAGATCAGCAGCGGCGTCAAGTGAGGCTTGCCGGGGCGTACCGCAGTGCGGATGGTCTGGCCGTCCAGATCAACGGTACGGAAGATGAAAGAGTGTGGCATGCCGTAGCCCTGTGAATTGAACCATTGGAGGCGCCTTCCCGGGCGTCCTCCGGATTTCCTGAGGCCAGGCCTCGTACCAAGAATAGGGCTTGGCGGCACCTCCTGGCGCCGCGTCGTTTACTACCTGGGCTCAACGTTCGTGGACGTAGGTCCCCGGCGCAGCCTCGGCGGCTGGGTATTTCTTGTTGCCCAGAACACTGGGTGCGGCTTTCAGTTCGCCTGAGCGCTCGGCTTGCCAGGCTTGCCAGTGCAACCACCAGGAGTCGGTGTGCTTGACCGAGTTTTCCTGCCACTGATCGGGACAGGCAGGGATATCGCTGCTGGTCATGTAACGCGCTTTCGGGTTGCCTGGCGGATTGAGGATGCTCTGGATATGACCGCTGCTGGACAGCACGAACTCCACATTGCCGCCGAACAGTTGTGCCGACTTGTAGCAGGACTTCCACGGGGTGATGTGATCGTTGGTGCCGGCCAGGGAGAAAATGTCGGCCGTGACCTGCTTCAGGTCGATCGGCGTCCCGCACACTTCCAGTGCATTGGGGCGGATCAGCGGATTGTTCTTGAACATCTCGATCAGGTCGCCGTGGAACGCGGCAGGCAGGCGGGTGGTGTCGTTGTTCCAGAACAGGATGTCGAACACCGGCGGCTCATTGCCCAGCAGGTAGTTGTTGACCCAGTAGTTCCAGATCAGATCGTTGGGGCGCATCCAGGCGAACACCTTGGCCATGTCCCGGCCTTCGAGGACACCGGCCTGATAGGAGTGGCGCTTGGCCGCTTCCAGAGTCTGCTCGTCGACGAACAGGGCTACCTGGGTATCCAGGGTGGTGTCGAGCACGCTGACCAGCAGGGTCAGGGCATTGACCTTCTTCTCCCCCAGCGCTGCATAGTGGCCCAGCAAGGCCGTGCAGGTGATGCCGCCGGAGCAGGCACCGAGCATGTTCACGTCTTTGCTGCCGGTGATCGCGGTTACCACGTCGACGGCCTCTTTCAGGGCCTCGATATAGGTGGACAGGCCCCATTCCCGCTGTGCCTTGGTGGGGTTGCGCCAGCTGACGATGAAGGTCTGCACATTGTTGCGCAGGCAGAACCGCGCCAGGCTCTTGTCCGGGCTGAGGTCGAAGACATAGAACTTGTTGATCTGCGGCGGCACCACCAGCAGTGGGCGTTCATGCACCTGCTCGGTTATTGGCCGGTACTGGATCAGTTCCAGGACATCGTTGCGAAACACCACAGCCCCTTCGCTGGTGCCCAGGTTCTTGCCGACTTCGAAGGCGTCCATATTCACCTGGCTGGGCATGCCGCCGTTGTGCACCAGGTCCTTGGCCAGGTGGGACAGGCCGTCGAGCAGGCTCTTGCCGCCGGTTTCGAAGAAGCGTTTGACTGCGGCAGGGTTGGCCGCGCTGTTGGTCGGGGCCATGGCCTCGGTCATCAGGTTGATCACGAAGTGGCCGCGGCTGATGTCCTGTTCCGACAGGCTGCTGTCGCCGATCCAGTCGTGGAGCTCTTTGCGCCATGCCAGATAGGTTTGCAGGTAGCGTTTGTACAGCGGGTTCTGGCTCCAGGCCGGATCGTTGAAGCGACGGTCGTCGCTCTCCGGTTGCAGCGTCGACTTGCCGAACATCACGTTCTTCAGTTCGAGGCCGAAATGCGCAACGTGCTTGACGCTGTGGATGGGTTGTTTGATGGCCTGGGCAAGCACCATTCGAGCAGAGGTAAGCAGATCCTTTCTACGCAAGCCGATGACCGGATTGAGCCCCAGGGTGTTTTCCGAGGCTTGGCGTTTCAGGTCATCGTTATTCTTGTTACTCATCTACGACGCTCCATTGTCCTGAGACGAGTACCGGACCTGCTGTGCAGTCACACAGCACGATGCCAGGTACTACTGCTCGGGTGACCGTTAATTGCGCACCGCTGCCTTACAGGCTCGCAAAACTCTGCAGGGAACTTGCCAGCTCCATTGGTTACCCGAGTTTAATTTTTTTCGCAAGCAGGCCATTCATTGGCCATACAGCCCAGCATTCAAACAGATGGAATTAGAAAATGCCCTCTAAACAGTCGGAGGCTTGAGTTAGAGCATCAGCTTGATGACGGACTGATTCGGGTCGCGGGTTTTTCCGGCGGCTTTGAGCTCCGCCAGATAATCGTTCCACAGATCGTCCTGGCGCAGCGCCAACTGATACAGGTATTCCCAGGTGAACAATCCGCTGTCATGGCCATCATCGAAGGTCAATTTCAGTGCGTACTGGCCAGCCGGTTCAACCTTGCTCAGGCCCACGCCTAGCTTGCCGAACTGGAGGATGGGTTTGCCGTGGCCCTGGACCTCGGCGGAGGGGGAGTGCACCCGCAGGAATTCTGCGGGCAGCTGATAGACCTCGTCTGGCCCATAGGTCAGGGTCAGGGTTTTCGAGGCTTTATGCAGGTTGATGCCGGTAGGGAGTTTGCTCATGACCTGTAGTCCTTCCGGTAGCAGCCGGCCTGCCGGCGATCGGGTTTGGCCCTATCGCCGACAGGCCGGCTCCTACGTGGGTAGTGAAGGCTTACAGGATATAACGGGACAGGTCTTCGTTCTGCGCCAATTCGCCCAGGTGGCTGTTGACGTAGGCAGCATCGATGCGGATCGGCTCTTCGTTATGAGCGCTGGCCAGGTCACCGGCGCTGAACGATACCTCTTCCAGCAGGCGCTCGAGCAGGGTGTGCAGGCGACGGGCACCGATGTTTTCGGTCTTCTCGTTGACCTGCCAGGCAATCTCCGCCAGGCGCTTGATGCCGTCGGGCAGGAACTCGATATTCAGGCCCTCGGTCTTCAGCAGCTCTCGATACTGCTCGGTCAGCGAAGCATGGGGCTCGCTGAGGATGCGCTCGAAGTCTTCCGGCGACAGTGCCTTGAGCTCCACACGGATCGGCAGGCGGCCTTGCAGCTCTGGCACCAGATCGCTGGGCTTGCTCAGGTGGAAGGCGCCGGAGGCAATGAACAGGATGTGGTCGGTCTTGACCATGCCCAGCTTGGTGTTGACGGTGCAGCCCTCGATCAGCGGCAGCAGGTCGCGCTGTACACCTTCGCGGGACACGTCGACGCCGCCGGAATTGCCGCGCTTGGCCACCTTGTCGATCTCGTCGATGAACACGATGCCATGCTGCTCGACGGCCTCCAGGGCCTTGGCTTTGAGTTCCTCATCGTTGACCAGGCGGCTGGCTTCTTCGTCGCGCACCAGTTTCAGCGCTTCCTTGACCTTGAGCTTGCGGCTCTTGCGCTTGCCCTTGCCCATGTTGGCGAACAGGCTTTGCAGCTGGTTGGTCATTTCTTCCATGCCCGGTGGCGCAGAGATGTCGACACCGCTGACTTCCGCCACTTCGATCTCGATTTCCTTGTCGTCCAGTTGGCCTTCGCGCAGGCGCTTGCGGAACAGCTGGCGGGTGTTGGAGTCCTGGGCCGGCGCTTCATCGCCGCCAAAACCGGTGCGTGCCGGTGGCAGCAGGGCATCGAGGATGCGTTCTTCGGCGGCGTCTTCGGCGCGGTGGCGAACCCGGATCATCTCCTGCTCGCGGAACATCTTGATCGCCGCGTCGGCCAGGTCACGAATGATCGATTCAACGTCGCGGCCGACATAGCCGACCTCGGTGAATTTAGTGGCTTCGACCTTGATAAAGGGGGCATTGGCCAGTTTGGCCAGGCGCCGGGCGATTTCGGTCTTGCCGACACCGGTCGGGCCGATCATCAGGATGTTCTTGGGGGTTACTTCAACGCGCAGCTCGGCCGGTAGCTGCATGCGGCGCCAGCGGTTACGCAGAGCGATAGCGACGGCGCGCTTGGCATCGTCCTGGCCGATGATATGGCGGTTGAGTTCGTGGACGATTTCGCGGGGTGTCATGGACATAGTAATTGGCGGTCCTCAAGCAAGAATGAATGCCGTGGCGCGAGCGCCGTAACAGGCTTATTCCGCGAGATCCTGCTCCTCGATGGTTTGAGTGTGGTTGGTGAATACACAGATGTCGCCGGCGATGCCCAGGGCGGTCTCGACGATTTCACGGGCCGACAGGTCGGTCTTCTTCAGCAAGGCGCTGGCTGCGGCCTGGGCGTAGGCGCCACCGGAACCCATGGCGATCAGGCCGTCTTCGGGCTCAACCACGTCGCCGTTGCCGGTGATGATCAAGGAAGCGTCCTTGTTGGCGACAGCCAGCATGGCTTCCAGGCGGCTCAGGGAGCGATCGGTGCGCCATTCCTTGGCCAGTTCAACAGCAGCTCGCACCAAGTGACCCTGATGTTTCTCCAGCTGGCCTTCGAAGCGTTCGAACAGGGTGAAGGCGTCAGCGGTGGCCCCGGCAAAACCGGCGATCACCTGGCCGTGGTACAGGCGACGGACTTTTTTCGCGTTGCCTTTCATCACGGTGTTGCCGAGAGATACCTGGCCGTCGCCGCCCATGACGACTTTGCCGTGGCGGCGGACTGAAACGATGGTGGTCAAGGGGAAGTCTCCACACAGCGGGGCGAAAGTGCCCTGATGGAAACTCATATGGGGGTGGCTGAGCGTTTTTCAACTGGAGGCTGTAGCGGGGGACCGGCGGTCTTTGTTGCAAGCTGCAAGAGCTTCGCGGGCAAGCCCGCTCCTACCGCGCGTTGTGCAGGAGTGGGCTTGTTCGCGATCAATCGGGTAGCCGTCGGCTTAGCGGCTCTGGCGCTGTTGTAACAGCAGGTTGCTGAAGCCGGCGCCGGCCAGTTGTTTCTGGGCCACGGTCAGTTGTTCACGGTTGCTGAACGGCCCCACCAATACCCGGTACCAGGTTTCGTCCTTCACCGTGCCGGATTCCACCGCCACCGACTGGCCCAGCAGGATGATCTGCGCCCGAACCTTGTCGGCATCGGCCTGCTTGCGGAACGAGCCGGCCTGGAGGAAGAACTTGGTCACCGGCGCCGCCTTGGCCACCGGTGGCGCGGGCGGTGGGGTGATGCCGGCCAGGGCCGCCTGGGCCCGGGCGGTGTCGATCTTCGCCGCCTCCGCCGGGGTCACCGGGGTGGTGGGCACCGGTGGCACTTGCGGCGTCGGCAGGGTTTTCTCCGGCACGGCCTCGGGCGGCACTATCACTTCCGATTCCGGCAACAGGGTATAGAAGTCGTACTTGGGCTTCACCGGTTGCTGCGGGCTCGGCGGGGTCTTGTTGGCCTCGGCGATCTTGCTGGCTTTCTGCTGTTCGATCTTCTCGCGCTTGACGCTGTCGCCGCCCTTGCCTGGTTCGAGCTTCATCAGGAATACGATGAAGGCGCCAATGGTCAGGCCGATGGCCAGCCACAACCAGCCCGGAATCGGCTTCTTGGCCGGGGCCTGGTAACGGCTGGCGCCACGCTTGGGTGCAGGTTTTTTCTTGGCAGCCAACTTACATTTGCTCCAGGACTTTGAGGCCCAGCAGTTCCAGACCTTGCTTGAGGGTGCGACGGGTCAGTTCGGTGAGGCGCAGGCGGCTATGCATCTGCGTCGGCGTCTCGGCCGCCAGGATCGGGCAGTTCTCGTAGAAGCTGGAGAACAGCCCGGCCACGTCGTACAGGTAGGTGCAGAGGATGTGCGGCGTGCCCTTGTCGGCGACGTTGTTGAGGATCTCGCCGAACTGCGCCAGCTTGGCCGCCAGCTCCAGTTCCTGGGCCGCGTGCAGTTCGATCTGGCCACCGACTTCGCTGAAGTCCTTGCCCAGCTTGCGGAACACACCGGCGGCGCGGGTGTAGGCGTACAACAGGTAAGGGGCGGTGTTGCCTTCGAAGTTGAGCATCAGGTCGAAGTTGAAGCTGTAGTCGCTGGTGCGGTGCTTGGACAGGTCGGCGTATTTCACCGAGTCGATGCCCACTACCTTGGCGATGCTGCGCAGGTCGGCTTCCGGCAGTTGCGGGTTTTTCTCTTTGACCAGGGCGTAGGCGCGTTCTTCGGCTTCGGTCAGCAGGTCGATGAGTTTTACGGTGCCGCCGTCGCGGGTCTTGAACGGACGGCCGTCAGCGCCGTTCATGGTGCCAAAGCCCATGTGTTCCATCTCCATCGGATGGGTCACGAAGCCGGCCTTGCGGGCGACGGCGAACACTTGCTGGAAGTGCAGGGCCTGGCGCTGGTCGACGAAGTACAGGGCGCGATCAGCCTTGAGCTTGCCACTGCGGTAGCGCACGGCGGCCAGGTCGGTGGTGGCGTAGAGGTAGCCGCCGTCGGCCTTGACGATGATCACTGGCAGCGGCTCGCCTTCGGCGTTCTTGAACTCGTCGAGGAACACGCATTGGGCGCCGTTGCTCTCCACCAGCATGCCCTTGGCCTTGAGGTCGTTGACCACATTGATCAGGTCGTCGTTATAGGCGCTCTCGCCCATGACGTCGGCCATGGTCAGCTTGACGTTCAGCAGCTCGTAGATCTTCTGGCAATGGGACAGGGAGATGTCCTTGAACTTGGTCCACAGCTCCAGGCAGTCCGGATCGCCGGCTTGCAGCTTGACCACCAGGCTGCGGGCACGGTCGGCAAAGGCTTCGGATTCGTCGAAGCGCTGCTTGGCGGCGCGGTAGAAGTTCTCCAGGTCCGACAGCTCGTCGCTGGTAATCGGGTTTTCTTCCAGGTACGCCATCAGCATGCCGAACTGGGTGCCCCAGTCGCCGACGTGGTTCTGGCGGATCACGGTGTCGCCGAGGAACTCCAGGACTCGTGCCACGCCATCGCCGATGATGGTGGAGCGCAGATGGCCGACGTGCATCTCTTTGGCCAGATTTGGCGCCGACATGTCGACCACGGTGCGTTGTGCCGGGCTGGCCTTGCGCACGCCCAGGCGTTCGTCGCCGAGGGCGGCGTCCAGGCGCGCGGCCAGGGCCTGGGTGTTCTGGAAGAAGTTGATGAAGCCCGGGCCGGCGATTTCTGCCTTGCTCAGGTCTTCATGGGCCGGCAATGCGGCAATGATTTTTTCCGCCAGGTCGCGAGGCTTCATGCCGGCGGGCTTGGCCAGCATCATGGCGATATTGCTGGCGAAGTCACCGTGGGTCTTGTCGCGAGTGTTTTCGACCTGGATCGCCGGCGTCAGGCCTTCTGGCAACACACCTTCGGTGACGAGTTGGGTGATGGCTTGCTGGATGAGCTGGCGAATGGTGTCTTTCATGGTCTTCTCGTTCGACCGCTGGCGCGGCGGCGCTTTGGTGCGCGGGTGGAAAAACTGGGCATTATCCGTTGCTGAAGCGGGCTTGCCAACTATAGAGGGCTGCTGAGGGATCGGTGGTGGCTACTGGGTCCCGTCCGCGGGCGAGCCTGCTCTTGTGGGTGGGTGGCTATCTATCGTGGGAGCCGGCCTGCTCGCAAAGGCGCGATGTTGATCAATACAAATCCACCGGGTCCACATCCAGCGACCAGCGCACCTGGCGCCCGCTGGGCATCTGCTCCAGCACCAGCAGCCAGCTGCTGAGTAGCCGGTGCAGCGGTGCCCGGGCGTTGGCCTGTAGCAGCAATTGCGCACGGTAACGTCCGGCGCGCCGCTCCATCGGCGCCGGCACCGGGCCCAACAGTTCGATGCCGCCCAGGTTCTGTTCCGTCAGCAAGCGCTCGGCTTCGCCGCAGGCTTCGTCCAGAAAACCTTCGGCCTGGCCTGGCTTGTGGGCTTCGGCCCGCAGCAGCGCCAGATGGGCGAAGGGTGGCAGGCCGGCGGCGCGGCGCTCGCTCAGGGCCTGCTCGGCAAAGGCGAAGTAGCCCTGTTCGGTCAGTTGCACCAGTAGCGGGTGGTCGGCGAGGTGAGTCTGGATGATCACCTTGCCCGGTTCTTCGGCGCGTCCCGCGCGCCCGGCCACCTGGACGATCAGTTGCGCCATGCGCTCGCTGGCACGGAAGTCGCCGGAGAACAGGCCGCCGTCGGCATCGAGGATCGATACCAGGGTGACCCGGGGGAAGTGGTGCCCCTTGGCCAGCATCTGGGTGCCCACCAGGATGCACGGATGACCTTTCTGGATGGTGGCGAACAGTTGGTTCATCGCATCCTTGCGTGAGGTGCTGTCGCGGTCCACCCGTAGTACCGGGTAGTCGGGGAAGAGTATTCCCAGGCGTTCTTCCGCCCGCTCGGTTCCGGCGCCCACGGGGCGCAGGTCGACCTTGCCGCATTGCGGGCAGTGCCGGGGCACGCGCTCGACGTGGCCACAATGGTGGCAGCGCAACTCGCCGGAGCGCTGGTGCACGGTCATGCGGGCGTCGCAGCGCTGGCATTCGGACATCCAGCCGCAGTCGTGGCAGAGCAGGGTCGGGGCGAAGCCCCGGCGGTTGAGAAACACCAGCACTTGCTGCCCGGCGGCCAGGGTCTGACCGATGGCTTGTTGCATGGGGCCTGAAATACCGCTGTCCAAGGGGCGACTCTTCACATCCAGGCGCAGGAAGCGTGGCTGTTTGGCGCCACCGGCCCGCTCGTTCAGGCGCAGCAGGCCATAGCGACCGGTGTAGGCGTTGTGCAGGCTTTCCAGGGATGGGGTGGCCGAGCCCAGAACAATCGGGATGTTTTCCTGGCGTGCCCGCACCAGTGCCAGGTCCCGGGCGTGGTAGCGCAGGCCTTCCTGCTGTTTATAGGAGCCATCGTGCTCCTCGTCGATGATGATCAGCCCGGGATTTTTCATCGGGGTGAACAGGGCCGAGCGGGTGCCGATGATGATATCGGCTTCGCCATCGCGGGCCGCGAGCCAGGCGTCCAGGCGTTCCCGATCATTGACCGCCGAGTGCAGCAGGGCGATGCGGGCGTTGAAGCGCTGTTCGAAGCGCGCCAGGGTTTGCGGCCCCAGGTTGATCTCCGGGATCAGCACCAGCGCCTGCTTGCCGGCTTCCAGGGTCTCGCGGATCAACTGCAGGTAGACCTCGGTCTTGCCGCTGCCGGTGACGCCAGCCAGGAGAAAGGCGTGATAACTGTCGAACCCGGCGCGGATGGCCTCGTAGGCGGCGCGCTGCTCGCTGTTGAGCGGCAACTCGGGTTGGGCCAGCCAGTGTTCGTGGCGCACGCCCGGAGCGTGCTTGCGTACTTCCACCTGCACCAGGTCCTTGGCCAGAAGCAGATCCAGGCTGTCCTTGCTCAGCATCAGCTTGCTCAGCAATGCATGGGGCACGCCATGGGGATGCTGGGCCAGGGTTGCCAGGGCTTCACGCTGGCGCGGGGCACGGGCGATGCGTGGGTCATCAAGGCGGGCGCCAGGGGCAATCGACCAGAAGCGCTCCTGGCGGGCCTCGGCCAGCTCTCCCTGGCGCAGTAGCACCGGCAGCGCCCAGCTCAGGGTGTCGCCCAGGCTGTGCTGATAATACTGGGCGGTCCACAGGCACAGCTTGAACAGGGCGGGTGGCAGTGGCGGGGTGGGGTCCAGCAAGGCCAGCGCCGGCTTGAGTTTCTCGGCCGGGACTTCGCTGTGATCCGCCACTTCCACCAGAATGCCGATCATTTCCCGACGGCCGAACGGCACCCGCAGGCGCATGCCCGGATGCAGCTGGGCGCGCAGCACGCCGGCGGGTGCACGGTAGTCGAACAAGCGGCGCAGGGGCGAAGGCAGGGCGAGGCGCAGGATGGCGTCGGGCACGCGGGAAGATCTCGTTGAGCGGACAGTAAATAAGCCCCGGAGCCTAACAGAGGCGCTCTGGAGTGTCCTGCACAAGCGTGTACGGCTCCGGTTCCTGCGAGCTTTGAGCTGTACCGGGACGGCTGTCGTCGCTCACGGAACGGCAAACCGGGTGCTGTCAAGGCTGCTCGGGGTTTTTCTGATGGAGTGCAGTCAGGATCTCTTGCGCGATTGACGGGGTCTGGTAGAATTCGCGCCCTAATTCGTGCGGTATTCAACAATAGTGTTGGGTGGCGGCACGCTAGCCTGAGGAATACACCATGAAAGCCGATATCCATCCAGTATACGAAGCCATTACCGCCACTTGCAGCTGCGGTAACGTCATCGAAACTCGCTCCACCCTGGCCAAGCCTCTGAGCCTGGACGTGTGCAACGAGTGCCACCCGTTCTACACCGGTAAGCAAAAGACTCTGGACGTTGGCGGTCGTGTCGACAAGTTCAAGTCGCGCTTCGGTGCTTTCGGCGCAACGAAAAAGGCCTGAGGCTGATCGTTCTGGAAAGCCGTTACCGACTTTCCTCGCTGATGAAAAAGGCGTCCCTAGTGGGCGCCTTTTTTGTGTCTGCGATTTGGCTGACCACCGCTCAGGCGTTTTGCCCGGTACCGAAGGGACTGATTCCTGCAACCGTGCAGCGGGTGGTGGATGGCGACACGCTGCGCCTCAAGGATGGCCGCAGCGTACGCATGATCGGCCTCAATGCGCCGGAGCTGGCCGGTAAGGGGCGGTCGGCCGAGCCTTTCGCGGTGGCGGCGCGGCAACGCTTGCAGCAATTGGTGACGCAGAGCGGTGGTCGAGTCGGTTTGTTGCCCGGGCGTGAGCGGCGTGATCGCTATGGCCGGACCCTGGCTCATGTCTATGGTGCAAATGGCATCAACTTTGAGGCGCGCTTGATCGCTGAAGGGCTGGCCTACCAGATTGCACTGGCGCCGAACGTCGCCCTGGTGGCTTGTCAGCAAGCCGCTGAAAAACATGCGCGCCGAGCCGGGCTGGGGCTCTGGCGGCGTTCACCTGTACTGAAAGCGGAGCAGATTCGCGGTTCGGGTTTTGTTGTGCTTGAGGGGCGTGTGAGCAAGGTGCAGCGCAATCGCGGGGGTGTTTGGATCACATTGCGGGGCGCGGTTGTATTGCGCATTGCACCCAATGTCCTGGAGCGTTTTGATCGTCGCTGGCTCAAGGGGCTTTCGGGGCAGCGAATCGAGGCTCGCGGCTGGGTGGTGGAGCGCTCCCGTCGAGAGGGTTCCACATCGGGCGGGGTGCGCTGGATGTTGTCAGTGACCGACACTTCCATGGTCAGACGTCTCTGATAAAGAAAAATTGTAGACATTTTTTAATTGGATTGTGAACAGTTGAAAGCCTTGTGCACCGTGGCTCTTGGCCCAAAGTCGTACGCTACAGGCCTTGACAGGGGTGACTGGGCAGTCTTGTAGGGACTATGCGACACGCGTATCCTCGGCGGTCCGTCTGTCCAACAGTAAAAAGCGGAATGCCCACATGTCTGATTTGAAAACTGCCGCTCTCGAATATCATGCCAATCCTCGTCCAGGAAAGCTGAGTGTCGAGCTCACCAAGGCCACTGCTACCGCTCGTGATCTGGCGCTGGCCTACAGCCCCGGCGTAGCCGAACCGGTACGCGAAATCGCTCGCGATCCGGAACTGGCCTACAAGTACACCGGCAAAGGCAACCTGGTTGCCGTCATTTCCGATGGCACCGCGATTCTCGGCCTGGGTAACCTCGGCCCACTGGCCTCCAAGCCTGTGATGGAAGGCAAGGGCGTACTGTTCAAGCGTTTCGCCGGCATCGATGTATTCGACATCGAAGTCGACTCCGAAAGCCCGCAAGCCTTCATCGACACCGTCAAGCGCATCTCCATCACCTTCGGTGGCATCAACCTGGAAGACATCAAGGCCCCAGAGTGCTTTGAGATCGAGCGCGCTCTGATCGAGCAGTGCGACATTCCGGTCTTCCACGATGACCAGCACGGCACCGCGATCGTGACCGCAGCCGGCATGATCAACGCCCTGGAAATCGCTGGCAAAACCCTGTCCGACGCCAAGATCGTCTGCCTGGGTGCCGGTGCTGCCGCCATCTCCTGCATGAAACTGCTGGTGAGCATGGGTGCGCAGATCGAGAACATCTTCATGGTTGACCGTACCGGTGTGATCCACTCCGGCCGTGACGACCTGAATCAGTACAAGGCCGTGTTTGCCCACGCGACCGACAAGCGCACCCTGGCCGATGCCCTGCAAGGTGCCGACGTGTTCGTGGGTCTGTCCGGTCCGAACCTGCTGAGCGCTGAAGGCCTGAAGTCCATGGCGCCGAACCCGATCGTGTTCGCCTGCTCGAACCCTGATCCGGAAATCGCTCCAGAGCTGGCTCACGCCACCCGTGATGACGTGATCATGGCCACTGGCCGTTCGGACTACCCGAACCAGGTGAACAACGTTCTGGGCTTCCCGTTCATCTTCCGTGGTGCCCTGGACGTTCGCGCCAAGCGTATCAACGAAGAAATGAAGATCGCTGCAGCCAACGCCCTGCGTGAACTGGCCAAGCTGCCAGTGCCTCAGGAAGTGTGCGACGCCTACGGCGGCATCAAGCTGGAATTCGGTCGTGAGTACATCATTCCGAAGCCAATGGATGCCCGCCTGATCACCGTGATCTCCGATGCCGTGGCCAAGGCTGCCATCGAGACCGGCGTTGCGACCCTGCCGTATCCGAAGAACTACCCGCTCAAAAGCGTGGATGATGTGTTCAACGGCTAAGCTGTTGTAGCGTCATGCAAAAAGCCCCGGCTCTCGCGAGCCGGGGCTTTTTTGTGGGCGCTTTGTACCCTGTCATGGCCTTGCCGTAGGAGCGGGCTTGCCCGCGAAGAGGCCGGTAAACCAGGTAAGACACCCATCGACCTTCGCTGGCCAGCCGGCTCCTGCAGGCTTAGAACAGATCGATCGGTGCCGCCTCGTCCGCCGGCAACGGGCTGCCCGGAGCGACCCCATTGCCCAGCTCGTTGACTGAGGGCGGAGTGTCTTCGCTCTTGAACAGCTCGAAATAGGCATTCGGTGTGCCTGGGGTAGCCGCGCGGCCGCTGACCGGGTCGACCCGCAGGCTGAGGATGCCTTCCGGCTCAGCCTGGGTGTGCGCCGGCTTGTCCTTGAGGGCGGCGCCCATGAAGTTAATCCAGATCGGCAGAGCCACAGTACCGCCGTACTCACGGCGTCCCAGGCTTTCCGGCTGGTCAAAGCCGGTCCACACGGTGGTCACGTAGTCAGCGTTGTAGCCGGAGAACCAAGCGTCCTTGGATTCGTTGGTAGTACCGGTCTTGCCGG
This sequence comes from Pseudomonas sp. LPH60, assembly GCF_030718165.1. Taxonomy (NCBI): domain Bacteria; kingdom Pseudomonadati; phylum Pseudomonadota; class Gammaproteobacteria; order Pseudomonadales; family Pseudomonadaceae; genus Pseudomonas; species Pseudomonas sp. LPH60. The sequence continues at coordinate 338,470 of NZ_JAVAJH010000005.1, forward strand.
CCAGGTCCGTACGGCCCAGGGACAGGGCCCGACGTCCGGTGCCCAGCTTGATCACGTCCTGGAGCATGCTGTTGAGGATGTAGGTGGTGCGCCCGTCGATGATCCGCTCGGCGACCGCGGGGGTCTGCACGGGGGCCTGGATCGGATTTTCGCCCGCCACGGTATTGACCGTGAAGCTGTGTTCCGGCGCCGCAATGCCGCTGCTGGTGGTATCCCCGGTGGGGACGCTGGGCGGGTTGGCGCTGAACAGCATCTCGCCGTTGCGGCTTTCGATCTTGTCGATGATGTATGGGGTGATCTTGTAGCCGCCGTTGGCAAAGGTGCTCCAGCCAGTGGCGATCTCCATGGGCGTCAGAGTCGCGGTGCCCAGTGCCAGGGACAGGTTGCGCGGCAGGTCCTGCTTGTTGAAGCCGAACTTGCTGATGTAGTCGATGGTGTGGTCCACACCCATGCTCTGTAGCAGGCGGATCGATACCAGGTTGCGCGACTTGTACAACGCTTCACGCATGCGGATCGGGCCGAGGAAGGTGTTGGTGTCGTTCTTCGGACGCCAGACCTTGTCCAGGTACTCATCGACAAACACGATCGGGGCGTCATTGACCAGGCTGGCCGCGGTGTAGCCATTGTCCAGGGCTGCGCTATAGACGAACGGCTTGAAGCTCGAGCCGGGTTGGCGCTTGGCCTGCATCGCACGGTTGTAGTTGCTCTGCTCGAAGGCAAAGCCCCCCACCAGCGCACGGATCGCGCCGTTTTTCGGGTCCAGGGTCACCAAGGCGCCTTGGGCGACCGGGATCTGGCTGAACTTCAGCGAATTGTCCGCCTGACGCTGTACGCGAATCAGGTCGCCGACCTGAGCCACGTCCGCCGGCTGGCGAGGGACGGCGCCCATGCTGTTGGTGTTGAGGAACGGCCGGGCCCATTTCATGGTGTCCCAGGCCACGTGCTCCTCGCCGTTGCGAGTCAGCACTTGTACGCCGTTCTTCTCGACCTGGGTGACGATCGCCGGTTCCAGGCCGCTGATGGTCCGCTGCTTGGTCAGTTCGGTGGCCCAGGCCGCCTGAGTCTTGCCTGGCAGGCGGGACTCGGGCCCGCGATAGCCGTGGCGCTGGTCGTAGGTCATCAAGCCTTCATGGACCGCGGTGTTGGCCATTTCCTGCAGATCGCTGGGCACCGTGGTGGTGACTCGGAAACCTTCGGTATAAGCGTCGCTGCCATAGCGGCCAACCATCTCGGCACGGGCCATCTCGGCGATGTACGGCGCGCTCACTTCCGGTGTCGGCACGTGATAGCTGGCGTTGAGCGGCTCGTTGATGGCTTCGGTGTAGGCCGCTTCAGTGATCTTGCCGAGCTTGTACATGCGCCCCAGGATCCAGTCACGACGCTCCTTGCTGCGCGCCGGGTTGGCCAGGGGGTTGAAGCGCGATGGGGCCTTGGGCAGGCCGGCGATCATCGCCATCTGCGCCAGGCTCACGTCGCGAATGGACTTGCCGTAATACACCTGGGCCGCAGCTTCGATGCCATAGGCGCGGTTGCCCAGATAGATCTTGTTGACGTACAGCTCGAGGATCTCGTCCTTGGTCAACTGCCGCTCGATCTGCAGGGCCAGGAGGATTTCGGTGGTCTTGCGCGAGAAGCTGCGCTCGCTGCTGAGGAAGAAGTTTTTCGCCACCTGCATGGTGATGGTGCTGCCGCCGGACTGGATGTGTCCGCTTTTGACCAATTGGGTCGCAGCGCGCATCAGGCTGCTGGGGTCAACTCCGTAATGGTTAGCGAAGTTGTCGTCTTCAGCACTTAGTAACGCATTGATGAAGTTGGGGGGAATTTCGGCGAAACGTATAGGGGTACGGCGCATTTCGCCAAATTCTGCGATCAACTTGCCGTCGCTGCTGTACACCCGCAGAGGAATCTGCAACTGGATACTTCTCAAGGCCTCAACCGAGGGAAGGCCGGGACTAAGATAGAGAAACGCACCGGAGAGGGCGAGAAGCAGCCCGCAGAACACAGCGACGATGGACCACCCGAAAAACTTCAGCAGACGAATCAAGGCTTTTGGATTTCCAGAGAAAGGAATGAATTAGGCGTCAGGGCATTCAAGGTATTCAGGGACCGACCTACGCAGCAGGAAAGCGGAAAAAAAACGCTGCGCATTATAAGCATTTTCCGCCGAGAGCGTCATTTGCCCGTCTGTCAAGACGTGGCGAACGAGTGCAATTGAGCTCAGGAAGTTCGTAAGTTACGGATAGTCATAGGGAAATGATCGTGCTTGGACTCTTCAGCAAAAAGTCGGGTTCCCTGCTGGGGATCGACATCAGTGCGACATCGGTCACGCTTCTGGCTCTGAGTCACCAGCGGCGCAGCTATCGAGTCGAGGCTTATGCCAGGGAAGACCTGGCTTCGGACCCGTTCGGGACCGATCCCGAGGCGCTGGCCAGGGTGTTGTCCCGGGCCTGGCTCAAGAGCGGCAGCCGTCGCCGGGATGTGGCTGTGGCGGTGTCGGGCGAGGCAGTGATCAGCAAGCTGATCGAGATGCCGGCCGGGCTCGGCGACGATGAGCTGGAACATCAGCTCCAGCTGGAGGCGGCCCAGTACATTCCTTATCCCCTTGAGGACGTGGCCATTGATTTCGAGGTCCAGGGCGCCGTGCCCGGTGATCCCCAGCGGGTTCAGGTGCTGCTGGTGGCCTGTCGCAACGAGGATGTCGAAGCCCTGGAAGCGCCAATGAACCTGGCAGGCCTGACGCCAAGGGTGGTGGATACCGCGCCCCTTGCCCTGCAGCGTTGTCTGGCAATGCTGACGGAGTCGTTGCCGTCTGCATCGCCCTTGGCCGTGGCGCTGTTGGACATAGGTGCGGATATGACCACGTTCTGCGTGATGCACGGCCAGCGAATCATCTACAGCCGGGAGCAGTTGTTTGGCAGTCGACAGCTGACCCAGGCGTTGGAGCGCCGCTACGCGCTGACCCTGGATCAGGCGTTGCTGGCCGAGCGCCAGGGCTGTTTGCCCCAAGGTTGTGCCGAGGACACGCTGCGGCCGTTCGAGCAAGTGTTGTTGCAGCAGGCGCATCGTTCCTTGCGACTGTTTGCCGAATCGCCGCAACAACAGCCTGTTGAGCGGTTGCTGCTGGCCGGTGACGGCAGCCGCTTGACCGGTCTTGATGGTCGGCTAGCAGAACAAGTGGGAGTCGTCACAGTCATCGCCGATCCGTTCGTCAGCATGTCCATTGCTCCCCATGTGGATGCCCGAGCGCTTGCTGAACAGGCGCCGTACCTGCTGCGTGCCTGCGGTCTGGCCCTGCGAGGGTTTGATTGATGGCTGGCATCAACCTTCTTCCCTGGCGCGAGGCCGCACGAGCGTTGCGCCGCCGACGTTTCCTCCAGGCATTGGCGGCAATGCTGGTGCTGGGTGTAGGGCTTGTGCTCCTGGCCGATGCCTGCATCGACCGGCTGATCGGTCGGCAACAGGCTCGCAACCAATATCTGAGGCAGGCGACGGCTGGCCTGGATAACCAAATTGCCACCATTCACCAACTCAAGGTCCAGCGTCAGCAACTGGTGGAGCGCATGGGGGTCATTGAGGACCTGCAAGGCAGCCGCTCGGCCAGTGTGCGGATTTTCCAGCAATTGGCCCGCAGCCTGCCCGCTGGCTTGTACTTTACCGAGGTGGGTCTGCTGGGGCAGAGCCTGAGCATTAGTGGGGCCGCGGAGTCCAATCAGCGGGTGTCCGAGTTGATGCGCAATCTGCAGTCCGCCGAGGGGTTTGCCGCACCCAGTCTGACCGAGGTGAAGCATGTTGTGGCGGCGGATCAGGGGTTGGGCAATCTGTTTCGGCTCAACGTTGGGTGGATGCCCTTGCTGCCGCAGGAGGCCCCGCGATGAGCCTGGGGCATTGGTTGGCGCAGTTGCGTAGTACCGATCTACGGGAGCTGGAACTGAGCAACCTCGGTTGCTGGCCCGGGCCGATCAAGGCGCTGCTGGCGGTCTTGCTTCTGCTACTGCCCCAGGTGGCGGGCTATAGCTTTTACCTGAGTCCGCATCTGGAGACGCTGGGGCAACTGCGCCAGGAGGAGCATCGATTCAAGCTGCAGTTCGCTGACAAAGCTGGAAAGGTCGCCAATCTTGAGCGCTACCGTGAGCAGCTTGGGGCCCTGCAGGACAGCTTCTCTCTGGTGGTGCGCCAGTTGCCCAGCGAGACCGAGGTCCCAGGACTGCTGGAAGACATCAGTCGCATGGGGCAGGACAGCAGCCTGGTGTTCGAGGAGATCAAGCTGCAACCGGAGGTGGTCCGGGAGTTTTATGTCGAGCTGCCAATTCAGATCGCGGTCACTGGTGCCTATCACGACCTGGCGACTTTCGTCAGTGGCGTCGCCGGTCTGCCGAGAGTCGTCACCTTGCATGATTTTCAGATCAAGCCCGTGGACAGGGGCAATTCCACACAACTGCGCATGAGCATCGAGGCGCGGACCTACAGGTATGACAGTCGGGAGCCTCACTCATGATCGGTTCGCGTTGCTGGGTATTCGGTTGTTTCTGTATGGCACTGCTGGGATGTGAAGGTGGCGCTGACTTTGCCGACCTGGATGCCTACATGAGTGAGGTGCACCTGCAATCACCGGGGGCGATTGATCCGCCTCCGGTCATGCGCTACTACCCCTCGGTCACTTATGGCGCCAGCGCGCTGCGCAGCCCATTTCAGCCACCCCAAAGAGTCGAGCAGATCACTGCTCGACAGGGCGCGAGTGCTGTCCGGCCCAATTCGCGGCGGGTCCGGCAACATCTTGAGGGCTTCGATATCGAGCAGTTGCAAATGGTCGGGACTCTGTCCCGTGCCTCCGGCCGCTTTGCGCTGTTGCGCAGCGCAGGCGGTGTCTTTCCCTTGCAGGTCGGTGATTACCTGGGGCGAAACGAGGGCCGGATCGTGGCCATCAGCGAGTCCCGGGTGGACGTGGTGGAAATTGTCGCCGATGGAGCGGGAGCCTGGCAGGAGCGGCCGCGAACACTGTCTCTGAAAAAACACTCTTAAGTGGAATCTGCAAAATGAACAGGACTGTTTCAGCCTTCGGTGTGGCGCTATGGATAGTGCTGCTGGCATCGCTGGTTGGCGCCACCGCGCTCAGGGCCTTCGCCTCTGAAGAGCACAATCGATTTGCCAGCAGCCCCCCGCTTGAGCCGGAAAACATTGGGGTTTCAGGTGAGGGCGCAACGCGTCTGCCCGGTGAAAGGCTTTCGCTGAATTTCCAGGACATCGAGGTGCGCGCGGTGCTGCAACTGATCGCCGATTTCACCGGGCTCAATCTGGTGGCCAGTGATACCGTGCAAGGCAATATCACCTTGCGCTTGCAGAGCGTGCCCTGGGACCAGGCTCTGGATCTGGTACTCAAGACCAAGGGGCTGGATAAGCGCAAGGTCGGGAACGTTTTGCTGGTGGCTCCGGCGGATGAGATCGCGGCCCGCGAGCGCCAGGAGCTGGAGTTGCAGACGCAGTTGGAAAACCTGGCGCCCTTGCGCCGGGATCTGCTGCAGGTCAATTACGCCAGGGCTGCGGATATCGCCAGGCTGTTCCAGTCCGTGACCGGTACCGAGGAGAAGGTTGGCGAACGTGGCTCCATCACCGTGGATGAGCGCACCAACAACATCATTGCCTACCAGACCCAGGAGCGCCTCGATGAGCTGCGGCGCATGGTCATTCAGCTGGACGTCCCGGTGCGTCAGGTGATGATCGAGGCGCGAATCGTCGAGGCCAACATCGACTACGACAAGAGCCTGGGCGTGCGCTGGGGCGGCTCGGTGCAAAACAGGGGCAACTGGAATGCTTCCGGGGTGCAGAGCGGCGCCAAAGGCTCTTCGACCATCGGCACCCCGGGCAGCAGTGGCAGCAATTCGCCCTTCGTCGATCTGGGTGTCACGGCCAACACCTCGGGCATCGGCGTTGCCTACATCACTGACAGCGTGCTGCTGGACCTGGAGCTGACCGCCATGGAGAAGACCGGCAATGGTGAAATCGTGTCCCAGCCCAAGGTGGTCACTTCCGACAAGGAAACCGCGAGGATTCTCAAGGGCACCGAAATTCCCTACCAGGAAGCCAGTTCCAGTGGCGCCACTTCAGTGTCGTTCAAGGAGGCCTCGCTGTCTCTTGAGGTGACGCCGCAGATCACCCCGGACAACCGCATCATCATGGACGTCAAGGTCACCAAGGATGAGCCGGATTACCTGAACAAGGTTCAGGATGTGCCGCCGATCAAGAAGAACGAGGTCAATGCCAAGGTCCTGGTCACTGATGGCGAGACCATCGTCATCGGTGGGGTTTTCTCCAATACCCAAAGCAAGGTTGTAGATAAAGTGCCATTTCTTGGCGATGTGCCGTATCTTGGCCGCCTTTTCCGGCGTGACGTGGTGTCGGAGAAAAAATCCGAGCTGCTGGTATTTCTCACTCCGCGTATCATGAACAACCAGGCGATTGCTGTGAGTCGTTGATTCTGTGCGAAATTTGATTCTTGTTGGGCCGATGGGGGCTGGAAAAAGCACCATAGGCCGCTTACTGGCCAAAGAGCTGCGCCTGCCATTCAAAGATTCCGATAAGGAAATTGAACTGCGTACAGGCGCGAATATTCCGTGGATCTTCGATAAAGAAGGCGAGCCGGGCTTTCGCGATCGTGAGCAGGCGATGATCGCCGAGCTCTGTGGCACCGACGGCGTGGTCCTGGCTACCGGCGGTGGTGCGGTGATGCGCGAAGCCAATCGTCGGGCGCTGCATGCCGGTGGACGAGTGGTCTATCTGCACGCTTCGGTGGAACAGCAGGTAGGGCGCACCGCCCGGGACCGCAATCGTCCCTTGCTGCGCACCGCCGATCCGGCCAAGACCCTGCGCGACCTGTTGGAAATCCGTGATCCGCTTTATCGGGAAATCGCCGACCTGGTGGTGGAAACCGATGAGCGGCCGCCACGAATGGTGGTGCTGGACATACTCGAGCGCCTGCAGCAGCTGCCACCCCGTTAATGCGTCGAGCGAAATGCGCTATTCTCGGCGTCGCGCCACGACCGCCAAGGTGTGGCGCAGAGCTATCGGGCAGCGTCAGAAGACCAGACGAGGCCCATCGTCAATACAAGGCACAACGCCTGCTTCCATCTTCACTGTGGGGACACATGCAGACACTTAAGGTCGATCTAGGCGAGCGCAGCTACCCGATTCACATTGGTGAAGGACTGTTGGACCGGCCCGAGCTGCTGGTGCCCCATATCGCCGGGCGGCAAGTGGCGATCATTTCCAATGCGACCGTTGCGCCGCTGTACCTTGAGCGTTTGACCCGCAGTCTGGCGCAGTTTTCGGTGATTTCGGTGGTCCTGCCCGATGGCGAGGCCTACAAGAACTGGGAAACCCTGCAACTGATCTTCGACGGCCTGCTCACTGCGCGCCACGACCGTCGGACCACCATCATTGCCCTCGGCGGCGGAGTGATCGGCGACATGGCCGGCTTTGCCGCCGCCTGCTATCAGCGCGGCGTGGACTTTATCCAGATTCCTACCACCCTGTTGTCCCAGGTGGACTCCTCGGTGGGTGGCAAGACGGGCATCAACCACCCCCTGGGCAAGAACATGGTTGGCGCTTTCTATCAGCCGAACGTGGTGCTGATCGATACCACCAGCCTCAATACCCTGCCGAACCGTGAACTGTCGGCGGGCCTGGCGGAAGTGATCAAGTACGGCCTGATCTGCGACGAGCCGTTCCTGACCTGGCTGGAAGAGAATGTCGATCGCCTGCGGTCCCTGGACCAGCAGGCGCTGACCTATGCCATCGAACGCTCCTGCGCGGCCAAGGCTGCGGTGGTCGGTGCCGACGAGCGTGAATCGGGGGTGCGTGCCACCCTCAACCTGGGCCATACCTTCGGCCATGCGATCGAGACTCATATGGGCTACGGTGTCTGGCTGCATGGTGAGGCGGTAGCTGCTGGCACCGTAATGGCCTTGGAAATGTCCGCGCGCCTGGGCTGGATCACCAGCCAGGAGCGTGACCGCGGTATTCGTCTGTTCCAGCGCGCGGGCTTGCCGGTCATCCCGCCTGAAGAGATGACCGAAGCGGACTTCCTCGAACATATGGCAATTGACAAGAAAGTGATCGACGGTCGTTTGCGTCTGGTGCTGTTGCGCCGCATGGGCGAAGCCGTAGTGACCGACGATTATCCGAAAGAGATTTTACAGGCCACGCTGGGAGCGGATTACCGCGCCCTGGCTCAGCTTAAAGGTTAATAAGATCCCGATGACTAGTTTGCACGCCGACGAGGCTTTCCTCGGCCATTACCAGTTGAGCCATGATCCTTTCGCTCCCCGGGTCCCTGGCTTCAAATTCTTTCCTGCCCAACGCAAGCCTGTGCTGGGGCAGTTGCATCACCTGGCACGTTACAGTCAGCTGCTGCTGGTAGTCACCGGCCCTCAGGGCAGTGGCAAGACGCTGTTGCGTCAGGCTCTGGTCGCCAGTACCAACAAGCAATCGGTGCAAAGCGTGGTGGTTTCCGCCCGTGGCGCCAGCGATGCTGCCGGAGTGTTGCACCAGGTAGCCCAGGCCTTGAACGTGGCCCAGGCCGAGATCGGCGCAATCCTCGCCCAAGTGGTGCAACTGGCCCTGACCGGTCAGGAAGTCTACCTGCTGGTGGATGATGCCGAGCAGCTTGACGAGTCTGCACTTGAGGCCCTGCTGGCCCTGGCGGCGGGCGCTCCGGAAGGTCGCCCTCATGTATTCCTGTTCGGCGAGTCGTCGCTGATCGCGTCCCTGGATCAGTTGAGCACCGAGGAAGAGCGCTTCCACGTCATCGAATTGCAGCCATACACCGAAGAGGAAACCCGTGAATATCTGGCTCAGCGCCTCGAGGGTGCGGGTCAGGGCATCGAACTTTTCTCCGCAGATCAGATCAGTGATATTCACGAAAGCTCCGATGGCTGGCCGGGCAACATCAACCAGGTCGCCAGGGATGCAATGATCGAAGCCATGATCGCCAGCCGCTCCGCGGTCAAGCGTCCAAGTATGGGGTTCAACATGCCGAAGAAACACGTATTGGCCATTTCCGCTGTAGTGGTTGTGGCCGTGGCTGCAGCCTGGTTGATGCCGGGTCGCAGCAAGGCGCCAACCACCGGGGCTCCGGCCAGCGAGCAAGCGCAACTGCCCCTCGGGCAGACACCGACACCGAATGCCAATGGCAGTCCATCGGTGGAATTTGCCGGCTCGTCTCAGCCGATGCCGCTGCCGTTGGTCGGCCAGTCGCAACCGGTCATGCGCGGTCCTCTGGCTGAAGCTGCAGGCGGTATCACCGAGGGCGACGATGGGGTTCCTGTGGAAGGCTCCAGTGCCGTTCCGCCAACCGTGACCACCACCGCGCCGCCTGCTGGTGCAGTGGCCAGCCCTGCACCGACTCCGACTCCGGCCCCGACCCAGGTCGCCACCGCCAAGCCGACCCCTGCGCCCAAGCCGGTAGAGAAACCGGTTGCTGCCAAGCCGGCTCCGGCCGCCAAGCCAGCGGAAAAGCCGGTCACTGTAGCCAAGGCTGCCGGTGGCAGTTGGTACGCCGGACAAGCGCCAGGCAACTACGTGGTGCAGATTCTCGGCACCAGCTCGGAAGCCGCCGCGCAGAATTTTGTTAAGGAACAGGGCGGTGAATACCGCTACTTCAAGAAAGTCCTCAACGGCAAGCCGCTGTATGTGATCACCTACGGCAACTTCGCAAGCCGCGATGCAGCGGTCAGCGCCATCAAATCCTTGCCAGCGAAGGTTCAGGCTGGTAAACCTTGGCCTCGCACTGTCGCTAGCGTTCAACAAGAACTGGCAACAACTCGCTGAAGATTCGGCGGCCTTACCCAGGCCGCCTCTCCCGGCAACCTCAAATTTCCGCATCGGCATGCTGCCTTACCGGCCGCGTGCCTTGTGGTGTCTGCGTCACAGTAGTTTTTGAGTCGCGGCAGTCAAAAGCAAAACTTTTTGACTAGCACAGCATATCGCTTTAAAACGTTCATAAATGCGACATGAATTTGCGACAGATCGTCGTCAAATTTGTGGGGCTTTGTGTCGGTGTGTACAATGACCTCCCTTTTGCCCCCGCAAAGCTGGCGTACGTTCGGCGTGGACGGTAAGTGGTTGAATTGAAAAGAAATTTGTCTCGATAAGAGGCAGCCTGGTGAGAAAGTGTCTATGAAAGCAGGTCTGTACCAACCAGATGAGTTTAAGGATAACTGTGGTTTCGGCCTGATAGCCCATATGCAGGGCGAACCCAGTCATACCCTGTTGAAAACGGCCATTGAGGCCCTGACCTGCATGACCCACCGCGGTGGGATCAACGCGGACGGCAAGACCGGCGACGGTTGCGGTCTGCTGATGCAAAAGCCCGACCTGTTCCTGCGCGCCGTCGCCACGGAGCATTTCGGCGTCGAACTGCCCAAGCAATATGCAGTGGGCATGGTGTTCTTCAACCAGGACCCGGTGAAAGCCGAAGCCGCTCGCGAAAACATGAACCGCGAGATCCTGGCCGCCGGCCTGCAGCTGGTGGGCTGGCGCAAAGTACCGATCGATACCAGTGTGCTCGGGCGTCTGGCCCTGGAGCGCCTGCCACAGATCGAACAAGTGTTCATCGGCGGCCAGGGTCTGAGCGACCAGGACTTTGCCATCAAGCTGTTCAGTTCCCGTCGTCGCTCCTCGGTGGCCAACGCCGCCGACACCGATCACTACATCTGCAGCTTTTCCCACAAGACCATCATTTATAAAGGCCTGATGATGCCGGCGGACCTCGCCGCCTTCTATCCGGACCTGGGTGATCCGCGCCTGCAAACCGCGATCTGCGTGTTCCACCAGCGCTTCTCCACCAACACGCTGCCGAAATGGCCGCTGGCCCAGCCATTCCGCTTCCTCGCCCACAACGGCGAGATCAACACCATCACCGGCAACCGCAACTGGGCCGTGGCCCGGCGTACCAAGTTCGCCAACGACCTGATCCCGGACCTGGAAGAGCTCGGCCCTCTGGTCAACCGCGTGGGCTCCGACTCTTCGAGCATGGACAACATGCTGGAGCTGATGGTCACCGGCGGCATCGACCTGTTCCGCGGCGTGCGCATGATCATTCCGCCAGCGTGGCAGAACGTCGAGACCATGGACGCCGACCTGCGCGCGTTCTACGAATACAACTCCATGCACATGGAGCCGTGGGACGGCCCGGCCGGTGTGGTCATGACCGACGGTCGCTACGCCGTCTGCCTGCTGGACCGCAATGGCCTGCGCCCGGCGCGCTGGGTCACCACCAAGAACGGCTTCATCACCCTGGCTTCGGAAATCGGCGTGTGGAACTACCAGCCCGAGGACGTGATCGCCAAGGGCCGTGTGGGGCCAGGGCAGATCTTTGCCGTGGACACCGAAACCGGGCAGATCCTCGACACTGACGCCATCGACAACCGCTTGAAATCCCGTCATCCATACAAGCAATGGCTGCGCAAGAACGCTCTGCGCATCCAGGCCACCATGGAAGACAACGACCACGGTTCGGCCTTCTACGATGTCGACCAGCTCAAGCAGTACATGAAGATGTACCAGGTCACCTTCGAAGAGCGTGACCAGGTGCTGCGTCCGCTGGGCGAACAGGGCTACGAGGCGGTGGGCTCCATGGGCGATGACACGCCGATGGCGGTGCTGTCCCAGCGCGTGCGTACTCCTTACGACTACTTCCGCCAGCAGTTCGCCCAGGTCACCAACCCGCCGATCGACCCGCTGCGCGAAGCCATCGTCATGTCCCTGGAGATCTGTCTCGGCGCCGAGCGCAACATCTTCCAGGAGTCGCCTGAGCACGCTTCGCGGGTGATCCTCAGCTCGCCAGTGATCTCCCCGGCCAAGTGGCGTTCGCTGATGAACCTCGATCGCCCGGGCTTCGAGCGCCAGGTCATCGACCTCAACTACGACGAGAGCGTCGGTCTGGAAGCGGCAATCCGCAATGTCGCCGACCAGGCTGAAGAAGCCGCGCGCGCCGGCCGCACCCAGATCGTCCTCAGCGACCGTCATATCGCGCCGGGCAAGCTGCCGATCCACGCCTCCCTTGCCACGGGCGCGGTGCACCATCGCCTGACCGAAAAAGGCCTGCGTTGCGACTCCAACATCCTGGTGGAAACCGCCACCGCCCGCGATCCGCACCACTTTGCGGTGCTGATCGGTTTTGGTGCTTCGGCGGTCTATCCGTTCCTGGCCTATGAAGTGCTGGGGGACCTGATCCGTACCGGCGAAGTGCTGGGCGACCTCTACGAGGTGTTCAAGAACTACCGCAAGGGCATCACCAAGGGCCTGTTGAAGATCCTGTCGAAGATGGGCATCTCCACCATCGCCTCCTACCGTGGCGCGCAGCTGTTCGAAGCCATCGGCCTGTCCGAGGAAGTTTGCAACCTGAGCTTCCGTGGCGTGCCGAGCCGGATCAAGGGCGCACGTTTCGTCGACATCGAAGCCGAGCAGAAAGCCCTGGCGGCCGAAGCCTGGAGCCCGCGCAAGCCGATCCAGCAAGGCGGCCTGCTGAAGTTCGTCCACGGCGGCGAATACCACGCCTACAACCCGGACGTGGTCAACACCCTGCAAGCCGCCGTGCAGCAGGGCGACTACGCCAAGTTCAAGGAATACACCGCGCTGGTGGACAACCGCCCGGTGTCGATGATCCGTGACCTGTTCCAGGTGAAGACCCTGGACACGCCGATGGACATCAGCGAAGTCGAGCCCCTGGAGTCGATCCTCAAGCGCTTCGACTCCGCGGGCATTTCCCTGGGCGCCTTGTCCCCCGAGGCCCACGAAGCCCTGGCCGAAGCCATGAACCGCCTCGGTGCGCGTTCCAACTCCGGTGAAGGCGGCGAAGATCCGGCGCGCTACGGCACCATCAAGAGCTCCAAGATCAAGCAAGTGGCCACTGGCCGGTTCGGTGTGACCCCGGAATACCTGGTCAACGCCGAAGTGCTGCAGATCAAGGTGGCCCAGGGCGCCAAGCCCGGCGAAGGCGGCCAACTGCCCGGCGGCAAGGTCAACGGCCTGATCGCCAAGCTGCGTTACGCCGTGCCCGGCGTGACCCTGATCTCGCCACCGCCGCACCACGACATCTACTCCATCGAAGACCTGTCGCAGCTGATCTTCGACCTCAAGCAGGTCAACCCTCAGGCCCTGGTTTCGGTGAAGCTGGTGGCGGAAGCCGGTGTCGGCACCATCGCTGCCGGTGTGGCCAAGGCCTATGCCGACCTGATCACCATCTCCGGCTACGACGGTGGCACCGGCGCTTCGCCGCTGACCTCGATCAAGTACGCCGGTGCGCCGTGGGAACTGGGCCTGGCGGAAACCCACCAGACCCTGCGCGGCAACGACCTGCGCGGCAAGGTCCGGGTGCAGACCGACGGCGGCCTGAAAACCGGCCTCGACGTGATCAAGGCGGCCATCCTCGGCGCTGAAAGCTTCGGCTTCGGCACCGCGCCGATGATCGCCCTGGGCTGCAAGTACTTGCGCATCTGCCACCTGAACAACTGCGCCACTGGCGTGGCGACGCAGAACGAGAAGCTGCGCAAGGATCACTACATCGGCACCGTCGACATGGTGGTGAACTTCTTCACCTACGTCGCCGAGGAAACCCGTGAGTGGCTGGCCAAGCTCGGCGTGCGCTCCCTGGAGGAACTGATCGGTCGTACCGATCTGTTGGAAATCCTCGAAGGCCAGACCGCCAAGCAGCACCACCTGGATCTGACCCCGTTGCTGGGCAGCGACCATATCCCGGTGGACAAACCGCAGTTCTGCCAGGTGGACCGCAACCCTCCTTTCGACAAGGGCCTGCTGGCCGAGAAAATGGTCGAGATGGCGCGTTCGGCGATCAACGACAAGAGCGGTGCCGACTTCGCCCTGGATATCTGCAACTGCGACCGTTCCATCGGTGCGCGGATCTCCGGTGAAATTGCCAAGCTGCACGGCAACCAGGGTATGGCCCAGGCACCGATCACGTTCCGCTTCAAGGGCACTGCGGGGCAGAGCTTCGGCGTGTGGAACGCCGGGGGCCTGAACCTCTACCTGGAAGGCGATGCCAACGACTACGTGGGCAAGGGCATGACCGGCGGCAAGCTGGTGATCGTTCCGCCCAAGGGCAGCGTCTACAAGACTCAGGACAGCGCGATTATCGGCAACACCTGCCTGTATGGCGCCACTGGCGGCAAGCTGTTCGCCGCCGGCACCGCGGGCGAGCGTTTCGCCGTGCGTAACTCCGGTGCCCACACCGTGGTGGAAGGCACTGGCGATCACTGCTGCGAGTACATGACCGGTGGCTTTGTCTGCGTCCTGGGCAAGACCGGTTACAACTTCGGCTCAGGCATGACCGGCGGATTCGCCTACGTGCTCGACCAGGACAACACTTTCGTTGACCGGGTCAACCACGAACTGGTGGAAATCCAGCGGATCAGCGGCGAAGCGATGGAAGCCTATCGCAGCCACCTGCAGCGTGTGCTGAACGAGTATGTCGAGGAAACCGACAGCGAATGGGGTCGTAACCTCGCTGAGAACCTCGACGACTACTTGCGTCGCTTCTGGCTGGTCAAGCCCAAGGCGGCGAGCTTGAAGTCTCTGCTCTCCAGTACTCGTGCGAATCCGCAGTAACGCAGCTGCAGACTACGAGCCTCAAGCGGCAAGCTTGAAGCTCGTGCGCGGTGTGCCGACTTAATGTGATTGTCTTGCAGCTTGAAGCTCGTCGCTTGAGGCTGTCGTAAAGAGGTTCCTGAACATGGCCGAACGTCTCAATAACGACTTCCAGTTCATCGAGGTCGGGCGCAAAGACCCGAAGAAGAAACTGTTGCGTCAACGCAAGAAAGAGTTCGTGGAGATCTACGAACCCTTCAAACCCCAGCAGTCGGCCGACCAGGCCCACCGCTGCCTGGGTTGCGGCAACCCGTACTGCGAATGGAAGTGCCCGGTGCACAACTTCATTCCCAACTGGCTCAAGCTGGTGGCCGAGGGCAACATCCTCGCCGCCGCCGAGCTGTCGCACCAGACCAACACCCTGCCGGAAGTCTGCGGCCGGGTGTGCCCCCAGGACCGGCTGTGCGAGGGTGCCTGCACCCTCAACGACGGCTTTGGTGCGGTGACCATCGGCTCGGTGGAGAAGTACATCACCGACACCGCCTTCGCCATGGGCTGGCGCCCGGACATGTCCAAGGTCAAGCCCACTGGCAAGCGCGTGGCGATCATCGGTGCGGGCCCGGCGGGCCTGGGCTGTGCCGACGTGCTGGTGCGTGGCGGCGTGACCCCGGTGGTGTTCGACAAGAACCCGGAAATCGGCGGTCTGCTGACCTTCGGCATTCCCGAGTTCAAGCTGGAAAAGACCGTGCTGAGCAATCGTCGCGAAGTCTTCAGCGGCATGGGCATCGAGTTCCGCCTCAACACCGAGGTGGGCAAGGACGTGACCATGGAGCAACTGCTTGCCGAATACGATGCGGTGTTCATGGGCATGGGCACCTACACCTACATGAAGGGCGGCTTTGCCGGTGAGGACCTGCCGGGTGTGTACGACGCCCTGGATTTCCTGATCGCCAACGTCAACCGCAACCTGGGCTTTGAAAAGTCGCCGGAAGACTTTGTCGACATGAAGGGCAAGAAGGTGGTGGTACTGGGCGGTGGCGACACCGCGATGGACTGCAACCGCACTTCGATTCGCCAGGGCGCCAAGTCGGTGACCTGCGCCTACCGCCGTGACGAAGCCAACATGCCCGGCTCGCGCAAAGAGGTGAAGAACGCCAAGGAAGAAGGCGTGAAGTTCCTCTACAACCGCCAGCCGATCGCCATCGTCGGTGAAGACAAGGTCGAAGGCGTGAAGGTGGTCGAGACCCGTCTCGGCGAACCGGATGCCCGTGGCCGCCGCAGCCCCGAGCCGATTCCCGGCTCCGAAGAGATCATCCCGGCCGACGCCGTGGTCATCGCCTTCGGTTTCCGCCCGAGCCCGGCGCCGTGGTTCGAGCAGTTCAGCATCCAGACCGACAGCCAGGGCCGCGTCGTGGCGCCGGAGCAAGGCCAGTACAAGCACCAGACCAGCAACCCGAAAATCTTTGCCGGTGGCGACATGGTCCGCGGTTCCGATCTCGTGGTGACGGCGATCTTCGAAGGGCGTAACGCCGCCGAAGGCATCCTCGACTACCTGGGCGTTTAAGCTGCTGCGCTCGGCAATGCTGCGCGCTGCACGCCTGCGGCGCTACGCAGAAACAGACTCGGAATGCTCATTGACAGCAGTCAACTCCGCTTCCTCGTCTGTTTTCGCCTTGCCTTGCCTTCGCTCGCGACGCATAAACAACTGCTTGTAGTCCGCGACAAATTGACCTGATACATAAAAGGCACGGCTCTTGCCGTGCCTTTTGTGTCGCGCTCTGAGAAAATGCCCCCACTTTTTTTCCGGATGCCGACATGACTGCCCTGAAGAACGACCGTTTCCTTCGTGCCCTGCTCAAGCAACCCGTAGATGTCACCCCGGTGTGGATGATGCGGCAAGCCGGGCGCTACCTGCCTGAATACCGCGCCAGCCGTGCCAATGCCGGTGACTTCATGAGCCTGTGCATGAACCCGGCGTTCGCCTGCGAAGTCACGCTGCAGCCTCTGGACCGCTATCCACAGCTGGATGCGGCGATCCTCTTCTCCGACATCCTCACCATCCCCGACGCCATGGGCCAAGGCCTGTACTTCGAGACCGGTGAAGGCCCGCGCTTCAAGAAAGTGGTCAGCACCCTGGCCGACATCGAAGCCCTGCCGATCCCCGATCCGCAAAAGGACCTGGGCTACGTGATGGACGCGGTCAGCACCATTCGTCGCGAACTCAATGGCCGCGTGCCGCTGATCGGTTTTGCCGGCAGCCCCTGGACCCTGGCCACCTACATGGTCGAAGGCGGTTCGTCGAAAGACTTCCGCAAGTCCAAGGCCATGCTCTACGACAACCCGCAAGCCATGCACCTGCTGCTGGACAAGCTGGCGCAGTCGGTCACTTCCTACCTCAACGGGCAGATCCTGGCCGGTGCCCAGGCGGTGCAGATTTTCGACAGCTGGGGCGGCAGCCTTTCGTCGGCGGCCTATCAGGAATTCTCCCTGGCTTACATGCGCAAGATCGTCAGCGGCCTGATC
The DNA here is from genome assembly GCF_030718165.1 of Pseudomonas sp. LPH60. Taxonomy (NCBI): domain Bacteria; kingdom Pseudomonadati; phylum Pseudomonadota; class Gammaproteobacteria; order Pseudomonadales; family Pseudomonadaceae; genus Pseudomonas; species Pseudomonas sp. LPH60. The sequence continues at coordinate 355,591 of NZ_JAVAJH010000005.1, forward strand.
CGCGAGCACGAGGGGCGCAAGGTGCCGGTGATCCTGTTCACCAAGGGCGGCGGCCTGTGGCTGGAAAGCATTGCCGATGCTGGCGCCGACGCCCTGGGCCTGGACTGGACCTGCGACATTGGCGAAGCCCGTCGACGTGTCGGCAGCAAGGTTTCCCTGCAAGGCAACATGGACCCTACCGTGCTCTACGCCAATCCGCAGGCGATCCGCAGCGAAGTCGCGCGCATCCTCGCCAGCTACGGCACCGGCAGCGGCCACGTGTTCAACCTGGGTCACGGCATCACCCCGGAAGTGAAGCCGGAGCATGCCGGTGCTTTCCTGGAAGCGGTGCACGAGTTGTCGGCGCAATACCACGTGTAAGCGCCACCCCATCAAAAACGCCCGGCCAATGCAGGCTGTGTGAAAACGTCACGAGTGAAGGCAAGACAAGGCAAAAACAGGCGAGGAAGCGGAGTTTACTGGCTGTAAATGAGCATTCCGAGCCTGTTTTTAACGCAGTATTGCCAAACGCAGTAGTTTTCACACAGCCTGCAATGCCGGGCGTTTTCGTTGCTGAAGGTTTGGCGCGCTCAGGCCGCTTCGCTGCGGGTCAGAGGGGGAAGTTTTGCGAGCTTCATGGCGATCAGTAACGCGCCTAGCAACAGCGCACTGATGAACAGGCCGATGCCGTTCCACCCCGCCAGGTGCCAGAACACCCCGCCAGCGGTGCCGGCAATGCTCGAACCGGCGTAGTAGCTGAACAGGTACAGCGATGAGGCCTGGCCCTTGGCCTTGGTGGCCCGGCGGCCGATCCAGCTGCTGGCCACCGAGTGGGCACCGAAGAAGCCGAAGGTGAACAGCAGCATGCCGATCAGCACCAGGGACAGCGGCGTCAGCAGGGTCAGGGCGATCCCCGCCAGCATCAGCACGATGGTGGCCCAGAGCACTCGGCGTCGGCCCAGTTGGTCCGCCAGGGCGCCGATCTTCGCCGAGCTGTAGATCCCCGAGAGGTAGACCACCGACAGCATCCCGACCCAGGCCTGGCTCAGCTGATAGGGATCGGCCAGCAGGCGGTAGCCGATGTAGTTGAACAGGGTGACGAAGGCCCCCATCAGCAGGAAACCTTCAAGAAACAGCCAGGGCAGGCCGGCGTCGCGAAAGTGCATGGTAAAGCCGTCCAGCAGGCTGCGTGGGTGCAGCGAGCGGGGGCGGAAGTTGCGCGACTCGGGAAGGATGCGCCAGAACACCGCGGCGGCGATCAATGCCAGGCCGCCGATCACCAGCATCGCTGTGTGCCAGCTGACGAAGTCGATCAGCACCCCGGTGATCAGTCGCCCGCTCATGCCGCCAATGGCATTGCCGCCGATGTACAGGCCCATGGCCAGGCCGATGTGCTGGGGGTGAATCTCTTCGCTGAGGTAGGTCATGGCCACCGCTGCCAGCCCGCTCAGGGACAGCCCCACCAGCGCCCGCATCACCAGCACTGCGTGCCAGCTGGGCATCAGTGCGCTGGCGATGGTGCACAGGGCGGCGGCGAGCAAGGCCGCTACCATCACCGGCTTGCGGCCGATGCGGTCGGAAATGGGCCCGGTGATCAGCAGACCGATGGCCAGCATGCCCGTCGACACCGAGAGAATCAGGCTGCTCTGGGCCGCATTGATGGAAAACTCCCGGGACAGCAGCGGCATCATCGGTTGCACGCAGTACAGCAGGGCGAAGGTGGCAAAGCCCCCGGAGAACAGCGCCAGCACCGTGCGCATGAACAGCGGTGTGCCTTTCTCGATGTAGACCTCGTTGAGTTGGGCGACCACCTCGTCCAGGGGCGTAGCGGCGAGGGTGTGGGCAAGGGGGGCAACAGCGGTTTTCACGGGGACCTCGGGGGGACGCAGCCGGTCAGGCAATGGAAAAAAGCATATAGCTGGCTAATGATCATTTCCAATATATTGTTCGACCTGTTTGATAGCTTTAACGACTCAATGGAATCGCCCATGGAATTGCGTCACTTGCGCTACTTCATCGCCGTCGCCGAAGAGCTGCACTTCGGCCGCGCGGCCCAGGTGCTGGGTATCTCCCAGCCACCGCTGAGCCAGCAGATCCAGGCCCTGGAGCAGGAGGTGGGCGCCCGGCTGTTCGAGCGTACCAATCGTCGGGTCGAGCTTAGCGAGGCCGGGCGCCTGTTCCTCGAAGAGGCGCGCCTGGTGCTGGCTCAGGTGGACAAGGCGGCAGACGTGGCCCGGCGCGCGCAGTTGGGCGAACTGGGCGAACTGAAGATCGGCTTCACCTCGTCAGCCCCCTTCAACTCGACCATTCCCCAGGCCATCTTTGCCTTTCGCCAGCGCTTTCCCGCGGTGCACCTCAAGCTCAAGGAAATGAGCAGCACCCAGGTGGCCGAAGCCTTGGTGGACCAGACGATCCAGGTGGGCATCATGCGGCCTTTGCCCTTGCCGGACTCCTTGTCGGTGGTGGAGCTGCTGCGCGAGCCGCTGGTGGCGGTGCTCAGCGCCAAGCATCCGCTGGCCAGCGGCAGTGAAGAGGGCTTGCACCTGGCGGCGCTGGCCCAGGAGCCTTTTGTGTTCTTCCCCCGCAGCTATGGCAGCGGCCTGTATGCCCAGTTGCTGAGCCTGTCCCGGGAGGCCGGGTTTACCCCGCATTTCGCCCAGGAGGCGGGTGAAGCCATGACCATCATCGGCCTGGTCGCAGCGGGGCTGGGGGTCTCGGTACTGCCGGCGTCCTACCAGCGCATGCGCATCGACGGCGTGGTCTATCGTCGGCTGCTGGACCCGGAGGCCATGTCGGCGGTGTGGCTGGTACAGCGCAAGGACCAGGCCTCGCCCATGGCCAAGGCCTTTGTCGAGCTACTGACGCGCAAGACCGGGGCCACGTCCTGAGGGGCTGTTGGGGCGCACCGGGGGCTGCAGGATGACCAGGTCGCCGCGCAGGGCGACGCCCGCCATCAGCACCCCGGCGCGGCATTCGTAGGTGTTGAGGTCCTTGCGTACGTGGCGCTTGTAGTAGCTGACGATGTTGGTCACCGCGTTGGCGCCGACCCGCTTGGCTGCGGCTTGCAGGGTGATCAGCGCCGACTGCAACGCCCACTCGCAGGCGGCGATATCGCTCTTGTTGGAGGCATTGGTCTTCTTGTGGGTGGTCACTTCGGTGAGCCGCACCTGGAGCACCGGTGGCAGCGGGTTGCCGGCCAGGTGGAAGCTCACGCTGCCATCCAGGCGCCCGGCGCGCTCGGCGTCGGCCACGACTTTTTCGAAGGGCATGTACATCAGGTTGGTGGCCTGGCTGGTGGGGCTCAGGACGGCTAGCAGGGCCAGGGCAATCAGCGCTTTCACTTGCATGGTCGGCTCCTTGACGGACGTGAAAGAAGAGCTAGCGTCGCGCCGGCCCAGGTCCAGTCGCAGCGCTTGGCTCCCGCAGGCGACGGTGGCCCGGCCTGCTGTTGCGAGTGTAGACGGCGCTGGCCGGGCTCCCGAAAAAATCCCGGAAACAAAAAGGGCGCCCCACCAGGCTGTGTGGGGCGCCCTTTTCATTGTCAGCCGCAGCTCACTGGACCTTGGACAGATCCCCGCGCAGTGCGACACCAGCCATGATGGCGCCAGCATGGCACTCATAGGTGGTGGCGTCCTTGCGCTCACGGCTCTTGTAGAAACTGGCGATGTCGGTCACGGCGTTGGCGCCGACTTTCTTCGCCGCTTCATGCAGGGTGATCAGCGCCGACTGCAAGGCCCACTCGCAGGCCACCTGGTCGGCCTTGCCGAAGGCATTGGTCTTCTTGTTGGTCACGGCGCCCGGGCTCAGCACACTGACCTTGCCGGCCGGCTTGTTGCCCGCCAGGTAGAACTTCACGCTGCCATCGATCTTGCCGGTGCTGATGGCCTCGGCCACCACCTTGTCGAAAGGCAGGAACAGGGTGGTATCGCGGGCCTGGCTGATGCCGGGCAGGGTGCACAGCAGCAGGGTGGCGGTGGCCGCCAGTGTCTTCAAACGCATCGCATTCTCCATGACATTAAAGGGGGTGAAGCAGCCCTGTGACCGGGGTCACAGGGAGAGGCTCATTGCGCGGCCGGGAAGCTCTTGGCCGCGGCGTCGGACAGCTGTTGCGCGGTCCGCTCGTTCTGGTTGTCCCGCAGCTCGCGCAGGATGCCCTTGTCCAGCAGGCGTACCCAGCGGATGTAGTTCTTGTGGATCTTGCCGTCCTTGTAATCCAGGTCGCGGCTGTCGCGGTAGACGATCTTGTAGTAGCTGGCGGAGTACTGGATATCGATCTCGGCGTGGAACTGCTCACGCACGGTGATCTCGGCCTGGATCAGCTCCGGGCTGATGCGCTGCACGGTCCACTTGCGGGCCACCAGGTTCTTCAGGATCGCCTGTTTGACCTGCTCCTGGTCGGCCTGGATGGTGGCCGGGATCACTCGGTTGGGGGTGTACATGCGCTTGCTGGTGCAGGCGGTGACGCTCAGCAGGGCGAGGACGATGAGGGTGGCGCGAAACAGGGAAGACATTCCATTTCTCCAGTGAGGTGAGGCATCAGGACCAGCGGCGGAAGATCAACGAGGTGTTGACGCCGCCAAAGGCAAAGTTGTTGTTCATCACGTATTCGTGGCTCATGGCCCGGAAACCGCCCTGCAGGTAGTCCAGCTCGCCGCAGCGCGGGTCGACCTGATCCAGGTTGCAGGTGTGCACGTACAGGTCGCGGTTGAGCATCTCGATGCTGAACCAGGATTCCAGCGCGCCGCAGGCGCCCAGGGTGTGGCCGAGAAAGCTCTTCTGCGAGCTGATGGGCATGCGATTGCCGAACAGGCTGCTGGTGGCCTGGGTCTCGGCGATATCGCCCTGTTCGGTGGCCGTGCCATGGCCGTTGACGTAGCCGATGGCCGCCGGGAACAGGGCCGCATCCTCCAGCGCCAGCTCCATGGCCCGGCGCATGGTGCTCTGCTCGGGACGGGTGGTGTGCTGGCCGTCGGCGTTGCTGCCGAAGCCGACGATTTCCGCGTGAATGCGCGCGCCGCGGGCCAGGGCATGTTCCAGTTCTTCGAGCACCAGCATGCCGCCGCCCTCACCAATCACCAGACCGTCGCGGTCGGTGTCGTAGGGCCGCGGGCTGGTGTGGGGCGCATCGTTTTTCAGGCTGGTGGCATACAGCGCGTCGAACACCATGGCCTCGGTGGGGCACAACTCTTCGGCACCGCCAGCAAGCATCAGCGGCAGACGCCCGAACTTGATCGCTTCATAGGCGTAGCCGATGCCCTGGCTGCCGCTGGTGCAGGCGCTGGAGGTGGGAATCAGGCGCCCGGTGAGGCCGAAGAAGATGCTGATATTGGCCGCGGTGGTGTGGGGCATCATGCGCACGTAGGAGTTGGCGTTGAGCCCTTCGGCCACCGAATTCAGCAGCATGTTGCCGAAGGCCTTGATCTCGTCGGTGCTGCCGGTGGAAGAACCGCAGGCCACGCCCATGCGCCCGTCCTTGATCGACGGGTCGCCCAGCAGCCCGGCGTCGGCCAGGGCCTGCTCGGCGGCGCCCACGGCCAGGCGCGAAACCCGGCCCATGCTGCGCAGTTGCTTGCGGGTCCAGTGGCCGGGCACCTGGAAGTCGTCGATAGGGCCGGCCAGGCGGGTATTGAGTTCGCTGAACCTGTCCCACTCGTCCATGCGCCGGATGCCGCTGCGGTTGGCGGCGAAGCGCTCGGCGATGCTGGCCCAGTCGCTGCCCAGGGAGGTGATGCCGGCCATGCCGGTGACGACCACGCGTTTCATCAGCACAGGCCCCCGTTCACCGCCAGCACCTGGCGGGTGATGTAGGCGGCCTCGGCGGACATCAGGAAGTTCACCGCGCCGGCGACTTCTTCCGGGGTGCCCATGCGCTGGGCGGGGATCATCTTCATCAGCTCGTCCACCGGCACGTTCTCGTCGAGCATGGCGGTGTCGATCAGGCCCGGGGCCACGCAGTTGACAGTGATCTTGCGCTTGCCCAGCTCGATGGCCAGGGCTTTGGCGGCGCCGATCAACCCGGCCTTGGAAGCGCTGTAGTTGACCTGGCCACGGTTGCCGATCAGCCCCGACACCGAGGTGATGCAGACAATGCGCCCGGCGGCGCGGCGGCGGATCATCGGCATCATCACCGGGTGCAGGACGTTGTAGAAACCGTCGAGATTGGTGCGCAGCACCTGATCCCAGTCCTCTTCGCTGAGGGCCGGAAAGGCGCCGTCGCGAGTCAGCCCGGCATTGAGCACCACGCCGTAATAGGCGCCATGAGTCTCAACGTCGGCTTCCAGCGCGGCCTTGCAGGCCGCTCGGTCCGACACGTCGAATTGCAGGATGCGGGCGCTGCGGCCCAGGGCCTCGACTTCGCCCTTGACGGCTTCGGCTTCGCTGCGGCCGCTGCGGCAATGCAGCACCAGGTCATAGCCAGCCTGGGCCAGACGCAGGGCGATGGCACGGCCGATGCCACGGCTGGAGCCGGTGACCAGTACGGAGTCAGTCATGACGGGGTTCCTGTAGAAGAGGCAGGTGTTTCATGCAGATAGTCGGCGGCCTGGGGCGGACGGAACACATTCAGGCGCGCGCTGGCGGCAATGCCGGGGCCGCTGAGGTGGCACTCGAACACGCCCATGCCGTTGTCGTCTTCGAGGGAGCGCAGGGCGTGGATCTCCAGGGTGCTGCCGACGGGGAAATGTTCAACGTTGCACTCGAATTTACGGGTGCCCAGAAGAAAACCCAGCTCCACCGGCAAGCCCTGCTGGCGGGCGCGGCAACCGGCGTAGGCGGCGACGCTCTGGGCCATCAGTTCGATGCCGACCCAGGCCGGCAGGCTGCCATCGGCGCGGTTGAACAGGCCGCCGGGGCGAACTTGGAGGCGAGTGCGGATCTGTTCTTCATCAAAAGCCAGGACCTGATCGATGAGGATCATGTCCCCGGCATGGGGCAGCAACTCGGCGAGCGGCCAGTCAATCATGGGGCGTCTCCGATAATCAGGCTGACGTTGTTGCCGCCGAAGGCGAAGGAGTTGCTCATCAGGCGGCGCGGGGCATGCGGGTCCAGGCGGTCGGCCGGGGTGACCCAGCGCAGTGCCGGCAGGGCCGGGTCGGCCTGGGCGTCCCAGAGGTGCGGCGGCAGTGCCTGGGCGGGGTTCTCGGCGCTCAGGCTGAGCCAGCAGAACGCGGCCTCCAGGGCACCAGCGGCCCCCAGGGTGTGGCCGCTCATGGGCTTGGTCGATGAGCAGGGCACGCCTTCGGGGAACAGTTGGGCCACCGCCAGGCTCTCCATGGCGTCGTTGTGCTGGGTGGCGGTGCCGTGCAGGTTCAGGTAGCCGATCTGTTGTGGCTGCAAGCCGGCACTGTGCAGGGCCAGTTTCATGGCCTGCAAGGCTCCTCGACCGTCGGGGGCCGGGGCGGAAATATGGTAGGCATCGGAACTGGCACCGCCGCCCAGCAGGGCAATGGGCGAGTCACGGCCCGGTTCCTTGCTCATCAGGAACAGCACCGCCGCTTCACCGATGTTGATGCCGTCGCGGTGGCGGGAAAACGGATTGCAGCGCTGAGCGGACACCGCCTCCAGGGCGGTGAAACCGTTCAGGGTGAGCTGGCACAGGCTGTCGACCCCGCCGCACAGCACCGCGTCGCACAGGCCCAGGTCCAGCAGGCGCCGGGCGCTGATCAGGGCCCGGGCGCTGGAGGTGCAGGCGGTGGAAATCACATAGGCCGGGCCGCACAGTTGCAGCCAGTCGGCGAGGAAGTTTGCCGGCGCGCTGAGCTCCTGCTGGCGGTAGTCGTAATCCGCCGGGAATTGCCGGTCCTGCAGATAACGGGCAATGCCGCGACTGGCTTCGTCGATGCCCGAGGTGCTGGTGCCCAGGACGATACCGATGCGGCCACGGCCATAGCGTTGGATCGCCTGGCGGATGTCGTCCTCGATCTGCAGCGTGGCCTCCAGCAGCAATTGGTTGTTGCGGCTGTTTTGCGCCTGGAAGCCACTGGGCATGGGGGCCAGTGGACCGCGCACCGCCGCCACCGGCAAGGTGCGCTCGGGCACCCAGTGGCTTTCGTCGCGCATGCCTGAACAGTCGCCGGCAAACAGGCTGCGGGCGACTTCCTGGCGATTGCGGCCCAGGGCGCAAATCACCCCGAGGGCATTGAGGTAGGCCGTCATGGGGTGGCCTCGGTACTCAGTGCAGTGATGTGGTAGTGCGGGCCTTGAGGCAGGTTCAACTCGAAATCCAGAAGTTGTTGATAGTCAATCCGCCAGCGTGGGCCGAGGGTACGTTGGGCGCCTTGCTGACGAGCGCCCGGGTAGTTGGCGGCCAGTTCCGCCTCGGGTGTGAGGGCGAACAGCAGCGCTGCGAACAGCTCCCGGGCCTCCGGGTTGGGGGGCAGCAGGCCATCGGCCTGCCACTGGCCATGCACCAGGCGCTGACGGGCCTGGGGAATGCCCAATGGGTCCATCAGCGACCAGCGCAGGTCCGCGCCTTCAGCCTGGATCACCAGCAGCCAGTCCTGGCGTTGGCCATCCGCCTGGCGCTGCACATGCAACTGCAACGGCAACACCAGGGAAGGCGTGCGCTCGGGCAGCGGAGCCTGACTGACGCAAGCGCTCAGCAACAGGACACAACCGAGCAGCAGAGCGCGGATCATGCGGGCAGACCTTCCTCGGCGACCGGGGGATTCAGGGGCTTGCGGGCCACCACATTGACCAGGGTTTCCTCGCGCTGGCCCACCGGCGGCGGCTGGCGCAGGCCGAGGCGCTCCAACAGGCCGAAGTCTTTGGCGCGGCTCCACCACAGGTAAGGATAAGACACGTTCTGCGGGCCGAACTCAAAGCCCTGCCGACGAATCATCTGCAGATACTCGGCGGCGCTTTTCTGTACATGCATCGGATGGCGGAACAGCCAGCGGATCACCCAGGTATCGATGTAGGCCTCGGTGGATTCGGCGAACAGCAGGTAGCCTCCCGGCTTGAGCACCCGGTAGAACTCGGCCAGGGCCTTTTCCTGCTCCACCAGGTGATGGAAGGTCTGGTGGCAGAACAACAGGTCGACGCTGGCGTCCGCCAGCTCCAGGGTCGCGCAGTCGCTGCCGATCAGTTCCACCTGCAGTTGCTGGCGCCGGGCTTCCTCGGCGCTGAGCTCGAGGCTGTGGGGGTCGGCGTCGAGGCCGATCAGGCGCTGCGGAGCGAACACCTGGCGCAGGTACTGGAACGACTTGCCCTGGCCGCAGCCGGCATCCAGCAGCACCGGATGGGCGGGCGGCTCGCCGTCGAACAGCGAGCGCAGGTCGTTGATCGCCACCCGCAGCACATGGTGCTGCCAGGTGTGGCTGCGCAGGAACCAGAAGCCGAAGCGGGTTTCCTCGACGTAGCTGGGGCTCAGGTATTGGCCGCTTTGCTCGCTCATGCCACCTCCCTCGCACAGACTTGCGACAGGGCCTTGAGCCGGCGCTTGGGCTCGCTGACGAAGGGGTTGCGCTCATCCCAGGCGTAGCCGGCGAGGATCGAGCTGATCATGCGGCGGATTTCCGGCGAGCTGCCCGGGTGGTAGATCACGTCCTGGAAAGTGCCGGCGTACCAGCCTTCGACGTAACAGCGGAAGGTGTCGACGCCACGCTTGAGCGGTTCGGCGAACTCGCTCTGCCAATCGACGCTCTGGCCTTGCAACTGACGGTGCAGCACCGCGGCGGCCATGCTCGATGAACGCATGGCGATGGTCACGCCGGAGGAGAACACCGGGTCGAGGAATTCCGCGGCATTGCCCAGCAGGGCGAAGCCCGGGCCGTGCAGGGTGGTGACGTTGGCCGAGTAGCCGCCGATGGTCCGCGCCGGGGTGTCCCACTCGGCGTTTTCCAGGACTTTGGCCAGGCTCGGGGTTTCGTTGATGAAGCCGCGCAAGCAGGCGTCCAGGTCGCCATCGCGCCCGGCGAAGTGTTCGTCGGCGGCCACCACGCCCACCGAGCAGCGGCCGTTGCTGAAGGGGATGCTCCAGAACCAGATGTCGCGGTGTTCCGGGTGGGTGGTGATAAGGATCTTGTTGCGGTCGAAATGCTCGCAGTCGATGCGATCCTCGACATGGGTGAACACCGCCCGGCGCACCGGGAAGTTCGACGGTGCCTCCAGTTCCAGCAGGCGTGGCAGGACCCGGCCGTAGCCGCTGGCGTCGAGGATGAAGTCGGCTTCGATGCGGTACTGGCTGCCGTCTTCACGGCGGCAGTCGAGCTGCGGCAACGGCCGTTCCACGTCTACGGCGACAATCTCTTCGCCGTAGCGGATCTCGACCCCTTGCAGGGCGGCCTGGTCGGCCAGCAGCTTGTCGAAGTCGGCGCGCTGCACCTGGAAGGTGGTGGGCTTGCCGTTACTGAAGGTGTCACCAAAATCGAAGGCGCTGTAGTGCTCGCCCCAGGCGAAGGCTGCGCCGTTCTTGAGCTGGAAACCGGCGGCTTGCACTGCCTCCAGCATGCCGGCTTCCTCGACGAAATCCAGGCAGTGGGACAGCAGGCTTTCACCGATGGAGAAACGCGGGAAATGTTGCCGCTCGACGATCAGCACGTCGTGGCCCTGGCGCTTGAGCAGCGCGGCCGCGATGGCCCCCGAGGGGCCGGCACCAATCACCACGACCTGGCGACGTTGCATTTCAACTGTTGGCACTGGGGCTCCTTGCCGGTTCGGCGATGTTCAGGTTCAGGGGGGCCGCGTTTACCGCGGCCGCAGGCGTTCGGTGCATCCCGGCCAGGGCCGGCAGCAGGGTGGCGATCAGGCCCATGAGCATCAGCGCGAAGTACAGCGCCGGGCTGATCAACTGTTGTTGCAGCAGCAGGTTGAGAAAGACGATCTCGCTCAAGCCGCGAATGTTCAGCAGCAGGCTTTCCCGCCAGCGGCTGGCGCCCTCGAAAGAGGCGCCGGCCCAGCTCAGGCCCAGCCAGTTGCCCAGCAGCTTGCTGGCAATCGGCAGCAACAGCAGCGCCGTCAGTTGCACCCAGCCGAGGCTGTCCATGGCGCTGTGCACGTTGATCTGCACGATGCCGAACGTGAGGATCAGCGGAATGGCAACCAAGGTCTGCAAGCGGTTCATCCAGGCAGCCTTTAACGGCAGCACCAGCGGCAGCTTGAGGGCGGCCATGCACAACAGGTAGCCGATGCCAAAGATCAGCGCATTGAGCTTGTAGTGCTCGGCCAGCACCAGCAGGCCGAAGAACCCCAGGCTGTGCAGCAGGGGCTGGCGCAGGCCGAGGACCCGCAGCACCAGGGGCAGGCAGGCGCCCGCCAGGGGCAGCAGCAGGCTGCTCACCTGCAGGCTGCCCTGGGCCAGGGCGAACAGGGTCCAGCAGGTCAGGTCGATGAGGATCGCGGTCTGCACCAGGCGCCGGGTAGCGGCGGGCGGGTACTGGATGTGTCGCAGGTACAGGTAAAGCACCGGGATTGCGGTAATGGCGAACAGCAGGCCCACCGCCAGGGAACTGATCCAGGGTTGTGCCGGCAGCAGCCAGAAGGCCGTGGCCAGGCCACAGGCAAAGGGAATGCAGAAGCTCGGCACGGCGATCTTCAGGCTCTGACGGTCCAGGCGCAGGTCGATCACATCACTGAGGATGTGCCCCAGCAGCAGGGCGAAGCTCAGGCCGTAGAGGAACTTGAGCCATTGCGGCGATACCAGCTGCGCGCCGCCCAGCTGCCAGTGCGGCTCGATCCACAGCAGCATCAGTAACGGCAGGCCGAAGGTCGCCAGCAGCAGTTGGCTGACAATCGGAATCAGGCCCAGGTGGCGCCCGATGTAGGTGGCCAGGGCGAACAGGGCCAGGGCCAGCAGCCAGAACAGCAGGATCAGCATGGCGGGTTCTCTGCGGCTGGCGTCGGATGCGGCGTGTGGCCGGCCCAGGGCGCGAGGATAAAGCTGAAGGCCAGCCCCAGGCTCACCGCCAGACCGAAGTTGCTCACCGCCGGGGTGCTGGACACCGCCAGCAGACCGAACGACAGCCAGGTGGTCAGGGCCGCCAGCAAGGTGCCCAGCAGGCTCACGGCGGCGCCACCGATCTGCTCGCGCATGAGGATCGCGTAGTCGACGCTGATGGCCGTCACCAGCAGCAGGCCGAACAGGCTGAACAGGGTCAGCGGCTGGCCCAGCCAGCCGAGGCTGGCCAGGCTGCATAAGGCTGCCAGCAGCGGCAGGGCCACCAGGCGCAAGGCGCCACCGAAACCGAAGGGCAGGATCAGCAGCAGCACGATCAGCACGCAGGACGCCAGCTTGAGTTCGGCGGCGCTGACCTGGGTTGCGGCGAACACGCGGTTCAGCTCGCCCAGGCGATCCACCAGTTGCACCCCTGGCAGGTCATCGGCCTGGACCCGCAGCAGGGCAGCGTCGTTCAGGCCTTGCAGGCTGACCATGGCCGCTACGCCGCTGGCGTTGCTGCCCAGCCACAACGGGCGATAAGGCTCGGCCAGGGGGCCGATGAGCGCGGTATCAATGTCGGCCACGGGCAGGTCCTGCAGTTGTTTCAACTCCGCTTGCAGGGCCGGCAGGGGCACCCCCAGCGCCAGCAGCGGCTGCCAGACGCCCGGCAGTTGCTTGAGGGCCTCGCGCACTTGTTGCTGCTCGGCGGGTTGGCTCACCAGTTGGTCCAGGGACAGGTAGCCCTTGAGCTTGCCCAGGCTCACCAGTTGTTGCAGGCGCAGGTCCAGGGCGCGCAGGCGTTCCAGCAATTGCTGCTGATCGGTCGCGCGCACCAGGAAGAACTGGCTGGTGGGTTGATAGCCGGTGATCCGCGCAATGGCCTGGGCCTCTTGCATCAGTTGCGGCGGTGCGCCGACCCATTGGCGAATGTCGTTCTTGCTCTCGAGCTGCCACAAACCAGCGGCGCAGAACAGCGCCAACAGGGCCAGCAACGCCGGGCTCGGCACACGCTTGAGCAGCGCGGCACGCACCCCGAGCAAGGCTTCGGCGACCCGCAGCGGCCATTGCGCCGGACGCAGTTCGACGCCCTTGAGCAGGGCCGGCAGCAGGCACACCGCCGACAGGTAGGCCCCCAGCAGGCCGGCGGCGGAGAACACGGCGATCTGGGTCAGCGCCGGGAATGGGGTCCAGGCCAGGGCCAGGTAGCCGATGCAACTGGTGATCAGGCTCAGGCTCAGCCCGGGCAGGGTCAGGCGCAGGGCCGGCCAGCTGCGCCAGGGTTTCAGGCTCCAGCTCTTGGACAGGTAATGCAGGGGGTAGTCGACGGCCACGCCAATCAGGCTTGAGCCCAGCACTAGGGTCATGACGTGCATGCGCCCGAACAGCGCGACGCAGGCCACGGCGCCGAACAGCATGCCCACCAGCACCGGGACGAAGGCCAGCAAGGCGCGCCAGCGGCGGAAGGCCAGGAGCAGCAGCAAGAGGATGCCCAGGGTGGCGCCTCCGCCGACCCAGGTGATTTCCCGGCTGGCCTGCTGCTGGCCGTTGGCGGCGTACAGCAAGCCGCTGGCGGCCAGCAGCTGTACATCGCTGTGGCCGGCCTGTTCGCGGCTGTGGTCCAGCAGTTCGGCCACCTGCAAGGGCAATTGCATGTCGAAGGCATTGCCGTTGGTGCGGGCCCGCAGGAGTACCCATTGTTTGCCATCGGCGTCGGCCACCAGGGCGCCGCTGCCGATGTCCAATTGCACCGCGCCGTGTTGCGGCTGGCTGTTCTGAATACGTCCGGTCAGGCCCAGCCAGTCATTCTGGCTCGGCACCAGGGAGAAGCCGGCAAAGGGGTCGAAGAGGCTTTGCACGCGCTGCTCGATGAACGCCTGGGGCTGGTTGATCAACTGCTCGCGGTCAGGGGCCGAGAGCATGGCCAGGCGGCCTTGCAGCAGTTGCTTGCGCAAGGCCGGCAGGTCGGCCTGCAGGTTCCACTGGACCTTCTCGAACAGCCCGCTGGCCTGCCATTGCTCGGCCAGTTGCCGGGCCATGGCCACGGCTTTTTCGCGCTCGGCATGCCCCACCAGCACCAGGATTTCCCGGTTCAGCGGTTCCTGCATGCGCTGTTCGGCCAGCAGCTCCAGGGCGTCCGGGGCGGTGCCGGGCACCAGTTCCATCAGGTTGGCGGACAGGGGCGCACCGTGGCGCCATTGCCAGGCGCCCAAGGCCAGCACCAGGGCCAGCAGGATCAGGAAGGATCGCGGCAGCCAGCGTTCACTCGGCAAAGTCATGTTGCTCCGCTTCACTCAAGGGTTGGGCACTGCTGCTGTCCTGCATGATCAGCAAGGTACGGTCGCCCTGGGCTTCCAGCAGTTCGATGCGTTGCACCAGCTCGCCGCCGTCGATGTTGATCTGGTTGAAGATCTGTTTCAGCAGCAGGGAGCGGGGGATCAGTTGCAACTGCCAGTTCTGCGCGCTGCCTTGCAGCTTGAGTTCGAAGTCACGCTGCAGGCCACTGCTGTCGCCTTGCAGCACGGCGAGGAACAGGCGGTTCTGTTCGGCACCGGCACTCTTGCCCGGAAGCATCTGCCAGCCGCCGGCATCGCGCCGGGCAATGCCGGCGGCGGTGATGCGGTAGTCCTGCTGCAACGGGGTCTGCAGCAGCCACAGCAGGCCATGGTTTTTCGCCAGGACGAAGTGGCCCTTGCTGGTCAAAGGCTGGGGCAGGGCGCGCAGGTGTTTTTCCTGGATGAAGCGACCGTGGATCACCTCCGGCCGCGACAGCTGGTCGCTCAGTTGTTGCAGATCGAAGGCCTGGGCCAACCCCGGTATCACCAGCAACACCAGTAGCGCAGGAGCGAGCTTGCTCGCGAACCGCCGCACCAGGGTGCCTGGCATCATGCAATTGGCCGACAGACCCACGATCTTCGCGAGCAAGCTCGCTCCTACCCTCATGGCAGGGCCCTGGCAACGGCGTCGGTGAAGACTTTGGGCGAGGCCAGTTGCATCTCCCGGCTGGCGATCTCCACGGCCACCTGCACCGAGCTGGCGCGGGTCAGGCGCTCGCCACTGGCCAGGTCGGTGATCAGGTAGTTGATCTTCAGGCGGTTCTCCCATTCCACCAGGCTGGCGCGCACGTTCAGGGTCTGGCCGAACACCGCGCCGCGCACGTAGCGCAGTTGCAGGTCGATCACCGGCCAGGCGTAGCCGGATTCGAGCATCTGGTTGTAGTTGTGGCCGAGCTTGTCCAGCAGGGCGCAGCGGGCGACTTCCAGGTACTTGACGTAGTGCCCGTGCCAGACGACATGCATGGTGTCGACGTCGAAGAACGGCACCTGGACCTGGGTGTCGGCGTGGATCACTCCCTTACTGCGCATGCAGCCTCCAGTGTTGTTCGGCGATACGTTGCAGGCACAGGCGCAGCTCGCGCTCCAGGGCGCGGTCCTCGATCACCGGTGGGAAGTCTGCGGCCAGTTGCTGGTGCATGGCATCCAGGGCCGGCGGCAACGGCCGGGCGTCGGCTTCCTGGCGGCGCAGCCAGACGCCCTGGTTGGCTGCGATCAAGGTGGCGGCGGCCACTTGCTCGGTGAGCTCCAGCACGCGGATCGCGTCGCGGGCGGCGATGGTGCCCATGCTCACCTTGTCCTGGTTGTGGCACTCGGTAGAACGGGAGAACACGCTGGCCGGCAGGGTGTTTTTCAGGGCTTCGGCAGTCCAGGCGCTGGCGCCGATCTGCACCGCCTTGAACCCGTGATTGAGCATGGCGCGTTCGGCGCTGGCGCCGGACAGGTTGCTCGGCAGGCCGTGGTTGTAGCGCACGTCCACCAGCAGCGCCAACTGCCGGTCCAGCAGGTCGGCGACGTTGGCCACCAGGTTCTTCAGGCTGTCCATGGCGAAGGCGATATGCCCGCCATAAAAGTGCCCACCGTGCAGCACGCGTTCGGCCTCGGCGTCGATGATCGGGTTGTCGTTGGCGCTGTTGAGTTCCGTTTCGATAAAGCCCCGCAGCCAGTTCAGGCTGTCGGCCAGCACGCCGAGCACATGGGGCGCGCAGCGCAGCGAGTAACGGTCCTGCAGGCGGTGCAGGGGCGCGGTCGGTGCGTCGATGGCCAGGTCCTGGCGCAGCCACGCGGCCACTTGCATCTGCCCCGGGTGCGGCTTGGCGGCGAACAGGCGTTCGTCGAAGTGCTCCGGATTGCCTTGCAGGGCCACCACGTTGAGGGCGGTGATGCGGGTGGCCAGGTGCAGCAGGTAATCGGCCCGGGCAAAGGCCAGGCAGGCCAGCCCGGTCATCACTGCGGTGCCGTTCATCAGCGCCAGGGCTTCCTTGGGCCGCAGCACCAGGGGCTCCCAGCCCAGCTCGCGGTGCACGTCGGCGGACTCACGACGCTCGCCGCGGAACAGCACCTCGCGTTCGCCGGACAGGGTGGCCGCCACGTAGGACAGCGGCGTCAGGTCGCCGCTGGCGCCCACCGAGCCCTCTTCCGGGATCAGCGGCAGGATGTCCTGGTCGAGGAAGGCCTGCAGGCGCTCCAGCAGTTCCACTCGGACCCCGGAAACCCCGTGGCACAGCGACTGCAGGCGTGCGGCCAATACAGCGCGGGTGGCCTGGGCGTCCAGCAGCTTGCCCAGGCCGCAGCCGTGGAAGGTGTACAGATGACGCGGCAGGGCCTCGACATGCTGCAGCGGCACTGCCACCACGCAGGAGTCGCCGTAGCCGGTGGTCACGCCGTAGATCACCCCTTCCTTGTCCAGCAGGGAGTCGAGGAACTGCGCACCCTTGGCAATCCGCTGGCGCCAGGCGGCGTCGTCTTGCAGGCGGGTCGGCACCTGGCGGTTGGCCAGGGCCAGCACGTCTTCGATGCGCAGGGGGTGTTCGCCGAAGGTTACCGGCTCATGGGTCGAGGTCGTCATCGGTCTTCCAGAATGGGTAAAAGTTGAACCATTGTTGCGGTGCCTGCAGGCAGTACTGGCCCAGGCGCTCGGCGTAGCGGGCGGTCCACTGGGCGATCACCTGCTGGCGGTCATTGCGCTTCCACTGCACGGCCTCGGCGAAGGGCTCGAGGATCACCTGGTAGCGGCCCTGCTGTTTCAGGCACAGCAGCAGGTTGACCGGGCACTTGAGCAGCCCGGCCAGCAGCCAGGGGCCCTGGGGAAAAGCGGCCTGATGGCCGAGGAAATCCACCCGCACGTTGCGCCCGCCGTGCAGCGGTACGCGGTCGCCGGCAATCGCCAGCCACTCGCCGCGATCCAGGCGCTGGCTCAGTTGCAGCATGATCGCCGGGTCCAGCTCGCTGACCTGGATCAGTCGCAGGTTGCTGGCCCCGGCCTCGCCCAGCAGGCGGTTGAAGCGTTCGGCGTGCTTGGTGTGCACCAGCACGTTCATGGTCACTTGCTCGCCCAGCTCGGCCAGGGCCCGGCAGACTTCCAGGTTGCCCAGGTGCGCGCCCACCAGCAGCTGTCCGCGTTCCCCGCGCAGCTGATGGCGCAGCTGCGCCGGGTCGACGATTTCGATCTGTTCGATGCGCAACTTGCCGTTCCACACATCGAGCTTGTCCAGTAGGGCATCGGCAAAGGCCATGAACTGGCCGAACACCCGCCAGTGGCTGGGGCGCAATTCGTCGCGCCCGCTCCATTGGGCCAGGCGCTGCTGGTACTGCCAGATGCTGCGGCGGGCGCGGCGGCCGAACAGGAAGAAGTAGAAGACTATGGCGTACAGCACCGGGCTCAGCACCCGGCGCCCCAGCACTCGTACACCGAAGGCGGTGAGCTTCATCAGCCAGAAGCTGCCGCGCTCCTGATGGCCGGCCCAGTGTTCGCTGCCGGGCTCCTTGGGTTGCTCCAGGCTCATGAACGCCACCGGCGCCAGAGAATCAGCGGCAGGCGCAGCAACATGCCGAAGAACAGCTTGGCGTGCATCTTGGAAATCAGCGCGTTGTCGTGGAACAGGCGAAAGTGCGACAGGCCGTCCTGGGGGTAGTGCACCCGGGTCGGCAGCCAGTGCATGGGCTGGTTGCGCCAGGACAGGCGCACCAGGATCTCCGGGTCGAAGTCCATGCGCCGCCCCAGTTGCACCGAGTCCAGCAGGGCCAACGTGGCGGGCAGGGGATAGACCCGGAAGCCACACATGGAGTCCGGGATCTGCAGCGACAGGCTGTTGATCCAGACCCAGACGTGAGTCAGGTAGCGGGCGTACAGGCGCCCCTTGGGCACGCTGGCGTCGTACTGCGGATAACCGCAGATCAGCGCCTCGGGATGGGCCTGTGAGCGTTGGATGAAGTGATCCACATCCGCCAGGTCGTGCTGGCCGTCGGCATCGACCTGCAAGGCGTGGCTGAAGCCCAACTGAGCGGCTTCGCGCAGGCCGGCCATGACCGCGCCGCCCTTGCCCTGGTTGATGGCCAGGCGAATCAGGAATACCTGCTCGCGCTCGGCCAGTTGTTCCAGCACCGCCGCACAGGCCGGGCTGCTGGCGTCGTCCACCAATACGCAGGGCAGGCCCCGGGCCAGGAGCGCGTCGACCACGGCGGGCACGGCAGTTTCATGGTTGTAGACCGGAATGACGGCGCAGGGCTTGTGGGTCGGCGCTGAACCCTTGGCTGGCAAGCCAGCGCCTACAACCGCGAAGTGGGAAGCGTTATCCACAGCTGGCCTCCAGGATGATCCGCCCGCTGGAGCAGGGGGCGCCGTCATTCAGGAAGGCGAAATACAGTTTCTGGCGCTGGACGTCGAAGCGCAGGTTGAGCTGGATGCAGTCGCCGGGGCGCACCAGTTGCTGGAACTTCAGCACTTCCATGCCGGCGAAGCGGCCCGGCAGATCGAGCAACTGCTGACCCAGGGCCAGGGCCCAGTCCACTTGCACCACCCCCGGCAGCACCGGTGTGGCGGGGAAGTGCCCGCTGAAGTAGGCCAGGTCTGGTGGAATTGCCAGTTGCAGTTGCCATTCGTCGGCGTGCTGCACTTGCTCCAGCACTTCCGGGGCTTGTGGGCGTGGCGCCAGCAGCAGGGCCTGCACTTCGGCCTGGGGCAGCTTGCCCTGGTTGTTCAGGGGCATCTGCCGCAGCAGGCGCCAGCGCCGGGGCAGGGCCAGGGCTTCGCAATGCCCGGCCAGGTGCTGGCGCAGGGCCTGGGTCAGGTGGCGTCGGCCCTGGTTGCGCAGGGCATGCAGGCCGGACTCACTGAGTACCAGCAGGGCGCCAAGGTAGGCGCGGTTGTCTTCAATCACCCCCAGGCGTGCTTCCGCGACCCAGTCGTGCTGCTCCAGGGCCTGTTCGAGCATGGGCAGGGAGATGCGTTTTTCTTCCAGCTTGACGATGCGGTCCAGGCGGCCCAACAGCTCGAAACGGCCGTCGGCGGCGATGCGCGCGGCATCGGCCGTGTGTTCGACATGCCCGGGCGGCAGGTAGGGCGAGGCGATCAGCAGTGCGCCGTCGCTGTCCTGGCTCAGGTGCACCTCGGCAAAGGGCTGCCACAGCTCTGGCCCTTGGCGCCAGGCGATACCACCGGTTTCCGAACTGCCGAGGATCTCCGTCGGCCATTGCTGCAGGCGCTGTTGCAGCCCGCTGGCGGCCTCGGCAGGCAAGGCGCCGCCGGAGGAGAACACCCGGCGCACCGGGCTCAGGGCCGGCCAGTCGAGGTTGTCGCCCATGCGCTTGAGCAGGGCCGGGCTGGCCACCCAGGCGAATGCCGGGCATTCGCGGCTGGCCCGTTGCAGGTCTTCGGGGAACGGCAATTGACGGCGCACGAAGGGACGCCCGGCGCACAGCGGCCAGAGCACGCGGAACAGCAGGCCATAGATGTGCTGGGTGGCGACGCTGCCGATGATCCAGGCCGGGCCCAGGTCGGTGCCCCAGAGCTGTTCCAGGGCGCTGACCTCGTTGGCCAGCTGGCGCAGGTTTTTCTCGATGCGCTTGGGTTCGCCGCTGGAGCCTGAGGTGCACAGGCTCAGTTGGCAGGCGTCCAGGTCCAGCTCCGCCGGTTCCAGCGGCGCAGCCTGCAGTGGCTGCAAGGGCGGGTCCTGGTCGGTCAGCCACAGGTCGACGTCCGTCGCCCAGCGCTGGCGGGTCTGGGCCTGCAGGTCGGCGGGCAGCAACACACTGACCCCGGCGCGCCAGGCACCCAGCAGGGCTACGGCCAGGTCGACGGCATCTTCCAGGTGCAGCGCCAGGCGTCGCACGCCGCGCGCTTGCAAGGCCGCGGCCAAGCCCAGGGCCCGGGTCTGCAAGCCTTCCAGGTGGATATCGGGATGGGCGCTGACCACCCGCGGTGCTTGGGTCCTGAGCAATAGCCGCTCAAGGGCAATCCAGTTCATCTACGG
Organism: Pseudomonas sp. LPH60; assembly: GCF_030718165.1. Lineage (NCBI taxonomy): Bacteria > Pseudomonadati > Pseudomonadota > Gammaproteobacteria > Pseudomonadales > Pseudomonadaceae > Pseudomonas > Pseudomonas sp. LPH60. The sequence continues at coordinate 375,747 of NZ_JAVAJH010000005.1, forward strand.
CCTCGTACCCGTTGTCGTAAAAGCCACTCAATGGCAAACAGCAAACCCATCAGCCCGTAGGCGATCAGGCCGTTGTACAACGTCCACCAGCTCAGCGGTGCCCAGAGGGTCAGGGCCGCGGCGATTACTCCGTTACAAAGGAAAAACACACTCCAGGCGATGGTCACCTGGCGGGTATAACGTATGGCTTTTTCCGGCAGGTCCGGCTCGCCAAGGCGCGCCAGGCGCTCCGCCACCGGCGGGCCGTACTTCAGGCTCAGGCCGAACAGGCCGAGCATGAAGCTGCTGATCAGCACCGGGTACCAGCGCAGCAGCGCCGGGTGGTCGAACCACGCCAGCAGCAGGCAGAAGACGAGCGCCGCGGCTGCCATCCACAAGCTGCCGGGACGACGTTCCCCGGTCAGTGCCCGGGCCAGCCACAGGCCGCCCAGCAGCAGGCCGAATTGCCACGGAGCGAAGTGCTCCATACCGAAATACACCGCAAAGGGGTAAAGCAGGCCGGCCAGCAACAAGCCCAGGCCGATCAGCCGGCTCATGCGGCCGGCTGGACCAGACGGTAGACCGCCTCGACCACGTCATTGACGGTACGCACCGACTTGAATTCCTCGGCGGCGATTTTCTTGCCGGTCTGACGCTTGATGTGGTCGATCAGGTCGACGGCGTCGATGCTGTCGATTTCCAGGTCCTGGTACAGGTTGGAATCCAGGCTGATGCTGTCAGGCTCAAGCTCGAAGAGTTCGACCAGGGCATCGCGCAGGGTGTTGAAGATGTCGTCACGGGTTTGCATGGTCGGTTCTCAAGCTGCCTGTTTTGCAGTGACGAACGCCGCAAGGCTCGCCACGTTACTGAAGTGGTTGCGGGTGTCCTTGGCGTCGGCATCGATCTTGATGCCGTACTTTTTCTGGATCGCCAGCCCCAGTTCCAGGGCGTCCACCGAGTCCAGGCCGAGGCCTTCGCCGAACAGGGTCTGATCGTTGCCGATGTCCTGGGCACTGATGTCTTCGAGGCCCAGGGCGTCGATGATCAGCAGTTTGATTTCAAGCATCAGATCCGGGTGTGTATCGCTCATCTCTGGCGAGCTCCTTGATGAAATAGTGGTGCAAGTGCTCATTGAGCTTGCGCGACGCCTGAGGCGCGGGGCCTTGGGCGGCAAAGGTCTGTGGGTCTATATCGGCACCGACGTGAAAACTGAAGTGCACACGGCGTTGCGGAATGCGATACCAGGGCTCGGCCTTGGTCAGGGTGGTGGGGCTGACCTTGATCACCACCGGGGTAATGATTTTCGCACCCCGCAGGGCAATCGCCGCGGCCCCCCGATGAAAGGCGGGAGCGGCGCCCGGCTGGGTACGGGTGCCTTCGGGAAAGACGATCAGGGTCTGGCCTGCTTGCAGCGCCCCGGAGGCGCTGTCGAGCATGTCCATGCTGCCGTCGTTGCTGATGTACTGGGTGGCGCGCACCGGGCTGCGGGTGAAGGGGTTGTCCCACAGGCTTTGCTTCACCACGCAGTTGGCATCGCGCACCAGGCCGATCAGGAACACCACGTCGATCAGCGACGGGTGATTGGCAATGATCATCTGCCCCGGACGGCCGAGCAGGTGGGCGCCCTGGACTTCGTAGGTGAGCACGCCGCTCTTGGCCATGAAACGGATGAACAGCCAGAACAGCCGACTGACGGTCCGGCGTGCGCGCCGGCTATGGCTCGCGGCGTCGCCGGGCAGGCAGGCCAGGAGCGGGAAAATCACCAGGCGCAGGCACAAACCACCTATTCCGAACAGTGCAAAGCTCAGACCGGTGGCCAGCAGGCGCCAGTAGTAGGCATTGCGGCCCTTGGCGCTCAGTGGTTGCGTTGCCAGGTCCATACACGATTCATCCAGGCATGTTGGCAAAAGGTCTGCGAGCCGAGCAGGGTTCGCAGCAGGTTCAGGGCATGGGGCCACTGGGTCTTGGGGATTTGACCGTCGTGGCTGTCCAGGGACAGTTGCCAGTCGTCGCCTGGGGTCAGCAACAGGCCCAGGGCATAGGGAAACGGCACGTCGTCGATCCAGCTGGCGTAGGCCTCGGGCGGCTGTTCCTCGGTGATCACCAGCAGTACATGGGGAGCGCCGTCCGCCAGCAGGGTGGCGGCTTCCAGCAGGCCGTGTTCCAGGCCGTCGCCGGCGGCGGCCAGGGCAGTCATTTCACTGGTTTCGCCGCGCATGATCGACCACAGGCCGATCACCGCGTTGTGCACCGAGAGGCTGAACTGGGTGGGCGACAGCGGCTGCTCGGCGGCCAGGTCGCTGAGGATCTCGAAGGTTCGCGGGGTTTCGCCGTGCCGGGAAATGAACACCAGCGGCAATTGCTCGAGGCCTTCGGCCAGGGGCCAGCCAACGCTGAAAGCCATGCGCGCCAGGCGACTGAGACGGCGGCGCTGCATGGCGGGCAGAAAAGACACATCGGGAGCGGCATCGCTGCTCTCGGGCAGGGTCGGCTGACGGCTCCAGGCCTGCCAGGCGTCCACGCTTTCGAGCCCAGGGGCCCATGCACGCCATTGAGCGATGTTGAACTTGATCACTTGATTTCATCCCGCCCCTGCGGGCTTCCTTGACGCGGTGTATCGCTTCGATTGGCGATTGACCTGGATGACGCGAAGGCGTCAGTGGCGCGCATTATCCCGGTGCGACTGGCTTGTAGCAAATGCTGCTTGGGCTGTTGGTCGCAAAAGCGTCGAATCTGCCGCGATCATGGGTGTCTATTTGCCACTATCGAGTTTCCTTTGCGCCCCGATCCCTCGGCGCCGAGGCTTTGCGTCGCCTGTTCCAGGGGTGGCGGAGGTTGGGAAACTCTTGTGTTGCCGAGGTAGCTAACGGGCGCGCAGGACTACTACACTCGGTGATCTTTGATACACGGAGGTTTAGACATGCGGCGAGTGGTGTTCAATCAGAAAGGTGGCGTGGGCAAGTCCAGTATTGCCTGCAATCTGGCGGCGGTCAGCGCCAGCGAGGGGTATCGCACCTTGCTGGTGGATCTGGATGCCCAGGCCAACTCGACCCAGTACCTCACCGGCCTGACCGGCGATGACATTCCCATGGGCATTGCCGATTTCTTCAAGCAGACCCTGTCTTCCGGGCCCTTCTCGAAAAAGAACCAGGTGGATATCTACGAGACGCCGTTCGACAACCTGCATGTGGTGACCGCCACCGCCGAGTTGGCGGATCTGCAGCCCAAGCTTGAGGCCAAGCACAAGATCAACAAGCTGCGTAAGTTGTTGGACGAATTGGCCGAGGACTATGACCGGATCTATCTCGACACCCCGCCGGCCCTGAATTTCTATGCGGTTTCGGCGTTGATCGCCGCTGATCGGGTATTGATTCCTTTCGACTGCGACAGCTTTTCCCGTCAGGCGCTGTATGGCCTGCTGGCGGAGATCGAAGAGTTGAAGGAAGACCACAACGAGGACCTGCAGGTCGAGGGGATCGTGGTCAATCAGTTCCAGGCGCGGGCCAGCCTGCCGCAACAGATGCTCGACGAACTGATCAGCGAGGGGTTGCCGGTGCTGCCGGTGTACCTGGCCAGCTCGGTGCGCATGCGTGAATCCCACCAGGCCAGCCTGCCGCTGATCTATCTCGATTCGCGACACAAGCTGACCCAGCAATTCGTCGATCTGCACAACCTGCTGGAAAACGCCTGAACTCGGCGCCGCGGTGGCAGGAGTGCAAGTCTCCTGTCAGGGCGTGTTCAGATGCCCTGGCTGCGCAACCAGCCCAAGAGTTGCGGCAAGGGCAGGGCGCCGCTCTGGCGGGCCACTTCCCGGCCGTTCTTGAACAGGATCAGGCTGGGAATCGAGCGAATGCCCAATTGCCCCGAGAGCTGAGGGTTGGCTTCACTGTCCAGCTTGGCCAGCCGGCACTTGCCACTCAGTTGCGCGGCGGCCTGCGCAAAGATCGGCGCAAAGGATTTGCACGGTCCGCACCAGTCAGCCCACACATCCACCAGCAACGGCAGGTCGCCCTTGATCTGGCTGGCGTAGTCGCCCTGTTGCAAGTCAAAGGGTTGGCTCAGCAACACCTCACCCTTGCAGCGCCCGCACTTGGGCTGATCGCCCAGGCGCTCGCCGGGGATACGGTTCAGACCGTTGCAGTGCGGGCAGGGAATCAGCAGTGGCTCGGACATGGTTGGGCTCCGCAAACAGGGTAGAGCGCCTTAAATGGCGGCGCCCAGGGTGAATATCAAGTCGGCGCCGCCATGGCTTCACGTGCTGGGCGGGGCCAGCTCGACGCTGACCAGACGATCCATGGAGCGGCCGATGTAAAAGGTAAAGGGCCGGCCCAGGTCCATGGCCATGCCCTCGCACTTGCCCATGAAGCCTATGTGTTGCAACGGAGAAATCTCTCCATCCTCGTGGTACTGCAAGCCCAGGGAACCGACACTGAAGCCGACGCGGTCGGCCCGGCGATCCACTCGCGTGCCCCAGGAGGTCTTGATCGCGGACAGTTGGATGCGGTTGTCGAACAGCATCTGGTTGAGCGTGGGGTTGGCGAACCTGATGTTGCCGAACAAGAACTGCGCCGGTTCGCGCTTGTTGTCTTTCCACTCCAGATACACGTTGTAATCCCCTGGTCCGCTCCCGGCCTTGCTGCCCATCTGGCTGAACGGCATGCCCGGTGCCTGGAGGGTGGCCTGGTATTGGCAAAACGCCTCGTTGGGCGTGCCGGTGGCCGAGAGCTTGCCGCTGATCAATTCCTCCATCGAGTAATGAAACAGCACATCGGCGTATTTCACCGGCTCCAGCGCCAGCGAGAAGCGCCGCGGCAAGGCCATGGCTCTTTTGCGGTACTCGGGGTTGGTGTATTTCCCGATTTCCGGGGCGATCTCCAGAACGGCTTCGAAGGTGCCGGCTGCGCGCGCCTCGACAATCTCGCTGAACAGCTCCTGCAGGCGTTGGCGCTGGGTTTCGGGCACGGCGCTGTCCAGGCTGATATGTAGGGTCTTGTCGTCCTTGCGGTCCATCTCCAGGCCGATCTGGTCAGGCTCGATGCCGATCCCGGCGGCCATCTGAGTGATGGTTTCGGCGAAGTACGGCACGATCTGGGCCTGCTTGGGGTTACCCACGGTGTCCTGGAAGTGCAGGGTGAGGTAGGTCTGCTTGCAGCCGGTCAGCAGCATCAGCAGCAGGGCTGCGGTGTAGAGGCGTCGGTTCAATGGAGGTCCTTGTTACGCAATGGCGCTTAGCGGTAGTCGACGCGGGTCAAGCGATCCAGGGTCCGGCCTATTTGAAAGGTGAATGGCCGACCCAGGGCCTGCATCTTTTGATCGCACAGCGCTTGCAGCTCGTCCTTGCGGGTGTCGAAGGGCAGGGCTGAGGTCAGGGTCTGGACACCGATGGAGCCGATGACGATGGCGAATTCGTCAAGGGGCACCGGCGCGGGCTGGGTGCTTTTCGAGCTGGAAGGCCAGGCCTGGATGGTTTTTTGCTGCATGTGCCGGTTCAGGTCCGGGTCATCGAAATGCACCTTGAGCGGTACCTTGGCGATGCTGCCGCTGCGGGTCAGCAAGGAGATCAGGCCGCGCTCGCTGTTGTCCTGTTCAAGGGCTTCGTAGCCGATCAATTTCAAGCGCGTGGGCATTGTCAGGTGTGCGGTGATCTTGCAACTGACCGGGCCTTCGATTTCGCTGCGGTTGACGATGGCGCGCAGGCTGTCGTCGTAGCTGCGGTCCAGCAGCATCTCGAACGTCGGGTCGAACTTGAGGGTGGCATCGATGCTGTGCGGCAGGCCGCTGGGGCCGGATGGGGTAACGCTGGCCTGGGCGTTGTCCAACTCCAGGTGCAGGTTCATGGAACTGGCATTGCGCGCGCGGGTGACCTGCTCGAAGACGGCCTTGAGGCGGCCCCGTTGTTCCGGGCTCAGGGAGTAGTCCAGCAGGCGCAGGTGGATCACTTTGTCATCCTCCTTGTCGCGCTCCAGGGCGATGGCATCCGGGTCCAGGCCCTGGGCGCTGAGCGCCGTGTAAATACTCTGCTTGTACGCCTCGTGCACCAACTGGTCGGAGAATTGCGGGCCGGCCTTGGGATCGGAGCGCACCGAGTCCTGGAAGTGCAGGGTGGCGAAGTCTTCCTTGCACCCGGTCAGCCAGAGCAGCAGGGGTAACAGCAGCAGGTAGCGAGTTTTCATGGTGGACTCTTGCAGGGCATCGACGGGGTTAGTGGCAGGGGCGAGCGGTGAAAGTGGCAGCCAGGCCTTCTGTGTGTCATTGGGCCAGGCGATGCCCGTTGAGGGCGATGACCACGGCGAACTTCTTGGCGATCACCACTTCGGCCTGGTTCTTGGTGGTCAGGAAATTTTCCATCGGGTAGGGGAATTCCACGGGGATGCCGCCGATCGACATGTGCTTCAGCGTCTGGGACTGCAGCTCGATGCTGTCGCTCCCGGCGCCGCCGCCAATCAGGTAGACGTGGTCGCTGACCGGCTGGTAAGACATGCCGCCGCGGCCCTGGATTCGCTGCAGGCTGGCGGTCTGTTTGGCCAGTTCGTCCAGTTCGACCTGGGTGATGGTGCGGTGCGGTTTGCCGTGCAGGCGCAGGTCCTGCAGGTTCATGCGGTACTTGGCGCGGCGGCTCAGGTAGATGATCGCCGACACCAGGCCAATGGCGGTGAAGACTCCGGCGACCAGGGTCAGGAACAGGTTCATGCGCATCCTTGCAGGTACTGGAAGTCAGGGTTGCGCATTATCCGTATCCGCTGTCGACGGGTCCATGCGCAATCTTGTGTTTGGCGTTTTTGTGCACGACGGCTGAGGCGTTGGTCGAAGCTCATGAGTCCGTCGCAATCGCTCACACACTGCTCGGCAAGCCCGTTCGTTGGCTGTCTAGGCTTGAAGCACGTGAGCACCGCTGGACTGACCGCGGATATAGCATCTTGAGATATCTAATGCTCGCATCTAACGTTAATAGCACTATGCGATAGGGACATTGCATGCACATCGTCACCGCAAAACGTATCCGGCAGGCCAAGGAGCAATGGCCGCAAGTCGCGCGGGCGCTGGATACCTGGTATCGCAAGGCCAAAGGCGCCAGGCCGGCTGATTTCGCCGACATGAAGGCCTTGTTCCCGGCGCTAGACAAGGTCGGGGGCTTTCATGTTTTCGACCTTGGCGGCAACAAACTGAGGCTGATCGCAATCGTGCGCTATGGGGGGCAGCGCCTCTGTATCAGGCATGTGCTGGATCACGGCGAATACGACAAGGGGCTGTGGAAGGAGGAATCACAATGAGTCTTCAGGTTAAGCAAGCGGCGGAGCACTGGCCGTTCGTTGCGCCCATATTGCGCAAACCCAAGAGCGAGGCCGATTACGACGCGCTGGCCCTGGCACTCGATGAGCTGTTGGACATCATGGGCGAAGACGAATCGCACCCACTGGCTTCGCTGGTGGACATCATGGGTGACTGGATCGAGGCCTACGACGAAGAGCACCATCCGATGCCGGCGGTCAGCGCAGTGGAGGTTCTACGTTCGTTGATGCGTGAACATGGCCTGACTCAAAGCGACCTGCCCGGGGTGGGCGCGCAGTCGGTGGTCTCGGAAGTGCTCAGCGGCAAGCGCCAGCTCAACCTGCGGCAGATCCGCTGGCTGGCCGAGCGCTTCAAGCTGTCGATGGAGACCTTCGCCTGAGTCAGGACGAGCAGCTGATTTCCAGGTGCTTGCCCCACTCTGGCGGACGTTCGGCATACCCTTGCATGCCCTCTTGCTCCTCAAAAGGCCGGCTCAGCACCTGATGCAGGCGACGCACCTCCGAGTAATCGCCTGACTCGGCGGCGTCGATGGCCTTCTGCGCCAGATAGTTGCGCAGGATGTACAGCGGGTTGACCGCGTGCATGCGCTCCCGGCGCAGGTCCTGGCCCTGGAGCGGATCGCGGGCGACCCGTTGCCGATATTGCTCGGCCCAGGCATCGAAGCCGTCGCGGTCGACGAAATCGTCCCGCAGCCGGGCCAGCGCCTGGTCCGGCGCTTGCTCCCCCAGGCGGCGGAAGAACAGGCTGTAGTCGACGCCGCTGTTCTGCATCAGTTGCAGCAGGCGTTCCACCAGCTTCTGGTCGTCGTCCTCGGCCTGAGTGAAGCCCAGGCGCCGACGCATCAGGTCCAGGTAATGGGCCTGGTACAGCGGCAGGAACAGGCCCAGGGCCTCACGCAGCGCCTCGACGCTGATGAATGGCGTCAGGGCCTGGGCCAGGGCGCTGAGGTTCCACTGGCCGACGGGCACCTGGTTGCTGAAGGAGTAGCGGCCCTGGTCATCGGAGTGGTTGCAGATGAAGTGGGCGTCGAAATCATCGAGAAAGGCGAACGGGCCGAAGTCGAAGGTGATGCCCAGGATCGACATGTTGTCGGTGTTCATCACCCCGTGGCAGAAACCGTAGGCCTGCCATTTGGCGATCAGTTCGGCGTTGCGTTCGACGATCTCGCGGAACATCGCCAGATAGGGTTCAGGCTGCTCCAGGCACTCGGGGAAATGCAGGGCCAGCACATGCTCTCCCAACTGCTTCTGCTGTTCGGGTTTCTTGGTGTAGTAGAAGTACTCGAAATGCCCGAAGCGGACATGGCTCGGCGCCAGGCGCAGGACCATCGCCCCGCGCTCCTGTTTCTCGCGCCATACCGGGGTGTCCGAGCCGATCACGCACAGGGCGCGGCTGCTGGGGATGCCCAGGGCATGCAGGGCCTCGGAGGCGAGGAATTCACGGATCGACGAGCGCAATACGGCACGTCCATCGCCCATGCGGGAATACGGCGTCTGCCCGGCGCCCTTCAGGTGCAGGTCCCAGTGTTCTCCCGCCTGGTTGTAGACCTCGCCCAGTAGCAGTCCGCGACCGTCCCCCAGTTGCGGGTTGTAGGAACCGAACTGATGCCCGGAATAGACCATGGCCCGGGGCTCGGCCTCGGCCCACAGCTTGTGCCCGCCGAACAGTTCGGCGAACACCGGGCTTTCGGCCACGGCCGGGTCCAGGTCCAGCAGCGCCATGGCCGCCGGGCTGGCGGCCATCAGCCTGGGGTTGTCGAGGGGTTCGGGCAGTACGTGGGTCGAGAAGGCGTCGCCCAGGCGGGCGAAGCGGTTGTCGAAGGTCAGTTCGTCGAGGGCTTTCAACGGCCATCTCCCAGCAGAATGTCCGAGCATTCTGCTAGGGATAGGGGCCTTAGTCGAGTTTGCCGGGCGGCGGTTCCTGCAGCGGCTTGCCCCCGGGCACCGGGACGATGGTCTTGGCCTCCGGCTCGATGGGCACCATCTTGTATTCCTGGCCGTGGAGGTTTTTCAGGTAGACCTCCATCTGCCGGAACGAGATGTTGATGTGCTGCTTCTTGAACTCGCGGTTGATGAAGCGGTTGACCTCGTCCACCACCGGGTTGCGGTCCCCCAGCTCGCGCACGTGCATGCGCAGTTCGTGGTCCAGGGTGCTTTCACCGAAGTTGAGGAAGTACACCTGAGGCTCCGGTTCCTTGAGCACCCGCGGGTTGTCCCGGGCGGCCTTGAGCAGCAGCTCCTTGACCAGGTCCAGGTCCGAGCCGTAGTCGACGCCGAGCTTGAGGGTCACCCGGGTCACGGTGTCGGTCAGCGACCAGTTGATCAGTTGCCCGGTGATGAAGGTCTGGTTGGGGACGATGATGTCCTTGCGGTCGAAGTCGGTGATGGTGGTGGCGCGGATGCGGATCTTGCTCACCGTGCCCGACAGGTTGCCGATGGTGATGGTGTCGCCGATGCGCACCGGCCGCTCGAACAGGATGATGATGCCGGAGATGAAGTTGGCGAAGATCGCCTGCATGCCGAAACCCAAACCCACCGACAAGGCCGCCACCAGCCACTGCAGCTTGTCCCAACTGACGCCGAGGGTGGCCAGGGTCGAGACGAAACCTATTCCGGCAATGGCGTAGGACAGCAGGGTGGTGGTGGCGTAGGCGCTGCCCTGGGCCAGATTCAGCTTGGACAGCACCAGCACTTCCAAGAGGCCTGGCAGGTTGCGCGCCAGGGCTAGGGTGATGCCGACAATGATCAGCGCACCGATCACGTCGCCGATGCTGATGGGCACCATGCTCATGTTGGCGCCGGTGCCGCTGGTGTATTCGTAGAGGGTGATGTTGTCCAGGTAGGAGAACACCGTGATCAGGTCCGACCAGACCCAGTACAGCGCGGCGATGAAGCCGCCCAGCAGGGCCAGGCGGATCAGGCGCAGGGATTGTTCGTTGACCTTCTCGATGTCCATGGTCGGCTCTTCGACCACCGCGTCGCCGCTTTCCCCGGCTTCCTTGGCCGCCTGGCGTTTGCTCAGGGCCCGCTGGTAGGCCAGGCGCCGTGCTGCAACGCCGAGTCCGCGGACGAAGGTAGCCTCGATCACCAGCCAGAACATCAGCAGGTACAGGGTGTTGATCAGGCGGTCGCTGAGCTTCAGCGCGGTGTAGTAGTAGCCGAAGCACACGGCGATGAACAAGGCGATTGGCAGCAGGGTGAATAGCAGGCCCAACGCCTTGCGGAACAACGAGGCATTCTCGTGGGCCGGGCTGCTCAGCAACAGGCGGCTCAGCAGCCAGGCCATCAGCCCGTAGCAGGTCAGCACCACGGCGATGCCGAGCACGTCATCGGCCAGGGCTGCGGGCTGGTGCTCGGCCACCGCCACCACGGCCACCAGCGCCAGGACCACCAGCCCCAGGCGCCGGACCCAGCCCTGGAGGAATTCCACCTGGGGTTTTTCCCAGCGGAAATGCAGTTCGGCCACGCCGCCGGGGGCGAGTATCCGATAGGCGGTGTAGAACACCAGCCAGGCCTGGGCGATCTGCAGCAGCGCCGCACCGAGGTTGGCGTTCTGCCCCCGGGCATCGATCTGCAGGGCATAGCCGCACAGCGCCAGGGCCAGGGTGACCGGCATCGCCAGAAGAATGTTCACCAGGATCGCCAGGGGCGTGTGCCACTGGCTGTCGCGTTTGAAGTGGCCGATGTCCTTGTGCACCTTGTTCAGGCGCGCATAGAGGTTCTTGCGCCGCCACAGCAGGGCGCCGATCAGCAGCGCCAGGGGCAGGAACAGCAGCGGCCGCTGCGCCAGACCGTCGGTCAGCTCACTGAGGCTGGAGGCCCAGGGCAGGGTGGTGATCTGTTTCTCCAGGCGCTGAGGGACGTCCTGCAGCCACTCGGCGTCCAGAGGCTTGTTGCTGGGAATCCAGAACATCTGCTCGTCGAGGGTCGCCCGCAGGCTCTGGGACGTGCTCAACAGTTGTTTCTGGTTCAGTTGCAGGGTGATGGATTCATTGAGCAGGGCGCTGAGCTCGCGGTTCAGGCGCTCCAGCAGATCGACGCGGGTCATGGCCAGCTCGATCAGGGTCCGGCGCAGTTGCGGCGTGACCTGCTCCGGCGGCTGGCTCTTGAGCAGGTTGTCGACGTAGGTGCTGGGGCTGCCCAGCAATTCGCGCTGCTGGTTGACCTCGAATTGATAAAGGCGGATATCGGCGATTTCGTCCGCCAGGTCGCGATCCAGCTTCAGGCGTGGCAAGGCCTGTTTCTGCTTGTAGAGAATCTTCGACAGCAGCAGGCTGCCCTTGAGCACGTTGATCTGCTCGTCCAGGGCCGCGTCGCTTTGGGTCACGCTGTCCAGTTGCTGTCGGGTCTGCAGGTTCTGCTGGGTCAGTTCGTTGAGGCGGTCGGTGCTCTTGAGCAGGTAGTCGGAGAGCTTGAGGTTGGTGGCGCTTTCGGTGGTCAGCAGGCTGCTGCTGCCGGCCTTCTGCGCCTCGATGGACTGCTGGGTCACGGTTTCCTGGGACTGGGCCAGGCGCTTCTGGTTGATCAGGGTTTGCAGATCCTGGATTTCCTGCTCCAGGCGCGCGGTCTTTTCCATCAGCAGGTCATGCTGGCTGCTGCCCAGGTCCTGCAACTGGCTGTTGCCCGCCAGTTCCTGGCGGCGCAGGGGAATCAGGGCGTTGATCGCCGCCAGTTCGGCATTCAGCAGATTGCGTTGATCGGCGCCGAGCAGCTTGCCGCCGTCCTTGCCGGACTTGAGTGCGGCGTTGATCTGCAGGATGCGGGTCTGGCTGCTGCTGATTTCCGCCTGGGCCCGTTCGGGGCGGGTCTGGGCGGTGATGGTCAGGGTGTTGGCGTCGGCCAGGGCCTTTTGCAGCTCGCCTTGCAAGGTGGTGCGTTCGCTCAGCAGTTGCTCCAGTTGCGACACCGCCAGCGAGCCATAGCGCTGGGCCACCGGTACGACTTTACTGGCCTTCAGGCGTGCCAGCTCGCGCTGGTTTTCCGTGGTCTGGCGCGGCGCGTTGCTCAATTGCTGGCGCAGGTCGTTGAGGCGCCGCTCGTAGTCCTGCTTGTTGTTCAGGTGATTCAGGGTGTTTTGCAGCAGGGTCTGCAGGGCCTTCTGATCGGCCTCCGGCAATTTGCGTTCGGCGATCTTGTCCAGGCTTTGCTGGACCGACTCGGCACTGGGCGGATCGCCGCCCTGTGCGGCGCCGACAGAGAGACTCAGGCCCAGCAGGGCAACAGCGAAAAATTTACGCAAGTTAGGCATAGAAGTCGGTCAAGCAACTAGAAATGGGGGGGGACGCGTCGCGACCAGGTCTGACGCGCTCCGCAGTTTAGAGGAAGAGGCCGGGGCCGGGGCGACTTCCTTCGGGGAATCTGACGCCCACTTTGCCGATCTTGTTCCCGTCCATCACCGCCACGGTCCAGATGGTGTTGTTCCACTCCACCTGGTCGCCGACCACCGGTGCACCGCCGACCTTCTGGGCGATGAACGCGCCCAGGGGCATGTCCGCGTCCTGGCCGTCGAGCTTGAGCCCGTAGAGCGCCGACACCGCGCCCAGCTGGGCGTCGCCTTCAAGAACGAAGTCGCCGAAGAAGCGCAGGTCCAGCCCGCGCTCCGGCGCCTGGCTGAAGAGTTTGCCCAGGGCTGGAAGGTTGTGTTCATGGCCGATCACGCACAGCAGGTCATCGGCCTCAAGCACGGTACTACCCGACGGATGGAGCAGTTGCTGGCCGCGAAACAGGGCCGCGATCCGTGTGCCTTCGGGCATTTTCAGCTCCCGCAGGGCGGCGCCGATGCACCATTTTTCCGCCCCCAGGCGGTAGACGAACAGTTCCCACTCGCTGGTGACGTGAACCTCCAGGGCCGCCCGGGAAATCGGTGCTGGCTCCGGCGGCACCGTGACCTTGAGCCACTTGGCCACCCACGGCAGGCTGGTGCCCTGGACCAGCAGCGAGATCAGCACGATAAAGAACGCCAGGTTGAAGTACAGCTGGGCGTTGGGCAGCCCGGCCATCAACGGGAACACCGCGAGAATGATCGGCACCGCGCCACGCAGGCCGACCCAGGAGATAAAGGCCTTTTCCCGGCCGTGGAAGGCCTTGAACGGCGCCAGGCCCACCAGCACCGACAGCGGCCGGGCGAACAGGATCATCCACAGCGCCAGGCCCAGGGCCGGCAGGGCGATGGGCAGCAGATCGTGTGGGGTGACCAGCAGCCCCAGCACCAGGAACATGCCGATCTGTGCCAGCCAGGCCATGCCGTCGAGCATGTGCAGGATGCCGTGGCGGCTGCGCACCGGGCGGTTGCCGATCACCAGGCCGCACAGGTACACGGCGAGGAAACCGCTACCGTGCAGGGCGTTGGTCAGGGCGAACACCACCAGACCGCCGGCCACCACCAGGATCGGGTACAGGCCGTTGGCCAGATGAATGCGATTGACCAGTTGCAGCATCAGCCAGCCGCCCCCCAGGCCGATTAACGCGCCGATACCGAATTCGCGGATCAGGTCCCCCAGCAGGCTCCAGTGCAAGCCGGTGTGGCCCTTGGCGAGCATGTCGATCAGGGTCACGGTGAGAAACACCGCCATCGGGTCGTTACTGCCGGACTCAATCTCCAGGGTGGCGGTGACCCGCTCGTTGAGGCCCTTGCCCCCCAGCAGGGAGAACACCGCCGCGGCGTCGGTGGAGCCGACGATGGCACCGATCAGCAGCCCCTGGATCAGGTTCAGGTCGAACAGCCAGGCGGCAGCCATGCCGGTCAGCCCAGTGGTGATCAACACCCCCACCGTGGCCAGGGACAGCGCCGGCCACAGGGCCACGCGGAAACTCGCGACCCGGGTGCGCAGGCCGCCGTCCAGCAGGATCACGGCCAGGGCCAGGTTGCCCACCAGGTAGGCGGTCGGGTAGTTGTTGAAGATGATGCCGCCGCCGTCGACTCCGGCGCTCATGCCCACGGCGAGGATGATCACCAGGATCGGGATGCCGAGACGGGATGAAAGTGAGCTCACCAGAATGCTCGCACCTACCAGCAACGCGCCGATCAAGAACAGGCTGTTGATGGTCGTCGCATTCAAAGGCAGTACTCCAGAGCGAAAAAGGCGGGCACAAACTGACCATGCAGTCTGCGTGCCAGCGATTCTAACCTGTTGAAATGCGCCACTGTCAAAAAGCTTTTGATGACAGTGGCGGATTTTTCTGGTGTGAATTCCGGCGCCGATTTACCGGCGTGTTGCGGGGCTGGCGAGCGGCTTCAGAGGCTGAAGCGCGCGACCATGCTGTTGAGGTCCACGGCCAGTCGCGACAGCTCGTTGCTGGCTGCACTGGTCTGGTTGGCGCCGGTGGCCGACTGCACCGACAAGTCGCGGATGTTCACCAGGTTGCGGTCCACTTCCCGGGCCACCTGGGCCTGTTCTTCGGCGGCGCTGGCGATCACCAGGTTGCGTTCGTTGATCTCGATGATGGCGCTGTTGATGGTGTCCAGCGACAGGCCGGCGCCACGGGCGATGTTCAGGGTCGACTCGGCGCGCTCGGTGCTGTTGCGCATGGAGTCCACGGCGTGCTCGGTGCCGCTCTGGATGCTGCCGATCATGCGTTCGATTTCGCTGGTGGACTGCTGGGTGCGGTGCGCCAGGGCACGCACTTCGTCGGCGACCACGGCAAAGCCACGACCGGCCTCACCAGCACGGGCGGCTTCGATGGCGGCGTTGAGGGCCAGCAGGTTGGTCTGGTCGGCCAGGCCGCGAATCACGTCCAGTACCTTGCCGATGTCCCGCGACTCGTTGGCCAGGTCGCCGATCAGGCTGGCGGTGCCTTGCACGTCGGAACTCATGCGCTCGATGGCGGACACGGTTTCCTGCACCAGATCGCGACCGTCGCCGGCGGAGGAGGTGGCGTTCTTCGAGGCTTCCGAGGTGCTCACGGCGTTGCGTGCCACTTCTTCCACGGCGCTGGTCATTTCATTGACTGCGGTGGCGGCTTGCTCGATTTCGTTGTTCTGCTGGGTCAGGCCACGGGCACTTTCCTCGGTGACGCAATTGAGCTCTTCGGCTGCCGATGCCAGTTGGGTGGCGGAGCCGGAAATGCGCTGCAGGGTGTCCCGCAGTTTTTCCTGCATCTTGGCCATTGCGCGCAGCAGGCGTCCGGCTTCGTCATTGCCGTCGACCTTGATCGGCCGGGTCAGGTTGCCTTCGGCGATTTCTTCGGCGGCGCTCAAGGCGTTGGCGATCGGTACGGTGATGCTGCGGGTCAGCAACCAGGCGAACAGCAGGGTCAGGCCGGTGGCCAGCACCAGCAGGGCCACCACCAGGTTGAAGGCCGAGGAGTACTGTTCGGCGGCCTGCTGGTTGGTGTCGACGGTCTGCTGGGTGTTGATCTCCATCAGGCGGTTGAGCACGGTGTTCATGGCTTCCGAGTTGTTCAGCAGGTCGGTGTTGAGCAGGTTGCGCAGCTCTTCCACCTGATTGCCGCGGGACAGGGACCTCATCCGCTCTTCGATCTGCCGGTACTGTGTCAGCAACTGGACGTACTGCTCGTAGGCGGTCTTTTCCTCGGGGCTCGTGATGAACTTCTCGTAGGTGACCTGGGCGGCGCGGATCTGCTGGTTGCGCATGTCCAGCAGTTCGATGGTCTTTTGCTGGACATCGGGTTCACGGTTGACCAGCAAACGATAGGACAGCACCCGCAGACGCAGGGTCAGCTGGGTGAACTCGTCGAGGCTCTTGATGCTCGGCACGCTGTTCTGGGTGATGTCCTCGGCGGCGCCGCGGATCTTGCTCATCTGGTTCAGGGCGAACACCCCCAGGATCAGCATCAAGCCGCCGATCATGGCAAAGCCGAGGAAGGCCCGCGGAGCGATATTCATATTGCGTAGGGACATGGTGAGTACCAAAAAGGGCGCATCCGTGCGGGGGCTTGAGACTGATCTACCGTGACTTATCGGTCGTACGACTAAAGTCTTGAGTCGCGCCGTGGATTTAGCCTTTTGGCTACGCACCGGGCCGGGAGTGTCAATGGCTGACTGCATCGGCCCCAGGCCCGTAATAGAGCCCTGGAGCCGGGAGAAGGGCGTTTACAGCTGGAAGCGGGTCACCAGATTGTTCAGGTCAGCGGCCAGGATCGACAGTTCACTGCTGGCGGAGCGGGTCTGGTTGGCACCCGTGGTGGACTGCACCGACAGGTCGCGGATGTTCACCAGATTGCGATCCACTTCCCGAGCCACCTGGGCCTGTTCTTCGGCGGCGCTGGCAATGACCAGGTTGCGCTGGTTGATTTCGTTGATGGCGCTGTTGATGGTGTCCAGGGACTGGCCGGCGCTGCGGGCGATGTTCAGGGTCGAATCGGCACGTTCGGTGCTGTTGCGCATCGACTCCACCGCCTGCTCGGTGCCGCTCTGGATGCTGCCGATCATGCGTTCGATTTCACTGGTGGACTGTTGGGTGCGGTGCGCCAGGGCACGGACTTCGTCGGCGACCACGGCAAAGCCGCGGCCGGCCTCGCCGGCACGGGCGGCTTCGATGGCGGCGTTGAGGGCCAGCAGGTTGGTCTGGTCGGCCAGGCCGCGAATCACGTCCAGTACCTTGCCGATGTCCCTCGACTCGTTGGCCAGCTCGCCGATCAGGCTGGCAGTGTCTTGCACGTCACCGGTCATGCGTTCGATGGCCGAGACGGTTTCTTGCACCTTGTCCCGTCCGTCCCCGGCGGATTGGGTGGCGTTTTGCGAAGCTTCGGAAGTGCTCACTGCATTGCGCGCCACTTCTTCCACGGCGCTGGTCATTTCATTGACCGCGGTAGCCGCCTGCTCGATTTCATTGTCCTGTCGAGTCAGGCCACGAGCACTTTCGTCGGTGACGCTGTTGAGCTCCTCGGCGGCCGAGGCCAGTTGGCCGGCGGAACCGGAAATGCGCTGCAGGGTGTCCCGCAGTTTTTCCTGCATGGTCAACATGGCCTGCAGCAGGCGGCCGGCTTCGTCGCGGCCATCCACGGTGATCGGCTGGGTCAGGTTGCCTTCGGCGATCGCTTCGGCCGCATGCAGGGCGTTGTCGATCGGCAGGGTAATGCTGCGAATCAGCCGCCAGGCGAACACCAGGGTCAGGGCGGTGGCCATTACCAGCAGCGTCACCACCAGATTGAAGGCGGTGGCGTATTGCTCGGCCGCCTCTTGATCGGCGGCGCTGGAGTAGTGGGTGTTGATGTCCACCAGTTGATTGAGAAGGGCGTTGATCTTTTCGGCGCTGGCCATCAGCTCGGTGTTCAGCAGCTGCTGCATGCTTTCGAGCTGGTTGTTGTGCGACAGCTCGATCAACTGGCCTTCCAGTTGGCGGTGGTGGGTCAGCAGTTCCATGTACTGATCGTAAGCGGCCTGCTCCTCCGGGCTGCTGATGAGCTCCTGGTAGCGGGCCCGGGTTTCATCGATTTTCTGGTTGCGCTGGCGGATGGAGTCCAGGGTCTTTTGCTGTTCCTCGGGGTCGCGGTTGAGCAGCAGCCGGTAGGCCTGGACCCGCAGGCGCAGGCTCAGTTGGGTGAAATCGTCGACGCTCTTGATGCTGGGAATGGTGTCCTGGGTGATGCGTTCGGTGGCTGCGCGGATCTTGCTCATTTGACTCAGAGCGAAGATCCCGAGAAACAGCATCAAGCAACCGATCACGGCAAAGCCGAGGAATGCTCTCGGAGCGATATTCAGGGTGCGCAGGGACATTGAACCTACCTCGGATGTGCGCGGCTTGCGCGATTGGGTCTGGGAAGTACCTGTGCTATCGCGTTGAAAAAATGCTTCTTGAATCGCCGGGAGTGATTTCAGAAAAGTCTGATCACCTGTTGGGATAATTCGTAAAAGTCCGAAGCATCCGACCGAACGTCAGGAACCCGAGGCGCGAATGACAGTCTCTAACAGCTCTCGCGTGAGGGTCATCGCCAGTAAAATCAAGGCCTTGCGCCTGGATATCCCTGGTATCCAAGGTGACTTTTCTTTATCGTACGCGCCCTTTGCAAACAGCCCGGAAGATCAAAATGTTGGAAGCATCCCTCAGCCAATTGGAACAGTTGGTCAGTGACCTGGTGGTACAGAACCAGGAGCTGCTCGGCACGAACGAAACCCTCAAGGAGCAACTGGCCCAGGCCAAGGATGAAAACGAAAGCCTGCAGTTGAGCCTCATGGAACAGGAAGAAAAACAGGGCGCTACCGCCGCCCGCATCCAGGCTCTGGTTGAGCGCGTCAGTGCGAGCCCGGCCAACCCATGAGACATCACATCGATGGGGTGAAGGTGGTCTCGATCCTGGGCGAGGATTACTCGATCAAGGCGCCGGCCGGTGAGGAACAGACCCTCATGGACGCCGCGCTGATGCTCAAGGCGGCCCTGGCCGACACCAAGAAAAAATACCCGACGCTGATTGGCGAGCGCCTGCTGGTGCTGGCAGCGATGAACCTGTGTTCGCAGCAGATCGAAATGAAAAAGCAGCACGCCCAGGCGCTTGAGCGTTATCAGGAGCAGGTGAGCGCCACCGTCGAGGTGATCGCCAAGACCATTCAACAGAATTGATGGAAGTGCACACAGCTGACGGGTAATGGGTTGGACAAGCAGAGGCATTGTTTGTATACAACTTCCCGCGGCTGGCGCGGTATCTCAGCCTCTTATAACCATAAGAAAGAGGTGTTCCATGCAATTCTGGCGACGCAGTATTCAATGGCAACTGATCCTCAGCATGGGTTCGGCCCTGCTGGTCAGTCTGCTGGTGGTCGTAGCGATCTACACGGTGCTGATCAATCACCTGACCCAGAGCTACCTGGTGGACAGGGCGCTGCCTTCGAGCATCGAAGCCATGCGCAACGATATCGAGCGCATTCTGACCCAACCTCTGACCGCCGCCCGTGACCTGGCCGGCAACGGCATGCTGCGCGACTGGCTGGCGGCAGGCGAAGACCCGGCCCGGGCGCAGAGCTTCATCAGCTACCTGGAAGACATCCGCGCCGAGAACCAGGCCTTCACCACCATGATGGCCAGCCCGCTCAGCCATCACTATTACAACCAGAAAGGCCTGGACCGGACCCTGAGTCGGGATAATCCGAAGGATGTCTGGTTCTATCGCTTTATCGACAGCGGCAAGCCGCGGGTGCTGAACATCGATGTCGATGTTGCCAGTGGCGAGCTGGCGCTGTTCATCAACTACCGGGTCGAGAAAGACGGTGAGCTGGTGGGGGTCACCGGCCTGGGCTTGCGCATGACCGAGCTGTCGCAACTGATTCACGACTACAGCTTTGGCGAGCGTGGCCGGGTGTTCCTGGTGCGCAACGATGGTTTGATCCAGGTGCATCCGGACGCTGAATTCAGTGGCAAGCGACAGTTGTCCGAGCAGATCGGCGCGAGCGCCGCCGAGGCGTTGATGGGACACGAGGGGCTGACCAGCAGTCATTTCGAGCGTGACGGCGAAGACTACCTGGCCTTGAGCCTGCCGCTGCGCGGCTTTGGCTGGAGCTTGGTGGCCGAGGTACCGCAGGCGCAGATTTACGCCGAGGCGCACCGGGCGATCTGGCTCACCAGTCTGATCGGCCTGGGCATCGCCGGCGTTTGCCTACTGCTGGTTGTACTGCTGGCCCGTGGCCTGGTACGTCCGGTGCGACAGGTGACCGAAGGACTGGTGGCCATCGGCAGCGGCGGTGGCGACCTGACCCTGCGCCTGGATGCCAGCCGTGCCGACGAGTTGGGGGATCTGGCCCGGGGTTTCAACCGTTTTCTCGACAGCCAGCGCGGCATGATCGGTGAGGTGTTGGCCACCACCGAACGCCTGCGTTCCTCAGTGAGCCAGGTGGCGGCGGTGGTGGAGAACACCGCCGAGCGCTCCGGCCGGCAGCAGGAAATGACCGACATGGTGGCCACTGCGGTACATGAGATGGGGCTTACCGTGCAGGACATTGCGCGCAATGCCGGGCAGGCGGCGGACGCTTCCCAGGCGGCCCGGGATGAAGCCCAGCAGGCCCAGGACGTGGTAGGCGGTTCGATTCGGCATATCGAGAGCATGTCCGGTGAAATCGCTCTGGCCGCCGGTGCCGTGGGCGAACTGGCGGAACAGGTGGCCTCCATCGATCAGGTGCTGGCGGTGATCCGCGGGGTTTCCGAACAGACCAACCTGCTGGCCCTCAACGCTGCCATCGAGGCGGCTCGGGCCGGGGAAATGGGCCGTGGCTTTGCGGTGGTGGCCGATGAAGTCCGGACCCTGGCCCAGCGTACCCAGACCTCCACCGATGAGATCCAGCAGATGATCCAGGGCCTCAAGCAGGGGGCGGAGAACGCCGTGTCCTCGATGCATGCGGGGCAATCGGCCACCGGCACCGGGGTTCAGTCCAGCCAGCAGACCGGGGCCTCACTGACGGCGATCACCGGGCAGGTGGAGCGTATCAGCGACATGAATCAGCAGGTCGCCACTGCCACGGAAGAACAGTCGGCGGTGACCGAAGAGATCAACCGCAATGTTCAGGGCATTTCCGAACTGGCCCGGGCCACCGCGGCTGAAGTGCACACCTGTCGTGAGGATTGCCAGACCCTGCAGCGCCTGGCCGAAGACCTGGCGCGCCAGGTGGGTGGTTTCAAGCTGCACTGAGCGAAGGGGCGCGGGCCTGGCAGCGAACCGCCTGTGCGCTGTGCCAGGCCTGAGGCTTGCGCCGGCAGCCGGCTCCCACAGGTGTGGAGTGAGTCTTCTGCTAGGAGCTGGCTTGCCAGCGAATAGCGCTGCGGTGTGACAGGCCGCCTCGGCCTCAGAACCAGGCGTCCTGCATCTCCAGGCAGGTGGCGTCCCGTGCTTCCAGCAGGGTCAGTTCATGCTGGCAGCCCGGCACTTCCCAGGTCAGGAAGTAGCGCGCGGCCTGCAGTTTGCCGTGATAGAAATCCCGGTCCCCGGCATGGCCTCGCGCCAGTCCTTCCTCGGCCCTGATGGCCTGTTCCAGCCAGCGCCAGCCGATCACCGCGTGGCCGAAGGCCTTCAGATACAGCGCCGAGTTGGCCAGGGTCGCCGTGACCTTGCCGCTGGCCAGGTCGCCCAGCAGACCCAGGGTCACGCTCTGCAGGCGCGTCACCAGTTGCTCCAGAGGCAGGCGCAGGGCATCCAGCGACGCATGGGCGCGGGCCCGCTCGCCCGTCTCGGCGATCAGGCGGATCAGGCGCTTGAGCCCGGCGCCGCCGTTCTGCGCCAGCTTGCGCCCCAGCAGGTCCAGGGACTGGATGCCGTGGGTGCCTTCATGGATCGGATTCAGGCGATTGTCGCGGTAGTACTGCTCCACCGGGTATTCCCGGGTGTAGCCGTGGCCACCGAGGATCTGGATCGCCAGCTCGTTGGCCTTGAGGCAGAACTCCGAAGGCCAGGACTTGACGATGGGCGTCAGCAGGTCCAGCAGTTCATGGGCCTGCTGGCGCTCGGCCTCGCTGGCCAGGGTGGTGGTGTCATCGAACAGCCGCGCCGCATACAGCCCCAGGTCGAAGGCGCCTTCAACATAGGCCTTCTGGGTCAGCAGCATGCGGCGCACATCGGCGTGCTGGATGATGGCAACCGGTGCGGTGGTCGGGTCCTTGCTGTCCGGCAGGCGACCTTGCGGACGCTCGCGAGCGTATTCCAATGAATACAGATAGCCGGCATAACCCAGCATCACCGCGCCCATGCCGACGCCGATCCGTGCTTCGTTCATCATCTGGAACATGTAGCTCAGGCCGTGATGGGGCTTGCCCACCAGATAGCCCACGCAATTACCGTTATCGCCGAAGTTCAGGGCGGTGGAAGTGGTGCCGCGCCAGCCCATCTTGTGGAACAGCCCGGCCAGCAGCACGTCGTTGCGCGGCCCCAGGCTGCCGTCATCGTTGACCAGGAACTTGGGCACGATAAACAGGGAAATGCCCTTCACCCCGGGCGGCGCGTCCGGCAGCTTGGCCAGGACCATGTGCACGATGTTTTCCGACAGCGGGTGGTCGCCGCCGGAGATGAAGATCTTGTTGCCCTTGAGCCGGTAGCTGCCGTCGGCAGCCGGTTCGGCGCGGGTGCGGATATCAGACAGCGACGAACCGGCATGGGGCTCGGTCAGGGCCATGGTGCCGAAGAAGCGGCCATCGATCATGGGCTGCAGGAAGCGGTGTTTCTGTTCGTCGGTGCCGAAGCTCTCGATCAGGTTGGCCGCGCCCATGGTCAGGAACGGGTAGGAAGTCGTGGCCGCGTTGGCCGCCTGGAAGTGGGCGAAGCAGGCCTGGGACAACAGGGTCGGCAGCTGCATGCCGCCCGCGTCGAAACTGCGCGCAGCGTTGAGGAAGCCGGCTTCGAGGAAGGCGTCCACCGCCGGTTTCACTTCAGGGATCAGCACCGCCTGGCCGTCCTCGTAGCGCGGCTCGTGTTCATCGCCCTTGCGGTTGTGCGGGGCGAAGTACTTCTCGGCGATGTTGCGCGCGGTGCCCAGGGCGGCATCGAAGGTTTCGCGATTGTGCTCGGCAAACCGCTCGCGCTGGGTCAGACCTTCGGCGTCGAGCACCTCATACAGTTCGAAAGCCAGATTGCGGGAACTGAGCAGCGTCTCGGACATGGCGGCATACCTGTTGGCTAGGGAATGGGCCGAGTCTAGGCGCGTGAATAAAGGCTGAATAGCAAGATTGATCTGGGTGATAAAGATGCCAAACAGGCGCAGCCCCTGTCGCCGCTGCCGAAGGCTGCGATAAGTCCCGCCGGGACTTTGGCTGCAATGAAGTCGCTACGGCCGTTGCGGCCGATCGCAGCCTGCGGCAGCGGCTACAGGACATTGCATCGGGCAAAAAAAAGAGCGCCGCTGAGGGCGCTCTTTTTCATGGTGCTGACTATCGGCTTCAGCCGATGGTCATCAGGCTGGCGTTGCCGCCGGCCGCTGCGGTGTTGACGCTCAGGGCGCGCTCGATCACCAGGCGTTCCAGGGCAATCGCCGTCTCGCCCTGGGACAGGCCCTGGACGCCGACGATGGCGCCGGCACGCTGGGCCACTTGCTGGCAAACGCCGCGCAGTTGGTCAGAGTCGCCGTGATGCAGGACCGCGTCGAATACCACGTCGTCCTTGGTCCAATCCGCCACCCGCTGGATGCGTGCTTGCACGTCCTTGGGCAGACGGGCGAACAGCGCCTTGCTGAGCTCGCTTTCCGGCCAGACTGCCGAACCGCCGACGGCCAGTACGGCCGCCAGTTGGGTCAGCAGGTCGCCCTCGACCTCCGCCAGGCACAGGACGTGCTCGCGGGGCAGGATGGCGTAGCTGTTGCGCTCGCCGGTCGGGCCGTTCAGCTGGCGGGTGATACCGCTTTGCGACTGGCTGGCGAACTGTTTGCACAGGGTCGCCAGTTCCACCAGTTTGCTGCTCTCGGCCCAGGCTTGCAGGGCGTTGAGCGGCTTGCCGAGGGCTTCGCGCAGGCGCAGGTCCGGAGCGTTGGCCGCATCGGCACGGACGAAGGATTGCTCGATCGCATCCACCGGACGGGTCGACAGCAGGCGGTACAGGTACAACGGACCGCCGGCTTTCGGGCCGGTGCCCGACAGGCCTTCGCCGCCGAACGGCTGCACGCCGACCACGGCACCGACGATGTTGCGGTTGACGTAGACGTTACCGGCGTTGACGTTGTCCACCACCTTGGCAATGGTTTCGTCGATCCGGGTGTGCACACCCAGGGTCAGGCCGTAGCCGGAAGCGTTGATCTGGGCGATCAGTTGGTCGATGTCTTTGCGCTTGTAGCGCACCACGTGCAACACCGGACCGAAGATCTCGCGCTGCAGTTCATCGAAGCTTTCCAGTTCGATCAGGGTCGGCATGACAAAGGTGCCACGCTTGCATTCTTCGCTGTCGGCGATGGCCATCTGGTACACGCTGCGACCTTTGTCGCGCATGGCCTGGATGTGCTTCTCGATGCCGGCCTTGGCTTCGGCGTCGATTACCGGGCCGATGTCCACCGACAGGCGCTCCGGGTTGCCCAGGCGGTTTTCGGCCATGGCGCCCTTGAGCATTTCGATCACGCGGTCGGCGGAGTCTTCCTGCAGGCACAGCACGCGCAGGGCCGAGCAACGCTGGCCGGCACTGTCGAAGGCCGAGGACACCACATCGATGACCACTTGTTCGGTCAGGGCCGAGGAGTCGACGATCATGGCGTTCTGGCCACCGGTTTCGGCGATCAGCGGGATCGGCCGACCCTGGTTGTCCAGGCGCCCGGCGATGTTGCGCTGCAGCAGGCGCGCGACTTCGGTGGAACCGGTGAACATCACGCCCTTGACGCGCTCGTCACCGACCAGGCGGGCACCGACGCTTTCGCCCTGGCCCGGCAGCAGTTGCAGCACGCCTTCAGGAATCCCGGCTTCGAGCAGCAGGCGCACGGCCTGGGCCGCCACCAGCGGGGTCTGTTCGGCCGGCTTGGCCAGTACCGGGTTGCCGGCGGCGAGGGCGGCGGCGACCTGGCCGCTGAAGATCGCCAGCGGGAAGTTCCACGGGCTGATGCACACCACAGGACCCAGCGGACGGTGGGCGTCGTTGCTGAAGTCATTGCGGGCCTGCACCGCGTAATAACGCAGGAAGTCCACGGCTTCACGCACTTCGGCGATGGCGTTGGCGAAGGTCTTGCCGGCCTCGCGGGCCAACAGGCCCATCAGCGGCTGGATCTCGGCTTCCATCAGGTCGGCGGCGCGTTCCAGGATCGCGGCGCGTTCGGCCGGCGGCGTGGCCTGCCAGATCGGCGCGGCGTTGAGGGCGCACTGGATGGCGTTGTCGACGTCTTCGATCGTGGCTTCCTGGACGTGACCGACCACATCGCGATGATCCGACGGGTTGAGGACCGGCGCCGGGGTTTCGCTGCTGGCGGCGCAACCGAGCATTGGCGCGGCTTTCCAGTGGTTGTGAGCGCTGGCCAGCAGGGCGCAGGACAACGACGCCAGGCGGTGTTCGTTGGCCATGTCGATGCCGGCGGAGTTGGCGCGCTCGCTGCCATACAGGTCACGCGGCAGCGGAATGCGTGGGTGCGGCAGGCCGAAGCCGCCTTCCAGGGTGGCCATCTGCTCGATCTGCGCCACCGGGTCGGCCACCAGCTCTTGAATCGAGATCGACTGGTCGGCGATGCGGTTGACGAAGGAGGTGTTGGCGCCGTTTTCCAGCAGGCGGCGTACCAGGTAGGCCAGCAGGGTTTCGTGGGTGCCGACCGGTGCGTACACGCGGCACGGACGGTTCAGCTTGCCATCGGCAACCTTGCCGACCACTTGCTCGTACAGCGGTTCGCCCATGCCGTGCAGGCACTGGAACTCGTACTGGCCGGGGTAATAGTTCTGACCGGCAATGTGGTAGATCGCCGACAGGGTGTGGGCGTTGTGGGTGGCGAACTGCGGGTAGATGACTTCCGGCACCGACAGCAACTTGCGTGCGCAGGCGATGTAGGAAACATCGGTGTACACCTTGCGGGTGTAGACCGGATAGCCTTCCAGGCCTTCGACCTGGGCGCGCTTGATCTCGCTGTCCCAGTAGGCGCCCTTCACCAGGCGGATCATCAGGCGGTGACGGCTGCGGCGGGCCAGATCGATGACGTAGTCGATGACGTACGGGCAGCGCTTCTGGTAGGCCTGGATCACGAAGCCGATGCCGTTCCAGCCGGTCAGCTGCGGCTCGAAGCACAGGCGCTCCAGCAGGTCCAGGGACAGCTCCAGGCGGTCTGCTTCCTC
The DNA here is from genome assembly GCF_030718165.1 of Pseudomonas sp. LPH60. NCBI lineage: Bacteria > Pseudomonadati > Pseudomonadota > Gammaproteobacteria > Pseudomonadales > Pseudomonadaceae > Pseudomonas > Pseudomonas sp. LPH60. The sequence continues at coordinate 401,671 of NZ_JAVAJH010000005.1, forward strand.
GGCGTCGATGTTCAGGCCGATGTCGTACTGCTTGGCCAGCAGGGTCAGGGACAGCAGGCGCGGGTACAGCTCTTCCATCACCCGCTCGTACTGCGCGCGGCTGTAGCGCGGGTGCAGCGCCGAGAGCTTGATGGAGATGCCCGGGCCTTCATAGATGCCGCGGCCGTGAGAGGCCTTGCCAATGGAATGAATGGCCTGCTCGTAGGAGGCGAGGTATTTCTGCGCGTCGTGCTCGGTCAGTGCCGCTTCGCCGAGCATGTCGTAGGAGTAGCGGAAGCCCTTGGCTTCGAACTTGCTGGCGTTGGCCAGGGCTTCGGCGATGGTTTCGCCGGTGACGAACTGCTCGCCCATCAAACGCATGGCCATGTCCACGCCCTTGCGGATCATCGGCTCGCCGCTCTTGCCGATGATGCGGCTCAGGGAGGAGGTCAGGCCGGCCTCGTTGTGGGTCGACACCAGCTTGCCGGTGAGCAACAGGCCCCAAGTGGCGGCGTTGACGAACAGCGACGGGCTGTTGCCCAGGTGCGGCTGCCAGTTGCCGGTGCTGATCTTGTCGCGGATCAGCGCGTCACGGGTGCCCTTGTCGGGGATGCGCAGCAGGGCCTCGGCCAGGCACATCAGTGCCACGCCTTCCTGGGACGACAGGGAGAACTCCTGCAGCAGGCCCTGGACGATACCGGCACGGCCACCGGCGCTCTTCTGGTTACGCAGCTTCTCGGCGATCGAGGCGGCCAGCTTGTTGGCGGCTTCGGCGGTGGCGGCCGGCAGACGCGCCTGCTCCAGCAGCATCGGCACCACTTCCGGTTCCGGGCGGCGGTAGGCAGCGGTGATCGAGGCGCGCAGCACCGATTGCGGGAGGATGCTCTCGGCAAATTCGAGGAAGCATTGGTGAGCGTGATCGGTCAGCACATCGCCGGCGTCGTCGCCGTCCTTGGTGGTGACACTGCTCAGCTCGGTCAGGGTTGCACCACCCTCGAGTTTTTCCAGGTAATTGAAAATCGCCTGCTTGATCAGCCAGTGCGGCGTACGATCGATCGAGGTCGCAGCAGCCTTGAGGCGCTCGCGGGTTGGGTCGTCGAGTTTGACCCCGAGGGTGGTGGTAGCCATATTTTTATCCTCATGTTTGCCACGCACGTGTGGCATCAGCTGGCGGCAAGATTATCCGTGCGCCGAAATAGGTGCAACCGGGTGCAACCCTTTTTTCGCTGGAATAAATAGCAGCTCGTCAGGAAATCAATATTGCCTCCTGGCTCCCGTATTGCCTTGGTGCATTTAATTCTGGCGGGTGGATTTCTTGCTCCAAAAAGGAGCAAAAAAGTTGTCGTCGTCGGTAAATGCGACAAGGTGCAACTTAATTGGATGAAACTGGTTGCACCTTGTTTAATTTGTTGAATAGGATTCGCGCCCAAGGTGCAACCTGTCTTTTGCGACTCGGTTCATCGGCCAATGGCTTTCCTGGGGAAACATTGGTCATAAAACGTGCGCGATGGCCGATCGTCTTCCAAACTGTAAAAGCTGGGTGACGGTACTGCTGACCGCCGCTACATAAAAACAAAGCCAGGGCGTAACTCAAATGAGTGCAAGCAATCCAACCTTGATCACGTTCGTGATCTACATCGCAGCAATGGTGCTGATCGGCTTCATGGCCTATCGCTCCACCAACAACCTTTCCGACTACATTCTTGGCGGCCGCAGTCTGGGCAGCGTGGTGACCGCGCTTTCCGCTGGTGCTTCCGACATGAGTGGCTGGCTGCTGATGGGCCTTCCGGGCGCTATCTACATGTCGGGTCTGTCGGAGAGCTGGATCGCCATCGGACTGATCGTCGGTGCCTACCTGAACTGGCTGTTCGTTGCCGGTCGTCTGCGGGTGCAGACCGAGCACAACGGTGATGCTCTGACCTTGCCGGACTACTTCTCCAGCCGTTTCGAAGATAAAAGCGGCCTGCTGCGCATCATCTCCGCAGTGGTGATCCTGGTGTTCTTCACCATCTACTGTGCCTCCGGCATCGTAGCCGGTGCCCGTCTGTTCGAAAGCACCTTCGGCATGCCTTACGAGACGGCGCTGTGGGCTGGCGCGGCGGCGACCATTGCTTACACCTTTGTTGGTGGCTTCCTGGCGGTGAGCTGGACCGATACCGTGCAGGCCACGCTGATGATCTTCGCGTTGATCCTGACCCCGATCATCGTGCTGTTGGCCACCGGTGGCGTCGATACCACCTTCCTGGCGATCGAAGCCAAGGACCCGACCAGCTTCGACATGCTCAAGAACACCACCTTTATCGGCGTGATCTCGCTGATGGGCTGGGGCCTGGGCTACTTTGGTCAGCCACACATCCTGGCGCGTTTCATGGCGGCGGATTCGGTGAAGTCGATCGCCAATGCCCGTCGTATCTCCATGACCTGGATGATCCTGTGCCTGGGCGGCACCGTGGCCGTGGGCTTCTTCGGTATCGCCTACTTCTCGGCGCATCCTGAAGTGGCCGGTCCGGTGACCGAGAACCCTGAGCGTGTGTTCATCGAACTGGCCAAGCTGCTGTTCAACCCGTGGGTAGCCGGCGTGTTGCTGTCGGCCATTCTGGCGGCGGTGATGAGTACCCTGAGCTGCCAGTTGCTGGTGTGCTCCAGCGCCCTGACCGAAGACTTCTATAAAGCCTTCCTGCGCAAGCACGCCTCTCAAGTTGAGCTGGTATGGGTCGGTCGCGCCATGGTGCTGGTGGTGGCGCTGGTCGCCATCGCCATGGCCGCCAACCCGGAAAACCGCGTGCTGGGCCTGGTGAGCTACGCCTGGGCCGGCTTCGGTGCGGCGTTCGGTCCTGTGGTGCTGATCTCGGTGCTCTGGAAGGGCATGACCCGTGACGGCGCGCTGGCCGGGATCATCGTCGGTGCCGTCACCGTGATTCTGTGGAAACACTTCGCTCTGCTGGGTCTGTACGAAATCATCCCGGGCTTCATCTTCGCCAGCCTGGCAATCGTGCTGGTGAGCAAGATGGGTGCTCCAAGCGCTGGCATGGTTCAGCGTTTTGAAGCGGCCGAGAAGGATTTCAAGCTCAACCACTGAGTGCGCAAATCCTGCCCTGATCGTTCGGGGCAATGAAAACGGCCCGCTGCGTCACCGCAGCGGGCCGTTTTTTTTGCGGTTCGGGTAGCTGCTGCCGCAGGCTGCGAACCAGATGGGCAGCATTCCGGCGCAGCGTTGGCGGCGCTCTGAAGAACGCCAGGGGCTCGTCTGGCAATCGCCAGGCAAGGCCTTGCAGGCCTTTGCGCAGCCTCGCCATGGCTCGGCAGCGGCTACAGACCAATGCCGATCCGGGGGTGGTGTAGCCGCTGCCGCAGGCTGCGAACGGCCCGTAGGGCCGCGGCGCTCTCAAGGTCGATGAGCTCCGACGGGGGATCGCCAGGCAAGGCCTTGCAGGCCTTTGCGCAGCCTCGCCATGGCTCGGCAGCGGCTACAGACCAATGCCGATCCGGGGGTGGTGTAGCCGCTGCCGCAGGCTGCGAACGGCCCGTAGGGCTGCCGCGTTCTTAAGGCCGATGAGCTCCGACGGGGGATCGCCAGGCAAGGCCCTGCGGGCCTTTGCGCAGCCTTGCAGGCTCGGCAGCGGTAGGGTCAGTGCAGTTCTGCGTCCGGCTGGTTGAGGAAGATCAACACGCCAAGGATCGCCATGTAGAACTTGAAGGCCGCGTCCTGGCCATTCCAGGTCTGGGATTGCCACATCATGAACCACTCGCCACCCACCACCATGAAGCCGAAGAACCAGACGCAGAAGCCCAGGCAGAAGCCGGCAATGGCCCAGCCTTTGCGCCGGTTGAAGTAGCTGGCGACACCGTGTCGCGCCAGCCACAGGCGCAAGGCGCCAACGGCCAGCAATACCCCGGTCAGGGCCTCGCCGGTAATGATCAGCCAGTAGCCGACATTCCACAGCAGAGGCAGGGTCAGGGCGCGGTCGGTGGCGGTGTTGCCGGGGAAGACGCTGTCCATGCTCAGTACGTGCTGGACAAAGGCGAAGTTGGAGTCGTAGTCGCTGATGTTGTTGTAAGCCACCAGCAAGGCGAACGCCGCCACTGCCAGGGTCATGGTGATTTTTACGTAACGCACAATCATGTTGGGTTCCTTTGAGGGTGAGTAATGATCCTGGGGGCTGGTTGGGGGTGGATGCGTCGGTGCCAACGCGCTGGGGGGATTTGGGGGGGATGGCCCTGGCGTCTGCTGCCAGGGCCGATGAATCAGGCTTGTTTCAGCGCCTGGTCAAGGTCCTCGAGCAGGTCCTCGATGGCCTCGATGCCGACCGAAAGGCGGATCATCTCCGGCTTGACGCCGGCCTTGGCCTGCTCTTGTTCGTTCATCTGCCGGTGGGTGGTGGACGCCGGGTGGCAGGCCAGGGACTTGGCGTCGCCGATGTTTACCAGGCGCTTGAAGATCTGCAGGGCGTCGTAGAAACGCACGCCTGCGGCATAGCCGCCTTTTAGGCCGAAGGACAGGATCGCCGACGGCTTGCCCTGCATGTACTTGCGCGCCAGTTCATGGTGCGGGTGATCGGCCAGGCCGGCGTAGCTGACCCAGGCCACCAGCGGGTGGTCCTTGAGGAACTGCGCGACCCGGATCGCGTTGTCGGTGTGGCGCTCCATGCGCAGGGCCAGGGTTTCCAGGCCTTGCAGCAGGAGGAAGGCGTTCATCGGCGCCAGCGCCGCGCCGGTGTTGCGCAGTGGTACGGTGCGGGCCCGGGCGATAAAGGCAGCCGGGCCGAACTTTTCGGTGTAGACCACGCCGTGGTAGGCCGGCTCCGGGGTGTTGAGGCTGGCGAACTTCTGCGGATGCTCGGCCCAGGGGAAGTTGCCGCTGTCGACGATCACCCCGCCCAGGGAGTTGCCGTGGCCGCCGACGTACTTGGTCACCGAGTGCACCACGATGTCGGCGCCGAACTGGATCGGCTTGCACAGGATTGGCGTGGCCACGGTGTTGTCCACCATCAGCGGTACGTTGCGGGCGTGGGCGGCCTGGGCCAGGCCCTCGATGTCGACGATGTTGCCCGCCGGGTTGCCGATGCTTTCGCAGTACACCAGCTTGGTCTTGTCGTCGATCAGCTCGGCGATGGCCTCTGGCGAATCGTCCCGGGCGAAGCGCACTTCGACCCCGAAGCTGGGCAGCAGGTGGGCGAACAGGGTGTAGGTACCGCCGTACAGCTGGGGTGTGGAGACAATATTGTCCCCGGCCTGGGTCAGGGTCTGGATCGCGTAGTGGATCGCCGCGCTGCCAGCCGCCACCGCCAGCCCGGCGATCCCGCCTTCCAGGGCGGCCATGCGCTGTTCCAGCACATCGTTGGTGGGGTTCATGATGCGGGTGTAAATGTTGCCGGGCACATCCAGGTTGAACAGGTCCGCCCCGTGCTGGGCGTTGTCGAACTCGAAGGCGACGTTCTGGTAGATGGGCACGGCCACGGCCTTGGTGGTCGGGTCCGACTTGAATCCATGGTGCAGCGCAATCGTTGCGTCTTTCATAAATCCTCGACTCAGTAGCAATCCGTTTTATGAGCACAGCCAGGCAGGTCGTGTGCCCGCGCAGCAGTCAGTGGTCCCGTGTGTCTGAGTCGCCAGCAACCGCTTGAGGTGCCCGCCGCTTGGCCGCGAGCGGGCGCGTCAGTGTCCAATAGGCGCGGCGGATGGGCAAGGGGCGCTGGCTTGCCGGGAATGGGGCGGCCGTCCTTGGCCAATGGCGGTTTCAGCGCGGCTGGGACCAGCCCTGGGAGCGGCTGACGGCGGCGCTGAAGGTGCGGCGCCAAGCGTCGGCCGTGGTCCGGTCGACACGGGGCTGATAGTGGGTGCGGGTGTTGTCCAACTCCGGCAGCTCCAGGCCCAGGCCACGGGCAGCCAGGGCGGCGCAGCCCAGGGCGGTGAGTTCGTCGAAACGCTGGGTGACGATGGTGCGTTGCAGGATATCGGCAAGGAACTGGGCGAAATACGGGCTGCGGGCCAGCCCGCCGTCGATCGACAGCTGGTCGGTGACACGCAGGTGATCGTCCATCGCGGTGATCACTTCGGCGCTGCGCAGGGCCACGCCTTCCAGCACCGCCTGGCACAGGTCCTGGCGGCTGGTGGCGGCGTTCATGCCGATCCACACCGCTCCGGCGCTGCGGTCCCAGTGCGGGCAGGCCAGCCCCGACAACGCCGGGACAAAGGCCAGTTCGCGGGAAATGGCCGGTGGCTGATCGAAGGCCGCCAGCTCCGAGAAGTCGCTGAACAGGCCCAGCCGCCCGGCCCACTCCACCGCGGCGCTGGCGTCGTACACGCCACCGTCCATGGCATACACCGGCTTGCCATCGACCTGCCAGGCAATGGTGGCCAGCAGGCCTTTCTCAGGTGCGCGGATGATCTGATCGCCGGTGACGGTCAGGGCGAAGGCGCCGGTGCCGAAGGTGATCTTGGCGTCCCCCGGCTGCCGGCAGCCGTGGCCGTAGAGCGAGGCTTGCTGGTCCACCACTGAGGCGCTGATGGGCGTCTGGCCAATACGCCCGAAGTCGCCGACCGTGGCGCGGATCGGTGGCAGGGCCTCTAGCGGGACGCCGAACAGTGCACACAACTGCGGGTCCCACTGGCCGGTGGCGAGGTTCATCAGCGAGGTGCGCGACGCGGTGGTGATGTCGGTGGCATAGACCCCGGCCAGGCGGTCGAGGAAGTAGGCATCGGTGGTGCCCAGGCGCAGGCGGCCGGCACTCAGGGCCGCTTGTGCCGCCGGCAGGTTCTCCACGATCCAGGCCAGCTTGCTGGCGGAAAAATAGGCGTCCAGAGGCAATCCGGCCCGCTCCAGGGTCAGGGCTTCGGCTCCGTTGGCTCGCAGTTCCTCGATGCGTGCGGCGCTGCGGTTGTCCTGCCAGACGATTACCGGAGACAGCGGTGCGCCACTGATGGCGTCCCAGGCCAGGCAGCTTTCGCCCTGATTGGCCAAGCCGATGGCGTCGACCCGGCCGGTGGCTTCCAGGCAGCGTTGCAGGTTGGCCAGCAGTTCCAGCGGGTCGTGCTCGACCCAGCCCGGACGAGGGTGATGCTGCTGGTGGCGCAGCGCCAGTTGGATGTCGGCACGGCCTTGCATGTCCACAACCAGTACGCGGGTGCTGGTGGTGCCCTGGTCAAGTGCGGCTATTCGCATGGTCTTTTCTCTTGTTGTGGGACGGGCCTAGTCGATGCAGATGTCCAGTTGGTCAAGGTGTTCCGGCAGTTGCAGCTCCTTGAGGGGAATCAGCAGGCGCCGTTCCGGCAGTGCCGAGACCGGGCGGCTCCAGAGGTCCAGGCCCTGGGCGCGGACCCGCAAGGTGCCGCTGACCGCTCGGCTGACCCGCAGTTGGATGTGCCGCAGGCCCGCCAGCTCGCCGCGCACCAGCCGGCCCGGTACGCCGAGCTTGATCGGGGCTGCGTACTTCAGGGTCAGCGCGTCATGGGGAGCGGGTAGCTGGTTGCACAGGGCCAGTGCCATCAGGCTGCCGATACGCCGCCCTTCACGGTAGGACCAGCCGGCGGTCTCGATCGGTCGCAGCAGGTTGCCGGCGGCGAAGTAGGCCGGGTCCGAGCAGCGCCCGTACTGGTCGATCTTCGGCCCGTTGCTACCGCTGTCCAGCTGAAGGTGGCTCTGGCGCACCAGGCTCGACTCCGGGGTGAACTGGCCCGTGAGCAGCACGCCGTCGCAGGCAATCTCGCGCACCTGACCGTCGCCCAGGCGCACCTGGGCCGATTCCACCCGGCCGGTGCCGTTGATCGCCAGCAATTGCGCGCCGAAATGCATGGGAATGCCCAGCAAGCGTGGAAACAGCGACAGCGGCCAGCGTGCGGTTGCCCGGTTGTTGGCTTCGAGCACCGCTACCGGGCGGATTCCTGCGCGCCGGCAACTGAGCACGGCGGACAGGCTGACCAGCTCGGTGCCGACGATCAGCGGCCGCTCAAAGGGCTTGAGGTGCTGCATATAGAGGAAGTTCTGCAAGGCTCCGGTGTTGATCACGCCCACCGGGCGGTCGCCGGACAGCAGGCGTGCCGAGCGCGGGGTTTCCCGGGCGCCGGTGGCGATCAGGACCTTTTTTGCCTGGATCTGTCGCGGCCCGTCGGTGCTCGCCAGGCGCAGCAGGCCGCCGGGTTCCAGGCTGACTACCGTGTGGCGCAGCAGCAGGATCACGCCGGCTTTCAGCGCGGCTTCGACGTTGCGCCGGGCATAGGCCGGGCCGCTGAGAATGCGTTGATACTCGCGCATGCCGAAGGGCGGGTGAGCGCAGTGCCGGGGAATGCCGCCAGCTTCGCTTTCTCGCTCGATGACAATCACCGGGCCGATGCCCTGGCGCCGCAGTTCAATGGCGGCCGCGAGGCCCGCCGGGCCGCTGCCGATAATGGCCGCTTCGGCCTGAAGGAGTTCAGTACTGTTCATGGCAACGACCTGTGGCAAGTGGGACGGCCAGTTGACTGGCACTGAGTTCGGCGACTTGGGCCGAGCAATAGAAACCCTGGCAGCGCCCCATGCAGGCACGGGTGCGACGCTTGAGCCCACCCAGATCGCCGGGGGGCAGGGGGCTGTGCAGGGCGGTCTCGATTTCGCGACGGGTCACCAGTTCGCAATGGCAGACGATTTCGCCATAGCCGGGGCGTTGCCAGTCCCGGGGCAAGTGCTCCGCGAGGTTGGGCATCTGCGGCCAGACCGGCTCGCGCACCGGGTGATGCTGGCGACGCTGGCTGTACAGGCTGTAGACGTGCCGGGCAATGCCCAGGGCGGCAGTGAGCCCGGTGGAGCGGATGCCGCCGACGGTGATCCAGTGCCGGGAGTGATCGGCCTGGATCCGGTACTCCTTCTTGTCGCTGGCCGGGCGCAGCCCCGCGTAGGTCGCGGTGACCGGCATTCCGGCGAGGCCGGGAATCCGCTCCACGGCAGCGTCGATCAGGCTTTGCAGGGTCGGGCCGTCGAGCCCGGCATGCACCCGGTCCTCCTGTTCTTCGGCGGTGGGGCCCACCAGCAGGTTGCCGTAGACGGTGCGGGTCAGGACGATGCCTTTGGTGCGTTCGTTGGGCACCGGCAGGACGATGCGCTCCAGCAGTTTGGCCGCGGCCTTGTCGAAGACCACGAACTGGCCCTTGCGCGGCATGATGCGAAATTCGCTGTGGCCCAGCAGGTTGTGCTCCAGGGTGTCACCGAACAGCCCCGCGCAGTTGATCACCTGGGCGCTGCGCAAGGTGCCCTGGTTGGTATGCAGGGTCCAGGCATCACCATCGAATTGGCCTTGCTGCACCTCGCACCGCAGATGCACCCGGGCGCCATGGGCCATGGCCTGCTGCAGGTAACCCAGGGGCGCTGACCAGGGGTCGATCAGGTGTTCGTCGGGCACCAGCAGCGCGCCCACCGCGTGATTGGCCAGATGGGGTTCCAGGGCGAGGATCTCGCTGCGTTCCAGCAGGCGCACGTTATTGACCCCATTGGCCTGGGCCTGGTCGAGAATCCCTGGCAGGCGGGCCTGGTCCTCGGCGTTCCAGGCCACCACCAGGGCGCCACTCTTGAGCAGCGGCAAGTTCATGGCCGAGTGAATTTCCAGGTATTCCTGGTACCCGGCCTGCATGCACTGCAGCTCCAGGCTGCCGCTGGGGGCATCGAAGCCGGTGTGCAGGATGGCGCTGTTGGCCTTGCTGGCGCCGGAAAGAATGTCGCTGCCCTTTTCCAGCAGCACCACCCGTGCACCCTCCAGGGCAAAGCGCCTGGCCATGGCGCAACCGACGACGCCGCCACCGACGATGGCCACATCGAAAGTCACACTGTTCGGATAAAGTTCGGTCATATGAATGCCTGTTTCCTGCGGTAACACCAAGGTCGTGTGCAGGAATCAAAGCATATTGTGGGCCATGATTGTTGTTTTTGTTTCTTATTCGGTCATATATCGGTCAGTTAAGTGTGGGTTTAAGGCGCTGGGCGAGCGCCTGCCACACCGGGCGGGCTCAAGCCTGCGCCACCAGATGCACCTCCACACCGGCTTTTTCCAGCGCTGCCTGTAGTGCTGGTCCGGGCTGGCGATCAATCACCAGGCGGTCGATGCGCTCCAGTGGAAATACCTTGAACAGGCCACGGCGTTCCAGCTTCGAGGAGTCGGCGATTACGGTCAGCTGGCGGGCCTGGGCAATCATGGCGCGAGCGACTTCGGCCTCTTCGATGGAGAAGTCCATGGCGCCGTCTTCATTCAGTGCACCGATGGTGATCACCGCGTGTTCGGCGTTGAAGCGGGTGATCTGCTCCAGGGCCAGGGTGCCGACGTTCTGCGTCGAGTCGGGGCGGTATTCGCCGCCGATCATGAACACCCGGTTGCCGGATTCGCCCAGGCAGCCGGCGATTGGCAGGGAGTTGGTGATGACCGTCAGGCGCGTGAGCTGGGCCAGTTCCCGGGCGAAGAACAGGGTGGTGGTCCCGGTATCGATAAAGATGCTGTCCCCGGCGCAGAACAGGCCGGCGGCGTAGCGGGCAATGGCGCGCTTCTCCTGGGCGTGTTCGTTCATGCGGGTCTGGAAGGTGTTTTCGTGTTCACCGGTAGGCGGCAGGGCCGCGCCGCCGTGGAACTTGGTAACCAGGCCGTTTTCCGCCAGTTCGCTGAGGTCGCGGCGAATGGTTTCCTGGGAAGTGGCGGTAATGCGGGCCAGTTCCTCCACGGAAATTCGCTCCCGCTGGCGCAGGAGTTCGAGAATCTGCTGTCGTCGTTCGTTGGGGCGCATGGGGCTTTCCGTTAGTGGTACTTCGCCACACAAATGGGCAGTTTCTGTTACTTACGCACACATTTTGCACATTTGCATGCATATTCGGTCAGGTTCGATGGCGAAGTTAAGCATTTAACTGCAGGTTTCACAATCGTGACCGGTCACCCGCTTAGCTAGGCCAGATCAGCTCATGAAGACTCTGGTGACAGATATTGTGACCGATAATTGAGTGTTTGTAGGTAAAAGCCACAACTAATACACATTGTGGCATAGGAAATGCCCTGTGTTTGCACACCGGGTCATCGCCCGCCTTGGCGAAGAGATGACCAGCGCTGGCCTCAACAAAAACCTCCCCGGTGGGGGAAACCTATAAATGACGCGCAGAGAGATGAACCCACATGGCTGAATTTGGAAACTACGTCATTTACCTGATCATGCTCGGCGCCGTGGTCGGCGCCCTGTCATCCATCATCAAGCCCGACAGTGGCCTGGGTAAGGAGTTCGTCAACGGTATCCACTCCATTGGTCCGGTCTTTCTGGCCCAGGCCGGGATCATGGTGGCGATTCCCTACCTGTCCCAGGGCATCTCCCATGCGCTGGGGCCGTTTTTCAATGCCCTGGGTTCGGATGTGTCGATCGCGGCGTTGTCGATCATCGCCGTGGACATGGGCGGCTATCAGCTGGCCAATGCCCTGACCGCCAATCGCGACCTGTGGATCACCGCGATGCTGGTGGGCTACACCTCGGGGGCGACCATCGTCTACCTGATCCCGGTGGGCCTGACCATGCTTGAGCGCAAGGACCACAAGTACCTGGCCCTGGGCGCCATGGCCGGGCTGATCAGCATTCCCTTCGCCGTGCTGATGTCGTTGCTGATCATCACCGCTACCCAGTTGCCGGTGCGCGATATCGTCTCCACCAACTCCGAGGCGCTGTACTACCTGTCCCTGGGGTTTGTCGACATGCTCAAGCTGCTGGCGCCGCTGTTCGTGTTCTGCTTCCTGCTGGCGGCGGGACTGCGTTACCGGCCGCGCATGATGGTTGGCGGCTTCCTGGTGTTCGGCAAGATCATGGACGCGGCGATCAAGCTGATCCTGGCCCTGAGCATCGTCGAGCACTTCACCAAGTTCTTCAGCATCAACTTCGGCGGCTGGGGCTTCGACCCGATGTTCGCCGATGAAAAGGAGCTGTTCCGGGCCATCGAGATCGCCGGTTACATCGGCATCATGCTCGCCGGCACTTTCCCCATCTGCTACCTGTTCCAGCGCTACTGCAAAAAGCCCATGGAGCTGCTGGGACGCCAGTTGAACCTGTCCAGCACCGGTGCTGCGGGCTTTGTCATGGTGTTCGCCAACATCATCGCCACCTACCACTTGTTCAAGCACATGACCGCTCGCGACAAAGTGCTGTGCGTGGCCCTGGGGGTCTGTGCCCAGGCGCTGATCGGCGATCACCTGGCGTTTACCGCGAACTTCCAGCCGAGCCTGATCCTGCCTGTGCTCATCGGCAAACTGTTCGGCGGCTTGCTGGCGGTGGCGATTGCCATCCGTATCTCGGTGCCGGCCGCCCAGCGTTATGAGCTGCAAGAGCAGGAACAGGCCGCGGCCTTTGCCCTGCAACCTGCGCGGACCTGAGGGTCCGCTCCACCTATCCCTGAAGTCGAGGTAACGATGCGCAAGATTTTCCTGGCCTGTCCCTACAGCCACTCCGACGCTGAGGTCATCAATGAGCGTTTTCTTCAGTGCAATCGCGTTGCGGCGCAGATACTCGAGGCCGGGCACGCAGTGTTCAGCCAGGTGAGCATGTCCCATCCGATCAACCTGTGCCTGGCCGGCAAGGACAACGCTGCCATCGGCAGGCTCTGGGCACCGGTGGATGCGTTGTACATGGCGATGATGGAAGAGTTGATCGTGCTCGACCTGCCGGGCTGGAAGGACAGCGGCGGGATCAAGCGCGAGATCGAGGTCTTCGAATCGTCCGGGCGGCGGGTCAGCCTGTGGTCCGAGGTCCGCCACGAATTTGCCTGAGTCCCGGGCCGTACCCATTGTCGCCTGCGCCGGGTACGGCCGCCGTTCGAACTGACGACAGCCTGCGCACAAGGTAAACTTGCCCGCCTGCGCAGGAGCAACCATGAACTATCGTCACGCCTTCCACGCCGGCAATCACGCCGACGTCTTCAAACACCTGACCTTGACCCGCCTCATCGCCCTGATGTCGCGCAAGGAGCAGCCGTTCGCCTACCTCGACAGCCACGCCGGCATCGGTCTGTATGACCTCAAGGGCGACCAGGCAAACCGTACCGGCGAGTATTTGGAAGGCATCGCCCGCTTGTGGGGCGAACAGGATCTTCCGGCGCTGACCGCCGACTACATGCAGGTGCTGCACAAGATGAACCCCGATGGCGAGTTGCGTTACTACCCGGGGTCACCGGAATTGGCGCGACGCCTGACCCGTTCCCAGGACCGGGTGCTGCTCAACGAAAAGCACCCGGAAGACGGCCTGCTGCTCAAGGACAACATGAAGGGTGATCGTCGGGTGGCGGTGCACCTGGGGGAAGGCTGGCATGTGGCCCGGGCGTTGCTGCCGGTTGCTGAAAAACGTGCGGTGATGCTGATCGACCCGCCTTTCGAGCAGCTCGACGAGATGCAGCGCTGTGCTGCGTCGTTGAAGGAGGCCATTGGCCGCATGCGTCAGACCGTGGCGGCCATCTGGTACCCGGTCAAGGACCAGCGGGCCCTGCGGCGCTTCTACCAGGACCTGGCCGGCACCGGTGCGCCGAAGTTGCTGCGGGTGGAGTTGCTGGTGCATCCGCTGGATACGCCCAACAGCCTCAACGGTTCAGGCCTGGCGATTGCCAATCCGCCTTGGGGGCTGGAGGAGGAGTTGCGCGAGCTGCTGCCGTGGCTGTCGAAGAAGCTTGGCCAGACCCAGGGCGGCTGGCAGATGGACTGGTTGATCGCCGAGTAACAGCGCTAAATTTCAAGCCTCAAGCCTCAAGCTGAAAACACAGCGTCTGGAGCTTGAGGCTTGCAGCTTGTAGCTGCTTCAGATTGGGCAAGTCACTCCGGTGCCGCCGATCCCGCAGTAGCCTTCAGGGTTCTTCGCCAGGTACTGCTGGTGGTAAGCCTCGGCGAAGTACACAGTCGGCGCTTCTTCGATTTCCGTGGTGATGGTGCCCAGGCCGGCCTTGGTCAGTTCCGCCTGGAACACATCCCTGCTGTGCAGCGCCTGCTCCAGCTGGGCCGGATTGGTGGTGTAGATCACCGAGCGGTACTGGGTGCCGATGTCATTGCCCTGGCGCATGCCCTGGGTCGGGTTGTGCAGTTCCCAGAACATCGCCAGCAGTTCTTTGTAGCTGACCTTGGCCTTGTCATACACCACCAGTACCACTTCGGTGTGGCCGGTTAAGCCCGAGCAGACTTCTTCATATGTCGGGTTCGGTGTGAAGCCGCCGGCGTAACCGACCACGGTGCTGACCACGCCCTCGCGCTGCCAGAAGCGACGTTCGGCGCCCCAGAAACAGCCCAGGCCGAAGATCGCGAAGTCGACGTCCTGGAAGAACGGACCCAGCAGCGGGGTGTCTTCGAAGACAAAGTGCTTTTCAGGCAGTGTCATCGGGGTTTCGCGGCCAGGCAGAGCTTGTTCTTTGGTAGGTAGCACGTTTTTTTTCACCAGAATTTCCGAGCGCAGAACCATGATCAGTCCTCTCAGTCAGGGTGGGATTGAGTAATTAATCAGACACGCAGTTTGCCCGAGTGTTACAGCGCTGTCAGGCAATTGGACCGCGGGGATAGCGCTTGAGCTTGGCGATCAGTTCGGTGCCGGGAATCGGTCGGTCGAACAAGTAGCCCTGGCCGACGTCGCAGCGATGACGGCGCAGGAACGCCAGTTGCTCGGCGGTTTCGATGCCTTCGGCGACCACCTTGATCTTCAGGTTGTGAGCCATGGCGATCACCGCCGAGGTGATTTCCATGTCGTCCTGGTTGTCGGGGATCTCGTGGATGAAGCTGCGATCGATCTTGATGATATCGATGGGGAATTTCTTCAGGTAGCTCAGGGACGAATAGCCGGTGCCGAAGTCGTCCATGGCCAGGGTCAGGCCAAGTTTTTTCAGCTGTTCTAGCTGTTGGTGAGTGTCGTCGGTGGCTTCCAGCAGCAAGCCCTCTGTCAACTCAAGTTCCAGCAGCGAGGAGGGCAGTTGTTCTTCCTTGAGGATGCTGGCGATGGACGCAACCAGGTCCGGGTCGGAGAACTGCTTGGGCGACAGGTTGATGGCTACGTGCAGGTTGCCCAGGCCGGCGGCGGTCAGTTGCTTGCTCATGCGGCAGGCCTGGCGGGCGATCCACTTGCCGATGGGGATGATCAGGCCGGTTTCTTCCGCCACGCTGATGAACTGGTCCGGGCGGATCATGCCCTTTTCCGGGTGGTTCCAGCGCAGCAGCGCTTCCATGCCCAGCAGGCGGCCGCTGCGCAGGCACAGCTTGGGCTGATAGAACACGTCCAGCTCGTTCTGGGTCAGGGCCCGGCGCAGGTTGTTTTCGACGAACAGCTTGTAGCTGGCTTCGGCGTTGAGGGCTTCGGTGAAAACCTGCACCTGGTGCTTGCCGTTGGCCTTGGCCTTGTGCAGCGCCAGGCCGGCGTTGCGCATCAGGGTCTGCGGGTCGCGGCCATGCAGTGGCGCGCTGGCCAGCCCCACGGAGCCGGTGACGCTGATCAGCTGGTTGTCGACGAACATCGGCTTGTCCAGGGTCATCAGCAGTTGGCTGGCGATCTGTTGGCCGGTTTCCAGGTCGGTGTTGTCCAGCAGTACGGCGAATTCGTTACTGGCAAAGCGCGCCAGGCTGCCGCTGGGGCTCAGGCTGTTGCGCAGGCGTCGGGCCAGGCTGATCAGCAGTTTGTCGCCGGTCTGGTGGCCGAGGCTGTCGTTGATACGCTTGAAGTTGTCGATGTCTACCAGCAGCAGGCTGATCGGGGTATCGCTGTCTCGGGCGAAGCGTTCATCCAGGTTGCGGATGAACGCGGGGCGGTTGCCCAGGTTGGTCAGGTTGTCGGTGTAGGCCAGGCGCTCGATGCGTTGCTGGGCGAGCTTGGTCTGGGTGATGTCTTCGTAGATGCCGATGTAGTGGGTCAGCTCACGATTGTCGCCGTAGACCTTGGAGATCGACAGCTGGCCCCAGTAGGGCTCGAGGTTCTTGCGTCGGCTCTTGAACTCGCCTTGCCAGCTGTTGCTCTTGGCCAGGCTGGAAGGGGCGTCGAACAACAGTTCGCTGAGGTTTTCCAGGGCCGGCAGTTCGGACAGGCGGTGGCCGTGCACCTCTTCGGTGCTGTATTGGGTGATCGCGGTAAAGCTTGGGTTGACGTACTCCACCACGCCGTCGCAGTTGACCAGCAGGAAAGCGTTGGCGCTCTGTTCCACGGCGCGCTGGAACAGGTGCAGGGCGCTGGTGGCGGCGCGTCGGTTGTGATTGTTGATGACTTGGGCGAACTGGTCTGCCAGCTCGCCAGCAAAGGCGATCTCGTCGGACTGCCAGGCTCGGGTCATGCCGGTCTGTTCCAGGCACAGCACGCCGACTACCTGGCCGTCGATGCGGATACTGGCGTCGAGCATGGCATTCACATCCCGTGGCCGCAGGCTTTCGGCCATCTCTCGGGTGCGCGGGTCGCGCATGGCGTTCTGGGCGTCGATGGCGCGGCAGCTGTGCAGGGCTTCCAGGTAATCGGGAAAGCTGCTGGCGTCGATGGACTCCGGCATGCGGTATTCCTGGGGGCCGCGGTGGTAGGCGGCAATCGGCACCAGTCGCTGGTCTTCCAGGTTCCAGATGCTGGCGCAGTCGATCTGGTAGATGTCGCAGGCACTGCGGGTGATCAGCTCGGCAGCTTCCTTCAGGGAGTTGCTGGTGCTGTAGCGCTGGCGGGTCAGGAGCAGGATCAGGTCCTGCTGCGCACGTACCCGTTCCAGATGCTGCAGCTGTTCCTGCTGGGCCCGCTGGTTGAGTTCCAGGGCGATCTGCAGGCGGGTGTTCTGGGTTTCCAGATCCACGGTGGGCATTGGCGAGGCATCGCTGAACAGGCCTTCGACCACCAGCAGGTAGCCGCGCAGCAAGTGCCGGTTGTGTTGTTTGTAGGCTTCCCCCAGCTCCAGGATGCTCAAGGGGCCTTGGCCGGTGTGCAAGGTGTAGCGGATCAGGTAATGGGGGCTGTTACTCAGTTGCTGCTGGATGGCGTCGTGCAACTGATAACGCGCCTCAGGCTCCATCAGGCTGGCATAGGGGGAACCGACCAGAGCGCAGAGTTCGACGGCGGGCAGGCCGAACTGACGTTCGCAGTTGGGATCGAGAAACAGCAGCGCCCAGCTCGCTTCATTCAGCCGTTCGAAACGCAACATGCCGAGCCGCGAGGGCACAGGCAACTGCGTCACTACCTCGGCCGCCATACGGCTGGCGGCATCGGGTTGGCTTTTCATGGGGAAACTCGCTTCGAAATTGCTGATCGCGCCGGGCTCGCGCCCTCTTTACTGTTGCCTGCGGCAAGGTTGCATCATGCGGCATCGACTGACAAGTAAGATGAAGGCTAAGTGCTATAAACCTGTATCGGCAGGCAGAAGGATTTCTGCAAAGTAACTTTTTTGCTGTTTGGGCTCGAGCAATGACGGGCAATTGGCGACGTTTTTCCGGCAAAAAAAGCCCCGCCAAATTGACGGGGTTGAGGTACGAGCGTGGCGCTCGGAAAACGTGCGGTACCGGCCCACCCATGACGGGAAGGCCGGTTCGCGAGTTACAGCAGGATGGTGCGGATGTCGGCCAGCAGGTCGCTCAGACGCTTGGTGAAGCGTGCGGCGGCCGCGCCGTTGATCACACGGTGATCGTAGGACAGGGACAGTGGCAGCATCAGCTTCGGCTGGAAGGCCTTGCCGTCCCAGACGGGCTGGATGGTGGCCTTGGAAACACCGAGGATCGCCACTTCCGGCGCGTTGACGATCGGCGTGAAGCCGGTGCCGCCAATGTGCCCGAGGCTGGAGATGGTGAAGCAGGCGCCTTGCATCTCGTCTGCAGAGAGCTTCTTGGTCCGGGCTTTTTCCGCCAGGGAAGCCGCCTCGGCCGCCAGTTGCAGCAGGCTCTTCTGGTCGACGTTCTTGATCACCGGTACCAGCAGGCCATCCGGGGTGTCCACGGCGAAGCCGATGTTCACGTACTTCTTGCGGATGATCGCCTTGCCGCTTGGTGCCAGGGAACTGTTGAAGTCCGGCAGTTCCTTGAGCAGGTGCGCACAGGACTTGAGCAGCAGCGGCAGGATGGTCAGCTTGACGCCGGCCTTCTCGGCCACGGCTTTCTGTGCAACGCGGAACGCTTCCAGCTCGGTGATATCGGCCGAGTCGAACTGCGTCACGTGCGGCACGTTCAGCCAGCTGCGGTGCAGGTTGGCGGCGCCGGCCTGCATCAGGCGGGTCATCGGCACTTCTTCGATTTCACCGAAGCGGCTGAAGTCCACGACCGGGATTGGCGGGATGCCCGCGCCACCGGTTGCGCCGGCAGCCGGTGCTTCCTTGGCCTTCTGCATCATCGCCTTGACGTAGACCTGCACGTCTTCCTTGAGGATGCGGCCGTGCGGACCGCTGGCGCTCACGGCGCTCAGCTCGACACCGAATTCCCGGGCCAGTTGGCGCACAGCCGGGCCAGCGTGAACTTTCGCGCCTGGTTTGGCCGGTGCGGCAACTGGAGCGGCAGCGGCAGGCGCGGCGGCGGCAGGAGCAGCTTCAGCTTTCGCCGTGGCAGGGGCCGGAGCGGCTGCCGGGGCTGCGCCCTTGACCTTGAGCTTGAGGATCAGGTCACCGGTACCGACTTCGTCGTCCAGCTTGATCGACACGCTTTCCACGATGCCGGCGGCTGGCGATGGGATTTCCATGCTGGCCTTGTCCGATTCGAGGGTGATCAGCGACTGGTCGGCAACCACGCTGTCGCCGGCCTTGACCAGCACTTCGATGATCTTGGCCTTGCCGGCCGAGCCGATGTCCGGAACGTGAATGTCCTGGACGCTGTCGGCCACTGGCGCAGCTGCAGCAGCGGCTGGTGCAGGCGCGGCGGCAGCCGGAGCGGCGGCGTGGGCTGGTGCGGCAGTGGCAGGAGCCGCAGCACCGGCCACTTTCAGGGCCAGGATCAGGTCGCCAGTGCCCACTTCATCGTTGAGCTTGACGCTGATGCTCTCGACCACGCCGGCGGCCGGCGACGGGATTTCCATGCTGGCCTTGTCCGATTCGAGGGTGATCAGCGACTGATCGGCCTCGACGCTGTCGCCGACCTTGACCTGGATCTCGATGATCTGGGCCTTGCCCGACGAGCCGATATCCGGCACGTGCACCTGCTGTACCGAGGCAGCGGCAGGAGCGGCAGTTGGAGCGGCAGCAGCTGGCGCTGCGGCCGGCTGTGCAGGTGCAGGTGCAGCGGCTGCAGGCGCAGGGGCCGCAGCAGCGGCGCCCTCGACTTCCAGTTCCAGCAGTTCGTCGCCTTCTTTCAGGCGGTCGCCCAGCTTCACTTTCAGGCTTTTGACCACACCGGCCTTCGGCGCAGGGATTTCCATGCTGGCCTTGTCCGACTCGAGGGTCAGGATGCTCTGGTCGGCTTCGATGCGATCGCCGACCTTGACCATCAGTTCGATTACTTCACCTTCACCGCTGCCGATGTCAGGTACGCGAATGAGTTCGCTCACAGAAAGTCTCCTCAGCAGTCCAGTGGGTTGCGTTTTTCCGGGTCGATACCGAACTTGGTGATGGCTTCAGCCACGACCTTGGGTTCGATGTCGCCACGGTCAGCCAAGGCTTCCAGGGCTGCCAACACCACGAAGTGACGGTCTACTTCGAAGAAGTGACGCAGTTTCTTGCGGCTGTCGCTGCGGCCGAAACCGTCGGTGCCCAGGACTTTGAATTCCTTGGACGGCACCCACTGGCGGATCTGTTCGGCAAACAGCTTCATGTAGTCGGTAGAGGCGATGACCGGACCCTTACGGCCGCTCAGGCACTCTTCCACGTAGCTCAGCTTCGGCTTCTGGCCAGGGTGCAGACGGTTGCTGCGCTCTACGGCCAGGCCATCGCGACGCAGTTCGTTGAAGCTGGTCACGCTCCACACGTCGGCGGCGACGTTGAACTCGTCACGCAGGATCTTCGCCGCTTCGCGGACTTCGCGCAGGATGGTGCCGGAGCCCATCAGTTGCACGTGGTGCGCGGCTTCGCGGGTGTCTTCTTCCAGCAGGTACATGCCCTTGATGATGCCTTCCTCGACACCTTCAGGCATGGCTGGCTGCTGGTAGGACTCGTTCATCACGGTGATGTAGTAGAAGACGTCCTGTTGCTCTTCGGTCATCTTCTTCATGCCGTCCTGGATGATCACCGCAAGCTCGTAGCCGTAGGTTGGATCAAAGGTGCGGCAGTTCGGGATGGTCCCGGCCAGCATGTGGCTGTGACCGTCTTCGTGCTGCAGGCCTTCACCGTTGAGGGTGGTACGGCCGGCGGTACCGCCGATCAGGAAGCCGCGGGTGCGGCTGTCGCCGGCAGCCCAGGCCAGGTCGCCAATACGCTGGAAGCCGAACATCGAATAGAAGATGTAGAACGGCAGCATCGGCTGGTTGTGGCTGGAGTACGAAGTACCGGCCGCGATGAAGGAGCTCATGGCGCCCGCTTCGTTGATGCCTTCTTCGAGGATCTGGCCCTTCTTGTCTTCGCGGTAGAACATCACCTGGTCTTTATCGACTGGCTCGTAGAGCTGGCCGACGGAGGAGTAGATGCCCAACTGGCGGAACATGCCTTCCATACCGAAGGTACGGGCTTCGTCCGGGATGATCGGCACGATGCGCTGGCCGATTTCCTTGTCCTTGACCAACTGCGCGAGGATCCGCACGAAGGCCATGGTGGTGGAGATTTCGCGATCGCCGGAACCGTCGAGGATGGCCTTGAGGGTATCCAGTGGCGGAGTCGGGATGCTGAAGCTCTTGGCGCGACGCTGAGGCACGAAACCGCCCAGCGCAGCACGACGCTCGCTCAGGTAGCGGGCTTCGGCGCTGCCTTCTTCAGGCTTGAAGAACGGCAGGTTTTCGATGTCGTCGTCTTTCACCGGAATGTCGAAACGGTCGCGGAACAGCTTCAGGCTGTCGACGTCGACTTTCTTGGTGTTGTGCGCGGTGTTCTTCGCTTCGCCGGCGCCGGTGCCATAACCCTTGATGGTCTTGGCCAGGATGACGGTCGGCTGCTCTTTGTGGTTGACCGCCTCGTGGTAGGCCGCATAGACCTTGTACGGGTCGTGGCCGCCACGGTTGAGTTTCCAGATCTCGTCGTCGGACAGATCGGCAACCATCGCCTTGAGTTCAGGGGTATTGAAGAAGTGCTCACGGACGAACGCGCCGTCCTTGGCCTTGTAGTTCTGGTACTCGCCGTCGATGACTTCGTCCATGCGACGTTGCAGGATGCCGTCGACGTCCTTGGCCAGCAGTGGGTCCCAGAAACGGCCCCAGACCACCTTGTTGACGTTCCATTGGGCACCACGGAACACGCCTTCGAGTTCCTGGATGATCTTGCCGTTGCCGCGAACCGGGCCGTCGAGGCGCTGCAGGTTGCAGTTGATGACGAAGATCAGGTTGTCCAGCTTCTCGCGGCCGGCCAGGGAGATCGCGCCCAGGGATTCCGGCTCGTCGCACTCGCCGTCGCCCATGAAGCACCAGACTTTCTGCTTGCCGGCCGGGATGAAGCCGCGGGCTTCCAGGTACTTCATGAAGCGTGCCTGGTAGATCGCCTGGATCGGACCCAGACCCATGGAAACGGTGGGGAACTGCCAGAAATCAGGCATCAGCCAAGGGTGTGGATAGGACGACAGGCCGTTGCCATCCACTTCCTGGCGGAAGTTGTTCATTTGCTCTTCGGTGATGCGGCCTTCCATGAACGCACGTGCGTAGACGCCTGGCGATGCGTGACCCTGGAAGTAGATCAGGTCGCCGCCGTGTTCGTCGGTCGGGGCCTGGAAGAAGTAGTTGAAGCCGATGTCATACAGGGTGGCGCTGGAGGCGAAGCTGGAGATGTGACCGCCCAGGTCAGAATCTTTCAGGTTCGTACGCATGACCATGGCCAACGCGTTCCAACGTACCAGCGAGCGAATGCGGCGTTCCATGAACAGGTCGCCAGGCATGCGTGCTTCGTGGGTGACGGGAATCGTGTTGCGGTATGGCGTGGTGATGGCGTAGGGCAGTTGCGAGCCGCTGCGGGTCGCGAGTTCGCCCATACGGGTCATCAGATAGTGAGCACGGTCTTCGCCTTCTTTGTCGAGAACCGATTCCAGGGCGTCCAGCCATTCCTGGGTTTCGACGGGATCGAGGTCTTGCATGGCTTGCTCCAGGGCGGAAAGGCTTCCAGAATCGGTTGCCTGAGTTTGCGACTGGCCTTGTGGGCAGACGATTATAAATTCTTGGATTGCCGGAGGTTGATCCGGCGGCGTGTAGTTTTACTACAAATCGTCGGCCATTTCAGCCTTTCGAATGTATATACGAGTAGTAAAACTACAGAAGAGCGGCTTATGGCCTCCTGCTGCGTTGTGAGAATAATCGTTACTGTTGGTCGCTGACTAACGGGAATAGGTAATAAATTAATGCCGGCTGCTAAAAAAAACCTATTTTCAGCTATTTCTAACTTTTGTTCGACAGTCCATCAGGCTGCTTGCCCTCGATATTCCTCTCCGCCTGCCTTTTCCACGCCGATCAAGGATAGCCCATGAGTCTGCCCGCGCTTGCCCCAGTCCCCGCGATTCTCCTGCCATTGGTCAGCCGTGCAGAGCAGTCGTTCCGCGCTGCGGTGGCGACCCTTGAAGGCGGTCCCGATGTTGCGGATTGGAGCACCGAGCGCTGGGCCGAGTTTGCCCGGGTCAGTGCCGCCAGTGACTTCGTCATTGAACAGAGTCTGCGTGACCCTTTGATGTTGCTGGAGCTGGTGCGCTCCGGTGAGTTGGACCGGGCTTTTGCGCCGGGTGAGTTGTGCGCGCAGATTGCGGCGGCGGTGCAAGCGGCCGAGACCGATGATCAACTGGGCCGCGTACTGCGCCGCCAGCGCACCCGCCAGCAGGTGCGGATCATCTGGCGCGACCTGACCCGCCAGGCGAATCTGGTGCAAACCTGCCGTGACCTTTCCGACCTGGCCGACGCCTGCATCGACCAGGCCTATCAATGGCTGTATCTGCGACATACCCAGCAATTTGGCGTGCCTACCGGCGGCCGCAGCGGCGAGCCGCAGCAGATGGTCATCCTCGGCATGGGCAAGCTGGGGGCGGTGGAGCTCAACCTGTCGTCGGACATCGACCTGATCTTCGCGTACCCCGAAGGCGGCGAGACGGTGGGGGTCAAGCGTGCCCTGGATAACCAGGAGTTCTTCATCCGTCTGGGGCAGCGTCTGATCAAGGCCCTGGACCCCATGACCGTCGACGGTTTCGTGTTCCGGGTCGACATGCGCCTGCGGCCTTACGGCTCAGCCGGTGCCCTGGTGCTGAGTTTCAATGCCCTGGAGCAGTACTATCAGGACCAGGGGCGCGACTGGGAACGCTACGCCATGATCAAGGCCCGGGTGGTGGCCGGGGATCAGGTGGCCGGGGCGCAATTGCTGGAGATGCTGCGGCCCTTCGTCTACCGCCGGTACCTGGACTTCTCCGCCATCGAGGCGCTGCGCACCATGAAGCAATTGATCCAGCAGGAGGTGCGGCGCAAGGGCATGGCCGACAATATCAAGCTGGGTTCGGGGGGCATTCGCGAGGTGGAGTTCATCGCCCAGGCCTTCCAGCTGATTCACGGCGGGCGCGACCTGAGCCTGCAGCAGCGTCCTTTATTAAAGGTGCTGGGTACGCTGGAGGGGCAGGGTTATTTGCCGGCTGCGGTGATCAGCGAGCTGCGTGAGGGCTACGAGTTCCTGCGTTATACCGAGCACGCGATCCAGGCCATTGCCGATCGCCAGACGCAGATGCTGCCGGACAACCCCCAGGATCAGGCGCGAATCGCCTTCATGCTCGGCTTTGCCGACTGGAGCGCCTTCCATGAGCAACTGATGTACTGGCGTGGGCGGGTGGAGTGGCACTTCCGCCAGGTGATTGCCGATCCTGATGAAGATGAAGGCGCCGAAAGCGAAGTGGTGGTGGGGGGCGAGTGGCTGCCGTTATGGGAGGAAGCCCAGGACGAGGAGGCCGCCTGCCGGCAGTTGCAGGAGGGTGGTTTCGTCGATGCGCCCAAGGCCCTGCGGGCACTCGCCAGCCTGCGCGGTAGTCCGCAATTGCGTGCCATGCAGCGCCTGGGGCGTGAGCGTCTGGATGCCTTTATTCCACGCCTGCTGGCTCAGGCCGTCGAACACGCCAATCCGGATCTGGTCCTGGAGCGGGTCTTGCCGCTGGTCGAGGCGGTGGCGCGGCGTTCGGCCTATCTGGTGTTGCTCACCGAAAATCCGGGCGCCTTGCGCCGCTTGCTGACCCTGTGCGCGGCCAGTCCGTGGATTGCCGAACAAATCACCCGCTTCCCTCTGTTGCTGGACGAATTGCTCAACGAAGGACGCCTGTTCAAGCCGCCCCTGGCGCCGGAGCTGGCGGCCGAGCTGCGCGAGCGCCTGACGCGGATTCCTGAGGACGACCTGGAACAGCAGATGGAGGCCCTGCGCCACTTCAAACTGGCCCACCGTTTGCGGGTGGCCGCCTCGGAGATCGCTGGCAGCCTGCCTTTAATGAAGGTCAGCGATTACCTGACCTGGCTCGCCGAGGCGATTCTGGAGCAGGTGCTGGCCCTGGCCTGGCGCCAGACCGTGGCCAAGTACGGGGCGCCACAGCGCACTGACGGCACCTTGTGTGACCCGGGTTTCATTATCGTCGGCTACGGCAAGGTCGGCGGCATCGAGCTGGGCCACGGTTCCGACCTGGATCTGGTCTTTATCCATGATGGCGATCCGCAAGCGGAAACCGATGGGCCCAAACCCATAGACGGTGCACAGTTCTTCACCCGGCTGGGGCAGCGCATCATCCATCTGCTGACCACCCAGACCAACTCCGGCCAGTTGTATGAGGTGGATATGCGCCTGCGGCCGTCCGGTGCTTCGGGGCTGCTGGTGAGTTCCCTGGGGGCTTTTGCCCGCTATCAGGAAAACGAAGCCTGGACCTGGGAGCATCAGGCGCTGGTCCGGGCCCGGGTGCTGGTGGGCAGCCAGGATGTGGGCCAGGCCTTTGAAAAGGTCCGGGCCGCCGTGCTGGGTAAAACCCGCGACCTGCCCAAGTTGCGCCAGGAAGTCAGTGAAATGCGGGCCAAGATGCGTGACAACCTGGGCAGCCGCCTGACCGCCGCCGGAACCGCGGCCAACGCCTTTGAAGCCACGGCGCCGTTCGACCTCAAGCAGGACGCCGGAGGTATCGTCGATATCGAATTTATGGTGCAATACGCGGCCCTGGCGTGGTCCGAAGAGCACCCGTCATTGCTGCGCTACACCGATAACATCCGCATTCTGGAAGGGCTGGAGCAGGTTGGGCTGATGCCGGCGAGCGATGCCAGCCTGCTGCGCGAGGTCTACAAGGCCTACCGTTCCGCGGCTCACCGGCAGGCGTTGCAGAATGAGGCCGGAATCATTAACGGTGATCAATTCGTGACCGAACGACGGGAAGTGTTACGAATTTGGCGCGAGCTGGGGCTAAGCTAGTCGGCATAATGCAGCCGCAATTGTATTCGGCGAGCTGCGAGGCTCGCCCCAACTGAACCGACGGTGAAGGCCGCGGTGCTGGATTCTCGAGGCGGGGAGGCGTATGCCTCCCCGGCTCGTTTATGGAAACCACATGAATATTCTGATCGTTGGGCCCAGTTGGGTCGGTGACATGGTGATGGCGCAGACACTCTTGGAGTGCCTGAAACAGCGTCATCCACAATGCGAGATCGACGTGCTGGCCCCCGAGTGGAGCCGGCCGATCCTGGAGCGCATGCCCCAGGTGCGTCGGGCCTTGAGCTTTCCTCTTGGCCACGGTGTCCTGGAACTGGCGACCCGCCGGCGGATCGGCAAGTCCCTGGCCGGCCAGTACGATCAGGCGATCCTGCTGCCCAATTCGCTGAAGTCGGCCCTGGTGCCGTTCTTCGCAGGCATCCCCAAGCGCACCGGCTGGCGCGGCGAGTTCCGCTACGGCTTGCTCAATGACGTGCGCAAGCTCGACAAAGAGCGTTATCCGCTGATGATCGAGCGCTTCATGGCTCTGGCCTATGAGCCGGGCGCCGAATTACCCCAGCCGTATCCGCGCCCGAGCCTGCAGATCGATCCGCAAAGCCGCGAGGCGGCCCTGGCCAAGTTTGGCCTGAGCCTGGATCGCCCGGTGCTGGCGCTGTGCCCGGGAGCGGAGTTCGGCGAGGCCAAGCGCTGGCCGTCCGAGCATTACGCACAAGTGGCTGAGGCGAAGATCCGCGAGGGCTGGCAGGTCTGGCTGTTCGGTTCGAAGAACGATCATGCCGTGGGTGAAGAGATTCGCGGGCGACTGATTCCCGGCTTGCGCGAGGAGTCGACCAATCTCAGCGGCGAAACCTCCCTGGCCGAGGCCATCGACCTGCTGTCCTGCGCCGATTCGGTGGTGTCCAACGACTCCGGGCTGATGCACGTGGCGGCCGCGCTGAATCGTCCGCTGGTGGCGGTGTACGGCTCCACCTCCCCGGGTTTCACCCCGCCCCTGGCGGATCAGGTCGAAGTGGTGCGCCTGGGGATCGAGTGCAGCCCGTGTTTCGATCGCACTTGTCGCTTCGGTCATTACAACTGCCTGCGCCAACTCCTGCCGCAGCCGGTGAACGAAGCCCTGCAGCGGTTGCAGGGCACTGTGGTAGAGGTCCAGTAAGTTGCGGGTACTGTTGATCAAGACCTCATCCCTGGGTGATGTGATTCATGCATTGCCGGCGCTGACCGATGCCGCGCGAGCGATCCCGGGGATCACGTTCGACTGGGTGGTGGAAGAAGGCTTCGCCGAGATTCCTTCCTGGCATCCGGCGGTAGGCAAGGTAATTCCAGTGGCGATCCGCCGCTGGCGCAAGAATATCTGG
The DNA here is from genome assembly GCF_030718165.1 of Pseudomonas sp. LPH60. NCBI lineage: Bacteria > Pseudomonadati > Pseudomonadota > Gammaproteobacteria > Pseudomonadales > Pseudomonadaceae > Pseudomonas > Pseudomonas sp. LPH60. The sequence continues at coordinate 428,422 of NZ_JAVAJH010000005.1, forward strand.
CAGACCATCAAGAGCGGCGAGTGGCGCCGCTTCAAGCAGAGCGTGCGTTCGACCAAGTACGACCTGGTGATCGATGCCCAGGGCCTGCTGAAAAGCGCCTGGCTGACCCGTTACGTGCGCGCCCCGGTGGCGGGGCTGGACAAGCACTCGGCCCGTGAGCCCCTGGCTTCGCGTTTCTACTCGCGACGCCTGGCGGTGGCCCGCGGGCAGCACGCCGTGGAGCGGGTGCGCCAGCTGTTCGCCGTGGCCCTGGGCTACGACCTGCCACAGGGCCTGGGCGACTACGGCCTGAATGTCGAAAAGCTGGTGGAGCTGCCGCGCAAGAATCCCTTCGTGCTGTTCCTGCACGGCACCACCTGGGACACCAAGCACTGGCCTGAGGCCTATTGGCGCGAGCTGACCGAACGCATGGGCATGCTCGGGGTCGAGGTCAAGCTGCCCTGGGGCAATGCTGTCGAGAAGGCCCGGGCGGAGCGTATTGCCAGTGGCCTGAAAAACGCCACGGTACTGCCCAAGCTGAACCTGGCCGGGGTCGCCAAGGTGCTGGCCGATGCCCAGGCCTGTGTGGCCGTGGACACCGGGTTGGGCCACCTGGCCGCGGCCCTGGATGTGCCGACCATATCCTTGTTTGGCCCGACCAATCCGGGCCTGACCGGTGCCTATGGCAAGGTGCAGATTCACCTGGGGAGCAACTTCCCCTGTGCGCCGTGCCTGCAGAAGAAATGCACCTACCAGCCCACTGCTGTGGATCAGCAACGCTATGACATCAAGCGCGAGTGGCCATTGTGCTTCACGCGCCTTAACCCCGAGCGTGTCGCCAGCCGACTGAGCACCTTGTTACTGGCTGAGGAGCCGCGCTGATGCAATTGGCTTTTGTCCTTTATAAGTATTTTCCCTTTGGCGGCCTGCAGCGCGACTTCATGCGCATTGCCCTGGAGTGTCAGCGCCGCGGGCACCAGATCCGCGTCTACACCCTGATCTGGGAAGGTGACGTGCCTCCTGGCTTTGAAGTGCTGGTGGCGCCGGTCAAGGCGCTGTTCAATCATCGTCGCAACGAAAAGCTCAGCGCCTGGATGGCGGCCGACCTGGCCAAGCGTCCGGTGGATCGGCTGATCGGTTTCAACAAGATGCCGGGGCTGGACGTGTACTACGCCGCCGATGGCTGCTTCGAGGACAAGGCGCAGAATCTGCGGCACTCCCTGTACCGTCGCTGGGGCCGCTACCGGCATTTCGCCGAGTACGAGCGGGCGGTGTTCGCCAAGGATGCCAAGACCGAGATCCTGATGATCTCCGAGGTTCAGCAGCCGCTGTTCATCAAGCATTACGACACCCCGCTGGAGCGCTTTCACCTGCTGCCGCCGGGCATTGCCCAGGATCGCCGCGCACCGTCCAACGCGGCCGAGATCCGCGCCGATTTCCGTCGTGAGTTCGCCTTGAAGGACGACGAGCTGCTGCTGGTGCAGATTGGCTCCGGGTTCAAGACCAAGGGCGTGGACCGCAGCCTCAAGGCGCTGGCGGCCCTGCCTTCGGCGCTGAAAAAACGCACCCGACTGTTTGTAATCGGCCAGGACGACCCCAAGGTATTCCAGGTACAAAGTGCCGCATTGGGGCTCAGCGACCAGGTGCAGTTCATGAGGGGGCGCAGTGATATTCCGCGTTTCCTGCTGGGAGCCGACCTGCTGATTCATCCGGCCTACAACGAAAATACCGGCACCGTGCTGCTCGAAGCCCTGGTGGCTGGGCTGCCGGTGCTGGTGAGCGCGGTCTGCGGCTACGCCCATTACATCGCCGAGGCCGAATGCGGTCTGGTGCTGGATGAGCCGTTCGAGCAGGCGCAGCTCAATCAATACCTCACCACCTTGTTGACCGACGACGCTGCACGCGCGACCTGGAGCCGTAATGGCCTGGCGTTCGCCGAGACGGCCGACCTTTACAGCATGCCGCAGCACGCTGCGGATGTGATTCTGGCGGAGCAACACCGATGAAGTTGATGCTTGCCGAACCCTTCAAGAGCCTCTGGGCCGGACGCGATGCGTTCGACGCTGTCGAGGGCCTGAAGGGCCAGGTCTACCGTGAGCTGGAAGCGCGCCGTACCTTGCGTACGGAAGTCGACGGTCGCGGTTATTTCGTGAAGATCCATCGCGGCATTGGCTGGGGCGAGATCGTCAAGAACCTGATCACCGCCAAGCTGCCGGTGCTTGGCGCCGGTCAGGAATGGCGGGCGCTGGAGCGTCTGCATCAGGTGGGCGTGCCGACCATGACCGCTGTGGCCTACGGCGAGCGCGGCCGCAACCCGGCGGACCAGCACTCGTTCATCGTCACCGAGGAGCTGGCGCCCACCGTCAGCCTTGAAGACTTCAGCATCGACTGGGTCAAGCAGCCGCCTGCACCGGCCCTCAAGCGCGCGCTGATCGCCGAAGTGGCGCGCATGACCGGCATGATGCACCGCGCCGGGGTCAACCACCGCGACTGCTACATCTGCCATTTCCTGTTGCACACCGATCGTCCCATCACGCCTGCGGAGCTGAAACTCTCGGTGATCGACCTGCATCGTGCCCAGACCCGGCCGAAGATCACCCTGCGCTGGCGCAACAAGGACCTGGCCGCCCTGTATTTCTCCGCCCTGGATATCGGCCTGACGCGCCGCGACAAGTTGCGCTTCCTCAAGGGCTATTTCCAGCAGCCGTTGCGGCAGATCCTGGCCGAAGAAGCGGCGCTGCTGTCCTGGCTCGAAGGCAAGGCGGAAAAACTCTACGCACGTAAGCAGCGGTACGGAGATGCACTCTGATGGCGAGTTGGAACCTGGACCCCGCTTATCAGGAGTTGATGCAAGATTTTGGCAGTCTGGACGCGGTATTTGCCCTGCAGGGCGAGCATCTGACCCGGGACCCTCTGTCGGAGGTTATTCGGGTCGAGCGCGGCGGTGTCAATTACTACGTCAAGCGCTATACCGGCGCCGGCAAGAACCTGCGGCGCTACCTGGGCAAGCCCCGGGTCAAGTTCGAATGGCAGAACCTCAAGCGCTTCGCCAAGTGGGGCATTCCCACTGCCGATGTGGTGGCCTGGGGCCTGGAGCGTCGCTGCCTGGCCTACTCCCGGGGCGCGATGATCACTCGCGAGCTGCCGCGGACCAAGGACCTGTCGGTGCTGGCCGAGCGCAACGATCCGCGGCTCAAGGATCGGCGCTGGGTCGATGGGGTGAGTCGTCAGTTGGCCGCTTATACCCGGGTCATGCATGACCATCGCTTTACCCACAATGATTTGAAGTGGCGCAACCTGCTGATCGACGATCAGGACCGGTTGTACCTGATCGACTGTCCGAACGGCGATTTCTGGCGTGGGTTCTGGCTCAAGTACCGGATCACCAAGGATCTGGCCTGCCTGGACAAGGTGGCCAAATATCATCTGTCGGCCACTCAGCGCCTGCGTTTCTATCTGCAGTATCGCCAGCGCGATCGCTTGAGTGCCTCCGACAAGGCGCGTATTCGCCACGTGGTGAGATTTTTCGAGGGACGCGAATGACTGATTTCCTGGCGTCCGAGGAGCGTGCGCTACTGGAGCGTAACGGTCTCGGCACTTTTGACCAGTTGTGGGCTACGCAATTGGATGCGGTGGATGAGCCCAATACCAGTCGCGGCGGCAGCAGCAGCGTCTTTCGCCTGGATGTGGAAGGGCAGGGGTTCTATCTCAAGCGGCAGACCAACTACCAGACCCGGACCCTGCATCGGCCTTTCGGCGAACCGAGTTTCGCCCGGGAGTTTCGCAACATCCGGCGTTATCAGCAGTTGGGCATTCCCGCGCTGCAGGCGGTGTTCTTTGGCATGCGCAAGGTCAATGGCGAGTCTCGAGCCATACTCCTGACCCGGGCCCTGGATGGTTGGGACGATCTGGATGCGCTGCTGTCGCGTTGGGATGAGCTCAGTGAGCTTCAGCGCCAGGCGGTACTCAAGGCCTGTGGGCAATTGGCCCGGCAACTGCACAGCTTGCGTCAGGTCCATGGCTGCTTCTATCCCAAGCATATTTTCCTGCAAGGCCATGGCGAGGGTTACCGGGCGCAGTTGATCGACCTGGAGAAAACTCGGCCCTTGCTGTTCGGTCAGCGCGACCGGGTCAAGGATCTGGAACCTTTACTGCGCCGGGCTTCGGTGTGGAATGCCGACGAAGTGCGTGGCCTGTTGGCGGCCTATCTGGACCAGCCCCTGGACAGTTCCCTGGTGGGCGCCTGGGCCGCTCGTCTCAGTGCTCGCAGCAGTCATAAGGAATCTCGCTGATGCGTTTGTCCGAGCTGAAAAACAGCGGGCGCAGCCCGACCCTGCCCCTGAGCCTGGAGCTGGCGGACGCTGCCGGCCCGGCGCAGTTGCAGTTGCTGACCCTGTTGCGCGTGCTGCCGGGGCAGCGCTATGTCGGTGCCGGTGTCTGGCGTGGGCGTCCGGTGCTGGCCAAGTTGCTGGTGGGGCCCAAGGCAGCGCGGCATTTTCAGCGGGAATTGCAGGGTGTGCGCCTGCTGGCGGAGCAGGGGCTGACCACGCCGTTGCTGCTGGCGGACGGCTTGCAGGAAGGCGAGGGCGGCTGGTTGCTCTTCGAGTTCCTGGAAGGGGCGCAAAGCCTCGGCGACGCCTGGAAGCAGGTGGAAAAGCTGCCGGTGCTGGCCGATGAGCAGACCGCGGTGTTGGCTGAGGCCCTCGGGGCTATTGCCCAGTTGCACGCCAAGGGCCTGTGGCAGGAAGACCTGCACCTGGACAACCTGCTGCGCCATGACGGCAAGCTGCACCTGATCGATGGCGCGGGGATCTGTGTCGAAGAGGCTGGCAAGCCCCTGTCCCGGCAAAAGGTCCTGGAAAACCTGGGAGTGTTCTTCGCCCAGCTACCCAAGAGCCTGGAACCCTTCACTGAAGAGTTGCTGGTGCATTACCTGCTGAGCAATGCCGAGCACGCCTTGCCTCTGGAGGCCCTGGAGAAGCAGGTGAACAAGGTGCGTGGCTGGCGCCTGCGGGACTTTCTCAACAAGGTTGGCCGTGAGTGCACGCTGTTCAGCGTGCAGCGTGGACCTTTCGCCTTGCGTGCGATTCGCCGTGAGGAAGAGGCCGCGATGCTGCCAGTGTTGGCGCAGGCCGATGCCCTGCTGGATCAGGGGCATCTGTACAAGACCGGTGGCGCCGCCAGTGTCGGCCGGGTTGAGGCCGCGGGGCGGACCCTGGTGGTCAAGCGCTACAACATCAAGGGCTTGGCTCATTGGCTCAAGCGTTTCTGGCGCCCGAGCCGGGCCTGGCACTCCTGGCGTGAAGGCAATCGCCTGGAGTTCCTGGGGATTGCCACGCCCAGGCCCCTGGCGGTACTGGAGCAGCGTTTTCTCTGGTTGCGCCATCGCGCCTACCTGGTGACCGAGTACTTGCCTGGGCCTGACATCATTGAGCGTTTTGCGCCGTTCGTGGACAGTGGCGAGGCGCCTGAGTCGGAGTTGCTGGCGCTGGATCGGCTGTTTGCCCAGTTGATCAGGGAGCGCATCAGTCATGGCGACTTCAAGGGCCACAATCTGTTCTGGCAGGAAGATCGCTGGGCCCTGATCGATCTGGATTCCATGTGTCAGCACTCCAGTCAGAGCAGCTTTGCTCCGGCATTTGCCCGGGATCGCGCACGTTTCATGCGCAACTGGCCCGAAAGCAGCAATTTGTATCAAGTGATTGATCGGCGGCTGCCCAAGACCGTCCAGAGCGCCGAGGCCTGACCTGCGACCTATGGCCGCTGCAGCTGGCAGCGGCTGCGGGCCGTGGCGTATGCGGCGCCCGGGCTTGGCGCTTGCCGCTAGAGGCTTGCTCCTGCTTTTACGTTATAATCCCGCCCTTTCGTTGTTTCTCGCCCCTTTGCGAGCACACTTTATTTTCAAGGCGCACTGCGCCCGCATGCAGACTAAACGAGGCTAGACCCCTGTGGCATTGACGATTCTTGGCCTGTCCGGCGCCCTTAGCCATGATCCTTCAGCAGCCCTGTATATCGACGGCAAACTGATTGCCGCCGCTGAAGAAGAGCGTTTCGTGCGCGACAAGCATGCAAAGAACCGCATGCCCTACGAGTCGGCGAAGTTCTGCCTGGAACAGGCCGGGATCAAGCCTTCCGACGTTGACGTGGTAGCGATTCCGTTTGCCCCGATCAGCCTGTTCGGCAAGGCTCGCTGGCATTACGCCAAGCGCTACTGGTATGCCCCGGACCGCGCTCTGGACGCGATCCTGATGGGCAACCGTCGCTACAAGCGCTATCGCAAGAAGATCGTCTGGTGCCTGGAGCAACTGGGTTTTGACCCGAAAAAGGTCAAGATCGAGCCGGTGGAGCACCACCTGGCCCACGCCTCCAGTGCCTACCACTGCTCGGGCTTCAAGGAGAAGACCGCGATTCTCGGGATCGACGGCAAGGGCGAATACGCCACTACCTTCTTCGGCTACGGCGAAAACGGCAAGATCCACAAGATCAAGGAGTTCTTCGATCCGGACTCCCTGGGTGGCCTCTATGGCGCGATCACCGAGTTCCTCGGCTTCGAAATGCTCGACGGCGAGTTCAAGGTCATGGGCATGGCGCCTTATGGCGACGCCAGCAAGTACGATTTCTCGCGCCTGGCCAGCTTTGAAAACGGCGAACTGGTGATCAACACCGACTACGCCAACGTCATTGGCCTGCGTCGCTACAAAGAGAAGGGCAAGGGTTTCTACTTCTCGCCAAAACTCATCGAGTGGCTGGGTCCCAAGCGCGAAGGCGACATCGCCGACGAGCCTTACATCCACTACGCCGCGAGCATGCAGGCGCTGTTCGAGAAACTGGCCCTGCAGATGATCGACCACTACCTGGGCGACGTCCTCAAGGAAACCGGCAAGCTGGCTTTCGCCGGCGGCTGCGCGCTGAACGTCAAGCTGAACCAGAAGATCATTGCCCGTCCTGAAGTCAAAGAGCTGTTCGTGCAGCCGGCTTCCGGCGACGCCGGCACCGCCGTGGGCGCTGCTGCGTACGTTTCCCATGCCCGTGGGGTGCCGGTAGAGAAGATGGAGCACGTCTATCTCGGCCCGTCCTACAGCAACGAAGACGTGATCGCCGCCTGTGCCCGTCACCCGAACAAACCGGCCTGGCGGCAGATCGACAACACCCCGGAACGCATCGCCAAGATCATGGTCGATGGCAACCCGGTGGCCTGGTTCCAAGGCCGCATGGAGTTCGGTCCACGGGCCCTGGGCGGTCGTTCGATCATCGGTTGCCCGAGCGCCGTGGGCGTTGCCGACCGGATCAACGAGCAGATCAAGTTTCGCGAGCGCTGGAGGCCTTTCTGCCCGTCGATGCTCGACACCGTCGGTCCGCAGATGATCAAGGTCGACCACCCGGCGCCGTTCATGACCTTCACCTTCGAAGTGGCTGAAGAGTGGAAGACCCGGGTGCCGGAAGTGGTTCACGAAGACGGTACATCCCGGGCCCAGGTGCTCAAGCGCGAATACAACCCGCGCTACTACGACATGATGAAGGCCCTGGAAGTCCTGACCGGTAACGGCGTGTCGCTGAACACCTCGTTGAACCGCCGTGGCGAGCCGATGATCTGCTCGCCGACCGACGCCCTGAACATGTTCTACGGTTCCGATCTGCAGTACCTGATCATGGAAGACATTCTGGTGGTCAAAGACGGCGTGGACCCTTATGACACGCTCGGCTGAACGCCATGTGCTGCAGTTTTGCCACGGCTATGACGGGCCGTTCCTGGACTGCGCCCGGCAATACGCCAACTTGTTCGCGGGCAGCGGCTATCGGGTGACCACGGTGTTTCTCACCGGGGCCGCCGATGCCGAAGTGGCTGCCGGTTGTGCGTCCGATGAAGTGCTGTTCATGGAATACAGCTCCAAGGCCATTCGTGGCCTCAAGCTGGGTGCCATTCGTGACCTGCGCAAGATTGCCGCCTCGCGCAATTTCAGCTTTTGCATCGCTCACCGTTTCAAGCCGATCTACATCGCTTTGTTGGGCACCCGCTTGCCGGTAGTGGGTGTCCATCACGCCTTTTCCGACTACAAGCGCCGAAGCCGGCAGATCTTCGCTGGACTGTTTCGCAAGCGCCTGAGCCTGTTGGGGGTCTCTGATGCGGTGCGTGACGACATGCGTGCCTGCCTGCCCAAATGGCCTGCGGCGCGCATCCAGACCCTGTACAACCGCATCGACCTGGAAGCCTTGCAGGCCAGCCAGCTGGACGCAGCCCAGGCCCGCAGCGAGCTGGGCCTGTCCGCGGATGCCTGGATTGTCGGCAACGTCGGACGCCTGCACCCGGACAAGGATCAGGCCACTTTGCTGCGGGGCTTTGCCGCCGCCGTGCCGCAATTGCCGCAGCAGAGTCAACTGGCGATCCTGGGGACCGGACGCCTGGAGAAGGATCTGAAATCCCTGGCCCGTGAACTGGGCGTGGCTGATCGCGTGCTGTTCCTCGGGCAGGTGCCGGACGCTCGGCGCTATTTCCGTGCGTTCGACGTATTTGCCTTGAGCTCCGATCACGAACCCTTCGGCATGGTCCTGCTGGAAGCCATGGCGGCCGGTGTGCCGTTGCTGGCCACCGCCTGCGGCGGTGCAAAGGAAGTGGTAGAGGGTGTGGGTATTCTGTTCCCTCTGGGAGACGCCGAGCACATGGCTCAAGGCCTGCAGCACCTGGCCGCGATGGATGACCATCAGCGCCGGGTCTGTGCCGAGTTGATGCTCGATCGCTTGCGCGAGCGTTTCTCCGACCGTGCTGTACGGGACGTATTCTGGCGTTTGCCGCAAGTCACCGATCTGACCGCGAGGGGCTGATGCTCAATCGATTTCAAGGCTGGCGCGAACGTGGCTGGTCAGTCATTGACGCGTCGACCTATGCCGATGCCTGGCAGCGCTTTGGTGGCAGTGTGGCGACCCATCCGTTGGTGGTGGAGCAACTGGCGGACCTGGCGCAGATTCCCGTGCGTTATCTGGCCTGGGAACAGGACGGCCATCTGCAGGCGGCCATTGCCACCTGGGGGCGGGACCTGGCGCTGTCCAAGGACGTGCTCAAGCGAGCCGGCAAGAAGGGCCTGTTTGATATCGGCAATGCCGAGTTGATCCTTCCGGCAGCGGCCGATGCTCAGGTGCCACTGCGTCATCGTGGGCGCTACCTGTCTGCGCTTAACGAAGGGCGCTTCAGCACCCTCAAGCCTCAGGCCGAACAATTGGCCATGGCCCGTACCCCCGAAGAGTTGTCGAAGAAGTTTCGCTACAACCAGCGCCGCGAACTGCGTCTGCTGGAAGAAGCGGGTGGGGTGGTGCGTGCGGTCAGTGATTTCACCAGCGCTGAACTGGCGGCCATCTACTGTGACCTGTTCCAGCGCCGCTGGGGCTTTGCGGCCACTGGCGCCGAGCGCATGGCCGAGGTGTTGGAACGCTTGCGCGAGCTGCTGATCGGCTCGGTGATTTTCCTCAACGATGCGCCGATTGCCGTGCAGTTGATCTACCGGGTCGAAGCGCCGCAGTGGATCAGCGTGGAGTATGTAAACGGTGGTGTTGACCCACAGACGCGTGAGTTCAGTCCGGGGAGCGTGCTGAGCTTCCTCAACACCCAGAGTGCCTGGGAACAGGCTCGGGCCCTGGATAAACCGCTGCGTTTCTCTTTTGGCCGCGCCGACCGTGAGTACAAGGACCGTTGGTGCAATCCGGTGCCGGTTTTTCAGGTGTGAGGCCGTCCATGAGTCGCAAACAGCAACTGCTCAAGCGCCACCGGCGCAATAAACGAATCGCCCTGTTGGTGGGGCTGGTGCTGTTGCTGCTGATTGGCGTGCTGGTGGCCTGGTGGTTGCCGCTGCTGTTGGCCGTTCTTGGCTGGCTGGCCCATGAAGCCTGGTTTGCCGATCACCTGTTCTACTCGCCCAAGGACGACTACTGCTATGACTTTGGCAGCGATGCTCGGCAGCTCGCAGTGCGCCTGGAGGCGGGGCGCCTGCTGCTGGACTCGGTGCCGGAACTGGCGGCGGACGAGACACTGATTCTTGGGGTGCAGGTCAAGAGTTCCTGGATCGGACGTTTTCTCGATCCGGCCATTGAGGTGCTGGGCGGCCCGACGCTCGACCGCCAGGCGTTCGAGCGGGGCGTCGATGGCCTGCGTTATCTCAACCTTAGCGGCCTGACTGGCCCGCTGCTCGGCGGCGAGCTGCAACTGCGTGGGCGATTCTGTCGGATTCAGGTCCAGCCGCAGTTGATGGCCTGGCGCGACCCCGACTACCGACGCCAGCGAGTGATGGTGATTGCGCCCCATGCCGACGATGCTGAACTGGCAGCCTTTGGCTTGTACAGCCAGGCTGACGAAGCCTGGATCGTGACCCTGACAGCGGGGGAAATCGAGGCCGAGCATTATCAGGCCATGGGTATGAACGCTGCCGAGGCAGCGCGAATCAAGGGCCGTTTGCGAGCCTGGGACAGTATCGCTGTGCCGCGTTGGGCGGGAGTGCCTGAAGCGCACTGCGTACAGCTGGGGTACTTCTGTCTGCAACTGCCTGCCATGCAGGCCGCGCCGCAACAGCCGGTGGCCTCGCGTGAGGCGCAGTTGAGCGATATCCGCCTGTTCCGCCAGTTCAATCCGTTCCCGCTACCAGCCGATCGGGATGGGCTGCCGACCTGGGACAACCTGTTGGCTGATCTGCGCGAGCTGCTGCTCAAGGCGCGGCCCGAAGTGCTGGTGCTGCCCCATCCGTCACTGGACCCTCATCCTGACCATATCTGTGCCCAGGCGGCGGTGATGCAGGCGCTGGAGGGGTTGGACTGGCAGCCGACCACCGTGCTTGGCTATGCCAATCACCTGCATGACAACGACCGCTGGCCAATGGGTGATTCGGGTGCGGGCATTGCTTTGCCGCCGGTGTTCGATTCGACGACAGAGTTGCGTCCCTGGTGTTTGCCACTGTCCCAGGTTGAGCAATATGACAAGGCCATGGCCTTGGGCATGATGCATGACCTGCAGCCGAGAATGCCGTTCAAGCGGCGTCTGCGCAGGTCGATACAATGGCTTCTGGCTAGTAGAGTGCCTTCGACCCTGGGAGAGAATGAGTTCTTTCGCAAGGCAGTGCGGCGGCACGAACTGTTCTGGCTGTTGCGGCAGCGATAAAACCGGCATAAACACAGGAATCTGTTGTGCCCCTAACCTGACAGCGAGTCTTTTGTGATCAATCCACGCCCGCGAATCCTGTTTCTCATGCCCTATTTCGGGCGCTGGCCATTCTGGCTGCCGTTTTTTCTCGAAAGCTGCCGACGCAATCCGGACATCGACTGGTTGTTTTTCAGCGATTGTGGGATTCCGGAGAATCTGCCGCCGAACGTCCAGTTTGAAAGCATCAGCTTTGCTGATTATTGCGCCTTGGTGTCGCAGCGCCTGAACATCGATTTTGCGCCCAATGCGGCTTACAAGCTCTGTGATATCAGGCCTGCAATGGGTTATATCCATATTGATCGGCTGCAGGGCTACGACTTTTGGGCTTTCGGCGATATCGATCTGGTCTACGGTGACCTGCGGGCCTACTTCACCGCAGATCGTCTGGCGAAGTATGACCTGTTCTCCACCCACGAGCGTCGCGTCGCTGGGCACTTGTGCCTGATACGCAACAGCGCCCGCCAGCTTGAACTGTTCAGGCAGATCAAGGATTGGCAGACGCGCTTTACCGACCAGCAGCATCATGCACTGGATGAAGGGGCGTTCAGTCGAATTTTTCTCTGGCGCAAGAACTTCCCGAAGCCGCTGTTCAAGCTGGTGGGCAAGTTCAATCCATGGCGTCGTCGCAGCGAGTTCACTGAGGCGTTCAGCACGCCGGGCGGAGTGATCGACTGGCATGACGGCAGTCGTGATTTTCCAACGCGCTGGTACTGGAAGGAGGGGCATCTGACCAATGACCGCGACGGCGACCGCAGTTTTCCGTATTTCCACTTTGTGTGTTGGAAGCGCAATGAGTGGTCGGATTTGCCTGAGCAGGATGCCAAGGTGGTCCAGGCCCTGGCCAGCGAGTCTTCCTGGGTCATCGATGCCACAGGCTTCCACCGGGGAGAGTTATGAGTCAGCGCTTCAAGGTCCTGCAATTGCAGCCGGACTACAACGTCAAATCCCACGACTTCGCCGACCTGGCGGAGCAGATCGTCAAGGCCTTGCCGGCTGACCGGTACGAGATGACGGCGGCCTTCCTGCGTGGGCGACCCGGGCCGGCCGATCCGGTCAGCCGGGCCGATCATTCGGTGTATTTCGAGTTTTCCGACAAGGCCCTGAAAGGCATGCGTCTGCGGGCCATGTGGCGGTTGTATCAGTTCTGCCGCAAGGAAAAGTTCGATGTGGTGATCTGCAATCGCTTCAAGCCGGTGAACATGATGCTGACCCTCAACCGTTGGTTGAAGGTCCCCCTGTGCATTGGCATCTCCCATGGTTTCGGTGAGTACGACCGGCTTTACCGGCGGCGCCAGACCCAGCGCCTGATCGACCGGCACTGGCGTTTTGTCGGTGTATCGCCCGCGGTCAAGCAGTACCTGCTGGATTGCCGGTGCGGTTTCACCGACCAGAACACCTGGGCGATCACCAACGCCATCGATATCGAACAGGCCGAAGCCTTGCAGCACTCCCGCGAGCGCTCTCGTGAGTTGTTGGGGCTGGACCCTTCCGTGCGCCTGATCGGTGCTCTGGGGCGCCTGGTGCCGGTCAAGGGCCACACTTACCTGCTGCAGGCATTTGCTCAGCTCAAGGACAAGTACCCACAGACTCAGTTGGCGATCATTGGCGCCGGGCGCGAAGAGGCCAATCTGCGCGCCGAGATCGAGCGTCTGGGCCTGCAGGGCCGGGCCCACCTGCTGGGCTTCAAGGAGAACGCACTGCAGTATGTGCGTGCCTTCGATATCTGGACCATGCCGTCATTGGCCGAAGGCTTGGGCCTGGCGTTGCTGGAAGGCATGAGCGGGCAGTTGCCGGTGATCGCTTCCAATGTACCGGCCATGCTGCCGCTGATTGAAGGGGCTGGTGGCATGGCGGTTGAGCCGGCCAATGTGCCGGCGCTGACGGCGGCACTGGACAATTACCTGGGGCTCTCCGATGAGGCGTTGGCCGACAAGGGCCAGCAAGCGTATCGCTATCTACAAAAAGAACATGATATCGAGGTGTTCCGCGAGGAATACCGGCAATTGATCGACTCGGGATTGAGTCAGGCGGGCAAGAGGCAGCAATGACAGACCAGCAACCTGTGGTGACGGTAATCATCGCCTCCTACAACCACGCACCCTATATCGAGCAGAGCATTCTCAGCGTGCTCAACCAGACCTATTCGAACATCGAACTGCTGGTGGTGGATGACGGTTCCAGCGATGACAGCGTCGAGCGTATCCGGCGTTTGCAGGCTTTGCATGGTTTCGACTTCCGCGTCCAGCAGAATCAGGGGCTGACCAATACCCTCAATGGCGCCATCGCTCGGGCCAAGGGCAGCCTGATCGTGCCCTTCGGTTCCGACGACATTATGCTGCCCGAACGTATCGCGACTCAGGTGGCCTACCTGGACGGCAAGCCGGAGGTCGGGATCTGCGCCGGCAATATCGAGTTGATCGACAGCGATGGCAACCCGTTTCCCGAAAATCGCCAGCGCCGTGATGTACCGTTCCGGCGTCTGGATTTCGATGACATGTTCCTTGAGCGCAAGCCTTACCCGCCTGCGCCGACGTTGATGATTCGCCGCGAGGCACTGGAGAAGGTCGGTGGTTTCGACCCGAATATCCGCCTTGAGGACTTGCTGATCGAGCTGAAGATCACCCATGCGGGCTACTTTATCGACGGCTTGAACGTAGTGATGGCGCGTTATCGCAAGCACGCCACCAACTCCTACAAGAACAACCGCTTCATGATCGACAACATCCTGCGCACCTACGCTCTGTTCAGTGAGCATCCGCTGTACGAGGAGGTTCGCTACAAGTTCCTCAGTTCGATGTTCCTCAAGGTGTCCAATCGCGATCGGAAACTGGCTCGCGAATTGTTGGCACAGATTCCGTTCAAGGCCTGGAACAAGAAAACCTGGCGTGGGCTGGGCCGCTTGTATTTTTCGCCGCTGGAAAAAGACTGAAAGGGGCGCCGGAGCATGGGCTGGATTCAACGCTTTCTTGAAAAGCGCGCCAAGCGTGCGATCCGCAAACTGCCGAAAATCGAACGCGGCGTGGTGCGCTTCCAACAGCGTTATCCGGGGTACAGCATTGGCCGCGGCAGTTATGGCTTGCCTGAGGTGCATGACTGGCAGGAAGGTTCGACCCTGAGCATCGGTGCTTACTGCTCGATCGCCGAAGGCGTGCAGATTTTTCTTGGTGGTCACCACCGTGCGGATTGGGTCAGCACCTACCCCTTTCCCGCAATGCTGCCCCAGGCCGCGCATATCAGCGGTTACGCCGGCACCAATGGCGATGTGCGGGTGGGCAGTGATGTATGGCTGTGCTCCAACAGCACACTGTTGTCCGGTGTGACCATCGGCCATGGCGCGATTGTCGCGGCGGGGGCTCTGGTCACCAAGGATGTGGAGCCCTATGCGGTGGTCGGTGGCAATCCGGCGCGTTTCCTGCGGTGGCGCTTCCCCGAAGAACAGCGCCAGCAGTTGTTGCAGAGTGCCTGGTGGGACTGGCCGGAAGCCGAGTTGCACGGGCTTGCCGACAAGCTGTGCAGTGATGATATCGAAGGCTTCCTGGCTTATGCCCGGCAGCGTCAGGCCTGACGTTCAGCGGCTCAATTCCCTGTGACCTGATTCCCTGACAGCCTTGTGCGACTGTCAGGGTGCAGATGTGGGTGCAGGGTTTCAGTGAGCGCCTTGGCGCTCGTCGCTCGCAGGCAGTTGCTTCAGCAGGCCGGTTGCACGGGACATCGAGGTAGGCAGCGCATACCCCGCCTGTAGTGCATTCAGGTGCTCCTGGAACAGCCAGTTACTGTCTTCGCTATAGCGCTGCATGTGCCGCAGATTGCGCTGGCGCAGTGAAGTTCTCAGCGAGGAGGGGTAGACCCGCAGATCGGCAAGATCGATCAGGCCGAATTCGCCGTTCTCCAGGACCAGCACATTGGCCAGGTGAAGCGAGCGAAAGTACACCCCCTGTTCATGCAGTCGAGCCATGAACGTACCGAAGTCCTTGATCAGTTGGGCACGCTCTTCTGCCGAGCCTGCCAATTGCAGGCGCTGGCGTAGGGTCTGCCCAGGCAGTGGCTGGTAGCGCACGGCGTTGCTGCCGTCGGCAAGTCGGTACAGGCCCAGGATGACCGGGGTGGTAATGCCCAGATCACGCAGTTGCTCGCTGTTTGCGGCAAAGCGCTCGGAGTAGGGGTTGAACCCTCCCGAGGTGTACCAGCGACGAGGGCGGAACAGCTTGAAGAAACTGCCATCCTCCAGACGCAGGACCTTGGGCCCCAGGCCATCGGCTTCGATGACCTGGGCATTGGCGAGCAGTTGTTCGGCTGCGGCCGGGGTCAGCGAGGCTACCTGCAGGGGCGGCGAACGTCTGGCGCGCTGGTGAATGCACAGGGCGGCGATCATGGCCAGGGGGATCCACAGCAGGAACCAGTGCTCCTTTGGACGCGAAAGAATCCCGCCGCCTTCTGTCAGGCCGGCGCCAATGCCAAAGACCAACCAGCTGGAAGCCAGGATCAGCAAGGGTGTGGTGCGAAGCTGCCAGCTCTTGAGCAGGGCCCAGACCTGCATGAACAGCCACGGCAGCAGGCCGAAGATGCCCACATAGTAGAGAACCCCCAGGGCGAAGTTGTGTGGCTCTTCCAGGAGGAAGCCGATACCCGGGTCCAGGGACAGGCTGGCGTTATAGCCATGACCGATCCAGGGATGATTGACGATCTGCTCCAGCGCCAGGCGCCAGAGGTCGAAGCGCGAAGAGCTGCCACGCTCCAGAAGCATCTGCGAGAACAGGAGCAGGACCGCCGCGCCGCCTACTGCCATGCCCGCAAGCAACATCAACGAGCGGCGGTTCCAGCTGATGAAGCTCAGCCAGAGAGCGGCCAGGGTCAGCGCCACCAAGGGCGTCCTGGAGCCGGTGGCAATCAGTGCGGCAAACATGATGGCCATTGCCGGAATGCTCAGCCAGAGCATCTGGTAGCGGCGACAGGTCATGCTCAGGCTCAGCCAGTAGACGCAGAAGAAACCGAAGACGTGGGAGCTCAGCAGCGGATTGTCAAAGGCTCCGGCACCCACCATGCGCAGATCGGGGGTGTGGTAGCGAACGAAGACGTACAGATTGAAGATCGAGGCGAGCAGGGCAACGATCGCCGCGCAGAAGATCAGTGGCTGCACTATGTCATTGCGATAGCGCACCAGCAGGGTACAGCCGGCGAACAGCATCAGCGTATGCAAAGGGGTCTTGATCTCTCCCATCACGCTGTCGACAGTCGGGCTCCAGGCCAGACTGACGATGGCCCAGGTACAGAACAGCAGCATGGCGATGAAGATAGGTTCGCGCAGCAGTCCTTTCAGTTCGCTGGGGCGTGCACACAGGGCAATCAGCGTCGGGATGCTGAACAGGCCGTAGTACAGCTTGTGCAACTGACTGCGGCCGGGGAGGAAAAACAGCGCGCAGAGCAGCAATAGATACCCTAGCGGCAGAATCCACAGGCAAATGAAATCGAATACTCGATTCGACGTGTTGCGAAGAGCGTTGGGTTGCATGCTTAGACGTTCATCCCGGAAGTTAAGCCGGCAATCATAGCGATTAACACCGGGTGGTGTCGTTGGTCAGCTGAACAATCTCGGTCCCTTGGGAGTGCCGGTACCTCGAACAAGCTGTGCTAAAGTCAGCCTCCTTTTTGACGACATTCCCGTGATATGACCGACTCCAGTCCCAGCGCAAGCCCTTCGAGCTTGAAAATCTACTTCCGTCTGCTTGGCTATGTGCGGCCCTATATTGGTCTGTTTCTCATCAGCATCGTCGGGTTCCTGATCTTCGCTTCGACCCAGCCCATGCTCGGCTACATCCTCAAGTATTTCGTCGATGGCCTGTCCAATCCCGAGGCTGCGCTGTTTCCCACTGTGCCCTACCTGCGAGACATGCGGCTGCTGCAGGCGGTGCCACTGTTGATCGTGCTGATCGCGGCCTGGCAGGGCCTGGGTTCCTACCTGGGCAACTACTTCCTGGCCAAGGTTTCCCTGGGCTTGGTGCATGACCTGCGGGTGCAGTTGTTCAACAACCTGTTGACCTTGCCCAACCGCTACTTCGACAAGCACAACTCGGGACACCTGATCTCGCGCATCACGTTCAACGTGACCATGGTGACGGGGGCCGCGACCGATGCGATCAAGGTGGTGATCCGCGAAGGCATGACGGTGATCTTCCTGTTTGCCTCGTTGTTGTGGATGAACTGGCGCCTGACCCTGGTGATGATTGCCATCCTGCCGCTGATTGCGATCATGGTGCGTACCGCCAGCAAGAAATTCCGCAAGCAAAGCAAGAAGATCCAGGTGGCCATGGGCGACGTGACTCACGTTGCCTCGGAAACCATCCAGGGCTATCGCGTGGTGCGCAGCTTTGGCGGCGAGACCTATGAGCAGCAGCGCTTTCTGGCGGCCAGCCAGGGCAACACCGACAAGCAACTGCGCATGACCCGCACCGGCGCGATCTACACGCCGCTGCTGCAACTGGTGATATACAGCGCCATGGCGGTGCTGATGTTCCTGGTCCTGTACCTGCGTGGCGATGCGTCGGCGGGGGAAATGGTGGCCTACATCACCATGGCCGGGTTGCTGCCCAAGCCCATTCGTCAGCTGTCGGAAGTCAGTTCCACCATCCAGAAAGGCGTGGCCGGCGCGGAAAGCATCTTCGAACAGTTGGACGTCGAGCCCGAGGTCGATCATGGCACGGTGGAACACGCCAGCATCAGCGGACACCTGGAAGTGCGTAACCTGAGCTTCACCTATCCAGGTACCGAGCGTCAGGTGCTGGACGACATCAGCTTCAGCGTCGAGCCCGGAAAAATGGTCGCCCTGGTGGGGCGTTCCGGCAGCGGCAAGTCGACCCTGGCCAACCTGATCCCGCGCTTCTATCACCATGACAAGGGCCAGATCCTTCTGGACGGCACCGAGGTTGAAGATTACCGCCTGCTGAACCTGCGTCGGCATATCGCCCAGGTTACCCAGCACGTCACCCTGTTCAGCGACACCGTGGCCAACAACATTGCCTATGGCGACCTGGCCGGGGCACCGCGGGCTGACATCGAAAAGGCCGCGGCCGACGCCTACGCCATGGACTTCATCGCCCAGTTGCCAGAAGGCCTCGACACTCAGGTGGGGGAGAACGGCGTGCTGCTTTCGGGTGGCCAGCGTCAGCGCCTGGCGATTGCCAGGGCCTTGCTGAAGAACGCTCCGCTGCTGATTCTCGACGAGGCCACCTCGGCCCTGGACACCGAGTCCGAGCGGCATATCCAGGCTGCCCTGGACAAGGTCATGAAGGGACGTACCACCCTGGTGATTGCGCACCGTCTGTCCACTATCGAGAAGGCGGACATGATCCTGGTCATGGATCAGGGACGGATTGTCGAGCGCGGCACTCATGCCCAGTTGCTGGCCCAGAATGGCTACTACTCGCGGTTGCATGCCATGGGGCTGGAAGAGCCCGCACCCACCGGGATCGCCTGAGTCTTTCCGGGGAGCGAGCCCGCTCGTTCCCCGGAGCCTCCAGGGTGTGCAAGGCACCTTGGCATCATTTGTATGGCCCGTCTTACAGTCTTGACCAAGGCTAAATAATTCTGCGTTTCACGCTTGTTATGGTTCCCGCCTGAATCTTCGAATGGATCGAGAGGGCCATCCTTCTCGCGTGGGTACCGCAATGCTGCAACGTTTTGTGTGGAAGTTATTACCCAAGGCCCAGCGTCATTTCCTGTTGGGTCGCCTGTCGGTGGTGGATCGTCAGGTGGTGAACAAGTCCATGTCCGCCAATGTGCGGTTCCCTGATGCTTTTGCCCGTCGTTCCTGTCTGTTTATCCATGTTCCCAAGTGTGCCGGCAGCAGCGTCTGTTCGGCCCTGTTCGACGGGTGGATGCCGGGGCACCTGCCGTTGTACTGGTATGAGCAACAGTTCCCCCGGGCGTTTTCCAGCAGCTTCAAGTTCGCCTTCGTCCGCGATCCCCTGGAACGCGCCTATTCGGCCTATGCCTTTTTGCGGGGCAACCGCCTGGGGCGACGGGATCAGGCGGCCCAGAGCCTGGTGACGCACTACCGGGACTTCGACGACTTTGTCGGCCGCTGGCTGCACTCGGAGAATATCCACAGGCAGATGCATTTCGCGCCCCAGAGCGACTTCCTCTCCGACTCCCTGGGGCGCCTGGCCCTGGACTTCATCGGCTATCAGGAATACCTGCAACGTGACTTCCAGCTGCTGTGCCAGCAGTTGGGGGTCGATGCCCAACTGCCCCATGTCAACGGCACTGCTCAACGCCGCACTACCCCTGTCAGGGAATTCTGCTCGGTACGCACCCGTCGCCTGGTGCGCCGTGTCTATCAACGCGACTACGAGATGCTGGGTTATGAATAAGCTCGCTTGTGCGCCTTTGGAGCAACTGCAGATCCGCCCCTACAGCCTGTCGCTGTCCATCGAGGCCCGGGCCGCCCTCAAGCGGCAGAAGCCCTGTTGTCTATGGCTGACGGGCCTGTCGGGGGCCGGTAAGTCGACCCTGGCCAACCTGCTGGAACTGCGCCTCAACGAGTTGGGCATGCATACCTTCGTCCTTGATGGCGACAATGTGCGCAGTGGGCTGTGCCGTGACCTGGGAATGGGGGCCGAGGCACGCAAGGAAAATATCCGCCGCATGGCCGAGGTGGCGCGGCTGATGGTGGAGGCTGGGCTGTTGGTGATCGTGTCGGCGATTTCACCGTTTCGCGCCGATCGTGATGCTGCCCGGGCGCTGTTCGGGGCTGGACAGTTTATCGAGGTGTACATCAGCACGCCGTTCCAGGCCTGTGCCCAGCGTGACCCCAAGGGCCTGTATCAGGCGGCCCTGGAGGGCCGTATCAAGGATTTCACCGGGCTCGACAGTCCGTATGAAGCGCCTTTGCAAGCCGATTGCGAGATCGATACGTCCTGCGTGGAGTTGCCGGAGGCGATCCGCCGGCTGCTGCAACTGCTGGCGTGCAAATGAATCGTAGAAAATCTTCGCCGGCCTCACTCAAGGCATAGAACTAGGCGGCGCCAACCCTGTGTTAATATCGCGCCCCTGTTCATTTTGTATGTGGGATGCTCCATGAAGTTGTCCATGCCGCGATTCGATCAAGCCCCTGTCTTGGTGGTCGGCGATGTCATGCTCGACCGTTACTGGCATGGTGGTACCTCACGGATTTCCCCTGAGGCGCCGGTGCCGGTGGTCAAGGTCGAGCAGATCGAGGACCGCCCGGGTGGTGCCGCCAACGTTGCCCTGAACATCGCCGCCCTCGGTGCGCCCGCCTCCCTGGTCGGGGTGACCGGTGACGATGAGGCTGCCGACAGCCTGGCCAACAGCCTGCAAGGTGCCGGCGTACGTGCACTGTTCCAGCGCATTGCCCACCAGCCGACCATCGTCAAGCTGCGGGTCATGAGCCGTCACCAACAGCTGCTGCGCATCGACTTTGAAGAACCCTTTGCCACCGACGCCCTGGCCCTGGCGGCCGAGGTCGACGCTTTGCTCGACGGCATCAAGGTGCTGGTGCTGTCCGACTATGGCAAAGGTGCTCTGCGCAACCATCAGGTGCTGATCGCGGCCGCGCGGGCCCGTGGCATTCCGGTGCTGGCGGACCCCAAGGGCAAGGATTTCTCCATCTACCGTGGTGCCAGCCTGATCACGCCGAACCTCAGCGAGTTCGAAACCATAGTCGGCGGCTGCGCCGACGAGCACGAACTGGTGAGCAAGGGCGCCAAGCTCATGCACGATCTGGAGCTGGGGGCGCTGCTGGTGACCCGTGGCGAGCACGGCATGACCCTGTTGCGTCCGGATCATCCGGCCCTGCATCTGCCGGCCCGTGCCCGTGAAGTGTTCGACGTCACTGGGGCCGGTGATACCGTGATTTCGACCCTGGCGGCAGCGATTGCCGCCGGTGAAGAGCTGCCCCACGCGGTGGGCCTGGCCAATCTGGCCGCGGGCATTGTGGTCGGCAAGCTGGGGACGGCGGCCATCAGTGCACCGGAGCTGCGTCGGGCGATCCAGCGCGAGGAAGGTTCCGAGCGCGGTGTTCTGAGCCTCGATCAGCTGTTGCTGGCCATCGATGATGCCCGGGCGCACAACGAGAAGATCGTGTTCACCAATGGCTGCTTCGACATCCTTCACGCTGGGCATGTGACCTACCTTGAACAGGCCCGGGCTCAAGGGGACCGATTGATTGTGGCGATCAACGACGATGCTTCGGTCAGCCGCCTCAAGGGGCCTGGACGTCCGATCAACAGTGTCGACCGGCGCATGGCGGTGCTGGCGGGGCTGGGGGCCGTGGACTGGGTGATCAGCTTTTCTGAAGGCACTCCGGAAAACCTGCTGTCCCAGGTCCGCCCGGACGTGCTGGTCAAGGGTGGCGACTACGGCATCGATCAGGTGGTGGGCGCCGATATCGTCACGGCGTATGGCGGCACGGTGAAGGTGCTGGGATTGGTGGAGAACAGCTCGACCACCGCCATCGTCGAGAAGATCCGCAAGACCGACAAGGCCCAGTAACGGTTGCAGTCTGAAAAAACGGCGCCTGCTCCAGGCGCCGTTTTTTTTGCCTCAGCCTTGGCGCCTGGCCTTGGCGGGAACCATCTTGCGCAGGATCTGCCGGGCCTTGCCGGTCAGGCGCGAAAGCTTCGAGTCCTTTTCCGGTTCGCTCAGGCCTCGTTGCCTGAGCCAGTCCTTCCAGCGAATCCGCTCCTCACGCACCACCCAGCCTTCCTGCTGGGCGAAGCTTTCGGCCAGGTACAGGCCGCGGGTGCTGGCCGGGTGCAGTTGATCCTTCTTCAAGGTGTACAGCTCGGCACAGGGCTGGCCATTGTCCAGGGGCATCAGGTACAGATCCGGCCGCTTGCGGTCCAGGCGCGCCACCAACTGGTCGCCTTCCAGGCGCTCGTCGACGTGGAACAGGCTCAGCGACTTGGCTTCCTTGGGGACGTCCAGGCGCAGGTCGTAGATCAGTTGCAACGAGGCGGTGGGCAGGTGCACGTAGGCTCGGGGTCGCTCCAGCAATTGCAGGTTGGCGCAGCGTACCGGTCGCGCGGCTCCGGACAGTGGAGTCAGGCGAAAGGGCAGGGCCTCGCGATAATGCAGGGCCCCGGCGTAAGGGGCAGGTAGCCAAGTGTCGTTGAAGCGTCCGCCGAGCCAGCCTTCCGGGGTTTCCAGCAGGCATTCCTCGGCGATTTCCTGGATGGCCGTGTGCAGCGGCAGGTTCAGTTCATGGGCGGGTACGTAGCCGGAGATCAGCTTGAGCACCACGTCGCCGCGGTCCTGGCGTCGCTGGCGCACCAGCACCCAGTAGTCACGGTTCTGCCAGTGCAGGGTCAGGCGTACAGAAACCCCGAGGTTGGCCAGTTCCAAGGCAAACCTTTCGTGGTCTGCCACCGTCACCGCGCGTCGGCGCTGCAGGGTCTGAGCGAAGTTCAGCGGCCTCCCGACGCTCTGGTAGCAGAGGCCTTCGGGAGTCGCTTCGACGAACAGCGGCAGGGTCTTGAAGTTGCTGGGGTTCTTTCTAATGAGCGGTCGCGACATCTCGGCTCCTTCTTGCGTCGGGGTCGGCCGCGTCGGCGGCATCAGTTGGTACCTAGGGTCTGTTCCCGTTTGGCATGCAACCCGAAGGGACGGGGCTCACTGGGCACAGGGCGGCGTTGCTCGGAGCTTATTTGGAACAACCAAACAGCGCTCCTCGCGCCTTGCCCTGTGCCCAGTGAGCCGCCGTCGCGGCCTGTCACCAAGCGGGAACAGACCCTAGAACCTGTGCCACGGTCGCCACGTTATGGGCCAGGTGCAACGGGTTGATGGTCCCGACGATAGCACTGGCAACGCCGGGCCGCTCAAACAGCAGTTCGAAGCTGGCCCGCACCGGGTCGATGCCCGGACTCAGGCAGACATGGCCGCTGGCCAGGGCCTTTTTCACCAGGATGCCCTTGTGGTGGTCGGCGGCATAGTCAATGACCGCCCGCTCGGCCTGTTCGTTCAGATTGTAGGTAACCATGGCGCAATCGCCTTGCTCCAGAGCCTTCAGACCGCCGTCGACGGTCTTGCCGGAGAAGCCGAAGCCACGGATCTTGCCCTCCTGCTTGAGCTGCGCGAGGGTCTGGTAGACCTCGTACTGCTCAAGGATCGCCAGATCGTTGCCGTCGGAATGCACCAGCACCAGGTCGATGAAGTCGGTTTCCAGGCGTTGCAGGCTGCGCTCCACGGACAGTCGGGTGTGAGCGGCACTGAAGTCGTGGCGGGACACGCCGTCGGCAAACTCTTCGCCGACCTTGCTGACGATCACCCATTCCTGGCGCTGGCCGCGCAATAGGGGGCCCAGGCGCTCTTCGCTGCGGCCGTAGGCGGGGGCGGTGTCGATCAGGTTGATGCCCAGGTCGCGGGTCAGCTTGAGCAGCATGCGGGCTTCCTGGTCATCTGGGATCTGGAAGCCACTGGGGTACTTCACCCCTTGATCACGGCCCAGCTTGACCGTGCCCAGGCCCAGAGGCGAAACCATCAGGCCGGTGCTGCCGATGGGGCGATGCAGGTTATGCAGGGTCGGCTGGCTCATGGCAACAGTTGCTCCCAGGCCGGTTGTGCCAGGGGCGGCTTGGGCAGGGCGGGAAGTGGATCACTGTGGCCTGGACGAATGCCGTCGCGCTCCAGAGCCGCGAGAACGCGGTCGGCGAAGTCCGGCGCCAGGGCCAGTTTGGTCGGCCAACCCACCAGCAGGCGATCCTGCTCGGCGAGGAAGGCGTTATCCGGCCGGGTCAGGCCCGATTGCGCCGGCTCGGCCCGATCCACTCGCAAGGTGGCCCACTGCGCCTGGCTCAGGTCGACCCAAGGCAGCAGTTGCCCCAGTTCCTTCTGGGCAGCGGCGATCTGCGCCGCCGGTTCCCGGGCCACGCCTTCGGCTTCGGCGAGATCGCCTCCCAGGTACCAGACCCATTGGCCGTCGGCAGCCGGGTGAGTGGTGACGGTGATCCGGGGTTTGGGGCCGCCGCCCAGGCAATGGGCGTACAGGGGTTTAAGGGTTGGCCCCTTGACCAGCACCATGTGCAGCGGACGTTGCTGCATGGCCGGCTGGCTCAGGCCGATGGCCTTGAGCAGGTCGGCATTGCCGGCACCGGCGCTGAGGACGATGCGTTGCGCGCGGATCTCGCGCCCATCGATCCGCAGGCCCACCAGATGATCATTCTCCAGTAGGGGTTCGATCTTCTGTCCGGCCAGCAGGCTATCGCCGCCGAGGTCTGCCAGACGCTGGATGACGCTAGGCACATCCACCACCAGCTCGGCCAGGCGATAGACCTTGCCTTTGAAGCGTTTGTCTTGCAGGGCCGGGGGCAATTGTTCGCCCTTGACCTGATCGACCCGGCCGCGCACGGCCTTACTGGCAAAGAAGCTGGTGAGGTTGCCGGCCAGGGTGCCGGGAGACCAGAGGTAATGGGCGTCGGACAGCAGGCGCACGCCGGACAGGTCCAGCTCGCCGGTGCCGGCCAGGGCTTCGCGCCAACGCCGCGGCATGTCGGCGATGGCTTCCGAGGCACCGGTGAGGGCGCCGTGCAGGGCGTATTTGGCGCCGCCGTGGATGATCCCCTGGGATTTCACGCTCTGTCCGCCACCGAGGCTGGCGCTTTCCACCAGTACAGTGGAAAAGCCCTGGCGCCGCAGACGGGCGTTGAGCCAGAGACCGGCGACGCCTGCGCCGACAATCAGCACATCGGTAGAAATAGCGGATGGCATGCAGCGACCTCAGTGTTCAAAACGAGAGGCGCAGTATACAGGCTCGTGAATCTGTAGGAGCGGCCAGGCGAACCCCGTGACAGGTTGTCACGGGGGGGGCTGCTCGCCGGCAAGCCGGCTCCTGCATGAGCAGAGGGTCAGTGCCCGGCGGTTTTAGAGAACAGCTGGATCACCACCACGCCGAGGACGATCAGCGCCATGCCCAGCATGGCCGGGATATCCAACTTCTGGCCGTAGAGAAACAGGGCGGCGATGCTGACCATGACGATGCCCATGCCTGCCCACACTGCATAGGCCACGCCTACCGGGACGGTGCGCACTACCAGGGTCAGCATCCAGAACGCCACGCCGTAGCCGACGATGATCAGCGCCAGGGGCAGTGGTGTGCTCAAGCCCTTGACCGCTTTCATTGAAACAGTGGCAATTACTTCCGCGCAGATGGCGATGGCCAGGTAGTAGTAAGCGTTCATGGGAGGGTTCCTCGTGTCTGGGACTGCTTTTCTGAGGTCGGCATTCTAGAGAGTGTTCAGATGGGGTAAAGTCATTACCTATCTGTTATGGAGATAGGTTGCTCTATGAACATGCAATGGAACCTGGAGCAGTTGCGGCTGTTTGTCAGTGTTGCCGAGCTGCGCTCGTTTTCTGCAGTAGCCCGCCAGCAACGCAAGGCTCAGTCCGCCATCAGCAGTGCCATTGCCCTGCTGGAAGAGGACCTGGGAGTGAGCCTGTTCGAGCGCAGCAGCGGCCGTCAGCCAAAACTCACCGAAGCCGGCAGTGCCTTGTTGCAGGAGGCCCGGGAAATCCTCCGCCAGTGTGATCGCCTCAATGGCCGGGCGCTGGCCTTGATGCGGGGCCAGGAGGCGCGGTTGCGCCTGGCCCAGGATGAGGCGATGCCCTATCAGCCGGTGCTCGACAGCCTGGAGGCACTGGCCGAGCGCTTTCCCAGCCTGGAAGTGCAACTGGCCAGCGGTGCTCAGGGGGACGTGGCGCGCAAACTGGTGGAGCGTCGGGCCGACTTGGGGTTGCTGTTTCACCATGAGCAGATGCCGGAAACCCTGGAGCGCCAAGCCCTGGGCAGCGTCGAGATGGTCACCGTCTGCGCCGTGGGGCATCCGCTGGCCCATGAGAAACGGGTCAATCGCCAACTGCTGGCCCGGCACCGGCAGTTGTTGATCGCTCCTCAACTCAGCGGTTATCCCGGTGGCGAGCAGGTCAGCCCCCAGGTCTGGCGGGCTGACAGCTTCTATGTCATGGCTGAATGGCTGATGCGCGGCCTGGGCTGGGCCTGGCTGCCGCGGCATGTGGTGCAGTACCCGGCTTACCAGCACCAGATGGTCGAATTGGTCAGCGAATGGACCCCGCCGGCGCTGGTGGTGGAGTTGGCCTGGCGCCGCGACGAACCTCTGGGGCCGGCGGCGCGTTGGCTGGCGGAACGTTTTGCCGTGCACCTGAAGGCGATCGGCTAAAAAACCGATAAACTCCGCCGCCATGAATAGAACTCTCTATACCGCACTGTTTTACCTGGGGCTGCCATTGGTAGCGATTCGCCTGTGGCTGCGTTCGCGCAAGGCTCCGGCTTATGCCAAGCGCATTGGCGAGCGTTTCTCCCTTGGCTTGCCGGCCATGCAGACTGGCGGCATTTGGGTGCATGCGGTGTCTGTGGGCGAGAGCATCGCCGCCGCGCCGATGATTCGTGCCCTGTTGGCCCGTTATCCCCAGTTGCCGATCACCGTGACCTGCATGACGCCCACCGGCTCCGAGCGTATCCAGGCGTTGTTCGCCAATGAGCCACGAATCCAGCATTGCTACCTGCCTTACGATCTGCCCTGCGCCGCGGCGCGGTTTCTGGATCGGGTGCAGCCCAAGCTGGCGGTGATCATGGAGACCGAGCTGTGGCCCAATCACATTGACCAGTGCGCCCGGCGCGGGATTCCGGTGGCCCTGGCCAATGCCCGGTTGTCCGAGCGCTCGGCCAAGGGCTATGGGCGTTTTGCCCGCCTGACCGCGCCCATGCTGGGGCAAATGAGCCTGTTCGCGGTGCAGACCGAAGCCGAAGCCGAGCGTTTCCGTCAATTGGGTGCACGTCCCGAGACGGTGGAAGTCACAGGCTCGATCAAGTTCGACCTGAGCATTGACCCGCAACTGCTGGAGCGTGCCCGGGATCTGCGCCAGCAATGGCAGGCCATGGAGCGCCCGGTGTGGATCGCCGCCAGTACCCACGAAGGTGAAGATGCCGTGGTGCTCGACGCCCATCGGCAACTGCTGGCCAGTTACCCGAATGCCCTGCTGATCCTGGTGCCACGGCACCCGGAGCGCTTCAACTCGGTGTTCGAGTTGTGCCAGCAACAGGGATTCGCGACGGTTCGCCGCTCCGCTGGGGAACCGGTGGGCGCCACCACCTCGGTGTTGCTGGGGGACACCATGGGCGAGTTGCTGTTCCTCTACGCCCTGGCCGACAGCGCTTTTGTCGGCGGCAGTCTGGTCGCCAATGGCGGGCACAACCTGCTGGAGCCGGCGGCCCTGGCCAAACCGGTGATCAGCGGGCCGCA
Organism: Pseudomonas sp. LPH60; assembly: GCF_030718165.1. Lineage (NCBI taxonomy): Bacteria > Pseudomonadati > Pseudomonadota > Gammaproteobacteria > Pseudomonadales > Pseudomonadaceae > Pseudomonas > Pseudomonas sp. LPH60. The sequence goes on from NZ_JAVAJH010000005.1 coordinate 455,848, forward strand.
CCTGTTCAACTTCCTGGAAATCGCCGCGATGCTGCGCGAGGCCGGTGCCTTGCAGGAGGTGGATGACGCTGAGGGACTGGCGGTGGCAGTGCAGCGCCTGTTCGAGTTGCCCCGGGATGCACAGAGGATGGCCGAGGCCGGGCTCAAGGTGCTCAAGGCCAATCAGGGCGCTTTGCAGCGTTTGCTCGATGGGCTCGACCGTTTGCTCAAGGAGCGCTGAGTCGTAGCCCCGAAAGCGCTTTGCCGGCATGCAAAAAGGCCACCCGCTGGGGTGGCCTTTTTTATGGCGGCGGCCTTCAGGGGCGAGCCTTGAGTTGCTCTTGTGCGGCCTTGGCCAGGTCCGGCGGCAGGAAGTCACGGTCCGGGTTGTAGTCGGCCTTGAGGTAGCGCGACAGGTCTTGCAGATCACCGGGGTTGAGGGTGCCGGCGGCCTGCTTCAGGCGCAGGTTGTCGAGGATGTAGTCGTAGCGGCTGTTGTTGTAGTTGCGCACCGAGGTGTACAGCTGGCGCTGGGCATCGAGCACGTCGACGATATTGCGCGTCCCCACCTGATAGCCGATTTCCGTGGCTTCCACCGCGCTCTGGTTGGAGATGATCGACTGGCGTCGGGCCTGGACCTGCTCGACATCGGTATTCACTGCGCGGTGCAGGTTGCGGGTGTTCTCCACCACCTGGCGGCGCAGGGATTCACGCTGCTGTTCGGTCTGGCTCAGGCGCGAATAGGACTCGCGAACCTGGGAGCTGGTCAGCCCGCCGCTGTAGATCGGGATGTTCAACTGCAGGCCGATGGAGCGCTGTTCGACATCGCTGCCGTAGCGCGTCAACGGATTGGGGTTGCTGAAGCCCAGGGCGTCGTTGTCGCCTTTCTTGTACTGCGCCACGGCGTCCAGGGTCGGGGCGTGCCCGGCCTTGCGCTGCTTGAGGGTTTCCTCGGCGGCGCTGACCGCGTAGTTGCTGGCCAGCAGGTTGAGGTTCTGCTTGGCGGCGGTGTCGACCCAAGCCTTGGCATCGTTGGGGGTCGGCGCCAGCACCGGCAGGGTATGGACGATGCCCTGGATCGCGTTGTACTCGCGGTTGGTCAGGGTGATCAGGGCCTCGAAGGCGTCGTCCACCTGGCGCTGGGCAAGGATGCGGTTGGCCCGGGCGGTGTCGTAACTGGCCTGGGATTGCAGTACGTCGGTCTTGTCCGACAGGCCCACATCGAAGCGTTCGTTGGACTGATCCAGCTGGCGTTTGAAGGCGGCTTCCTCGGCCTTGGTCGAGGCCAGGTTGTCCTGGGCGCGCAGCACCGCGAAGTAGTTCTCCGCGCTTTGCAGGATCAGGTTCTGTTCGGTGGCCGAAAGTTGCAGCGAGGCCTGTTCGTTGATGTCCTTGGCGGCTTGCAACTGGAACCAGCGATCGGCGCGGAATAACGGCTGGGCCAGGGTCGCCTGGTAGACGTTGCCGCTGCGGGTCGAGGTCATGGAAGGCTCATCGAACCTGGTGCGGGTATTGCTCATGTCCGCGCCGGCAGAGAGGTTGGGCAAAAGCCCGGCGCGAGCCTGGGGCACCACTTCCTTCTGGGCGCCGTACTGGGCGCGTGCAGCGGCCAGATCGGCATTGTTGTCCACCGCTTCCTGGTAGACGCTGACCAGGTCGGTCTTGGTGGTCAAAGGCGCTTCTGCTGCCCAGGCCATTCCATTGGACGCACAAGACACGGCAACAGCCAGTGAGAGTTTGCGCAGCATTCGGCGATCCCTAGAGTTGATATTACGGAGATAATCCAGGCGCCAAGGCTAAGGCGCGACCCATAGAGCGTCAAGGTTCGACACAGGGCAAGGAGTGTAGAGCCGCTGGCAGGTCGCAACAATCCGCTAATTACGCCATTCATCCTGCTTATTGCACGGGGGTTGGCGTTCTGTCCCGGCTTTGTCTAGACTGGCTCGGTTCTTGTCGGGGTGCCTTGCTATGAGGCTGAGATCGGATAATCCGGATCCCGTTGAACCTGATCAGGTTAGCGCCTGCGTAGGGAACAAGATTTCTCGTCACCCGGCGAGTCCTCTTGTGCTTCGTCCGGGATGTTGTTCGACAATCGAACACCCCTCGAGTACCAAGCACTGCACTCACTAGTTGCTTAGACAGGGTGCGTCCGTCCGTTACAGGTTCGCTCCGACAAAATCCCACTGCCTGGATGCTGTCTGGAGAGCCCGTGATGACGACAAAACTAAAAAACGCTAGCAACCTCAGTGAGTCGGCCCAAGTCGACCAACAATCGGTGCAGCCCTTTACCCGCTCGCAAAAAGTCTATGTCCAGGGTTCCCGCCCGGACATCCGCGTGCCCATGCGCGAAATTACCCTGGACGTGACCCCCACCGATTTCGGCGGCGAGATCAACGCGCCGGTCACTGTGTACGACACCTCCGGTCCTTACACCGATCCGAACGTGGTGATCGATGTGCGCAAGGGCCTGGGCGATGTACGTTCGGCGTGGATCGAAGACCGTGGCGACACCGAGCGCCTGGCGGGTCTGAGCTCCAACTTCGGTCAGCAGCGTCTGGCGGACCCGGAATTGACCAAGCTGCGTTTTGCCCACGTCAACAACCCGCGCCGAGCCAAGGCCGGGGCCAACGTCAGCCAGATGCACTACGCGCGCAAAGGCATCATCACCGCCGAGATGGAATACGTCGCCATCCGCGAAAACATGAAGCTGCAGGAGGCCCGCGCCGCCGGCCTGCTGAAGCAGCAACACGCCGGCCACAGCTTCGGCGCCAGCATTCCGAAAGAAATCACCCCAGAGTTCGTCCGCGAGGAAATCGCCCGCGGCCGCGCCATCATCCCGGCCAACATCAACCACGTTGAGCTGGAGCCGATGATCATCGGCCGCAACTTCCTGGTGAAGATCAACGGCAATATCGGCAACAGCGCCCTGGGTTCTTCCATCGAGGAAGAAGTGGCGAAACTGACCTGGGGCATCCGCTGGGGTTCGGACACGGTGATGGACCTGTCCACCGGCAAGCACATCCATGAAACCCGCGAGTGGATCATCCGCAACTCGCCGGTGCCGATCGGTACCGTGCCGATCTACCAGGCCCTGGAAAAGGTCAACGGCGTGGCCGAGGACCTGACCTGGGAGCTGTTCCGCGACACCCTGATCGAGCAGGCCGAGCAGGGCGTGGACTACTTCACCATCCACGCCGGCGTGTTGCTGCGCTATGTACCGCTGACCGCCAAGCGCGTCACCGGCATCGTCTCCCGGGGCGGTTCGATCATGGCCAAGTGGTGCCTGGCGCACCATAAAGAGAACTTCCTCTACACCCATTTCGACGAAATCTGCGAAATCATGAAGGCCTACGACGTCAGCTTCTCCCTGGGAGATGGTCTGCGTCCGGGGTCGATTGCCGACGCCAACGACGAAGCCCAGTTCGGTGAGCTGGAAACCCTCGGCGAGCTGACCAAGATCGCCTGGAAGCACGACGTGCAGTGCATGATCGAAGGCCCGGGCCACGTGCCGATGCAGTTGATCAAGGAGAACATGGACAAGCAGCTGGAGTGCTGCGACGAGGCACCGTTCTACACCCTGGGCCCGCTGACCACCGACATCGCTCCGGGCTACGACCACATCACTTCTGGTATCGGCGCGGCGATGATCGGCTGGTTCGGCTGCGCCATGCTCTGCTACGTCACGCCCAAGGAGCACCTGGGCCTGCCGAACAAGGATGACGTGAAGACCGGGATCATCACCTACAAGATCGCGGCCCATGCTGCCGACCTGGCCAAAGGTCACCCTGGCGCGCAGATCCGCGACAACGCCCTGTCCAAGGCGCGTTTCGAGTTCCGTTGGGAAGACCAGTTCAATCTGGGCCTGGACCCGGACACCGCACGTTCCTACCACGACGAAACCCTGCCTAAGGATTCGGCCAAGGTGGCACATTTCTGTTCCATGTGCGGGCCGAAGTTCTGCTCGATGAAGATCACCCAGGAAGTGCGCGAATACGCGGCCAACCAGCGCATCGAAGCGGTGGATGTGGATGTCGTCAAGGGACTGGCCGAGCAGGCCGCGCGCTTCAAGCAGGAAGGCAGCCAGCTGTACAAGAAGGTCTAAGCCACGAGCTGCAAGCTGCAAGCGGAAAGCAAAGGCCGAAGTGCTTTTTCTTGATGCTTGAGGCTTGCAGCTTGCTCCTGTTCTTTCTGAGATAGATCCCTTGAGCAGGGCAAGTACCTGCTATCCCGATCTCGCGGAGCCGGCCGACCAGCGCGTGTTTGGCGCCATTGGCCCGGTACCAGAACTTCCTGCTGTTGATCGGCTCGGCATTTGCGCTGTTGTTTGGCGTGGTGCTGGTGGATCACTTCATCCTGCGTCGCCGCAGCGGGCAGATCCCGCACTCAGCCCTGCGCTGGACGGCGCTGCCGGCCCGGTTGGGTGGGGTGAGCACCTGTCACCTGCTGGCCAATTTGTATCCGGATGTCGGTGCAACCCTGCCGTCACTGGTACTGGCAGGGCTGTTGCAGTGGCTGTTGGGGCGGGCGTTCAGTTCTCGGGAAACAGCTCGGGCTTGAGCACGCCCTTGAGGCGGTCGTAGGGAATCTGCAATTCGATATGACCCAGAACCGAGGGCGCGATGGTGGTGACGTCGTACTTGAGGGTCACGGTTTTCTGGGTCAGGGCCACGTTCGGGGTTTTCTGGAACGGCCAGGTCTTGACGAATTCGGCTTCGCGATCCAGGTGGGTGCTGATCAGCCAGTTGTTGTGGGCAACCCGCGCAGCCTTCCAGAACATGTCCTCCTGGCCGGGCAGGAGCATGTCTGCCAGGTTCAGGGCCTTGTGTTGCTGGCGCGAGTAATTGACGAAGCCCCGTCCCGGGGTGCCATTGGCGGCGCCGGTGTCCAGGTAGCTGGCCAGTTCGATGATCACCAGTCCGTCATGCTGCTCGCGTACCTTGGATTGCAGGTACATGCCGTGGCGGTCTGCTGCGCTGCGCAGGAACTGTTCGCGGTAGGCGCTGAGGCTGGCCGGCAGTGGGGCGTCGGGGCTGGTGCGGGTCATTTGCAGCAAGCGTTTTTCGACGATGGCGTCCAGTTGCGGCTCGGCGGGAAAGTGCACGGTGTCAAGGTTGACCAGTGGGCAGTCGGCGCCACTGCAGCCGGGCTTGAGTTGTTCGGATTTCTCGCGCTTGGTTTCCAGTGGGGTGTTGTAGCTTGGCTGAAACAGGCTTTGGCAGGCGCCCAGGGTCAGGGCGATACAGGCCACGGAGGCGATTTTGACAAGCGACATGGGCGTCCTTCATAAACCAGGGGGGAGGCAAAAGTTACCGGCTTCGACTGTCTGCGAGGCAGTCGGTTCGCCACTAAGCTCAATAGAAGCAATTAGAGTAGGTTTAGCCCCTCGCCGTCTATCCCGCTGAGGGTAAAGGGGCTGCATCGGCAGCCGCGGGCGCGTTAGGATGGCGCGAAGTCGAGGGGGATCCTCGGGTCGAATACGCTGTACACGAGGATTGTTATGACTGACTTTGCCAACTCCACGCCAAGTGCCGTTGAGATCATCCGGCGTGAAAACTGCTTCCAGGGGTTCTACCGGCTCGATCGCTTGCAATTGCGCCACGAGTTGTTCGCCGGTGGCATGGGGCGGGAAATCAATCGTGAAGTCTTTGTCCGTCACGATGCGGTCTGCGTACTGCCGTACGATCCGCAACGCGATGAAGTGGTGCTGATCGAACAGTTCCGCGTTGGCGCCATGGGCAAGACCGCTACGCCCTGGCTGGTGGAACTGGTGGCCGGGCTGATCGACAAGGACGAGCAACCGGAACAGGTTGCTCGGCGTGAGGCACAGGAGGAAGCTGGCCTGGACATCTCTGCGCTGTGGCCGATGACCCAGTATTTTCCGTCGCCGGGGGGCAGCACCGAGTTCGTCCACCTGTTCCTGGGCCGTTGCGACAGCAGCGCTGCCGGCGGGCTGCATGGGCTGGAAGAGGAGGCGGAAGACATCCGGGTTTCGGTGATGGCTTATGAGGATGCGTTGCAGGCCATGCGTGACGGGCGGATCTGCAATGCCGCCAGCATCATTGCCTTGCAGTGGCTGGCGCTCAATCGCGCTGAAGTGAGGGGGTTATGGTCGTAAACAAGGTACGCGACCGCTATCGGGTTGATCTCGCGGGGCTGCAAGCGTCCTGCGAGGCCAACTACGCTCGGCTGATGCGCCTGTTGCCTGACATGCGCAATCAGCCTGTGGCACGGCGCATTGCCGTGACCCAGGGCGACCAGATGCTCGGCGTACTGGCCCTGGAAGTGGTGCTGGCCTGTCCCTACACCACCACCTTGCAGGTGCGTCAGGAGCACAGCTTGCCGTGGCTGCCCGTGCCGCAACTGGAAGTGCAGGTCTATCACGATGCGCGGATGGCGGAGGTCATCAGTGCCGAGCATGCCCGGCGTTTTCGCAGCATCTATCCCTATCCCAATGCCTTCATGCATCAGCCGGATGAAAAGGCTCAGTTGAATGTCTTTCTTGGGGAGTGGCTGAGTCATTGCCTGGCCTGCGGCCACGAGTTCGAAGCCGTGCGATAGATGTGAACTGGGTCCGTTTCCCAGGTTTCCTCTTTTGCATTTCCCCCAGCATAATTGCCGCCTTCATCATGCTTTGTGCCCTTGCTCCGGGAGAACGCCGTGCCAAGCGTATCCGCACTGACTGCCGACGATTCCGTACTGCTGGTGCAACTATCTGACAGCCACCTGTTTGCCGACGCTGATGGCACCTTGCTGGGCATGAACACCGCCGACAGTCTGCAGCGAGTCATCGAGCAGGTGCTGGCGCAGCAGCCGCGGATCGACCTGATGCTGGCCACCGGTGATCTGTCCCAGGACGGTTCCCTGGAGTCCTATCAGCGCTTTCGTCAGTTGACCCGACAGATTCCGGCACCGGGCCGCTGGCTGCCGGGCAACCATGACGAGCCGCAGGTCATGCAACTGGCGACGCAGGACAGTGACTTGCTGGAGCCGGTAATGGATATCGGCAACTGGCGCATCACCTTGCTGGACTCGGCGGTGCCCGGCTCGGTGCCGGGTTACCTGCAGGACGACCAACTGCAATTGCTGGCTCACTCCCTGAGCGAGGCGCCTGAGCGCCATCACCTGATCTGCCTGCACCATCACCCGGTATCCATTGACTGTACCTGGATGGAGCCCATTGGCCTGCGCAACGCCGAGGCACTGTTCGCCGTGCTCGATGCTTTCCCTCAGGTCCGTGCCTTGCTCTGGGGGCATGTGCATCAGGAAATCGATCGCCAGCGCGGCGCCATGCGGCTATTGGCCTCACCCTCGACCTGCATCCAGTTCGAGCCCGGCAGCGACGACTTCAAGGTCGAGGAGCAGGTGCCTGGCTATCGCTGGCTGCGGTTGTGGCCCGATGGACGGTTGGAAACCGGTGTGGAACGGGTCCTGGGCTACGAATTCACCATCGACTACGGTAGCAACGGCTACTGAAGCGGCTTCGTAACCTGTCGTCATCCCTGTAAACTGCGGCTTTTGCCCAGGTGCACAGGGAGTTCGCATGTCCGGTTCGATCCTTTATATCCACGGCTTCAACAGTGCTCCCGCGTCGACCAAGGCCTCTCAGTTGCGGCGTGTCATGGAGCAGCTGGGGCTGGCTGAACAATTGCGGGTACCGGCCCTGCATCATCATCCGCGACAGGCCATTGGCCAGCTGGAGCAGGCGATTGCCGAGCTCGGTCGACCATTGCTGGTCGGCAGCTCGCTCGGCGGCTACTATGCGACTCACCTTGCCGAGCGCTACGGGCTCAAAGCCCTGCTGATCAACCCTGCTGTCAGCCCGCACCGGATGTTCGACGGTTATCTGGGCACGCAGAAAAACCTGTATACCGATGAAACCTGGGAGCTGACCCATGACCATGTGGCGGCCCTGGCAGCGCTGGAAGTCGCGCCGCCTCAGGACCCACAGCGTTATCAGGTGTGGTTGCAGACCGGGGACGAGACGCTGGACTATCGCAGCGCCGAGCGCTATTACCGTGCCTGCGCCTTGCGCATTCAGGCCGGCGGCGATCATAGTTTCCAAGGTTTTGCCGGACAATTGCCGGCGATGTTGAATTTTGCCGGCATCACTGCCGATCAGTACCAGGCGATCGACTTCACGGCACTGTGAAGGCCTCGCCCCATATTCATTGAACGACTAACGACGAGAACCCATGGCCACTCCCAGCGCTAGCTCTTATAACGCAGACGCCATCGAAGTCCTCTCGGGACTCGACCCGGTGCGCAAACGCCCGGGCATGTACACCGACACCACGCGGCCCAACCATTTGGCCCAGGAAGTCATCGACAACAGTGTCGACGAAGCCCTGGCCGGCCATGCGAAGTCGATACAGGTCATCCTGCACGCCGACCATTCCCTGGAAGTCTGCGACGACGGCCGCGGCATGCCCGTGGACATCCACCCGGAAGAGGGCGTGTCCGGGATCGAGCTGATCCTCACCAAGCTCCATGCCGGCGGCAAGTTTTCCAACAAGAACTACCAGTTCTCCGGCGGTCTGCACGGGGTGGGTATTTCCGTGGTCAACGCCCTGTCGAACCAGGTGCGGGTGCGGGTCAAGCGCGACGGCAACGAATACCAGATGACCTTCGCCGACGGCTACAAGGCCACCGAGCTGGAAGTGGTCGGCACCGTGGGCAAGCGCAACACTGGTACCAGTGTGTACTTTGCCCCGGACCCGAAATACTTCGATTCGCCGAAATTCTCCGTCAGCCGCCTCAAGCATGTGCTCAAGGCCAAGGCGGTACTGTGCCCGGGGCTGCTGGTGAGCTTCGAGGACAAGTCCAGCGGTGAGAAGGTGGAGTGGCATTACGAAGACGGCTTGCGCTCCTATCTGGTGGATGCGGTCAGCGAATTCGAACGCCTGCCCAGCGAGCCGTTCTGCGGCAGCCTGGCCGGTAACAAGGAAGCGGTGGACTGGGCCCTGCTGTGGCTACCGGAAGGTGGCGACAGTGTTCAGGAAAGCTACGTCAACCTGATCCCCACGGCCCAGGGCGGTACCCACGTCAACGGCCTGCGTCAGGGCCTGCTGGATGCCATGCGCGAGTTCTGTGAATTCCGCAACCTGCTGCCCCGTGGCCTGAAGCTGGCTCCGGAAGACGTCTGGGAACGGATCGCCTTCGTCCTGTCGATGAAGATGCAAGACGCCCAGTTCTCCGGCCAGACCAAAGAGCGTTTGTCGTCCCGTGAGGCGGCGGCTTTCGTTTCCGGTGTGGTCAAGGACGCCTTCAGCCTGTGGCTCAATGCCAATCCCGAGCTGGGCATGCAACTGGCGGAGTTGGCCATCAGCAACGCCGGTCGCCGCTTGAAGGCCAGCAAGAAGGTCGAGCGCAAGCGCATTACCCAGGGCCCGGCGCTGCCCGGCAAGCTGGCGGACTGCGCTGGCCAGGACCCGATGCGTTCCGAGCTGTTCCTGGTGGAGGGTGATTCCGCGGGTGGTTCGGCCAAGCAGGCACGGGACAAGGAATTCCAGGCGATCCTGCCGTTGCGCGGCAAGATCCTCAACACCTGGGAAGTGGACGGCAGCGAAGTCCTGGCCAGCCAGGAAGTGCACAACATTGCCGTGGCCATCGGCGTCGATCCCGGCGCCGAGGACATGAGCCAACTGCGCTACGGCAAGATCTGCATCCTCGCCGACGCCGACTCCGACGGTTTGCACATCGCCACCTTGCTCTGTGCCTTGTTCGTCCAGCATTTCCGCCCGTTGGTGAATGCCGGTCACGTCTATGTGGCCATGCCGCCGCTGTACCGCATCGACCTGGGCAAGGACATCTTCTACGCCCTCGATGATGCCGAGCGCGACGGCATTCTCGATCGCCTGGTGGCCGAGAAGAAGCGCGGCAAGCCCCAGGTAACCCGATTCAAGGGGCTGGGTGAGATGAACCCGCCGCAACTGCGTGAAACCACCATGGACCCGAACACTCGGCGCCTGGTGCAGTTGACCCTGGACGATGTCGAGGCCACCGCAGAAATCATGGACATGCTGCTGGCGAAGAAGCGCGCCGGTGATCGCAAGTCCTGGCTGGAGTCCAAGGGCAACCTGGCCGAGGTGCTGGCCTGATGCACAGAGGTTTTGCCCTGGCCCTAGCGCTATTGGCAACCTCGGTGGTGGCCGCGCCAGTGCCCGAACTGACCTTGTTGTCCGAGCATCCTGTGAAAGGCATGCGCGGCGGCAATCTGTCCGGGCTGGCACTCTGTGGCCAGGATTTGTGGACGGTTTCCGACCGCGATGATGATCAGATCTACAAGCTCGATACTCGCGACAGTGCCTGGCAGGCCGATGCCGTCAAGCTGGAGGTGCCTGCAGTACCCGATACCGGCTTGCCCTGGGGCTTGAAGTCACGGACCTGGGCGGCGTCCTTCGTGCGTGGTGGCGACCTGGATTTCGAAGGCATCTCCTGCGACGCCGCCGGCAACAAGTATGTGATCAGCGAGGCTCATGCCGCGGTGCTACAAGTGCCGGCGCAAGGCGCGCCGGCCTGGTTGAAGATCTCCCCGATCATGGTCCGTGAAGCGCGGGCCAGTGGCATGCTCCTGCATTTCAACGCCTTGTTCGAAGGCCTGGCGGTGAACCCTGCCGGCGACCGGATCTGGTTGGCGGCGGAGCGTGAGCGGCGCGGGCTGTTGCTGGTCAAGCGCGGGCAGACCACTTGGGACTGTGATGGTGGTTGCGTGCTGCTCAGTGAGGCAGGCTCGGAAATGCAGCCGGAGCAGGTGCCCAATGCCAAGGCGGTGTCCCGGGATTTTGCCGACGTGTCGCTGTTCGACGGCAAGTTGTTCACCCTGGAGCGTAACGCCTATCAGATCTGTCGCCGGGATGCGCAGACCGCGAAGGTCGAGCAGTGCTGGTCCTATGCCGCCGAGGCGCTGGTGGAGCATCGACGTTATCCACAGCCCTATGGGCTGGCGGAAGCCTTGGTGGTGGATGCCAAGGGGGCCTGGATCGGTGTGGACAACAACAATGGAGCCCGCGCCGATGGCGAGGCCCGTCCCATCGTCTGGCGTTTTGCGGCGCCTGAAGGTGGCTGGAGTAGCAAGTCATGAGCCAGCAACCGGGCAAGAGTGCCGGGCGCGTGATGCTGATCATGGCCTGGGCTGCTGCGCTGTTTCTGGCCACGCGGTTCTTCGCTGATTGGGAGGCCCGTCAGGAGAACCCGAACACGGTCGTCAGTTCGCAACAACATGAGGGTTATATCGAAGTGAAACTGGTCGGCAACGGCCAGGGGCATTTCGTCGCCAGCGGCCATATCAACGGGCAGCCGGTGCAATTCATGCTCGATACCGGCGCCACTGAGGTGTCGATTCCTTCCGGGCTGGCCGAGCGCCTGGGCCTGGAGCGCGGGGTGCCGGTCACCCTGAGCACGGCCAACGGGCGCAGCGAGGGTTATCGGACCCGTATAGAGCGTTTGCAACTGGGGGATATCGTTCTCCAGGACGTCAGGGCCCTGGTGGCCCCGGGGCTCGACGGCGACCAGATTTTGCTGGGCATGAGCGCTTTGAAGAAACTTGAATTTACTCAGCGCGGCGGCACTATGCTGCTGCGCCAGACAACGAACCAATGAGGCCCGCATGAGCGACTCCCTTGATCTCAGCCTGGATGGCGTAGAACGCCGGTCACTGGCTGACTTCACCGAAAGTGCCTACCTCAACTACTCCATGTACGTGATCATGGACCGTGCTTTGCCGCATATCGGCGACGGCCTGAAACCGGTACAGCGGCGTATCGTCTACGCCATGAGTGAGCTGGGGCTGGATGCCGATTCCAAGCACAAGAAATCCGCGCGTACCGTGGGTGATGTACTCGGTAAGTTCCACCCTCACGGGGATTCCGCCTGCTACGAAGCCATGGTGCTGATGGCACAGCCCTTCAGCTATCGCTACACGCTGGTGGACGGCCAGGGCAACTGGGGTGCGCCGGACGATCCCAAGTCCTTTGCGGCCATGCGTTACACCGAGGCGCGTCTGTCACGCTATTCCGAAGTGCTGCTCAGCGAGCTGGGCCAGGGCACTGCGGACTGGGGGCCGAACTTCGACGGCACCTTGCAGGAACCTCTGGTATTGCCGGCGCGTCTGCCGAATATCCTGCTCAACGGCACCACCGGTATCGCCGTGGGCATGGCCACCGACGTGCCGCCGCACAACCTGCGGGAAGTGGCTTCGGCCTGCGTGCGTCTGCTGGACGAACCCAAGGCCACGGTGGAGCAGCTCTGCGAGCATATCCAGGGGCCGGATTACCCCACCGAAGCGGAAATCATCACCCCGCGCGCCGACCTGCTGAAGATCTATGAAACCGGCCGTGGCTCGGTGCGCATGCGCGCCGTGTATCGGATCGAGGATGGCGACATTATTGTCACCGCGCTGCCGCACCAGGTCTCCGGGGCCAAGGTGCTGGAGCAGATTGCCGCGCAGATGCAGGCCAAGAAATTGCCGATGGTGGCCGATCTGCGGGACGAGTCGGACCATGAGAACCCCTGCCGCATCGTGATCATCCCGCGCTCCAACCGGGTCGATCCCGATGAGCTGATGCAGCACCTGTTCGCCACCACCGAGCTGGAATCGACCTACCGGGTCAACATCAACATCATCGGTCTGGACGGCAAGCCGCAGTTGAAGAACCTGCGGGCGTTGCTGGTGGAATGGCTGGAGTTCCGGGTGGCCACCGTGCGCCGGCGCCTGCAGTTCCGCCTGGACAAGGTCGAGCGTCGCCTGCATCTGTTGGACGGTTTGCTGATCGCTTACCTCAACCTGGATGAGGTGATTCACATCATCCGTACCGAGGAGCATCCGCGGGCCAAGCTGATCGAGCGTTTTGCCCTCAGCGAAATCCAGGCCGACTATATCCTCGATACCCGCCTGCGGCAGTTGGCGCGTCTGGAAGAGATGAAGCTGCGGGCCGAGCAGGATGAATTGCTCAAGGAGCAGGCCAAGCTGCAAGCCCTGCTCAACAGCGAGAGCAAGCTGAAGAAGCTGGTACGTACCGAATTGCTGCAAGACGCACAAACCTACGGCGACGACCGTCGTTCCCCGATCGTCGCCCGTGCGGAAGCCAAGGCACTGTCGGAAAACGAGCTGATGCCCACCGAGCCGGTGACCATCGTTCTGTCGGAAAAAGGCTGGGTTCGCTGTGCCAAGGGGCATGATATTGACGCCACTGGTTTGTCCTACAAGGCCGGTGACGGTTACAAGACTGCTGCTGCGGGGCGTTCCAACCAGTTCGCGGTGTTCATCGACTCCACCGGCCGCAGTTACTCGGTGGCGGCCCACACGCTGCCATCGGCCCGTGGTCAGGGCGAGCCGTTGACCGGTCGTCTGACGCCGCCACCGGGTGCGACGTTCGAGTGCGTACTGTTGCCCGATGACGATGCCTTGTATGTGATCGCTTCCGACGCGGGCTATGGCTTCGTGGTCAAGGGCGAAGATCTGCAGGCCAAGAACAAGGCGGGCAAGGCGCTGTTGAGCCTGCCGAACAACGCCAAGGTCCTGGCGCCGCGGCCGGTGGCCGACCGCGAGCAGAACTGGCTGGCCTCGGTGACCACCGAGGGGCGTCTGCTGGTGTTCAAGATCAGCGACCTGCCGCAGTTGGGCAAAGGCAAGGGCAACAAGATCATCGGCATTCCCGGTGAGCGCGTGGCCAGCCGCGAAGAGTACGTCACCGACATCGCGGTACTGCCCGATGGCGCGACCCTGGTGTTGCAGGCGGGCAAGCGCACCTTGTCGTTGAAGGCCGATGACCTTGAACACTACAAGGGCGAGCGCGGGCGTCGTGGCAACAAACTGCCTCGCGGTTTCCAGCGGGTCGATGCGTTGTTGGTAGAGCCGCTCAGTTAAGGGCGGGCTAGAGCGTTCGATCTTGGACTTAAGCGCCAGATCAACGCTAGAACACTGGAGTCATGGCGCATATTCACGGATGATATGCGCGTTTCAAACGCTGGCGTGGCCGGGCGTTATTCAATTTTTTTGAGTATTTACACTGTGGCCAGCCTTGTGGCCGCCACTTGGATGGGATGATGACTGCTCTGCGCCTTCCTCTTGTTTTCTTGCTCGCGGGCGTTTTTGGCCTGGCGGGTTGCAGCGTACACCAGCCGGTGTCGCTGTATCAGCTGGACAGCGGAAGTCCAGCCCAGCCGGCCAGTGCCGGCATGTCGGTATTGTTGGGGCCGGTGTTGATCGCTGACTACCTGCAACGGGAAACCCTCTTGCAACGCCAGGACGATGGCAGCCTGCAAGCCTCCACCGATGGCCGTTGGGCCGGTAGCTTGTCTTCGGACATCGACCAGTTGCTGCTGCGCCAGGTGGCCGGCCACCTGGATAGCCAGCGCGTGGTTCTGGCGCCGGCCACCAGCGGCTTCACTCCGGATGTCCAGGTACTGCTGTCGATCACTCGCCTGGATTCCGGCAAGTCGCAACCGGCGGTACTGGATGCTCAGTGGCGCCTGATCGATCGTCGTGGTCAGGTGCGGGACAACCGCATTGTTCACCTGCAGGAGCAGCATGCGGGTACCACGGCGTCTCAGGTCCAGGCCCAGGGCGTTTTGTTGCAGCGTCTGGCCGAGCAATTGTCGGTCGCCCTCAAACCCTTGGCCAATCAGCCAGCGGTGGCAGAAGTGCCACGCAAGGCGCCGCCGGCACCTGCGCCCAAGCCTGCCGAGCATGAGAAGCAGCCGAAGATCCCAATGGCCACGCCAATCCGTACGGATATGGAAGTGTTCAGATTCTGAGTTGAGCCGCTGCAAGACAAGGCCCGCCTAATCCGCGGGCCTTTTCGTTACTGGCTGTGGCAGGTGTTTCATATGGCCGGCACCATCCTTGTGGTCTGCGAGCAGGCCGCAGTCATGCCTCGCGCTGAAGCTCCTTCGGGGCTTGTCGCAAGCTGCGTCAGTGGCTACACGAAGGCCACAAAAAAGCCCGCACTTGGCGGGCTGTTTCTTGCATGGTGCGAGCCTTACAGCTTGGCCCGTGTCTCATGCATGCGCGCCAATTGCCGTTCCAGCATTGACGGATAGGGCTCCATCAGCCGTTCGACACAGCAAGCTCCTTCCGGGCTGGCGATAGGGCGGATACGCGCGCGCTGACGGATCAGCGCGTCGTCATTGATCTGGCGCTCCACCAGCAGCAGATTGCGGCTGTGCTGGGATAGCGCCAGGGCGTCCTGGGCGGTTTCGGTCAGCAGCAGGTCGATCTGGCTCAGGCCGAACAGTCCTTCGCCCAGCGTCAGGCCCAATTGCAGTTGCAGGGTGATGCCGCTGTCCGCCACTTCGATCTGCAGGGCATGGCCCAGAGCACGCAACAGCTCGCCGCAGCAAATGGCGTTGGTGAGGTAGTCGTCGCCGCTGTCTTCGCTATGGAACAGCATCAGCGTGCTGCCATCGTTCAGGGTGTGCAGTTCGCTCTGGTACAGCGAGGCCGCCTGGTCGAGGCAATCGCGATAGCGCTCCAGCAGTTCCATCAGCCGCGCGCGGGGCAGGCGGCGCAGTTGCTCCTGGGCTCCCAACTGCACTGCGAGTACTGCGCTGTGCTGAGGCTGAGCCGGGACCTGGGGTTGCAGCGCAGGTTTGGGGGCGGGAGTCGACGAGTGATCACGCAGGTCGGCGAACGGATCTTCTTCGTCCAGTTCGTCCTCCTCGGCGCTGACCAGATGCCGTGGCGCAGGCTTCAGACCGGCGAGCGGGGTGCTTTCATCAAAGCTTGGGTCACGCAGGTTACGCACTTCGAATGTGGCTTCGTGTTCCTCGTCATCCTGCTCTTCGAGCTCTGGCTGCGGCTCTGGCTCGGGCTTTTCCGGTACCAGGCGAGCGTGCAGTTGGCGCGCCAGATCACCAATTTCGTCCTGGCGCTGGGTCGCCGGGGTGTGCTCATCCAGGTCCCGCAGCCAGACCCGCAGTTGCAGCAGCGGGGTGGAGATGTGGCGACCCAGGCGCAGGCTCAGGGCCAGAGCCAGGGCCAGCAGGATGGCGCTGAGAATGCCCATGCTCTGCAGGCTGATGGTCATCGGCTGCTGGAACTGCGCCATGTCCAGGCTGATCCGCAGGTTGCCGGCGGTCACGTCCTGGAAGGTGATCTTGGTCTGGTAAACGCCCTCGGTTTCACCCAGCAGGCTGCTCTTGGGGCGTTGCCCGGCTTCGGCGAGGATGCGGTTGTCGACGCTGTAGATCGCCGCATGGGCGACCAGCGGGTTCTTGGTCAGGTTGTTGAGCAGGACGTTGAGGCTGAGGATGTCATTGGACACCAGCAGCTCGGTGGCCGAAGTGGCGGTCTGGGTGGTCAGGCTCTGACCCAGGGCGTCGGCTTGTTCGTGCATGGCTTGCTTGAACTGCAGGCCCATCACACCGGCATAGATCACCAGGGCCAGGGCGACCAGGATCACGTTATGGCTGGCAATGCGCAATGCAATCGGCACACGGCGGTGGCGCAGTGCACGGAAGATCAGCAGGAAGAAGTTATCGGTTTTAACTGGCGTGGGCCGGTTCACTGAGCTCGGCTCTTTTGTCCGTGAAGTTGACGCGCAGTATAGCGACAGGCCCTAGACCGGCAAAGCGCTGGCTGTGCCCGATGGTCACCGAAAGTGGGTAGAATGCGCTTTTTTTCCACCTCGGGGGTGCGCCTTGCGCGAAATTGTCCTGATAAACATCACCGGCGAAGATCGTCCCGGTCTGACTGCGGCCATTACGGGTGTTCTGGCCCAGGGTGGTGTGAACATTCTCGACATCGGTCAGGCGGTGATCCACGACACCTTGTCGTTCGGCATCCTGGTTGAAATTCCCAGCAACGAGCAGAGTTCGTCGGTGCTCAAGGACATTCTGTTCACCGCCTACAAGCTCGATCAGCAGGTGCGTTTCACACCGGTGTCCGAGGAGGACTACCAGCAGTGGGTCGACGGGCAGGGCAAGCAACGCCACATCGTCACCCTGCTGACGCGCAAGGTCACCGCCGAGCAGTTGCAGCGTGTGAGTTCGATCACTGCCAAGTATGGTCTGAACATCGATCACATCGATCGCCTGTCCGGGCGCATGCCCCTGGATATGCCAGCCGATCAGGGCAAAGGCTGCATCGAGTTTTCGGTGCGTGGCGAAGCCGCCGATCCGCAAGCCCTGCGAGCCGAATTCCTCAGCGTGGCCCAGGAGCTGAACGTCGACATCGCCTTCCAGGAAGATTCGCTGTTCCGCCGCAACCGCCGCCTGGCGGTGTTTGACATGGACTCGACGCTGATCGAGGCCGAGGTCATCGACGAGCTGGCCAAGGCGGCAGGCGTGGGTGAGCGGGTGGCAGAAATCACCGAGCGGGCCATGGCCGGCGAGCTGGATTTTCGTGCCAGTTTCAAGGAGCGCCTGGCGTTGCTCAAGGGGCTGGACGTCAGCGTGCTGGATTCCATCGGCGCGTCCCTGCGCCTGACCGAGGGCGCCGAAACCCTGTTTGCCGAGCTCAAGCGCCTGGGCTACAAGACCGCGATTCTCTCCGGCGGCTTCACCTACTTTGCCAAGCAGTTGCAGGCCAAGCTGGGTATCGATTACGTGTTCGCCAACGAACTGGAGGTGGTGGACGGCAAGGTCACCGGCGTCGCCATCGAGCCGATTGTCGACGCTCAGCGCAAGGCCGATCTGCTGCGCGAGCTGGCCCACAAGGAAGGCCTGCGCCTGGAGCAGACCATCGCTGTGGGTGATGGCGCCAACGATTTGCCGATGCTGGGAATTGCCGGCTTGGGCGTGGCGTTCCGTGCCAAGCCGCTGGTCAAGCAATCGGCCAAGCAGGCGATCTCGACCCTGGGTCTGGACGGCGTGCTGTATCTGCTGGGTTTCCGCGACCGCGACGGGCAGCTCTGAGTCCCGGGAAAAATCCCCGCCCATAAAAAACGCCGCTGATCAGCGGCGTTTTTTGTGTCCGGCATTCAGGTCTCAAGCCTTGGGCAGACCCATACCCTGGCCCATCCGCACTGGCGAGCCGGCGGCCAGTTCTTCAGCCCACTGCACCTGATCCGGGCCAAACAGCACGATGGCCGTGGAGCCCAGTTTGAAGCGCCCCATCTCTGCGCCTTTTTCCAGATGGATGGGCGCGCGGGCTGCTTCGTCGTAGCGCACGGTCTTGAGCTCGCGTTTGGGTGGCGTTACCAGACCGGCCCAGACGGTTTCAATCGAAGCGACGATCATTGCGCCGACCAGTACCAGCGCCATCGGGCCGCGCTCGGTGTCGAAAATGCACACCACGCGTTCGTTGCGGGCGAACAATTCCGGGACATTCTCGGCGGTGGTCTGGTTGACCGAGAAGATCCGCCCGGGCACGTAGACCATTTCCCGTAGGGTGCCGGCCAGGGGCATGTGCACTCGGTGATAGTCCTTGGGCGACAGGTAGACGGTGGCGAAGTCGCCGCCCATGAAAGGCGCGGCCAGGGCCGGATCGCCACCCAGCAGTTCCAGCACGCTGTAGCTGTGGCCCTTGGCCTGGAATACCCGGCCGTGTTCGATCGGCCCCAGTTGGCTGATGGCACCGTCGGCGGGGCTGAGGATTGCGCCTGGGGTTGAGTCCAGCGGACGTGCGCCCTCTTTCAGGGCGCGGGTGAAGAAGGCATTGAAATGTTCGTAGGCCGTCACATCCTCCACTTGGGCTTCGGACATGTTCACTTGGTACTGCTTGGCGAACCAGCTGGTGAATGCATTCTTGAACCAGCGCACACGGCACTCGGCAATGCAGCCGGCCAGGCGTGACAGCAGGTGATGAGGCAGCAGGTACTGACTGAGGATGAACAAACGCTTTTTCATTGGGTGTCCTTAAAAACCTTAAATCTCTACGGGCGTATCGGGATGATTGCCCCATTCGCCCCAGGAGCCGGCGTAGCCCTTGACCCGTGGGTAGCCCAGCGCCTTGGCCACCAGATAGGTGAAGCCCGAGCGGTGGTGGGTCTGGCAGTGGGTGATCACTTCTTTGTCTTTGCTGATGCCCAGGTCCGCGAGGATCTGCGGCATGTCGCGGCGGATGCGCAGATGGCGCGCCTGGTCCATGCCGGCGGTCCACTCGAAGTTCACCGCACCGGGAATGTGTCCGCCCTTGGCGGCCAGGACTTTCTCCCCGGAGTATTCCAGCGGGCCGCGAGCGTCCCAGATGGCCAGGTCAGCTGCACCGAGACGGCTTTGCAGGTATTCGCGGGTGGCGGTGGGTTCGTCATGCAGGATCAGGGGCACTGGGCCGCCTGCCGGGGCCGGGACTTCGGTGGTCACTGGCAGGCTTTGTGCCAGCCAGGCCGTGAGGCCGCCGTCCAGATAGTGGTAGCGACTGTGGCCGATCACGTCCAGCAGCCAGATGAAGCGGCCGGCCCAGCCTCCGCCTTCGTCGTCATAGACCACGTAGACCGCGTCCGGGTTGTGCCCGAGCTCGCCGAAGAGCGCTTCAAGTGCGTTCTGTGGCGGTAGCAGTCCGGGAGCGGGGGGCTGGCCGAGCTGGGTGCGCTTGGGGTCGACGAAGCGCGCCCCGGGAATATGCCCGGTTGCATAGCGGGCAGCGCTGGTCAGGTCGACCAGGATCAGTTCGCGGGCGTCGAGGCGGGCGAGCAAGTCGCTCGGTTCGATGACCAGCGGCAAGCCAGAGAAGTCAGACATGTCAGGTCCCCAGGGCACAAAGGGAAGGATTGTAGCGCAAGCGTCATTGGCTGCGGTTGGTAAAGCTATGCAAGGCTTTTTCGATGCACTGAGCGGTCTTGCCGAACGCCTGGACGCTGATTTCCGAGAACGGAACGCCGCCCTGATCGGCCACGGCCAGCATCAGTACCCGGCCGTTGCACGACAGGGAACGCATCAGCAGGTGCTCGCCCCGAAACAACTGGCGCAAGGAGATTGGCAGGTGGGCGGAGAACTGCCCATTGTTGGCCGGCGTCAGGCGCACCTGGGCAGATTTTTCCAGCAGGCGTTGCAGGACCGTGCTCTGTTTGGCCTGCAGTGTCAGCCCTGCTGTTTCCTTGGGCAGGCCATAGAGTTGCTGTACCCGCAGGTGGCTCTGGCTGCGGTCCACCATCAGTAACAGCACTCGACGCATGCCGCAGGCCACCAGGGCATCTCGGGCAAAGCTGGTGAGGTGCACGGCATTGGTGAAGGGGCTGGGTTCCAGTAGAAGTTCGCTGCAGAGCTTGCGCCATTTGGCCAACTCCTCGGCTGTCGGAGCCGGTACCGGCTGTTCACCGTTGTGCAGGCGCCGGACATCCCAGGGCCAGATCAGGGCCTGGGCCGGGTGCCAGAGATCGGGTTGGCTGTCATTGCGAGCGCTGGTTACGGCCTGCTGGTGTAGCTGTTGCTGGACCTGGGCGACCGGAATTTGTAGATACAGGCCGGTAAGGTTTTGCCAGCGTCGGCCATGAGCGTTGTTCCAGGAGTGCTGCGCCGCCAAGGCCAGGCCGTTGGCCAGCAGGACGCAGTTGGCTGGCTGGTTCAGCCAGCGCTGCAGGTCCGGATCGGCATCCAGGCGCTGTTGCTGGCGCAGCGGATGTTCGCTGTCGCGGGCGATCAGCATGACCTTGGCCAGTTGACGCTGCTCCTGGGTCAGCAGGCGATAACCCTGCCGAACCCAGATTGGCAGGTGCCAGGCATGGACCAGGGCCTGGCACAATTCCATCAGCCGAACGCCGAACAGTTGCATTTCTACCTGACGAGCCGACTCGTGCTTATAGATGACTCGCAGTTCCCATTCTTCCACGAGCTTGGGGTAGACCAGGGCCATGGCCCACAGTGGCGAGAGGAGCAGCAGGCTGCCCCAGTGAATGTCCTGCCACAGTCGGGCCAGGCGCCCGGCGAAAAACCCGTTGGCTTGCTGGGTGGCGTGTTGGCTGATCAGTTGCAACTGACGCAGAGCCTGCGGAATCTGTTCCTCTGGCAGGGTGGGCAGTTGTTCGAGCAGTTCTTCGGTGCGCTTGAGTCCCAGGCGGTTGACCGCGACCTCCAGGTTTTCTGCCGGTTCGCTCATGCTGCCGTGGGAGTGCCGGTTGGCTTCGCGGATCACGCTCAGGGCCAGCGCCGGGCTGTTTTGCATCAGTTCGGCAATGTCCCGCAGCGAACTGCGATTGTTGGCGATGGCTTTGCACACTCGATCATGGCTGGCTTGCGGCACGGGCAAGCGCACGCCATTGAGGAGCTTTACCCAGGCGTCGAGAGAGGTGGGCGGGGAATGTGGGACGTTGGTTTCATTAGACATGGTCGGGCGCAATCATCGTCTGCTGTGAACACGCCCAGAGCGGGCCAAACTGGCTTTTCGCCTTAACTGGCTATAGTCTGGCGCAGTTTTGCCGATAAGTAGAAGAAGAGTTTTAAGAACTTCCGAATATGACCTTGAACCCGACTCAGTAAGTACTCTCCTACCTATGGCTAAAATTATCGGCATCATCGTCGTATTCGCGAGCGTGCTCGGCGGATACGTGCTTTCACACGGCAAAATCGCGGCACTGATCCAGCCTTTCGAGGTTTTGATCATTGGTGGTGCTGCCTTTGGCGCATTCCTCCAGGCCAACCCAGGCTATATGACGATGCATGTCATCAAAAAGTCGCTGGGTATGTTCGGTTCGCGCTTCACTCACACCTTCTATCTGGAAGTGCTGGGGCTGATCTACGAGATCCTCAACAAAAGTCGTCGCGAAGGCATGATGGCCATCGAGGGTGACATCGAGGACGCTGCGGCCAGTCCGATTTTCGCCAAGTATCCTGCAGTGCTCAAAGATGAGCGCATGACCGCTTTTGTCTGTGACTACCTGCGCATCATGTCCTCCGGCAACATGGCTCCTCACGAGCTGGAAGGGTTGTTCGACATGGAACTGTTCAGTCTCAAGGAAGACCTTGAGCATCCCTCCCATGCAGTTACCGGGATCGCCGATGGCATGCCCGGTTTCGGTATCGTGGCGGCGGTATTGGGGATCGTGGTAACCATGGCGTCCCTGGGGGATGGCGACCAGGCGTCCATTGGCTTGCACGTAGGTGCGGCGTTGGTCGGGACCTTCTTCGGTATCCTCGCGGCCTATGGTTTCTTTGGTCCGTTGGCCACTTCCCTGGCGCACGATGCGAAGGAAGAGCTGAACGTCTACGAAGCCATCAAGGCGTCCCTGGTCGCTTCGGCTTCCGGCATGCCGCCTTCGCTGGCGGTGGAGTTCGGGCGCAAGGTTCTGTACCCAGCGCACCGTCCTAGCTTCGCCGAGCTGGAACAAGCGGTTCGCGGTCGTTAAGTCATGGAAAATAATCAGCCGATTATCATCAAGCGCGTCAAGCGCTTCGCTGGCGGGCATCACGGGGGCGCTTGGAAAATCGCCTTCGCCGACTTCGCCACGGCGATGATGGCGTTCTTCCTGGTGCTGTGGCTCTTGTCCACCGCAACCCCGGAACAGAAGATCGCCATCGCCGGTTACTTCAAGGACCCGATCGGCTTCTCGGAAAGCGGCACACCCTACATCATTGATCTGGGTGGCTCTCCCGAACTGGCGCCGGATAACACCCTAAACCCCGAGATCAAGTCCCAGCCGCAACCGGACAAGGTCACGGTGGATGCCGATCAGGTGGAGGGCATGGCCGAGCAGGTGGAGCGCGAGCGTCTCGAACTGCTGCTACAAGAGTTGCAGAACAAGGTTGAAGAGAATCCCCAACTGCAGAAGTTCAAGGACCAGATCCTCTTCGAAATCACTCCGGACGGCTTGCGGATCCAGATCATGGATGCCGAGAACCGGCCGATGTTCGACTCTGGCAGCGCACGTCTGAAGCCGTATTTCGAAGACATCCTGCTGGCCATGGCCGACACCATCAAGGCGGTGCCGAACAAGATCAGCATCAGCGGTCATACCGATGCCACGCCATATGCCGGCAGTGGTGAGTTCGGCAACTGGGAACTGTCCGCCAACCGTGCCAACGCTGCGCGTCGGGCTCTGGTGGCTGGCGGTTATCCCGATCCGCAAGTGGCGCGGGTGGTGGGCTTTGCCTCCTCTGCGCTGTTCGACCGCAAGAATCCGCTCAACCCGGTCAACCGGCGGATCGATATTGTGGTGCTGACCAAGAAGGCCCAGCGCGCTATCGAAGGCGAGCAGACCGATCCAAACGCTCCTGCGCCCAACCAGGGCACTGGGGCGCCAGGTGAAGTGCCGGGTGCGGCGG
Source organism: Pseudomonas sp. LPH60 (assembly GCF_030718165.1). NCBI lineage: Bacteria > Pseudomonadati > Pseudomonadota > Gammaproteobacteria > Pseudomonadales > Pseudomonadaceae > Pseudomonas > Pseudomonas sp. LPH60. The sequence continues at coordinate 478,963 of NZ_JAVAJH010000005.1, forward strand.
CGGACCCGAATGCCTTGCCGCCGGGTAGCGAGCCGTTGCCCGCTCATGAAGTGCGCCAGCGCATGAACATCTTCGAGGATGGCGTATTGAAGATGGATGAGCAGGGATCGGCCGGCCAGGCGCCGGCTCCCAAGCCGGGAACCGTCAGGTGACAAACAACAAGGCCGCGAAGATCGCGGCCTTGTTGTTTCTACGGTGCTCGGCTCAGTAGCCGCTGTCTGGCAGGCTGGCGAGGATCGAGCGGTAGCTGTTCATCCGTTGCTGCTGGATGCGCCCGTCTTCCAAAGCCTTGAGCAATGCACAGCCCGGCTCGCGATCATGCTTGCAGTCACGGAAGCGGCAGGTACCCAGCAAGTCGTTGAACTCGATGAAGCCAGCTTCGACATCGGCGCGGCTGACATGCCCCAGGCCGAATTCGCGGATGCCGGGGGAGTCGATCAGTTCACCGCCGCCCGGGAAGTGGAACAGTCGCGCTGTCGTGGTGGTGTGGGTGCCCTGTCCGGAGTACTCCGACAGCGGGCCGACTCGGGTTTCGACTTCCGGCAGCAGGCTGTTCACCAAGGATGACTTGCCCACCCCCGATTGCCCCACGAATACGCTGATGCGTCCGTCCAGCAAGCCTTGCAGTTGCTCCATGCCATCGCCGTGGTGGGCCGAGACTTCCAGCAGCGGATAGCCCAGTTGGCGATAGACCGCCAGCAAGGCATTGAGTGCCGGAGCGTTCTGCTCGTCGATCAGGTCGGCCTTGTTCAGCAGCAGCAGCGGCCGAATCCCGGCGTGCTCGGCGGCAACCAGGTAGCGGTCGATAAGATTGGCGTGGGGTTCGGGCATGGGGGCAAACACGATCACGATCATGTCGACGTTGGCGGCCACCGGCTTGAGCTGGCCACGGCTGTCCGGTCGGCACAGCTCGGTGCTGCGCGGCAATTGCGCGACGATCACCCCGATGCCCTGATTGCCGGCGCGCCAGACCACCTGATCGCCGGTCACCAGCGCTGGCAGGTTGGCTCGCAGGTAGCAGCGGAACACCTGGCCGGCCAGCTCACCTTCCCGGGCTTCAACCTCGACCTGCACGCCGAAGTGAGCAATGACCAGGCCGGTCTGTTCCGGGCCAAGGTCGCCACCCTCCAGCGCCTCTACGGCGGAGGACTCGCGTTTGGCGGCGCGGGCAGCGCGCTCACCCTGAATCTTTTCGATGCGCCAGTTTTGGCGACGATTGAGCTGGCGTTTGGCCATTGGTGTTCCGTGTTGATAATTACGGCGGATAGGTAAAACGGCGGCGAGTTTAGCACGCCGGGCAGGCCCTCTAGGCTAAACTGCGCAACTACGCCGAGGAGCCCCCCATGCAAAACCCACAGAACCTGATTTGGATCGATCTGGAAATGACCGGTCTGAACCCCGACACCGACGTCATCATCGAGATGGCGACCATTGTCACTGACAGCAATCTGAACACCTTGGCTGAAGGGCCGGTCATCGCTATCCACCAGAGTGACGAGATCCTTGCCGGCATGGACGAGTGGAACACTCGCCAGCACGGTGGTTCCGGCCTGACCCAGCGGGTTCGCGAAAGCCGCATCAGCATGGCCGAAGCCGAAGCCCAGACCATTGCCTTTCTGGAGCAGTGGGTACCCAAGGGCAAGTCGCCCATCTGTGGCAACAGCATCTGCCAGGATCGGCGCTTCCTCTATCGCCACATGAAGGCTCTGGAAAGCTACTTCCATTACCGCAACCTGGACGTTTCGACCCTCAAGGAACTAGCCGCCCGCTGGGCTCCTGACGTGCGCGACAGCTTCAAGAAAGGCAGCACCCATCTGGCCCTGGACGACATCCGCGAGTCCATCGCCGAGCTGCAGCACTACCGCAAGCACTTCATCAAATTCTGACCTGCAGGAGCCGGCTTGCCGGCGAACGGGCGCACGCTGCAAGCGGCGCCCGTACCCGCCCTCTTTTGGTGCTCGCCTCAACTGAGTAGACTGCGCGCCTTCCTGTAAGGACCGCCATCATGCTGTTGATGCTTTATCTGATCGCCATTACCGCCGAAGCCATGACCGGCGCCCTGTCTGCCGGCCGGCGTGGCATGGACTGGTTTGGCGTGGTGCTGATCGCCTGTGTCACTGCGCTCGGCGGTGGTTCGGTGCGTGATGTGCTGTTGGGGCATTACCCGCTGACCTGGGTCAAGCACCCGGAATACCTGGTACTGACCTCGGTGGCGGCGTTGGTGACGATCTTTATCGCGCCCCTGATGCGTCACCTGCGTTCGCTGTTTCTGGTGCTCGACGCCGTGGGTCTGGTGGCCTTTACCCTGATCGGCTGCATGACCGCCCTGGAAATGGGCCACGGCATGCTGGTGGCGTCGGTCAGCGGGGTGATCACCGGGGTCTTTGGCGGCATCCTCCGGGATATTTTCTGCAACGACATTCCCCTGATCTTCCGCCGTGAGCTGTACGCCAGCGTGTCCTTCGCCGCGGCCTGGTGCTACATGCTGTGCATCTATTTGCAGCTGCCCAGCGAGCAGTCGATCCTGGTCACCCTGTTCGGTGGCTTTCTATTGCGCCTGCTGGCGATCCGTTTTCACTGGGAAATGCCCAAGTTCGTCTACAACGACGAGCATTGACGGTTGGCGTGCTGCGCCAGGGCCCATTCCACGTGTTCGCGGACCAGTTCCGAGGGATAGTCCTGGCGGGCCTTGAGCGCTTCCAGCACCGGAATGCTTGAGGGCGCGTTGCCCAGGCCCACCGCCAGGTTGCGCAGCCAGCGCTCATAGCCGGCACGGCGCAGGGGCGAGCCTTCGGTGCTGCTGAGGAACTTGTCCTCGTCCCACATGAACAGTTCCGCCAGTTCGGCATTGTCCAGGTTGTGCCGGGGTTTGAAGTCGCCTTCTGCCGAGGGGCGGGCGAAGCGGTTCCAGGGGCAGACGATCTGGCAGTCATCGCAGCCGAATACCCGATTGCCGATCAGTGGGCGCAGGTCTTCGGGAATGGCGTTTTTCAGCTCGATGGTCAGGTAGGAAATGCAGCGCCGGGCATCCAGTACATAGGGGCCGACGAAGGCATTGGTCGGGCAGATGTCCAGGCAGGCGGTGCAGCGTCCGCAATGTTCGGTGGCGTGGGGTTCGTCCACGGGCAGCGGCAGGTCGACGAACAGCTCGCTGAGGAAGAAGTAGCTGCCGGCCTTGCGGTTGAGCACCAGGGTGTTCTTGCCGATCCAGCCGAGCCCGGCCTGCTCGGCGATGGCTTTTTCAAGTACCGGTGCGCTGTCGACGAACGCGCGGTAGCCAAAGGGGCCAATGGCTTGCTGGATGCGTTCGGCCAACTGCTGCACACGTTTGCGGATGAGCTTGTGATAGTCGCGGCCCAAGGCGTAGCGCGAGACATAAGCCTTGGACGGTTCGGCCAGGCGCTGGGCCATCTGGGTGTCGCCGGGCAGGTAGTCCATGCGCAGCGATACCACCCGTAGCGTGCCGGGCACCAACTGATCGGGATGGGAGCGTTTGCTGCCATGGGCGCCCATGTATTCCATTTCGCCGTGGTAGCCGGCGGCGAGCCAGCGCTCCAGATGCTGCTCATGCTCGGCCAGGTCCAGGCCGCTGATACCGACTTGTTGAAAGCCCAGTTCGCGGCCCCAGTCCTTGATCGATTGGGCGAGAGCGGGGAGATCCTGGGTAATAGCGGGCATGAGGCGAGAGAAACCGGAGCTGAGGTGCGTATAATTCTGCCAGACATCGGAGCCCGAAGACGCATGCCGCAGACAAAACACCCTTTACTCGACGTTCAGCTGCTGACTGACGCTCATTTGCCGCGATTGGAAGCTCGTCCTCTGGACGCTCATAAGGGGCAATTCGGTCATTTGTTGCTGATCGGTGGCGACCGCGGCTTTGCTGGCGCCGCGTTATTGAGTTCGGAAAGTGCCTTGCGCAGTGGTGCGGGGCTGGTGTCCCTGGCAACTCGCAATGAGCACGTCGCGGCGGCCGCTGCGCGGCTGCCGGAAGTCATGACCCAGGGCACCCATTCGGCCAATCAACTGATGGGGCTGTTGGCGCGGGCCACGGTACTGGTGGTTGGTCCCGGACTGGGGCAGGGCGCCTGGGGGCGCAGCCTGTTGTCGGCAGCGGCCAACGCGCCTTTGCCTCAGGTATGGGATGCCGATGCCTTGAATCTCCTGGCCTTGGGCGGTCTACAACTGCCGGTGGCCAGCGTGATCACCCCCCATCCCGGGGAGGCGGCTCGTCTGCTGGGGATCTCCATCGCCGAGGTTCAGGGTGATCGTCCGGCGGCGGCCCGGGCCTTGAGCGCAAAATACTCGGCGGTTGCCGTGCTCAAGGGGGCTGGCAGCCTGATCGCCAGCCCCGAGGGGCAAGTGGCCCGCTGTGATGGTGGGCATCCGGCGATGGCCACGGCGGGGCTGGGGGACGTGCTCGCAGGATTGATCGGTGCGTTGCTGGCGCAGGGACTGTCGACATTCGATGCGGCTTGCCTGGCGGTCTGGGTACACGCCCGCGCTGGCGAGCAGCAAGGCAAATTGGGCCGAGGGCTGGCGGCCAGTGATCTGATTCCAGCCATTCGTCAGTTGTTGGAGGAGCAGTCACCGTGTCTGAGTTAACCCTTTATCTGGCCGACGAGCAGGCCATGGTGGAATTTGGTGCACGCATTGCTCGCGTCACTCAAGGCGTGGGGGTGATTTTTCTTGAGGGCGATCTGGGGGCGGGCAAAACCACCCTGTCCCGGGGGATCATCCGTGGCCTCGGGCATGACGGGGCGGTAAAAAGTCCGACCTTTACCCTGGTGGAGCCCTACGAGATAGGTTCGGTGCGGGCTTTTCACTTCGACTTGTATCGTCTTGTGGACCCGGAGGAGCTGGAGTTTCTGGGGATTCGTGACTACTTCGAAGGCGATGCACTGTGTCTGTTGGAGTGGCCCCAGCGTGGTGCAGGCTTTTTGCCAAAGCCCGACCTGACCATTACCATTACCCCGCATAACAATGGGCGTTCTGTGCATCTATTGTCTCAAGGCTCGCGAGGCGAGTCCTGGTGTGCCGCTTTGGCGTTGGAATTCAAATAATTGATGGGGTTAGGTATGCGCATTCGCGCGTTGGTTGCTGTCGTAGGACTGTTGCTTACGGCATTGGCCGTCGATGCTGTGGCCGCTACACAGGTTCGCAGCGTCCGCCTGTGGCGGGCACCGGATAACACGCGACTGGTCTTCGACCTGTCCGGTCCGGTTCAGCACAGCGTCTTTACCCTGACGGCCCCGGATCGTCTGGTGATCGATATCAATGGCGCAACCCTCGGCGGTCCACTGAATGTCGCCACGGCCAATACGCCGATCACCGCCATGCGCTCGGCGCAGCGTACCCCCAGTGACCTGCGAGTGGTCATCGACCTGAAAAAGGCCGTTACCCCCAAGAGTTTTACCCTGGCGCCCAACGCCCAGTACGGCAATCGCCTGGTAGTCGACCTGTTCGACAACCCTGCTGATGCCGCACCGCCTGCTGCTCCGCCCCCAGCTGTGGCCACCGTTCCCGCCGTGCCAGTCACGCCTGCGGAGCCCGCGATCAAGCTGCCGCCGGCCCCGGCGGGCAAGCGCGACATCATCGTGGTGATCGACGCCGGTCACGGCGGTGAAGACCCGGGTGCCTCCGGCTCCCGTGGCCAGCATGAGAAAGATGTGGTGCTGGCCATCGCCCGTGAACTGCAGCGCCAGATTAATGGCATCAAGGGGTTCCGTGCCGAGTTGACCCGTACTGGCGACTACTTCATTCCGTTGCGCGGTCGTACCGAGATCGCTCGGAAGAAGGGCGCTGACCTGTTCGTTTCGATCCACGCCGATGCCGCGCCTTCGACCGCAGCCTTTGGCGCCTCGGTATTCGCCCTGTCCGAGCGCGGCGCCACATCGGAAACTGCCCGCTGGCTGGCGGACAGTGAAAACCGCTCTGACCTGATCGGTGGTGCCGGCAACGTCAGCCTGGATGACAAGGACCGGATGCTGGCCGGGGTGCTGCTGGATCTGTCGATGACCGCATCCCTGACCTCCAGCCTCAATGTCGGGCAGAAAGTCCTGAACAACATCGGCCGGGTCACACCGCTGCACAAGCAGCGTGTGGAACAGGCTGGGTTCATGGTGCTCAAGTCCCCGGATATTCCATCGATCCTGGTGGAAACAGGCTTTATCTCCAACTCCAACGAAGCCTCGAAGCTGGCTACTGTCAGCCATCAGCAGGCCTTGGCTCGCTCCATCAGCAGCGGCGTGCGGCAGTTCTTCCAGCAGAACCCGCCACCGGGCACCTATATCGCCTGGCTGCGAGATTCCGGGAAGATTGCCCAGGGGCCTCGCGATCACCGGGTCAACCCGGGGGAAACCCTGGCGATGATCGCGGTGCGCTACCAGGTATCGGCGCCTGCCCTGCGCAGTGCCAACAATCTGAAAAGCGATGAATTGAAAGTGGGGCAGGTTCTGACCATCCCCGGCACTGAATTGGCGGCAAAGGAATGAGTGACTCGGTAATCAGCGGCGCGCGCATCGAGCTGCTCAGTCCGCGCCTGGCTAACCAGATTGCCGCGGGTGAAGTGGTTGAGCGCCCGGCTTCGGTGATCAAGGAGCTGCTGGAAAACAGCCTGGACTCTGGCGCCAAGCGCATTGATGTGGATGTCGAGCAGGCTGGAGTCAAGCTGCTGCGGGTCCGTGATGATGGCAGTGGCATTTCCTCCGACGATCTGCCTCTGGCGCTGGCGCGGCACGCCACCAGCAAGATCCGCGACCTGGAAGACCTCGAGCGGGTGATGAGCCTGGGGTTTCGCGGTGAAGCCCTGGCCTCCATCAGTTCCGTGGCGCGCTTGACCCTGACCTCCCGTACCCGTGATGCCGATCAGGCCTGGCAGGTCGAAACCGAAGGTCGCGACATGGCGCCGCGAGTGCAGCCGGCGGCCCACCCGGTAGGCACCTCGGTGGAAGTGCGTGACTTGTTCTTCAATACTCCAGCCCGACGCAAGTTTCTCAAGGCGGAGAAAACCGAGTTCGATCACCTGCAGGAGGTGATCAAGCGTTTGGCTCTGGCGCGTTTCGACGTGGCCTTCCATTTGCGCCACAACGGCAAGAGCATCCTCAGTCTGCATGAAGCCAAGGATGATGCAGCTCGCGCCCGGCGCGTGGCGGCGGTCTGTGGCTCGGGCTTTTTGGAGCAGGCGCTGCCCATTGAGGTCGAGCGCAACGGTCTCCATCTTTGGGGCTGGGTGGGCTTGCCAACCTTCTCCCGCAGCCAGGCGGACTTGCAGTATTTCTATGTCAACGGTCGTGCGGTACGGGACAAGCTGGTGGCCCACGCGGTGCGTCAGGCCTATCGCGATGTGCTGTTCAATGGCCGGCATCCGACTTTTGTGCTGTTTTTCGAGGTCGATCCCTCGGTGGTCGACGTCAATGTGCACCCGACCAAGCATGAAGTGCGCTTCCGTGATGGGCGTATGGTGCATGACTTCCTTTATGGCACCTTGCACAGGGCTTTGGGCGACGTGCGCCCCGAGGACCAGTTGGCGGCGCCGGCGGCGGTAGCAGGGATTGTGCGGCCAAGCGGTATCGAAGCCGGTGAGTTCGGACCCCAGGGTGAAATGCGTCTGGCCGCGAACCTGGCCCTGGAGCAGCCGCAGTCCCAGCCGAGCTTCAATGCGCCGGGCACCGGTGCTGGTAGTGGCTATCAGTATCAGTACACACCACGGCCCCAGCCAGTGCTGCCGGCTGCGGAGTCCCAGGGAGTCTATCGCGAGTTCTTTGCGCCCTTGCCTGGGGCTGCGGCCACAGCCCTGCCGGAGGGGCAGGAGGATATTCCGCCTTTGGGCTATGCCCTGGCACAGCTCAAGGGCATCTATATCCTTGCGGAAAACGCTCTGGGCCTGGTGCTGGTGGATATGCACGCTGCTCATGAGCGGATCATGTACGAGCGTTTGAAGGTGGCCATGGCCAGCGAAGGCTTGAGTGGCCAGCCGTTGCTGGTGCCGGAATCGATTGCCGTCAGCCAGCGTGAAGCCGATTGCGCGGAAGAGCATGTCGCCTGGTTCCAGCGTCTGGGCTTCGAGTTGCAACGCCTGGGACCTGAGTCTCTGGCGATCCGGCAGATTCCGGCGCTGTTGAAGCAGGCTGAAGCCAATCGACTGGTGCATGATGTGCTTGCTGATTTGATGGAATACGGCACCAGCGACCGAATTCAGGCTCATCTCAATGAACTGCTCGGCACCATGGCCTGCCACGGCGCGATTCGTGCCAACCGGCGCCTGGCCCTGGCGGAAATGAATGGCCTGTTGCGGGATATGGAAAACACCGAGCGCAGCGGCCAGTGCAACCACGGTCGACCGACCTGGACCCAATTGGGTCTGGACGATCTGGACAAACTCTTTTTGCGCGGCCGTTGATGACTCAGCTTCCTCCAGCGATTTTCCTGATGGGCCCGACCGCTGCGGGCAAGACCGACCTGGCCATCGAGCTGACCAAGGTGCTGCCTTGCGAGTTGATCAGTGTCGATTCGGCGCTGGTGTATCGCGGCATGGATATTGGCACCGCCAAGCCCTCCAAGGAGTTATTGGCGCAGTTTCCCCATCGCCTGATCGATATTCTCGACCCTGCCGAAAGCTACTCGGCGGCAGATTTTCGCACCGATGCCCTCGCGGCCATGGCCGATATCACCGCTCGGGGCAAAATTCCGCTGCTGGTGGGGGGCACCATGCTGTATTACAAGGCGCTGCTTGAAGGCCTGGCGGATATGCCGCCAGCAGACCCGCAGGTCCGCGCCGAACTCGAAGACGAGGCTCAACGCCTTGGTTGGCAGGCGCTGCATGATCAACTGGCGGCTGTGGACCCCGAGTCTGCGGCGAGGATTCATCCCAATGATCCTCAACGCCTGACCCGAGCGCTGGAAGTCTATCGGGTCAGCGGTCTGACAATGACCGCTCATCGTCAGCGTCAATTGGCGCAAAGTGCTGAGGCAGGCGCATCGGGACGCGGTCAATTGCCCTATACTGTCGCCAATCTGGCCATCGCTCCGGCGAATCGTCAGGTACTGCACCAGCGTATTGCACAAAGATTCACACAAATGTTGGAACAGGGATTCATTGACGAGGTCGTAGCTCTGCGCTCAAGAAGTGACCTGCATGCCGGGTTGCCGTCTATACGTGCAGTGGGTTACCGCCAAGTCTGGGATCATCTGGATGGCAAGCTGACGTCAGCCGAAATGCAGGAGCGGGGCATCATTGCCACGCGCCAATTGGCGAAACGGCAGTTCACCTGGTTACGCAGTTGGGCTGACCTGCAATGGTTGGACAGCCTGGATTGCGACAATCTGCCACGCGCCTTGAAATACCTAGGGACGATCTCCATATTGAGCTGAGTCCTTGCAATTGCCGTCTATCCTTGGGGGTGTGACGGTTTGAGCTATCTGTTTTCCGATTTTTATTATTGATCCTTAAAGGAGTGCGGCACATGTCAAAAGGGCATTCGCTACAAGACCCTTACTTGAATACATTGCGTAAAGAGAAAGTTGGGGTTTCCATCTATCTGGTTAACGGGATCAAACTGCAAGGCACGATCGAGTCCTTCGACCAGTTCGTTATCCTGCTGAAAAACACCGTCAGCCAAATGGTTTACAAACACGCTATCTCTACAGTGGTTCCAGTTCGCCCAATTCGTCTGCCTAGCGCATCCGAATCCGAACAGGGTGACGCTGAGCCAGGTAACGCCTGATAGGAGTCTCCTTTGTTCTTTGAGCGCCACGGTGGTGGTGAACGGGCCATTCTCGTTCACTTGGATGGTCAGGACCCTGAGGCGCGCGAAGATCCGCAGGAGTTTCAGGAGCTGGCATTATCGGCCGGCGCCGAGACCGTCGCGTTTGTTAGCGTGCCGCGTCATCGGCCAACCGCCAAATACCTGGTTGGCAGCGGCAAGGTCGAGGAATTGCGCGATCTGGTCAAAGCCGAACAGGTAGACCTGGTGATTTTCAATCACATCCTCACGCCCAGTCAGGAACGTAACCTCGAACGTGTATTCGAGTGTCGCGTGATTGATCGCACGGGTCTGATTCTCGATATCTTCGCTCAGCGCGCACGCACTCATGAGGGCAAGCTCCAGGTAGAACTGGCACAGCTTGAGCACATGAGCACGCGATTGGTTCGTGGCTGGACTCACCTTGAACGGCAGAAAGGCGGTATTGGTCTGCGTGGTCCGGGTGAGACTCAGTTGGAAACCGACCGGCGCCTACTGCGCGTGCGTCTGCGGCAGATCAAGGCGCGTCTGGAAAAGGTTCGCAGCCAGCGCGAGCAGGCTCGTCGAGGCCGTAAGCGTGCCGACATTCCTTCAGTTTCGCTGGTGGGCTACACCAACGCTGGCAAGTCCACGTTGTTCAATGCTGTCACCGCGTCCGATGTTTTCGCCGCCGACCAGCTGTTCGCTACCCTCGATCCGACCTTGCGCCGCTTGGAGCTGGATGATCTGGGGCCGATTGTGCTGGCTGATACCGTCGGTTTCATTCGCCACCTGCCGCACAAGCTGGTGGAGGCGTTTCGGGCTACCCTCGAAGAGTCCAGCAACTCCGACTTGCTGCTTCATGTGATCGATGCTCACGAGCCCGAGCGCATGGCCCAGATCGAGCAGGTGATGGTGGTACTGGGTGAGATCGGGGCTCAAGACTTGCCGATCCTGGAGGTCTATAACAAACTCGATTTGCTCGAGGGTGTGGAGCCGCAGATTCAGCGCGATCCCGATGGCAAGCCGCAGCGTGTCTGGTTGTCGGCCCGTGATGGCCAGGGACTTGATCTGCTCAAGCAGGCCATTGCGGAGCTGCTGGGTGAAGATTTGTTCGTAGGCACCTTGCGCTTGCCTCAGCGTTTTGCTCGACTGCGAGCACAGTTTTTCCAGTTGAACGCTGTGCAGAAAGAAGATCACGACGACGAAGGGGTCAGTTTGCTGGCCGTTCGCCTGCCGCGGGCCGAGTTGAACCGGCTGGTCAGTCGCGAAGGTCTGCAACCGTCGGAATTCATCGAGCAACACACTTTGCAATAAAAGCCTGGGCATGCGGTTGTGCCGCTGTAGCAGGCATTCTGTAGCATTGGTCGGCGCGCCGTGGGTGCGTCTTTGCTTTATCAGATGGAGAGCGCTATGGCTTGGAATGAGCCGGGTGGCAACTCGAATAATCAGGACCCTTGGGGTGGTAAGCGCCGCAATAATGGCGATCGCAAGGGGCCACCAGATCTCGACGAGGCCTTCCGTAAGCTGCAGGAAAGCCTGAATGGGTTGTTCGGTGGTGGTAAGAAACGTGGTGATGACGGCGGTAGCTCCGGCAAGGGCGGTGGTTTCGGCTTGCTGGGTATTGGTCTTGTCGTGCTGGCGGCCGTGTGGCTGTACAGCGCGGTTTATGTAGTCGATGAGCAGGAGCAGGCCGTGGTGCTGCGCTTCGGCAAATACTACGAAACCGTCGGCCCGGGTCTGAACATCTACTTCCCGCCGATCGATCGCAAGTACATGGAAAACGTCACGCGTGAGCGTGCCTACACCAAGCAGGGGCAGATGCTCACCGAGGACGAGAACATCGTCGAAGTGCCGCTGACCGTGCAGTACAAGATCAGCAATCTGCAGGACTTCGTGTTGAACGTTGATCAGCCGGAAATCAGTCTGCAGCATGCAACCGACAGCGCCCTGCGCCATGTGGTGGGTTCCACCGCCATGGATCAAGTGTTGACTGAAGGTCGTGAATTGATGGCCAGTGAAATCAAGGAGCGGTTGCAACGCTTCCTCGACAACTACCGCACCGGTATCACCGTGACTCAGGTGAACGTACAGAGCGCAGCTGCACCGCGTGAAGTGCAGGAAGCCTTCGATGACGTGATCCGAGCTCGTGAAGACGAACAGCGTTCGCGCAACCAGGCTGAAACCTACGCCAACGGTGTTGTGCCGGAGGCTCGTGGTCAGGCTCAGCGCATTCTCGAAGATGCCAATGGTTATCGCGACGAAGTGGTATCGCGGGCCAAGGGTGAGGCTGATCGCTTTACCAAGCTGGTTGCCGAGTACCGCAAGGCTCCTGAAGTGACTCGTCAGCGCCTGTACCTGGACACCATGCAGGAAGTCTTCAGCAATACCAGCAAAGTTCTGGTAACCGGCAGCAAAGGCGGGCAGAACAACCTGCTCTACCTGCCGCTGGACAAGATGATCGACAGTGGTCGTAGTGGCGGTGTTCCGGCAACGGGATCAGCGTCTGCGACCAGCAATGAAGCGAATGCGCGCGCCGCTGCGGAGCACATGCAGCAACAGCAGCAGACGCGTTCTAGGGAGAGTCGCTGATGAGCAATAAATCGCTGATCGCCCTGATCGTGGGCGTTGTCGTGGCGGTGGTTGCCTGGAACAGCTTCTACATCGTCGCTCAGACCGAGCGCGCGGTGTTGCTGCAGTTCGGTCGTGTGGTCCAGGCTGATGTCCAGCCTGGCCTGCATGTGAAAGTGCCCTACGTGAACCAGGTGCGTAAGTTTGATGCGCGCCTGATGACCCTGGATGCACCGACACAGCGCTTCCTGACCCTGGAAAAGAAAGCCGTCATGGTGGATGCCTACGCCAAGTGGCGAGTGAAGGATGCTGAGCGCTTCTACACCGCGACTTCCGGTCTCAAGCAAATTGCCGACGAGCGTCTTTCCCGTCGTCTGGAATCGGGCCTGCGTGACCAGTTTGGTAAGCGCACCCTGCATGAAGTGGTTTCCGGTGAGCGTGATGCGCTGATGGCGGATATCACGGCTTCGCTGAACAGGATGGCGGAAAAGGAGCTGGGTATCGAAGTGGTCGATGTCCGGGTCAAGGCCATCGATCTACCGAAGGAAGTGAACCGCAGCGTGTTCGAGCGCATGAGCACCGAGCGTGAGCGTGAGGCTCGCGAGCACCGTGCCAAGGGTAACGAGTTGGCCGAAGGTATTCGTGCTGACGCTGATCGTCAGCGTCGCGTGCTGCTGGCTGAAGCCTATCGCGAGTCTGAAGAGGCGCGCGGTGATGGTGATGCTCAGGCGGCGGCGATCTACGCCAAGGCCTACGGCCAGGACCAGGAGTTCTATGCGTTCTACCGTAGCCTGCGTGCCTACCGTGAAAGCTTTGCAAACAAATCCGACGTCATGGTTCTGGACCCAAGCAGCGACTTCTTCCACTACCTGGAAAAGTCCAAGCCTTGATCAGGCCCTGATCCTTGGGCACCCCGCCGGGCGGCTAAAATGCCTCGCGGGGTGATCCTTTGGGAAAACGGGTGTATGATGCGGCAGCCGGGAAATTCCCGGCTTTTTTGCGTCTGCATCTTTGATTGGCCGTGGCTCGTTCAAGAGCTCGGCAAGATTTTTCGAGGAAAATAGTCTGTACAGCTGATTTCTGGCTGCCTGTCCGGCTGAGCTCGCGTCGGATGCGACTGTTTTCTGCTTCACTCTAAGGCTGGCCCCAGGCTTGCCGCCCGGACCATAGGGGAATGGCGTAATGGCAACGGTAGACCGCTGGCTGCTGCCAGATGGCATCGAAGAAGTATTGCCGCCGGAAGCGGCGCGCATTGAAGTGGCGCGTCGTCAGGTGTTGGATCTGTTTCAGAGTTGGGGTTACGAGTTTGTCGTGACTCCCCATATCGAATACCTGGAATCCCTGCTGACAGGTGCCGGCCAGGACCTGGACCTGCGTACCTTCAAGGTCATCGACCCGCAGTCGGGTCGGCAGATGGGGTTCCGTGCCGACATTACGCCTCAAGTGGCGCGCATCGATGCCCACACCCTGCGTCGCGAAGGGCCGAGCCGCCTGTGCTATGCCGGCAGCGTGCTGCATGCTCAGCCGCGGGCCTTGTCGTCCTCGCGCAGTCCGATCCAGTTGGGCGCCGAGTTGTACGGCGACGCCAGCCCGAGCAGCGACGTTGAGGTCATCAGTCTGATGTTGGCCATGCTGCAGTTGGCCGATGTGCCGGATGTGCACATGGATCTGGGGCATGTGGGCATCTACCGCGGCCTGGCCCAGGCTGCCGGCCTGTCCGGTGCCGTGGAGCAACAATTGTTCGATGCCCTGCAGCGCAAGGCGATCGATGAAGTCATCAGCCTGACCCAGGGCCTGCCTGCCGATCTGGCCGACATGCTGCGCTCCCTGGTGGAGTTGTGTGGTGGCCGCGAAGTATTGGGCGATGCTCGCCGTCGCCTGGCGGGTGCGCCGACCTCGGTGCTACTGGCCCTGGATGAATTGCTGACGATCGCCGAGCGCTTGTCGGTGCGTTTCCCTGACTTACCGTTGTATTTCGATCTGGGCGAGCTGCGGGGCTATCACTACCACACGGGTGTGGTGTTCGCGGTGTTTGTACCGGGCGTGGGTCAATCCATCGCTCAGGGCGGTCGCTACGATGACATCGGCGCGGATTTTGGGCGTGCCCGTCCAGCCACCGGTTTTTCTACCGATTTGAAAACCCTGGTGACCCTGGGGCGTGCTGAGGTCGAGCTGCCGTCTGGTGGTATCTGGATGCCTGACAGCACTGACGCGGCACTCTGGCAGACCGTCTGCCAGTTGCGCAGTGAGGGTCAGCGTGTCGTTCAGGCGTTGCCTGGGCAACCTTTGGCCGCCGCCCGTGAAGCGGACTGCGACCGGCAATTGATTCAGCAGAATGGGCTTTGGCAAGTATTGCCGCTGGCTTCTTGAGTTTTCCTGCCGGCGGCTGCCGGCACCAAGTTTGCGCGAATGAGGACAAGTGTTATGGGTAAGAATGTCGTAGTCCTGGGCACCCAGTGGGGTGATGAGGGCAAAGGCAAGATCGTTGATCTGCTGACCGAACATGCCGCCGCCGTAGTGCGCTACCAAGGTGGCCACAACGCTGGCCACACCCTGGTGATCGACGGTGAGAAGACCGTGCTGCACCTGATTCCGTCCGGCGTGCTGCGCGAAGGCGTGCAGTGCCTGATCGGTAACGGCGTGGTGGTAGCACCGGATGCCTTGATGCGTGAAATCGTCAAGCTGGAAGAGAAAGGCGTGCCGGTGCGTGAGCGTCTGCGCATCAGCCCTTCCTGCCCGCTGATCCTGTCCTATCACGTAGCCCTGGACCAGGCCCGCGAGAAGGCTCGTGGCGAGCAGAAGATCGGTACTACCGGTCGCGGCATCGGCCCGGCTTACGAAGACAAGGTTGCCCGTCGCGGGCTGCGCATCGGTGATCTGTTCCACCGCGAGCGTTTCGCCGCCAAGCTGGGCGAGTTGCTGGACTACCACAACTTCGTGCTGGTCAATTACTACAAAGAGCCTGCCATCGACTTCCAGAAGACGCTGGACGAGTGCATGGAGTACGCCGAGCTGCTCAAGCCGATGATGCTCGACGTCACCGCCGAGCTGCACCAGCTGCGTCGCGCCGGCAAGGACATTATGTTCGAAGGTGCCCAGGGTTCGCTGCTGGACATCGACCACGGCACCTATCCGTATGTCACCAGCTCCAACACCACCGCTGGCGGCATCGCCACCGGTTCGGGCGTGGGCCCGATGTACCTGGACTACATCCTGGGCATCACCAAGGCCTACACCACTCGTGTGGGTTCGGGTCCGTTCCCGACTGAGCTGTTCGATGACGTCGGCGCTTTCCTGGCCAAGCGTGGCCACGAGTTCGGTGCGACTACCGGTCGTGCCCGTCGTTGCGGCTGGTTCGATGCCGTGATCCTGCGTCGCGCCATCGACGTCAACAGCATCTCGGGCCTGTGCCTGACCAAGCTGGACGTACTGGACGGCCTGGAAACCATCAATATCTGTGTTGGCTACAAGAACCAGGATGGTGCAGTCATCGACGCGCCTACCGACGCCGACAGCTACATCGGCCTGGAGCCGGTGTACGAGCAGATGCCGGGCTGGAGCGAATCGACCCTGGGAGCCAAGACCCTGGAAGAGCTGCCTGCCGCTGCTCAGGCCTACATCAAGCGCATCGAAGAGTTGGTCGGCGCGCCGATCGACATTATTTCGACGGGCCCGGACCGCAACGAAACCATCGTTCTGCGTCATCCGTTCGCTTGATAAGTTGTTGATGTAAAAACCAAAGGGCCCTTGATCGGGCCCTTTGTCGTTTCTGCCTGTCGTGCGGCACGACCCTTGCTGTGAAACTCGCTTCTAGAGTGCCATCAGAATAATGGCGCCAAAAGTAGAGGGATTTCCTGTGTCGGCCGTTCTCTCACTGTTACAAAGCCGTTTACTGCGGCCTGTGTTCGTTACTCTCGGTATCGCCCTTTTGGTGCAGGTAGTACTCGCCGTTGCACTGACTCGGAGCACGGTAACTGCCCTGGAGGCCGATCTGGCTGCGCGTTTGGGTGTTGATAGTCAGAAGTTGTCTGGCGAACTCGAGCAGGCGGGCAAGGAAGTCACTTCCAGTCTGGAAAGCCTGTCCAGCAGTACGCGTCAGCGTCTGACGGCGGGGCTGTCTTCGCGTCTAAAGGAGGAGCAGGTCCAACTGCGCGCAGCGCTGGAGAAGGATCTTAAGGACTCCGCCAATGATATGGCCCAGTTGCTGGCCTCTGTGGCGCCTCGTGCCATGTGGGACAGTGATGTGCCGACTCTGTCCGAGTTCGCACGGCGTGCCCAGCGTAACCCCAACGTACTGTTCGTGGTCTATGACGATGCTGCAGGTGAGCATCTGACTCGCTATCTGAATCGTGAGAATCCGATCAACAAGGCCCTGCTGGAAAAGGGCAAGGGCGATCGGGCCTTGGACAAGGTTCTGGATGCCGCCAAGAACGATCCTTCTGTCTACTACCTTGAGGCGTCGATCAATCCTAATGGAGTGGAAATCGGCAAGGTGCTGATGGGGGTGTCCACAGCCTCGGTAGAGGCAGATATCGCCGCCCTGGATCAGCGCTTCGGGGCATTGATCGCCAGCAGTGACCAGTTGGTTGGCGACAGTCTCAAGGGAGCCTCCGCCGACAGTTCGGCGGCCATGCGCTCGCGCTTGCAATCGGCTCAGGCCACTGCCGCGCAGATGCAGGCCAATACCGCAAGCACGGTGCAGGAGGCTGCGGCCACCTTGCGCTGGCAGATCGGTGTTGGCCTGGCGCTGGTGGGTTTGGCCCTGCTGCTGTTGCTGGCGGTAGTGTTGGGGCGGCGAGTGGTGAACAAACTGCATCTGTTGATCACGGCTCTCAACGATCTGGCAGCAGGCGAAGGGGATCTGACCAAGCGCGTGCCTCTCAACAGCAATGATGAGATCGGTGATATGGCCTCGGCGGTGAATCGCTTTGTGGATAAGTTGCAGCCCATTGTGCGCGAAGCGGGCGATGTGGCGCAGCGTACCGGTGTGGAGATTGGGGCTATGAGCCTGCGCAATGCTGGGGCGGATGCAGCGGCTGAGGCGCAGCGTGACGAAGTGGCCGAAAGCTTGCGGGCGCTATCGCAGATGGCTGATGAGGCCCAGGCGGAAAGCCAGGCGATGCAGGCGGCGCTGCAGCAGGTGGTGGAGATCCGTCAGGCCACTGACGAGAACACCCGCACTTCGGAGCAGGTTGGCAGTCTGATCGAAGCCCTGGCCGGGCAGGTGGATACCGGGGCCAAGGTGATCGAGCGCCTGGCTCAGCAGAGCGAGCAGATCGAGGTGGTGCTGACGGTGATTCATGGCATTGCCGAACAGACCAACCTGCTGGCGCTGAATGCGGCGATCGAAGCAGCGCGCGCCGGTGAAACCGGGCGCGGGTTTGCCGTGGTGGCGGATGAGGTGCGAGCCCTGGCCAGCAAGACCCAGAGTTCCACGGGCGATATCCAGGCCCATATCGGCGCGTTGCAACAGGGCGCGCGGGAGGCGGTGGCGGCTATTGGCCAGGCCGGCCGTCAGGCCAGCGAGGGTCTGCTGGTGCTGCGTGACAGTGTCCGCCTGCAGCAGACGGTGCAGTCTTCGGTCGAACAGGTACATGCCGCGATTGGCTTGGCCACCCAGGCTGCGGCGCATCAGGCTCAGGGCGCGCAAGCGGTGCGGGGGCGGGTGGAAACCATTCATGCCCAGGCCGAGCGAGCGGCTCAGGCTGTGGTGGAGACCACCGCCAGCGGCAAGGTACTGGACAGCCTGGCGGCGCAGCTCAAGGCCAGTCTGGGGCAGTTCCGCGCTTGATCTTTCGCTGGCCGGCTGGCTCCTGCGTCACTTTGTAGGAGCCGGCGTGCCGGCGAAGCACTTCTCAACGGCTCAGATACATCCGCGTCGTCAGCAGGTACACCGGCAGCCCAGACACCAGAATCAGCAGTGCTGCAAAAGGTGCCGCGGCCGCAAACTCCACATTCGCGGTATGGGCCCAGACCTCTGTGGCCAGGGTATTCAGCCCGGTCGGGCTGAGCAGCAAGGTTGCAGTCAGCTCTTTCATCGCATCCAGAAACACCAGGGCGAAGGCCGCGCCCAGTGCTGGAAAGATGATCGGCAACGTTACCCGGCAAAAAGCACTGAATGGCGATGCTCCCAGGGTTCTTGCCGCTTCTTCCAGTTGCGGCGCGGCCTTGTTCAGGGCGGTGCGGATGGGCGCCTGTGCCAGGGGCAGGAACAGCAGGGCATAGGCGATCAGTAACAGCGCCGAGGTTTGATACAGCACCGGCACATAGTGCAGGGCGAAGTACACCAGCGTCAGGGCGATCACCAGGCCGGGCAGGGCATGCAACAGGTAGGGCAGACGCTCGGCCCAGATGGCCAGTCGTCCCTTGTGACGCACCACTAGCAGTCCCACAGGAACCGCCAGCGCCAGGCACAGGGCGGCGCCGCCCAGGGACAGTGCCAGGGAGGAAAGCAGTGCTTCGCCGATGGCTGCCACTGGGAAAGCGGCCGATGAACCCACGGCCAGCCAGTAGGCAAGCATGCCCAGGGGAACGCCGCTGCCAATCAAGGCCAGTAGCAGGCAGTAGATTTGTCCGCCTGCGGACCAGCGTCCCAGGCGTACCTGTTCTGCATGTCGCGCTGCACCTTGGCCGGTGCGTACGTGACGCCCCTTGCCACGAACCCGCAGCTCTAGACCCAGCAGTATCAGGCACAGCACCAGCAGTACCGCCGAGAGCATGGCTGCGTTGGCGTTGCTGAACTCCAGCTCGAATTGCTGATAGATCGCCGTGGTGAAGGTTTGCAGGCCGATGATCGACAGGGCGCCGAATTCCACCAGCATGTGCAGGGCAATCAACAGGGCTCCTGCCAGTAACGATGGCCAGAGCAGGGGCAGGGTGATCTTGAAGAACACGCCCCAGCGATTTTGCCCAAGGGTGCGTGCGTACTCCTCGAGGGAGGGGTCAAGATTGCGTAGGGTGGCTGCCACTGGCAGGAACACTAGGGGGTATTTGGACAGGGTCATCACCAGGATCGCACCGCCCAGTCCTTCGAATCCGGCGCTCAGGGACACCCAGGTGAAGCTGCTGATGAAGGCCGGTACGGCGAAGGGCAGGCACAGCACTACGCCCCAGATCCGTCGTCCTGGCAGATCGCTGCGCTCCAGCAGCCAAGCCAGGGATAGGCCGATCATTGCGCAGGCGATGGTGACTCCCAGCATCAGTAGCAAGGTGTTGCTTAGCAGGCGGAATACATAAGGGCGCCACAGCAGGTGCAGCGCTTCGGCCCAGCCGGCTTGCCAGGCCTTGAGCCCGACATACAGCAGAGGCAGCAGGCTCAGGCAAACCAGTAGCAATACCGGCAGCAGCAGCCAGATCGATGGTCGCTTGCGCCTCGGCACGTAAGGCGTGCGCGAGACGGGGGCGCAGAGTGGTGGACTCATCAGTTCAGGCCGACGTCGCGTTCCAGGTCCAGTGCTTCCTCGGCATTTCCGAGGTCGGCCGGGGTTACTTTCGGAGCCTGCAGTTCACTGAATGGCTTGAGGCCGCGATCCGACTCCATGCCTTTATGCAGTGGGTACTCGGCGGTGGTCTGGGTGATCACCCGCTGACCCTCTTCGCTGGCCATATAGGCAAGGAGCTGTTGAGCTTCATTCGGGTGTTTGCTGGACTTGAGCACTGCGGCGCTGGAGACCGTGATCAGGCCGCCAACATCGCCGCCGGTGAAATAGTGCAGCTTCGAGTCCAGTTGACCTTTTTCCCGTTGCAGTGCGAACCAGTAGTAGTTGTTCACCAGGACGGTGGCCACTTCACCGTTTTCCACGGCCTTGAGGGCTACCATGTTATTGCTATAGACCTTGCCGAATGCCCGCAGGCCGGTCAGCCACTCTTCTGCTGCATCCATGCCGTGCAATTTGATGATGGCCACGGCTTGTTCCTGGAAGGCGCCGCTGGTCGGTACGAAACCGACCTTGCCTTGCCATTGTGGCTGGGAGAACTCCATCACCGACTTGGGCAGGTCTTTCTCATTGATCAGTTTCGGGTTGAAAGCCACCACTCGCACTCGAGCGGTGATGCCGATCCAGGTGCCGTTGCTGGCTACGTATTCCTTGGGCAGGACGGCCAGGGTCGCGGCATCGGTCTGGGCAAGCAGGCCTTGTTCGCCCAGTTTGTTCAGGGGCGGCGACTCTTCGGTGTAGATCACATCAGCGGGGGAGCGATCGCCTTCTTCGACGACCTGGCTGGCCAACTGATTGCTGCTGCCCTTGCGCACGTTGACGTGGATGCCGGTCTTGGCTTCGAAGGCCTTGGCAACGGCATCGCCGACTTCCTTGTGCTGGCCGTTATACAGGGTCAGGGAAACTGGATCGGCTGCTTGGGTGAGTGGAGATGCCAGGGTCAATCCCAGCAAAGTGATGGTCAAGCCACGCAGAAGGGATGTTGGAAGGAGGGTATTTCTGAACATCATTCGCAGGTTTCCTCACTGTAGTGCCGCAAAAACTTGTAACAATCATAAACGATATCGTTTCTCATGTGCGCTTTACGGGTACGACGGCGGGGCGATGAGGCGAGGGAATGCCTGGAGGCATAAACGCAAAAACCCGCTTTCGCGGGTTTTTGGGAGACTTGAAAGCGATGCTCTCAAGTTTGAATTGGTGCCCAGAAGAAGACTCGAACTTCCACGACCTTGCGGTCACCAGCACCTGAAGCTGGCGTGTCTACCAATTTCACCATCTGGGCAGTATCGACGTCGTCGCCGTGTCGATGGAGCGCACTATACGGACCGTGTTTTGATCTGTAAACCCCTGTTTTGGTTTTATTAAATCAAACACTTAGAATGCAAAAACCCGCTTTCGCGGGTTTTTGTTTGAGTCTTGAAATTGATCTAATCTCAAGCTCTTGAATTGGTGCCCAGAAGAAGACTCGAACTTCCACGACCTTGCGGTCACCAGCACCTGAAGCTGGCGTGTCTACCAATTTCACCATCTGGGCAGTATCGCTGACGTCTCCGTCGTCGATGGCGCGCACTATACGGAGGCTCTTTTAAGCTGTAAACCCCGATTTCAAAAAAGTTTGAAAAAAGTCTCCGGTGGCAGGCGTGAGGATGTTTCTGAGGCGGCGATGAGGATTTTTCCAGCGTTGTCTGAGCCTGAAATTTCCCGTTTCAATACGCGTATGCCAAACTAACCCGCATATAGACAAGGTGAAATTTATCTAATGGCCGATTGGCAGTCCCTCGATCCCGAGGCCGCTCGTGAAGCGGAAAAATACGAAAACCCTATTCCTAGCCGCGAACTCATCCTCCAGCACCTTGCTGATCGGGGTTCGCCTGCTAGTCGCGAGCAGTTGGTAGAAGAGTTCGGTCTGACCACAGAGGACCAACTTGAAGCTTTGCGCCGCCGCCTACGCGCCATGGAGCGCGACGCTCAACTGATCTACACCCGCCGCGGCACTTATGCGCCGGTGGACAAGCTCGACCTGATCCTCGGTCGTATCAGCGGCCACCGCGACGGCTTCGGCTTTCTGGTGCCGGATGATGGCAGCGACGACCTGTTCATGAGCCCGGCGCAAATGCGCCTGGTATTCGATGGTGACCGCGCCCTGGCCAGAGTTTCCGGCCTGGATCGTCGTGGTCGTCGCGAAGGCGTGATCGTCGAAGTGGTATCTCGTGCCCATGAAAGCATCGTGGGGCGTTACTTTGAAGAGGGCGGTATCGGCTTTGTGGTAGCGGATAACCCGAAGATCCAGCAGGAAGTGCTGGTGACACCGGGGCGTAATGCCAATGCCAAGGTCGGTCAGTTCGTTGAAGTGAAGATTACTCACTGGCCGACGCCGCGCTTCCAGCCACAAGGCGACGTAGTTGAAGTGGTAGGCAACTACATGGCGCCGGGCATGGAAATCGACGTTGCCCTGCGCACCTACGATATTCCCCATGTCTGGCCCGAGGCCGTGCTCAAAGAGGCCGCCAAGCTCAAGCCGGAAGTGGAGGAGAAGGACAAAGAGAAACGCATTGATCTGCGCGACCTGCCTTTTGTCACCATCGATGGTGAAGACGCTCGCGACTTCGACGACGCGGTGTTTTGCGAAGCCAAGCCCGGCAAGCTGCGCCTGTTCGGCGGCGGCTGGAAACTGTACGTGGCCATTGCCGACGTCTCCAGCTACGTGAAGATTGGTTCGGCTCTGGATGCTGAAGCCCAGGTGCGTGGCAACTCGGTGTATTTCCCAGAGCGGGTTATCCCGATGCTGCCTGAGCAGCTTTCCAATGGCCTGTGCTCGCTGAACCCGAAAGTTGATCGCCTGGCCATGGTTTGTGAGATGACCATCTCCAAGTCCGGCGAAATGACCGATTACCAGTTCTATGAAGCGGTGATCCACTCCAAGGCGCGACTGACCTACAACAAGGTCAGCACCATGCTCGAGCAGCCGAAAACCACCGAAGCCAAGCAACTGCGCGGTGAGTACGCGGATGTCGTACCGCACCTTAAGCAATTGTATGCGCTGTACAAGGTCCTGCTCGGTGCTCGTCATACCCGTGGCGCCATCGACTTTGAAACCCAGGAAACCCGGATCATCTTCGGTTCCGAGCGCAAGATCGCCGAAATTCGTCCAACCACGCGCAACGATGCTCACAAACTGATTGAGGAATGCATGCTGGCGGCCAACGTGGCCACCGCCGAGTTCCTCAAGAAGCACGAGATTCCGGCCCTGTACCGGGTGCACGACGGTCCGCCGCCGGAGCGTCTGGAGAAGCTGCGTGCCTTCCTTGGCGAGCTGGGCCTGTCCCTGCATAAAGGCAAGGATGGTCCTACGCCGAAGGACTACCAGGCGCTGCTGGAAACCATCAAGGATCGTCCGGATTACCACCTGATCCAGACCGTGATGCTGCGCTCGCTGAGCCAGGCGGTGTACAGCGCTGATAATCAGGGCCACTTCGGCCTGAATTACGAAGCCTATACCCACTTCACTTCGCCGATCCGTCGTTACCCGGACCTGCTGACCCATCGGGCCATTCGCAGTGTCATCCACTCCAAGCAAGACACGCCGCACGTGCGTCGAGCCGGAGCGATGAGTATTCCGAAAGCGCGTATCTATCCGTACGACGAGGCCATCCTCGAGCAGCTCGGTGAGCAGTGCTCGATGAGTGAGCGTCGCGCCGACGAAGCCACTCGTGACGTGGTGAACTGGCTCAAGTGCGAGTTCATGAAGGATCGCGTCGGCGAATCCTTCCCTGGCGTGATCACCGCGGTCACCGGTTTTGGTCTGTTCGTCGAACTCACCGATATCTACGTCGAAGGCCTGGTGCATGTCACTGCGCTGCCAGGTGACTACTACCACTTCGATCCTGTGCATCACCGCTTGGCGGGCGAGCGCACCGGTCGCAGCTTCCGCTTGGGTGACACCGTGGAAGTGCGGGTCATGCGCGTAGATCTGGACGAGCGCAAAATCGATTTCGAGATGGCCGAAAAGACCATTGCTGCACCTATTGGCCGTAAAAAGCGGGGTGTTGCGGACGTGCCGGCGAGCAAGGCAGTCGAAGAGCCAGCTCCAGCGAAGGCGGGGCGTCGCAGCTCTGCCAAGGAGAAAGCGGTCGAGGCTTACCGTCCGAGCGATGCGGCGGCAAAAAACGCCGAAGTACGCAAAAGTCGTGAAATGAAACAGGCGCTGCTGGCGGGAGCCAAAGGCGGTGGTAAAGCGGCGTCTGGGGGAAAGTCCGGCAAATCGGCTCCGGCCAGAGACAGCGACCGGCCAGCCAAACCGAGCAAACATCGTAAGGGGCCGCCCAAGGCGGGCTCCGCTTCCGGCGCGAAAAGCGGCGGCGCGCGCAAACCTAAGGCCAAGTCATGAGTCAGTTGGAAAAGATCTACGGCGTGCATGCTGTAGAAGCGTTGCTGCGTCACCATCCCAAGCGGGTCAAGCAGATCTGGTTGGCTGAAGGGCGCAGTGACCCACGGGTTCAGGTGCTGGTTGATCTGGCTGCGCAGAACCGTGTGTCGGTCGGCCAGGCCGAGCGTCGTGAGATGGACGCCTGGGTTGAAGGCGTGCATCAGGGGGTGGTGGCGGAAGTCAGCCCAAGCCAGGTGTGGGGCGAAGCCATGCTCGACGAGCTGCTGGATCGCACCGAGGGCGCGCCACTGTTGCTGGTGTTGGATGGTGTGACCGATCCGCACAACCTTGGCGCCTGCCTGCGTACCGCCGATGCGGCGGGTGCCCTGGCGGTGCTGGTGCCCAAGGACAAGTCGGCCACTCTGACCCCGACCGTACGCAAGGTGGCTTGCGGTGCTGCCGAAGTGATTCCGCTGGTGGCGGTGACCAATCTGGCCCGTACCCTGGAAAAGCTTCAGCAGCGCGGCCTGTGGATCGTCGGTACCGCCGGCGAGGCCGAGCAGGAGTTGTACGATCAGGATCTGACCGGCCCGACCATCATCATCATGGGGGCCGAAGGCAAGGGCATGCGTCGCCTGACTCGCGAGCACTGCGACTATCTGGTGCGCCTGCCAATGGCCGGTAGCGTCAGCAGCCTCAACGTCTCCGTGGCCACGGGCGTCTGCCTGTTCGAAGCCATGCGCCAGCGCGGCGCCAAGGCCAAGGCCGTCGCCAAAAAAGCCTGATCTATCCCGTAGGAGCCGGCTTGCCGGCGAACCATGCCCTGCCGTCCATTGCCGGCTCGTTGGCTCCTGCAGGTGATTGTTCAAATAATCACCAATTGCCTTGCGCCGCTGTTCCCCCTTCTCTACAATTGCGCCCCTTGCCGTGACGGCAGGCGCATATGTGCCTACTAACAGGCAAGACACACCAGTGTCATTCACTCCTTGTCTGACCGCTTATAGGCGGCAGGCTACAACCCGTAAGGAGCATTCATGCGTCATTACGAAATCATCTTTTTGGTCCACCCGGATCAAAGCGAGCAAGTCGGCGGCATGGTTGAGCGTTACACCAAGCTGATCGAAGAAGACGGCGGCAAAATCCACCGTCTGGAAGACTGGGGCCGTCGTCAACTGGCCTACGCAATCAACAATGTTCACAAGGCTCACTACGTGATGCTGAACGTTGAGTGCACCGGTAAAGCCCTGGCTGAGCTGGAAGACAACTTCCGTTACAACGATGCTGTGATCCGTAACCTGGTCATCCGTCGCGAAGAAGCCATCACTGGCCAATCCGAGATGCTCAAGGCTGAAGAAAACCGCAGTGAGCGCCGTGAGCGTCGTGACCGTCCTGAGCATGCTGACAGCGCCGATGGCGATGACAGCGACAACAGCGACGCCAGCGATAACGCTGACGAGTAATCCACGGACCTTTTGAGGAGCCAATTACATGGCACGTTTCTTCCGTCGTCGTAAATTCTGCCGCTTCACCGCTGAAGACGTGAAAGAGATCGATTACAAAGATCTCAACACTCTGAAAGCCTACGTATCCGAGACCGGCAAAATCGTTCCAAGCCGCATCACCGGTACCAAAGCTCGTTATCAGCGTCAGCTGGCCACCGCTATCAAGCGCGCCCGCTTCCTGGCCCTGCTGGCCTACACCGACAGCCACGGCCGCTGAGACCGGGCAGTCGACAAGTAGTAAGGGATTGAATGCATGCGCGCCTTAGCTGAGTTCATCATGCGCGGTCGTATGCAGGCCACTCTGGTAGTGGCTGGCTGTTCGGCATTGCCGTTGTTGTATTGGTTGGGTGCTGCCGCGGGGAGCCTGGTGCTTCTGCGGCGCGGGTTGAAGGATGCCCTTGGTGTCCTCGCTCTGGGAATGCTGCCGGCTTTGTTCTGGTGGCTGGCGTTCGATGACCCGCGAGCATTTCTGGTGCTGGTGGGGTCTTCGAGTCTTGCGTTGGTTTTGCGCGCAGGCGAGTCCTGGAGCCGCGTGCTGCTGGTCAGCATAGCGATGGGATTGGTGTTTGCTGGAGTCCTGGGTGCGGCTTTCCGCCCTCAGATCGAAGCGTTGTCGCAGGAATTGATAAAGATCCTGCCGATGGCCTTGGGTGAGGTCTACCAGCAGTTATCGGTTGAAGAGCGAGCTCGTCTTGCCACGCTGATTGCACCGATCCTGACCGGCCTGATAGCGGCCTTGTTGCAAGCCATCAGCGTGCTGAGCCTGATTCTTGGGCGTTACTGGCAGGCTGTGTTGTATAACCCGGGTGGTTTTGGTCGCGAGTTTCGCGCCATCAGAATCCCTCTTGGGCCAGCGATGTTGCTGCTGGCGTGCATGCTGGTGGGGCCGAACTTCGGACCTCAACTGGCCATGCTTACGCCGATGTGCAGTGTCCCGCTGGCTTTTGCCGGGCTGGCCCTGATTCACGGGCTGGTGGCGCAAGGGCGACTGGCCAGATTCTGGCTGGTGGGGTTGTACGTCACGCTGTTGCCATTCATGCAGCTGATCTATCCGTTGCTAGTGGTCCTGGCCATTGTCGACAGTCTGGTTGATTTTCGCGGTCGTTTGGCGCCGAAAGACGCCGATAACGCGAACGGTGAAGGTTAAAAGTTAAGAGGATTTTCACATGCAACTGATCCTTCTGGAAAAAGTCGCCAACCTGGGCAACCTGGGCGACAAAGTGAACGTTAAGGCTGGTTACGGCCGTAACTACCTGCTGCCTTACGGCAAAGCCACCGCTGCTACCGCTGCCAACCTGGCTGCGTTCGAAGAGCGTCGTGCTGAGCTGGAAAAACTGGCTGCAGACCGTAAAGCTTCGGCTGAAAGCCGCGCTGCCCAACTGGCCGAGCTGGAAGTGACCATCACTGCCACCGCCGGTGACGAAGGCAAGCTGTTCGGTTCGATCGGCACCCACGACATCGCTGATGCACTGACCGCCTCCGGCGTTGAAGTTGCAAAAAGCGAAGTTCGTCTGCCGAACGGCACCATCCGCAACGTAGGTGAATTCGACGTAGCCGTGCACCTGCATGCTGAAGTTGAAGCAACCGTACGCGTTGTCGTGGTGGCTGCTTAAGCAGTACCAAATCGTCTGGCACCTTGTGTGGCTGACGGTTAACATCGGGCACGATCCTGTTTACAGGTCGTGCCCTTTGTCTTTCTGCTGATCCTGATTTTCACCCCCGAATTCCAAGTGGCCATGAACGATATTTCCGCTCCCGAGCAATATGATCTGCAAACCGCTGCCCTGAAGGTGCCGCCGCATTCCATCGAGGCCGAACAGGCCGTGCTCGGTGGTCTGATGCTGGACAACAACGCCTGGGAACGCGTGTTGGATCAAGTGTCCGACGGCGATTTCTATCGGCATGACCACCGTTTGATCTTCCGCGCCATCGCCAAGCTGGCCGATCAGAACATGCCCATCGACGTGGTCACCCTGTCCGAGCAGTTGGACAAGGAAGGCCAGACCTCCCAGGTCGGCGGCCTGGGCTATCTCGGCGAGCTGGCCAAGAACACCCCGTCGGTGGCCAACATCAAGGCCTATGCGCAGATCGTTCGCCAGCGGGCGACCCTGCGCCAACTGATCGGCATCAGTACCGAGATCGCTGACAGCGCCTTCAACCCTGAAGGTCGCACCGCCGAAGAGATCCTCGACGAGGCCGAACGGCAGATCTTCCAGATTGCCGAGGCGCGGCCCAAGACCGGCGGTCCGGTGGGCGTCAACGAGTTGCTGACCAAGGCCATCGACCGCATCGACACCCTGTTCAATACCGACAACGCCATCACCGGCCTGTCCACCGGCTACACCGACCTCGACGAGAAGACCAGCGGCCTGCAACCGGCCGACTTGATCATCGTCGCCGGCCGTCCGTCCATGGGTAAGACCACCTTCGCCATGAACCTGGTGGAAAATGCGGTACTGCGCAGCGACAAGGCGGTGTTGGTGTACTCCCTGGAGATGCCAGGCGAATCGCTGATCATGCGTATGCTGTCCTCCCTGGGCCGCATCGACCAGACCAAGGTCCGTTCCGGCCAGCTGGAAGACGACGACTGGCCGCGCCTGACCTCGGCCGTCAACCTGCTCAATGACCGCAAGCTGTTCATCGACGACACCGCGGGTATCAGCCCTTCGGAGATGCGTGCGCGGACCCGTCGCCTGGTGCGTGAGCACGGCGACATCGCGCTGATCATGATCGACTACCTGCAGTTGATGCAGATCCCCGGTTCCAGCGGTGACAACCGGACCAACGAGATTTCCGAGATCTCCCGGTCCCTCAAAGCCCTGGCCAAGGAATTCAACTGCCCGGTGGTGGCCCTGTCCCAGCTCAACCGCTCTCTGGAACAACGCCCCAACAAGCGCCCGGTGAACTCCGACTTGCGGGAATCCGGAGCGATCGAGCAGGACGCCGACGTGATCATGTTCGTGTACCGGGATGAGGTGTATCACCCCGAGACCGAGCACAAGGGCATTGCCGAGATCATCATCGGCAAGCAGCGGAACGGCCCCATCGGCTTTATCCGCCTGGCGTTCATCGGCAAGTACACCCGCTTCGAGAACCTCGCGCCGGGCAGTTACAACTTCGACGACGACGAATAACCCGCCCGTTCGCCGGCAATTCGCTTGCCGGCGCCCAGCTGTAGGTGCCGGCTCGCCGGCGAATCGGGCTGCACCGAATTCCGACCATAATGGTCGGAATTGGTTATTTTTTGTGCTATATTCCGCGCCCGCGAATTTCCCTGTGAATCAACGCGTCCCTATCCAAGCCAACACCGGTCATCGACATGCAAGCAGCCAAGCCGTTATTTGACTATCCAAAGTACTGGGCCGAATGTTTCGGGCCAGCACCATTCCTGCCCATGAGCAGGGAGGAGATGGATCAGCTTGGCTGGGATTCCTGCGACATCATCATCGTCACCGGTGATGCCTACGTCGATCACCCCTCGTTCGGCATGGCGATCATCGGCCGGCTGCTGGAGTCCCAGGGCTTTCGCGTGGGGATCATCGCCCAGCCCAACTGGCAGTCCAAAGACGACTTCATGAAGCTCGGCGAGCCGAACCTGTTCTTCGGTGTCGCCGCCGGCAACATGGACTCGATGATCAACCGCTACACCGCCGACAAGAAAGTCCGCTCCGACGACGCCTACACCCCGGGCGGCCTGGCGGGCAAGCGTCCGGACCGCGCCAGCCTGGTGTACAGCCAGCGCTGCAAGGAAGCCTACAAGCATGTGCCCATCGTCCTGGGCGGCATCGAGGCTTCCCTGCGCCGTATTGCTCACTACGACTACTGGCAGGATCGGGTGCGCAACTCGATCCTGATCGACGCCAGCGCCGACATCCTGCTGTACGGCAATGCCGAGCGGGCCATCGTTGAAGTGGCCCAGCGCCTGTCCTATGGCCACAAGATCGAAGACATCACCGACGTGCGCGGCACCGCCTTCATCCGCCGCGATACGCCCAAAGACTGGTACGAAGTGGACTCCACCCGTATCGACCGCCCGGGCAAGATCGACAAGATCATCAACCCCTACGTCAATACCCAGGACACCCAGGCCTGCGCCATCGAGCAGGAGAAGGGCCCGGTTGAAGATCCGAGCGAAGCCAAGGTGGTGCAGATCCTTGCCAGCCCGCGGATGACCCGGGACAAGACCGTGATCCGCCTGCCGTCCATGGAGAAGGTGCGCAACGACCCGGTCCTGTACGCTCACGCCAACCGCGTGCTGCACCTGGAAACCAACCCGGGCAACGCCCGCGCCCTGGTGCAGAAACATGGCGAAGTGGACGTGTGGTTCAACCCGCCGCCCATTCCCATGACCACCGAGGAAATGGACTACGTGTTCGGCATGCCTTACCAGCGCGTTCCGCACCCGGCCTATGGCAAGGAAAAGATTCCGGCCTACGACATGATCCGCTTCTCGGTGAACATCATGCGTGGCTGCTTCGGCGGCTGTACCTTCTGCTCCATCACCGAGCACGAAGGGCGGATCATCCAGAACCGTTCCGAAGAGTCGATCATTCGCGAGATCGAAGAA
Organism: Pseudomonas sp. LPH60; assembly: GCF_030718165.1. Lineage (NCBI taxonomy): Bacteria > Pseudomonadati > Pseudomonadota > Gammaproteobacteria > Pseudomonadales > Pseudomonadaceae > Pseudomonas > Pseudomonas sp. LPH60. Next base: position 509,124 of record NZ_JAVAJH010000005.1, read on the forward strand.
ATCCGCGACAAGGTTCCCGGTTTTACCGGAGTGATCTCCGACCTTGGCGGTCCGACTGCGAACATGTACCGCATCGCCTGCAAGAGCCCGGAGATCGAATCCGCGTGCCGCAAGCCGTCCTGCGTGTTCCCCGGCATCTGCCCGAACCTCAACACCGACCACTCGTCGCTGATCCAGCTGTATCGCAGCGCCCGCGCCTTGCCCGGGGTGAAGAAGATCCTCATCGCCTCCGGCCTGCGCTATGACCTGGCGGTGGAATCGCCGGAGTACGTCAAGGAGCTGGTGACCCACCACGTGGGTGGCTACCTGAAGATTGCCCCGGAACACACCGAGGAAGGTCCGCTCAATCAGATGATGAAGCCGGGCATCGGTACCTACGACCGCTTCAAGCGGATGTTCGAGAAGTACTCCAAGGAAGCGGGCAAGGAGCAGTACCTGATTCCGTACTTCATCGCCGCCCACCCGGGGACCACCGACGAAGACATGATGAACCTGGCCCTGTGGCTCAAGGGCAACGGCTTCCGCGCCGACCAGGTGCAGGCGTTCTACCCGTCGCCGATGGCCACCGCCACCGCCATGTACCACTCGGGCAAGAACCCGCTGCGCAAGGTCACCTACAAGAGCGACGGCGTGACCATCGTCAAGAGCGAGGAACAGCGTCGCCTGCACAAGGCGTTCCTGCGCTACCACGATCCCAAGGGCTGGCCGATGCTGCGCGAGGCCCTGCTGCGCATGGGGCGTGGCGACCTGATCGGCCCGGGCAAGCACCAGCTGATTCCGACCCATCAGCCGGCCACCGACAGCTACCAGAGCGCCCGCCGCAAGAACTCGACACCGGCCGGCAGCCACAAGGTGGCCAAGGAGACCAAGATCCTGACCCAGCACACCGGCCTGCCGCCGCGTGGCAGTGACGGTGGCAATGCCTGGGACAAGCGTGAACAGGCCAAGGCCGCCGCCTTCGCCCGCAACAAGCAGGCCGCCAAGGAGCGTGCCGATGCGGCCAAGGGCAAAGGCAAGAAGCCAACCCGCAAGCCGGTGGTACCGCGCTAGACAACAGAACGCCAGCTCCTCGGAGCTGGCGTTTTTGTTTTGGCTGCCGATCGCGGCGCAAGCCAGTCTTGTTGGCGGTCCGCTGTTAGCGCTGGCGCATTGAGCTGGCGCTGCATTAACAGTGCGAGCGCAGCAGCTTCAGGTCATGCCGTCTGGCACATTTCTGTGCAGTGAGCTGCACAGGGATGCACCGGTTGCGCGGTTTTGGTGCTGTACTGCCCCGAGTCGTTGAACAACCCCCCCGGACTTGGACCCTGGCACAAGTCTTGCGCGGGTTCATCCACCGCTCAGGCTCGCAGGAGGCACGCCGTGTCGATTCATGTCGCATTGCACCATGTCACGCACTATCGCTACGACCGCGCCGTCGAACTTGGCCCGCAGATCGTCCGCCTGCGCCCGGCTGCCCACAGCCGCACGCGAATCCTCGCCTATGCGCTGAAGGTCCAGCCCGAGCAGCATTTCATCAACTGGCAGCAGGACCCCCAGGGCAATTATCTGGCGCGCTTGGTCTTTGCGGAGAAAACCACCGAGCTGCGGATCGAAGTGGATCTGCTGGCGGAGATGGCGGTGTTCAATCCGTTTGACTTCTTCCTTGAGCCCTACGCGCAGCAGATCCCTTTCGCCTACGCCGCCGATGAGCAGCGCGAGCTGGCGCCCTACCTGGAAACCCTGCCCCTGACGCCCAAGTTCCAGGCCTACCTGGACGGTATCTCGCGTACGCCGTTGCCGGCGGTGGACTTCCTGGTGGCGTTGAATCAGCGACTCAGCGCAGACATCGCCTACCTGATTCGCCTGGAACCGGGGGTGCAGAGCCCGGAGCAGACCCTGGTCAATGCCTCCGGCTCCTGTCGCGATTCGGCCTGGCTGCTGGTGCAGCTGTTGCGCCACCTGGGACTGGCGGCGCGTTTCGTCTCCGGCTACCTGATCCAGCTCACGGCCGACGTCAAATCCCTGGATGGTCCTTCGGGCACCGAGGTGGACTTCACTGACCTGCATGCCTGGTGCGAGGTCTACTTGCCCGGAGCCGGCTGGATCGGCCTGGACGCGACCTCAGGGCTGTTTGCCGGAGAAGGTCACATTCCCCTGGCCTGCAGCCCCGATCCCTCTTCAGCGGCGCCCATCACGGGTCTTGTGGAGCCTTGCGAGTGTCAGTTCAGCCATGAAATGAGTGTGGAGCGGATCTGGGAAGCGCCCCGGGTCACCAAGCCTTACACCGACGAGCAGTGGCTGGCCATCCAGGCCCTGGGCCGGCAGATCGATGTGGACCTGCTGCAGAACGATGTGCGCCTGACCATGGGCGGCGAACCGACCTTCGTGGCCATCGACGATCCCGACGGCGCCGAGTGGAACACCGCCGCCCTGGGCGCGAACAAGCGGCGTTTGGCCGCTGAGCTGTTCCAGCGCCTGCGCCAGCGCTACGGGCCTCAGGGACTGGTGCACTTCGGCCAGGGCAAGTGGTACCCGGGGGAGCAATTGCCGCGCTGGTCGCTGAACTGCTATTGGCGAGTTGACGGTGTGCCGATCTGGCACAACAGCGCCTTGATTGCCGATGAGCACGAGGACTATGGCGCTGACGCATCATTGGCCGGGCGCTTTCTCGCCAGTGTCGCCGAGCGCCTGAAGCTGCCCGGGCGCTTTGTGTTTCCCGCCTACGAAGACCACTTCTATTACCTGTGGCGCGAGGGCCGCCTGCCCCTCAATGTCAGTGCCGAGGACTCGCGGCTGGAGGATGCCCTGGAGCGCCAGAGGTTGCGCAAGGTGTTCAGCCAGGGCCTGGATAAAGTCATTGGCCAGGTGCTGCCCCTGGCCCGCAGCGCCAAGGGTGATCAATGGCAGAGCGGCCGCTGGTATTTGCGAGACAGTCATTGCCGATTGGTGCCTGGGGATTCCCCCCTGGGCTATCGCCTGCCCCTGGCGTCCCAACCCTGGGTGACAGCGGCGGAGTACCCCTTCATTCACCCCAACGATCCGAACCAGGACTTCCCTGAGCTGCCGGACCGGGCGCAGCTCGCAGAAGTCCCTGAGTCGGCGGTTGCGGGTGAACGCGTGCCACAGATCGATCAGTCCGCAGATTGGCTGACCCGTACCGCGCTCTGCGCCGAGGCGCGAGAAGGGCGGCTGTACCTGTTCATGCCGCCCCTGGAGCGACTCGAGGATTACCTGCAACTGGTCAGCGTGATCGAAGCCACTGCGGCAGAGCTGCATTGCCCGGTGCTGCTGGAAGGCTACGAGCCGCCCGCCGACCCGCGCTTGAGCAACTTCCGGGTGACGCCGGACCCGGGCGTGATCGAGGTCAACGTGCAGCCTTCGGTCAGTTGGGACGAGCTGGTGGAGCGCACCGAGTTCCTGTACGAGCAGGCCCGGCAGACCCGCCTGACCAGTGAGAAATTCATGATCGACGGGCGCCACACCGGTACTGGCGGCGGCAACCATTTCGTCCTCGGTGGCGCGACGCCGGCGGATTCGCCGTTCCTGCGCCGCCCCGACCTGCTGCGTAGCCTGATCAGTTATTGGCACAATCATCCGTCGTTGTCCTACCTGTTTTCCGGGTTGTTCATCGGTCCCACCTCCCAGGCACCCAGGATCGATGAGGCGCGCAACGACTCGCTTTATGAACTGGAAATTGCCTTTGCACAGATGCCCGCGCCGGGCGAGGAGTGCCCGCCGTGGCGGGTGGATCGCCTGCTGCGCAACCTGCTGATCGATGTCACCGGCAATACCCATCGCGCCGAGTTCTGCATCGACAAGCTCTATGCGCCGGACGGCGCCACCGGGCGTCTCGGCCTGCTGGAACTGCGGGCCTTTGAAATGCCGCCCCATGGGCGCATGAGCCTGGTCCAGCAGTTGCTGCTGCGGGCGCTGGTGGCGCGGTTCTGGCGCGAACCTTATGCCCCGGCCAAGCTGGCGCGTTGGGGCACCGAGCTGCACGATCGTTTCCTGCTGCCGCATTTCATCGAGCAGGATTTTGCCGATGTGCTGGTGGAGCTCAATGCCGCCGGATATCCGCTGCGGGCCGAGTGGTTTGCCGCGCACTTGGAGTTTCGCTTTCCCAAGGTCGGCGATTACGCGGTCAGCGGTATCGAGCTGGAGTTGCGTCAGGCCCTGGAGCCCTGGCATGTGCTGGGGGAAGAGGGCGGGGCCGGGGGCACGGTGCGCTATGTCGACTCCTCTGTGGAGCGTCTGCAGGTCAAGATCAGTGGGCTGACGCCGCAGCGCCATGTGCTGACCTGCAACGGTGTGGCGGTCCCCTTGCAGCCCACCGGGCGGGTAGGGGAGTTTGTCGCCGGGGTGCGCTATCGCGCCTGGCAGCCGGCCAACTGCCTGCAACCCGGCATCCCGGTACACGCACCGCTGGTGTTCGATCTGCTGGACAGCTGGATGCAGCGCTCCCTGGGGGGCTGCCAATACCATGTGGCCCATCCTGGGGGACGCAACTACGACAGTCTGCCGGTCAATGCCAATGAAGCGGAAAGCCGGCGCATGGCGCGTTTCTTTCGCCTCGGACACAGCCCCGGGAGCCTCGCGGTGCCGCCTTTGATCATCAATGACGAGCTGCCCATGACCCTGGATTTGCGACGCTTCTAATCCACCTGCGACGCCCGCGATCTAGCCATATCCGGGCGTCGGGGCTGTGGGTTAATCTGACTTTCCCTGCCGTCTGCCGAGTGTTCCATGCCTGACTTGCTAGACCGTTACCCGCTGACGGCGGGTACCTACCACGAGCTGCTGGATGACCAGGGTGCGGTCCGGGCGCACTGGCAGCGCCTGCTTGAACAACTGCAACGCAGCAGCCCCGCACAACTGGCCCAGCGCCAGGCGCTGCTGACCCGGCAGATCCACGAGAACGGTGTCACCTACAACGTCTATGCCGACCCCAAGGGCGCGGACCGGCCCTGGGAGCTGGATTTGCTGCCCCATGTGATCCCGGTGGAGGAGTGGCAACTGTTGTCCGCCGGGATCGCCCAGCGGGCGCGCCTGCTCAATGCCGTACTGGCGGACCTGTACGGCCCGCAGCGACTGATCAGCGAAGGGCTGTTGCCTGCTGAACTGGTGTTCGGGCACAACAACTTTCTCTGGCCATGCCAGGGCATCCAGCCGCCCGAGCAGACCTTTCTGCACCTCTATGCAGTGGACCTGGCGCGCACCCCCGATGGTCGCTGGTGGGTCACTGCCGATCGTACCCAGGCGCCGTCCGGGGCCGGCTATGCCCTGGAAAATCGCATGATCGTGTCCCGGGCCTTTCCGGATCTGTACCGCGACCTGCACGTGCAGCATCTGGCCGGCTTCTTCCGTGCCCTGCAGGAAACCCTGGCCCGGCAGGCGCCCCGGGATGCCGAAGCGCCGCTGATCGTGCTGCTGACTCCGGGGCGTTTCAACGAGAGTTACTTCGAGCATCTGTACCTGGCGCGTCAGCTGGGTTACCCGCTGGTGGAGGGCGGCGACCTGACGGTGCGCGATGCCACGGTCTATCTCAAGACCCTCAGCGGCCTGCGTCGGGTGCACGCCATCATGCGTCGCCTGGATGATGATTTCTGTGATCCTCTGGAGCTGCGCACCGATTCCGCTCTGGGGGTGCCCGGTCTGCTGGATGCGGTGCGTCAGGGCCGGGTGCTGGTGGCCAATGCCCTGGGCAGCGGGGTGCTGGAGTCTCCAGGGCTGCTGGGCTTCTTGCCGAAAATCAGCCAGTTCCTGTTGGGGGAGCCATTGCTCCTGCCTTCCATCGCCACCTGGTGGTGTGGCGAGGCGCCCGTGCTGCAACAGGCCCTGGAGAAACTCCCAGAGCTGCTGATCAAGCCGGCGTTTCCATCCCAGAGTTTCACCCCGGTGCTGGGGCGCGACCTGAGTCCCGAACAGCGCGCCAGCCTCGCCGAGCGTATGCGTGCGCGGCCCTATGCCTATGTGGCCCAGGAGTTGCCGCAACTGTCCCAGGCGCCGGTCTGGCAGGCCGAGGACGGTCGCTTGCAGCCACGGGCCATCGGCATGCGGGTGTACGCGGTGGCCAGCGACGACGGCTATCGGGTGCTGCCCGGCGGCCTGACCCGGGTCGCCGCCGATGCCGACGCCGAAGTGGTGTCGATGCAGCGCGGTGGCGCCAGCAAGGACACTTGGGTGCTGGGGGAGCGCGCGCCCAGCGGCGAGCAATGGAAAGCCCAGCGCACCATTGGTGTTTATGACCTGGTCCGTCGTGATCCCTACTTGCCGTCGCGGGTGGTGGAGAATCTGTTCTGGTTCGGTCGTTATTGTGAGCGCTGTGACGACAGCGCACGGCTGTTGCGGATCATGCTGGCCCGTTACGTCGATGGCGACGATCCGCGAGCCTTGCTGGCCGCGGTCGACCTTGGGGAAAGCCTGATGCTGCTGCCGGATGAGGGCGAGTTGCCCGAGCGTCTGCTGGCGGCCCTGTTGGGGGAGGACTGGTCGTTCAGCCTGCGCTCCAACTTGCAGCGCCTGCAGTGGGCCGCCTCCCAGGTGCGCGGCAAGCTGTCCCGGGAAAACTGGCAGGCCCTGGTGGAGTTGCAGCGCGAAGCCCAGGAGCTGGACACCGCAGAGCCGGACTTCGGCGAGCTGCTGGATTTTCTCAACCGTCTGGTGATGTCCCTGGCAGCGCTCTCGGGATTCGCCCTGGACGACATGACCCGCGACGAAGGATGGCGCTTCCTGATGATTGGCCGACGCATCGAGCGCCTGCAATTTCTTAGCAGCAGCCTGGCCGCCTTCCTGCGGGGCACTGCGGTGTTCGATCAGGCGGGCCTGGAGTGGCTGCTGGAGCTGGGCAACAGCAGCATCACCTATCGCTCCCGCTACCTGGCGGTGGCGCAGTTGATCCCGGTCCTCGACCTGTTGCTGCTGGATGAGCAGAACCCCCATGCGGTGCTGTTCCAGCTCAAGCTGGTGACCCGAACCCTCAAGCGCCTCAACGATGACTTCGGCGTGCCCCGTGAGGTGGCGTTGCCGAGGCTGGTGGAGCGCCTGGCCCATGTCGACCTGGGCTGCCTGGAGAACTCCCTGTTTGGTGAGGCCAGCGTGAGAGCCGCCGTGGCCGGGCTGGCGGACCTGTTGCAAGAGATCGCCGAGGTCAGCGGCCAGGTGTCCGATCGCCTGGCCTTGCGGCATTTCGCCCACGTGGATGATGTCAGCCAGCAAACGGTGTCGGTGTAATGAGCGCGCGCTACCAGATTTTCCATGACACCCATTATCGCTACGACAGCCCGGTGTCCCTGGCCCAGCAGCTGGCGCACCTGTGGCCCCGGGTTTGCGCCTGGCAACAGTGCAGCGAGCGGCAGTTGCTGATCAGTCCCGAGCCCACCTCCCGCCGTGACGAGCAGGATGTGTTTGGTAACCCTTTGACCCGTCTGGCCTTCGAGCGGCCCCATGATGAATTGCAGGTCAACGCCCAGCTTAGCGTCGAGGTGCTGGATCGGCCGCGTTTGGACTTTGCCGCGTCCATGGCGTGGGATGTCGCCCGGGGAGCCCTGACCTACAGCGGTCGGCCGTTGCCGGTGGCGTTGCTGGAGGCCAGCCGCTATCGCTTCGAATCACCTTATGTGCATCTCAAGCAGCGTTTCGTCGAGTTTTCCGCAAGCTGCTTTGCTCCGGGACGGCCTCTGCTGCAGGGCGTCCAGGCCTTGATGGAGAAGATCTTCAGCGAGTTCACCTTCGATGCCGAAGCGACCCAAGTGGCGACACCTTTGGTGGAAGTCCTGGAGCGTCGGCGGGGCGTGTGCCAGGACTTTGCCCACCTGATGCTGGCGTGCCTACGTTCGCGAGGGTTGGCGGCGCGCTACATCAGCGGCTACCTGCTGACCCAGCCACCGCCGGGGCAGCCGCGGCTGATCGGTGCCGACGCTTCCCATGCCTGGGTATCGGTGTTTTGTCCGGTGCTGGGCTGGGTGGATTTCGATCCGACCAACAACGTGCAGCCGGCACTGGAACACATCACCCTGGCCTGGGGCCGTGATTTTTCCGATGTGTCGCCGTTGCGTGGAGTGATTCTTGGCGGGGGCAGCCATGACCCGGAGGTCCGGGTCACCGTCATGCCTCTGGAATAAAGCAGGAGCCGGCTTGCCGGCGAAGAGGCCGGCGGATGCTGCGTGGGGCTTGGGGGAGCCTTCGCTGGCTAGCCGGCTTCTACTGTGCCAGGTCGGGTGTTTCAGGCCTGGGGGGCTTGAGGCTCGGCGTCATCGACGCTCACTTCACCTTCAGTATCCGGGGTCAGTGTGCTGGCTTCTTCTGCAGCAGCTTTCTTGCGTTGCAGCTTTTCCTCTTTCTTCTGTTCCTTGGCCAAGTCTCGTTGACGTTTGGCGAAGGAGTAGTTGGGTTTAGCCATGGGCGATCCTCTGGGGTCGAAGGTGAGGTTGAGCGGCGCGTATTCTGCCTGTTATCGGGTGCTGACGGTTAACTGGGTTTGCTCTCGGACCACTTGTCCGCTACCGAAGGCTTCCAGGCGTCCAGGGCATCCAGCAGGCTGGCTGGCGATTCGCTCATTTGCAGCATGTCACGGTGCGGGGCCCGGACGAAGCCTTCGCCGACGATATGGTCGAGAAATCCACTGAGTTTTTCGTAGAAGCCGTTCACTTCCAGCAGGCCCAGAGGCTTGTGGTGATAGCCCAGTTGGCCCCAGGTCCAGACTTCGAACAATTCTTCCAGGGTGCCCAGGCCCCCAGGCAGGGCAATGAAGGCATCGCTGAGTTCAGCCATGCGCGCCTTGCGCGCGTGCATGCCGTCCACCACTTCCAGGCGGGTCAGGCCGTTGTGGCCGATTTCCTTGTCTTTCAGGCTTTGCGGGATGATCCCGATGACTTCACCGCCGGCTGCCAGGGCCGCGTCGGCCACTATGCCCATCAGGCCCACCGCGCCGCCGCCATAGACCAGGGTCAGCTTGCGCTCGGCCAGGGCGCGGCCCAGGGCCTGGGCTGCTTCACGATAGAGGGGATGGCTGCCGGTACTGGCGCCACAAAATACACAGACAGAAGTTAACGACATGCCTTACTCCGAGGTCATTGATGGCCTCAGAGTAAAGGCTGAAAGATCTGGCTCCAAGCATTAAACCTCGCGTTGCGGGGTTTCATGGGTACCGCTGGCACCGCAGGCGTAGGCGGCGAGCAAGCTGCGAAACAGGCTGTTGAGAGGCATGACCAAGGCTCCGAAAAGATGTTGATGGGCAGATCTTAGAGGGCGGTTTCGCAGGGGGCTGTTTGATTGTCTTGATCGGCCCGATAGCAGAGAGTTGTATACAGTTTTTTGATGCAAATCATAGGAACTTGGCAGAAATTCAGGCAGTCTTCGGTCCCATGGATTCAGATGGATTTTGTTAACCCTGCCTTGGAGATTCACCATGTTTGCCAAACTCGTTGCGGTATCCCTGTTGACACTGGCCAGCAGCCAACTGATGGCTGCCGAATGCAAGGTCGATGTCGACTCTACCGACCAGATGTCCTTCAACACTAAGGAAATCACCATCGACAAGAGCTGCAAGACCTTCACCGTGAACCTGACTCACTCCGGCAGCCTGCCGAAGAACGTCATGGGTCATAACTGGGTCCTGAGCAAAACCGCAGACATGGCTGGCATCGCCGCCGACGGCATGGCCGCTGGCATCGACAAGAGCTACCTGAAAGAAGGCGACACCCGCGTCATCGCCCACACCAAGATCATCGGTGCTGGCGAGAAAGACTCGGTGACCTTCGACGTATCGAAGCTGACTGCTGGCGAAAGCTACCAGTTCTTCTGCTCGTTCCCAGGCCACAACTCGATGATGAAAGGCGCTGTGATCCTGAAGTAAGCATCAGGTCCGGCTGCAACAAGAAAGCGCCCCGCGGGGCGCTTTTTTTGTGCCTGACGTTTCACCCTCTGGTCGGAGCGGGCCTGTCCGCGAAAAGGCCCTTGAACCTGGTGCAGCATCACGCGGCCCTTTCGCCGGCAAGCCGGCTCCTACAGAACGTGGTGGGTCACGGGGCGAAGGGCATGACGCGTTTGTGATGGGTCTTGCGGTAGGTGTCGCAGATGATCTTGAAGGCTTCCTCGCGCACCGGCTGGCCATGCAGGAAGGCGTCGATCTCGGTGTAGGTGACGCCATGTGAGGCTTCATCCGGCTTGCCCGGGGACAGGTCCTCGAGGTCGGCGGTGGGCACCTTCTCTACCAGGGATTCCGGAGCGCCGAAGTAGCGGGCAATCGAGCGCACCTGATTCTTCACCAGGCCGCTCAGTGGCGCCAGGTCGCAGGCGCCATCACCGAACTTGGTGAAGAAACCCATCACCGCTTCGGCGGCGTGGTCGGTGCCGATCACCAGGCCCTGGGCGGCGCCGGCGATGGTGTACTGGGCCACCATGCGCATCCGCGCCTTGGTGTTGCCGAGGACAAAGTCCCGGGACACCGCGTGCTGCCCCTCAAAGGCCGCGACTTCATTGGCCAGGGCCTTGACCGCCGGGCCGATGTTCACGGTGTGGCGTTCGTCGGGGTTGATGAAGTCCACCGAAGCCTGGGCGTCGTGTTCGTCGAACTGGGTCTCGTAGGGCAGGCGCACGGCGATGAAGCGGTAGCTGTCGTCACCGCTGCGCTCGCGCAGCTCACGCATGGCGCGTTGGGCCAGCAGGCCGGCGGTCAGCGAGTCGACACCGCCGCTGATACCCAGGACCAGGGACTTGAGACCGGAATTGACCAGGCAGTCCTGGATGAAACGGACGCGCCGGGCGATTTCCGCCTCCAGGGCCGCTTGGTCGGGAAAAGGTGCTTGGACCTTCAGCTGCTGCGCAATCTCACGCTGTGCGGCTTGCATGATTCACTCCTTGCCAGGTTGGACAGGTACTTGGAAAACGTGGCGCAAGTAAGCGACGAAGTTGGGATCCTTGCAATGGGTCTTGCCCGCTTCATCGGAGATCTTGGCGACGGGCTGGCCATTGCAGGCGGCCATTTTAAGCACGATGCTCATCGGCTCGACACCGGGAATATCACAGGTCAGGTTGGTGCCGATGCCAAAGCTGACGTTGATCCGCCCCCGCAGCGCACGGAATATTTCCAGGGAGCGCGGCAGGGTCAGGCTGTCGGAGAACACCAGGGTCTTGCTCATCGGGTCGATGCCCAGCTTGTGGTAATGGGCGATGGCTTTCTCCGCCCAGAGGATCGGGTCCCCGGAGTCGTGGCGCAGGCCGTCGAACAGCTTGGCGAAGAACAGATCGAAGTCACCGAGGAAGGCGTCGGTGGTGATGCAGTCGGTCAGGGCAATGCCCAACAGGCCGCGGTATTCGCGGACCCAGCAGTCGAGGGCGGCGATCTGGCTGTCGATCAACCGGGGGCCCAACTGCTGGTGGGCCATGATCCATTCGTGGGCCATGGTGCCCAGGGGTTTCATGTTCAGCTCCCGGGACAGGTGCACGTTGCTGGTGCCGACAAAACGCCCGGGGAAATCATGCTTGAGCACGTTCACCACTTCTTCCTGGACCCGGTAGGAAAAGCGTCGGCGGGTGCCGAAATCCGCCACTTGCAGTTCGGACAACTCTTCGCTGCTGGCGTTGGCGCTGAGCCAGTCGAACTTGCGGTACAGCTGCTCCCGGGCCTGCACCAGCTGGATCTCGCGGTAGCGGTAGCGGTTACGCACTTCACTGATGATGGCCAGCATCGGCACTTCGAACAGAATCACATGCAGCCAGGGACCGCGCAGGCGGATGAACAGCTCGCCGTTCTCGATGCCGGTGTGCACGTAGCGCAGGTTGAAGCGAAACAGCCCGAGAAAGCGCAGGAAGTCCGGCTTGAGGAAGCTGATGCGTTCGAGAAAGCCCAGTTGGTCGGCGCTCAGGCTCAGTTCCGCCAGGCGCTCGAACTGATAGCGGATCTCCGCCAGGTACGGCTGCAGATCCTCGCTGTTACGGCAACGAAACTCCCATTCCACTTCCACGTTGGGGTAGTTGTGCAGCACCGCCTGCATCATGGTCAGTTTGTAGAAGTCGGTGTCGAGCAGGTTCTGCACGATGCGATCGGCAAACACACTCTCGCTCATAACGGGAATCTCCATGCTGGCCGCGACGGACAGCGGCGGCTTCAGCTCTTTCAATGAAGGCGCTAGTGGCGCATAGACGTCCTGCGCTTGACCAGCGATTTTTGCGGCGGGCCATTCTCCTGCGATAGGCGCTGGCTGGCCAGCGAATGGGGCTTGGGCCGTGCCTGGGCTCCATTCGCCGGCAAGCCGGCTCCTACGCGAGGGGAGCGTCGTTGTGTTCGAGCATCCAGCGCACGAAGTCGCGGACCTTGGGCACTTCCGCCGAGTGTTCGGGGTAGGCCAGGTAGTAGGCATCCTGGCTGGGCATGGCGTACTTCCAGGCGATCACCAGCTTGCCCTCGGCCAGTTCCTCTTCCACCAGGAAGCGTGGCAGCAGCGCCACGCCACAACCGACCTGGGCGGCGCGGATGCACATATAGAAGGTTTCGAAGCGCGGGCCGTGATAGCTGTGTTCGGTCTGATAACCCTGCTGTTCGAACCATTCGTGCCAGCCTTGGGGGCGCGAGGCGTTTTGCAGCAGGACCAGATCGGTCAGTTGCCTGGGGTCGGTCAAGGGTTCGGCGGGCAGGCTATCCGGGGCGCAGACCGCCACCAGTTCTTCGCTGAACAGTTTCAGGCTCTCGGTGCCGGGGCGCGAACCCTGGCCAAAGTAGAACGCCAGGTCGGCGTGCCCCTGGAGCAGTTCGTCCGGCTCCTGCTCGTTGCACAGGTCCAGGTGGATATGCGGATGGCGCAGGCGCCAGCCCTTGAGGCGCGGCACCAGCCAGCGGGCGCCGAAGGTGTAGGGCGTGGACACCCGCAGCACTTCGGTCTCGCCGCCGTAGGAGCGCAGGTAGTGGGTGGACATCTCCACCTGGGTCAGGATCTTGCGCACTTCCACCAGGTACAGGTCGCCGGCCGGGGTCAGTTGCAGGCGGCGGCGGACCCGACGGAACAACAGGTGTTGCAGCAGCTCTTCCAGCTGCGCCACCTGCTTGCTGACCGCGCTCTGGGTCAGATTGAGTTCCTCGGCGGCGCGGGTGAAGCTCAGGTGCCGGGTCACGGCCTCGAAGCACTGCAGGGCAGTGATTGATGGCAGGTAGCGTTTGTTGAGCATGGGTGGTCCTTGTTCTTATCGGTGCTGGATGCCGGCTCAGCATGAATAAACGGAATGATATCTCGCTTAAAGGTCGTTTGTTGGCAAGTCTCGGGCCAGCTACAACTACAGGCCTTGATGGCCGTCGCAGCGGTCGGGATTTTTCGCTTTTCACCTGTAAGGAGTGACCCCCATGGTTGCCGCATTGCTTGATCGTCTGGGTGTGAACCCGGCCCTGTACCAGTCGGGCTCCCAGCCTGTGCATTCGCCGATCGACGGCAGCCGGATCGCCGCCGTGAACTGGCAGGGCGCCGCCGAAGTGGAGCAGCAGGTCAGTCGCGCAGAGCATGCATTCGCCCTGTGGCGCAAAGTACCGGCTCCCCGCCGTGGCGAGCTGGTGCGGCAATTTGGTGAGGTGCTGCGCGAGTACAAGGCCGATCTGGGCGAACTGGTTTCCTGGGAAGCCGGCAAGATCACCCAGGAAGGGCTGGGGGAAGTGCAGGAGATGATCGACATCTGCGACTTCGCCGTCGGCCTGTCGCGCCAGCTCTACGGCCTGACCATCGCCTCCGAGCGCCCCGGCCACCACATGCGTGAAACCTGGCATCCCCTGGGCGTGGTCGGGGTGATCAGTGCCTTCAACTTCCCGGTGGCGGTCTGGGCCTGGAACACCGCTCTGGCGCTGGTCTGCGGCAACCCGGTGATCTGGAAACCTTCGGAGAAGACCCCGCTCACCGCCCTGGCGTGCCAGGCCTTGCTGGAGCGCGTGCTGAAGAATTTCCAGGACGCTCCCGAGTACCTGAGCCAGGTGATCATCGGTGGTCGCGACGCTGGCGCCGCCCTGGTGGACGATCCACGCGTGGCCCTGATCAGCGCCACCGGCAGCACCCGCATGGGCCGTGAAGTGGCGCCGAAAGTGGCCGCACGCTTTGCTCGCAGCATTCTCGAACTGGGTGGCAACAACGCCATGATCCTCGGCCCGAGCGCCGACCTGGACATGGCCGTGCGCGCCATCCTGTTCAGCGCCGTCGGCACCGCCGGCCAGCGTTGCACCACCTTGCGCCGGTTGATTGCCCACGAATCGGTGAAAGAGGAAATCGTCACCCGTCTCAAGGCGGCCTACTCCAAGGTGCGCATCGGCCACCCCCTGCAGGGCAACCTGATCGGCCCGCTGATCGACAAGCACAGCTTCGACGCCATGCAGGACGCCCTGGAGCAGGCCCTGAGCGAGGGCGGCCGGGTGTTCGGTGGCCAACGCCAGTTGCAGGAACAGTTCCCCAATGCCTATTACGTGTCGCCGGCGATTGTCGAAATGCCGGAGCAGAGTGATGTGGTGTGCAGCGAAACCTTCGCCCCTATCCTCTATGTCATTGGCTACAACGACTTTGAAGAGGCCCTGCGCTTGAACAACGCCGTGCCCCAGGGCCTGTCGTCGTGCATCTTCACCACTGATGTGCGTGAAGCTGAGCAGTTCATGTCGGCGGTGGGCAGCGACTGTGGGATTGCCAACGTCAACATCGGCCCGAGTGGCGCGGAGATTGGCGGCGCCTTTGGTGGCGAGAAGGAAACCGGCGGCGGTCGCGAGTCCGGCTCCGATGCCTGGCGTGGCTACATGCGGCGTCAGACCAACACCGTCAACTACTCCCAGGAGCTGCCATTGGCCCAGGGCATTACCTTCGATTGAGTTCTATGACCGGCAAGCGGGCTCCTGCAGAACGTTCCTGTAGGAGCCCGCTTGTCGGCGAACAGCGGCACATGCGTTTGAGCATCTGTGGTTGGTTTATTTCGGAGTCTGGCAATGGCGCTACAAGAACAATGTCTATGGGAAAAGCTGACCCCTCAAAGACCTGACAATGCGCCGCTCAAGGGCGAGCTGACGGCGGATGTGTGCATCATCGGCGCCGGCTTCACCGGTTTATCGGCGGCCGTGCATCTGCTGGAGCAAGGCAAGCGGGTCTGTGTCGTCGAGGCCCACCGCGCCGGGCAGGGCGGTTCGGGGCGCAACGTCGGGCTGGTCAACGCCGGCCTGTGGATTCCCCCGGACGAGATCGAGGCCGGTTTCGGCGAGCAGGTGGGCAGCCAGCTCAACCGCATGCTCGGGGCCGCGCCGTCCCTGGTGTTCAGCCTGGTGGACAAATACCAGATCGATTGCCAGTTACGCCGCGAAGGCACGTTGCACATGGCCCACAACGCTCGGGGCGAGGCTGACCTGCGCAGTCGCGAGGAGCAATGGAAGCGCCGTGGTGCACCGGTGGAACTGTTGACCGGCACCGCCTGCGAACAGGCAACCGGCACCCGCAAGATCGCCGCCGCCTTGCTCGACCGGCGCGCCGGCACCCTCAACCCGATGGCCTACACCACCGGGCTGGCCAAGGCCGCGATCAAGCTCGGCGGCCAGTTGTTCGATCACTCCCCCGTCACTCGCCTGGAACGCCAGGGTCAGCGTTGGTCGGTGCAGACCGACCAGGGTTCGGTGCTGGCCGAGCAGGTGGTGATCGCCTCCAACGCCTACACCGAAGGCGACTGGACCGAGCTGCGGCGCAACTTCTTCCCCGGCTACTACTATCAGGTGGCCTCGGCGCCGCTCACCGAAGAGGCCGCCCGGCAGATCCTGCCCGGAGGCCAGGGTTCCTGGGATACCCGTCAGGTGCTGAGCAGCATTCGCCGGGATGCCGATGGCCGCTTGTTGTTGGGCAGCCTGGGCAACGGCAACCAGAAACCCCTGTGGTTTCTCAAGGCCTGGGCCGATCGGGTGCAGCAGCATTACTTCCCCTACCTCAAACCGGTGGAGTGGGAATCCACCTGGACCGGCTGCATTGCCTTTACCCCCGATCACCTGATGCGCCTGTTTGAACCGGCGCCCGGCCTGGTGGCGGTCACCGGTTACAACGGCCGTGGCGTTACCACCGGCACCGTGGTCGGCAAGGCGTTCGCCGACTACCTGTGTAACGGCAATCCCCAGGCCCTGCCGATTCCTTTTGCCCCCATGCAGCCCCTGGTCGGAGTGGGGTTGCGCAGTTGTCTGTACGAGGCCGGATTTTCCCTCTACCACGCGGGCCAGTGCCTGCGGATCGTCATCTGAACAAGGAAATAAACAGTCGGGGACGACGCTTTTCGATGCAGCGACTAGCCTGTAATGGTGCGGCTCGTAGCAGTCTCGCACCAGCAGTGTGCAGTTCGGTGACGCGGGCTGTTACAGCAGGGTTGCACGTTGAATTGTGTCGCGGTTGCAATGATGGCACGCATGGGTTGCGCCCATTAAAAAGCAGGGTTTTACCTTCCGCGGTTTAGACGGTTGCACGCCCAATAAAAATGGGCTCGAAACAGTCGAAATAACAATAAGACAGCGACTTTTTTCAGAATAAAAAACCACTGGCACGGCGCTTGCTCTGAGCAATTCTAGTGAAGTCGCAGTGCCAACTAAAAAAACCTTGGAGCACCACCTCATGTCCCAGACGTTTTACAAGAAAGGCTTTCTGGCCCTCGCAGTGGCAACTGCGCTGGGTGTTTCTGCGTTTGCTCAAGCCGACCTGAAGATCGGCGTAGCGGGTCCCATGACAGGCGCCAATGCGGCATTTGGCGAGCAGTACATGAAGGGTGCACAGGCAGCGGCTGACGAGATCAACGCCAAGGGCGGTGTCAACGGCGAGAAGATCGTCCTGGTCAAGGGCGACGACGCCTGCGAACCGAAGCAGGCCGTGGCCGTGGCCAACCGCCTGGTGGACCAGGACAAGGTGGCGGGCGTCGTGGGGCACTTCTGCTCCTCGTCGACCATTCCGGCTTCCGAGGTGTACAGCGACGCCGGTGTGATTGCCATCACCCCGGGCTCCACCAACCCCCAGGTCACCGAGCGTGGCCTGTCCGCGATGTTCCGTATGTGCGGGCGTGACGACCAGCAGGGCATCGTCGCCGGCGACTACATCGTTGACGTGCTCAAGGGCAAGAAAGTCGTGGTGCTGCACGACAAGGACACCTACGGCCAGGGCCTGGCGGATGCCACCAAGGCACAGCTGACCAAGCGCGGCGTGACCCCGGTGCTGTACGAGGGCCTGACCCGTGGCGAGAAGGACTTCAGCGCCGTGGTGACCAAGATCCGCGCTGCCGGTGCCGACGTGGTGTACTTCGGCGGCCTGCACCCGGAAGCCGGTCCGCTGGTCCGCCAGCTGCGCGAGCAGGGCCTGAAGGACGTCAAGTTCATGTCCGACGACGGCATCGTGACCGACGAGCTGGTGACCACCGCCGGTGGCCCGCAATACGTCGACGGTGTGTACATGACCTTCGGCGCCGACCCACGCCTGCTGCCTGACAGCAAGGCGGTGGTGGATGCCTTCCGCAAGGCCGGCACCGAGCCTGAAGGCTACACCCTGTACGCCTACGCGTCGGTCCAGGCCCTGGCCGCCGGCTTCAATGGCGCCAAATCCAACAAAGGCGAAGACGCCGCCAAGTGGCTCAAGGCCAACCCGGTGAAAACCGTGATGGGCGAGAAGTCCTGGGATGGCAAGGGCGACCTGAAGATCTCCGACTACGTGGTCTATCAGTGGGACAAGGACGGCAAGTACCACCAGCTGGAAAAACAGAAGTGACATGAGTCCGAACGAACCGGTACTACCCCCTGGTACCGGTTCGTACTCGTGCAGTACTTGCCTTTTCTCGTAGAGCTGCACAACGGACGTGTTGCGCGGACCGGTGATCCCTGTCCGTCGCTGACGCCCTGTGCCGTCTCTCAAGTCCGTGAGATTGCGTTATGGATGGTATTTTCCTGCAGCAACTGATCAATGGACTGACCCTCGGGTCTGTCTATGGTCTGATCGCCATCGGCTACACAATGGTCTATGGCATCATCGGCATGATCAACTTCGCCCACGGCGAGGTTTACATGATTTCCGCTTACCTCGCGGCAATCAGTCTGGCTCTGCTGGCCTACTTCGGCATCGAATCCTTCCCGCTACTCATTCTCGGCACCCTGGTCTTCACCGTGGTGGTGACGGGGATCTATGGCTGGGTCATCGAGCGCGTGGCCTACAAACCCCTGCGCAACTCCACCCGCCTGGCACCGCTGATCAGCGCCATCGGTATCTCGCTGATCCTGCAGAACTACGCGCAGATCAGCCAGGGCGCCAAGCAGCAAGGGGTTCCGACCCTGTTGGCCGGGGCCTGGAAAGTCGATATCGGCACCGGCTTCGTGCAGCTCACCTACACCAAGATCTTCATCCTGGTGGCGGCGTTCGCCGGCATGGCGCTGCTCACCTACATCATCAAGTACACCAAGCTGGGGCGCATGTGCCGGGCCACCCAGCAAGACCGCAAGATGGCCTCGATCCTCGGCATCAACACTGATCGGGTGATCTCCTACGTGTTCGTCATCGGCGCGGCCATGGCGGCCCTGGCCGGTGTGCTGATCACCATGAACTACGGCACCTTCGACTTCTATGCCGGCTTCGTCATCGGCATCAAGGCGTTCACCGCAGCCGTGCTCGGCGGCATTGGCTCGCTGCCCGGAGCGATGCTCGGCGGGATCATCCTCGGGATCTCCGAGTCGCTGTTCTCCGGCTTGATCAACTCCGACTACAAAGACGTGTTCAGTTTCTCGCTGCTGGTGCTGATCCTGATTTTCCGTCCCCAAGGCCTGCTGGGTCGCCCACTCGTGGCGAAGGTATAAGTATGTCTGCTGCCAATAAACCGATTGATATCAAGAAGAGCGTCATCGACGCTGTACTGGCCGGGCTGATCTCGCTGATCGTGTTCGGCCCCATCGTGGGCGTGGTCCTGGATGGCTACAGCTTCAACCTGGAACCGACCCGGGTCGCCTGGCTGGTGGCGATCGTCATGGCCGGCCGCCTGGCCCTGAGCCTGTTCCTGCAAACCCCCAAGGGCCTGAAGATTCTCCAGGGCTTCGAGACCACAGGCTCCGGGGTGCATGTGCTGGCGCCGGACTACAAGTCGCGGTTGCGCTGGATCATTCCGGCGCTGATCGTGATCGCCATCGTGTTCCCGTTCTTCGCCAACAAGTACCTGCTGACCGTGGTCATCCTCGGACTGATCTACGTGCTGCTGGGCCTGGGGCTGAACATTGTGGTGGGCCTGGCGGGGCTGCTGGACCTGGGCTACGTGGCGTTCTACGCCATCGGCGCCTACGGCCTGGCCCTGGGTTACCAGTACCTGGGCCTGGGCTTCTGGAGCGTGCTGCCCCTGGCGGCGATTGCCGCCGCGCTGGCGGGGTGCATATTGGGCTTCCCGGTGCTGCGAATGCATGGCGACTACCTGGCCATCGTGACCCTGGGCTTCGGCGAGATCATCCGCCTGGTGCTTAACAACTGGCTGTCCTTCACTGGCGGCCCCAACGGCATGCCGGTGCCATCGCCGACGCTCCTGGGCCTGGAGTTCGGTCGCAGGGCCAAGGACGGTGGGGTGCCGTTCCACGAGTTCTTCGGCCTGGAATACAACCCCAACCTGAAGTTCCTGTTCATCTACATCGTGCTGTTCCTGGTGGTGTTGCTGGTGCTCTACATCAAGCACCGGTTGACCCGCATGCCGGTGGGCCGGGCTTGGGAAGCCCTGCGTGAAGACGAGATCGCCTGCCGCGCCATGGGCTTGAACCACGTGCTGGTGAAACTCTCGGCCTTCACCATCGGTGCCTCCACCGCCGGTCTGGCCGGGGTGTTCTTCGCCAGCTATCAGGGCTTCGTCAACCCGTCCTCGTTCACCTTCTTCGAGTCGGCGCTGATCCTCGCCATCGTGGTGCTGGGGGGCATGGGCTCCACGGTGGGCGTGGTGATCGCGGCCTTCGTCCTGACCGTGGCGCCGGAGCTGCTGCGCAGCTTCTCCGAGTACCGGGTGCTGCTGTTCGGCATCCTCATGGTGTTGATGATGATCTGGCGACCGCGGGGGCTGATCCGCATCAGCCGTACCGGGGTGACGCCACGCAAAGGTGCTCTGACTGAGGGGAACGCGCCATGAGCGAATACATTCTTTCGGTCGAGAACCTGATGATGCACTTCGGCGGCATCAAGGCCCTCAGCGACGTCAGCCTCAAGGTCAAGCGCAACTCGATCTTCGCCCTGATCGGCCCCAATGGCGCCGGCAAGACCACGGTGTTCAACTGCCTGACCGGCTTCTACAAGGCCTCCGGCGGGCGCATCGAGCTCAATACCCGGGGCCAGCAGACCAACGTCATCAAGCTCTTGGGCGAGCCATTTCGCGCCACCGATTTGGTGTCGCCGAAAAGCTTCGCCAGTCGCCTGTACTACAAGATGTTTGGCGGCACCCACCTGGTGAACCGCGCCGGGTTGGCGCGGACCTTCCAGAACATTCGCCTGTTCAAGGAAATGTCCGTGGTGGAAAACCTGCTGGTGGCCCAGCACATGTGGGTCAACCGCAACCTGCTGGCGGGCATCCTCAACACCAAGGGCTACCGCCAGGCGGAAAGCGCCGCCCTGGACCACGCTTTCTACTGGCTGGAAGTGGTGGACCTGGTGGACTGCGCCAACCGCCTGGCCGGCGAGCTGTCCTACGGCCAGCAGCGGCGCCTGGAGATCGCCCGGGCCATGTGCACCCGGCCGCAGATCATCTGCCTCGACGAACCGGCCGCCGGCCTCAACCCCCAGGAAACCGAAGCGCTGAGCGCGATGATCCGGCTGCTGCGCGACGAGCACGATCTGACCGTGGTGCTGATTGAACACGACATGGGCATGGTGATGAGTATTTCCGACCACATCGTGGTGCTCGACCACGGCAACGTGATCGCCGAAGGCGGGCCGGAGGCGATCCGCAACGATCCGAAGGTGATCGCCGCCTACCTGGGTGCCGACGAAGAGGAGCTGGTATGAGTCAACCCATACTCGAACTCAAGGATCTGGACGTGTACTACGGCCCGATCCAGGCCCTGAAGAAAGTCTCGCTGCACATCAACGAAGGGGAAACCGTGAGCCTGATCGGCTCCAACGGTGCCGGCAAGTCGACCCTGCTGATGTCGATCTTCGGCCAGCCCCGGGCGGAGTCCGGGCAGATCCTCTATCGCGGCGTGGACATCACCCACAAGTCGTCCCACTACATTGCCTCCAACGGCATCGCCCAGTCGCCGGAAGGGCGCCGGGTGTTTCCCGACATGACCGTGGAAGAGAACCTGCTGATGGGCACCATCCCGATTGGCGACAAGTACGCCAATGAGGACATGCAACGCATGTTCGAGCTGTTTCCACGGCTCAAGGAACGGCGCACCCAGCGGGCCATGACCATGTCCGGCGGTGAGCAGCAGATGCTGGCCATCGCCCGGGCGCTGATGAGCCGGCCCAAGTTGCTGTTGCTTGATGAACCGAGCCTGGGGCTGGCGCCGATCGTGGTGAAACAGATCTTCGCCACCCTGCGGGAGCTGGCGGCCACCGGCATGACCATCTTCCTGGTGGAGCAAAATGCCAACCATGCGCTGAAGCTGTCGGACCGTGCCTATGTGATGGTCAACGGCGAGATCCGCCTGAGCGGCACCGGCAAGGAGCTGCTGGTCAACGAGGAGGTGCGCAACGCTTACCTGGGCGGTCACTGACGGTCCGGTCTGTGGATAAACCATGCCCCGTCGGTTCACGCCGCCGGGGCATTTTTTATCCACAGTTCTCACCCGCCCCTTAGGCGCTGGCTTGCCAGCGAAACGACCCCTGCCTACGGCAGCTGTTCAGATTCCGTTGTGCGTCCGGGATTTGCCGGCAAGCTGGTTCCTGCGGGCTGAGTGCGGGCATTGGCAATCGCGCGTGCGCAGAAGGGCAGGCGGCGTCCGACAATTGTGGAAAACATTATTCTCAAGCTGGCAAAGCGCGGCATAAAGACGCTGCAAACAGTTGTTTTTCCACCGTTTTGACTTGTCCCCGTTTGCTGTGGAGCGGGCTGTGGGTAACGTGGGAGTAGCTGGCTGGAAGCCTTTGTTTACGTGGCCTGCAAGCAATTGATTGTTTTTTGATCATGGCTTTTTGAGCAACTCGAAGACGCGCTTGTCAACCTTTTTATTGTCGCAGCCGTACCCGCAAAAGACCCTGGATAAGCCTGTGGATAAGTCTGTGACTAAACTCTGGAAAGACTGCTCTGGGCGGCGTAGTTACTGGCCTCTGGCCTTATACACTTTGACCGCTCGGTCATCTTTTTTGCGGTCACCTGCATGGACAGCCTCTGCGGGTCAAGCAAAAAACTTCCCATGATCCGCTGCAAGCCCTGTGTACAGCGGCTTTGCGCGATTTGCACTTGCCCCCAAAGACTGTGGACCGGCCTGTGGATAAGGTGCGGGCATGTGGCTGCAGGCCTTGCCGACCATGGCTTTCAGCCATGTGAGCGTTTTTTGTACAGTGATGCCGGATATCCAGCGCTTCTGTTGCCGCCCAGAGCCGGGCCGGGCATGCTGCGAAACGCTTTTTTATCGTAACGGCGGCTCGCCACCCAGCAAGGAGAACACCATGACTTCCACACTGTTTATTACGGGCGCGACGTCCGGTTTTGGCGAAGCCTGCGCCCGGCGTTTTGCCGAGGCCGGCTGGTCGCTGGTGCTCACCGGCCGCCGCGAGGAGCGCCTCAACGCGCTGTGCGCAGAGCTCTCCAAGCAGACCGAAGTGCACGGCCTGGTACTCGATGTGCGGGACCGCAAGGCCATGGAAGCGGCCATCACCAACCTGCCGCCGTCCTTCAGCAAGTTGCGCGGCCTGATCAACAATGCCGGCCTGGCCCTGGGCGTCGACCCGGCGCCCAAGTGCGACCTGGATGACTGGGACACCATGGTCGACACCAACATCAAGGGCTTGATGTACAGCACCCGTCTGCTGCTGCCGCGGCTGATCGCCCATGGCCGGGGCGCCGGGATCGTCAACCTGGGCTCCATTGCCGGCAACTACCCGTACCCGGGCAGTCACGTTTATGGCGCGAGCAAGGCCTTCGTCAAACAGTTCTCCCTGAACCTGCGCTGCGACCTGCAGGGCACCGGCGTGCGGGTCACCAACATTGAACCGGGCCTGTGCGAAAGCGAGTTCTCCCTGGTGCGTTTCGCCGGCGATCAGGCGCGCTACGACGCCACCTACGCCGGGGCCGAGCCGATCCAGCCCGAGGACATTGCCGATACCATCTTCTGGGTTCTCAACACGCCTGCCCACGTCAACATCAATAGCCTGGAGCTGATGCCGGTGAGCCAGACCTGGGCCGGCTTCGCCATCGAGCGCAAGGTGTAGCCGCTGCCGCAGGCTGCGACAGGGCCGTCAGGCCCTCCAACGGTTGCAAGACCTGCGCCTGCTGCGCAGGTGTCGCAGCCTCGCCATAGCTCGGCAGTGACTACAGTTGTACTTGGAAACACATAAGCTGATTCGTTTCAGCTGAAGGTCAGCCTTGGCAGGGTAGAATTCCGCCTCGAAATTTCGCTGCCGCCTCACTCAAGGCGGTGTTTTTGAAGTTCGATAGGAGGAGTTGTGAGTAACCGAGGTGAGCAGGTTCTGCTCAAACAATCGACTGTACTGATGTTCGCCGTGGCGATCGCCGGTATCGTCACGGGTTTTGTTTCTGGCGCCCAATCCATTTTGTTCGATGGGTTTTTTTCCCTGATCGCGACCTTCATCAAGGTCCTGATGCTGATCACTGCCAAGCTGATTGCCAAGGAAAGCAACCACCGTTTCCAGTTCGGCTTCTGGCACCTGGAACCCATGGTGCTGCTGATCGAAGGCAGCTTCCTGCTGTTGATCGCCATCTACGCCTTTCTTAACGGTGTGTTCGGCATCATCAATGGCGGCCGGGAGGTCGAGCTGGGGATGGTGATCTTCTACGCCGGGTTCTTTGCGGTAACGGAGTTTGCCTACTTCTTCTATGTGCGCCGGCGTAACCGCAAGCTCAAATCGTCGCTGATCCAGTTCGACAACATCAGCTGGCTGGTGGACGCAATGCTCTCGGTGGGGCTGCTGGTGAGTTTCATCATTGCCTTGCTGCTCAAGCAGTACGGGCATGGCCAGTGGGCGGTGTATGTCGACCCGGCGATCCTGATCCTGCTGGCCCTGAGCATGCTGCCGCCAGCCTTGAAGATCCTGCGGCCGGCGTTGCGTGATGTGCTGGGCATCGCTCCGGACCAACTGGATGAAAAGGTGCGCAGCGTGATGGAAGAGGCCATGGTTGCCTATGGCTTCCAGGAATACATTTCCTACGTGCAGAAGCACGGCCGGGCGCGTTTCATCGAGATCCATATCGTGCTGCCGGCGGACTATCCGCTGCAGGATGTGGCGACTCTGGACCGCTTGCGCGAGGAGATTTCCAGTGAGTTGGGAGAGGCCGACGCAGCGCGCTGGCTGACCATCAGCTTTACCGGGGATCGCAAGTGGATCGTTTGATGGGCGGTGCGCTTTTCGCCGACCAGCCTTCTCCTACAGGGGGCTTGCAGGAGCCGGCTGGCCGGCAGAGGCTTTAGGCAAAATATTCCGCCAGCCCGCGATAACAGGTCGCCAGGTGATAAGGCGTGGTCGATGGCATATCCCGCCGGCTGACCGCGCCACTGGCATCCAGGCATTCATTCCAGCCCCCTGCATGCAGGAAATGCGCGTGCAGCGCCTTGAGCTGACGCAGCAGGGGCGCCTGGCTGTCCGCACGCAAGGTCAGTGCACGCACGTACTCGGCCTGGGCCCAGATGCGCTGGGTGGCGTCCTTGATGGGGGCACCCGGTTGCAGGTCGAGCATGGCGCACACCGCGCCGCTCTGCGGGTCGACACCAAGCTGCTCGGCAAACGCGAAGGCACGACTCAATGAGGCGTGCAGCGGGTTGCTGCGCAGCAAGGGCGAAGAGTCGAGGAGGAAGAACCACTCGAACTGATGCCCTGGCTCGAACCAGTTATCCACAGCCCCCAGTGGCTTCTCCAGCATCACTCCGTGCTGCGGGTCGATGAACTGCTGCTGCATGGCCTGGCACAGCTCCAGCAGTGCGGTTTGTACCGCGGCGTCTTCGCGCACTGCCAGGATTGCGAGAAAGGCTTCGGCCAGGTGCATCAGCGGATTCTGCAGGGGCCCCGAACCCAGTACGGACCAGTCCTCGGCGAGGCTGGCTTCGTAGAGTCCATCGCCCCGGGCAAAGCGCAGGGCTACCACTTCCAGGGCGGCATTGAGCACCGACTCCACCAGCGGCTCGCGGACCTTGGCCCAGTAATGAGCGCAGGCGAAGAGGATAAAGGCGTGGGTGTAGAGGTCCTTGCGCCGATCCAGCGGCGCGCCGTCGGCATCGATGCTGTAGAACCAGCCACCGTGCTCGGCATCGTGGAAGTGCCGCTGCAGCGAGCGGAACAGCGCGGCGGCCCGCTCTTGGGCAAAGGGGGCGGCGGCATCACCGATCAATTGGGAGAACAGGTACAGCTGCCGGGCACAGGCCATGGCTCGATAGCGCTGCGGCGGCAATGGCCGCTGTTCGGCGTCCAGCGCCTCATAGGGCAGTGCCAACTGCGGATTCCAGCCCGGACCTTGCCACAGCGGCACTATCACCTTTTGGAAATGCTGCTGCATGGCGTTGAACAGAGCGCTCGATTCAGGCGAGGTGGCGGAGCGGGATACATCGGGCATTGGCTGGCGTCGTCACGGCAGGTTTGAGTGCGCGACATGTTACCAGAGAAGCCCCGCCAGGCGGCTTGCCCGCCAAGCACGAGATACGGGTAGGAGCCGGCCAGCCGGCTCTTACAGAAGAGGGCAGGGATCAGCCTGCCAGCAACCACACGCCCGTCGCAGCCGAGGCCGCACCGGCCACGCGCACCAGCGGCGCCGCCGCCTGAGGCAGTACCCGCACCACGGCATAACCGGCGGCATGCAGGGCCGCGGTGGCTGCGACAAAACCGGCGGCATAGGCCCAGGGGCTGGACATGTCTGGCAGTTCCAGGCCATGGGCCACGCCATGGAACAGGGCAAACAGCGCAGTGGCGGCGAGCGCCAGGCTCAGTGGCGGGCGCACCGCCAGGGCCACGGCCAGGCCCAGGGCCAGTACCGACGCGGCAATCCCGCTTTCCAGGGCCGGCAGGTTCAGCCCTTCAAAGCCCAGCAGGCCGCCAATCAGCATGGTGCCGACAAAGGTGCAGGGCAGTGCCCAGCGCGCCGCGCCTTGTTGCTGGGCGGCCCACAGGCCGACCGCAAGCATGGCCAGCAAGTGGTCGAGGCCACCGATGGGGTGACTGATACCAGCCATCAGGCCGTTGTCGCCGTGGCCCGGGTGAGCGAAGGCCAGGGCCGGGGTCAGCAGCAGCGCCAGTGCGCCGAAGAGTGATTTCAGGGGCATGAGTGGCTTCCTTGTTGAGCGTTTTTCAGGTTCGGTTTCAGGCCGCGGTCAGCAGGCCCTGGCGTTCGATGAAGGCGATGATGTCTTCCAGGCCCTGGCCGGTCTTCTGGTTGCTGAAGACAAACGGCTTGCCGCCGCGCATGCGCTGGGTGTCGCTGTTCATCATCTCCAGGGAGGCGCCCACCAGCGGCGCCAGGTCGATCTTGTTGATCACCAGCAAGTCGGATTTGCAGATGCCCGGGCCCCCCTTGCGCGGCAGCTTGTCGCCAGCGGAAACGTCGATCACATAGATCGTCAGGTCCGACAGTTCCGGGCTGAAGGTGGCTGAAAGGTTGTCGCCGCCGGACTCCACCAGAATCAGATCGAGCCCCGGGAAGCGCCGGTTCAGCTGGTCCACGGCCTCCAGGTTGATCGAGGCGTCTTCGCGTATCGCGGTGTGCGGGCAGCCGCCGGTTTCCACGCCGATGATCCGCTCCGGCGCCAGGGCTTCATTGCGGACCAGGAAGTCGGCGTCTTCGCGGGTGTAGATGTCGTTGGTCACCACTGCCAGGTTGTAGCGCTCGCGCAGGGCCAGGCACAGGGCCAGGGTCAGGGCGGTTTTTCCGGAGCCCACCGGGCCGCCGATGCCGACACGCAGAGGTTGTGCGTTCATGAGTTTCTCCTAGGAACGGAACAGGCGGCTGTACTGGCGCTCGTGGGCCATGCTCGCCAGGGACAGGCCGAAAGCGGCGCTGCCCAGGTGGTTGGGGTCAAGGTGGGTGGCGTGGCGCTGGGCCTCTTGCAGCAGCGGCAGCAGCTCGCTGGTCAGGCGCTGGGCCGCCTGCTGGCCCAGGGGCAGGGTTTTCATCAGCACCGCCAGCTGGTTTTCCAGCCAGCTCCAGAGCCAGGCCGCCAGGGCGTCTTCGGGGTTGATGTGCCAGGCGCGGGCGGCCAGGGCCCAGCCCAGGGCCAGGTGTGGTTCGTCCTGGTGCGCCAGCAGCTCCCGGGCGCCGCCGTCCAGTTCCGGCAGGCCTTC
Source organism: Pseudomonas sp. LPH60 (assembly GCF_030718165.1). Taxonomy (NCBI): domain Bacteria; kingdom Pseudomonadati; phylum Pseudomonadota; class Gammaproteobacteria; order Pseudomonadales; family Pseudomonadaceae; genus Pseudomonas; species Pseudomonas sp. LPH60. The sequence continues at coordinate 536,510 of NZ_JAVAJH010000005.1, forward strand.
GAGCAATTGCTTGAGGGAATAGCCCATCTGCCGGCTTTCCTGGTACAGCTCGCGGGTTTCACGGCTGGCCCGATGTTCTTCGCAGAGTTGCTGCAGCCTGGCCCAGTCCTGATCTGCGGCGGCCTGGCAGTGGGCGAGCAGCAGCGGAGCCTCGAAGCGCGCCAGGTTGAACAGCAACTGATCGCTGATCCAGCGCCTGGCACTGTCCGGGTCCTTCACCCGTTGTTGCTCCACTGCCATTTCCAGTCCCTGTGAATAGCTGTAGCCACCGATCGGCAGCTGTGGGCTGGCCAGGCGCAGCAGGGCCCAGGCTGGGTTCATTGACGCACGCCGAACTGGTGCAGGCGCGGCGGGTAATTGAAGTCTTCATCGCCGTGGCGCGAATGATGGTGGCCGCCGCCGTAGGCACCGTGTTCGGGCTGGAACGGCGCCTCGATGGTTTCAGTGCTGGCGCCCAGTTGTTCGAGCATGGCCTTGAGCACGTAGTCATCGAGCAGGCGCAGCCAGCCGTCGCCCACCTGCAGGGCCACGTGGCGGTTGCCCAGGTGATAGGCGGCGCGGGTCAGTTCGAAGGCATTGCGGCAGGTGACATGGAGCAGGGTTTCCGGGCGGGCGCAGACCTTGACGATGCGTCCGTCCTCGGCCACCAGGAACTCACCGTCGTGCAGCGGCGGCTGGCCGCGCTCCAGAAACAGGCCGACGTCTTCGCCTGTGGCACTGAAACAGCGCAGGCGGCTTTTGCTGCGAGCCTCATAGGTCAGGTGCAGTTCGGCGGACCAGGTGGCTTGGGGTTCGGTTCTGCGGTGGATCACCAGCATCGGAAAGCTTCCAGCTATGAGCGATACACAAGCCAGAGCAAGGGCCTTGCCAATCGCCCGAGGGAGAGGAAAAACCCTTTGTCGACACCGGAACTGCGCCTGAAAAAGGGGCAAAACCTTGTTTTATCTTGTTACAAAATGGCGCGCTGAGCTGATTTATAGCACTGAGTTGGTGCGCTGGAAATATTTTTGCTGCAATCCGGTGCCGGGCCGACGAGCAGGCGCAAACGCGCTACCCAGAGCGGGGCACGCCGATTGAAAGGGGGAGAGGGGCAGGCTGTATTACTCGGTGCTGCCCAGGCCTTGCCAGTGCTTCAGGCCGATGAAGATGAAGCGCAGTTGTTGGGTGATCTTCGCCTGCGGCGTCAGGTGTTCAGGCAGGGCCTGGGCCGGGGGATCGATGATGTCCGGCAGGGTGGCGAACACGCTCTTGACGATCAGGTCGGCCATGACGCTCAGGTCGGCGGCATTCAGATGCTGCAGCTTGGGCATCAGGGTCAGGTCGGCAGCCAGGTCCGAGCTGATGTTCTCGCGCAGGGTGGCGATGGCCTGGCGCACCGGCAGCGAGCCGCCGTATTGCTCACGGGCCAGAAACAGGAATTGCGCGCGCTTGGCTTCCACGACATCAAGGAAGATGCGCACCGAGGCGTCGATGATGCCGCCCATGACGAATTCGTTGTGGCGCACCAGGCGGATGGTTTCACGGAAGGTCTGGCCGACCTCGCTGACCAGTTCCAGCCCCAGTTGGTCCATGTCGCTGAAGTGCCGATAGAAGCCGGTGGGCACGATGCCGGCGGCTTTGGCCACTTCGCGCAGGCTCAGGCTGCCGAAACCACGACCACACTCCATCAGATGCCGGGCAGCATCCATCAGGGCGTTGCGGGTCTGTTGCTTCTGTTCGGCGCGGGGCAGCATCGGCGGGGCGTTCTTTGCTCAATGGGAGCGGCGCACTCTAGCAAATCAACTTTGCCGGAGTCGAACTGGAGTCAGGCGAGAGCGGCGAAGGTCAGGGCTAAAATGCCGGGGCCATAAAAGCCAAAGCCCGATCCAGGGATCGGGCTTTTTTTAAGGGCCAGCATGGCCTCAGCTCGCTGCTTGATGACGTTCAGCCAGGCGATCAGCGCCGCCTTCGGCAACGGTCTGACCTTGAGGCGTGCGGCTGTAGCCGTCTTCAACCAGGCCTTTCTCTTCCAGGCGATCACGGCCGCCTTCAGCTACGTTCTGGCCTTGTGGGGTACGGTCGTAGCCATCTTCAGCAACGCTCTGGCCTTGTGGGGTGCGATCATAGCCGTCTTCGGCAACGCTCTGGCCTTGTGGAGTGCGTTCGTAACCGTCGGCAGCGACTTTGTTGCGTTCGATCAGACGGTCCGAACCGCCTTCGGCCAGGGTCTGGGTGAACACGCTGTGGCTGGCCTTGACCTGTGGAGTGGCTTGTTCAGCGGCTGGCAGGGCGAAGGCGTTGGCAGCCAGAACGGATAAGGTCAGGCTCAGTAAGAGGTGGCGTTTCATGATGGGTTGCTCCTTGGTAGGGCGATAAAGTGGGTACGGAGCTAATGTTACCGCCGCAAAATCGATATAAAAGTTCATAAACACAATGGTAATAATCAACGGAATTGATTGTTTGCCTCGAAGGCTCTAGCTCGGGCTTTAGCGCCGATGGCTTTTGCACCAGGGTGGGTATTTTCGACCCACTCCCGCTTCAGGGAGGGGCGGTTCGAGGTAACACAAAGCTGTCCAAGCGATCAGCAATTCAGGTTTTTTCGCCGCATCGAGCCGCCGGATTAAACCTGCGTGGGCTTTGTCAGTCGTAGTTTTCATGGCCGGTGATTTTCCATCGGCATTTCATCGATGCGTCGCAGTTTGGCGCTCAGTTGTCTTCAGGAGCCTCGTGCAATGACGCGCACTCGTAAAATCCTCGCCTGGTCCGTCGCCAGCCTGATCCTGCTACTGGCCGTGCTGGTGCTGGTGATCGCATTCTTCGACTGGAACCGCATCAAGCCGACCCTCAACGCCAAGGTGTCCGAGGAGTTGCATCGGCCCTTCGCGATCAATGGCGACTTGTCCGTGGCCTGGCAGCGCGAGCCCGACGAGGGTGGCTGGCGGGCCTGGGTGCCCTGGCCTCACGTAGTGGCCCAGGACCTGACCCTGGGCAACCCGGAGTGGTCCAAGGCGCCGCAGATGGTCAGCCTCAAACGGGTCGAGTTGCGCATCTCGCCCCTGGCCCTGTTGGCCCAGCGGGTCAGCATCCCGCGTATCGATCTGACCGAGCCCGATGCTGCGCTGCAGCGGCTGGCGGACGGTCGCGCCAACTGGACCTTCAAGTTCGACCCGAAGGACCCCGAGGCCGAGCCTTCCAACTGGACGGTGGACATCGGCGCCATCGGTTTCGACAAGGGCCATGTGACCCTGGACGACCAGAGCCTGAAAACCCAACTTGACCTGCAGGTAGAGCTGCTCGGCAAACCCATTCCCTTCAGCGACATAGTCGGTGAGAGCGAAGCGAAGAAAATCAGTGAAAAAGGCGCCGCGGCCCAAGCCTATGCCTTCGCCCTCAAGGTCAAGGGCCAGTACCACGGGCAGAAGCTCGCCGGTACCGGCAAGATCGGCGGCTTGCTGGCCCTGCAGGACGGGCGCAAGCCGTTTCCACTGCAGGCCCAGGCGCAGATCGGCGACACCAAGGTGGAGCTGCGGGGCAGCCTCACCGACCCGCTGAATCTGGGCGCCCTGGACCTGCGCCTGAAATTGGCCGGCACCAGCCTGGGCAATCTCTATCCGCTGACCGGGGTGACCCTGCCGGACTCGCCGCCCTATGCCACCGACGGCCATCTGACCGCCAAGCTCCGCGACCCGGCGGGTGCGACCTTCAGCTACCAGGATTTCAACGGCAAGATCGGCGACAGCGATATCCACGGCAACCTGACCTACGTCGCCAGTCAGCCGCGACCCAAGCTCAGCGGTGCATTGGTCTCCAACCAGTTGCTGATGAGCGACCTGGCGCCGCTGATTGGTGCCGACTCCAACGCCAAGCAGAAGGCCCGGGGCGGCGAGAGCAAGCAGCCGGCGGACAAGGTGCTGCCGGTGGAGGAGTTCCGTACCGAGCGCTGGGGTGACATGGACGCCGATGTGGAGTTCACCGGCAAGCGCATTGTCCACAGCGCCGAGTTGCCGTTCACCGATCTCTACACGCACCTGGTGCTCAACGACGGCCAGCTCAGCCTGGAGCCCCTGCGCTTCGGCGTGGCCGGGGGCAAGCTGGACGCCCAGGTGCGCCTCAATGGTCACACCACGCCGCTGGAAGGCCGGGCCAGGCTGACGGCGCGCAACTTCAAGCTCAAGCAGTTGTTTCCGACCTTCGAGCCGATGAAGACCAGCTTCGGCGAGCTCAATGGCGATGCCGATATCACCGGACGCGGCAACTCGGTGGCGGCCTTGCTGGGCAGCGCCAACGGCGACCTGAAGATGTTGATCAACGATGGCGCCATCAGCCGCAGCCTCATGGAAATCGCCGGGCTCAACGTCGGCAACTATGTGGTCGGCAAGATGTTTGGCGACAAGGAAGTGAAGATCAATTGCGCCGCCGCCGACTTTGGCATCAAGAGCGGTCTGGCTACGTCTCGGCTGTTCGTCTTCGATACCGAGAACGCCATCATCTACATCGATGGCACCGCCAATATGGCCTCTGAGCAACTGGACTTGACCATCACGCCGGAGTCCAAGGGGCTGCGCCTGTTCTCTCTGCGTTCACCGCTTTATGTGCAGGGCAAGTTCATCAAGCCCAGTACCGGGGTCAAGGCGGTGCCGCTGGTGCTGCGCGGTGCCGGGATGGTGGCGCTGGGGTTGATCGCCGGGCCGGCGGCAGGCTTGCTGGCGCTGGTGGCGCCCAGCGGTGACGAGCCCAATCAGTGCGCGCCGCTGCTGCAGCAGATGCGCTCGGGCAAGGCGCCGGTGACGGTCAAGCCGAGCCAGTAGCAAGGACTGGGGCTTCGCGGAAAAGCCCGCTCCTACGGTAGGCAGGGGCGGGCTTGGAGGAGGGGATTACAGGTCGTTGAGGATGTCCGCCATGTCGTCGGCGTGTTCCTCTTCCTGGGCCAGGATCTCTTCGAACAGGCGGCGGGTGGTGGGGTCCTTGTCGCCGATGTACTGGATGATCTCGCGGTAGCTGTCGATGGCGATGCGTTCGGCCACCAGATCCTCGTAGACCATTTCCTTCAGGGTGTTGCCGGCCACGTACTGGGCGTGGGAGTGCTTGGACAACAGGTCCGGGTTGAACTCCGGTTCGCCGCCGAGCTGGACGATGCGTTCCGCCAGTTTGTCGGCGTGCTCGGCTTCCTGGGTCGCGTGTTCGAGGAACTCGTCGGCCGCCACGCTGGCCTTGAGGCCGTTGGCCATGAAGTAGTGGCGCTTGTAGCGCAAGACACACACCAGTTCGGTGGCCAGCGATTCGTTGAGCAGCCGCAGCACCTGCTCGCGGTCGGCGTTGTAGCCCTCGGTCACGGCTCCGTTCTCCACGTGTTGACGGGCCCGTTCGCGCAGGGTGTTCACATCGGATAAATGCTTGTCGCTCATTTCGATCTCCTGGGGCTAATCCGTTTTGCGCCAGGCTCTCTCGGCCTGATCACTACCTGAGTTGTGAGTCCCGGGCGCGGCAAAAAGTTTTATCGGATGTGCCCGGTGGTCTGCGCCGGGGGCAACTGCGGGCCAGGGGCGGATGTCCGGCCAGCAGCGCTTCCTGTTGCAGCCACTGGAGGAAGGCCCGCACCGGAGGGTGCCGCTCTCGCCCCGGCACGCACAGGGCGCTATAGCCCGCGCCGTCCACCTGGACCTCCGGCCGATAGGCTTGCAGCAGGCCGTTGGCCACGCTCTGGGACACCAGGATGTTGCTCGCCAGTACCAGGCCCTGGCCGGCAATGGCAGCTTGCAGGGCGTACTGCTCCTCGTCGTAGGAACGGATCGGCAACCGAGCGTCGAGCCAGTTTTCCCCGGCCTGGGCACACCAGGCCTGCCAGCCATCGGCATACAACCTGGAATTGCGCCAATGCACGCTGATCAGGGACGGTGGCTGCTGCCGGGCCAGGGCCACCTGCTGCGGCGCGCCATAGACCGCAAAGCGCTCGTCGAACAGGCACAGGCCATGGAGATTCAGGTAGCCGTCCTGGCTGTAGCGGATCGCGACGTCGATGCTGGCGTCCTGGTGCAGGTCCACCACCTCGCACTGAGTATCCAGGCGCAGGTTGATGCCAGGGTGCCGGGCGTAAAAGCGCCCCAGGCGCGGCACCAGCCACAGGGCGGCGAAGGCCGCAGTGGTGGAAACGGTCAACTGCGCGGCGCAGGGACTGGGGCGCAGGGTGTCGACGCTCTGGGCCACATCCAGCAGGGCGCCATGCAGGCTGTGGAACAGGCGGCGGCCAGCCTCCGTCAGGCGTACCTGGCGGGGCAGGCGTTCGAACAGTGGCACCCCCAGCCAGTGTTCCAGGCTGCGGATCTGGTGGGACACCGCGGTGGGTGTCACCGACAGGTCCTCGGCAGCGGCCTTGAAGCTCAGCAGGCGCGCGGCGGACTCGAAGGTACGCAGGGCGGTCAGGGGCAGGTGGGCGAACATGACGGGCTCCATGGATGAGTTGAGTTCATCCAAGTGAATGTTTACTCATTTGTGGGTGAGTCGCGGTAGCTCTAGCTTTAACGCGGAACAGGGCCGGCTTCAAGGCCGTTACAGTCAATCCGTACACGAGAAAGCAGATGAGCACAATTCTTGCGATTCACGGCAGCCCCCGAGGCGAGCGCTCCCACAGTCGGCGTCTGACCGATGACTTTCTACAAGCCTGGCAACAGGCCAATCCCGGGGCCATCCTGACCCGGCGCGAAGTCGGGCGGGGTTCCTTGCCCCATGTCAGCGAAGCCTTTATCGCCGCGGCGTTTTATCCACAGCCCGAAGCGCGGCCGCTGTTGATGCAGGCTGACCTGGCCTTGAGTGACGAGCTGGTCGGTGAGTTGCTCGGCCATCAGCGCCTGGTGATCTCGGCGCCGATGCACAACTTCAGCGTGCCCAGCGGGATCAAGGCCTGGGTCGATCACATCGTGCGCCTGGGGCTGACCTTCAACACCCAGCTGGACAACGGCGTGGCCCAGTACCAGCCCTTGGTGCAGGGCAAGAAGGTGTTGATCGTCACCAGCCGCGGCGGCGGTGGATTTGGGCCCGGGGGGGAGCATGAAGCGATGAATCACGCCGATCCATGGTTGCGCACGGCCCTGGGATTCATTGGGATCGAGGATGTGACGGTGGTTGCGGCGGAAGGCGAGGAGTCGGCGCCCGAGCGTTTCGCGCAGTCCTGTGGCGAAGCCCGGCAGCGCCTGTTGGCCCTGGCGCAGACCTTCTGAGGAGGCGGCGTCATGGCCTGGATGTTCCTGCTGCTGGCAGCGGCCTTCGAGGTCACGTTCGCCATGGGCATGAAGTATGCCCAGGGCTTTACCCGGCCCTGGCCGTCGCTGCTGACAGTGGTCGCGGCGCTGGGCGGGATCTACTTCCTGAGCCTGGCCATGCGCGAGTTGCCGGTGAGCGTGGCCTACCCGATCTGGACCGCCATCGGTTCCCTGGGCACGGTGCTGCTGGGCTTCATGCTGCTGGGGGAAAGCCTGACGCCGGTCAAGCTGGTGTCGGTGGGGCTGATCGTGGTCGGGGTGGTGGGGCTGAAATAGCAACTCGGGGCCGGGTTGTCATTGGTTTGTCGCCAAAGCGTCACGGGGGCTGACGACGGCCTTGGTTATGGTCTAGCTTTCAGCCAGCCCCCCTGCCTTCGCACAAGGATGTCCCCGCATGTCCCAAGAGCTTGCCACGCGTTACCCCCTGGTACTGGTGCCCGGCATGCTCGGTTTTGTCCGCCTGCTGCTGTATCCCTACTGGTACGGCATCATCCCGGCCTTGCGCCAGGGTGGGGCCCAGGTGTTTGCGATACAGGTGTCGCCGCTCAACTCCAGCGAGGTGCGCGGTGAACAACTGCTGGCCCAGGTCCAGCGGATCATGGCCGAGACTGGTGCGCCCCGAGTCAACCTGATCGGCCACAGCCAGGGCGCGCTTACCGCCCGTTACGCGGCGGCCAAACGCCCTGACTGGGTCGCCTCGGTGACTTCGGTAGCAGGCCCCAACCACGGTTCCGAACTGGCGGATTACCTGGCTCGGCATTCCCCGGCCCACAGCCTCAAGGGGCGTGTCCTGAGCTGGCTGTTGCGGGGCGTCGCGGCCTTGATGACGCTGCTGGAAACCGGCTATCGCGGGCCGAAACTGCCGGTGGATATCCACGCTTCGCATCAGTCGCTGACCACCGAGGGCGTGGCCCTGTTCAACCGCCAATACCCTCAAGGGTTGCCGTCCACCTGGGGCGGCCAGGGCGCGGAAGAGGTCGGCGGCGTGCGCTACTACTCCTGGTCCGGCATTTTGCAGCCGGGCAAGACCAATCGCGGACGCAACCTGTTCGACGGCACCAACCGCAGTTGCCGCCTGTTCGCCCGCACCTTCGTCCGCGAGGCCGGCCAGTGCGACGGCATGGTCGGGCGCTACAGCTCGCATTTGGGGCAGGTCATCGGCGACGACTACCCCCTGGACCACTTCGATATCGTCAACCAATCCCTGGGGCTGGTGGGCAAGGGCGCCGAACCGATCCGCCTGTTCGTCGAACATGCCCGGCGCCTCAAGGCCGCCAACCTCTGACCCTCACTGTGGCCCTGTAGCCGCCGGCTTGCCGGCGACCGGCCCCAGCACCCTGGTCCAGCGTTCGGAAAGAACCACCCCGCCCAAGGTCAACAAGCCCCCCACCAAATGGAACCAGGCCAGTTGCTCATGCAGCACCACCGCGGCAATCAGCGCCGTGATCAACGGCAGCAGATTGAAAAACAGCGTGGTCCGGCTTGGTCCCAGGCGCACCACTGCCTGCATCCAGGCCAGGGGCGCGAGCATCGAAGCCAGCAGGCAGGCATAGAGCACCAGCGGAATGTTCTGCAGGGTCGGGCCGACCTTGGGTGAGGCCAGGAACAACGGCAGCAGCACCAGCACCGCCACCAGCACCTGCAGGTACAGCAGCACCAGCGGCGGCAGGCGCAGTTGCCACTTCTTCAGCAAGGTGCTGTAGATCGCATAGGCCAGGGTGGCGATCAGCATCATCGCGTCACCTAGGTTGACCCCGTGTTGCAGCAGCGCGGCAAGGCTGCCGGAAGACACCACCACCAGCACCCCGGCAAAGGACAGCACCGCCCCCACCAGAGCCCCGGCGGTCAGGCGCTGGCCCAGGGCGGCAATGGCCATGGCCAGGGACATCAGCGGCATCAGGGAAAGAATGATGCCCATGTTGGTGGCCGAGGTCAGGGTCGCGGCGAAGTAGGCCAGGCTCTGATACACGGCCATGCCCAACACCCCGAGGATGAAGATCCGGCCCAGGTTGGGGCGGATCACCGGCCAGTGCCGCAGCACCGGCTTGAGCATGAACGGAGTGAATAGCAGGCCCGCCAGCAGCCAGCGGTAGAAGCCGATCTCTGCCGGGAAGATCGCACCCACTGCGAGTTTGTTGATCACGGTATTGCCGGCCCAGATAAAGATGGCCAGCAGTGGATAAGCGTATTGCATGGAAACAGCCAGACAGTTGATGAGGGCTGATTATCCTCCTGTCCGGATTAATGCCTATACTTCGAACCGGACAACCTGCCCCGACATCCGGACAGCATGAGCAAAAAACACATCGATCTCCTGGATTTCCACGGCCTGCCCGCGCCGGTGTACTTCCGCTATGCCGACTTCGCCGCCGACAGCCACGCCCTGGAGCACCGGCACCCCTGGGGCTGCCTGGAGTATTCGGCCCATGGTGTGATGCGCATGGACATCGCCGGCCGGCGCTTCATGTCGCCGCCACAGTACGCGGTCTGGGTGCCGCCGCAGACGCCCCACAGTTTCTACACTCCGCAACCGATCAACTACCGAGCGGTGCTGCTGGCGCCGGAACTGTGCACGGACTTGCCGAAGCAGGGCAGCACCCTGGCCATCAGCGAGATTCTCAAGGCGATCCTCAAGGACTTCGCCGCCCGGGATGTACAGATCCCCGAGGGCGAGGCCGACCAGCGTCTGGCCCAGGTGGCGCTGGACCAGTTGCGCCAGGCCCCGGTGCAAGACTGTTACCTGCCCTATGCCCGCAACCCCGAGCTGCTGCGGGTACTCCAGGCCCTGCAGGCCGAACCGGGCAACCACCAGCCCCTGGCCCACTGGGCGCAGCAGGCCCATGTCAGTGAACGGACTCTGGCCCGGCAGTTCGTCCGCGAGCTGGGCATGAGTTTCGGCGAATGGCGCCAGCGCCAGCGCTTCCTCGCCGCCATCGAGGCCCTGGAAAGCACCCGCAGCGTCCAGGAAATCGCCTTCGACATGGGCTACAGCAGCGCCTCGGCGTTTATCGCGATGTTCCAGCGCCAGGCCGGCTGCACCCCCGAGCAGTACCGCCGGGCCAGCCTGCAGAACAGGTGAAGGTGTAACAGGCTTTGTCTACACTGCGCAGGAGGCCGTGCCCATCGGTGCGGTGACCAGGAGAAAACTCCATGAAGATGTTGCGTATCCCTTTGTTGATGGTGGGCCTGCTGCTTTGCTCCCAAGGTTTTGCCGCCACTGCCCAGCAAAACAAGATGACCACCTGTAATGCCGAGGCCACCGCCAAGGCCCTCAAGGGCGACGAGCGCAAGGCCTTCATGAGCACCTGCCTCAAGGCGGCTCCGGCGGCTGCGGCGACACCTTCCACGCCCCAGGAAAGAATGAAATCGTGCAACGCCACCGCCACCGCCCAGGCCCTCAAGGGCGATGCGCGCAAGGCGTTCATGAGTGATTGCCTGAAGAAAAAGTGAGCCTGAATCGATGGGACCAAGGTCACCGGGCTGGCACAGGGCCTTGGTTCGCATCGAGGTTTACGATTTCAGAATCATAAAAAATCTTTTATTTCAATGAGATAAATCAGAAAGATACCGCTCGTCGCTTTTTTTTTATGTAATAAATTTTACATTTAGACTTTATCCCCTTCGAAAACAGGTGCCGGGATGCACCGCGCGGCCGCTCTAGTACCGGCGTCTGCGACTCAAGGGAATGGAAGGCATGTCGCGTTTTGGCTGTTTCAGGCCTGTCGTAGCGTTTTGTGCTTTGTTCGGCTCGTTTGCCCTCACCGCCGCCCCGCTGCAGACGCCGGGTGACCGCGATCTGATCCGTGATCGCCAGCAGCAGTTGCTGCAAGAGCAGCAAAAGCGCCTCGACGAACTGCAGCAACTGCCCGGCAAGACCCTGCCCCCCGAGCCTGCTCCGCAACCTGGCGAGCAGCGCTGTTTCACCATCAAGACCGTCGTCCTCAAAGGCGCCGAACACCTCTCGGCAGCGGATCAGGAGCGCCTGGTGGCGCCCTATCGCGACCAGTGCCTGTCGGTGGCGCAGATCAACACCCTGCTCAAGGCCATTACCCACCACTACCTGCAACAGGGCTATGTCACCACCCGCGCCTACCTGCCTGCCCAGGAGCTGGCGTCGGGGCAATTGATCATCGTCATCGTCGAAGGTCGCCTGGAAAGCCTGGACAGCTCGGCCCTGGCCAGTTCCCGGGAGCTGGCCATGGCCTTTCCCGGCACCACCGGCCAGGTGCTGAACCTGCGGGAACTGGAGCAGTTGGTGGACCAGCTCAGCCGCCTGCCTTCGCGCCAGGTCGAGCTGGAACTGTCACCGGGGGAGAAACTGGGGGACAGCCATGTCGGGCTCAAGGGCCAGCGTCTGAAACCCTGGCGCGTCTCGGCCACCCGCAACAACAGTGGCGACAAAAGCACCGGTGAGCAGCAAATGGGCCTCGGCCTGGACTGGGACAGCCCCCTGGGGCTGGCGGATCAATTGAGCCTGCGGGCCAACCAGGACGCAGTCAGCGATCGCTGGCGCCATTCCGACAACCAGAGTCTGTTCTACAGCCTGCCCTGGGGCTGGTGGACTTTCAGCTACGCCTACAGCCAGAGCTACTACCGCACTCGCAATGACAGCACCGGCTTCGACTTCACCATGGACGGCGAAAGCAAGAACCAGCAGTTGCGCGCCGAGCGTGTGTTGCACCGCGACAACCTGAGCAAGACCGGGATGAGCCTGGGGCTGAGCCAGCTGCGCACGCGCAACTACATCGACGACAACCTGATCGACGTCTCCAGCAATCGCATCACCGAAAGCCAGTTGGGCTTCAACCACGGGCGGCGCATCGGCAATGCCCTGGTCAACGCCGACATCGGCTGGCAGCAGGGCATCGGCGCGCTGGACGCCCAGGGCAGCGGCAACCCTCACGGCAGCGAGCCGGTTTCGCGCTACAACAAGTACAGCCTGACCCTGAGCTACCTGCAGCCCTTTCGCCTGTGGAACGAGAACTTCAGTTTCGACAGCCTGGCCACCGGCCAGCGTAGCGAGGACGTGCTCTTCAGCCCTCAGCGCATCAGCCTCGGCGGGCTCAATTCGGTGCGCGGCTTCCAGGACCAGACCCTCTCCGGCAACAGCGGCGGCTACTGGCGCAACCAGCTGCGCTGGCGCCGTGCCGTGACCTGGCAGGCGCTGCAACCCTTTGTCCAGGAATACGGCCTGGCCTTTGCTTATGACGTCGGGGTGATCAAGGGCGATCGCTACAACCATGACGCCAAGGGCCGAATGAGTGGCAACGCCATCGAACTCAACGCCCGTGGCCAGTACCTGGCCGCGTCAGTCAGCTTCGCGCGCTCCCTGGAGCGACCGGACATTATCGAGAGACGAGAGCATCCGGTGTACGTGCGAGTAGACCTGTTCTTCTGACCCGACCCAAACGCTAGTGGATGGATGATTCGTATATGGACGTACGCAAGCCCTTTGCCCAATGCATTGCCCTGTCGTTGTCGGGGATCCTGTTTCTCAATCCGATCGTCAGCGTCGCCGCCGGCCTGGTCCTGGATCCGGCCGCCGGGGGCAATGCCACCATCGGCGCGGCGGGCAACGGCGTCCCCATCGTCAACATCAATGCGGCCAATGGCAGCGGCTTGTCCCACAACAAGTTCAGCGAATACAACGTCGGCAGTAACGGCCTGATCCTCAACAACGCCACCGGCTCGACCCAGAGCACCCAGCTGGGCGGCTATATCATCGGCAACCCCAACCTCAAGGGGCAGGCGGCGCAGGTCATCCTCAACGAAGTCACCGGCAGCAACCGCAGCAAGCTGGCGGGGTACACCGAGGTGGCCGGACAGGCTGCCCGGGTGATCGTCGCCAACCCCCATGGCATTACCTGCAACGGTTGCGGCTTCATCAACACCCCGCGCGCCACCCTGACCACCGGCAAGCCGATTATCGAGGGTCAGAAGCTCGATCGCTTCCAGGTCGATGGCGGCGATATCAGCATTGAAGGTGCCGGCCTCAACGCCAGCAATATCGATCAGTTCGACCTGATCACCCGCAGCACCAAGCTCAACGCCAACCTGTATGCCAAGAACCTCAACGTCATCACCGGGCGCAACGACGTCAAGGCCGATGACCTGAGCGTCACCGCCCGGGACGCCGATGCCAGTGCCAAGCCGGAACTGGCCATCGACAGTGCGGCCCTGGGAGGCATGTACGCCGGGGCCATCCGTCTGGTGGGCACGGAGAAGGGCGTGGGTGTGAACATGTCGGGGGAGATGGCGGCCAGCACCGGTGACATCCAGATCGACGCCAACGGCAAGGTCACGGTGGCCGGCATGGGCGCCAACCAGGCGATCGCGATCAAGGCCCAGAGCATCGACCTCAAGGGCAAGGCCTATGCCGGGACCGAAGCGACCCTGCAGGCCAAGGAGCAGATCGAGGTGGGCACCAGTCTGGCGGCCCGGGATCAGGTGCGGGTGGTGGACGCCGGGCAACTGGTCAACCACGGCATCATCGAGGCCGGGGTCAACAGCGACAACAGCCGCAACGATCAAGGCGTGGTCAAGCTGAACGCCGACAACCTGGAAAACCGCGGCGATGTGCTGGCCAGCCGCTCTCTGCAACTGACCGCGCGGCAGACCCTGAGCAACCAGAACGGTGTGATCCAGGGGCCCAAGGTCGAGGTCAAGGCCGCACGCCTGGTCAACCAGGGCGGGCAGGCCCGAGTGCTGGCGCACAATGAGCTGGTGCTCACCACCCCGGCCATTGCCAACCTGGAAGGCCTGATCCGCTTTGGCGACCGGCAGGCGGCAACCCTGACCCTCGACAGCCTGAACAACAACGGCGGACGCCTGGAAGTGGCGGGTGCCGACCTGACCCTCAACGCCCGTGAGGTCAGTAACCAGAAGGGTTCGATGGTCGCCGACCAGGTTGCGATCAGCGCCCAGCGGCTGGACAACCAGCAGGGCCTGATCGGGGCCAGCCAGGGCAGCGCCACGTTCAAGACCAGCGAGCAGTTGAACAACAATGGCGGCCGGCTCCAGGCCCAGACCCTGCTGGAAACCCAGGGTGGGGAGTTGCTCAATCAGGGCGGCAAGCTGCTGGCCGACCAGATCAAGGTGACCGGCAAGCGCCTGGACAACAGCCAGAAGGGCCTGGTCAGCGCCGAGAAGGGCGCATTGCAAGTGAACCTCGATCAGGACCTGGTCAATGCCGATGGCAAGTTGCAGGCCACTTCGCTGCTGAACCTCAAGGCCGGCAGTGTGGACAACCGCGGCGGTACCCTGATCGCCCCGCAACTGACCCTCAACAGCAGCGGCAAGCTCGGCAACCAGGGCGGCACCCTCACCGCCGACGCGCTGGAGCTGCACACCGCGGACATCGACAACCAGGGCGGCCTGCTGCAGGGCAAGGACAACCTGCTGCTGGACGCCCGGGACCTGGCGAACAACCAGGGCCAGGTCATCGCCGACGTGCTGAGCGCCAACCTCGACAGCCTCAGCCAGAACCAGGCCGGGGTGTTGAGCGCCGAGACCGGCAAGCTCACGCTGACGGTCAAGCAGCACCTGAACAATGCCCTGGGCCACCTGCAGGCCAAGACCGGTGACGTGCAGATCGTCTCGGGCAGCCTGAACAACCAGGGCGGTGTGGTGGTGGGCAATCACTTGCTGCTGACCAACACCGGCCTGCTGGATAACCGTGGTGGGCAATTGGCCGGTGATCAGTTGACCGTCAGCACCCAGCGTCTGGACAACCAGGCGTCGGGCCTGCTGGCGGCCGGCAGCGATGGCCTGCAGTTGACCTTGACGGCTGACGGCGCGGCACCGGGGCAACTGCTCAACAGCCAGGGGCGCCTGCAAAGCGACGGGCACCTGCAGATCAACGGCGGTCAACTGAACAACAGTGGCGGTGTGCTGCTGGGCCGCAGTGTCGGGCTTGATACCTCCGGCCTCGACAACAGCGCCAAGGGCGCGGTGGTGGCCAGTCAGGGGGCGCTGGATCTGAAGCTCAACCACGGCACACTGAACAACAACGCCGGGGTCATCGACGCCGGTGAACAGGCGCTGCGGGTGACCCAGGGCGGGCAATTGGACAACCAGGGCGGCACCCTCAAGGGCAAGCGCCTTGAGGTCGAGGGCGCAGCCCTGGATAACCGCCAGGGACAACTGCTGGCCGGCAGCGACGGTTTGAACCTGGTGGCCGGCGGCCTGAACAACGCCCAAGGGATGATCCTGGTCAAGGACGGCCACGGCGAAGTGGCGCTGGGCCAAGGCACTCTGGACAACCGTGGAGGCACCCTGCAGGGCGCGACCCTGGGAGTCACTGCCGGGGCTGTGGATAACAGTGCCCTGAACGGCAAGGCCGGACTGATCAGCAGCCAGGCCGGAGCGCTCAAGCTGGTGGTCGATCGCCTCACCAACCAGGCGGGCAAACTCTACGCCAATGGCCTGCTCAGCAGCACCGGGCAGACCCTGGACAACCGCTTTGGCGGCGAAGTCAGCGCCCGGCAGTTGGACTTGAACGTGGCGGCCAACCTCTACAACCAGGGCGGGCTGGTGGAGTCGGGCAGCTCACTGCTGCTGGTGGGCGGCAACCTGGACAATAGCGCCGGGGGCCGGGTACGGGCGCTGGCTGGCGAGCAAAGCCGTATCACCCTGGGCGGCGTGCTGAACAACCAGGGCGGCACCCTGGCCCTGGGCTCCAGCGCCTTTGCCCTGAATGCCGGGCAGCTGAACAACATCGGCGGCAGCATCGAGCACGCCGGCGGCGGCTTGTTCAAACTGGACCTGGGGGCGCTGTCCGGCTTCCAGGGACGGATCACCGGCCTGGGCCATGGCGACTGGGATGTGGCTGCGGTGGATCGCAGCGGTCTGATGCAACTCAACGGTACGCTGGACCTGAGCACCGGGGGCGACCTCAACCTGAGTGCCGGCGACCGCATCGCTAGCGCCAGCGGCCTGCGAGTGGGCGCGGCGACCCTGAACAACGCCGGGGAGCTGGCCAGTGACGGTTACCTGACCCTGGACCTGGGGGGCAACCTGAACAACAGCGGCCTGCTGTCGTCCCGGGGCAAGCTCACGGTAGGGGCCGGCGACCTCAACCAGTACGGCGGTCGCATCGCCAGTGGCGGCGACAGCGAACTGAACCTGCGCGGCACCCTGGACAACCTGGGGCGCCTGATCGCCAGCCAGAATCTCTATGTGTCCGCGGCGCAGATCAACAACCGCGGCACCCTCGGGGCCCTGGGGCAGATGCAACTGCGCTCCGGCAACGGCATCACCACCTCGGCCGACACCCTGATCTACAGCG
This sequence comes from Pseudomonas sp. LPH60, assembly GCF_030718165.1. NCBI lineage: Bacteria > Pseudomonadati > Pseudomonadota > Gammaproteobacteria > Pseudomonadales > Pseudomonadaceae > Pseudomonas > Pseudomonas sp. LPH60. The sequence goes on from NZ_JAVAJH010000005.1 coordinate 553,031, forward strand.
GCGGCGACATGCTCCTGCGGGGCAATACTCTGAGCAACAGCTATGGCGATCTCTACAGCGCCGGCAACCTCAGTTTTGCCGCCCTCGACGGTGGCCGCGCGGCCCTGCTGAGCAACCGCTCCGGGACCATCGAAAGCGAGGGCGACATGAACCTCAACGTGGCGTTGCTGCAAAACGCCATGGACAAGTACCAGGTCGGCGAAACCATCACCCAGCGCAACATCGTGATCAATTGCACCGACTGTTCCGGCGATCACCACACCGCCACTTACATCGTTAACACCACCTATGAAGGCACCATGGGCGAGCACTCCGCCGGTGCCCGCCTGGTGTCCAACCGTGACCTGACCATCAATGCCGACACAGTGGAGAACGACCAGAGCCTGATCGCCGCCAACCGCGATGTTTCCATTACGGCCAACAATCTCTACAACCGCGGCCTGACCCTGGACAAGCGGGTCGACAGCATCAGCTATTTCCTGCATGGGGTTTCCCAGGGCGCGTTCCGCGCCGCGGAGCGGGCGACCATCGCCTGGAACGCTGCCAACGCCAATCGCGCGCCGGGCCAGCAGGACCCGTTGCCGACAGAGGTGACCCAGTACCCGATCTACGAACCCGCCAGCCACACGGTGATCACTCCGGGCACCCAGACTGCCTACGCTTCCACCCTGCAGGCCGGCCAGCGCCTGCACCTGCAGGTCAGCGGCACTATCGAGAACGGCGTGCAGACCGAACAGAGCCGCGCCCAGCTCACTGGGCAGACGCTCCAGAACAACCTGGCCCAGGTGGGCGGCCAGGTGATTACAGTCAACGCGCAAAGCTCCGCCGCTGCCAATCAGGTGGCCAAGGATGTGCAGCGCATCGAAAAGGTCGCCGCCGACGGCACCACCCAAGTCAGCTTCGTGCCGGTGGACTTCTCCGGCGTACCGTTCGCTGCCGTGGACCCGACCTCTCTGTCGAGTTTCCGCGTACCCCAGGGCGAGTACGGCCTGTTCGTCAAGAGCCAGAATCCCCAGGGCCGCTACCTGATCGAGACCAACCCGACCTTCACCGACCTGTCGCGCTTCATGAGTTCGGACTATATGCTCGGCCACCTCAACTACAACACCGACCAGACCTGGCGCCGCCTGGGCGACGGCCTGTATGAAACCCGCTTGATCCGCGATGCGGTGCTGGCCCAGACCGGGCAGCGCTTCCTCGCGGCAGGGCTGACCAGTGATTACGACCAGTATCGCTATCTGATGGACAACGCCATCGCTTCCAAGGACCAGTTGCAGCTCAGCGTCGGCGTGTCCCTGACCCCGGCCCAGGTGGCCTCGCTGACCCACGACATCGTGTGGATGGAAACCCGCGAAGTGCAGGGCGAGAAGGTGCTGGTGCCGGTGCTGTACCTGGCTCAGGCAGAAACCCGCAACCTGCGCGGCGGCAGCCTGGTGCAGGGGCGCGACATGACCCTGATCGCCGGTGGCGACCTGAGCAACGTTGGCACCCTGCGGGCCAGCAACGACCTGAGCGTGAATGCCGGCGGCAGCCTGTACCAGGGTGGCCTGATCGAAGCCAACGAGCGGGTCAGCCTGATGGCCCAGGACAGCGTGCGCAACGCCCTGGCCGGGGAGATCCGCGGCAACCAGGTCAGCGTCACCTCGATCAAGGGCGACATCATCAACGACCGCACCGCGGTGGCCGTCGGCTACGGCTCGGGCAGTCGGACCATCCTTGACCAGGGCAGCCAGATCACCGCGCGCCAGCAGCTCGACCTCAGCGCCGGTCGCGACCTGAGCAACCTCGGCCAGCTCGCCAGCGCCGGGGATGCCAAGCTCAGCGCTGGTCGTGACATCGATTTACTGGCGGTGCAGGACCATACATTCACCCAGAGCGCGATCCGTCGCGGCCTGGTGACCCACGACACAGTGCAGACCCTGGGCTCCAGCGTGACCACCGGCGGCAACCTGCAACTCAATGCCGGGCGCGACCTGGCGGTGGTGGCGAGCAAGGTTGATGCCGGCCATGACCTGTCCCTCAACGCCAAGCGCGACATCGTCATCGCCTCGGCCCAGGACGAGCAGTCCTCGACCTCCTACCAGAAGAAGAAAGGTTCCTGGGGCAAGAGCAAGACCACTCAGAGCGCCGACTCCTCGACCACCAACGTGGCGTCCGAAATCAGCGCCGGGCACGACCTGATGGTCAACGTCAGCCAGGACAAGGACGGGCGCATCAGCCTCAATGGCGGGCGCGACGTGACTGTAGTCGGTAGCCAGCTCAAGGCCGGCAACGACCTGCTGGTGGGGGCCACCCGTGACGTGAGCCTGGTCTCGGCCCAGGAGCAGCAGGACAGCTCCTACAGCCAGAAGAAGAAAGGCAGCTTCGGCCTGAACAAGAGCGGCAACAGCCGCACTTCCAGCAGCACCACCCAGGTGGGCAGCGAGCTCAGCGCCGGTAACGACGCGGTGGTGATCGCCGGCACCAACGTCAATCTTTCGGCCAGCTCCATCGAGGCCAAGCGCGATGCCGAAGTGCGCGCCGGGCTGATCGACAAGAATGGCGACATCAACCTGATGGATGCAGCCAACACCTCCAGCAGCCAGAGCGAGAAGTACAAGAGCAAGGTGGGGCTTTCCAGTTCCGGCAGCTTCACTTCGATTGCCTCGGCGAAGAAGTCGGGGCAGGAAAACACCCAGTCCCAGAGCGTTGGCAGCGTGGTCAGCGGCGGGCGTGACACCACCCTGCAGGCGGCCCGCGACGTCAATATGATCGGCAGCACGGCGGCGGCCGAGCGCAACCTCAACGTGGGGGCGGGCCGCGACGTCAACGTGCTGGCTGGCAGCAACAGTTCGGACCAGAGCAACTGGAAATCCGAGAAGCATGTGGGGCTGTCCCTGGAGAGCGATCGCAACGGCGTCACCGCGTTCCTGGGCAGCGAAGCCCTCAAGCAGAAGTCGCGCAATGCCGAGCAGACAGTGGCGCCGAGCCAGTTGCTGGCCGGGCAGGATGCAACCATCAAGGCCGGGCGTGACCTGACCCTGGAAGGCTCGCGGGTGGATGCCGGGCGCGATATCAACCTGCAGGCCGGGCGCGATATCAGCATCGATGCCGGCAAGCAAACCTCGATCGAGGAACGCAGCAAGAGCCGTGATCGCAATGGCCTGACGGTCAACGTCAGCCACAACTACGGCAACACCATGGATGCGATCAAGGGCACCGGCAAAGGCGAGGACAACACCAGCAAGGCCTCCAGCGTGCTGAGCACCGTGGATGCGATCAACCAGTTCACCTCGGGCCCGACCACCGCGACCCACTTCGGCACGGCCAGCCAGTCCAGCAGCTCGCGCCAGGAAGTGCACAGCAACAGCCCTGCCAGCCTCGGTGCCGGACGGGACATCAGCGCCGTGGCCGGCAATGACATCAACATTCGTGGCGGTCAGTTCGACGCCGGGCGCGACATCACCCTGGTGGGGCGCGACATCAATGTGGATGTGGCCCGCGGCTCGATTTCCGAAGAGAGCAAGAGCGCCCGCAGCCAGGGCGGGATCAACGGCCAGAGCGGCGGCGGCAGTGCCCGTGCCGGTATCGGTGGCAGCAACGGTGTGGCCAGCGAGCAGATGAGCCAGGGCACCAACACCCCGTCGGTGTTCCTCGCCGGGCGCGACGTCAGCCTTGAGGCGCGCAACAACCTGACCCTGATCGGAACCCAGGTCCAGGCCGGGCGCGATATCGACCTGGGGGCCGGCAACGACCTGACCATCCGCGCTGCGCAGAACGATTCCAGCAGCGAGTCCAGCCGTCACAGCGGTGGAGGCGAAGTGGGCCTGGCGGTGGGTGGCAAGGACTTCATCTCGGTCTATGCCAGCGTCGACATGGGCAAGGGCCAACTGGACCGGGACAACCAGCGGCAACAGAACGCCAACCTGGTGGCCGGCGACCAGCTGCGTTTCAGCAGCGGCAAGGACACCACCATTGCCGGCGCCACCCTGCGCGGCGGAGAGGTCATCGGCCGGGTGGGCGGCGACCTGACCGTGTCCTCGGTGCCGGACACCGGCAAGGTCAGCGGCAAGGAACTGGATGCCAGCGTCACCGTGAGCATCGGCCTGGGCGGCGGTGGCAGCGTCAGTGGCTCCCTGGGCGTGGGCAAGACCACCGGCAAGACCAACTGGGTCCAGGAGCAGACCAGCATCACCGGCAAGAACGGTGTCGACATCCGCACCGAGAAGCACACCCAGCTCGATGGCGCGCTGGTCGCCGCCGACAACGGCAACCTCAAGCTGGACACCGGCACCCTGGGCTTCCGCGATATCTCCGGCCAGGACAAGGAGCACAGCTACTACGTCAACGCGGGCGGCACCTTTGGCTGGGGCGGCGGCGACGGCGCCAAGTCCACCGGCGGCAAGGAGGTGGCCTTCACCAATGACAAGAGCCAGGAAGGCAAGGGCAAGACCGGGGCTTCGGGCTGGAGTGTCAGCGGCTATGACTACCGCAAGGAGCGTGAGCAAGAGGTCCGGGCCACCGTGGGCGCGGGCACCATCACCGTGCGCAACGACGCCAAGACCGGCGCCGACTCCACGGCGGGCCTGAACCGCGATGTGTCCCAGGCCTATGAAATCACCAAGGACAAGGAAAAGCGTACCGACCTGTATGTCTCGCAGTCGTCCCTGGAGTCGGTGAACCACCCGATTCAGACCCTGAACCAGTGGAAGGAGGGGATGAAGAACTATGGCAAGAATGCCTCGGGTATCTTCACCCAGTTTGGTGACCTGAGTAAGGCGGCGGACCAGGTGGTGGCCGACAACCCGTCGTTGCTGCCGCTGGCCTGGATTCCCGGGCTCCTGGAAACCGTGCTCGACAAGGCTGGCAAGTACACCGGTGGCGTCATGCCCGGCGTCGAGAACCATGGTGGCCTGATCACCCAGGTGCCGGCCTTGATCACGGGTGACATGCGCTTCTACCGGGTTGAGACCAAGTACCAGTACGAGTCCGACGGCAAGACCATCAAGGTGGACCCGGTGTCCGGCAAACCGATGATCGAGAACGTGCAGAAGCTGATGGAGATCGAGCGTCCCGATGGTGATGGTGCAGTGTTCACCAACGGCATCCAGAACTCGCTGATGGCGGCATTGGTCAACGGTGCGATGCAGACCGGCTCCGATTCCTTCATGCAGGCCTACAACCCCGAGCACGGGATTCTCGGCGACTTGGTCGAGTCGCTGTGGGATGTGGCGCTGGGCGGGACGGTGCGCTCTGGTAACGCCCAGCAGTTGCACGATTTCTTCCAGGCCGGGATCAAGGATGAGTACAAGCTGGACGTTGCCGGCCACAGCCAGGGCGGTCTGTTGACCTACCGGGCTATTTCCGGCCTGGATTTCAACCTCAATGGCCAGGTCGGGAGCATCCAGTTGTCCGGCGCCCCAGTGGGTTCCAAGAGCTTCTTTGAAGCCGCCGATGCCGCCGGATTCGATATCGGCAACGGCGCCTTCTTCCAGGTCAACCGTCCGGGGTCGAAGACCTTTTTCGGCATGTTGCCGGTCACCGATACCGTGTCGGATCTGCTGGGGCAGAACTTCACGCACTCGTCCGACCCGGTGGCTCGTTTCTTCGGTTCGCTGGCGACCAGCACCTCGTTGATGGGAGTGGATAGCCCGCACTCGAACTACCTGTGTGTTGCCAAGGGCATGTGCGGTGATGCGCCCAATGCGCTGCAGGACCAGTTCAAGAAGAATCCCCGGTACATTGAACCTACGTTCATCGATGCCAATGGCAAGGACACTATCCGCAGATGAGGGGTAGTCCAAGTGTGGTGGTGGGGCTGGCATTGCTGCTCGGGGGATGCCTGAACCTCCCCGCCAAGCCGCAGGAGCGACGCACCGAACAGCGCATGTTGTGTAGCGAAGGGGCCAAGCGAGTGACCTTGCCCCAGCGTTTCTCTTTCGACCTGCCTGAACCGTTCCGGCACACAGAATGCGGTACGCTCATGGGCGGTTTCTACTACGACAGAATCAGCGACAGCCTGTCTGTCGCTACTGAGGGGACCTTCGCCTATGGCGATGTTCAGGTATCGGCGTCCTCGCTGTACATGAAGGTCAGCAGTTTTCTCGACGGTGAGGGTTATGGGCTGATGTATCCCCACGACGCCTTTCTCCAGGGCAAGCTGGCTGCATTGGCTTTGCCCGGCAGTGGTGCCAAACCCCGTGAAGTGGATTGGGTCACCCGGGGCAGCTACCAGTGCCTGCGTTTCTATGAGCACTGGCAGGGGCCTGCTGTGGGGCTCTGGGAGGATGAGGTCAGGTATTGGTGCTGGGAAGGGGAAAGCGGCCTTACTCAACCGTTCTATGTACATGCCGGGCAACGTCTGGCTTTGGGCGCCAAGGGTTACGATCTGGATCGGACCTTTATCCTGCCGTTCTTTGACAGCTTGCAGATCAAGCGTCTGGCACCTTCGGCTCTGGCTCAGGTACAAAGCCGGCTCCAGGCTGTTTGTGCCCGCGGCAAGGCTCGTTATGACCGGGGAAGTGCCTGGGGCAGCGACTATCCGGACAAGCGCCTGACCCTGACACACCTGCACTACTGCGGTTACAACGTGCCGCTGCCCGACCTTTCAGCCCCGCTGCCCCAGGCCAAAAGCGACTGAACCTTCGCCTGTCACAAGACTCAAGTACCCATGTAAGCCCATGCCCTTGGGGCGCCTGCCACTATTCCTCCGGGGTGAAGGCTGGCAGACTGCCGGTCTTTTCCCGCTGTTTGTCTTGAGGCTTTATGCCAGCGTTTTCACAGCGTCATCTGTTGTTCATCAGTTGGATCATCATCTTCGGTGGCCTGTTGCTGGCCTTGCCCATGCGTCTGTTGCCCAGCCTGCTGGCCGGTCTCTTGGTGTTCGAGCTGGTCAACATGCTCACCCCGCAATTGCAGCGGCTGATCGAGGGCCGGCGCGCGCGCTGGCTGGCGGTGGCCCTGCTGGGCACCCTGGTGGTCAGTCTGCTGACCCTGCTGTTCGCCGGAGCCATCAGCTTCCTCTTGCATGAAGCGGAGAATCCCGGGGCTTCGCTGGGCAAGTTCATGGTGGTGGTGGACAAGGCCCGCGGCCAGTTGCCGCCGTTCCTCGACGCCTACCTGCCGGCCAGCGCCGCGGAGTTCCAGGCGGCCATCGGCGCCTGGGCCAGCAAGCACTTGAGCGAGTTGCAGCTGGTGGGCAAGGACGCGGCGCACATGTTCGTGACCCTGCTGATCGGCATGGTCCTGGGGGCGATCATCGCCCTGCAGCGCATCCCCGACCTGACCAAGCGCAAGCCCCTGGCAGCGGCGCTGTTCGACCGCCTGCACCTGCTGGTCCAGGCGTTTCGCAACATCGTCTTCGCCCAGATCAAGATCTCCCTGCTCAACACCTTCTTCACCGGGATCTTCCTGGCGCTGATCCTGCCGCTGTTCGGGGTCAAGCTGCCGCTGACCAAGACCCTGATCGTGCTGACCTTCCTGCTGGGCCTGCTGCCGGTGATCGGCAACCTGATCTCCAACACCCTGATCACCATCGTCGGTCTGTCGCTGTCGATCTGGGTGGCGGTAGCGGCGCTGGGCTACCTGATCTTTATCCACAAGCTGGAATACTTCCTCAACGCGCGGATTGTCGGCGGGCAGATCAGTGCCAAGTCCTGGGAACTGCTTCTGGCGATGCTGGTGTTCGAGGCCGCCTTCGGCCTGCCCGGGGTGGTGGCGGGGCCGATCTATTACGCGTACTTGAAGAGCGAGTTGAAGCTGGCGGGACTGGTTTGAATCTTGTTCGCCGGCCAGCCGGCTCCTACAACGGTCTGTAGGAGCCGGCTGGCCGGCGAGGCGGTTTCAGCCGTAGCGCTTCTTGGCTTCGATGGCCAGACCGCTGCCGATGCTGCCGAAGATATTGCCTTCCACATGCCGGGCGTTGGGCAGCATGGCTGCCACGCTCTGGCGCAGCGCCGGAATACCGCTGGAACCGCCGGTGAAGAACACCGTGTCGACCTGGGCCACACCAACATTGGCATCGCTCAGCAGTTGGGTGACGCTGGTGCGGATGCGCTCCAGCAAACCGTCGATGGAGGATTCGAACAGGGCCCGGCTCAGGTCGACGCTGAGGTCGCGCTCGATGCGGTCCAGGGCCACCAGGCGGTTCTCGGCGTGGGTCAGCTGGATCTTGGTTTCTTCCACTTCCATGGCCAGCCAGTGCCCGGCGCGCTGTTCGATCAGCTTGAACAGACGGTCGATGCCGCCGGTGTCCTCGATGTCGTAGCGCATGCTGCCCAAGGCCAGCTGGGACTTTTGCGAGTACACCGAGTTGATGGTGTGCCAGGTCGCCAGGTTCATGTGGTGGCTGGTGGGCATGTAGGCGCCGCTCTTCATCCGGCTGCCGTAGCCGAACAGCGGCATCACGCCCTGCAGGCTCAGTTGCTTGTCGAAGTCGGTACCGCCGACGTGCACGCCGCCAGTGGCGAGGATGTCGTCGTGACGGTTGTCGACGCCACGGCGCTCGGGGGACAGGCGCACCAGGGAAAAGTCCGAAGTACCACCGCCGATGTCGACGATCAGTACCAGCTCTTCGCGTTCGATGGTGGATTCGTAGTCGAAGGCCGCGGCGATGGGTTCGTACTGGAAGGACACTTCCTTGAAGCCGATCTTGCGCGCCACTTCCACCAGGGTGTCTTCGGCTTCCTGGTCGGCGGCGGCATCGTCATCGACGAAGAACACCGGGCGGCCCAGTACCACTTGCTCGAATTCCCGACCGGCGGTGGCTTCGGCGCGGCTTTTCAGCTGGCCGATGAACAGCCCCAAGAGGTCCTTGAACGGCATCGCGGTGCCCAGCACGCTGGTGTCGTGCTTGATCAGCTTGGAGCCCAGCAGGCTCTTCAGCGAGCGCATCAGCCGGCCTTCGTAGCCTTCCAGGTATTCGTGCAACGCCAGGCGGCCGTACACCGGACGGCGCTCCTCGATATTGAAGAACACCACCGAAGGCAGGGTGATCTTGTCGTCCTCCAGGGCGATCAGCGTCTCCTCGCCGGGGCGCAGCCAGCCGACGGTGGAGTTGGAGGTACCGAAGTCAATGCCGCAGGCACGGGCCGGGGTGGCGTTGTTCATGTCTTTGGATCCGGTGAAAAAAACGGCCGCGAAGCGTACGCCAGTCCTCGCGCGTTGCAAAGGCCGACTATCTGCTAAATCACCCCCTGTCGTGCCTTGAAAGACTATCCTTGACCCCCAAACTTGCAGGCATGGGCCGAGCAGCCACCAGGGATCACAAGATCCGCCCGCGGCTGCCGATAAACTTCTGATGCGCCGTTCAGTCAGAGGATTGAGATTGATCAATTCTCATGCTGCCAGACCGAGCATGCTGTGCTGCACGCCGCGCGACTTTGATAACGGATGGTGATTCCCTCGATGGACTTCAAAGACTATTACAAGATTCTCGGCGTGGAGCCGACGGCGGACGACAAGGCGATCAAGGCCGCCTATCGCAAGCTGGCGCGCAAATACCACCCCGACGTCAGTAAGGAAAAGGATGCCGAGGCCAAGTTCAAGGATGCCTCGGAAGCCTATGAAGCGCTGAAAAGCGCCGACAAGCGCGCCGAGTACGACGACCTGCGCAAGTACGGCCAGCACGGCCAGCCGTTCCAGGGGCCACCGGGCTGGCAGAGCCGTGGCGGCTTTGGTGGCGGTGACGGTGGGGACTTCTCGGACTTCTTCAGTTCGATCTTTGGCAACCGGGGGCCAGGATTCGGCGGCCCGGAGCAGCGCCGCAGCAGCGGTCGTCGTGGACAGGATGTGGAAATGGAACTGCCGATCTTTCTTGAAGAAACCCTGTCGAACGAGTCGAAGAAGATCAGCTTCCAGGTGCCGCAATACAACGCCAACGGGCAGCACGTCAGCAACACCAGCAAAAGCCTGAACGTGAAGATTCCGGCCGGGGTCACCGACGGCGAGCGCATCCGCCTCAAGGGCCAGGGCGCGCCGGGCGTGGGCGGCGGGGCCAATGGCGACCTGTACCTGACCATTCGTTTTGCGCCCCATCCGAAATTCGATGTCGAAGGTGAAAACCTGATCATCACCCTGCCGCTGGCCCCTTGGGAGCTGGCGTTGGGCACCGAGGTGGCGGTCCCGACCCTGACCGGCAAGATCAATCTCAAGGTCCCGGCCGGCAGCCAGAACGGCCAGCGCATGCGCGCCAAGGGGCACGGTCTGCTGAACAAGGCCGGCCAGCGTGGCTACCTGTTCGTCCAGCTCAAGGCGGTGATGCCCAAGCACACCGGCGACGACGTCAAGGCGTTGTGGCAGGAACTGGCGAAGAAGGCGGCGTTCGACCCCCGGGAAAATTTCTGATTCGACACTAGGAGGCGCTGATCATGAGCACCCTGATCGTTCAGCTGGACATGGAAGAGTTCTGTGAAGTGGCCGACCTGTCGGCGGCCTACGTGATCGAAATCGTCGAACACGGCATCCTCGAACCCCAGGGGACGGCGCCCAAGGACTGGCGCTTCAATGATGTCGAACTGGCCCTGGCCAAGCGCGCGGCGAAGTTGCGCCGCGACCTGGACCTGGAGTGGGAGGGCGTCGCCCTGGCGTTGGACCTGCTGGACGAGGTGCGGCAACTGCGGGCGGAGAACCAGATGCTCAAGCAGCGCCTGGGCCGCCTGCTGCTGGACTGATGTCCCATGGCCTGACGGCCTGACGGCCTGACGGCCTGACGGCCTGACGGCCTGTAGCCGCTGCCGAGCGCCAGCGAGGCTGCGACCGGGCGCGCAGCGGCCGTAAAAACAGGCAGCTGCGGCGTGTCAGGAAAAGCAGGTTGCGAGGACTGCGTCCTCGTTCGCAGCTTCGCTGGCGCTCAGCAGCGGCTACAGAGGGCAGCAGCAGTTATAGCGTGCCTCAGGCGCGGGAGACCCGCGGCAGGGTGACGGTGAAGGTGGTGCCGTCGCTTTCGTTGGAGCTGACCTCGATGCTGCCTTGGTGCGCGGTCACCACTTCCTTGACGATGAACAACCCCAGGCCAAGGCTGGTGCTGGTGCTGCCCAGTTCCTCATCGGCACTGCGCACCAAAGGATCGAACAGGGTGCCCAGGGCTTCCTTGGGAATCGGCGTGCCGTAATTGTGCACGGTCAACAGCACCTGTTCCGCACCGCCGGTAATGGTCACGGTCACGGTACGGCGGTTGCTGCCGTGCTGCAGGGCGTTGCCGATCAGGTTCTGCAGCATCTGTTCGATACGTCCCCGGTCCCAGATGCCATGGCTGTCACCTTCGAAGCTCAGTAACGGCGTGCAATCGGGCTGTCCGGCGCAGGCTTCGTCCATGGCGGCCTTGGCGGCGCTGGCCAGGTCCATGGGCGCGGGGTCGATGGGCAGGCCGTTGCCCAGGCGACTGCGGACGAACTCCAGCAAATCGCTGACCATGGCGCCCATGTGTCGAGTGCCGGTCTTGATGCGTGAGACAAAGGCCTGGGCGTCGCCATCCAGCGGCACTTTGCGCGCCAGCATCTCGGTGGACATGCTCACCGCCTGCAACGGTGCCCGCAGGTCGTGGCCGAGAATCGCCAGGAAGATGTCCCGTGAGCGGCTGACCTGCTCGGCATAGGCACAGGTGGACTCGGCCAGGGCTTCGTCGATGGCCTCGTTGAAACGGATCATGTCCTGCAGGTGTTCCAGGTCCGGGGTTACCAGGCTGGCGACCCACAGACGGATCACACAGGCCCGCAGGTGGCGGAACTCGGACGTCATCTGCACCAGATCGAAACCCACGTGATGGCGCAGTTCGCCATGGCTGGCGGCGGCCGCATCCAGGCTCGGGGATTTCTCCGGGCCTTCGCCCCTGGCCTTGGCCAGCTGTTCACCCGGGCTCTGGGTGATGCGCATGTCCCGGGCGGCCGCCAGCAGGATCGAGGTGGCGTGATCCCGCAGGTCGCTGCGGGTCAGAGTGTCCGCGGCCAGGGTCCTGGCAAATTGTTCCCATTCATCAACGATTCGATCAACGTGCTGCACGATGAAATCGGACAGGCGCATAGCCGGGCACCTTATTGGGCAGAGAGTGGAAAACCGACACGCATCTTAGCGCCTTATCCACGGCTTCAACATCGTGCCTGCCCAGTGGCCGGACACGCCTCAGAACAGGAAGTAACGCTGGGCCATGGGCAGCACATCCGCCGGTTCACACCACAGCAGTACACCGTCGGCCTTGACCTGATAGGTCTGCGGGTCGACCTCGATGTTCGGCAGGTAGTCATTGTGGATCAGGTCGCTCTTTTGCACGGTGCGACAGCCCTTGACCACGGCGATGCGCTTCTTCAGCCCCAGTTGCTCCGGTACGCCGGCGTCCAGTGCGGCCTGGCTGATAAAGGTCAGGCTGGTGGCGTGGCGGCTGCCGCCAAAGCTTGCGAACATCGGCCGGTAGTGCACCGGTTGCGGGGTCGGGATCGAGGCATTGGCGTCACCCATCAGGCTCGCGGCAATGGCCCCGCCCTTGAGGATCAGGGTCGGCTTGACCCCGAAAAAGGCCGGGCGCCAGAGCACCAGGTCGGCCCATTTGCCTACTTCGATAGAGCCCACCTCATGGCTGATGCCGTGGGTGATGGCCGGGTTGATGGTGTACTTGGCGATGTAGCGCTTGACCCGGAAGTTGCTGTTGCCCGGGCCGTCGCCCGGCAGCGGACCGCGCTGGCGGTGCATCTTGTCGGCGGTCTGCCAGGTGCGGGTCACCACTTCGCCGACCCGGCCCATGGCCTGGCTGTCGGAGCTGATCATCGAGAACGCCCCCAGGTCATGGAGGATGTCTTCGGCGGCGATGGTCTCGCGGCGGATGCGGCTCTCGGCAAAAGCCACGTCCTCGGCGATGCTCGGGTCCAGGTGGTGGCAGACCATGAGCATGTCCAGGTGTTCGTCGATGGTGTTGCGGGTGAAGGGCCGGGTCGGGTTGGTGGAGCTGGGCAGCACATTGGCGAAGCCACAGGCCTTGATGATGTCCGGGGCATGGCCGCCGCCGGCACCTTCGGTGTGGTAGGTGTGGATGGTCCGGCCCTTGAAGGCGCCGAGGGTGGTTTCGACGAAGCCGGATTCGTTCAGCGTGTCGGTGTGGATCGCCACCTGCACGTCGTACTCATCGGCCACGCTCAGGCAGTTGTCGATACTGGCCGGGGTGCTGCCCCAGTCCTCGTGCAGCTTGAGGCCGATGGCCCCCGCCTTGACCTGCTCGATCAAGGGCTCCGGCAGGCTGGCGTTGCCCTTGCCGGTAAAACCGATGTTCATCGGGAAGGCGTCCGCGGCCTGGAGCATGCGCGCCATGTGCCAAGGCCCGGAGGTGCAGGTGGTGGCGTTGGTCCCGGTGGCCGGCCCGGTGCCGCCGCCGATCATGGTGGTGACGCCGCTCATCAGTGCCTCTTCGATCTGTTGCGGGCAGATGAAGTGGATATGGGTGTCGATGCCGCCGGCGGTGAGGATCATGCCTTCACCGGCGATGACCTCGGTGCTGGCGCCGATGGCGATGGTCACATCGGGCTGGATATCCGGGTTGCCGGCCTTGCCGATGGCGGCGATGCGCCCGTCCTTCAAACCGACGTCGGCCTTGACGATGCCCCAGTGATCGATGATCAGCGCGTTGGTGATCAGGGTGTCCACCACATCGCAGGCCAGCAGTTGGCTCTGGCCCATGCCATCGCGGATCACCTTGCCGCCACCGAACTTCACTTCTTCACCGTAGGTGGTGAAGTCCTGCTCGACTTCGATCCACAGCTCGGTGTCGGCCAGCCGTACCTTGTCGCCCACGGTAGGGCCGAACATGTCGGCGTAGGCCTCACGGGAAATCTTCATCGCAGCTCCTTACAGAAACAGGTCTTGTAGGAGCCGGCTTGCCGGCGAAGGGGCCCGAAGACCGCATTCGCCACCAAGCTGGCTCCTATGTGCGTAGGGTCGAGGGCTCAGAGGTCGCCCATGATGCGTCCGGCAAAGCCGAACACCCGGCGCTTGCCGGCCAGATCCACCAGTTCCACTTCCCGGGTCTGTCCCGGTTCGAAGCGCACCGCGGTGCCGGCGGCGATGTTCAGGCGCATGCCGCGGCTGGCGGCGCGGTCGAAGGTCAGGGCGTCGTTGGTTTCGAAAAAGTGATAGTGGGAGCCGACCTGGATCGGCCGGTCGCCACTGTTGGCCACGCTGAGGGTCAAGGTGCGGCGCCCAGCATTGAGTTCGATCTCGCCGGGCTGGATCTGGTATTGGCCAGGAATCATAGGGGTTGTCCCAGGGTCTTGAAGTAGATGGCGGTGGCGGTGTAGGTGCCGTCCGGGCTCTGGCAGTAGTTAGGCAGTTCGCCGACCCGGGTGTAGCCCAGGGAACGGTAGAAGTCCTCGGCCGCCGACCCAGCCTCGGTGTCCAGGTACAGCAGCCCGCGCTTGTGCTGGCGGGCGGCCTGCTCCAGGGCGTTCATCAGTTGCTGGCCCAGGCCACGGCGCCGGGCGCTGTGCAGCACCTGGAGCTTTTGCACCTCGGCGCGATTGCGCCCATTGGCCTTCATGCACAGCGCCAGCTGCACGCTGGCCAGGACCTTCTCATCGTGAACCACCACCCACAGCATCAGGCTGCCGTCCTCGACGCCTGCCTGCACGCTGCCGAGGTAGTCCCGGGCCTGGCTGTCGTCCAGATCGGCCATGAAGCCGATGGACGCGCCGTGGTGCACCGAATCCAGCAGCAGGTCGATCAATCCTTGACGGTAATGGGCAAAGCTTTCTCCATGGACTCGGCGCAGTTGGGCGGCGTTCATCGAGAGGTCACTCCTGGTGAGGGGCGGGCGGTTGTGCCCCAGGGTTGAGAATCAGCTGCATGAAGGTCAGGTCCAGCCAGCGGCCGAACTTGGTGCCCACCTGGGGCATCTGCCCGGTGCTGATGAAACCCAGGCGCTCATGCAGACGGATCGAGGCGGCGTTGGCGCTTTCGATGGCGGCCACCATCACGTGCTTGTCACAGCCACGGGCGCGTTCCAGCAGCACCGCCATCAGCTGTGGACCCAGCCCGTTGCCGCGCTGGTCGCGACGGACATAGACCGAATGTTCCACGGTGTGGCGAAAGCCGTCGAAGGGTCGCCAGTCGCCGAAGGAAGCGTAGCCGAGCACCTGCTCCTCGGCGTTGACCACCACCAGGATCGGATAGCCCTGGCTCTGGCGCGCGCTGAACCAGGCCTGACGGTTGCCCAGGTCGACCGGGGCGTCGTTCCAGATCGCCGTGGTATTGACCACCGCGTCGTTGTAGATGTCGCGGATTGCCGGCAGGTCGGCGTGCAATGCGTCGCGGATGCGATAGGTCATGGCGCGGCCTCAGGCGATGGGTTGGTGGACGGTGACCAGCTTGGTGCCGTCGGGGAAGGTGGCCTCGACCTGGATCTCCGGGATCATCTCCGGGATGCCTTCCATCACCTGTTCACGGCTCAGCAGGGTGGTGCCGTAGTGCATCAGATCGGCCACGCTCTGGCCGTCCCGGGCACCTTCGAGCAGCGCGGCGGAAATATAGGCCATGGCTTCCGGGTAGTTGAGCTTGAGGCCGCGGGCCAGTCGCCGTTCGGCCACCAGGCCGGCGGTGAAGATCAGCAGCTTGTCTTTTTCGCGTGGGGTCAGGTCCATCGTGATCGATCCGTCGTTGGGCAGTTTGAAAAGGGCAGGTGTTTCATGTGTTCCAGATCCTCGGCGGCACGGCCTCGCGGCCCAGCAACGCCGGGCGCAGCAGGCGCCACAGGTCGATCAGCCAGGCCCGGGCCTGCAGGGCTTCACTGGCCAGGCAGCGGGCCACCAGCAGGCCCGGCAGTTGGCTCAGGTCGCCACGTACCGGGTGTTCCAGGGCGCGGCAGCGCTCCAGCAGTTGGCTGTCGATTTCACCGGTCACCAGCAAGGTGGCGAACACTGGCTGGCCGTCCAGGCCGATGGGGGAATCCAGCAGGCCGTCGCCACCTTTGATGCGCTGGCGCTCATGCCAGAGCGGTCGGCCGTCGCGCTGGATATCCAGGTGAGCCTGGAAGTGCCCTTGCTCGAAGCGCTCGCCACTGGCCGGGCGTCCCAGGGCCACGACGTCCCAGTAGAACAGCCGGGCATCGCCTTGCAGTTCGATCAGGGTGGTCAGTTCGGCCTGGGCGGCGCTGAAGACAATGGTTTCCTGGGGCAGCCATTCCAGGGTCGCCCCCGGCGCCACTTGCAGCCTCAGGGGCTGGCTGGCAGGGCCGGTGGCGCGGTACCACTTGGCGGCACCGGGGCTGGTCAGCTGGGCCCAGGCGTCGCGCTCGACCCGGGCACTGATGGCCAGCCGGTCGCCGCCGGCGATGCCGCCGGGTGGGTGGACGATGATGTGCTGGCAGACCTCGGGGCCTTCGGCATACAGGTGCTTCTGCACCCGCAGCGGGCCCAGGTGGCGACGCAGCACCGGGCGCGTGGTGGCGCCGAAACGGGCATAGGCCAGTTCCAGCTCGGCGTGCCAGCTGGGGGTGAACAGGGCGGTGGCGGCAGGTGAGTTCATGCTGGGTCGTTATCGTTAGGAAGCTACAGATTAGATCGTAACCAGGCCGCGTACACCTTCTGCCTGCATATTTTCCCCTCGGCCCTGCTGGACGATTTCGCCCCGGGACATCACCAGGTACTGGTCCGCCAGTTCGGCGGCAAAGTCGTAGAACTGTTCCACCAGCACAATGGCCATATCGCCCCGGGCCGCGAGTTGCTTGATCACCGCGCCGATCTCCTTGATCACCGAGGGCTGGATGCCTTCGGTGGGCTCATCGAGGATCAGCAGCCGGGGGCGGCTGGCCAGGGCGCGACCGATGGCCAGCTGTTGCTGCTGGCCGCCGGAGAGGTCGCCGCCACGGCGCTGCTTCATCTGCAACAGCACTGGGAACAGTTCGTAGATGAAGGCCGGGACTTCCCTGGCCTGGGAGCCGGGGAAGCGGGACAGGCCCATCAGCAGGTTTTCCTCCACGCTCAGGCGGCCGAAGATTTCCCGGCCCTGGGGCACGTAGGCGATCCCGGCGCTGACCCTCTGGTGGGGCTTGTAGCCGGTGATGGTCCGGCCTTCCCAGTTGACCGCGCCTTCCTTGACCGGCAGCAGGCCCATCAGGCATTTGAGCAGGGTGGTCTTGCCCACGCCGTTGCGTCCCAGCAGGCAGGTGACTTCGCCGATCCGGGCTTCGAAACTCAGGCCGCGCAGGATGTGGCTACCGCCGTAGTACTGGTGCAGCTGGTCGACTTGCAGCATGTTCGGATTCCTTCAAAAACCTGTAGCCGCTGCCGCAGCTGCGACAAGGTCCACAGGACCTTCATGGGCCTTGCAGAGCACGTCCTCTTCAAGGCCGATCGCAGCCTGCGGCAGCGGCGACAAAGGTGGTTGGTTGGGTCAGCGGCCGAGGTACACCTCGATCACCCGCTCGTTTTCCTGCACCTGCTCCAGCGACCCTTCGGCCAGCACGCTGCCCTGGTGCAGCACGGTGACGTGGTCGGCAATCGAGCCGACAAAGCCCATGTCGTGCTCCACCACCATCAGCGAATGCTTGCCCGCCAGGGTCTTGAACAGCTCGGCGGTGAACTCGGTCTCGGCGTCGGTCATGCCTGCCACCGGCTCGTCCAGCAACAGCAGTTGCGGGTCTTGCATCAGCAGCATGCCGATCTCCAGGAACTGCTTCTGACCGTGGGACAGCAAGCCGGCCTGGCGCTGGGCCGAAGGGCTCAGGCGAATGGTCTCCAGCACCTGGGCGATGCGGTCTTTCTGTTCGCCGCTCAGGCGCGCCCCGAGGCTGGCCCACACCGACTTGTCGGTCTTCTGCGCCAGCTCCAGGTTCTCGAACACGCTCAGGGCCTCGAACACCGTGGGCTTCTGGAACTTGCGGCCGATCCCGGCCTGGGCGATCTGCACTTCGCTCATCCGGGTCAGGTCCAGGGTTTCGCCGAACCAGGCCTTGCCCTGGGTGGGGCGGGTCTTGCCGGTGATCACGTCCATCAGGGTGGTCTTGCCGGCGCCGTTGGGGCCGATGATGCAGCGCAGCTCGCCGACGCCGATGTACAGGTTGAGGTCGTTGAGGGCCTTGAAACCGTCGAAGCTGACGCTGATGTCTTCCAGGGTCAGGAGGGTGCCGTGGCGGGTGTTGAGGCCCTTGCCGGCGGCGTGCCCGAGGCCGATGGCGTCGCGGCTGGCGCCGGCGTCCTTGTTGGCGTCGAGAATGGGTTCGAGCATGAAGTCCGCGGTCGCAGTGACTCTCATTGTTCACCTCGTTTCTTCAGCAGGCCGATCACGCCCTTGGGCAGGTACAGGGTCACCACGATGAACAGGGCACCGAGGCAGAACAGCCAGTATTCGGGGAAGGCCACGGTGAACCAGCTCTTCATGCCGTTCACCAGCCCGGCGCCCAGCAGCGGCCCGATCAGCGTGCCGCGTCCGCCCAGGGCTACCCACACGGCAGCCTCGATGGAGTTGGTGGGGGACATCTCGCTGGGGTTGATGATGCCCACCTGGGGCACATACAGGGCCCCGGCCAAGCCACAGAGCACCGCGCTCAAGACCCAGACGAACAGCTTGAAGCCACGGGGGTCGTAGCCGCAGAACATCAGGCGGTTCTCGGCATCGCGCAGGGCGGTCAGCACCCGGCCGAACTTGCTCCGGGCCAGGCGCCAGCCCAGGTACAGGCTGGCCACCAGCAGCAGCACCGTGGCCAGGAACAGCACCGCGCGAGTGCCCGGTTCGGTGATGCCAAAACCCAGGATGCTGCGGAAATTGGTGAAGCCGTTGTTGCCGCCAAAACCGGTCTCGTTACGGAAGAACAGCAGCATCCCGGCAAACGTCAGGGCCTGGGTCATGATCGAGAAATACACGCCCTTGATCCGCGAGCGGAAGGCGAAGAAACCGAACACCAGGGCCAAGAGACCCGGCGCCAGCACCACCAGGCACAGGGCCCAGAGGAAGTGGCTGGTGCCGGTCCAGTACCAGGGCAGTTCGCTCCACGAAAGGAAGGTCATGAACGCTGGCAGGCCGTCTCCGGCGGCCTGGCGCATCAGGTACATGCCCATGGCGTAGCCGCCCAGGGCGAAGAACAGGCCGTGGCCCAGGGACAGCAGCCCGGCGTAGCCCCAGACCAGGTCCAGGGCCAGAGCGACAATGGCGTAGCAGAGGATCTTGCCCACCAGGGTCAGGGTGTAGGCCGAGACCTGCAGCGGGTTGTCCGCCGGCAGCAGTGACAACAGCGGCAAGGCCAGCAGCACCAGGAGCAGCAGCGCGCCGACGGCGATCGTGACCTTGGGCCCGGCTTTCTGGCTGGCGGTAATGAGCAGTGGTTGATTCATCAGTCGATCACCCGTCCTTTGAGTGCGAAGAGTCCTTGCGGGCGTTTCTGGATGAACAGAATGATCAGCGCCAGGATGAGGATCTTGCCCAGTACGGCGCCGATCTGCGGTTCGAGGATCTTGTTCGCCACCCCCAGGCCAAAGGCCGCCAGCACGCTGCCGGCCAGTTGCCCGACGCCGCCGAGCACCACCACCAGGAACGAGTCGATGATGTAGCTCTGGCCCAGGTCCGGGCCAACGTTGCCGACCTGGCTCAGGGCCACGCCACCCAGGCCGGCGATGCCCGAGCCGAGGCCGAAGGCGAGCATGTCCACGCGGCCGGTGGGCACGCCGCAGCACGCGGCCATGTTGCGGTTCTGGGTCACTGCTCGCACGTTCAGGCCCAGGCGGGTCCTGTTCAGCAGCAGCCAGGTGAGCACGACAACGAACAGCGCGAAGGCGATGATCACGATGCGGTTGTAGGGCAGTACCAGATTGGGCAATACCTGGATGCCGCCGGAGAGCCAGGCCGGGTTCGCCACCTCGACGTTCTGCGCGCCGAACAGCAGGCGCACCAGTTGGATCAGCATCAGGCTGATGCCCCAGGTGGCCAGCAGGGTTTCCAGGGGCCGGCCATAGAGATGACGGATCACCGTGCGCTCCAGGGCCATGCCGATCCCGGCGGTGACGAAGAACGCCACCGGCAGTGCCAGCAGCGGGTAGTACTCGATGGCGTGTGGGGCGTAGCGCTGGAACAGCAGCTGCACCACGTAGGTGGCGTAGGCGCCGAGCATCAGCATCTCGCCGTGGGCCATGTTGATCACCCCCAGCAGGCCGAAGGTGATGGCCAGGCCCAGGGCCGCCAGCAGCAGGATCGAGCCCAGGGACAAGCCGCTGAAGGCCTGGCCGAGGACTTCACCCACCAGCAGCTTGCGCTTGACCTGGGCCAGGCTGGTTTCGGCGGCGGTGCGCACATTGGCATCGGCCTCGACCCCGGGTTGCAGCAGGCCTTCGAGGCGGGTGCGGGCCAGAGGGTCGCCGGTTTCCCCCAAAAGGCGCACGGCGGCCAGACGCACCGCCGGGTCGCTGTCCACCAGTTGCAGGTTGGCCAGGGCCAGGCTCAGGGCGGCGCGCACGCCGGGGTCTTGCTCGGCGGCGAGCTGGGCATCGAGGAATTTCAATTGCGCCGGCTTGGCGCTTTTCTGCAGCTGCCGGGCGGCGTCGAGCCGGGTGCTGGCCTCGCTGGCAAGCAACTGATGGCTGGCCAGGGCGCTGTCGATCAGGCCCCGCAAGCGGTTGTTCAGGCGCAAGGGCTTGGTTTCGCCGGCCATGCTCAGTTGGCCTTGTTGCAGGGCCGTGAGCAGTTCCAGGCGCGCCGGGTCGGGCTGCGCGGCCCAGCTTTCCAGAAGCCGGGCCTGTTCGCTGGAGTTGCCGGCGACGAAGTCTTCGGCGTCGCCGGCCTGGGCGGCCATGGGCAGCAGCAACAGGCAGGCGAGGATCAAACGGTAGAGGGCAGTGGGCATATCAGTGGCCTTGCGCGTAGCGTGGTTCTGTGGCCGCTGCCGCAGGCTGCGATAAGGTCCGCAGGACCTTCAAAGGCCTCAAGAGCACGTGCTCTTCGAGGCCGATCGCAGCCTACGGCAGCGGCTACAGGGGGTGTGCCGGGCCTGAAGGCTTGGCGTCCATCCGGCGATCAGTTGCTCTTGACCGCGTAGTCCGGCTTCTTGTCGTTGCCCGGGATGTATGGGCTCCAGGGCTGGGCGCGGATCGGCCCTTCGGTCTGCCACACCACGTTGAACTGACCGTCCGGCTGGATCTCGCCGATCATCACCGGCTTGTGCAGGTGGTGGTTGGTCTTGTCCATGGTCAGGGTGTAGCCCGAGGGCGCGGCGAAGGTCTGCCCGGCCAGGGCTTCGCGGACCTTGTCGACATCGGTGGACTTGGCTTTCTCCACCGCCTGGGCCCACATGTGAATGCCGACGTAGGTAGCTTCCATCGGGTCGTTGGTCACCGCCTTGTCTGCCCCCGGCAGGTTCTTGGCCTTGGCGTAGGCCTTCCAGGCGGCGACGAACTTCTGGTTCACCGGGTTATCCACCGATTCGAAGTAGTTCCATGCCGCGAGGTTGCCCACCAGCGGCTTGGTGTCGATGCCGCGCAGTTCTTCCTCGCCCACCGAGAACGCCACCACCGGCACGTCGGTGGCCTTCAGGCCCTGGTTGGCCAGTTCCTTGTAGAAGGGCACGTTGGAATCGCCGTTGACCGTGGAGATCACCGCGGTCTTGCCGCCGGCGGAGAACTTCTTGATGTTGGCGACGATGGTTTGATAGTCGCTGTGGCCGAAGGGGGTGTAGACCTCTTCGATGTCCTTGTCGGCCACGCCCTTGGCGTGCAGGAACGAACGCAAAATCTTGTTGGTGGTGCGCGGGTAGACGTAGTCGGTGCCCAGCAGGAAGAAGCGCTTGGCACTGCCACCGTCTTCGCTCATCAGGTATTCCACCGCCGGGATCGCCTGCTGGTTCGGCGCGGCGCCGGTGTAGAAGACGTTGGGCGACATTTCTTCGCCTTCGTACTGCACCGGGTAGAACAGCAGGCCGTTGAGTTCTTCGAACACTGGCAGCACCGATTTGCGCGACACCGATGTCCAGCAGCCGAACACCACCGCCACCTTGTCCTGGGTCAGCAACTGCCGACCCTTTTCGGCGAACAGCGGCCAGTTGGAGGCCGGGTCCACCACCACCGGTTCCAGCAGCTTGCCGTTGACCCCGCCCTTGGCGTTGATCTCGTCAATGGTCATCAGCGCCATGTCTTTGAGCGAGGTTTCAGAGATCGCCATGGTCCCCGACAGGGAGTGCAGGATACCGACCTTGATGGTCTCGGCGGCCTGGACGGTCCAGGTCATGCCCATCGCGGCAATGCTTGCCGAGAGGGTGAAAGCCTTGAGCAAACTACGACGCTTCATTGTGCGATCTCCATGAACTCTTGATTTTTTCAGGTGGTAGATGCGACTTCTCGGGCGCAGTGAAAACGCAGTAGTTTTCACTCCGCCTGTGCTGAAGGGCTGTTTTGCAAGGGATGTGCCGAGTCGCCCTAGGGCATGAAAACGTCGGTCTTAGCGGCAGTGAGCGGCTAGGTGATGCCCCAAGAGGAGGCTTTGCGCAGAGGATGGTGCGCAGGGATGCGTCATTGTGGTGCTGCCGCAGAGCGGCAGCCTGGGTCAGCCAGGGGCTTCAGTTAACCCCAGGGAAGGAGTCGACGTATTTGATGGTGAAATCGGGAAAGGAGTCGACGATCTGGATCTTGTAATCGGGAAAGCTGTTGACGATCTTCCACTTGCCCGGCGCGTCGGCAAAGGAGTTGACCTGCTTGACCTTCAGATCGGGAAAGGAGTTCACCACCTTGACCTTGTAGTCGGGGAAGCTGTTGACGATCTGGATGTTGCCGTAGATTTTCGAGACGTCGACCGAGGTGCCGGCCTGGGCACCAAGGGTGGTGCCGAGCAGCAAGGCCAAGAATGCGGTTCTGAACATGAGACTCATCCTGAGAGATCCAAGCGCGCGATCTTAAAGCAAGGGCGACGATTGTAGGAGCTGGCTTGCCGGCGAAGAGGTCCTCGAACCTGGCACAAGGCTCAGGGGCGCCTTCGCCGGCAAGCCGGCGCCTACAGGGGAGACGGGCACCGTCAGCGGCGGCGCATCAGGCCAATGAAGAACAGCCCGCCAATGGCCGCGGTGGCCACGCCGATGGGCAGGTCCTCAGGGGCGATCAGGGTACGCGCGGCGACGTCGACCCAGACCAGGAACAGGCTGCCCAGCAGCACGCACGCCGGCAGCAGCCGACGGTGCTCGGCACCCACCAGGCGCCGGGCGATGTGCGGCACCATCAGCCCGACAAAGCCGATGGAGCCGCTGATGGACACCAGCACCCCGGTCATCAGCGAGGCGATCAGGAACACCTTCAGGCGCACGTTGCGTGCGTTCAGGCCCAGGGTCACGGCAGTCTGTTCCCCGGCCATCAAGGCATTCAGCGGCCGTGCCATGCCCAGCAGCAACCCCAGCCCCAGCAGCAACCCCAGCCCCAGCAGCACGCTGGCGGCAGGAATCGCCAGCAGTTCCCAGCGCGCCAGGCCCAGGCCGCCGAGCATCCAGAACATCACCGCCGAGCTGGCCCGGTGATCACCCATGAACAGCAGCAGGTTGGCCACCGCCATCATCACGAAGGACACCGCCACCCCGCACAGCAGCAGGCGGTCGCTGTCCAGGCGCCCGTTGCGCGCGGCGATGCCCAGCACCAGGAGCATGCTCGCCAGGGCGCCGATAAAGGCCGCCAGGGGCAGGGTCAAGAGGCCGATGACCTGCCCCAGGTGCAGCACCACGATCACCGCGCCGAGGGTGGCGCCGGAGGTCACCCCCAGCAGGTGCGGGTCGGCCAGGGGATTGCGGGTCACGGCCTGCAGCACCGCGCCGATCAGTGCCAGCCCGGCGCCGACCAAAGCACCGAGGAGCATGCGCGGGACGCGGATCAGCCAGACGATATGCTCCTGGCCCGGGCTCCAGTCCACCGTACCCAGGCCCAGGGCCTTGTGCAGGAGAATCCGCCAGACCACCTCCGCCGGCACCCGCGCCGGACCGAAACCCAGGGACAGCACACAGGACGCCAGCAGCAGGGCGCCGAGGGTCAGTAACAGGCAGGCATAACGACCCTTGATCATTCGCCGTGGAAACCCTTGGCCAGGGTTTCCACCGCCAGCACGTTGTCGATGCCCGGGGTGGCTTGCACATAGGGAATGACGATGAAGCGCTGGTTCTTGATCGCGTCGACTCCTTGCAGGGCCTGGTTGTTCAGCAGGAACTGCTGCTTCTGCTCGGCGGTGACTTCGCTGTAGTCGACGATGACGATCACTTGCGGGTTGCGCTCGACCACCGTCTCCCAGTTGATTCGGGTCCAACTGGCTTCGACGTCATCGAGAATGTTGCGCCCGCCAGCGGCATCGATCAGGGCCTGGGGCATGCCCAGGCGGCCCGAGGTCATGGCCCGGTCTTCGCCGCTGTCGTAGAGGAACACCCGGGGCTTGTCCTTGGGCAGGTCCTTCTGTACCTCGGCGACCTGCTCCTGCATCTGCGCGATCAGCGCGTTGGCCCGGTCCTGCACGTCGAAGATCCGCCCCAGGTTGCGCAGGTCGTTGTAGGTGTCGTCGAGGCTGGCCGCCGGGCGCTTCATCACGAAGGCGCAGGACTCGGTCAGCTCGTAGACGTTGATCCCCAGTGGCGCCAGGGTCTGCGGCGTGAGGTCGCCGCCGATGCGCATGCCGTAGTCCCAGCCGGCGAAGAAAAAGTCGACGTTGGCGTTGAGCAGGGTTTCCACCGACGGGTACTTGGCCGCCAGCTCTGGCAGACCGTCGAGCAAGGTGCTCATTTGCGGGGTCACGGCCTTCCAGCCACTGACGCCGCTGTAGCCCACCATCCGCGACTTGAGCCCCAGGGCGAGCATCATCTGGGTCATGTTGATGTCATGGCTGAGGGCGTGCTGCGGCGCTTGCTTGAAGGTCACTTCACGGTTGCAGCTGGTGATGGTCAGCGGGTAGTGGGTCGCTTCGGCGAAGGCTTGGGCGGTGCCCAGGAACAGGGTCAGGGCGAGGCCGGAGCGGAGCAGGGAGCGCAAGGTCATGGTTGAGTGATCCAGGTGATTCGTGGGTAGCCGGACAGGGGGTGGGCGTCGATCAGCGCCTCGACGCCGAACACGTTGCGCAGCAGATCGACTGTGAGCACTTCGGTGGGAGTGCCGCTGGCGACGATGCGTCCGTGATCGAGGACATACAGCCGGTCGCAGAAGGCCGCGGCCAGGTTCAGGTCATGGATGCTCGCCAGGGTGCCGATGCCCAGGCGCTTGACCCGTTGCAACAGCTCCAGCTGGTAGCGCGGATCTAGGTGGTTGGTCGGTTCATCGAGGATCAGCAGTTGCGGGCGCTGGGCCAGGGCCCGGGCCAGGATCACCCGTTGTTTCTCGCCCCCGGACAAGGTGGCGAAAGCATGGTCCTCGAAGCCCAGCAGGCCCACCGATTCCAGGGCCTCGCGGGCGATGCGCCGGTCTTGTTCGGTGTCGCCGTCGAACAGGCCCTTGTGCGGCGTGCGGCCCATGGCGACCACTTCCTCCACCGTCAGGCCGAAGGCGTCGGGGAACTCCTGGAGCACCACGGCGATGCGTTGCGCGCACCAGCGTGGCGATTGCTTCCACACGTTGTGATGGGCCAGTTGCACCTCGCCCTGCTGCGGCTTGCTGAAGCGATAGGCGCAGCGCAGCAGGCTGGTCTTGCCGCTGCCGTTGGGCCCGATCAGGCCGACGAACTCGCCGGCCGCCACTTGCAGGCTGGCCTCACGCAGTTGGAACTGGTGATGGCAGTGGCCCTGGCCCAGGGGTGTCCAGGCCAGGTTGGTGAGGTTCAGCGAGGTCATGCGGTGTCCGTGTGATCCCCGTGCCGTAGCGCCAGGTGGGGTTAAAAGGTGTAGTCAGCGGTGACGAAGAACGAGCGTGGCTCGCCGAGTATCCATTGCTGGCCGTCATTGTATTGGCTTTGTGCGTACTGGCGGTCAAACAGGTTGTTCAATTGCAGGCCCAGGGTGGTATTGGGCAGGGCTTTCCACGACAGGTTGGCATCGACCACGGTGTAGCTGGGCAGTTCGTTGCGGTTGGCCATATCGGCGTAGCGCGCATCCACGTAGCGCACTCCGGCGCCGGCCCGCAGGTCATCGTTGAGGGCCTTGCTCAGCCACAGGTTGGCGGTGCGGCGCGGCACGTCCACCGGGCGCTTGCCGTCGCGGGAGACTTGCACGCCGTTGACGTCCTGCTGGAAGTCGTCGTACTGGGCACGAACGATGGCGGCGTTGGCCTGCAATTGCCAGGCGTCGGGCAGTTGCAGCTCCAGGCTGGCTTCCAGGCCGTTGGAGGATTGCTGGCCCACTTGCTGTTTGCGGTTCGGCTCGCCGGGCACATCGGTCAGCAGCTTCTTCTTGACGATGTGGTAGGCCGCCAGGGTCCATTCGCCACGCTGGTCCCAGAACGCCTGCTTGAGGCCGATCTCGCTCTGCCGGGCGCTGGACAGGTCGAATTGCTGCTGGCTCTTGCTCAGGGAAATCAGCCCGCCAACGCCGTCGGTGCTGGTGGAGTACTGCCCGTAAAGGGAGGTGTCCGGGGTTACGGCAAACACCAGCCCGGCCTTCCAGTTGTTACCGGTCAGGGTCTTGTCGCTGCGGCTGTCGTCCTTCAAGTCATCCCGATCAATGTGCGCATAGTCGCGGCGCACACCGGTCACCAGGGACCAGCGCTCGCTGAGTTGCAGGCGGTTTTCGGCGAACACCGACAGCTGTTTGGTGGTGGTCTTGAATTGATCGCGGTAGGGGCTGTTGCTGGCGAAGTCGCCCGCGGCCGGGTGATACAGGTCCAGCGGTTGACCGTTGGTAAAACTGTCGGTGAAGGGCGAATTGCTCTTCAGGTGAAAGCGAATGCGGTTGTAGTCCACCCCGGTCAGGGTCTGGCTGTCGAGGCCCAGCAGCGAGTGCTTGAAGGTAAAGGTCTGGCGGTCGCCGACCTGTTCCTGCTGGTGGCCGATAGCGTAGTAACCGCTGCGGCTCAGTTGGCCGGTGGTCGGGTTGAAGTTGTAGTTCTCGGCGTTCTGCCAACGACGCTGGGCCTTGAGGTAATACAGCTCGTTGCTGGCACTGACCTGGTCGGAAATCTGCCATTCGCTGGTCAGGCGGGTCCACTGGTCGTTGTAGTGCTGCTGGTCATTGCGGACGTTGTAGTTCTTGTTTCGCAGGCTTTTGTGGAAGCGCCCGTTGATCAGCGGCGTGCCGAAGTCGTTCATCGGGTTCTGGTCGCCGTAGTCGTGGGCCAGGGTAAAGGCCAGGTCGTCGCGAGCCTGCCAGCTCAGGGCGGCACTGACGAAATCGCCGGAGGAGTCGCCACGGTCGATCCAGCCGTTGCTGCGCTCGCGGTTGAGGTTGAGCCGATAGCTCAAGGTGTCGCTCAGGGAGCCACCGCTGTCCAGGGCCTGCTGCTGGCGATCGAAGGAGCCGTAGCCCAGGCGCAGGTGGTTTTCGATTGCGCCGCTGAAGGGCTTTTTCGGGAGGGTGTTGATCACCGCGCCGGTGGCACCTTCGCCATACAGCACCGAGGCCGGGCCGCGCAGCACGTCGACCCGCTCCACCGCCCAGCTGTCCACCGGGAAGGTCACGGTGCCCATGCCGGTGTACATGCGGTTGCCGTCATACAGCTGCATCACCGAACTCTGCCCGGTGAAACCCCGTGCCGACAAGGAAGTGCCACCGTCGCCTGGGGTGCCGGTGCGGCTGATGCCGGCGCTGCGGGAGACCGCGTCCTGAATGCTGCGGTCACCCCGGGCGCGAATCCGTTCGCCGCTCAGGCTGTCAGTGCTGGCCGGGGTTTCCAGGGCGCTGAGGCCCAGGCGCGAGCCGGCGCTGGTGGGGGTCTTCAGGCTGACGCTGTCGTCGGCCGCGCTGGCCGGAGCCGAAATGGTGCCGGTGGGCAGGGTCAGGGAGGCGGCGGAATCATCCGCCTGAGCCAGGGAAGGCAAGGCCATCAGGCAAAGGCTGGGCAGCAAGTACTTGTTCATCGGGACGGTGAATCACTTCTTCGAGGGGGTTGCCCGCAGTGGGGAACTGCGGGCAGGGATCTTACACTTTAGTGTTATAAAGTAACATTATAACTGTGCATGGCTAAAGCGCCGAGATTCTACAGAGCCCTCTGGAACGCGCATCTCAGCTGATTCATGTTGAAGATGAAGCAGATTCAGGCCCGCGATTGAAGCGTGAAAGCAGCAGGCGATCGAGCAGCCACACCCCAATCAGCGAGGCTCCAACCAAAGGAAATGCCAAGGCCAGCAGCGCCATGATCAGCATCGCGGTTTTCCATTTCGGCAGGTCGTGGCGCAGCGGAGGCACGCCGAGTCGGCCCTGGGGACGACGCTGCCACCACATGACCATGCCGCTCACGGCGCTGAGCAGGATCATCAGGCACACCACCAGCACCAGGATCTGGTTGACGCGGCCGAACATCTTGCCTTCATGCAGCATCACCCCAACCTCCGTGGCCCGGGCCACGTTGCTGTACTGCTGCCAGCGCACGTCGGCCATGACCTTGCCGCTGTATTGGTCGACATGCAGGGTGGCATCGTTGCGCGGATCGTCGGCGAACACGGCGATGGTGAACACGCCGGTGGCGGTCTTCGGCAAGGTGATGCTGTAGCCCGGTTCGACCTGGCGCTGGCGGGCGATGTCCTGCACCGCTTGCAGGCTGATGGACGGGGCTGCCGGCGCCGTGTCCGCGGCGTTGTGGGCCATGTGCTCGGCGTGGTCGCCGGACATCGGCATCGGGGTGTTTTCCACTGCCCAGGGCACGGTCTGGCGCGTGGCACTGTTGAGCTCCCGGGCCTGCTGGTCGGAGGTCGGCACGTCGTTCCACATGGCCGCCGGGAAGCGGTTCCACAGGTCGGCGTACTGCTTGCCCCAGAAGCCGGTCCAGGTCATGCCGCTGAGTAGCATCAGCAGCAGGAATGCCGCGCCCCAGAAGCCCAGCACACTGTGCAGGTCGCGCCAGAATGGCCTGCCGCGGACGCTGAAACGCGGCCACAGCACGCCCGCCGACGACTTGCCCCGTGGCCACCACAGGTACAGGCCGGACACCACCAGGACGATGCCCCAGCCAGCGGCCAGTTCCACCAGCCGGTCACCGACGGTGCCGATCATCAGCTCACCGTGAATGGCCCGGGCCACGGCCTGCAGGTTGGCCTTGGCATCCTGCTCGCCGAGCACATCGCCGTGGTAGGGGTCGATGAAGACATTCAGCTCCTGACCCTTGTCCTGCACCACGAACTGCGCGCTGCGCTCGGCATCAATCGGTGGCAGGTACTGCTTGATATGGCCCTGGGGGTAGGCCGATTGCACCCTTTGCAGCAAGTCGTCGGCACTCAGCAGGTGATGACCGGCGGGCACCTTGAGCAGGCTGGGGTACATCAACGGGTCCAGTTGTGGCTTGAACAGGTAGATGATGCCGGTCAGGGCCAGCATCACCATGAAAGGGGCCACGAACAGCCCGGCGTAGAAATGCCAGCGCCAGGCCAGGTTGTAGAAAGACACTTGGGGTCGGTTCATCGGGGAACGCTCCGCAGGGCAGTGAATCTTTTCTTATAGGGGCTGTTCGCTGGCACCCCAGCTCCTGCGGTGAGGAGCCGGCGTGCCGGCGAAGGCGGATCAGAAGCTCAGGTCGACCTTGGTCCAGAGGGTGCGCCCCGGCTCCTTGATCGCCTGGGGATCACTGGCCGGGTAGCCGAAGCCGGCGTTGCCCGCCAGGTTCAGGTGTTCGGCGTAGGCCTTGCCGAACAGGTTGTCGACCCCGGTGCTGAGCTTGAGGTTCTTGGTGACCCGGTAGGCGCCGTTGAGGGAGAACACGCCGAAGCCACCGCTCTTGCCGAAGTCCTTGCCGACCACGTTGCCCTTGTTCAGGTCGACGCGGTTTTGCGCCGCCACCACCCACCACAAGGCCCCGGCGCTCCAGTCGTCCTCGCTGTAGGTCAGGCCGAAGCGCGCGTCCAGCGGCGGCATCTGCGGCAGGGCCTTGCCGTCGCTGCTGTTCTTGCCCCAGGCGTAGGCCAGGGTCGCATCGGCTTTCCAGTTGGAGGTCAGCTTGTAGGCCGCACCCAGTTCGCCGCCCATGATCCGGGCGTCGATGTTCTCGGCCCGAGAGGTGCTCATGCCCATCATTTTCGAGTTGTAGTCGAAGAGGATGTAGTCGCGCACCTGGCCGATATAGCCCGAGGCCCAGGCTTCCAGATCCTCGCTCTGGTATTGCAGGCCGAAGTCCAGTTGGGTGGTCTTTTCCGGCTTGATCGAATCGAAGGCGTTCACTGAGCCCGCCGGGCCCATTTTCGGCGAGAACAGCTCCCAGTAGTCGGGGAAGCGCTGAGTGTGGCCAAGGCCGACGTAGAGCGTGGTCGGGCTGTCGGCCAGGTCATGCTCGTAGCGCACGAAGCCGCTGGGCAGGGTATCGGCGCGGGTGTCGCCGGCGGTGGGGTTGGCGCGGCTCATCATTCCCGAGCCGATGCGCTCGCGATAGTCCTTGGCCGAGGCGCGGTCCAGGCGCGCGCCGGTGATCAGGCGATCACGCTCGGCGGCGTACCAGGTCAGCTCGCCGAAGGCGCCGTAGTTATGGAAGTCGGCGTCCTTGGTGCGGGGCAGTTGCTTGTAGGTATCCACGCCGTTGCTGGCCCGATTGCGGTGTTCGTTGGTCTGGGCATCCAGGCCGCCAATCAACTGCAGGTCGGCCCAGCGCCAGGTGGCCTTGATCCGCGCACCGAGGGTGCGACGGTCGACATTGGAGGCCATGGGGCCGGCCATCATGCCGGTGCCGGACGGGGTGCGCAGGCTGTAGTTGTCCATCACGTGGTCGGCGTAGTTGTAGTAGACCTGGGCCTCGACCTTGTCCAGGACCTCGCCGATGTTGGATTTTTCGAAACGCAGGCCCAGGCTTTCGCGCTTGAACTGCGAACCGTCCATGCCGCGGCCGGCGTAGCGGGCTTCGCCGTCGCCCTTGCCGGCGGTGAGCTCCAGCAGGGTGTCGGCGTCCGGGGTCCAGCCCAGGGCCACGTCACCGTTCCACTTGTCGTAGCGCGAGGCCACGGTGTCGTTGTTGCCATCCTTGTAGTCGTCGGCATGGGCGGTGTTGCCGATCACCCGCACATACCCCAGGGGGCCGCCGGCGGCAGCATCCAGGGTCTTGTCGAAGCGGCCGTTGGAGCCCGCCAACAGGCTGGCGTTGACCCGCGTGCCGAGTTCGCCGAAGTGTTCCGGCTCACGCTCGAACAGCACCGTGCCGGCCGAGGCGCCCGGGCCCCAGAGCACGGTTTGCGGGCCCTTGATCACGGTCAGGCGATCATAGGTTTCCGGGGAGATGTAGGAGGTCGGTGCATCCATGCGGCCGGGGCAGGCGCCGAGCATCATGCCGCCGTTGGTGAGGATGTTCAGGCGCGAGCCGAACATGCCCCGCAGTACCGGGTCACCGTTGGTGCCGCCATTGCGTACCAGGGCGAAGCCGGGAATGGTCTTCAGGTAGTCGCCGCCGTCACTGGCCGGGACCGGTTGGCGCGGGTCCTTGGGATTGGTGACCACGGTCAGCGGCGAGCTGGGGGCGATGGCGGTGATCACCGTCGGGCTCAATTGCGTGCCGTGTCGGGAGTGATCCGTCGGGGCCTCGTCGGCCAGGGCCAAGGGGGTCAGCAGCACGCCGCAAAGCACCGCCAGGGCATGGTTGAAACGCAGGCGCGACGGGTTCAGGGCAAAGGGCTTGGATGGCTGGGCAGCGCCCAGGCAAGTGTCAGCAGAAAACATAGATGTTCCATCGATCGGTCTTGAATGACACGGCCGCAACTACGCGGCTGTCGCAATGACAGTCGGCCGTGTGAGATGAGCAGGGGACTCAGACGAGGATCGGTGGGGCGCGGGTCAGGGCGCCGGGGAACACGGTCTGCCGGGCGTGGCCCAGGCGCGTGGCGGGGATCAGGAAATGCTGTGTGGGCGGCGCGGACAGGGCGGCGAACGACAGCCCCGAAGGCAGCGCCGGGCAATTGAACAGCAGGCTGCAATAGCCGCATTTTTCCCAGAGTACGTGTTGTTCGCCCTGGGACTTGCCCTGTTGGGCGTGATGCGGGCTTTCACCGTGACAGCCGGGCGCGCCGTCGCCCATGTCCATGGAGACGGACATGTTCATCGGCATCGCGTGATCCATCGGCATCGACTGAGAAATCAGCGGGCCGATAAAGATCATTAGCATGGCGAACAGGCTGATCCAGCTGCCGCGGCGCACTCCCGGGGAGTTGCGACGCGGCGCGGACCGCCTGCGGCCAGGCGCGTGCGGGGTGTTCACGGTAACGAGCCGGTCAGCTTAGTGAGCGTGCTTGGACTCGTGCATGGCGGCCGGTGGCTGCTTCTGTACGGCCACTTCGACGGTGACGTCGCCGGCCTTTTCAAAGTGCAGGGTCAGCGGGAAGCGCTTGCCGTCGCTGAGCAGGCTGCGGTCTTTGAGCTCCATCAGCATCACGTGGTAGCCCATGGGGGCGAAGGTCACCTCACCGCCGGCGGGCACCGCAACCTTGGCCACTTGCTGCATTTTCATCATGTCGCCTTGCATGACGTGTTCATGCAGTTCGGCCCGGCCAGAGATCGGCGAGTCGACACTGAGCAGGGTGTCGGCGTTCTTGCCTGGGTTGTGCACCACGAAGTAAGCCGCGACGGTCGGCGCGTTCGGCGGCAGCTCCTGCGACCAGGGATGGGCGATCTTCAACTCACCGGCCTTGTAGTCGTGAGCGGTGGCGAAACAGGCAGGCAGCAGCAGTGCGGCAACGAGCAGGGATTGCTTGATCAGGGACGGTTTGGACATGACGGTTCTCCAGAACGATTCAAAAACGCAGATCACTTGCGAAAGGGAATCATGCCAGAGGCGGGGCACCGGGGTTCAGGCTGGGCCATTGCTGGCGCAGGGTGAGCACTGCGATCTTCGGTTGCGGCGCGCCCGGCTGGACGGCGAAACGAATGAAATTCAGCTGGGGTACATGACCGGGCAGGGCCACCAGCGGCGCCGAGGCTGAGCAGCACCAGCAGTGCTGCATGTTCGAGTGCTCGTCGTTCTGCGGGGCTTTCTGTTCAAGCTTGCCCAGGGAAATGGCCACCATTTTGGTGCCGCTGGAAGAGCAGAAGCTGCCCCACAGCAGTTGTTCGTCCAGCCCCGAATCGTTGCGTTGCATGGCCCCGGAAAGCGGCATGGCAAGCATGTTGAACAGCACTGCGAAGCAGGCGATCCAGGCAAATGCGAGCCGTTGTCGGGACATGGGGACGATCCGTCGGTTGAGCGATCAGGCGGGTATTTAGCCTGATCGCTGTGGATAAGTAAAAAAGCAGCGTATGCGGTGTGGTGTCGCAGTGCCAGTTCAGGCCGGGCTGACGTGGAGCTTGAGTCCCAGTGCCTTCATGACCTTGATGATAGTTGCGAACTCGGGATTGCCCTGGCTGCCCAGGGCCTTGTACAGGCTCTCGCGGCCCAGGCCGGTATCGCGGGCGATCTGGGTCATGCCGCGGGCGCGGGCGATATCGTTGAGGGCGGCGCGGATCAGCTTGCCATCGCCGGTGTCTTCCTCGAAGCAGGCGTCGAGGTAGGCCACCATGTCTTCAGGGGTCTTGAGGTACTCCGCCGCGTCGAAGCGGGTGACTGGGGTGTGCATGTTTCAACCCTCGCTCTTGAGGTCGTGGGCCAGTTGCCTGGCGCGTTGGATATCGCGTCTCTGGGTGTTCTTGTCACCGCCGATCAACAACAGGTAGATCACCGTGCCCCGGCGCGAGAAGTACACCCGATAGCCGGGGCCGCGATGGATGCGCATTTCATAGACACCTCCACCCAGTGCTTCGCAGTCGCCGAATCGGCCCAGTTGGGCGGCGCGGATCCTGGCCAGTACACGGGTTTTGCCTTGCGGATCCTTCAGGTGCAGGAGCCAGCGGCTGAACTCCAGGGTCTGCTCGAAGACGTACATGACGAATGTATTCCTTGGGATACAGCGTGGCAACCCATTTGCCCGCCTAGAGCTCAACTGGGCGACGAGCGGAGCCGGCGCCATTGAGACTGTCCAAGGAGGCTAAAGCATGGGGTTGGTAGCGCGCTGCCAGGGGCTTCCCAAGTGTTTGTGGGGCGCGGCGGTTTTGCCTGTCAGGTTTTGTCCGGCGAGTGCAGGGCCTGCAGCAACTCGGCCACGCTGGCAAAGTGGCGGTCGGCCTCGGGGAGCTTTGGGCGCTTGAGCACCAGCACCGGTATGCCCCGCTCACGTGCCACCTCCAACTTGGGCTCGGTGGCGCTGCTGCCGCTGTTCTTGCTGATCAGCACATCGATGTCCCGACGTGCGAACAGTTGGCGCTCGTCTTCGATCAGGAAAGGCCCACGGGCACCGATGACTTCGCAACGCTCGTTGCCGGGGCAGGTTTCCAGGGCGCGCAGGGTCCAGAACTGCCCCGCAGGAATCTCGTTCAAATGCTGCAACGGCTCGCGGCCCAGGGTGAACAGCGGCCGCTTGAAGGGCCGCAGGGCCTCGACCAATGCCTCCCAGCCGGCGATCTCGCGCCAGTCATCGCCCGGTTGCGGCTGCCAGGCCGGGCGCCGCAACGCCCAGCAAGGCACGGCTGCGTGCTGTGCCGCAGCCACGGCATTGGCGCTGATCTGCGCCGCGTATGGGTGGGTGGCATCCAGCAGGAGGCCAATGCGTTGTTCGCGGATAAAGCGCGCCAGGCCCTCGGCACCGCCATAGCCGCCGACCCGTACCTGGCAGTTCAGGTCGGTGGGCACCCGACCGACCCCGGCCAGGCTGTAGATATGTTCAGGGCCCAGGGTGCGGGCGATGGCCAGGGCTTCGGTGACCCCGCCCAGCAGCAGAATACGGGTCATGACAAGACTCCGGCATGGCCAACGATGCCGCCCTGGCGATCGATGGCGAAGACTTCCACCTGTACCTGGGCCGGCACCATGCTGCGGGCGAAGTCCAGGGCGTGCTGGCACACCGCGTCGCCCAGGGCGATCCCGGCGGCGCTGGCCATGGCCAGGGCCTGCTGGCTGGTATTGGCCTCGCGGATGGCCTGTTGCAGCGCCGGGTCGGCACCCACCGCGGCGGCCCAGCGCGCCAGTTGTGGCAGGTCGATGCTGGAATGGCGGCTGTGCAGGTCCATGTGCCCGGCGGCCAGTTTGCTGATCTTGCCGAAGCCGCCGCACAGGCTGAGTTTATCCACAGGCACTTTGCGCAGGTGCTTGAGCACTGCGCCGACGAAGTCGCCCATTTCGATCAGGGCGATTTCCGGCAGTTCGTAGACCCGGCGCATGGTGTCTTCGCTGGCGTTGCCGGTGCAGGCGGCGATGTGCAGGTAGCCATTGGTCTTGGCCACGTCGATGCCCTGGTGGATCGAGGCGATATAGGCCGCGCAGGAGAAGGGCCGGACAATGCCGCTGGTGCCCAGGATCGACAGCCCGCCGAGAATCCCCAGGCGCGGGTTCATGGTTTTCAGGGCCAGTTCCGCTCCGCCCTCGACGTTCACCGTGACTTCGAAGCCGCCGGGGTAGGCCTGTTCCTCGGCGAGCCGTTGCAGGTGGTCGCTGATCATCCGGCGCGGTACGGGATTGATCGCCGGCTCGCCCACCGCCAGAACCAGCCCGGGGCGGGTCACGGTGCCCACGCCCTGGCCGGCGATAAAGCGGATTCCCGGCTCGGGAGTCAGGCGCACCTGGGAGTAGAGCAGGGCGCCGTGGGTCACGTCCGGGTCGTCGCCGGCATCCTTGAGGGTTCCGGCCTCGGCGCCGTCGTGGGTGCGGCGACAGAACTCCAGGCGCATCTGTACCTGTTTACCCTTGGGCAGGACGATATCCACCGCGTCCGCATTGACGCCCCCCAAGAGCAGGCGAGCGGCGGCCAGGCTGGTGGCCGTGGCGCAGCTTCCGGTGGTCAGGCCGCTGCGCAGGGGCGCGGGCTGTTCCGCTGTTTCCTCACGCATGCCCTTGCTCCCGTAGGAGCGAGCTTGCTCGCCAAGGGCACGCTGCGGTCTCTTTGCTGGACGCTTTTGCGGGCAAGCCCATTCCTGCAAGGTTCATGGCAGGTCCCGGGGTTTGTGCAGGTCCAACAGGGTGATCGGCAGGGCCTGGCGCCAGGTATCGAACTCCCCCAGGGGCTGGGCCTGGGCGATATGGATGCGGGTCAGTTCCCCGCCGTACTGCTCGCGCCAGTGCATCAGGGTCATTTCACTTTGCAGGGTCACCGCGTTGGCCACCAGGCGCCCACCGGGCTTGAGCTGCTCCCAGCAAGTCTGCAATACGCCTTCGCGGGTCACCCCACCACCGATGAACACCGCATCCGGACGCTCCAGTCCGGCCAGGGCCTGGGGCGCGCTGCCGCGAATCAGTTGCAGCCCGGGCACCCCGAGCACGTCGCGGTTGTGTTCGATCAACTGCTGGCGGCCGTCATCGGCTTCGATGGCCAGGGCCCTACAACTGGGGTGGGCCCGCATCCATTCAATACCGATGGAACCGCTGCCGGCCCCCACATCCCAGAGCAGTTCACCGGGTACCGGGGCCAGACGGGCCAGAGTGATGGCGCGCACGTCCCGCTTGGTCA
The DNA here is from genome assembly GCF_030718165.1 of Pseudomonas sp. LPH60. Lineage (NCBI taxonomy): Bacteria > Pseudomonadati > Pseudomonadota > Gammaproteobacteria > Pseudomonadales > Pseudomonadaceae > Pseudomonas > Pseudomonas sp. LPH60. Next base: position 589,490 of record NZ_JAVAJH010000005.1, read on the forward strand.
ACTGGCCGTCATGACGGAAGGCCGAGTCCGGCAGGCCGGCCAGACGGGACAGTGGCGGCGTATCGGCCGCCGCCCGGCATTCGATGGCCAGCAGGTTGAGGTCGGCGATCGATGGATCGCTCCATTGATTGGCAGTGCTGTCCAGGCGTCGCTCCAAGGGCCCGCCCAAGTGCTCCAGTACCGTGATCCGGCTCGGGCCGAAGCCGCGCTCGCGCAGCAGTCCGGCGATGGCTGCCGGGCTGTGGCGGTCATTGCTCAGCACCAGCAGGCGCACGCCGCTGAACAGTTGGGCGTTGAGCGCGGCAATCGGCCGTGCCACCACCGACAGCGTGACCACCTCCTGCAGGGCCCAGCCCAGGCGGGCGGCGGCCAGGGAATAGGAGGAAGGAAAGGGCAGTACCTGCAGCTCATCGGCCGGCAGTTGCCGGGCCAGGCTGGCCCCTACGCCGAACAGCATCGGATCGCCGCTGGCCAGCACACAGACGGGCGTGCCGCGTTGGCTCAGCACCGGCTCCAGGGAGAACGGACTGGGCCACAACTGGCGTTCGCCACGGATGCACGCCGGCAGCAGATCCAGCTGGCGCTGGCCGCCGACGATCCGCGAAGCGCCCAGCAGGGCATGGCGGGCGTTCCTGCCCAGGCCCTTGAAGCCGTCTTCACCGATTCCCACTACTGTCAGCCAGGGCGACATCTATATTCCTCAAACCTAAGGTTCCGACCGGCAGGCTTTTCATGCCTTCGGACAAAGCAGGCATAATACCGCGCCTTCGCTGACGAAGCGCTTTTCCCACACTGCCGGTCGCCCCTTTGAACGAACGTCCTATGTCCACCGCCATCCGCCCCTCGGCCTGCCCGGGGTTGCTGCGCATTGTCCCGGCGCTGGACGGCGGCATCTGCCGGATCAAGCTGGCGGGCGGCGTCATCAGTGCAGCTCAGGCAGCGGCGGTGGCCGAGGCGGCGCAGGCTTATGCCGGCGGTGTGATCGAGGCCACCAACCGCGCCAACCTGCAGATTCGCGGGATCGGCGCCGAGCACCAGGCACTGATCGACAAACTGCTGGCGGCCGGCCTGGGACCGACCACCGCCGCCGGCGACGATGTGCGCAACCTGATGCTCAGCCCCAGCGCCGGCATCGACCGGCAGTTGCTGATGGACACCCGGCCCCTGGCCGGGCAGATCCTCGAGACCTTGCAGAGCCACTCGCGCTTCCATGAACTGTCGGCCAAGTTCGCCGTGCAGCTCGATGGCGGCGAAGCCCTGGCCATGCTCGAACATCATCACGACCTGTGGCTGGCCGCCTTGGTGCGGGAGGGGCAGTTGCTGTTGGCCTTTGGCCTGGCGGGCAGCCCTGTGGATAAACCCTTGGCGGCAGTGCCCCAGGAACTGGGCCATGAACTGCTGGTGGCGGTGCTGGAGCTGTTTCTCGAACTGGCCACGCCCGAGCAGACGCGGATGCGGCACCTGTTGGCGCAGGTGCCGGTGGCGGATTTTCTTGCCCAACTGAACCTGCGCCTGAGCCGGCCCTTGTTGAGTATCGACGGCTGGCAGCGTCCGGCCTCGGTCGCTGGGCTGCACCTGGGAACTTATCCACAGCGTGAACGCGGACAGGTCTATGTCGGTGCGGTTGCGCCCCTGGGGCGCCTTGATCCCGTCATGCTCAAGGGCGCTGCGCAACTGGCCGAACAGTACGGCGACGCCAGCCTGCGCTTCACACCCTGGCAGAGCCTGCTGCTGCCCGGCATTGCCCCGGCGGATGCTCCCCGGGTCACGGCACGTCTGGGCCAACTGGGCCTGTTGTGCAGCCCTGAACAGTCCCTGGCCCACCTGATTGCCTGTACCGGCTCCAGTGGCTGCGGCAAAGCCCTGGCCGACACCAAGGGCGATGCGTTGAAGTTGGCAGCCCTGCTCCAGGGCCATGGCCGTCAGCAGGCGGTGCATTTGTCGGCCTGCTCCCGTTCCTGCGCCGCCGCCCATGTGGCGCCGGCCACCCTGCTGGCGACGGCCCCAGGGCGTTACGACTTGTATCTACGCGATGCAGCGCAGCCGGGTTTCGGCGCGCTGCACGCACGCAACCTTTCTATTGAAGCGGCAGAGGCACTGCTTGATGCCCGCCCACGGAGCCACCTAGATGATTGATTACATCCGCGACGGTCAGGAGATCTATCGCAACTCCTTCGCGATCATCCGCGAAGAAGCCAAGCTGGATCGCATTCCCGCCGACCTGGAAAAACTCGCGGTACGGGTGATCCACGCCTGCGGCATGGTCGAGGCCATCGACGGCCTGCAATTCTCCGCGGGCGCCGGCAAGGCCGGGCGTGATGCCCTGGCCGCCGGGGCACCGATCCTCTGCGATGCGCGGATGGTCTCTGAAGGCATTACCCGGGCACGCTTGCCGGCCAACAACAAAGTGATCTGCACCCTGCGCGATGACAGCGTCCCGGAGTTGGCCCGAGAGCTGGGCAACACCCGCTCGGCGGCGGCTCTGGAGCTCTGGCGTCCGCACCTGGAAGGCAGCGTGGTGGTGATCGGCAATGCGCCCACCGCCCTGTTCTACCTTCTGGAAATGCTCGACGCCGGCGCGCCGAAACCGGCGCTGATCCTCGGCTTCCCGGTGGGCTTCGTCGGCGCCGCCGAATCCAAGGCGATGCTCGCCGCCGACAGCCGCGGCGTGCCCTTTGTGATCATGCAGGGTCGCCTGGGCGGTAGCGCCATGGCCGCCGCCGCCGTCAACGCCCTGGCCACGGAGATCGAATGATGCAGCAACCTGGACGTTTGATCGGCCTTGGCGTGGGTCCTGGTGATCCGGAGCTGATTACCCTGAAGGCCCTGCGCCTGCTGCGCGAGTCGCCGGTGGTGGCCTACTTCGTGGCCAAGGGCAAGAAAGGCAACGCCTTCGGCATCATCGAAGGGCACCTGCAACAGGCCCAGACCCTGCTGCCGCTGGTGTACCCGGTGACCACCGAAGTGCTGCCGGCGCCGCTGTCCTACGAGCAAGTGATCAGCGATTTCTACGACAGCGCCAGCCAGGAGCTGGCGCTGCATCTGGATGCCGGTCGGGATGTGGCGGTGATCTGCGAAGGCGACCCGTTCTTCTACGGTTCCTACATGTACCTGCACGATCGTCTGGCCGAGCGTTACCAGGCCGAAGTGGTGCCCGGGGTGTGCTCGATGCTGGGCGGCGCGTCGGTGCTGGGCGCGCCGCTGGTGTATCGCAACCAGAGCCTGTCGGTGCTTTCGGGGGTATTGCCCCACGAGGAGCTCAAGCGGCGTCTGGCGGACGCCGACGCGGCGGTGGTGATGAAGCTGGGGCGCAATTTCCCCAAGGTGCGCCAGGTCCTGGAAGAGTTGGGGCTGGCGCAGCGTGCGCTGTATGTCGAGCGCGCCACCATGGCCAACCAGAAGATCGTGCCGCTGGATGACGTGGAGCCGATGTCCTCGCCGTACTTCTCGCTGATCATCGTGCCCGGCGAAAGGTGGCAAGGCTGATGGCCCGTTCAATTCCGGCCATCGTCATCCTTGGCCAAGGCAGTCTCGACACCGCACGGCAGATCCAGCGGCTGTATCCCGATTCGTTGATCCACGGTCTGGCGGAACGGGTCGAAGGCGCTGATCGGATCTACCACGAATTCGGCGCCACCCTGCGCCAGCTGTATCAACAGGACAGGCCCATCATCGCCCTGTGTGCGGCGGGTATCGTGATCCGCACCCTGGCCCCGCTGCTGCTGGAAAAAGGCGCCGAACCGCCGGTGCTGGCAGTGGCCGAAGACGGCAGCGCCGTGGTGCCGCTGCTGGGTGGCCTGGGCGGCGTCAACGTCATGGCCCGGGAAATCGCCGCGGGCCTTGGCGTGGCTGCGGCCATTACCACCAGTGGCGAACTGCGCTTTGGCACCTGCCTGCTCAACCCGCCCAGCGGTTATGCCCTGGGCGACCTGGAGCTGGGCAAGCGCTTTGTCTCCGACCTGCTGGGTGGCGAAAGCGTGCGCATCGAAGGCGCCGCGCCCTGGCTGGCCGCGGCCAAGCTGCCCGAGAACGATCAGGCCCGCCTGACCATCCGGGTCGGCTCTGCCGAGCGCGAGCCTGCGGCCAATGAGCTGCTGATCTACCCCCGCAGCGTCCTGGTCGCTTGCCGTAGCGGCCAGCTTGCTGGCGAAAGCGATACCAGCCTCGCTACCCACATCCGTCAGGCCCTGCATCAGGCGCGAATCGCCGTGCAGTCCGTCGCCTGCCTGCTGGCGGCCGACAGTGACATGGCTGACCGCGCCCTGCATCAGGCGGCTGCGCAACTGGGTGTGCCGCTGCGTTTCCTGCCGGCCGCCGGCAGTGTCGTCGAACTGGCACAGCAAGCCGTGCCGCAATTGCTGCCGCCGCTGAAGGTGGGGGAGGACATCGCCATCGCCGTGGCCAGCCAGCCCCTGGACCTCGAACAGATCGGCCGGCCCCGTGGGCGCCTGGCGGTGATCGGTCTTGGCCCGGGGGCAGCCGAACTCATGGTGCCGGCGGTGAAAGCCGAACTGGCCCGAGCCAACGACATCCTCGGTTATGAAACCTACGTGCGTATGGCCGGCCCGTTCCGCGCCGATCAGGTGATGCACTGCACTGACAACCGCGAAGAAATGCAGCGCGCCCGGCACGCCTTCGAACTGGCGGCCCAGGGCCGTTCGGTGGTGGTGGTGTCGTCCGGTGATCCGGGGGTGTTTGCCATGGCCGCGGCGGTCCTGGAAGCCCTGCACGAATCCAGCGATCCGGCCTGGCATCGTGTCGACCTGGAGATCCTCCCGGGCGTCTCCGCCTCACTGGCCACCGCCGCCCAGGCCGGCGCACCGCTGGGTCATGACTTCTGCGTGCTGTCGCTGTCCGACAACCTCAAGCCCTGGGACATCATCGAGAAGCGCCTGGACCTCGCCTCCCAGGCCGATCTGGCCCTGGCCTTCTACAACCCGATCTCCCGCTCGCGGCCCTGGCAACTGGGCCGGGCCCTGGAGATCGTGCGCCAGCACCGCACGCCGCAAACCCCGGTGGTGCTGGGACGGGATATCGGTCGTCCGGGGCAGACCCTGCGGGTCATCACCCTGGGCGAGCTGACCCCGGAGCAGGTGGACATGCGCACCATGGTGCTGGTGGGCTCTTCCACCACCTGCGTCTTCCCCCGGGCCGAGGGTGGCGAGTGGGTCTACACGCCGCGCTGGTACGGCAATAAACCCTTGTAGGAGCCGGCTTGCCGGCGAAGGCGCTCACAAGATCGCCATCGCCGGCAGCGGCTTCTAGCGTGCAGGGTCACTCATCATCCTGGTCCTTGTCCTTGGCGGTCAGCAGCCAGGTGATGAATTCGAAGAAGCCGGCCCAGCGGGCGGGGAGGCGGCCGGCAACGAAAGCCTCCCGATCGCCCAGGTCGAAATCCCAGACGCCGCCGCTGTCCTTGTCCAGCAGGTAGCCGCCTTCACCTTGCAACGAGGTGAAGGCGACGAAGTTCTCTGGCAACTCCCAGACTTCATGAATGAACTCGGTGCACATCAGGATTTCATCACTGGGCCCGTCGATATCCATCAGCACTTCGTAGCTCGCCCGGCTTTCGAAGTCGGCGGGGTGATAGGCCAGGTAGATCTGGGCGAACTCGCTGTCCAGGGCAATCCCCAATGTTGCCAACGCTCGGGTGACCTCGGCGGTGTCGGGGCGCGGGCGGAAGCGGGGCTGGGCTTCGATCAGGCTGACCAACTGCTGGGGAATCATGGGGTGTCCTTGCTGATGTGTGGCCACTTGTCCAAGGGCAGGCGGCCCTGCTGCCGGGCAAAGTGTTCCCGGGCCTGGCCTAGGGTTTTGTGGTTGGGTCCGCTCAGCACATCCAGCGCCTGGCTGCCGTCGTCCTCCCAATGGCAGAGGTCGCAGATCTGGTAGTCGCCCCGCGCCGAGAGGGTTCGATATCCGCAGCAGGGGCAGGCCTCCAGGTACTCGATGTCCGCGCTGACGGCGTAGTCGCCCAGCCCGGCTTCGCGCAGGCAGCGCATCAGGTAGTGGTGGGTCACGCCGCGGTATTCGGCGCGCAGGGCGATCAGCAGCAGGGCGTCGTAGCGCGGGGCCTGCGGGTCTTCCGGGGGCTCCGGCTGCGCCCTGAGCTGTTGTTGCAGGCTGGCTGGGAGTGCGGCGAACTCAAGGTCGTCGCTGTCTATTCCCCACCAGTTCAGGAGGTGGGAGGCGCGGGCGGCGGCGTCGAGGCCGGGCAACCGCTGGCGGCTGAGGAGGTCGATGGCGGCGGTGGCGGTCAGTTTTTTCATCGGGCTCGGTGGCAGTGCAAGGGTCATGGCCAGGCCAGGGTCAACTGATCGGGGCGCTCCAGAGGGATCTGCACGCTGACACCGGAGGTCGACTCGGCATAGAGGTGTCGGTCCTGGATCTCGACCCGGTTGAAGGGATTGGTGTCCCTCAGGACCAGCAGCCAGATCAGGGCCTCAGAATCTTTCTCCTGCAATGCCAGGAAACCATCCCCGCCATGCGCGACACACTCGCCGGCCCGGGCCTGCAAGGCGCCGTTGCCGGCGACGCACAGCGCCAGGGTCGCGAGGCCCTCGCCGTCCTGATGAGCGTCGCAGTCCGAGGCCGGCAGCCACACCTTGTTGATCAGTCGGGGATGCTCATGGGGCAGCTCGAACAGGCAGTAGAAGCCCGAGCCCAGGGCGAGTGAGTTATCCCTGGGGTAGCGTTCGTCCTGCCATCGTTGCTGGATGAGCTGGCGATCTTCATGGCCGGGCATGTGACATTCCTTGTCCGCTGGGTCGTGCCGCTGTTAGGGCACCAGATAGCCTTTGACCCCGGTGAAGATGATCTGCGCCGCCAGGGCGCAGACGAACAGTCCCATCAGCCGGCTGACGATCTGCAGGCCCTGGTCGCCAAGGATGCGCTCGATGCGGTTGGACAGGTACAGCACCACGCCCACGGTGAGGCTGGCCAGGGCGATGCTGAGAATGGCGGTGAGCTTGTCGTCCCAGTGGGGCTGGCTGACCCCCATCACCAGCAGGGCGCCGATGGTGCCCGGGCCCACGGTCAGGGGAATGGTCAGCGGCACGATGGTCACGTCCTGTTGCACGTTGTCGGTCTGTACCGCCGACTTGCCCTGGGCCATGCCCAGGGCCGAGATGAACAGCACGCTGCCGGCACCGATGCGGAAGGCGTCCACGGTGATGCCGAACACGCTGAAGATCACCCGCCCGAACAGGTACAGCAAGACGCTGGAGATCAGGGTAGCCAGGGCGACTTTCCAGGCCAGGCGTCGGCGCTCCTTGGAGGAGTAGCCGCGGGTCAGGCTGATGAAGCATGAGAGGACGAAGAACGGGCTATAGAGCACCAGCATCTTCAGGTAAACGCTGAACAGCACGTGGAGCATGGCGGGAGCTCACGACTAGGGAGGGCGAGCCAGAGTTTAACAGGCGCCGCGCAGGCTGTCGGCTCAACTGGTGTGCGCGGTGCTGCGCTCGCGCAGGTCGCGCTGGGTGACCCAGTGCTCCACCAGCTCGCGCAGTTGCGACAACTCCACCGGCTTGGCCATGTGCCCGTCCATGCCGGCCTGGCGCGCGCGCTCCTTGTGCTCGGCGAGGATGTGCGCGGTCAGCGCCACCACCGGGGTGCGCACCCGTTGGTTGCCGACTTCCCAGGCCCGCAACTGCTGGGTGGCGGAGAAACCGTCGAGCACCGGCATTTCGCAGTCCATGAGCACCAGGTCGTAGCGCTTGGCCTTCATGGCCTGCAAGGCCTCTTCGCCGTTGCTGGCGGTGTCGGGCTGCAGATTGAGCTTGCCCAGCATGCCGCGGATGACCTTGGTGGAGATGCTGTTGTCTTCGGCCACCAGGATGCTGAAGTCGCTGGGAACGGTGATCGGCGCCGGACCCGGTGCCGGGTTCAGGGGCATGTTGTAGGGCGCGGTGGGGGCCTTGTCGCGTTGGCTGAGCTCGTCGGCCAGAGTGGTCTTGAGGGTGTAGCCGGCCACCGGCTTGGCGAGGATGCGCTTGATCCCGGCATTGCGCGCAATCACCTTGCTCGGCGCGTTGCTGATGCCGGTGAGCATGATCAGCAGGATGTCGTGGTTCAGGCTCGGGTCTTCCTTGATCTTCGCTGCCAGCTGCATGCCGGTCATGCCGGGCATGTTCTGGTCCAGCAGCACCACATCGAAATAGTCCCGCAGGTGCGCCTTGGTCCGCAGCAGGGCCAGGGCTTCCTTGCCCGAAGGCACGGCGCTGACGTTCAGGCCCCAGGCGCTGCATTGCTGCACCAGCACCTTGCGGCAGGTGTCGTTATCGTCCACCACCAGCACCCGAGCGCCCTGCAAGGGGCCGTCGAGGTCGGCGGTGGGATGTTCCAGGCGCTCGGCGTCCAGGGGCAGGGTCAGCCACAGGGTGCTGCCCTGGTTGGTGCCGCTCTTGATGCCGAATTCGCCGTGCATCAGCAGGATCAACTGGCGGGCGATCACCAGCCCCAGGTTGCCCCCCAGGCGGGTGGTGGCGAGGAAGTTCTTGCTGTGCAGTTCGGTGTGCAGCAGCGCTTCGCGCTCCTCGGTATCCATGGGCTGGCCGCTGTCTTGTACGGCAATGCGCAGGCGCGGTTTGCTGCTGCGCTCGTCGAGGGCGACGACGATCAGCACTTCGCCTTCGTCGGTCTTCTTCAGGGCGTTTTCCAACAGGCTCAGCAGGGCCTGGCGCAGGCGCGTCGGATCGCCGCTGATGACCCGCGGCACCTGGGGCTGGATGAAACTGATCAGCTCGACGTTCTGCTGTTCGGCCTTGGCCCGGAAGATACTCAGGCAATCCTCGATCAGGGCGTTGAGGTCGAACTGCACGTCGTCCAGTTCGATCTGCCCGGACTCCAGCTTGGAGATGTCGAGGATCTCGTTGATCAGGGTCAGCAGCTCGTTGCCGGCACTGTGAATGGTCTGCACGTAATCACGCTGCTTGACCGACAGTGGGGTGCCCAGCAGTAACTCGGTCATGCCCAGCACGCCGTTCATCGGCGTACGGATCTCGTGGCTGATCTTGGCCAGGAACTCGGCCTTGGCATTGATCTCGGCGGTGCTGGCGGCCAGGTCGCGACTGACACTGAAGCGGTTCTCGGTGATGTTGCGCTGGCGCTCGCCCAAGGCAATGCTCATCAGCAACCCGGCGATGCACACCACGCTCAGCAGGGTGACGATCAACCCTTGCGGCGCTACCAGGGTCAGGCCCAGCAGCGCCGGGAGAATCACCAGGGTGCCGAGGTTGAAAATCACCATGGCGGTGACGAACAGCCGGGCCGGACGATAGCCCTGGTGCCAGTGGTAGGCGCCAACGAACAGCATGCTCAGGCCGGCCAGGGCCACCAGGCCGTAGGTGATGATGTTCAGCGGCAGGGTGTTGACGAACAGCAGCAACAGACCGAACAGGCCGATCAGCAGAATATTGCCCAGCAGCAAGCGGTTCAGCGGGTGCGGGCCCAGTGGAGCGAAGAAGCGGTAGGCGAACATCATCCCGCAGGGCGCGGTCAGCAGCAGGGCCACGTAGGCGCCCGGTGTCTGCAACGCTTGCCAGTCCGGTAACCAGGGACCGAGCAGGTTCAGCAGCATCAACAGGCTGAGGGTCAGCAGGCCTTCACAGGCTGCCAGCCACAGGCTGCTGCGTGAGCGGGTGTAGGCGAAGCGGGTGAGGTTGTGCAGGATCAGCATCGCCAGGCAGCCGAACAACAGGCCGTAGATCAGTGTCTGGCTCTGGTCGGCGGCGCTCATCACTGCCGATTGCAGGGTGATGTAGGGACGCAGTTCATGTTCGGACACCAGGCGCAGATAGACGTCCAGCGGCTTGGCACTTTGCGGCAGTGGCAGCATGAAGTCGCTGCTGGGCAAAGGCTTTTGGGCTTGCGACTGGCTGGCGCCGGTGTTCACTTGTTCGATCAGCTTGTCGCCGTCGAGCACGTAGAGATTCAGGTGGGACAGGTCGGGGGCGAAGATCCGCAGGATCTGCTCGTGGGTTCCCGGTTGGAGCTTGAAGCGCAACCACAGGGCGCCGTCGGGTTCGGCTGCGGTCAGTTTGTCCAGTTCGATGGGGCTGAATTGGTTGGTGTAGCGCGGGGAGCGGATATCACTGAGCTGCAGGTCGGCCTGTTCGTCGAGCAAAACCGCCCAGCCACTGCCTTGAGCGGCCAGGGCCGGATTCAAGCAGAGCAAGGTCAGCAATGTGACGGTGAAGCCTAGGGCGGTCCTGAGCCAGCGCACGGCGAAATCCCTTCATTGGTTGATGCCTGATTATAACTATGCGCGGCGTGATCACCGCACGGCAAGGGCGCGAGGCCCTTGCCGGGGGGCGCTGGCAGCTTTACTCCTGGCCGCGCTCACGAGCAATGGCACGGTAGCCGATGTCGTTGCGGTAGAAGCAGCCCTGCCAGTCGATCTTGGCCGCCAGGCGGTAGGCTTGTTGCTGGGCGGCATCGACGCTGTCACCCATGGCGGTGGCGCAGAGCACCCGGCCGCCGGAGGTCACGACCTGACCGTCCTTGAGTGCGGTGCCGGCGTGGAACACTTTGCCTTCCAGTGCAGCGGCGGCGTCCAGGCCAGTGATGGCCGCGCCCTTGGCATAGTCGCCAGGATAGCCGCCGGCGGCGAGGACGATGCCCAGGCTTGGACGTGGGTCCCACTGGGCTTCGACCTTGTCCAGGGCCTGGGCCAGGGCGGCTTCCACCAGCAGTACCAGGCTCGATTGCAGGCGCAGCATCACCGGTTGGGTTTCCGGGTCGCCGAAGCGGCAGTTGAACTCGATGACTTTCGGGTTGCCGGCTTTGTCGATCATCAGACCGGCATAGAGGAAGCCGGTGTAGACGTTGCCTTCCTCGGCCATGCCGCGAACGGTGGGCCAGATCACCAGATCCATCACCCGCTGGTGCACTTCTGAAGTGACCACCGGTGCTGGCGAGTAAGCGCCCATGCCACCGGTATTGGGGCCAGTGTCGCCGTCGCCGACGCGTTTGTGGTCCTGGCTGGTGGCCATGGGCAGCACGTTCTTGCCGTCGACCATGACGATGAAGCTGGCTTCCTCGCCGTCGAGGAACTCCTCGATGACCACGCGGGAACCGGCATCACCGAAGGCATTGCCGGCCAGCATGTCACGCACGGCTTCCTCGGCTTCGGCCAGGGTCATGGCGACGATCACGCCTTTACCGGCGGCCAGGCCGTCGGCCTTGATCACGATCGGCGCGCCTTTTTCCCGCAGGTAGGCCAGGGCCGGCTCGATCTCGGTGAAGTTCTGGTAGTCGGCGGTCGGGATCTTGTGGCGCGCGAGGAAGTCCTTGGTGAAGGCTTTCGAGCCTTCCAGCTGCGCGGCGCCGGCAGTCGGACCGAAGCAGTCCAGGCCGCGGGAGCGGAACAGGTCGACCACGCCCGCCACCAGCGGCACTTCCGGACCGACGATGGTCAGAGAGACGTTCTTCTCAGCGAAATCCGCCAACTGCTCCAGGGCCAGGACGTCGATGGCGACGTTCTCGCACTTGGCTTCGATGGCGGTACCGGCGTTGCCGGGGGCAACGAATACTTTTTCGACCCGTGGGTCCTGAGCGACTTTCCAGGCCAGGGCGTGTTCGCGACCGCCGCTACCAATGATCAGTACATTCATTTCAAAAACCTCGGATGACGCTAATTCTGTTTTGGAACCTGAAGCGCTGCACGCCTCAGGAGGTTGCAATGACAGAGGTAGATGCAAGGCGGAGCCCACCTCGATGAGCGCAGTTGCCTGTTGGCAATGAGCGTCATCGGGGTGGGCTCCAACGCAGCAGATGCCGGTGTCAGTGCGACCGTTGTCGTATCAGTGACGGAAGTGGCGCATGCCGGTGAACACCATCGCAATGCCAGCCTCGTCAGCTGCGGCAATCACTTCGTTGTCACGCATCGAGCCGCCTGGCTGGATCACTGCAGTGATGCCGACCTTGGCCGCGTTGTCGATGCCGTCACGGAACGGGAAGAAGGCGTCGGAAGCCATCACTGCGCCCTGCACTTGCAGGCCGGCGTGTTCGGCTTTGATCGCAGCGATCCGCGCCGAGTTCACGCGGCTCATCTGGCCAGCGCCGACACCGATGGTCTGGCGGTTCTTGGCGTAGACGATGGCGTTTGATTTGACGTATTTGGCGACTTTCCAAGCGAAGATCAGGTCGTGGATCTCTTGCTCGGTCGGGGCGCGTTTGGTCACGACTTTCAGGTCATCGGCGCTGATCATGCCGATATCGCGGCTCTGCACCAGCAGGCCACCGTTGACGCGCTTGTAGTCCCAGGCCGGTACGCGGTCTGCCGACCACTGGCCACAGGCCAGCAGGCGCACGTTGGCTTTGGCGGCGACAATGGCGCGGGCTTCTTCGCTGACGCTCGGGGCGATGATCACTTCGACGAACTGACGCTCGACGATGGCCTTGGCGGTTTCGGCATCCAGTTCGCGGTTGAAGGCGATGATGCCGCCGAAGGCCGATTCGGTGTCGGTGGCGTAGGCCAGTTCGTAGGCCTGGCGGATGCCGCCTTCAGCGTCCGGGCTGACCGCCACGCCGCACGGGTTGGCGTGCTTGACGATGACGCAGGCCGGCTTGACGAAGCTCTTCACGCATTCCAGGGCGGCGTCGGTGTCGGCTACGTTGTTGTAGGACAGCTCCTTGCCTTGCAGCTGGGTGGCGGTGGCGATGCCGACTTCGGCAGGCTTGGCTTCCACGTAGAACGCCGCGCTCTGGTGCGGGTTCTCGCCGTAGCGCATTTCCTGGGCCTTGATGAACTGGCTGTTGAAGGTCCGCGGGAATTCGCTGCGGCCGGATGTCGAGAGGGTCTCGGCGGCCTGGTTCACGGTGCCCATGTAGTTGGCGATCATGCCGTCGTAGGCAGCGGTGTGTTCGAAGGCCTTGAGCATCAGGTCGAAACGCTGGGCGTAGGTCAGGCCGCCGGCCTTGAGGCTTTCCAGGACGCCGGCGTAGTCGCTGGCATTGACCACGATGGCCACGTCCTTATGGTTCTTGGCCGCCGAGCGGACCATGGTCGGGCCGCCGATGTCGATGTTCTCGATGGCGGTCGGCAGGTCGCAGCCGGGCTTGGAAATGGTGGCTTCGAAGGGGTAGAGGTTGACCGCCACCAGATCGATGGGCTTGATCCCGTGCTCGTTCATGATGGCGTCGTCGATACCGCGACGACCGAGGATACCGCCGTGGATTTTCGGGTGCAGGGTCTTGACCCGGCCGTCCATCATTTCCGCGAAACCGGTGTAATCCGCGACTTCTACTGCGGCCACGCCGTTGTCCTGCAGCAGTTTGAAGGTCCCGCCGGTGGAGAGGATCTCCACACCGAGGGCTTCCAGCTCCTTGGCGAATTCGAGGATCCCGGTCTTGTCGGAAACACTGATCAAGGCGCGGCGGATCGGCAGGCGGGTAGTCTGGTCGGTCATCTCAATTTCCATCAAAAGCAAAGGAGTCAGCAAAAAAGGCGACCGTTTTTTACGCGGGCGCCTTTCTGGTTTGATTGAATGCTTACAACAAATCGTACTGCTTGAGTTTCTTGCGCAGGGTGCCGCGGTTCAGACCCAGGAGTTCGCTGGCCTTGGTCTGGTTGCCCTTGACGTAGTTCATCACGCTTTCGAGCAACGGAGCCTCGACTTCGGAGAGCACCAGGTTGTACACGTCCGTGACGGCAGCGCCCTCAAGGTGGGCGAAATAATTGTGCAGCGCCTTCTCGACACTCCCGCGAAGGGTCTGGCCTTCTTCGCTGGGGGTATTGAGGTGCTGTTTCAAATTCACGTTGTCGCTCACGGGTGCAGTTCCACTCACTAAAGTCTCGGTCATCATCGTCATGCGGCCACCCCCTCTCCGTCCCCTGTTTCCAGGCTCTTGTAACGTCCGGCAAAGAACTCACGAACGTTGGCGCATTGTGCTTCCGTATCTTCCAAACGATTGAAGTGGGCGCGAAACTCCCTGGCGCCCGGCAGGGTTGCGAGATACCAGCCCACATGCTTGCGCGCAATGCGGACGCCCATGACCTCCCCATAGAAGGCATGCAGCGCGGCCAGGTGCTCTAGCAGAATACGTTCCACCTCGAACAGCTCCGGTGCCGGGAGGGTTTCACCGGTACGCAGGAAGTGTTCGATTTCACGAAAAATCCATGGCCGCCCCTGGGCGGCCCGGCCGATCAACAACCCGTCGGCCCCGGTGGCGTGCAATACCTGCCGGGCCTTCTCGGGCGAGTCGATATCGCCGTTGGCAAAGACCGGAATCGACACCGCCTGCTTGATCGCGGCAATGGTGTCGTACTCGGCTTCACCGGTGTACAGGTCGGCCCGGGTCCGACCGTGGACCGCCAGTGCCGTGATGCCCGCCTGCTCGGCGATCTTCGCCACCGTCAGGCCGTTCTTGTTCTGCCGGTCCCAGCCGGTGCGGATCTTCAGGGTGACCGGTACATCCACTGCGGCCACCACCGCCTGGAGAATCTCGTTGACCAGGGCTTCGTCTTTCAGCAACGCGGAACCGGCAGCCTTGTTGCAGACCTTCTTCGCCGGACAACCCATGTTGATATCAATAATCTGTGCGCCCAACTCGACGTTGGCGCGGGCGGCGTCTGCCAGCATCTGTGCATCGCCACCGGCAATCTGTACCGAGCGTGGCTCGGGATCGCCTTCGTGGATCATGCGCAACCGCGATTTGCGGCTGTTCCACAAGCTCATGTCGCTGGTGACCATTTCCGAGACTACAAGGCCCGCGCCCAACTGCTTGCAAAGCTGACGAAAGGGCTGGTCGGTGACCCCCGCCATCGGGGCGAGAATCAAGCCGTTGTGCAATGTATATGGGCCGATGCGTACCGCCGACATAGGACTTCCCTGTTGTGGGGCCGGATCATGAGAGTTCGAAAAAGGGTTGGCATGATACCCGCTCTCGATGACCGGATAAAGGCTGAATTGGATAAAATCTGAACAGTTCTTCCGTTATCGCCCGGTGATCAATCTGAGCGATACAGTCATAAATCTGTCGTCAATCCAGAGTTGTCCGTTAGTCTGATCAGCCGATTCACTCGGGCGAGTGGAAACTCAGACTGTAGTTCACCGCTTTCGGTCCTGGGTCGAGAATATCCAGGGCGATGTGAATCGGCGTCTGCGGTGGCATTTCCGCCACATCCTGCATCTCGCCGCCCAGGTACTCCCCGGGTTTGAAACTGCGGCTGGCAATCAGGTGGCCGTTGAGGTCGGCGAAGCGCAGCTCCAGCAGAGGGAAGGGTTGGGAGAAGGGTGCGCGGTTATAGATGATGGCGTCCACCACCAGCGCCCCGCTGAATTCCGGGTGGCTGCGCACCACCAGGTTGCTGCTCTTGATTCGGGCGATATCCACCCGGGATGGCACCGTACAGCCGAGCTCCGGGCACAACTCCTGGAACCACGGCCGGTACTGGTCCTGGCGTGCGAGCTCGTCGAAGTGATACGCGACGTATTGGCCGACCAAGCCGCCGGCGGCCAGCAGGATCAGCAGCAGCCAGAGCAGGCGCCGGCCCCAGGGGGAGCGGCGTTTCTGCCAATCGAGGTGGATCGGATCGTCCACCAGGTCCAGCAGTACATCCTCCTTGACTCCGGGCTCGCTGCGTTCGCGGCGTTTCTTGCCGGGGGAGGCTGCTGGCGATGGTTCGTCGTGTTCGTCGGCGTCTGTGGACACCTGGGCCTCGAAGGGTTCCAGGTCGTCGTCATGGCGCAGTTTCGGCGTCTTTGGCTCGTCATCCAGATCCGCCAGGTTGAAGGACAGCGAAGGCTCGGTGCGACTGGGGCGGGCCGGCTCGGGGGCGCTGTCGTCCTGATGCGTCTGGGCCTTGAGGGCGGGGGGCTCGGACTCGTCGTGTTCACTGGCGCTGCCGAACAGGCCGTCGGGCCAGTGGGCTTCGTCGGCGCCCTGAGGGTCGCGACGGGCACTGAGGCTGTCTTCCTGGTGTTCGCGTTCCTGGCCAAAGGCCTTGGCCGGCTGGATCTCCCGTTGCTCGAGCTTGGCCAATTCCTCGTCGAGGTCCAGGTGATCCAGGTCCATCTCGGCGGCCGACCATTGTTTCTGGCTGATGGCGCGCTGGGGAGGCGCCGCCGGCGTTGGCGCGGGGGCGGGCGGCTGCTCGGGTTTAGGCGGCGCAGCGGGTGCGGGTGCCGGTTTCGCCGCCGGCCTGGACGTTGCGTTTTCCTTGGCGGCGCGCTGCTCAAGCAACTGCCGCGCGGCGTTGAACACCTGCAGGCAGGAGCCACAGCGAACCACCCCGCGGGCCACGCTCAACTGAGCATGGCTGACACGGAACCTGGTTTGGCAATGCGGGCACTGGGTGACGAAACTGTCGGTCATGCGGCCATCCGGATTATGCAGGCGGCCATTCTAGCGCCGACGGCCGGTGATGCGCACCCAGCCATCGAGGGTGGCGATCGGATCCAGATCGAAGTCCTGGGCATAGGCCGCAGCCACCTCTTCGCCTTGTTCGGCGAGGATGCCGGAGAGTGCCAGGCGTCCTCCGGACTTCACCAGGCCGGACAGTTGCGGGGCCAGGGAGACCAGCGGGCCGGCCAGGATATTGGCCACCAGCACATCGGCCTGTACTTGTGGCAGTTGCTCGGGCAGGTACAGCGGGAACAGTTCGTCGGCAATACCGTTGCGCCCGGCGTTGTCGCGGGAGGCTTCCAGTGCCTGGACATCGATATCGGTGCCGACCGCTTGCTTGGCGCCCAGCAGCAGGGCAGCGATGGCGAGGATTCCCGAGCCGCAACCAAAGTCCAGCACATTGCAGTCCTTGAGGTCCTGGCCGTCCAGCCACTCCAGGCACAGCGCGGTGGTCGGGTGGGTGCCGGTGCCGAAGGCCAGGCCCGGGTCCAGCAGCAGGTTGACCGCGTCAGGCTCCGGTGCGGCGTGCCAGCTTGGAACGATCCACAGGCGCTGGCCGAAACGCATCGGCTGGAAGTTGTCCATCCAGCTGCGTTCCCAGTCCTGGTCCTCGATGACTTCGCTGTGGTGCTCGGGCAACGGGCTGCCGGTCAGCAGTTCCAGATGAGCGAGCACGCTGGCGGCTTCAGTGCCGCCTTCGAACAGAGCCAGCAAGTGAGTGTGGGACCACAGTGGCGTGGTATTGAGTTCGGGTTCGAAGATCGGCTGATCCTCGGCGTCCATGAAGGTGACCGAGACGGCACCGACTTCAAGAAAAGCGTCTTCATAGGTTTCGGCTTGTTCTGGGCTGATGGCGAGACGGACTTGCAGCCAAGGCATGGCGGGCACCTTTGAAAATATGTGATGTGCAGCCTAGCGGGCCGCGAGAAGCGCGCAAGTTTACGCGAGACGACCCGCAGGAGCGAGGGGGACGCCTAGTTCTTGCTCGCGTTGGCCGTTGATCGGGGAGTGCATGCAATGGCCGCTGTGCGGTTGGCGGGCAAAGGCGCGCGCAGGGGCAAATGACAGATACGACAAGGCCGCTCGAAAGCGGCCTTGTCGGTGTGGCGAGTGCCGATCAGTGTTGCTCGGCCAGCTTGTGCTCGAGGTAGTGAATGTTCACGCCCCCTTTGCAGAAGCCTTCGTCACGGGTCAGATCGCGGTGCAGCGGGATGTTGGTCTTGATTCCGTCGACGACGATTTCGTCCAGCGCATTGCGCATGCGCGCCATGGCTTCGTCACGGGTCGCCCCGTAGGTGATCAGCTTGCCGATCAACGAATCGTAGTTCGGTGGAACCGCGTAACCGCTGTACAGGTGCGAGTCGACGCGCACGCCGTTGCCGCCCGGAGCATGGAAATGCTTGACCGTGCCTGGGCTTGGCATGAAGGTTTTCGGGTCTTCGGCGTTGATCCGGCATTCCAGGGCGTGACCGCGAATGACCACGTCATCCTGGGTGAACGACAGCTTGTTGCCGGCGGCGATGCTGAGCATCTCCTTGACGATGTCGATACCAGTGACCATTTCCGAAACCGGGTGCTCTACCTGCACGCGAGTGTTCATCTCGATGAAGTAGAAGCGGCCGTTCTCGTAAAGGAACTCGAACGTACCGGCACCGCGGTAGCCGATGTCGATGCACGCCTTGACGCAGCGGGCGAAGACTTCTTGGCGCGCAGTCTCGTCGATGCCCGGTGCCGGTGCTTCTTCGAGGACTTTCTGGTGACGACGCTGCAGCGAGCAGTCGCGGTCGCCCAGGTGGATGGCGTTGCCCTGGCCGTCGGACAGCACCTGGACTTCCACGTGACGTGGGTTGGTCAGGAACTTCTCCAGGTAGACCATCGGGTTGCCAAACGCCGCGCCGGCTTCGGAACGGGTCAGCTTCGCCGAGGCGATCAGGTCTTCTTCCTTGTGCACCACGCGCATGCCGCGACCACCGCCGCCGCCAGCGGCCTTGATGATCACCGGGTAGCCGACTTCACGGCCAATGCGCAGGGCGGTTTCTTCGTCTTCCGGCAGTGGGCCGTCGGAACCTGGAACCGTAGGAACACCCGCCGCGATCATGGCGTGCTTGGCGGAAACCTTGTCGCCCATCAGGCGGATGGTTTCAGCTTTCGGGCCGATGAAGGCGAAACCGGAGTTTTCCACCTGTTCGGCGAAGTCGGCGTTTTCCGCCAGGAAGCCGTAGCCAGGGTGGATTGCCGTAGCGCCAGTGACTTCAGCGGCCGCGATGATGGCCGGAATGTGCAGGTAGGACTGCGCGGCTTGCGCAGGCCCGATGCAGACGGATTCGTCCGCCAGGCCCAGGTGCATCAGCTCCTTGTCGGCCTTGGAGTAGACGGCGACGGTCTTGATCCCCATTTCCTTGCAGGCACGCAGGATCCGCAGGGCGATTTCGCCGCGGTTGGCGATCAGGACTTTTTCCAACTTCGCAGGCTTCAACATCAAAGACTCTCCGCGGTTCAAACGATGGTGAACAGCGGTTGGTCGTACTCAACCGGCTGGCCGTCTTCGACAAGAATGGATTCGATCACACCGCTGGTTTCAGCTTCGATGTGGTTCATCATCTTCATCGCTTCGACGATGCACAGGGTGTCGCCCTTCTTCACGCTCTGGCCGACTTCAACGAAGGCTGGCGAGGTAGGCGAAGACTTGCGGTAGAAAGTACCGACCATTGGCGAGCGGGCCACGGTGCCGTTCAGCGCAGGTGCGGCGGGGGCGGCAGGAGCAGCGGCGGCGGCCGGGGCGGCAGCGGCAGGTGCAGCTACGGGGGCGGCAACCGGAGCCGGTGCGTAGTACTGCTGGGCTGGAGTCTTGCTGTGGCGGCTGATGCGCACGGACTCTTCGCCTTCCTTGATCTCCAACTCGTCGATGCCGGACTCTTCCAGCAGTTCGATCAGTTTCTTAACTTTACGGATATCCATGAATCATCAACTCCCAAGGGTCGGTCAGGGGCGTTTAGCTTGTTGTTCAAGCTGCTCTAGTGCGGCCTCCAGGGCCAGTCGGTAACCGCTGGCGCCAAGGCCGCAGATCACTCCCACCGCAACGTCGGAGAAGTAGGAGTGATGGCGGAAAGGTTCGCGTTTGTGCACGTTGGACAAATGCACTTCGATGAATGGGATGCTCACTGCCAGCAGCGCGTCACGTAATGCGACGCTTGTATGTGTAAAAGCTGCTGGATTGATCAAAATGAAGTCCACGCCTTCATCGCGGGCGGCATGGATACGTTCGATCAATTCGTACTCGGCATTGCTCTGCAGATACTGCAGATGGTGCCCGGCATCACGGGCCCGCTGCTCCAGGTCCTGGTTGATCTGGGCCAGGGTGGTTGCACCGTAGACCCCCGGTTCACGGGTGCCGAGCAGGTTCAGGTTGGGGCCGTGAAGCACCAGTAGGGTGGCCATCGGTTGTTCCTTGTTATCGGGGTGCTGTTGTCAGAACCCGGCGACTATGCCGGAAAGACTTTATGACTGTCCAGTTCTCTGCAATAGCCAGCACGATGACCGATGTTTGCGCAAAATATGTGACCAAGCACTTAAATCCGGTCATTTGCCTGCAGGGTGAGAGCGCTGCACTCCCGGCCAGCCGTTTCGCCGATGATGGGGCGTTTGTCAGGGAAAACCGGGGCGCAGGCAGAGCTTAGACGCGGAAGGCTTGCACCGCCGTATGCAATTGTCCCCCGAGGTCCAGCAAGTTCTCGCCCTGGGCCCGGCCTTCGCCAATGCGCAGCAGGTTGTCGCCGCCCAACTGATGGATGCGCTCGCTGTGGTCGCGGATCTCGCTGACCGCGCCGCTTTGCTGGGCGGTGACATCGGCGATGCGCACGGCGGTGTCGGCGATGGTCTGGATCGCCCCGACGATTTCGTCCAGGGCACCGTCGGCGGCCTGGGCCTGGCTGGCGGTGGCTTCGGCGTGTTCCACCTGGGCACGCATGCCTTGCACCGATTGTTGCGCGGCGGCCTGCAGGCCAGCGATCAGGGTCTGGATCTCTGCCGTAGCGCCGGCGGTACGCTGGGCCAGGGAGCGCACTTCTTCGGCGACCACGGCAAAGCCGCGGCCCATTTCCCCGGCGCGAGCGGCTTCGATGGCGGCGTTGAGGGCCAGCAGGTTGGTCTGTTCGGCAATGGAGCGGATCACGGTCAGTACGCCGCCAATGGTGGCGGACTCCTGGGCCAGGTGCTCGATCATCTGCGCGTTGCCCTGTACCTCACCCACCAGGGCGTGCAGCCCGGTCAGGCTCAGGCCTATGACTTTCTGCCCCTGTTGCACCGCAAGGCCAGCGCTGCGGCTGGCATCGGCGGCCTGGCTGGCGTCACCGGCAACCTGCTGGATGGTGGCTTCCAGCTCCCCCAGGGCATCGCGGATTTGCGCGGTATCGCCGGCCTGGCGCTCGGCCCCGCTGTGCAGGCCGCTGCTGAGGTCAGCCAGGGCGCGGCTGCTGCCGGCCACTTGCTCGGCGTTCTGGCGAATGGTGCCCACCAGATCCACCAGGTAGGCCCGCAGGCGGTTGAGGGATTCTTCGATGGCGTGCAGTTCGCGGTTGGTCTTGCCCAGTTGGATCGGTCGGCTGAAGTCGCCTTCGGCCCAGGTCGACAGCGCCGGGGCCAGGTTGGTCAGGACCCGGGCCAGCTTGCGCTGCAAGGTGTCGATGACCAGGGCGATCAGCAGGATCAGGCCGATCATCAGCCCCTGGATCAGCCGTACCTCGCCCTGGATCTGACCGTGCTGGGCCCGCACCGCCGGTTCCAGCTCGGCGATGGCCTGGCGCACGGCGGTGATCTTCAGCAGGGTCGCGGCACTCAGGTCGGCGCGTTTCTGGATCTGCTCGCGGGTGCGCTGCAGTTCCGCCGGGTAGCGGTTGAGCAGGCTGTGGAGTTCGCGCTTGAGGCCGATGCCGGCGTCTTCGGCAGTGGCCTTCTGGGTGTTTTCCAGGCCCATCAGGGCGGCAAAGTCATCGGTGCCCGATTCGCTGCTGGCGGCCACCCCTAATAAAGGCAGGGCTTCGAGCCGGTCGGCCTGGGCCTTGATGTTGTTGACTTCGCGTTCGACATCGGCGGCCAGTTCGCTGCGGCCGCTGCTCACCAACTTGTCCCGGGCCAGGGACAGTTTGCCCAGGTGCTGCGCAGCGGTGAGCAGCAAGGGCAGGTAAGTGGCGCCTTCTGCGGTCTTGGTCCCGCTGGCGTACTGGCTGAGCTGTTCCAGGTTGGCCCCCAGCTCCCGCTCGGCTTGCAACAGCAGGGCCTGGGGATCGCCGGCCAGCTTGCCCGCGGCCAGCAGGTCGGTCTTGCTGAAGTCATCGAGGCTGGCCAGGCTCGGGCGCAAGCTTTGCGCGAGTTGCGGCGGCAGCTCGGTCAGTTCGCCTTGCACGGCCTCGATGGCCTGGGCTGCGCTACTCAGGCGCAGGGCGTCGCCGCTGGCCAGGTAGTCTTCGATATTGCGCGCTACCTGATTTTGAAACTGCTGGGACAGTCCCAGGTAGCGCTCCATCAGCAGATAGGGGCGCTCCAGGGCTCGTTGTGACCACCAGAGCGTGGCCCCCAGGGCCAGGCAGACGGCAACTAACAGCAGAGTATTGAGATTGGTCAGCAGCTTCAGGCGCATCAGGGCTCTACCAACGGCAAAAATGGTAAGCGCCTGAATTTATTGCGTTTGCATTACAAGGTTATGACCGAATCTGTGGATTCGGATGAAAAGATGGCACTTTGACTTGATTGCCGTGCGGCCTGCACTCGGTTGCGACCGCCGTGCTTGGCGCGGTACAGCGCCTCGTCCGCCTGGCTGGCCATCAGCAGGCTGTCGGAGTCTTCTTGCATCTCCACCACGCCGGCGCTGAAGGTGCACCACAGGTCTTGAGGCTGGGCCGGGTAATGGATCTCGGCAAAGCGCTGGCGGATTTCGTCCAGAACCTTGCAGGCGGCGTCCTGATCGGTGTCGGGCATGACGATGGCAAACTCTTCGCCGCCGTAGCGGCCGATGAAGTCGGTCTTGCGCAGGCGCTGCTTGAGAAACAGCGCCAGGCTCTTGATCACCCGGTCGCCCATGGGGTGGCCGTGGCTGTCGTTGACCCGCTTGAAGTGGTCGATGTCGAGCATGGCGAAGCTCAGCGGCTTGCCCTCGCGGCGGGCGCGGAAGCTGCAGTCTTCCAGCAGTTGCAGAATGTGGGTGTGGTTGTACAGGCCGGTGAGGCTGTCGCGGACCATCCGTGCCTTGAGGTTGCGCGCCCGGGCGGCGCGGTTGCGCACGGTGGTGATCAGGTGCCGCGGCTTGATGGGCTTGGTGAGGAAGTCATCGCCGCCTTCGCTCATGGCGTCCAGTTGCTTGTCCAGGTCGTCCTCGGCGGACAGGTAGATGATCGGCACGCTGACATAACGGTCGTTGTGGCGGATCACCTTGGCCAGCTCGGTGCCGGTGCAGGCCGGCATGTACATGTCGAGGATGATCAGGTCCGGCTGGAAGTCCGCCAGCTCGGCCATGGCCTGGATCGGTTCGATCAGGGTGCGGGTGACGATCCCGGCGCTGTTGAGCAGGCGCTCGGTATGCAGTGCCTGGGCCCGGGAGTCGTCGATGATCAGCACTTTATAAGGCTCGTACTGGGCCACGCAGGTCAGCACTTCGATCTTTTCCAGCAGGCTGGAAGCTTCCAGGGTGCCAGTCAGGAACTCCTGGCCGCCGGCGCGTACTGCCGCCAGGCGAGTCGGGGTGTCGGTTTCATGCAGGCTGAAGAACAGCAGCGGCAGTTTCTGCTCCAGGCCGACCTGGGCTTCGGCTGCCAGGGTCAGGCCCATGCCGGGGCCGCAGAAGTCCACATCAATGACGATGGCCGCGGGCAAACGCTCGACCATGGACGAACGAAAGGCGGCGATGCTGTCCAGGGACTGGGCTGTGAGGCCAAAGAACTCCAGTTGCTTGGCCAGGCGCTCGGCCCGGTCGTGATCCTGCAACATCACGTAGATGGGTTTGCGCAACGGCGGCAGGAAGGTCTGTTCCAACTGGTCGCCGTGGCGCAGGCCGGTGCGCGACAAACGCTGCATCAAGCGATTGAGGTCGGTGATCAGGTTGCTGCTCAGGCGACCGCGATTGGCATCGACAGCCTCCAGCGATTGGCTGATGCTGCGGGCCAGTTGGGTATGTTCGGGTTGCTCGAAGCGTTCAGCGAAACGCAGCAGGCGCAGGTTGGCTTCGCACAGTTCCGACATGTCGGTGGTGGACCATTCGCTGCGTTGCAGACGCTGCCATATCTCAAGAATCTGACGTGCCTGATGAATTACCCGCTGGGCAAAGTGGTGCTTGAGGCGCTCACGGCTGGGGTCTTCTGGCTCGGTCATATCCTGACTACTAGGTAGGGTGCATGCTGAGGTCGACTGGTGGCTCTATGCTAGCACCACTTTTGTGTCCCATGAGTGTCGTACGTCAATAATGTGCAAGGCGGGGTTATTCAGTTCCTGACCCACTGGTCGCATAGGCTCTGGAGTGTGCTTCATTTATAGTGACCGCCTGATTCGCAATCATTGCGCGGCGCGCATTTGCCGGAAGATATATCCCGTCAAGGCAAGGCACGATGGAGTAGGGTTGTGGTCGAACCGATGAACCCAAGTGATTGAAAGGACATAGCCATGCTGGATTGGAAGAATCGCGCAGGTAGCGCGCCGGATCGTGCTGCCGAACCCAAGTCGGCGACACGCAGCTATTTCGGTGGCCTGCTGTTCAGTCGTGCCCTGGCCACCTTGCTGGGCCTGTACCTGTTGGTCACGGGCGGCCTGGGCTGGTACTGGAGTCAGGAACCTGCGCTGTTCCCGGTCCAGCAGAACGCCCAGATCGCTGCCGAGAAGGAAGGCCGGCAGATGGTGGTGGGCTACACCACCGTGGAAACCCTGAAGACCGTGGTCGGTACCTTGCTGGACAAGCCGGGTGGCTATATCTCCAACGACCGTTTTCCACCGGGCCTGTGGATGGACAACATGCCAAGCTGGGAATATGGCGTGCTGGTCCAGGTCCGCGACCTGACCCGCGCCTTGCGCAAGGACTTCGCCCGCTCCCAGTCGCAGTCCGCTGAAGACTCCGACCTGGCCAAGGCCGAACCGCGCTTCAACTTCGACAACAAGAGCTGGGTGCTGCCGTCCAGCGAGTCCGAGTACCAGGACGGCATCAATTCCCTTAGCCGCTACCAGGCTCGCCTCTCCGATCCAAACCAGAAAACCGCGCAGTTCTATGCCCGTGCCGACAACCTCAACAACTGGCTGGGTGATGTAGGGACGCGCCTGGGCTCGCTGTCGCAACGGCTGTCGGCCAGTGTGGGCCGGGTCAAGCTCAACACCGCACTGAAAACCGAAGTGCCGGCCCCGGGCCAGGGCCCGCAGGTGGATGAAGAAGTGGTGGAAACCCCATGGATGCAGATCGATAACGTCTTCTACGAGGCCCGTGGCCAGGCCTGGGCGCTGTCGCACCTGCTGCGTGCGATTGAAGTGGACTTCGCCGACGTGCTGGCGAAAAAGAACGCTACGGTCAGCGTGCGTCAGATCATCCGCGAACTGGAGGCCTCCCAGGAGCCGGTCTGGAGCCCGATGATTCTCAATGGCAGCGGCTTCGGCGTCCTGGCCAACCACTCGTTGGTCATGGCCAACTATATTTCCCGAGCCAACGCAGCGGTCATCGACTTGCGCCAACTGCTCAATCAAGGCTGATCCATGGTTGCGACCACCAATGAGGCGGCCCATCGCGCCGCCTCCGATGCTGAAGAAATAGCCTGGGTCGATGGCGAAGACCAACTGCTGGGGGCCATGGTCCGCTCGGAGCTGCGCGAGCGCGGCCTGATCGGGCGTGGCACCTACATCATGCTGTTCAATTCTGCCGGTGAGCTGTGCGTGCACCGGCGCACCCTGAGCAAGGCCATCTACCCGGGCTATTGGGATGTTGCCGCCGGTGGCATGGTCCTGGCGACTGAAAGCTATGCCGAATCCGCCGCCCGGGAACTGGAAGAGGAACTGGGGGTGAGCGGCGTCGAACTGACTGCCCATGATCACTTCTTTTTCGAGGACACCGGCAACCGTCTCTGGTGTTCGGCGTTCTCTGCCGTGTGGGACGGTCCGCTGCGTTTGCAGCCGGAAGAAGTCCTGGAAGCGCACTTCATTCCCCTGGATCAGGTGCTGCGGGAAATCCACGAAAAGCCCTATTGCCCGGACTCCCTGGCCGCCTTGCAACGTTATCTGGCCCGACGTCGTTAAAGTTGCATAAATTGACGCTGATTGGCTCTTAGCAACCGGGCTTTTTGCCGTTACACTGCGCGACTTTTCAAGCTGAACCGATGCTGCTTCTTAAACAAGGGCGCCCGGCTCAGTAGCGCTGCCCCTGCCTGAGTGGGGCTTCGCGGTCGATGGCACCGCCATGTGCTTCGACCAGTCTTTGTCCTCCCAAGAGGATTGCCGGTGGCCAAAAAAGCCGCATCCTTCGCCGCCCTTGGTGGCCTGGTGTTTTCCACCGACGCAGGTCGACATTGCCCGGACTGTAGCCAGCCGGTGGCCGCCTGTATCTGCAAACAAACCGTGATTCCGGCCGGCGACGGCATTGCCCGCGTGCGTCGCGAGAGCAAGGGCCGTGGCGGCAAGACGGTGACCACCATCACCGGCGTGCCTCTGGCCGAAGACGCCCTCAAGGAGCTTGCTACCACGTTGAAGAAACGCTGTGGCACCGGTGGCGCCTTGAAGGACGGCGTCATTGAAATCCAGGGTGACCATGTCGAGCTACTCTTGGCGGAACTGGTCAAGCACGGTTTCAAGGCGAAGAAGTCCGGCGGCTAGCAGCCTCTGTGAAAACCACCTCTGACTGGACGCTGTCTTGATTGGCTCAGGACGCAGGTGTCGTCTCCATGGTTTTCACAGAGCCTGTTCATGAACGGTTTCTAAACTCAGCACGGCAGGCGCGGTCTATTGCGCTTGCAGGCTAATCGTCATTTTCATTCTTTAGACTGCGCCGACCCCGGATTGGGGCGGCGCTCTATGACTTCTTTATAGGGGACTTCGATGTCCGTACGACGCACACGTAAAGACGATGGCAGCCAATGGACCGTTGCGGACAGCCGCAGTGTCTACGGGATTCGCCATTGGGGGGCCGGGTATTTCGCGATCAATGACGCCGGTCGCGTCGAAGTTCGCCCGAATGGCCCGAGCAGTTTGCCCATCGATCTGTTCGAGCAGGTCGAGGAGCTGCGCAAGAGCGGCTTGTCCCTGCCTTTGCTGGTGCGCTTCCCGGACATCCTCCAGGACCGTGTACGCCAGCTGACCGGCGCTTTCGACGCCAACATCGCGCGCCTGGAATACCAGAGCAAGTACACCGCCCTGTACCCGATCAAGGTCAACCAGCAAGAAGCGGTGATCGAGAACATCATCGCCACCCAGAACGTCTCCATCGGCCTGGAAGCCGGCTCCAAGCCGGAACTGCTGGCGGTCCTGGCCCTGGCGCCCAAGGGCGGCACCATCGTCTGCAACGGGTACAAGGACCGTGAGTTCATTCGCCTGGCACTGATGGGCCAGAAGCTTGGCCACAACGTGTTCATCGTCATCGAGAAAGAGTCCGAAGTGGGCCTGGTGATCGAGGAAGCGGCCTCCCTCAAGGTCAAGCCACAGGTGGGCCTGCGGGTGCGTCTGTCGTCCCTGGCGTCGAGCAAGTGGGCCGACACCGGCGGCGAGAAATCCAAGTTTGGCCTGTCGGCGGCGCAGCTGCTGTCGGTGGTGGAGCGCTTCCGCGCCGCCGGCCTGGACCAGGGCATCCGCCTGCTGCACTTCCACATGGGCTCGCAGATCGCCAACCTGGCGGACTACCAGCACGGTTTCAAGGAAGCCATCCGCTACTACGGCGAGCTGCGCAACCTCGGCTTGCCGGTGGATCACATCGACGTGGGCGGCGGCCTGGGCGTGGACTACGACGGCACCCACTCGCGCAACGCCAGCTCGATCAACTACGACATGGACGACTACGCCGGCGTGGTGGTGGGCATGCTCAAGGAGTTCTGCGACGCGCAGAGCCTGCCGCACCCGCACATCTTCTCCGAGAGCGGCCGTTCCCTGACCGCCCACCACGCCATGCTGGTGGTGCAGGTGACCGACGTCGAGAAACACAACGACGACGTGCCGAAGATCGAAAACAAGGAAGAGCTGCCGGAAACCGTGCAATGGCTGGTGGACCTGCTGGGTCCGACCGACATCGAGATGGTCACCGAAACCTACTGGCGCGCCACGCACTACATGAGCGACGTGGCGGCCCAGTATGCCGACGGCAAGCTGACCCTGGCCGAAAAAGCCCTGGCCGAGCAGTGCTACTTCGCCGTGTGCCGTCGCCTGCACAACTCCCTCAAGGCACGTCAGCGTTCCCACCGCCAGGTGCTGGACGAACTCAATGACAAGCTGGCGGACAAGTACATCTGCAACTTCTCGGTGTTCCAGAGCCTGCCGGACACCTGGGCCATCGGCCAGGTGCTGCCGATCCTGCCGTTGCACCGTCTGGACGAAGAGCCGCTGCGTCGCGCGGTGCTGCAAGACCTGACCTGCGACTCCGACGGCAAGATCAAGCAGTACGTCGATGAGCAGAGCATCGAGACCAGCCTGCCGGTTCATGGTCTCAACGAGGGCGAGGACTACCTGCTGGGGATCTTCCTGGTGGGCGCCTACCAGGAAATCCTCGGCGACATGCACAACCTGTTCGGTGACACCGACTCGGTGAACATCTACCAGCGGCCCAATGGCAGCGTGTACCACGCCGGGATCGAGACCCACGACACCATCGAAGACATGCTGCGTTACGTGCACTTGTCGCCGGAGGAGTTGATGACTCATTACCGCGATAAAGTGGCCAGCGCCAAGATCAGCGCCGCCGAGCGCACCCAGTTCCTCGACGCCTTGCGCCTGGGCCTGACCCGCTCGTCCTACCTGTCGTCCTGAAGGCCCGGGCATCCCCAGCGATGCCTGTTCCGTCACGGCACAAAGCCGCGCCCTGCGATGGAGGGCGCGGCTTTTTTTTGAACGGTTTCCAGGTTCGCCACGGAAGAGGGGGCACCGTTTCATTTCAGCTAGCCTGCAAAGAGGCGTCCATGGTGGGCGCAACGAGGCTTGCTGATGCTCAATACATCGAAAGGCGCCTGGCGTCTGCTGTTCGGCACCCTGGTGCTCAGCCTGCTGGCGGCCTGTTCACCGCTCAAGGCGCTTAATTCCCTGACCCCCGACAGCACCTTTATCAAGACCCGGGACATTGCCTATGGCAGCGATCCACGGCAGAAGCTGGATGTCTATCAGCCCCGGCAGGTGGTTCCCGGTGCACCGGTGGTGGTGTTCTTTTACGGTGGCAGTTGGAACAGCGGCTCGCGCAACGACTACGACTTTGTCGGCGAGGCCCTGGCCTCGCGGGGCATGGTGGCGGTCCTGGCGGACTACCGGCTGTATCCACAGGTGCGCTATCCGGCTTTTCTTGAAGACGCGGCCCGCGCCGTGGCCTGGACCCATGAACATATCGGCGAGTTTGGCGCCGACCCGCGGCGGTTGTATCTGATGGGGCACAGTTCTGGCGCCTACAACGCGGCCATGCTCGCCCTGGACTCGCGCTTGCTGGGGCAAGTCGGGCTGACGCCGCAGATCATCAAGGGCTGGATCGGCCTGGCCGGGCCCTATGACTTTCTGCCGATCCGCAACCCTGAGGTGCGCCCGGTGTTTTTCTACCCTGATTCGCCGCCGGACTCGCAGCCGATCAACCACGTCAGCCGCGGCGCGCCGCCGGCGCTGCTGATAGCGTCCGATGATGATTCGCTGGTCAACCCACAGCGTAATACCGGTGGCCTGGCCAGCAAGCTGCGAGCGGCAGGAGTACCGGTGCAGGAGTTCTATTTCTCCCGCACTGGCCACGCCACGCTGGTGGCCGCCCTGTCTCGCCCCTTGCGTGGGCTGGCGCCGGTACTGGATCGGGTCAGTGGCTTTGTCGAGTCGACGCCGACTCAGTGAGCCCCGGCAAACCAGCCATCGCGTCGTTCCAGGTGCCAGGCGAAGGCTGCCAGGGTCAGGCTGCGCAGGAGCATGAACAGCAGAAAGGTCAGCCACAGGCCGTGGTTGCCGAAGCCTTGCAGGCCCCAGGCGAAGGGCAGTAGCAGGAGCACGGTGAGGAGCATGCCGTTGCGCATTTCCCGGGCTCGGGTGGCACCGATGAACAGGCCGTCCAGCAGGTAGCTCCAGACGGCGATCAGGGGCAGTACGGCAAGGTAGGGCAAATAGGTGAAGGCGGTCTGGCGGACCTCGAGAATGTTGGTCTGCATCTCGATGAACAGGTGGCCGCCTAGCAAGAACATCAGTGCGAATCCCAGGCTGGCCAGCAATGACCAGCCACCGGCCACCACCAGCGAACGGCGCAGGGCCTGGCGATCGTGGGCGCCGATGGCGTGGCCGCACAGGGCTTCCACCGCGTGGGCCAGTCCGTCCAGGGCATGGGCGGTGAGCAACAGACCGTTGAGCAGCAGAGCGTTGGCTGCCACCGTGGCATCCCCGAGGCGGGCGCCTTGTACGGTGATCAGGAAAAACACCGATTGCAGGGCCAGGCTGCGGATGAAGATGTCGCGGTTCACTGCCAGCAGCGGGCGCCAGCTTTGCCAGCGGCGCAGCGCGGCCCAGACGATCCGTCCCGGATAGGCGCGCAGGGCCGGCCGGGTCATGGCCAGGCCGATCAATGCCCCGGTCCATTCGGCGATCACCGAGGCCCGGGCCGAGCCCACCACGCCCCAGTCCAGGCTCAGGACGAACCACAGGTTGAGTGCGATGTTTACCAGGTTGGTACTGAGCAGGATGGCCAGCGGTGCCCGGGCATTCTGGGTGCCGAGGAACCAGCCCACCAGGGCGAAGCTGGCCAGGGCCGCTGGCAGGCCCAGCAATCGGGTGTGGAAAAATGCCCGGGTCATCTGGTCCAGGTCCGCCGAGGGTTGCATCAGGTGCAAGGCCGCGCCGCTCAGCGGCACGCCGATGGCCCCAAGCAACAGTGCCAGGCCCAGGGCCAGCAACAGGCCCTGGAGGAGGATCTGGCGCAGGGCAGCCCCGTCGCCACGGCCGGCGGCCTGGGCGGCAAACCCGGTGGCCCCCATGCGCAGAAAACCCATGGCCCAGGCCAGGAAGGTATAGAGGCTGGCGCCTACTGCCACGGCCCCCAACTGATGGGCGTGGGGCAGGTGACCGATCACGGTGCTGTCCACCAGGGCCACCAGGGGCACGGAAATATTCGACAGGATCATCGGCGCGGCCAGGGCCCAGACGCGGCGATGGGTGGGGCGATGATGCCAATCGGTGATCAGGGGGGACATGCGGGCTCCTTGCGAGAGCCGGCATTGTAGCCTCGGCGACGAGAGGCGCCGAGGTTTCAGAAGGGAATCAGTGGATGATCCAGCTCAGCAGCCAGAGACCGAGCACCAGCCAGATGATGCCGAGGATGATCGAGGCGCGCATGAAGGCGCGGATCGCCGAGTAGAGGAACATCAGGCCGATGATCAGGCCAATGATGCTGACAATGGAGGTGTCCATTCCCAGGGCCCGGGACAGTCCGTCGACGAAGTTGCCACCGGCGTGGGTCAGGGTATTGAACAACCCGCTGAGCAGGTCGACGATAAACCGGATGACCGAACCTATGGCCTGGCCAAGCCACTCGAAGAAACTTTCTACCTGCATGTGTGCGTCCTGATGAAAGAGGGGGCGGGTGCCCGAGCTCAACCTTGGGCCATGAATGCCCGCAGCGAGTTCCCTGTTAAGCATAGAAGCTGCCGGGGCCGCTCATTCTGTAGGAGCCGACCGGCCGGCGAAAGCACTCTTGCGTCCCACGGCTATCCCCCGGAAGCTATACGCCTTCAGGAGACCCCGATGAATCTAGAGCAACTGACCCAACGCCTGCACGCCATTCGTGACCACAACGATTGGCGGCAATTTCACAGCCCGAAGAACCTGGCCATGGCCGCCAGTGTCGAGATGGCGGAGCTGGTGGAAATCTTCCAGTGGCTGACCGAGGAGCAGTCGCGACAACTGCCCGCGGACAAGCTGGCTCACGCCGGACAGGAGGTAGGCGATATCGTCCTCTACCTGCTGTTGCTATGCAGTGAACTGGGACTGGACATGGACCAGGTGGTGCGCAGCAAGCTGGCGGACAGCGAACGGCGGTTCTGCTCATGAGCGATCGGCATTTCGACCAACTGGCCACTCGTTTCGCCGAGAAGATCTATGGCGGCGCCAAAGGCGCGATCCGCCTTGCGGTGCTCCAGGCCGACCTCAAGGAAAGCCTGCCCGAGCGGCCGCTGCGGGTGCTGGATATCGGTGCCGGCCTTGGGCACATGTCACTGTGGCTGGCCCAGCACGGGCACCAGGTGACGCTGGCCGAGCCCGCCGCGCCGATGCTCGAAGGCGCCCGCCAGCGTTTTGCCGAGGCCGGGCAGCAGGCGACCTTCATCCAGGCGCCTTGGCAGGAGTTGTTGGGGCAGCTCACCGAGCCCTACGACCTGGTGCTCTGCCATGCGGTGTTGGAATGGCTGGCCGAACCCCACGCGATCCTGCCGGTGCTGCACCAACTGACCCGCGCCGACGGCTGGCTGTCCCTGGCCTTCTATAACCGCGATGCCCTGGTTTATCGCAATCTGCTCAAGGGCCACTTCCGCAAGCTGCGCAAGAACGACATGGCCGGCGAGAAGCAGAGCCTGACCCCACAACAACCGCTTGATCCGCGCGAGCTGGCGGCGCAACTTGAGGGCTTGTGGCGAGTCGAAACCCAGAGCGGAGTGCGGGTTTTCCACGATTACATGCCGGTGGAATTCCAGGCTCGCGCCGAGCTGACGGATCTGCTGGAGATGGAATTGGCTCACCGCCGACACCCAGGTTTTGCCGGGCTTGGGCGTTATCTGCATTGGCTGTGCCGGCCGGTCTAACGGAGTGCGCAATGAAACGCCGCCTGGGTCTGATCTTCCTGTGTTCCGGGCTTGTCGCCTGTCAGGGCAGCAATCCTTACGTCGCCAGTAGCAAGCCCCTGCCACCGGCGCCGCCGCAAGCGGCCAACACCTTCGACCGCAGCGCCTATCCGGCTCCGCAACGGGACTATGGGCGCTACCGCAACTGGGCCTGGCTCAATGGGCGCCTGCCCAACGGCTCGGCCTGGGCCGACTCGGCGCAGATCGCCGAGGCGGTCAGCAATGCCCTGGATCAGCAGGGTTTGCGACCGGTGCAAGACCTGCGTCCGGCGGACCTGTGGGTCAGCGCCGACCTGCACCTGGAGAAGCGCCTGCGCCAGGTCCGGGACGATTATGGTTATGGTGGGTACGGGGGGTACAACCGCTACGGGCCGGGTTACGGCATGTACGGCAGCGTGCCGGTGGTGCGCACCTACGAGGTGGAGGTCGTGGTGGTCCGGGTCAATCTGTTTGACGGCGCCAGCGGCCAGCCGGTGTGGAGCGCCAGTGCCGAGACCAGCAGCAGGGGCAGCCTGAGTGAACGTGCCGATTCGCTGCGTGAGGCAGTGCAAAAGGCCATGGCCGCCTATCCTCCCAGTTAGTTGAACGATGCCCGTTTTTGCTCTTCACGCGGAGAAACAGCATGTTCCATCGAATCGCGTTACTGGTGTGTGCCGCCTTGCTCAGTGCTTGCGCTGCTGACCAGATCAATCATGACTTTGACGCCAGCCGGGACTTTGGCGCCTACCGCAGCTGGAGCTGGAAAGAACCCGCCCTGCAATATCGCCCCGACGATCCGCGCATCAAGAGTGACCTGACCGAGCAGCGCATCCGTCAGGCGGTGGCCGAGCAATTGGACCAGCGGGGTCTGCGCCCGGCCCAGGGCGGGAGCCGGGCGGACCTGAATGTCCAGGCGTATCTGATCGTCGAGGACCGTCAGCAACAGGTCACCACCCACTATGGTGGAGGCTGGGGTGGCCCATGGAATGGCTACTGGGGCGGCCCGATGTACAACGAGACCCGTAACATCACCTACAAGGTGGCGACCCTTCAGATCGACTTGCTGGACGGTAAGGACGGCAGGCTGGTGTGGCGTGGCAGTGATGAACAAATGCTCAGCAGCTCGCCCAATCCCGCCGACCGCACGACTGCGGTGCGTACTACGGTGATGCGAATCCTGCAGAACTACCCGCCGCACTGAGGCCTTTACCAGGCAGGAGCACCGGCTTTGGCAAGCGCCGCAGACAGCCTGTGGCGCGCCTTTGCGCCGACAGTCAGGCGAGCTGGCAGCCTGCCAGCGCAGGCCCGGGCCTTTGACTACACTGCTGTGCATCGATGGAGAGTGCGCTCGGCTGCGAGCCGGTAAAGGAGTGCCCCGATGTCTCCTCTGAAGCGGTTTACCGGCCCGGCCCGTCAACGTGGCGCCATTGGCCTGATGGCGGCAACGACCCTGGGCCTGGCGCTCTTGCTGATGCTGCTGGTGGTGGACAGCGGCCGGCTCTACATGGAGCAGCGCAAGTTGCAGCGGGTAGCGGACAACGCTGCGCTGGAAGCCGTCAGCCGTGGCGGCAATTGCCTGGCCGGCCTGACGGCCGCCACCTATGTTGGGCAGAGTGCAGTGCGCAATGGCTTCGTCGTCGCCGCCGGCAATACCCTGACCACCAACTGCGGCTTCCTGAGCACCGGAGCCGACGGTTTGCGTACCTTCAATGCCAACCCGGCGCAGTCGGCGGCTGTGCAGGTAATCGCCACTAACACCGTCCCCATCAGTGTGGCCTCGGGTGTTGCTGCGCTGTTCTCGCCAGGTCCGATCAACCTCACCACGCAGCTCACGGCCACAGCCGTTGCGGCTGCACCCACGCCACCGCTGGCGCAACTGAGCATTCGCAGCACCATCGCCACCGTCAACAGCGCCAACTCAGCGTTGCTCAATGCCCTGGTGGGCAACATGCTCGGCGGCAGCGTGAACATCAGTGCCGTGGGCTGGAATGGCCTGCTCAACAGCGATATCAATTTGCTGAGCTACCTCGACCAACTGGCCATCGACCTGGGCGTCGCCGCCGGCAACTACACCCAGTTGCTCAACACCCAGGCGAGCCTGACTCAACTGATCCAGACTGCCGCCACCGTGGTCCAGGCCAATGGCGCGACCGCCGACATACTGGCGGCCCTGGGGAGCCTGCAGGCGGCGGTGAGTGCTCAGATACCGGAGCTGGAACTGGCGGACATCCTGAAACTGCAGACCGGTGCCGTGTCCACCGCGCTGGATGCCAACGTGCAGCTGTTCCAACTGCTGCAAGCGATGGTTCAACTGGCCAACAGCAAGAGCGCGGTGGCGGCGGTAATACCGGCCAACCTGCTGGGCCTGGCCAGTGTGACGGTCAGGGTCAAGGTCATCGAGCCACCGCAGTTCTCGGCGGTCGGTGACCCTCGGCTGGCCATCCTCGATCCGTTGGGAGCCAATCGCATCTATGTGAGCACAGCCCAGGTACGGACGCTGGTTTCGGTCAACCTCACGGGCCTGTCCGGGGTGACCGGCCTGGCCAATGCCGTGCTGGGGCTGGTGGGTTCGCTGACACCGACCCTCAACAGTGTCCTGAGCCTGAACCTGGCGGCCACCATCAACTCCGTGGGCTGCCTGCTGGGCGCCGGCTGCCAGCAAGTCGACCCGCAAGTGCTGCCTTCTCCGCGAATCGACATCAACCTGGAGTTGGGGGGCGCCAAGGCCTACGTCACCAACTTCAGCTGTCCGACGGGCAACACCGGAAGCAAAAGCCTCACGGCGCACAGCGAATCGTCCCTGGCCGACATCAAGGTCGGGCAGATTGATCCCAACACGACGTTCTCTTCCTCGACGCAACCTGTGGTGACGCCGCTGCCGATCATCGACCTGGGCATCTGGACCTGTCGCAAGATTCTCGGGATCGGCAGTTGCGGGCCAGCACGCACAGCCTTCGCCGCCGGGGGCATCGGCATCAAGGTCGACGCTTCGCTGGGGCGCAGCCAGACCGGGCCGAACCTGGGGCGGGACCTGACTTACTCAAGCGGTGCGCCGGATTTTTCCGTCCCCCCGAACGTCAACCAGGCGCCGAGCTACCAGAACGCTGCCCCGACCAACAACCTCGTCAACAGCCTGTCGGGCACTATCTCCGGGATCAGCCTGCAGGTTTACCAGCCGGTCAGCGCCAACCTCCTGGGTTCGGTGGTGGCGGGCGCGGGAGGGCTGATCAATGGTGTCACCAGCCTGATCATGCCGTTGATCAGCAATCTGCTGAGCCCCTTGCTCGATCCGCTGTTGAACAACCTGCTGGCGGCATTGGGGGTCAGCCTGATGGACGTCCAGGTCGGTGCCAACCTCACCTGCGGGCAGACGGGCAGGGCCTATCTGGTGATCTGATCCGCCTGGACAATTGGCAGTTCGATGCAAAAGCGCGCGCCGTCCTGACCGTTGCTGACACTCAGGCGACCGCCCATGTTCTGGACTATGCCGTAGCTCACCGACAGACCGAGCCCGGTGCCGACGCCCACCGGCTTGGTGGTGAAGAAGGGTTCGAAAATCCGTTCCAGCAGCCGCGGGTCGATGCCGCCGGCGTTGTCCTCGACCCACAGGCGCACCCACTGTTCGTCGCGCTGGCCATGTACGGCAATCCAGGGTTTGAAATCCTTCTGCTGCCCTTGCTTGCCCAGCAGGGCGTCCCGGGCATTCACCAAAAGGTTGATCAGCACCTGTTCCAACTGGTCGACAAAGCCCAGCACCTGAACCTCGAAACCCAGCTCGCTGATACGCAGTTCCAGCCCCTTGCCACGCATGCCCTCGGCCAGCAGCGACAGGGTCCCCTCGATGGCCTGGGCCGGATTGAAGGGCTGTTGCTCCACCTCCGAGCGCCGGCCGAATACCCGCATGTGATCCACCACTCGAGCGGCCCGCTGGACCTGAGCGTCGATGCGATGGAGTTTTTCGGTCAGGTAGTCGACCTGGATATCGCCACTGTTCAGGCGCTTGAGCACATTGACGATGGCCATGCGCATCACGTTGAGCGGCTGGTTGATTTCATGGGCCAGGCCGGTGGCCATTTCCCCCAGGGTGGCCATTTTCGCGCTTTGCGTCAGTTGCTGTTGGGAACGCCGCACTTCGGTGTTGTCGCGGCCCACGGCCTGGATTTCCAGCAACTGCCCCTGTTCATCGAATACCCCACGATCCGACCAGACCCACCAGGCGTGTTCACGCCCTGGCAGTTGCAGGTTGATCTCGGCGGTGCTGACCGGAAACTCCGGGCTCAGCAACGTGAGCCGCCGTTCAAAACCCTCGCGCTGCTCGGCGGACAGCCACTGTCCGAGATTGCTCCCCGGCAGATCTTCGGCGGCGCACTCCAGGTAGGCCGCCAGCGGCCGGTTGCCGAAGGTCAGGGTCAGGTCCGGGCGGTAGCGGCAGATCATCGCCGGTGAGTCTTCCACCAGAATCCGGTAGCGCTCTTCGCTCTGGCGCACGTGCTCGGCGGCCAGGGTGGCTTCGGTGACGTCCAGCCACAGGCCAACAGCTTCCACCGGCAGGCCCAGGTCATCGCGCAGCAGCCGGGCTTCGTCCAGTACCCAGTGAAAGTTCCCCTGGCGATCCCGGAGTCGGTAGCGGGCATGGACATTGCCCTCACGCAGCAGTTGGCGACAGCGCTGGAAGTACAGGTCGCGGTCCTCGGGATGGACCCAGTCCGCCACGGCGCCTTCGTTGCAGTCTTCCAGGCTCCAGCCCAGCAGCGGTTGCAGGCTGGCGCTGAAAAAACTCGGTTGCAGAGCGCCTTCCAGGTAGCGCTGGACATAGATCACCGCCGGCGAGCTGGCGATCAGGTTGTCCAGGCGGGCATGGGCGGCAGCGGCTTGTTGCTGTTGGTTCTTGATATCGCTGATATCCAGCATGAACCCCACCAGCCGTTGCTGTTCGCCTCGTCCCAGGGCCTGGCCCTGCAAACGGTACCAGCGCGTTGCTGCGCTCGGGTCAGCTTCGTGCAGGCGTACGCACAGCAGCAGCGGCTTGCCCAGCTTCAGGGCCTGCAGGCGGCTGTTGAGTTCGGCGCGGTCGGCGGGATGAATCAGTTCCAGCCACTCCTGGACGCTGAGTCTGTTGCTGTCGGCGGGCAGTTGCAGGCTGGCGGCCAGAGGCTTGGCCAGCAACACTTCGGCCGTGTCGGCGCGCAGTTCCCACCAACCGGTGCCCAGCAGCCCTTGCAGGGCTTCCAGGCGCTCCAGGTGCAGGTGATGACGCTGTTCCCGCCGGCGGCTGAGCAGTGGTCCGGCCAGGGCCGCAGTGAGCATCAGCCAGTCGCGGTCCAGCAGGTTGGGCGCGTGTTGCTGTACGGCGTAACAGCCGCACAGCAGCCAGGCCGCGACGCCATGGTCGTCCCGGTAGGGCACCAGAAAACCTTCGCGATGACCGAAGATGCCCTGCAATCGCGGGTGTTCATTCAGGCCCTGGATTTGATTCAGATGCAGCGGTGTATTGCCGCTCAGGCTATCCAGGCCAGTCCCCAGGTCCTGGTCGTCATGCCACAACCGGGGCGAGTCATGGGCACTGTAGCAACTGTGGATGACCCAGCTTTGTTCCTGTTCGTCGAGCAAGGCCAGGCCCAGGCAGGGGATGTGCCAGTAGCGGGCCAGGTCGGCGAGTTGGTCGTGCAGCACGTCCGGCAGGCGGGTCAGGTTGCACAGGCGGATCTGTTCGCTGATCTGCGCGGCGAAGATCTGGCATTGCTCACGGCTCAGGGCCTGTTGGCGTTGCTGGATCAGGTCGCCGATGTCCAGCAGATGCAGCAACCATTGCGAGCCCCAGGGCTGGAGCCAGCCGCGCAGGTGCAAGGTCTTGCCACCCAGCCCGCGCAGGTCCAGGTCCAGCACTTGTCCGCTCCAGTCGGCGGGACGGCCTTCGAGGGCCAGGGTGCTGCCGGGCAGGATGTAGTCCAGCAGGTGCGATGGTTCGGCGCTGGGGGGCAACTGGGCCAGCCCATGACGCAATGGCCCGCTGCTGGTGAGGACCCGGCCCTGGGGGTCGAGTACCAGTTGCAGGCCAACAGCCTGGGGCGGGACCCGGGACTCGTCGGCGGGGAGTGGCTGACGCCCCAGCAAGCGTCCAAGCAGCTTGTCACCAGAGGTCAAAATTGCACACTCGAGATGGCGCTCAGGTTGGTGGGCAGGTTGGGCACCGGGCCGACCACCGGTAATACCAGGCGCGGCAGTACCTGGGTGAGTTTCTGGGTGGGGTAGTCGATCCGTACTGTGAGTACGCCGTTGGCGTACACCGCGCTGTGGTCGGTGGCGGCGAAGTTGAAGGCCGGCGGAATCCAGTTGGTCTGGTTCTGCACCACCGTGTTGGCCAGGTCCTGCACTGTGGTGGCGTAGTCGTCAGTATTGGGGTCGACCGCCACGGCCCGGCGCACCGCTTCAGCGGTCGCCTGGTTGAAGGATTGCATCATCAGCAGCGGCAGGCTGTAGCTGACCAGGCCGTAAAACACCGCGAAGAAGATCACGAACACGGCGGCGAACTCGATCGCCACAGCACCTTTCTGCTTTCTAGGGAGGCCCGGTTTCATGAGTGCGTCTACCCTGACAACCACTATGTCCATTGAGCATAGGATCAATCCGGCAAAAGGAACCCTCTTAGGCGATGCATTTCTGGGTTTTGTGGATCTGGTTGGCAATCTGTGCGCTGCAGGATCTGCGTCAGCGGCAGATCGCCAACAGCTTGACTCTGGGCGTCGCGCTGCTGGCCGGCCTATACCTGTTGTGGACCGGCAGTACCTGGCTGGGGGCCAGTGCCGCACAGGGTGGTTGGGCATTGTTGCTGGCCCTGCTGTTCACTTTGCCCGGGTATGCCATGGGGCGGATGGGGGCGGGGGACGTCAAGTTGATGGCGGCCCTGGGGCTGCTCTGCGATCCGGAGCACTTACTGGGGGCCTTTATCGGCGCTGGGCTGTGCAGCCTGGTGTGGTTGCTGATCGCGCCCAGGCTCTGGTTTCAGCAGAAACAAGGGCTTGAGCCCCAAGAGGGAGGGACCGGCAGGCGCTTGTCAAAAAAATACCCATTTGCTCCGTTTGTACTGGCTGGAATGGTCTTAACTGTGAGCGTGATCCATTAGTCGCCGGACTGATTAATGCGATGTACATAGTCGGAAAGTGGGTCTAGGTTTTTATGTGTAGCTGCCTGGATCATGCGAGGCAGGACAGGAGTGGTCAGTCGACGAATGGCCCGCACGGAGTAGCACGTGAACAAGCTCACCTCACAGATGAAAGTGCTCGTGGTCGATGATCAGCCACTGATTGTCGAAGAACTTTGCGAGTTTCTTGAAAGCAGTGGTTACCGTTGTGTTCCTTGCGAGTCCAGCCTCCAGGCGATGGAGTGCTTCAACAAGGACCCGGAAATCTCCCTGGTGCTCTGCGATCTGCACATGCCCGATATGGACGGTATCCAGCTGGTGCAGGAACTGCAGCGCCTGGCCGGCAAGCATCGGGTGTTCGAAGCCATCATGCTCACCGGGCAGGCGGACAAACAGGACGTGATCAAGGCCCTGCGCGCCGGCATTGCCGATTACTACCAGAAACCCATCGACCTGGACGAACTCCTCGAAGGTCTGCAGCGTCAGGAAGTCGCCTTGCAGGAGCGGCAGAAGAACCTGCACCTGGGGCACCTGAACCAGAAGCTGCAGTTTCTTTCGGAGTCCATAGACGATCTCTACCAGGACCTGGACAAGGTCCGGCGTACCCCCGCCGCCAGTCGCAGCGAGGAGTCTCAGGGCGACAGCGCAGACGGGGATGCCATCGAGATTCCGGCCATCTTCAACCAGCTGTCGCCACGACAACTGGACGTGGCGCGACTGGTGGGCAAGGGGCAGACCAACTACCAGATCGCCTGTGAACTGGGGATCACCGAAAACACCGTAAAACTCTACGTTTCCCAGGTCCTGCGGCTGACCCACATGCACAACCGCACGCAACTGGCCCTGGCCTTGTCACCGAGCAATTCGGGGCTGCGCCAGCGGGTCACCGCCCACTGATAACGAGCAGTGCATGGCGGCGGTGATGAGCTTGCCGCCGCTTGATTGCCTCCTGGCTACTTGGTTTCCACCTTGCCACCGGCATCCGGGTCGTACAGGTCCGGAATTTCGTAGTGGTATTTTTTCAACCAGCGTTGCAACGCCAGCTCACGTTCCGTGGGGGTCGCCGACTGTGGCTGTGGCGAGGCGGCCAGGTTGCGGCTTTGCAACAGCAGCCAGCCTTCGGTCTCCTGCTGCTGGGGCGAGGCGGGGCCTGCATCGATGGCTTGGGCAGCCAGAGGCATCGTCAGCAGGGCGGTGCAGCAGAGCATGGGCAGTTTCATTTCAGCGCTCCTTGGACGGCGTGGCCTCGGGCTGCAGGGTCGTGGAACCCTTCGCCACCTGGGGCACGGAGGCCGTGGTTGTCGCGGGTTTCCCCAGCGCCTCGGCGCGGGCCTGGGCCTGGGAAAACTGCTGGGGATTCAGGTTGGCCTGGCTGACCACTTCGGCGGCCTGCTTCCAGTTGTCCTGATAAAGCAACAGGGTCACCAGGTTGATGGCCGCCAGAGGCTCGGACTGCTTGAGCTCGATGGCAGTGAGGAATTCGAAGCGTGCATCTTCGATGCGCAACTGGTTGAGGTAGACGACCCCCAGGTCGTTGCGGATTTTTTCATTGGTCGGTGCCAGTCGCGCCGCCCTTTGCAGGTGAGCCTGAGCCTGGCCGTTGTCCCCCCGGGCCGCCGCCAATTGGCCCAGGCCATGCTCGCCCTCGGCGGCCAGGCAGGAGCCCAGAAGGCTGCGGTACAGTGGCTCGGCCTCATTACGGCCCAGCAGGCGGTAGACCCGGGCCTTGCGCACCCGCACTTCGGCGAGGTTGTCCGGCAGGTTCTGCAGGTTGGCCAGGCTGGCGTGCAGCTTGCCGTCGTTGGCCATCTCATCGGCGAGGTTCACCGCCAGTTCCTGCTCGGAGCTGAGCTTGGCGCAACTGGCGGAGTGGGTCAGGGCTGCCCACGGCACCTGGCCGTTGCTGGCGCATCCGCCGAGCAGCAACAAACTGGTGGCGACAATCATGGCTTTCATCAGATTCCCTCTAGGAAGCAAAGGCCCGGGCGATGGCGGTGAAGCCCGGCCCGGCCAGCACGATCAACAAGGCGGGGAAGAGAAACAGCATCATCACCACCGACATTTTGGCCGACATTTTCGATATGTATTCCTGCAGGCGAGTCAGGCGCCGGTCGTCGAGCAACTGCTTGAGGGCCTGCAGGGATTTCATCGCCCCGCCGCCTTGCAGTACCAGTTGCTGGAGAATCACACAGGTGTCGGTGAATTCGTCCACCGCCAGCAGGGTCGCGGTCTGGCTGAGCTCCTGGCCCAGCTCCAGGCCCGAATCGACCCGTGCCAGGATCAGGCGCAACTCGTGGGTCAGTTCCGGCAGCAGCTTCCCGGCTTCGTTGCTCAGGACCCGCAGGGCCTGTTCCACGGCCATGCCCGACTCGAACAGAATGCGCAGCAAGGGAATGAAGGTCGAAATCTCCAGGGCGATCTGCTTCTGCCGGCGATGAGCGGCGTAGGCCAGGGCGCGCTTGGGCAGCAGATAACCGGCCCCGGCCGCCAGCATCGGTACCAGCCATTTGCTTTGTGCGTTGGGGAATGCCACTTCCTGGACAAAGATCACCAGGCACACCGCCAGCACCGGGGTCGCGATCTGGCTGGCGGCGAACAGCGAGCGCTGGCTGGCGCGACGCCAGCCCAGACGGTTGAGCAGGGTCTGGGTCTCGCTGTCCATGCTGACGGCGCGCTGGCCGAAGCGGCTGTCGCCCAACTGTCGCAGCCAACTGCCCAGGCGGTTGTCACGGGTCAGGTTGCCTTGCAGGCGCTGGGCAACCTGGCGCTCGCGCCGGCGTTGCTCCAGCACGCCGTTGCCAAGCAGCAGCAAGGCACCTAAAAACAGCATCGCAGCGGCCAGCAGAAGCATTTCAGATACTCCTCAACATGCGCCACAGGGCCAGGCAGCCGAAGATCTGCAAGCACACGGCAGTGATCAGCATTTTCTGTCCGGAAGGGTCGTGCCACATGCCCAGCATGTAGCCCGGGTTGGTGAGCATGAAGTAGCCCACCAGCAGCAGCGGCAGGGTTCCCAGGACCCAGGCGGTCATGCGGGTTTCGCCGGTCATCGCGCTCAGTTGTCGGGCCCCTTGTTCCCGCTCGCGAATCAGCTTGATCAGGTTCTCCAGCAGCTCGCTGGCGTTGCCGCCATATCGGTGATTGACCTTAAGGCCCAGGGCAAACATGCGTAACTCGTCCTGCTCGTAGAACTCGGCGAAATCGTTGACCGCGTCCGGCAGATTGACCCCCAGTTGCACGTTGCGCTGGATACGCCCCATGGCTTGTTTCAGCGGATCGTTACTGGCCTCGATGGCTCCCAGCACGGCGTCTGCCAGGGTGCGTCCGGACTTCAGGCTGCGCACGCTGTGATCCAGCAAGGGCGGCAGTTGTTCGATCATGCGTTTGAGCCGGCGCTGGTACAGCCAGGCGATATACAGCCGCAACAGCAGCGGTGGGCCGAAGAGGCAGCCCAGCAGTCCGAGCCAGTCCCCCAGCAGGTAGCCCAACAACATCAGCACTGCCCACACCACCAGCCACAGGCCCAGGCGCTCACTGGGCTGGCCCAGGCCGGCGCGGGCAAAGGCGCGCTCCAGGCCGATCCATGGACTGCGTTGCGGGCTCAGCTCGGGTTGCCCTTCGGCCAGCCGGTTGAGCACTCGCTCACGCTCGGTCTTGCGCACACCGTGGTAGAACAGCCAGCCGGAAAGCCCCAGCAGAATCAGGCAGATCAAGGTAAGCAGCAGGCCGATCATGGGCTACCTCGCCGGTTCAATTGACGCTCAGCCCGCTCTCGCGGCGCAGTTTGTCACCCGCCGGGTGCAGCGCCTCGCGCAGGAAACCGAAGCCAAAGCCGCTGCGGCGATCCAGGCGGAACAGGGTGTTGGTGACATAGATGTCATCGCGAATGCCCACCACCTCCACCACTTCGCTGACGCAGCGCCGGCCATCGGGCAGGCGGGTCAACTGGATCACCACATCCAGGGCCGCGCAGATCATCTGCCGCAAGGTGCGTTCGGCGATCTGGCGACCGGTCAGGCCCACCAGGGTCTCCAGGCGCAACAGGGCATCCTGAGCGTTGTTGGCGTGTACCGTACTCATGGAACCATCGTGGCCGGTGTTCATCGCGGTCAGTACATCCAGTACTTCCACGCCGCGGATCTCACCGAGGATGATCCGATCCGGGCGCATCCGCAGGGCGTTGCGGATCAGGTCGCTGGCCTTGACCTCGCCATGGCCCTCGGCATTGGGCGGGCGGGTTTCCAGACGCACCACATGGGGGTGCCCCAGTTGCAGTTCGGCCACGTCTTCGATGGTCACCAGCCGTTCGTGGGGATTGATCAACTGGCTGAGGATGTTCAGCAGGGTGGTCTTGCCGGTACCGGTGCCGCCGCTGATGAGGATGTTGCAGCGTTTGCCCACGGCCTCCTGGAGGAACTCGAAGATCGCCAGGTCGATGGTCTGCATGGCGATCAGGTCGCTGCTCTTGAGCATGTCCTTGCGAAATTTACGAATCGACAGGCAGGGGCCGTCCAGGGCGATGGGAGGAATGATGGCGTTGACCCGGCTGCCGTCCGGCAGGCGCGCATCGACCATCGGCGAGGACTCGTCGAGGCGTCGCCCCAAGGGGGCAAGGATCCGTTGCATGACCCGCTCAACGTGGTGGGCGTCGATGAAACGCAGGTCGCTCTGGTGCAGCACGCCGTCGCGCTCGACGAATACCCGGTGCGGGCCGTTGACCAGGATCTCGGTCACCGCCGGATCGCGCAGCAGCACTTCCAGGGGGCCGAAGCCGGTCAGCTCATCGACGATTTCCTCCGCCAGCCGTTCCATTTCATAGCGGGAAATCGCCAGGTGCATGCGCGCGATGTACTCCGCCACTTTGTCGGTGACGAACTGCGAGAGGTTCTGCCGTGAGCTTTCCAGCAGGTTTTTCCCCGAGTCTTCGATGGCATCGATGATGTAGCGATGCAGCACCAGCTTCAGGCCTTCGTGATCGCTATTGCCCGGTGCCGGACGAGCCGGGGCGCCAAAGAGTTTTTCGCCGCTCATCTGCCCCCCATGATTCTGTTGAGCCATCCGGCCTTGGGCTTGGGCAAGCCTTCGGAGCGCTTGGCCAGGCGTTCGCCCAAGGTGCGAATGCTTTGGGTCAGGCTCTCCCGGGGGGCCATTTCAAACAGGGTGACTCCCTGGTTCTTGGCGTTCAGGCGCACCTCCGGGCTGTAGGCCAGCACCGCGATCACTTCCAGGCCGAAAGTCTTGCCCAGGGTTTCGGAATCCGGAGTGACGGCGCG
The DNA here is from genome assembly GCF_030718165.1 of Pseudomonas sp. LPH60. Taxonomy (NCBI): domain Bacteria; kingdom Pseudomonadati; phylum Pseudomonadota; class Gammaproteobacteria; order Pseudomonadales; family Pseudomonadaceae; genus Pseudomonas; species Pseudomonas sp. LPH60. The sequence continues at coordinate 634,228 of NZ_JAVAJH010000005.1, forward strand.
CAGGTAGCGGTCCACCAGCAAGCGGGCGTGCTCCAGTTTCATGCCCTTTTCGCGCCAGTGATTGAGGACCGCCAGGTTGCGCCGGCAGTCGAGGACATTCTGGTCGGTGCACCAGATCAGCTTGTCGCAATGACTGACGAAGGTCCGCAGAGCCTCGCTGTCGGGCTGGCCAACGAGGTTCACCACGATGTGCTGGAAGTGCTGGCGCAAGGCGCTGAGCAACATGTACAGCTCGGCTGCGCTGGTGTGTTCCAGGGGCTCGTCGTGACTGGCGTAGGCGAGGATGCGCAAGCCGGCTTCAGTGCTGGTGAAGGCGCTGTCGATCAGGGTGGTATCCAGGCGCCGCAGGTGGCGCAGGGCATCGCCGAAGTGGAACGAACTTTCCAGCCCCAATAGTGCCAGGCTGTCGCCACGGGGCAGGCCGAGGTCCAGCAGCAGGGTTTGCTGGCCACTCTTTTGCACCACCAGGGCCAGGTGCCCGGACAGGAGTGCGCCGTCGCTATCGGCTTGCACGCCGTAGAGCACGGTCAGGCCGCCCATCTGGGTGTTGGGCGTCACTGCCGGCAGGCGTTTGCTCAAACGTCTGACCAGACCGGCAACTTCGCTGGAACGCGAGCCGTACGCGACGAAGTCCCGGGCGCCGGCACGCATGGCGTTGAGGACCAACTGGTTGTCCATGCCATCGCCGAGGGCGACGATCGCCAGCATCGGCTTGGCTTCCAGGGCCCCTTCGATCAGTGCGGCCTGGGCCACCACATGCTCGCGGTCGAGGCCGACGAATACCAGGTTGGCGAAAGTCACGTCCACCAGCGCCAGCAACTCGTCGAGGCTGCCATCGGCCCCTACCACCTGGCCCAGGGGCGCCAGGGCGCCTTGCAGCCACTCAAGATCGGTGCTGTTGCGGGTGATGGCCAGGAACGTCTGGCTCATGTTCTGGCTCATTGCGATAGCCCGCTGCGCTTGTCGAAGTTGCCGTTCTCGAGGAAGAACATGCGATAGAAGTTCGGGTCGTAGCTGCGCAGGCGTTCACCGGGCAAGGCCGGCAGCTTGGCATCGGCGGCCAGGGGCTGGACCAAATGCGGAGTGACCACCATCAGCAGCTCGCGCTCTTCGCGATTGATCGTCGAGTCGCGGAAAAAGGCCCCCAGTACCGGGATGTCCCCCAACCCGGGAAACTTGTTCACCAGGGAACTGTTGCGGGTGCTGATCAGGCCGCTGATGACGAAGCTCTCGCCATCGGCCAGGGAGATGCTGGTGTCCGTGCGTCGTACGGTCAGCGCCGGTACCACGGTCCCGGCGATGGTCACGCCGTTGCTGTAGTCCAGCTCGCTGACCTCCGGGGCCACTTTCAGCGAAATGCGACCGCTGTCGACAATGGTGGGGGTCAGGGTCAGGCGGATACCGAATTCCTTGTATTCGATGGTCACGCTGTTGCTAGCGGTGCTGGGCACCGGAATAGGGATTTCGCCACCGGCCAGGAAGCTTGCGCTCTGGCCGCTGAGGGCCACCAGGGATGGCCGGGCCAGGGTGTAGGCGAAGCCGCTGCCTTCCAGGGCGTTGATCAGGGTCAGCACTCGGCCGTTGCCGAAGCCGATATTGAAGGTGCCGTTGTCCAGGGGGATGTTGGTCCGCCGACCACCGAAGGTCGGGGTGACGCTGCCGGCGGTGCCGGTGGTGACGGGAGCGGTTCCAGGGGAGCCGAACAGGAAGTTGTTTCCGCGGCCGAAGATCGAGGCACTGGCTTCCTTGAGCTTGGTGCGGCTGACCTCGACGAAGCGGATATCGGTCTGTACCTGGCTGGGCAGCAACGGATCATCGCTGATTGGCAAGCCGCTGGCGGTCATGTCGGCAGTGGCCCGGCCGCGGACGAACACCATGCTCTGGCGTGGAGTGCTGGAGCAGGAGGTCCAGACCATCAGGCTGGTGGCGCCGGGAGCCATGCCAGTGAGCAGAAAGGCCTTGTTGCCGTTGGCGTGGACATCGGCAACTTTTGGATCGCCTACTGCCAAGCGAGTGATGACCACCGGGGACTGCAGCTCCTGTTGCAAACCTTCGCCGACTTCCAGCACGGCCGGCAACGGCGCCAGGCTCGAGCAGCCCGACATTGGCGCGGCCATGGCCGGGTTCCAGAGCCATTGGCCCAGACTCAGCGTCAGCAGTGTGGTGAACAGCGGCATGGAACGACTGCGCATGTCATGCATCCTTGCTCGATCAGGGGGTTTGTTGAGAGACCTGGTTGCCCCGGATGACCTCCACCGCCGGGCGTGGTCCGCCACCTTGGGCGAGCGGGCTACGGGGAGCTTTGCCGAGGGCCAGTTGAGTGAACTGGAACAGGTTGCTGTTGGCTGCATCGAGGTGGCCAATGGCGTCCTCGTTGCCGGCCCAGTAGTGGGCCAGGCGCTGCTCCTCGCTGCTGCGCACGGCCAGTCGCAGCACGCCGACCTGGGTGGCGAGCATCAACCGGCTCAAGAGCTGCTCGGGTACGGCCAGAACCACCGTGCGGGCGGCGATCCGGCGCTGGTCCTGCTTGAGCTTCTCCTCGCGGGTCACCGCTGGGGCGGCGGGCTGTCCGTCATTGGTCAGTCCCAGTTGCTCGCCCACTGCCAGTACCCGCATGGCGGGCACGGCGATCTGTGCCGATTGCTGTGGATTGGTCGTGTCCTGACGCAGGAACAACAGCACGTCGACATAGTCCCCGGGGCTCAGTTGCCCGGCGGCGCCGATGACTTCATCCACCGCTACCGCCAGGGCTCGCTCATCGCTGCGGATCATTCGTGCCAGGGTGCCACCGGTCTCGAAGCTCTGGGCGTTGAGCCAGGTGCCGGCACTGAGTTGTCGCCAGGGCGTACGGCCCACCGCCTGATCAATGGCACTGAGGCTGCCGGCAGGTGCGGTGCGCAGTTTTTCCAGCGCCAGATCCGCGGCGGTGAGTGGAACGAAAGGTGGCACATCGCGCACCAGTACCACCACGGGTTGGCGGGTCTGGTCTTCGGCATTGCTGGTGACTTGTTCGACGACACGGGGGGCCACCGGTTGAGCCGGTGGTGCCGGTTCGGGTTGACGGCTGAGGACCAGGCCCCAGTAACCGAAAAACACCGCTCCGAGCAGCAGTAGTCCAGCCAGACCCATGGTGACGCGACTGTTCATGAAGGCTCTCCCTATCCTGCTGCACCACCAGCCCGTGATTCCAAACGAGTTAATTTCGCAATCAGGCAGCTATGAACATGCAACTATTTCGCTATGTGAAGGTAGTAGAGCTAGGACGAAATGCCATTAAGTCGTCGAAAAATAGCTAACAAAAGTATGAGTTGATTCAACGGGGCGAGTTTTTTGGCGCCCACCATCCGATTAATACTTTGTGATTAATCAGTTCTTACAGTTGCTGGGCCGGGCTTTGTTGACAATGCTCAGGTGGCACCGGGGAATTTTGCCCAGTGCTGTTCCAGTGGCGCCGTCTGGCGCAAAGGAGAGCTAGGATGATTCTTCAATATTTGTTGCTCAGGGCGCGCCTGTTTTTTGACCGCACCGAAGGCGCATCCGCGATCGAGTACGCGATTGTCGTAGCGATGGTGGCAGTGGTGGTCGTAGCGTTCGTGACCCCTCTGGGTGATCGTGTACTGGCCATCTTCAACAACATCCTGACCAGCCTTGGAGGCGACGCCGTCACCCGGCCTGACCCTTGATCAGCGGAGTGGCCCAGGTGAGCAGCCGCTGGGCAGCGCTTTCGACAGACCTTCAAGCTACCCCCGGTTCCGTGCAGGCCTTCGGTTTTCCAGAACCGAAGGCCTGCTAGCGGTTGCGTCACGGGTGGCCTGATGTTCGATGGCTGCGTTCAACCACGGGCGTGACGCTCACTCCAGGGTACTGTCCATGACCTTCCCTCAACCCACACGTCAGCAATTGCTGCTGGTGGACGACGAAGAAGATGCGCTGATGGAACTCGCCGAGCTGCTGGAAGGCGAGGGTTTCTGCTGCTTTACCGCCACCTCGGTGAAATGTGCTCTGGAACACCTCACCCAGCATCCAGATATTGCTTTGGTGATCACGGACCTGCGCATGCCGGAAGAGAGTGGCCTGTCGCTGATCAAGCGTCTGCGCGAGCACACCTCGCGCCAGCACTTGCCGGTGATCGTCATGTCGGGGCACGCCGACATGGATGACGTCAGTGACCTGTTGCGCCTGCAGGTCCTGGATCTGTTCCGCAAGCCGATCTATTACGTGCGCCTGCTGGAAACCCTCAATAATCTGTTTCCCCAACCCCGGCTGCATGTCGTCGGTCCCTGACCTTCAGGCTTGCTCGGTCTTTTTTTATCGGCAAAAAAAGACCTGCTGGGGAGCAGGTCAAAATCACCCAACTGTTCAGAGTTGATAGCTGAAACTCAAGGTATAGCGAGGACGGCGGTTGTAGGTGTCCAGGGCTTCATCGGACATGGGCTTGGCGGCCTCCAGGGCGATGTTGTAGTGCTTGGTGTCGCCGAAGCGCAGGCCCACAGCCGCCGATGACAGGTTGCTGCCCTTGACCGGCAACTGGTTGAACCAGGTCTTGGAGCGGTCCAGCACGACATAGGGTTGCAGTACCCGGACCCAGGGTCCCTCGCGACGGAAGCTGTAGTTCACCTCATAAGCCACGCCCCAACCCTTGTCACCGGTGGCCTGGTCATCGGGATAACCCCGCGCGAAGTTCTGTCCGCCAAAACTGGCCCGTTCACTGTCTGGCAGATTGTCGTCGCTCCAGTACAGGGCTGCGGAAAGCACCCCCTGCCAATTGTCGAAGAAACGGTCGCTCTGTACCCCCGCCACACGCAGGCGGAAGAAATCCAGATCGTAGAGTGCGTTGTTGGTCTTGGCTCCCATGCTGTCCAGGCCCTGGTAGAGACCGGCGCTGAGGATTCGCAGTTGGCGCGGATCGGATTTGCTCCAGTCGCTCTCCAGCGCCAGGGCGCGGATATCGGTTTTCTCTTCCAGGGTCAGGGGGGCGTTGTTCAGCCGATAGCGGGTCTTGTCGTTCACTGCATACAGGCGTGTACCGGCGGTGAGCATCTCATTGGGCGAGGCGATGAAGGGGTGGCTGACGCCGATGGAGAAACGGTCGTTTGCGCGATGGGGCTCAAGCTCCAGGCCATTGCCCAATTGCACGTTGCTTCGCGGATCACTGCGGTAGCGCGCACCGTAGAGGCTCAACTGCGTGCCCTCGGAACCCAGCAACTGGCTGTAGTCCAGGCGGTAGTAGTGTTCCTTGTCCTTGCCCGGGGGAAACAGTCCGCTGAGGCTCAGCTGTTCGCCCCAGGCCGTTTGCGAGCTGCTGGTAATACCCACCAGGGCCTGCAGACCGTTGCGATTGTCGTCGGTGCTGTTGAGGGTGGTGCTGATGGACTTGCGGCTGGCCACGGCGACCAATTGGGTCGCACCGTCGGTGGTTCCCGGTGGGGGCACCACCGCTTGCAGGGTCACGCCCGGTACCCGGCTCATCAGAGTGGTATAGCGCTCGAAGGTCTTGCGGGTCAGCGGGCGTTCGGCCTTTAGCTTGCTCACCAGCTTGTCCAGATAGGCGGACACCGGACCGATGTCGCCCTGCAGCTGGTAGTCCCTGATGTAGCCCTCCACCAGCACCACCCGCAGGACACCCTGGTTGAAGTTCTGCTGCGGCATGAAGGCGTAGGACAGCAGGTAGCCGTCGTTCTGGTAGCGTCGGGTGATCTCACGAGTGGCTTCGATCAGTTGAGCGAAGCTGGTTTCATGGCCGATCAATGGCTGGTAGATCGCCGCCAACTGCTCAAGAGGGTAGACCGTGCCACCCTCGATCTGGACCTGACGCACCGTAACCTTGGTGCCCATCATCAGCGGCTGCTGCCCTTGGGGGGCGACGGGTTGCTCAGGCATTTGCAACTGCGGTGTAGCCGGGCGGTAGGCGTCCACCGGCAGGTTGGGTTGGGGCAGGTTGGTAATGCTGTCGTTACTGTTGAGAAAGCGGGGAAGGGAGTCGGCGTAAGCGGAGGTACAGCATCCAATCAACAACAAACTGGCCAACGTGCGCATAGGACACTCCATGGTCAAGCCGCAGCGATGCTAAAAGTCCTCATTCCATGCACCGTTCAAGGTCTGAGCCCTGATCAGGTGCTGGAGGGTGATGCTCTGGATAAACAAAAAGGCGAGAGATTCATCTGAACCTCTCGCCCTCAACCAAGCGTAGGCGCTGTAGGTGAGGCCGTCGAATCGGCCAGGTGCAAATTATTTCCTGCCGCCCAGGGCGCCGGTCAAACCACCCAGCGCACCACCCAGGCCACCGTTGAGACCTGCTCCTGCAGAAGCGCTGCCGTTGGCGCTGGCTCCGACGCCGAGCCCGGCCCCACCGAGCAGACCGCCGCCGGGGGCAGTGCCGCCGTTGACCAGACCGCCGACCGAGGCCACGGTGCTGCCCACTGCGCCGAGGGTGCCGCCCAGGGCGCCGCCGACCTGATTGCCGCCTATGCCACCGGCAACAGTGGTACCCACATTGCTCACAGCCCCGCCCGCTTGGCCCAGCAGACCGCTGACCGCGCCACCCAGGCCGCTGGCTGCGCCCACTTGCTGGGTCAGGCCGGTGACGGAGCTGGTGACCGGATTCAACGCCGAACCCAGGTTTACGCCGACACTGGCCAGGGGCGCGGTGACCACCAGGTTGGGAGTACCTGGGCCGCCCAGGGCTCCGCCCACCGAGGCGATCAGGCCGCCCACCGCACCGGCGGCGGCACTCCCTGCGCTGACAGCGCCATTGGTGTTGCCGGTGTTGATGCCGTTGCCGAGATTGGCCACTGCACCGCCTACGACTTCCAGCATGCCGGTGCCGCCCAGGCCAGTACCGCCACCGTTGCTGCCACCGCTTCCGGTGCCGCTCCCGGACTTGCCGACGTAGCCTCCTGCGCTGTTTACCGCGCCGCTGGCGTTGCTCAGGGCATTGCCCAACAGATCGGTCACAGGGTTGCCATCACCGGTATCGCTGACCTTCTCGCCGGTATCATCCACAGCATCGCTCACGCCTTTGATCAGTCCCTTGACGGGGGCGCCCAGGCCGGTGGTGCTGCCCACCTTGTCGGTCAGGCCTTCTGCCATGCTCACTACCGGTACCAGTACCTTGTCACCCACACCATCGGTCAGGGTGCCTACTGGGCCGCTACTGGTGACGGTACTCAAGGTGTTGCCCAGCATGGTCACCCGGGTGCCGACACCGCTGAGTACCGGGGCCACCCTGGTCACCACGCCACCGACGACCGGAACGCTTTGGGTGGTTGTCGCCAGTTGCCCGCCAAGATCCTTGACTCCGGTGCCCACATCGCCGACCACGTTGCCGACGGTGGCCGTGGTCTTGCTCAGGGCCTTGGGATCGCTGCCCAGTTTGCCAAGGCCGTTGGTCAAGCCCTCACCAACGCTGTCCACCACATTACCGGTAGTGTTGACGGCACTGCGGGCCAGGCCGCCGACCACTGGAACCGTTGCCAGAGAATCGCCCAGGGCGCTGATGCCGTCGCCGACACCGCTCACGGTAGTACCCACGCCGGACGCCACGTCGGCGGTCACCAGGGTGCTGGGCGTGCCACCGGTTCCGCCATCGGTGCCACCACCACCTGAGCTGGCAGGAGAACTGCTCGAGCCACTCTTATGACCACCACCGCCGCCGCTGCAGCCCGCCAGGCTGAGGGTCAGGATCATCGCCAGTGCTGTACACGCTTTCCATCCGAATTGAGTTTTCATGAGAGGTATCCCTTGCACCTATTACAACGTTCGTTGTTTTCGATAGCTCTCCAGTTCTATTGCTGGAGATACCGTCGTCCGTTGTCTACATAAAAGGCGCGAGAGACTTTTTGAACAATTATGAACTTGGTATTAATGAGTTTTATTCTTGGTTTTTTACTGCTTTAAAAGTGACTAGTTTGAAAGTATTGTTTGTGAGGTTTGTGTATTTTAAGTTGTTATTAATCAATGTCTTGTATCTATGGGTGGCGCGGCTGCTCGTGAGCTATAAACGAAAGTTATATATATACAATTAATGGGTTTTATTTTGTTTTCTGCTCGAGAGAACGGCAGTTTTCTAAGATTTTATTAGTGGCTGTCGAGGACTTTCAAATCTGCGCTGGCCTATACTGCGCGGCCGAATTGCTGTTGGAGCCTGTGATGCCTAGTCCAATCTGGTGGCTGTTGTGCCTGCCGTTTTTCGCTGGTGCCTTTCTGGCCCTGCAAGCCGGAATCAATGGTCAGTTGGCCAAGCAGGTCGGCGGTGTGCTGGCCGCAGCACTGATTTCCTTTTTTGTCGGTACTGCAGCCCTGTTGATCCTGGTGTTGATGCAGCGTGAGATGCCCTCGTTGAGTGCCCTCAAGGGCCTGACCTGGTGGCACTGGTGTGGCGGCCTGCTGGGGGTCTTTTTCATCACCACCGCAGCTTTTGCCGGGCCACGGATCGGCGCCTTGCTGTTCATGGCTCTGGTGCTGGCGGGTCAGTTGAGCATGGCCCTGGCCCTGGACCACTTTGGTTGGGTGGGCTTTCGCGAGGCGCCGGTGAGCCTCGGCAAGATTGCCGGATTGCTGCTGATCGTCGCCGGTGTAGTGCTTATTCGCCGGGGGTGATGAGGGCTCAGGCGATGGGCTGCCAGCGACCCTGCATATGTTGCAGATCGCCATTGCCCAGTAGCTGGAGTTCGCCACTGGACCCTGCTGCGCTGGCCAGCAGGCGGACGGTTCCGGGCAGCAGCACGGGCTTGATGAAATGCACCGACACTTCGATATTCGCGGCCGGCAGGTGCTCGCTCAGTGCCGCCAGGGTCATGGCCTTGTTCCACAGACCGTGGGCTATGGCCTGGGGAAAGCCAAACAGGCGGGCACTCCAGGCGCTGAGGTGGATAGGGTTGTAGTCACCAGAGACCCTGGCGTAGCGCCGGCCGATATTGCTTTCGGCCTGCCAGCGGCTCACCTCGTTCAGGCCTTCGCCCAATGGTGGGAGCGGCGCGACAGGTTCTCCGGGCACCTTGACGGTGCGACAGAGCATCTGGCTTTCGGCTTCCCAGAGTGGCCCCAGCAGATCGTCCACGGTGGTCAGCAGATCGAACACCGCCCCCTTGGCGTGAGGTTGCAGGTTGTCTACCCGGACACCGATGCGCACGCTGCTGACGTTGCCCATGGGGCGCAACACTCGAATCCGGTTGGCCAGATGAACCAGCCCCAGCAACGGGAAGGGGAAGTTCTGGGCAGTGAGCAGCTGCATCTGCAGGGCGAAGGCCAGCACATGGGGATAGGTAGCGGGAAGCAGGCCGTTGTCGGCAAAACCGCAGACCTTACGATAGGCCGCCAGCTGTTTGGGCTCCAGGCTGATCCAGCAGCGCAGGCCATCTTCGGGCAACTCGATGCCATTGCTCCGCCGTCTCAGCGCCGCCTTGAGAAACAGCGGCGGCAAGAGCGCAGGCAGGTTCAGTTCATGCCAGTGCGTTGTCATCTTCAGGCTCCCAGGACACTTTGGCCACACACCCGCAAGGCTTGCCCGCTGACCGCGCCACTGCCCGGCTGGCCGAGCCAGGCCACGGCCTCGGCGACGTCCTGAGGCAGGCCGCCCTGGCCCAGGGAACTCATGCGGCGTCCGGCTTCGCGCAAGGCGAAGGGCACCTTGGCGGTCATCTGGGTCTCGATGAAGCCTGGCGCCACGGCGTTGATGCTGATGTCCCGGGCCTTGAGCAGCGGTGCCCAGGCCTGGGCCAGGCCGATCAGCCCGGCCTTGCTGGCGGCGTAGTTGGTCTGTCCGCGGTTGCCGGCAATGCCGCTGATGGAGGCCAACAGGATCACGCGTCCGTGATCGTGCAGCCGGCCGCTGTCGAGCAGGGCCTGGGTCAGTACCTGCGGGGCGTTGAGGTTCACCGCCAGCACGGCGTCCCAGAACTCGGCGGTCATGTTGGCCAGGGTCTTGTCCCGGGTGATCCCGGCGTTGTGCACCAGAATGTCGATGCCCTCGGGCAGTTGTTCGAGCAACTGGGCCGGGGCGTCCTCGGCGCAGATATCCAGGCCGATGGCGCGTGCGCCGAGACGGGCCGCCAGAGCGTCCAGGTCGGCCTTGGCCTGGGGCACATCCAGCAACAGCACCTGGGCCCCGTCCCGGGCCAGGGTTTCGGCGATGGCCGCGCCAATGCCCCGGGCCGCGCCGGTGACCAGGGCCTTGCGCCCGGCCAGCGGGCGGCTCCAGTCCTGGACCTGACTGGCGCAGGGCTGCAAGTGGATCACCTGCCCGGAAACATAGGCGCTCTTGGGCGAGAGAAAGAATCGCAGGGCGCCTTCCAACTGCTCTTCGGCGCCCTCGGCCACGTACAGCAGTTGCAGGGTGGCGCCGTTGCGCAGCTCCTTGGCCAGGGAGCGACTGAAGCCTTCCAGGGCATGCTGGGCGCTGGCGGCAAAGGGCTCTGCCAGGGGGTGCGGGGCACGTCCGAGGATCAGCAGATGGGCGCTGGATTCAAGGCTGCGCAGCAGCGGCTGGAAGAACTCCCGCAGTTGCTTGAGCTGATCGGTATGCCGCAGTTCGCTGGCATCGAAGACCACGGCCTTGAGCTTGGGCCCATGGCCGGGAATCCAGGGCGTGGCCAGGGTTGGGTCGGTGCCGTAGCTGTAGACCGAATCGGTCAGGCGCGGTGCCAGGGCGCTCACCTGTTGGGCCATGGCGCCGCCACCGATCAACAGAGCGCCTTCGATGGGCCGCAGGCGGCCGGCCTGCCAGCGCTCCAGACGTACCGGTGACGGCAGGCCAAGGGCCCCGACCAGGCGCTGGCCGATGGACGAATTGGCGAAGTCGATATAACGGTCGGACATGGAACGCACTCCGCAGGCTGGGGTTCAAAGTGTGGACCACGAATGGCCCCGAGTCGTTCGATCTGCGAGAAGCCTCCTACGCTAGTGGGAGAGGTACTCACCGAAGTCGCACTCATAGAATAGGGAGCTTTCCATGACACAGCTGCGTCGCGTCGCGATTATCGGCGGTAACCGCATTCCCTTCGCCCGCTCCAACGGCCCGTATGCCACGGCCAGCAACCAGGCCATGCTCACGGCCGCCCTGGAGGGCCTGATCGAGCGTTACCAGCTCCACGGCCTGCGCCTTGGCGAAGTGGCGGCGGGGGCGGTGCTCAAGCACTCGCGGGACTTCAACCTGACCCGGGAGTGCGTACTGGGTTCGCGGCTATCGCCCACCACCCCGGCCTACGACATCCAGCAAGCCTGTGGCACCGGCCTGGAAGCGGCCTTGCTGGTGGCCAACAAGATTGCCCTGGGGCAGATCGACTGCGGCATCGCCGGTGGCGTCGACACCACCTCGGATGCGCCGATCGGGGTCAACGAGGGGCTGCGGCAGATCCTGTTGCAGGCCAATCGGGCCAAGACTACCGGCGACAAGCTGAAGATCCTGCTGCAGTTGCGGCCCCATCACCTCAAGCCGGAACTGCCGCGCAACGGTGAGCCGCGCACCGGCCTGTCCATGGGCGAACACTGCGAACAGATGGCCAAGACCTGGAACATTCCCCGTGGCGAACAGGACCAACTGGCCCTGGAAAGCCACCAGAAGATGGCCGCCGCCTATGCCGAAGGCTGGCACGACGACCTGCTCACCCCCTTCCTCGGCCTGACCCGGGACAACAACCTGCGCCCGGACCTGACTCTGGAAAAGCTCGCCAGCCTCAAGCCGGCCTTCGATCGCAGTGCCGCGGGCACCCTCACCGCCGGCAATTCCACGCCGCTGACCGATGGCGCCTCCCTGGTGTTGCTGGGCAGTGAACAATGGGCCCAGGAGCGCGGCCTGCCGATCCTCGCCTACCTGCGCGATGGCGAGGCTGGCGCGGTGGACTTCGTCAAAGGCACCGAAGGTCTGCTGATGGCCCCGGTGTATGCCGTGCCGCGCTTGCTGGCGCGCAACGGGCTGAGCCTGCAGGACTTTGATTATTACGAGATCCACGAAGCCTTTGCCGCCCAGGTGTTGTGCACCCTCAAGGCCTGGGAGGACGCGGATTACTGCAAGACCCGCCTGGGCCTCGACGCGCCTCTGGGCCGCATCGATCGCGCCCGGCTTAACGTCAAAGGCAGCTCCCTGGCGGCGGGGCACCCGTTTGCCGCCACCGGCGGGCGCATTGTCGCCAACCTGGCGAAGTTGCTGAGTGTGGCGGGGCAGGGGCGTGGGCTGATTTCGATCTGTGCGGCGGGCGGACAGGGTGTGACGGCGATCATCGAACGCTGAGGTTCGTGGCGCTCGCCGGCAAGCCGGTTCCTACAGAGAAGTGCCTCCAAATCCGTAGGAGCCGGCTTGCCGGTGAAAAGGGCCTCAAGTCTTGAAGCGCCGCACCAGGCTGTCCAGCTCATTGGACAGCCCCGCCAAGTTCTGGGAGTCCAGGCGTGCCGCGTTGGCCAGTTCCGCCACCCGTTGCGCATCGCCATGGATCTGGCTGATGTGCCGGTTGATGTCTTCCGCCACTTGATGCTGCTCCTCGGCGGCGGTGGCGATCTGAGTGTTCATGTCGCGGATCACGTCCACCGACTCGCGGATCTGTCCGAAGCTGTTGCGCGCCAGGCCGATGCGGTTCACCGACTGTTGGGATACTTCCAGGCTGGCGTGCATCTGCTGGGTCACGGCGCTGGTGCGCTTGGCCAGGTTGCCCAGCAGCCCGTCGATCTCGGCGGTGGAGTCGGCGGTGCGCTTGGCCAGGGCGCGGACTTCGTCGGCCACCACGGCAAAACCGCGTCCCTGCTCTCCGGCCCGGGCAGCCTCAATGGCGGCGTTGAGGGCCAGCAGGTTGGTCTGTTCGGCGATGGAGCGGATGGTGCCGAGGATCGACTGGATGTCGTTGCTGTCGCGTTCCAGTTGCTGCATCGATTGCGCCGATTGCTCGATCTCCTGGCTCAGGCGGTCGACGCTGTGCACCGCGTCGTCGATCTGCTGCTGGCCTTCCTGGGCCTGACGCTGGCCACTGTCTGCCGATTCGGCGGCCTGGCTGCAGGAGCGAGCCACTTCGTTGGCCGTGGCCACCATTTCGTGGAAGGCCGTGGACACCATGTCCACCGCTTCGCGCTGGCGTCCGGCGGCTTCGGCCATGTCGTTGGAAACCTGGGTCGAGGAATGGGAGGTGGCGAGAATCTTCTGTGCCGCCTGGCCGATGTGCTGGATCAGGCTGCGGATCGCCGCGAGGAACTGGTTGAACCAGTTGGCCAGTTGCGCGGTTTCATCGCTGCCACGGATATTCAGGTTGCGGGTCAGGTCGCCTTCACCCTGGGCGATGCCTTCCAGGCCACTGGCGACACTGCGGATCGGCCGCACGATGAGGCTGGCGAAGCTGGCTCCGAATACCGCGAACAACACGGCCAGGACCCCGGCGATCACGGCGATGATCCAGGTCAGCTGGGTGGCCGAGCCCATGACTTCGTTCTGCTTGATCAGGCCGATGAAGGTCCAGCCCAGTTGTTCGGAAGGCCAGACGTTGGCCATGTAGTGCTCGCCGCCCAGTTCCACTTGCACCAGGCCCTTGCCGGTCTTGGCCAGTTGCGCGTAACCCTCGCCGAGGCTGTCCAGGGCCTTGAAGTTATGCTCCGGCTGCTTGGGGTCCACCAGCACCGTGCCGTTGTTTTCCATCAGCATCAGGTAGCCGGACTCGCCCAGCTTGATCTGCTTGACGATTTCGGTGAGCTGCTTGAGCGACACGTCGACCGCGACCACGCCGCCCTGGGGCCCTAGCTGGTTGGCCAGGGAGCGCACGGTGCTGACCAGCACCGCATCGTCCGGGGCCCAGTAGTACGCATCGGTGCGCAGGGTCTTGCCCGGGCTGGCCAGCGCGGCCTTGTACCAGGGGCGCACGCGGGGATCGTAGTTGGCCAGCTTCAGGTCGGCGGGCCAGGAGACGTAACCGCCGTTGCTCACGCCATAGGACACATAGGCATAGGCGGGGTGGCTGGCGGCCATGGCGGCGAACAGTTCGAAGATGCGTTTGTCCTGCTCGCCTTCCGGAACCTTGGCGGCATCGGCGCTCATCCAGGTCTTGAGGTCGCCGCCGGCCTGGGTCAGCAAGGGTTGGGCTGCCAGGTAGTCGATGTTCTGGCTGATGCCTTCGAAGAACAGCTGCATGGCATTGGCCACTTGGCGGATCTCGCGGCCGCTGCCGTCGACAAAGGTGTTTTGCGCTTCGCTGCGCAGGTTGATCACCACCAGCGTGGCCACCAGCACCACGGGCAGGCAGGCAATGGCGGCGAAGGCCCAGGTGAGTTTCTGTTTGATATTCATCCGCGCTCCAGATTTTCTTGTATGACCACGAAGTGCAGGCGACTCGCGGATTATTGGCAGCTTGAAAGATGGCGCTGATTGCAGTCCCTGAGGCAGAAGTCGAGCAGGCAGCGATCGAACCTTGGCCGGCGGCTGACGTCTTTATTGGATTGTCGGACAAAATCCCTTTGTCTCTGATGACTTCGGCTGGGACGGCGGAAAATTGAGTCGCGCAGAGAAAAAACCTCCTTGAAGACGCCAAGGGCGTGCGACGGATGGCGGCAATCTCTCACGCCATGGCGGACGTTGTTCGCTGGCCACTCGGCTATGATCCTCGGCGGCAGCGCTTCAGGGATCTGGCACATTGAGTGCATTGCTGTCGTCCGGCGCTCGGCAGCCCTTTCCCGTGGTGGGAGGATTGCCGTATAACGAGTGACTTTCGCGTGTTTGGTAACAAGGGACCCACAATAAAAGCTGATGAAGACTCCAAAACGCATTGAACCCCTGATCGAAGACGGTCTGGTAGACGAGGTGCTGCGCCCACTCATGAGTGGTAAAGAGGCAGCTGTGTATGTGGTGCGCTGCGGCAACGAGCTACGTTGCGCCAAGGTCTACAAGGAGGCGAACAAACGCAGTTTCCGTCAGGCGGCGGAATATCAGGAGGGGCGCAAGGTTCGCAACAGCCGACAGGCGCGGGCCATGGCCAAGGGCTCCAAGTTCGGTCGCAAGGAAACCGAGGACGCCTGGCAGAACGCCGAAGTGGCGGCCTTGTTCCGTCTGGCCAATGCCGGGGTGCGGGTGCCCAAGCCATTCGACTTTCTCGAGGGCGTGTTGCTGATGGAGCTGGTGGCCGACGAGTACGGCGACGCGGCGCCGCGTCTCAACGATGTGGTGCTGGAACCGGATCAGGCCCGTGAGTATCACGCCTTCCTGATTTCCCAGATTGTCCTGATGCTGTGTACCGGTCTGGTGCACGGTGACCTGTCCGAGTTCAACGTGCTGCTGACGCCGGACGGTCCGGTGATCATCGACCTGCCCCAGGCGGTGGATGCCGCAGGCAACAACCATGCGTTCAGCATGCTGGAGCGGGACGTGGGCAACATGGCGTCCTACTTCGGGCGTTTTGCCCCGGAGCTCAAGCACACCCGTTATGCCAAGGAAATGTGGGCCTTGTACGAGGCTGGCACCTTGCATCCGGGCAGTGTGCTGACCGGCGAGTTCGACGACCCCGAAGAACTGGCGGATGTTGGCAGCGTGATCCGCGAGATCGAAGCGGCACGTCTCGACGAGGAACGCCGGCAGGCCGTGCGGGCGGCGGACGATGCGCCGCCAGGCAAATCCGAAGAACCACCGCCTCCGCCCTGGATGCAGTGATGGATAAAAAAAATCCGGCCTTGGCCGGATTTTTTATTCCTGCAAACTACCTGGCACCTTGGCACCTTGGCACCTTGGCACCTTGTAGCCGCTGCCGCAGGCTGCGCACGGCCCGAAGGGACGCGAGGATCTTGAGGGCGCTGAGGTTTTGCAAGGGATCGCCAAGCAAGGCCCTGCGGACCTTTTCGCAGCCTCGCCAGGGCTCGGCAGCGGCTACAGAGAGCGCTTCTTGCAAATGCTCAGGACCCGCAACAACTGCCCGAAGCCAGTTCCTTGAGGATCGGGCAGTCCGGGCGATGGTCGCCGTGGCAGTGCTCCACCAGGTCCTGCAGGGTGTCGCGCAGCCCGGCCAGTTCGCGGATCTTCTGGTTGAGTTCATCGATGTGCTGGCGCGCCAGGGCCTTTACATCGGCGCTGGCTCGCTGCCGGTCCTGCCACAGGGTCAGCAGCTTGCCCACTTCTTCCAGGGAAAAGCCCAGATCGCGAGAGCGCTTGATGAAGGCCAGGCTGTGCAGGTCTTCGTCGCCGTACAGGCGATAGCCGCTGTCGCTGCGATGGGCCGGCTTGAGCAGGCCGATGGACTCGTAGTAACGGATCATCTTGGCGCTCAGGCCGCTCTTGCGCGCCGCTTGGCCGATGTTCATTCGGCGTTCTCCAGGTCTTTGGGTTTCCAGGTTTTCAACAGTAGCGCATTGCTCACCACGCTGACGCTGGACAGGGCCATGGCCGCCCCGGCCAGCACCGGGTTAAGCAGGCCGAAGGCCGCCAGCGGGATGCCGATCAGGTTGTAGACGAAGGCCCAGAACAGGTTCTGGCGGATTTTCGCGTAGGTCTTGCGGCTGATCTCCAGGGCCGCGGGTATCAGTCGTGGATCGCCGCGCATCAGGGTGATGCCCGCCGCGTGCATGGCCACGTCGGTGCCGCCGCCCATGGCAATGCCGATGTCTGCCGCCGCCAGGGCCGGGGCGTCGTTGATGCCGTCGCCGACCATGGCCACCACGCCGGTCTTTTTCAGTGCCGTCACCGTGGCGGCCTTGTCCGCCGGCAGTACTTCGGCGTGCACATCGTCGATGCCCAGGGCATCGGCCACGACCTTGGCGCTGCCACGGTTGTCGCCGGTCAGCAGGTGGCTGCTGATATGCCGCGCGCGCAGTTGCTGCACCGCCTGCAAGGCGCCGGGCTTGAGGGTGTCGCCAAAGGCGAACAGGCCCAGCACCCGGGATTGCGGGCTCTGCTCGATCAGCCAGGACAGGGTCCGGCCCTCGTGTTCCCAGTCTTTGGCTGCCTGGGCCAGGCTGCCCGGGGTCAGGCCGCTTTCTTCCAGCAGGCGGCGGTTGCCCAGGGCCAGTTGGCGGCCGTCCAGGGTGCCGGCGATGCCGCGCCCGGTCAGGGACTGGCTGGCGCTGACATCGGCCACCGGCAGTTGGCGTTCCTGGCACAGGTCCAGCACCGCTTTGGCCAGGGGATGCTCACTGCCGCGCTGCAGGGCACCGGCCAGTTGCAGCACGCTATTGTCGTCGCCTTCCAGGGCCTGCATATGGGCGATGCGTGGCGTACCGGAAGTCAGGGTGCCGGTCTTGTCGAAAACCACCGAGCTGACTTCGTGGGCTCGTTCCAGGGCTTCGGCGTCCTTGATCAGGATGCCGTGGCGGGCGGCCACGCCGGTGCCGGCCATGATCGCGGTGGGGGTGGCCAGGCCCAGGGCGCAAGGGCAGGCGATCACCAGCACGGCGACGGCGTTGATCACTGCGGTTTCCAGGGGCGCGCCATACAGCCACCAGCCCACCAGGGTGATCAGCGCCAGCACCAGCACGGTGGGTACGAACACCTGGCTGACCTTGTCCACCAGCTTCTGGATCGGTGCCTTGCCGGCCTGGGCGTCTTCCACCAGGCGAATGATCCGTGCCAGCACGGTTTCCGCGCCGAGGGCCAGGGTGCGTACCAGCAGGCGGCCTTCGCCGTTGATGGCGCCGCCGGTGACTTTATCCCCAGGCTGCTTGGGCACCGGCAGGCTTTCACCGCTGATCAGCGCTTCGTCGGCATGGCTCTGGCCTTCGATGACTTCGCCGTCCACCGGAAAGCGCTCGCCGGGTTTGACCAGCACCAGGTCGTTCAGGCGCAGGGCGCTGATGGCGACTTCCTGCTCGCGCCCATCGATGACCTGGATTGCCCGCTCGGGGCGCAGGGCTTCCAGGGCGCGGATGGCGCTGGCGGTCTGGCGCTTGGCGCGGCTTTCCAGGTACTTGCCCAGCAGCACCAGGGCGATCACCACCGCCGAGGCTTCGAAGTACAGGTGCGGCATGCTGCCGGCGGCGGCCGTGGCCCATTCATACAGGCTCAGGCCATAGCCGGCGCTGGTGCCCAGGGCCACCAGCAGGTCCATGTTGCCGCTGCCGGCGCGCACGGCTTTCCAGGCGGCGACATAAAAGCGTGCGCCGAAGATGAACTGCACCGGAGTGGCCAGGGCGAACTGGGCCCAGGCCGGGAGCATCCAGTGCAGGCCAAAGGGTTGCACCAGCATCGGCAGCACCAGGGGCAGGGCCAGGAGGATCGCCAGGACCAGGCTCCAGCGTTCGCGGCGCAGGTTCTGCTGCTGGTCGTTGCCTTGCTTCTGCTCAGCCTGCCACAGGCTGGCTGAGTAGCCGGCCTGGGTCACGGCGTTGATCAGTTGCGCCGGGTCGACCTGGCCCAGCAGCTCGAGGTGAGCCCGTTCCGTGGCCAGGTTGACGCTGGCGCTGCGCACGCCTTGAACCTTGTTCAAGGCGCGTTCTACACGTCCGGCACAGGTGGCGCAGGTCATGCCGCCGATGGTCAATTCAATGGACTGCACCGGTACGCTGTAACCGGCATTTTCCACGGCTTCCAGCAGGGCCGGCAGACTGTCCCCGGGGGCTTCGACCCGGGCCTGTTCCGTGGCGAGGTTGACGCTGACCGCGCGTATACCGGCGACCTTGGCCAAGGCACGCTCCACACGACCGGCGCAACTGGCGCAGGTCATGCCGGCAATCGGCAGGTCGAAGGTGGTTGATTCAGGCATGGCTGACACTCCCTGTAAATGTTGCCCACAGGATCAACCTTGCCATGCAGGCAAGGTCAAGCGGGCATTGCCAGGGTGCTTCATTTTGTCCCAGGGGGGAGCAGGAGCACGCCTTGCGCTGCAGGACGCAAGGCGTGTGGAGGGCGGAGCGTCAGTAGTCCAGGGCGGTGGGCTTGAGGTACATGCCCGAGGCGTTGCTGGCGATGCGGAACTTCAGCACGTCGCCGGCCCGCACGCTGATGTCCTGGGAACCCGGGGCGAGCAGGCCAGGGTTGCAGCCCGGCGCCTGGCCCGGCAGCAGTTTCAGGCGCAGGGACACTTTGCCCGGCGGCAGGTTGAAGGAGGCGCTCTGTTCCTGGAACAGCCGACCGGCGAGCTGGTCCTGGATGTACAGGCCGATCTCGCAGGAGGTGGCGACTTCCAGCCGCTCCCGGGAAATGATCAGTACGCCGTAGTCTTCTCCGGCGGCCAGTGCCGGTGGCGTTGCCGCCAACAGACCAAGGAGGCCGACGAGGCTGAAAGTTGACCAGCGCATGGCTGAATCTCCTGCTGTGATGTCATAAGACGTGCAGCTTGGCGGAGCGCGGCGCCGATTTCCAGCCCGGCAGTTCAATCCGGAACTTGACCTTGCCACGGTGGCAAGGACAAGACTGCGTGCATCCCAATACAGGAGAAGCGCGATGCAAGTATTCAATGTTCAAGGCATGTCCTGCGGCCACTGCGTGCGGGCCATCACTCAGGCGCTGCAGAGCAAGGACCCGGCGGCCACCGTGCGGGTGGATCTGGCGGCCAAGGAAGTGGGGGTCGAGAGTCGCCTGTCCAGCGAAGAGGTGATCAATCTGATCAGCGAGGAAGGCTACGCCGTCCAGGTTGCTTGAGTCTTTTTAATCGTTAGCGACCTATCGGAATGTTCAAGGCGTCCAAGCGCAGCTAGACTGTGCGACCGCTGACCAACGCTCGCTTGGATGCCATGAACCTGCGCACAATCCTGATTCTCGGCGCCTTGAGCGCTTTTGGCCCTTTGGCCATCGACTTTTATCTGCCGGCCTTTCCCTCGATGGCCCTGGCTTTCGGCACCGATGAAAAACACGTCCAACTGACCCTGGCCGCCTATTTCCTTGGATTGTCCATTGGGCAGCTGGCCTATGGTCCTGTGGCCGACCGTTTTGGTCGGCGCCTGCCGTTGCTGGTGGGAGTGGGGCTGTTCACCCTTGCCTCACTGGCCTGCGCCTATGCGCCCAACCTGGAGTGGCTGATTGGCGCGCGTTTCGTCCAGGCCCTGGGCGGTTGCGCCGGGATGGTGATATCCCGCGCGGTGGTCAGCGACAAGTGCGATGCCGTGGGTTCGGCCAAGGTGTTCTCCCAGTTGATGCTGGTGATGGGCCTGGCGCCGATCCTGGCGCCGATGCTCGGCGGCCTGCTGGTCAATCTCTACGGTTGGCAATCGATCTTCATCATGCTCACGGTGTTCAGCGCCCTGTCGGGATTGGCGGTGGCCCTGGGCCTGCCGGAAAGCATGCCGGCCACGCGCCCGCGCCTACCGTTGTCCGGCGCGTTGCGCCAGTACGGCCTGTTGCTGGCGGACCGGGTCTTTCTCGGTCACGCCCTGACCGGCGGCATCGCCATCGCCGGGATGTTTTCCTATATCGCCGGCTCGCCCTTTGTCTTTATCAAGCTCTACGGCGTGCCGGCGGAGCATTTCGGCTGGTTCTTCGGGATCAATGCCGGCGGTTTCATCCTGGTGGCGCAGATCAATGCGCGGCTGTTGGCCAAGCGCGGTCCGGCTTTCCTGCTGGCCCGTACCGTGTGGATCTACCTGGCGGCCGGGTTGACCTTGCTGGCAGTCAGCGCCCTGCATACGAGTGAGCTCTGGCCGCTGTTGCTGCCCTTGTTCGTGTGCATCGCCAGCCTGGGCTGCATCATTCCCAACGCGGCGGCCTGCGCCATGAACGGCCAGGGCGCGCGGGCCGGCAGCGCCTCGGCCATGCTCGGTTGCCTGCAGTTCAGCGTCGCTGCGGGCGCTGCCTATCTGGTGGGTGTGTTGCACGATGGCAGTGCCATGCCGATGGCCATGGTCATCAGCCTGTGTGGTGTTCTGGCGGTGAGCATGGCGGTCATGACCCGGCGTTTGCAGAATGCCCGGGCCTTGAAAACCGCCGAGCTCTGAGTCAGCCGACGGCGCGCTGACTCTGGGGAATCGGGTGGGGGGCTTGCAGGCGTGCTTGCAGGGTCTGGGTGAAAGCCCGGGCCTCGGCTTCACTGCGGAAAGTCACCGCGTGCTGGTCGAGACGGACCTGCCATTGGGAGCCTTGAGGGTTTGCCAATTCTTTTATCAGGATCTTCATTGCTGACCTCCTAACGGTAAAAGAGTGCGATGCAAGGGCTGCCAGTGTAGACCCGAATACGGTCACAAATATGACCGAAATCAACTCTCGGACTGACGGCGGCCATCGGGCTTTTGTGCGCGATGGCCGCCGTGCGTTCAGCCCTTAGAAACCTTCCAGGACGATCTTGCCCTTGGCCGTGCCGCTCTCCAGCAAGGCGTGGGCGCGGCGCAGGTTGGCCGCGTTGATCTGGCCGAAATGCTCGCCCACTGTGGTCTTCAAGGTGCCGGCGTCGATCAGCTCGGCGACCTTGTTGAGCAGCACGTGCTGTTCCTGCATGTCGGTGGTCTCGAACAGCGAGCGGGTGTACATGAACTCCCAGTGCAGGGACAGGCTCTTGCGCTTGAGCTTGGTCACGTCGAGGCTTTTCGGATCGTCGATCAGGGCCAGTTTGCCCTGGGGCACCAGGGCTTCCACCAACTCATCAAGGTGGGTGTCGGTCTGGGTCAGGCTGGCGACGTGGGTCACCTGATTGATGCCGATGCGCTTGAGCTCTGCGCTCAGTGGCTGACGGTGATCCACCACGCCGTGCGCGCCCAGCTCGCGGACCCAGGCTTGGGTCTGCTCCCGGGAGGCGCTGCCGATCACCTTGAGGCCGGTTAGTTGCCGGGCCAGTTGGGTGAGGATCGAACCGACCCCGCCGGCGGCGCCGACAATCAGCAGGCTCTGGCCCTGGTCGCTGCGGTCCTGGCTGATTTGCAGGCGTTCGAACAGCAGTTCCCAGGCCGTGATCGCGGTCAGCGGCAGGGCCGCGGCTTCGGCAAAACCCAGGCTCTTGGGCATGTGGCCGACGATCCGTTCATCCACGGTGTGCAGCTCGCTGTTGCCTCCGGCCCGGGCGATGGAGCCGGCGTAGAACACCCGGTCGCCAACCTTGAACAGGCTGACCTCGCTGCCCACGGCCTTGACCACGCCGGCCACGTCCCAACCCAGCACCTTGGCGGCGCCGCCTTCGGGCTGGACGTTCTGGCGGACCTTGGTGTCCACCGGGTTGACCGAGATGGCCTTGACCTCCACCAGCAGGTCGCGAGGGCCGGCGACCGGCTCGGGCAGTTCGATGTCTTGCAGGGACTTGGGGTCGTCGATTGGTAGGGATGCGTAGTAGGCGATGGCTTTCATGGTGAATTCCTGTTGAGTGCAGAGTGAGGATCAGACGATCAGTTGCAGGCGCTTGAGTTCGAAGTGCTCGATCGCCTCGCGGGTCTGGTCGAGGAAATGCTGGAAGTGCGGGGTGTTGTTGTGAAACTCCAGGGCGGCCTCATCGTCCCAGCGTTCCAGAACGTAGAAGGTGCCCGGCTGTTCGGCGTCCTGATGCAATTGGTAATACTGGCAGCCGGTCTCGGCACGGCTGGGGTGTACCAGGGCACTGAGTTCGTGCTTGAGGACGTTGTGCTGGTCAGGCTTGGCGATCAGGGTCGCGATGGCGGTAAAGGCTTGGGACATGGTGTTTACCTTTGGGCTGTCAGGTGATGGGCAGATAATTGGCTATTTCTCCCGAAGATAAAACCGGCTAAAAGAGCAGTCTCTTTCAATATTTCTTTGATAATCCAGGGGTAGATCCATGCTGCGATTCGATGACCTGCAACTGTTCGTGCGGGCCGCGGACCTGGGCAGCCTGTCGGCGGCGGCCCGGGTCATGGACCTGTCGCCGGCGGTGGCCAGCGCCGCCCTCAAGCGCATCGAAGAACACTTGGGGGCGCGTTTGCTGGCCCGTTCCACCCGCAGCCTGCGTCTGACGGCCGAGGGCGAGGGCTTTCTTGAATACGCTCGCGCCGCCTTGAGCAACCTGGATGAAGGGCGGCGCTTGCTGGCTAGTGGACAGGATCAGGTCAGCGGCGTGTTGCAGCTTTCCGCGCCCTCTGACTTTGGTCGCAACCTGCTGCTGCCCTGGCTCGACGAGTTCCAGCGCGAGCATCCCAAGCTCAGCGTGCGCCTGCTGCTGGGGGACCGGATTGCCGATCTGTTCCGCCAGCCGGTGGACATTGCCCTGCGCTACGGCGAGCCGGAAGACTCCAGCCTGGTGGCGCTGCCGATAGCCCCGGACAATCTCCGGGTCCTGTGTGCGGCCCCCAGCTACCTGGCCCGGCACGGCGAGCCGCGCCAGCTGGAGCAACTGGCCCAGCACAACTGCCTGCTGTACATGCTCGACAGCCGGGCCCACGACCTTTGGAGTTTTTATGACGGCAAGCGCGAGGTGAGCCTGACCGTCAGCGGCGACCGCCTGAGTGACGATGCCGATGTAGTGCGGCGCTGGGCGGTGGCCGGCGAAGGGATTGCCTACAAGTCCTGGCTGGATGTGGCCGCCGACGTGCTGGCCGGCCGCTTGCAGGTGCTGTTGCCGGAGTTGCGTTGCGAAGGCGCGTCGCTGAACCTGCTGTGCACCCATCGCGCGCACTTGAGCAAACCGGTCAAGCTGTTGCGGGACATGCTCCAGGAGCGCTGCGCCCAGATCAGCGCCCGCCGCCCGTAAGAGCCGGGGTGCCGGCGAACCCAGGTGCCGCGCCCTCGGCGTCGCTGCCGGACGCGAACAGGTCGCCCTCAGCCATCACCCCCCGCTTCGATCCCGCACACTCGACGGGTCGTGCATTCAATCGGGGGAACAGGGCATGGGCATACAGGGATACAGCGCCGCAGAGCGCCTGGAGCGCTTACCTATCAGCGGTTATCACCGGGTGATCTTCATCATCATTGCCCTGGCGTTTTTCTTCGACTCCATGGATTTGGCGATGATGACCTTCCTGCTGGGGTCGATCAAAACCGAGTTCGGCCTGAGCTCGGCCCAGGCCGGCCTGCTGGCCAGCTCCAGCTTCTTCGGCATGGTGCTCGGCGCCTCGCTGTCGGGCATGCTCGCCGACCGCTTCGGGCGCAAGCCGGTGTTCCAATGGAGCATCGTGCTCTGGGGCGTGGCCAGTTACCTGTGTTCCACCGCCCAGAGCGTGGACAGCCTGACCCTGTTCCGGGTGCTCCTGGGCATCGGCATGGGCATGGAGTTTCCCATCGCCCAATCGATGCTCTCGGAGATGATTCCGGCGCAACGACGCGGGCGCTACATCGCCTTGATGGACGGCTTCTGGCCCTTGGGTTTTGTGGCGGCCGGTGCGCTGTCGTACTTCCTCCTGCCGCTGATCGGCTGGCGCGACATCTTCCTGGTGCTGGCGATTCCGGCAGTGTTCGTGCTGGTGATCCGCTTCTTCATTCCCGAGTCGCCGCGCTGGCTGGAGCAGGCTGGGCGCCATGCCGAGGCCGACCGGGTGCTGTTGGGCATCGAGGACAAGGTGCGGGCTGCCCTGGGTGGCGCCCCGTTGCCGGAACCGGTGCGCCTGCCGCGAGTCGAGCAGGCGCCGGGGTACTTCTTTTCTGCGCTGAAACAGATCTGGTCGCCCCTGTATCGGCAACGCACGATGATGATCTGGAGCCTGTGGTTCTTCGCATTGCTGGGGTTCTACGGGCTGACGTCCTGGCTCAGCGCCTTGCTGCAACAGTCCGGTTTTGCCGTGACCCAGTCGGTGTACTACACGGTGCTGATTTCCCTGGGCGGGATTCCCGGGTTCCTCATGGCCGCCTGGCTGGTGGAGCGCTGGGGGCGCAAGCCGGTGTGCATCGTCACCTTGCTCGGCGGCGGGATCATGGCCTTCTTCTACGGCCAGAGCGCGGTGTTTGGCGGCAACGTCAGCCTGTTGATCGGCACCGGCCTGCTGATGCAGTTTTTCCTGTTCGGCATGTGGGCGGTGCTCTACACCTACACGCCCGAGCTGTACCCGACGTCTGCCCGGGCCACGGGTTCGGGCTTCGCTTCGGCCGTTGGCCGGATCGGTTCGTTGCTGGGGCCTTTGGTGACCGGACTGGTGTTTCCCATCACTGGGCAGGGCGGGGTGTTTGCCCTGGGGGCGGCGTGCTTTGTGGTGGCGGCGGGAGTGGTCTGGCGGTTCGGGATGGAGACCCGGGGCAAGACGCTGGAGGCGTTGAGCGAGGCGGGCGCTTGAGTTTCGCCGGCCAGCCGGCTCCTACACGAACCTGTAGGAGCCGGCTGGCCGGCGAAGACCGTTACGGCTTGACCAGCCGCGCATCCAGGCTGTTCTGCGCCAGGCGCCGGGCCTGGTCCTGGGTCATGCCCAGGTCGGTGTACAAGGCGTGGAAGTTCTCGGTGACGTAGCCGCCGAAGTACGCCGGGTCATCGGAGTTGACCGTGACCTTCACCCCGCGCTCGAGCATTTGCAGGATGTTGTGCTGGGACATGTGGTCGAACACGCAGAGCTTGGTGTTGGACAGCGGGCACACGGTCAGCGGGATCTGTTCGTCGATGATGCGCTGCATCAGCCGCTCGTCCTCGAAAGCGCGCACGCCGTGGTCGATGCGCTGGATCTTCAACAGGTCCAGGGCTTCCCAGATGTACTCGGGCGGGCCTTCCTCGCCGGCGTGGGCGACGGTCAGGAAGCCTTCGCTGCGGGCGCGGTCGAAGACCCGCTGGAACTTGCTTGGCGGGTGACCCATTTCCGAACTGTCCAGGCCCACGGCAACGAAGGCATCGCGGAACGGCAGCGCCTGGTCGAGGGTTTTCTGTGCTTCTTCTTCGCTCAAGTGGCGCAGGAAGCTGAGGATCAGGCCGCTGGTGATGCCCAGTTGCTGCTCGCCGTCCTTGAGTGCGGCGGCGATGCCGTTGAGCACCACTTCGAACGGGATGCCGCGGTCGGTGTGGGTCTGCGGATCGAAGAACGGCTCGGTGTGGATCACGTTCTGCTCTTTGCAGCGCAGCAGGTAGGCCCAGGTCAGGTCGTAGAAATCCTGGGAGGTGCGCAGCACATCGGCGCCCTGGTAATACAGGTCGAGGAACTCCTGCAGGTTGTTGAAGGCGTAGGCCTTGCGCAGGGTTTCGACGTCGCTCCAGGGCAGGGCGATCTTGTTGCGTTCGGCCAGGGCGAACAGCAGTTCCGGTTCCAGGGAACCTTCCAGGTGCAGGTGCAACTCGGCCTTGGGCAAGGCGTTCAGCCAGTCATACATGGTGTTGTCTCATCAGGTGCAGGCGGGCGCTGCGAGAGTGATGCGCTGCCGGGGCCGTGCCCTTCTCTGGGGAACTGGCGGCGGTTGCGGCTATCGCCAGGTTTTCACCGGGCCCGAAAAAGCCGCCATTCTACATCTGGCGGCGCGATTGTTCGGTAAAACCTGACCGAATGGGCGATCAGGCCTGCTCCAGCTCCCGGCGATAGGCGTAGGTATCGGCAAAACGCGAGAGCAGGAATTCGGCGCAGGTGGTCACCGGGTACTTGGCCGGGTGCTCCGCGTCCTGGCAGCCGGGCAGGCATTCGATGCGGGTGTCCGGGTGCGGTTCGGCGAAGAACGGCATCGAGTAGCGGTCCACCCCCAGCGGGCTGATGACCCGGTGCGGAGTCGACAGGTAACGGTCGTTGCTCCAGCGCGCCATCATGTCGCCGAGGTTGACCACGAAGCTGCCTTCGATGGGCGGCGCATCGATCCACTGCCCCTGGACGTTGCGCACTTGCAAGCCACCGGCGGAGTCCTGGTAGAGCAGGGTGATGCAGCCATAGTCGGTATGGGCTCCCGCGCCTTGCTGCTCGGTGCTGCTGGCGGTGTGTCGCGGGGGGTAGTGGATCAGCCGCAGCACGCTGACCGGGTCCTGGAAGCGGCGGTCGAAGAAGTCGCGTTCGATGCCCAGGGCCAGGGTCATGGCCCGCAGCAGGGTCTGGGCCAGGGCTTGCATGTCCTGGTAGTGCTGCTCCATCAGGTCTTTCCAGCCGGGCAGGTCCGGGTGGCGGTTGGGGCCGCGCAGGGGCTTGTCCGCCAGCACTTCGGGATGCTCGGCCGGCAGGTGCAGGCCCATGTCGAAGGTTTCCTTGAGGTCGCTGGGCTTGCTCGGGTCCAGTTGCTCGGTGGCGATGGCGCCGTAGCCGCGATGGTGGCGGCTCTGGGTGATGTCGATCTTGAGTTTCTCGGCGCTGGGCAGGGCGAAGAAGTGCTTGGCCGTGGCCAGCAATTGCTCGATGCGTTGTGCACTGATCGGGTGGCCCTTGATATAGAAGAAGCCCCATTCGCGACAGGCGCGGTCGATCTGTCTGGCGACACTGTCCCAGCCTGGCTGGGCCTCCTGATACAGCGGGCTGATATCGATGATCGGCAGTTGATGCATGAAAAGGCTCCCATCCGGTTGGCGGTCCGTCGTCGCTGGCGGGTGCTCCGGCAGCGACGACCAGCTTATTTGGGGAGGTCTGCCTTCAGGCCCTCGACGTAGTAGTTCATCGAGGCCAGTTCGGCATTGCTGGCGCTGACCCCCGCGGCGATTTTCTCGACCCCGGCCTGGTCCTTGATCGGGCCGGTGAACGGGTGGAACTCGCCGCTCTTGATGCTGGCGATGATCTGCTCGGCCTCGGTTTTCACCGGGGCCGGCAGCAGGTCGCTGAGGGGCAGCTCAACCGTACCCTCTTTCAGACCGCCCCAGTAGTCCTGGGATGTCCAGCTGTGGTTCAGCACCCCTTGGGTGGCCTGGATGTAGTGCGGGGCCCAGTTGTTGACGATGGAGGTCAGCACCGCCTTGGGGCCGAAGTGGGCCATGTCCGAGGCGTAGCCCACCGCATACACGCCGCGGCGTTCTGCGGCCTGGATCGGCGCCGGGCTGTCGGTGTGCTGGAAGATCACGTCGGCGCCCTGGTCGATCAGGGCGTTGGCGGCGTCGGCTTCCTTGCCCGGGTCGAACCAGGAGTTGACCCACACCACCTTGATCTCGGTGCCCGGGTTGTACTTGTTCAGGGCCAGCTGGATGGCGTTGATGTCGCGGATCACCTCCGGGATCGGGAACGAGGCGACGTAGCCGATCTTCTTGCTCTTGGTCATCTTCGCCGCGAGAAAGCCGCCGACGTAGCGTCCCTCGTAGGTGCGCGCCAGGTAGGTGCCAAGGTTCTTGTCCTGCTTGTAGCCGGTGGCGTGTTCGAAGGTCACCTTGGGGAACTGCTTGGCGACTTTCAGGGTGGGGTTCATGTAGCCGAAGGAGGTGGTGAAGATCAGGTCGTAGTTGTCCTTGGCCATGTTGCGGATCACCCGCTCGGCATCGGCGCCTTCGGCCACGTTCTCGACGTAGTTGGTCTTGATCTGCTCGCCGAACTTTTCCGCCAGTGCCTTGCGTCCTTGTTCATGCTGATAGGTCCAGCCGTGGTCACCGATGGGACCGATGTAGACGAAGCCGACCTTCAGCGGATCGGCAGCGCTGGCGGCGAGACTGGCACTCAGGCCGACGGCAGCGGCCAGGGCGCAGAGCAGCTTGTGCAACGGGCGTGTATGCATGAATTGGAGCTCCATCTTGTTGTGGGGGAGGACTGGGTCGGCAAGCGCTTAAGGGCAATGCAAATAGCTGACCAACAGGACAACAAAGATGGCGGTTGCGCCGGCGAGGCGGTTTCTACGTGGGCTGTGGGGCGCACTTTTCGCTGGCAAGCCAGCTCCTACGGGGCTGGAATCTAGGAGCCGGCTTGCCGGCGAAGGGCTTTCAAGATCCAACCCGGTGCGCGGTGCCTGAGGCTGGTGCACTAACATGTAACGAAACGTTAGTGACCCGAAGCAGTCTTTTACTCATCTCCTGTACTCGTTTTTATTTCCGTCAAAGGACTGCAATGTTCACTTCCCTCAAGCAAGAACAGTTTTTGCTGCTTGCGCTGCTGGCGGCCGTGGCCGCCTATCCC
Organism: Pseudomonas sp. LPH60; assembly: GCF_030718165.1. Classification (NCBI taxonomy): domain Bacteria; kingdom Pseudomonadati; phylum Pseudomonadota; class Gammaproteobacteria; order Pseudomonadales; family Pseudomonadaceae; genus Pseudomonas; species Pseudomonas sp. LPH60. The sequence goes on from NZ_JAVAJH010000005.1 coordinate 662,944, forward strand.
CTGGAACACCTGTTGCTCAATAGTGGCCAAGGCATTGCCCTGATGGCCGGGCTGGTGCTGATCGGCTTTATCGTCATCGCCTCGATGCGTGTTGCCCACCACGCCGAACGGCTGGCGGAAAAGGTCGGCGACCCCTACGGCACCATGATCCTGACCCTGGCCGCGGTGCTGGTGGAGGTGGTGATCCTGGCCATCATGATGAGCAACGAAGCCTCGCCGACCCTGGTGCGCGACACCATCTATTCGGCGGTGATGCTGGACATCAACGGCATCCTCGGCCTGGCCGCGCTGATGGGCGGCATCAAGCATGGCGAGCAGCCTTATAACGACGATTCGGCGCGCACCTACAGCGTGATGATCCTCACCGCCATGGGCGTGTCGATGGTGGTGCCGGAGTTCATCCCCGAGGCCGACTGGAAGGTGTATTCGGCCTTCACCATTGGCGCGATGGTGGTGCTCTATACCCTGTTCCTGCGCATGCAGGTCGGGCCGCACAGTTACTTCTTCAGCTATAGCTACCCGGAAAAGCGCCGTGCTAAAGAGGCCCAGGAACAGCCCCATGCCGTCAACCTGGCCTGGAGCATCGGCATCCTGGTGTTCGGCGTGGTGGTGATCGGCGCCCTGGCCGAGGTGATGTCCAAGACCCTGGACCTGGGCCTGGAAGGCACGGGCGCGCCGCCGGTGATCACGGCGATCCTGGTGGCGGCGATTTCCGCGGCGCCGGAGATTCTCACCGCCCTGCGCGCGGCCCTGGCCAACCGCATGCAGTCGGTGGTCAACGTGGCCCTGGGCGCCTCCCTGTCGACGGTGATCCTCACGGTGCCGGTGATGGAGGCCATGGCCCTGTACACCGGCCAGCCGTTCCAGATGGCCATGACTCCTGTGCAGACAGTGATGGTGTTCATCACCCTGATCGTCAGCGCGATCAACCTCAACGACGGTGAAACCAATGCCATAGAAGGCATGACTCACTTCGTGCTGTTTGCCACCTTCATCATGCTGTCGCTGCTGGGCCTTTAAAGCGGCTGGGCTGATTGGATGGCGCAGCGAAAGCTGACACCGGGGGCATTCCAGGCCGCCAGTGCCCCCCAACGCCAACGGCGCACGGTGCTGGCCGAAGGAGAAAAGGTCGGGTCGTTGGCAAACTTGTTGTTGGCGCCGCGTTGTGCCCGATAGATGCCTGTTTCAGGCCCTTGCGGGTTCTCCACGGGAGACTCGCGATAGTAGTGTTTATCGTACCAATCGTTGACCCATTCACTGGCGTTGCCGGTGAGGTTGTAGAGGCCTAGCGGATTGGGCACAAACCTGTCCACGGCGAAGGTTTCGTTGTCGTCAGGGGCCGGGAAGTTGCGGCCGTAATCCAGATTGCCGTTGTCGGTGGCGAACATCACCGGCTGGCCGCGGTTGCGCGCCGCATATTCCCATTGCGCCTCGGTCGGCAGATCGACGCGATAGCCGCTGAGGTCTGCCAGCCAGCCACAGTAATCCTTGGCCTCTTGCCATGATCGAGAGGCCGGGGCGGGCAGGTTTTCAAGGTAGAGTTGCTTCATGTCTTCGCGTTTACGAAGTTCAGCGTCGAATGGCGGCTTGCCTTGGGCCAGGAAGAACAGATCAAAATCGCCCAGGGTGGTTTGCAGCGAGGACAGGTAATAGCTGCTCAATTTGACCGGGTGAACGAAATCGTCATCGACGTCGAGACTGATCCGCTCCATTTTTGCCGGGTCCACGCCGCAGGGCCATTGGCACAAGGCAAGTGGGTCGAAGCCATGGGGCCAACCGAAATCGCCCATCTGGAATTCGCCCCCTTCGATCAACACCATGTTGTCCAGGGAGCGGATCACTGTGTTGAGTACGGCCTCGCGGTTTTGTGGGGACAGATCTGGGTATTTGCGGCTGATGGTCGAAGCAATTTCTGCCACTTTTTCAGCTGACAGCGCTTTGCTGGGCGGGCCAGCAACCTCCGGTTTCTCGCAGCCTGCAATCAGCAGCGCGACGCAGAGCGCCAGTCCGTACTTTTGTTTCACGTAATGTCCCTATAGCGGTTCGTTCGAGGGCGGAAACTAACATGTTTCCTCAATCCGATTCCGCTTAAGGCGCAGGCGAGGGATCGGGTCCCTCGCCGTTGGACTCAACGATCAGCTACCGGCGATCAGTTGCCGGGCCGCCTGGCTGTGATCGGCGATCAGGTTTTTCAGGTCCAGCCCTTCGACCTGGCCATCAATCACCCGCCACTGGCCACCAATCATGACCCGGTCCGCTCGATCCGCGCCGCACAACAGCAGCGCCGAAACCGGATCATGGCTGCCCGAGAAACGCAGCTCATCGAGCTTGAACAACGCCAGGTCCGCCTGCTTGCCCACCGCCAGCTCGCCGATGTCGGTGCGGCCCAACAGGCTTGCCGAACCCTGGGTCGCCCAGCCCAATACGCGCTCCGGGGTGATCTTCTCGGCGCCGTAGCGCAGGCGCTGGATGTACAGCGCCTGCCGCGCTTCGAGAATCATGTTCGACGCATCGTTGGACGCCGAACCGTCCACGCCCAAGCCCAGGGGCGCGCCAGCGTCGGTCAGTTCGATACTGGGGCAGATGCCGGAGGCCAGGCGCATGTTCGAACTCGGGCAATGGCAGATGCCGGTGCCGGCAGCGCCCAGGCGGGCGATTTCATCCGGGTTGAAGTGGATGCCGTGGGCCAGCCAGGTACGCGGACCGAGCCAGCCGACGCTGTCCAGGTAATCCACGGTGCGCAGGCCGAAGCGCTGCAGGCAGAAGTCTTCTTCGTCGAGGGTTTCGGCGAGGTGAGTGTGCAGACGCACATCGAGTCCGTTGGCCAGTTCGGCGCTGGCCGACATGATTTCCGGGGTTACCGAGAACGGCGAGCACGGCGCCAGGGCGATCTGGATCTGCGCGCCGTCGCCACGCTCGTGGTATTGGCGAATCAGGCGCTGACTGTCGTCGAGAATCACCTGGCCTTCCTGCACGGTCTGTTGCGGTGGCAGGCCGCCGTCCTTTTCGCCCAGGCTCATGGAACCGCGGGTGAGCATGGCGCGCATGCCCAGTTCACGCACGCTTTCGACTTGCACGTCGATGGCGTTTTCCAGGCCGTCGGGAAACAGGTAGTGATGGTCGGCGGCGGTGGTGCAACCGGAGAGCAGCAGCTCGGCCAGCGCCACTTTGGTGGCCAGGGCGAGTTTTTCCGGGGTCAGCCGGGCCCAGACCGGATACAGGGTCTTGAGCCAGGGGAACAGCGGCTGGTTGACCACCGGCGCCCAGGCTCGGGTCAGGGTTTGGTAGAAGTGATGGTGGGTGTTGATCAGGCCCGGCAGCAACACGTGCTCGCGGGCATCGAAGACCTGTTGGCAAGGGCTCGCAGGCTGTTGGCCCAGGCCCAGGACTTCAACGATCAGACCGTCTTGCACGACCAGGCCGCCACGGGCGTCGAGGGCATTGCCGGTGAAGATGGCCAGGGGATTTTTTAACCAGGTACGGGTCGCAGGCATGGTGGCCGGCTCCTCTGAAAGTGGGTTCAGGTTAGCCAGCTCAGTGTTGCCCTGTCTGCTGATCCAGGGTCGCCGCAAGGGGCGAGGTGCGCAGTCTAGCGAAAGATGTGCCGGGGGACAAAACTTGCGGTTTGCCCCCCGTTGCAGAGCCTTGGCAGCGCTGTGCAAGCGCTGCCAGGGGCATCGGTTACAGAGATTGCGGGCTTACCAGGGGATGGTTTCGCCCTTGTAGTTGACGAAGTGATGGCCGCCCTTGCCGGTGTAGGCGTTGATCTGGGCGATCAGCCCACGGGTGCTGGTTTGCACGTCGATGTCGGCGCCTTCGCCGCCCATGTCGGTCTTCACCCAGCCCGGGTGCAGCGAGAGCACGGTCAGCTTCTGTTGCAGCTGGGTGACGAAGCTGTTGGTCATGGAGTTCAGCGCCGCCTTGCTGGCCTTGTACAGCGCCAGTTCCGGAGCATCCGGCATGGTCACGCTGCCCAGCACCGAACTCATGAACGCCAGCACGCCGCTGTCCTTGCGGATCTGCCCGACAAAGCGCTGGGCCAGGTTGATCGGCGCCACGGCGTTGGTGAAGAACAGCTGGCCGACTTCGGCCAGGGTCGCGTGGCCCGGCAACTGGTTGTCCGGGCCCTTGACCCCGGCGTTGACGAACAGTAGGTCGAACACCTGGTCCTTGAGTTTCTGGCTCAGGGCGATCACCGCTTGCTGATCGTCCATGTCCAGTTGTTCGATCTGCACCTTGCCCAGTGCCTGCAGGGCTTCGGCCTTGTGCGGGTTGCGCACGGTGGCGGTGACTTGCCAGCCGTCTTCCAGCAGGCGTTGTACCAGGCCGAGGCCCAGGCCCCGGGAGGCGCCGATGATCAGTGCGGTTTTTGCCGTGGACATGATGAGGTTCCTTGATAAATGAGGATCACGGATTCAATGGACAGGCTTGTCCCAGCCGCAGTTGCAGCTCGTGGCGCAACTGGCCCAGTTCTCCGATGCACATGCATGGGGCTCGAAAGGGCTTGACCCTGGAGCATACTCCAGGCTTTAGCCTGCGCGCTCCTTGAGTTGATGGAGCACTTCCTATGTGGACGACCGAACACTACCGAAAATTGGTCCGCGCCAGCGGCTGGTACGACTTGCTGGTGACGCTGGCCTTTGTCACCCCCTGGAGTTTCATGGCCTTGCACGAGTTGCTGCAGGGCGCGGTCCAGGCCTTCAATCTGCCCGGTAGCCTGCCTCCGTTCGAGCCGATGCACCTGCTGATGGCCAACCTCATGGGGTCGATTGTCTGCGTATGGTCGGTGCTGCGGATTCGTGATCCGCAGCAGGCGTTTGGCCGTTATGACGCGGTGGGGCGCCTCCTGTTTGCCACTTGGCAGGGGTACGCCCTGATGCACGGCGCCACCGCATTGATCGCGGTGTTCCTGGTTTTCGAACTGGCCTGGTGCGTGGCGCAGTTGCTGCCGGTCAAAGGCGACGTTGGCAAGCTGGCTCCAGCCGGGCGTGCGCCGGTCATTTAATGCCCCGCCTGCCACGGCTGCCCCAGGGAAACCGGTGCGTACAAACGGGTGCGCAAGGCGTCGCGCGATAGCAGCACCAGCACCAGGATGGTGGCGGCATAGGGCAGCATCGCCAGCAGGTTGGAGGGTATCGCCAGCCCCAGGCCCTGGGCCACCAGATGCAGGATGCTCGCCAGGCCGAACAGGTAGGCGCCGAGCAACAGTCGCCACACGCGCCAACTGGCGAACACCACCAGGGCCAGGGCAATCCAGCCGCGGCCGGCGCTCATGTTCTCGGCCCACATCGGGGTGTAGGCCAGGGACAGGTAGGCCCCGGCCAACCCGGCCATGGCACCGCCGAACAGCACCGCGAGCGTGCGCACCCGCAGCACCGGCAGGCCCATGGCACTGGCGGCGTCGGGGTTTTCGCCGACGGCCTGGATGATCAGGCCAACCCGGCTCTTGAGGAGCACCCAGGCCACCAAGGCGAACAGCGCGAAGGACAAGTACACCAGCAGATCCTGGGCAAACAGCATGCGGCCGATCAGCGGGATGTCGCTGAGCAATGGCAGTGCCAGCGGTTCGAACCCGGCCAGTGGCTTGCCGACCCAGGCCGCGCCGACAAAGCTCGACAAGCCGACCCCGAAGATAGTCAACGCCAGCCCGGTAGCCACCTGATTGGCATTGAACGCCAGGGCCACCAGGGCAAACAGCGCCGAGAGCAGCATTCCCGCCGCCATTGCCAGCAGCACGCCAAGCCACAAATGGCCGCTGTTGAGGGCGACGATAAAACCTATCACCGCGCCGAACAGCATCATGCCTTCCTGGCCGAGGTTGAGGACGCCGCTCTTTTCACAGATCAGTTCCCCCAGGGCCACCAGCAGCAAGGGCGTGCCGCAGCGCACCATGGCGTAGAGAATATTGCTCAGCAGATCGATATCCATTACAGGGCTCCGGCGGTTGCGCTGAGGGGCGTGTCGCGGCGTGCCCAGCGCAGGTTCAGGCGCGGCCGATAGAGAATCAGTACGTCACAGGCCAGGAGGAAGAACAGCATCATGCCCTGGAACAACTGGGTAATGGCCTGGGGCAGGTTGAGGCTCATCTGCGCGCTTTCGCCACCGATGTACAGCAGGGCCATGAGCAGGCTGGAGAACAGGATGCCAATGGGGTTCAGGCGCCCGAGAAAGGCCACGGTGATCGCCGCATAGCCGTAGCCGGGGGAGACCTGCGGCACCAGTTGGCCGATGGGCCCGGTGACTTCACAGACCCCGGCCAACCCAGCCAGGGCGCCGCTGATCAATAGCGCCAGCCAGATCAGGCGCTGCTGGCGAAAGCCGACGAAACCCGCGGCGCGCCGGTCCAGCCCGAGGACCTTGATCTGGAAACCGACGAAGCTTTTTTGCAGCAGTACCCAGACTGCCACCAGGGCCAGCAGGGCGAAATACACCCCGGCGTGGACCCGACCGTCTTCCATCAACTGTGGCAAGCGGCTGGCGTCGCCGAACATCGCCGACTCGGGGAAATTGAACCCGGCGGGGTCCTTCAATGGGCCGTGTACGCAATACAGCAACAGGTTCAGGGCGATGTAATTGAGCATGATGCTGGTGAGGATTTCATTGGCGTTGAAGCGTGTGCGCAACCAGGCGGTGAGCCCGGCCCAGGCGGCGCCGGCGAGGGTGCCGGTGAGCAGGATCAGTACCAGCGCCCAGCGACTTTGCAATTCGATGAGGTTGACCGCCAGGGCACTGCCGGCCAGGGCCCCGAGCAGCAGTTGGCCTTCAGCGCCGATGTTCCAGATGCGGGCCCGGTAGGCCACTGCCAGACCCAGGGCGCAGAGCAGGATCGGCAGCGCCTTGACCAGCAGTTCCGAGACGCCGTACAGGTCGCTGACCGGGGCGATCAGCAGGGTGTGCAGGGTCAGCAGCGGTTCATGCCCCAGGGCCATGAACAGCAGGGCACCACAGCTCAGGGTCAGCAGCGCGGCCAGAAGAGGGGAACACCAGAGCATCAGGCGCGACTGGCGGCCGCGAGGTTCGAGTGAAAGCAGCATGGACGACTCCGTTAAACCGCCGGGGCGGGGGTGTAGGGGACGGCTTCGAAGTGGCCGGCCATCCAGGCGCCGACTTCGACCAATGAGGTGTCGGCGCAGGCTTTGGGCGTCGAGAGACGACCACCGCACAGGGCGGCAATGCGATCGCTGATCTGCAGCAGTTCATCCAGGTCTTCGGAGATCACCAGGATCGCCGCGCCGGCATCGCGCAGGGCGATCAGTGCCCGGTGAATGGTGGCAGCGGCACCCACGTCGACGCCCCAGGTCGGGTGCGCGGCGATCAGCAAGCGCGGTTGCTGGAGGATCTCGCGGCCGAGGATGAATTTCTGCAGATTGCCGCCGGACAGGCTGCGGGCCGGGCTCTGGGCATCACCGGTCTTGACCCCGAAGCGCTGGATGATTGTCTCGGCCAGGGCGCGGACCTTGGCTCTTTGAATCAGGCCATTGCGGACCAGTCCCTGTTGAAAGGCGCTGAGCAGCGCGTTGTCTTCCAGGCTCAGTTCCGGTACTGCACCTTGCCCCAGGCGTTCGGCGGGGACGAAGGCCAGCCCCTTTCGGCGTCTTGCATCGGGGTAGAGATGGCCGACGGCCTGGCCGGCCAGGCAGATGCGTTGGGCCTCACCGGGAGCCAGGCGTTGCTCGCCGCTGAGCAGGGCCAGCAGTTCGTCCTGGCCATTGCCGGCGACCCCGGCGATACCGATGATTTCGCCACTGCGCAGGCTCAGGTCGATGGCCTTGAGGGAGCAGCCGAAGGGATCGGGGTTGTGCCAGCTCAACTCGCGGATGTGCAGGAATTCGGTAGCGCCGCTGACCTTGGGGTAGTCGGCGAGCAGGGCCGCCGTGTCACCCACCATCAGTCGCGCCAGTTCCTGGTTCGAGCATTCGGCCGGCCGACAGTGACCGGCCACCCGGCCGCCCCGCAGTACTGTGGCGCTGTGGCACAGCGCGCGGACTTCGGCGAGCTTGTGGCTGATGAACAGGATGCTGCAGCCCTCGGCGGCCAGCCGGCGCAGGGTGATGAACAGCTCTTCGGCCTCTTGCGGGGTCAGCACTGAGGTGGGTTCGTCGAGGATCAACAGGCGGATGTCCTGCATCAGGCAGCGCACGATCTCCACTCGTTGACGCTCGCCGATGGACAGGCTGTGCACCAGGCGCTGGGGTTCCAGGGGCATGCCATAACGCTGGGACACTTCGCGGATCTTGCCTTCCAGCTGGCCCGGCGTGCCGGCCGCCGCGCCCATGGCCAGGGCAATGTTTTGCGCGACGCTGAGGGTTTCGAACAATGAGAAATGCTGGAACACCATGCCGATTCCCAGGCCGCGAGCCTGGGCCGGGCTGCTGATGAGCTGACGCCGGCCTTGCCAGATCAACTCCCCCGAGTCGGCCTGGATCACCCCGTAGATGATCTTCATCAAGGTGCTTTTGCCGGCGCCGTTCTCGCCGAGCAGGGCCTGGATTTCACCTGGAGCGATGCTCAGGTCGATGGCGTCGTTGGCCAGGCAACCGGGATAGCGCTTGCTGATCTGGCGCAGTTGCAGGCGCGGAGTTTGTGCGATGGGCACAGCGGAATTTGGCATGACGGGCTCGGGGGATTGGAGTTGTTGCTGTGGATAAAGCAATTTCCTGGCCAGTAGGTCAGGAAAGCTCAGGCGCCGCCCTGGAGTGCCCCTTGAACTGTTGGAGGAGGCGGATACCGGGCACCACTTCGGGGCAAAGTGTTTGAAAGGGCTCTGTTTTTGTCCGCGGCAAACTGAGCAAAAAATGACCAGTGGCCTGCAGGCCCTGTGCAGTCAGCGGCTGGAGCAGCCTTGCACGGGTTATCCACAGCTTGCTCCACAGTATTTGTGTGCAAGCCTGGAACTTGGGCATAAGCCCGGCAGCCTTGCCTTCCAACCGCGATAAACCACTCTAACTTACTGTTTTACGTTGCAAAAAAGTCCACTGGAGGAACTTTGGGCAAAAAATGAACAAAGCCCGCAAAGCCACGTTACAGAAGGGTTACAGCGTTATGTGCTCAGGTTATCCACAGTCGGGTGCACAGCAGATGTGGGCAACTGCGGGAGGCTCTGCCGGGTTATGCACAAGGTACTCGGGCCGGGTTGGTGCGCTCAGCGCTGCAAGAGGATGCGTCCGCGGCTGAGGTCGGCCAACTGCTGTTGCAGGGTATCGATCTGCTCTTCGCCCAGGGCCAGTTGCAACTCCACGCCATTGGCGGTGAAGTCTTCCTCTACCAGCAACCCGCCCAGTTCGGCGATCCGCAACTTGACCAGGGCCAGCTCGCTGAAACTGCAGGCGCAGCGCAGCGGTACGCGGTTGACCAGGGCGATGCGTTCGGCGCCTTGCAGGCATTTGTTGGCACCGCCGCCGTAGGCCCGGGCCAGGCCACCAGTGCCCAGCTGGATGCCGCCGTACCAGCGGATCACCAGCACGGCTACCTGATCGCAATCCTGGGCCTCGATGGCCGCGAGGATCGGCCGTCCGGCGGTGCCGCCGGGTTCGCCGTCGTCGTTGCTGCGGTACTGATCGGCCAGCTTCCACGCCCAGCAATTGTGGGAGGCGTTGAGGTCACTGTATTGCTGGATGAAGGCTTGGGCTTCGACCGCGCTGGTGATGGGCGCGGCAAAGGTGATGAAGCGGCTTTTGCGAATCTCTTCGCGGTACTCGCAAAGGCCGGCCAGGGTAAAGGGCATGAGCGTCAGTCTTTCTGGGCGGGAGTCAGGCCACAGCCTTTGAGGATGATGCGGATCAGGTTGGTGCCGGCCTCTTCGAAATCCTGCTTGGTCAGGCGGCTGCGGCCGGTGACGCGGCAGATCTGGGTGGCGAAGTCGGCGTAGTGCTGGGTGCTGCCCCAGAGCAGGAAGATCAGGTGCACTGGGTCAACCGGGTCCATCTTGCCGGCGTCGATCCAGGCCTGGAACACATTGGCCCGGCCTTGGAACCAGGCGCGGTAGTCCTGGCTGAAGTATTCGCTCAGGCATTCGCCGCCACTGATGATTTCCATGGCGAAGATCCGCGAGGCCTGTGGCTGGCGACGGGAAAATTCCATCTTGGCGCGGATGTAGCGGGTCAGGGCCTCGGCCGGGTCATCCTCGGCGGTGAGGGTGTTGAAGGTGCTGTCCCAGAGTTCGAGGATGTTGCTCAGCACCGCGATGTACAGCCCCAGTTTGTTGGTGAAGTAGTAGTGCAGGTTGGCTTTGGGCAGGCCGGCCTTCTGCGCGATGGTGTTCATGCTGGTGCCTTTGAAGCCGTGACGGGCGAACTCGTCCTCGGCGGCCTGGATGATGGCCTCTTCATTCTTCTGCCGAATGCGGCTGGCGGGTTTGCCTGGGTGAGGAGTGCTGTGGGCGGGGACTTCAAAGGTCATGGAGGTTTCCGAGCAAGTCTGTGGGTGCAACCTGTGCGTTGATAGCGCACCCAGGTTGATCAGACAAGCCTTGGCGCGACAAAAGCTTCAGCGGGCCTTCAGGCAGTGATTTTCCGGCGCCGGATTTATGTCGTTTGGCAGGCTTTTACCGTCCGGCAGCAGGCGCATCAGCAGGGCTGCCAGGGGTTGCGGCGGTCGTTGAGTCCGTGGATCAGTTCACTGCAGCGGGAAGCATCTGGCTGAAGGGCGTGGAGCTCGGGCTGAAGGTGCTAGGTGCCGAGGTCTTTGCAAAAAAGCTGTCCAGGTGCTCAGGCCATTTTCTCTGGTTGTCGATGCGGCCTTGCGAGTACGGGGCTTTGCGCGGGCTTTGCCGGTTTTCAGCGGGTCGCCGCCAGGCTCTCCAGGAAGCTTTCCAGCACCAGGTGGGGGCGCCGGCCCTTGCGTGTGACCGATGCCAGGCTCAGGTCATAGAAGCGCGACTTGGGCTTGAGCGCGCGCAACCGGCCTTGCTGCACCCAGAGGGTGGCGTAGTGGTCAGGGAGGTAGCCGATATAGCGTCCGGTGAGGATCAGGAAGGCCATGCCTTCGCGGTCGGATGCGCTGGCGGTGCAGTTCAATGCTTGATAGTGGGCCTGGATTTCCGCGGGCAGGCGGAAGGTCGGGGCAATGGCGTCCTGGTCATTGAGACGCTGATCGTCCAGTTGCTTGTCGTCCACGTAGAACAGGGGATGGCCCACCGCGCAGTACAGCAACGAACGTTCGTCATACAGCGGCTGATACTCCAATCCAGACAGGGCACTGGCCTGGGGCACCACGCCGACGTGCAGGCGACCGTCGAGTACCCCTTGCTCGACTTCGTTGGGGGCGATCATGCGGATCTGGATCTGCACGTCCGGGCCGCGCTCCTTCAATTGCGCCAGGGCGTGGGTGATGCGCATGTGGGGCAGGGTCACCAGGTTGTCGGTGAGGCCGATGATCAACTCGCCCCGCAGGTGGCGGTGCAGGCCGTTGACCTCGGTGCGGAAACTCTCCAGGGCGCTGAGCAGTTGCAGGCTCGACTGATAGACCTCGCGGCCTTCTTCTGTGAGGGAAAAGCCGGCGCGTCCACGTTGGCACAGGCGCAGGCCGACCCGTTGCTCCAGATCACTCATCTGTTGGCTGATGGCCGAGCGGCCAATGCCGAGCACGGTCTCTGCGGCGGAGAAACCACCGCATTCCACAACACTGCGAAAGATCCGCAGCAGGCGGATATCAAAATCGCTGACTTGCGCCAGCGGGTCGGCGCGACGGCTGCTCATAGTTTAGTGGATGCCAGACTGAAGGTTATTAAAGTTGGATTTCACCGACTTTATAGCCGTGGCAACTTAGTCGCAACAACGCTTTTATTCCTACGCCGCTTCATTGCCTTGCGAGGTTTTGCTCATGAACATGCCGGAAACCGCGATTCCATCTTTGGCCAGTCAGCTCAAGCTTGACGCTCACTGGATGCCCTACACCGCCAATCGCAACTTCCAACGCGACCCGCGCCTGATCGTCGGCGCCGAAGGCAGCTGGCTGGTGGATGACAAGGGCCGCAAGGTCTATGACTCGCTGTCCGGTCTGTGGACCTGCGGCGCCGGTCACTCGCGCAAAGAGATCCAGGAAGCGGTATCCAAGCAACTGGGCACCCTGGATTACTCCCCAGGCTTCCAATACGGTCACCCGCTGTCGTTTCAACTGGCGGAAAAAATCACCGACCTGACTCCGGGCAACCTGAACCATGTGTTCTTCACCGACTCCGGCTCCGAGTGCGCTGATACCGCAGTGAAGATGGTGCGTGCCTACTGGCGCCTGAAAGGCCAGTCGACCAAGACCAAGATGATTGGCCGTGCCCGTGGCTATCACGGTGTGAACATCGCCGGCACCAGTCTGGGCGGGGTCAACGGCAACCGTAAACTGTTCGGCCAGGCAATGATGGATGTGGACCACCTGCCGCACACTCTGCTGGCCAGTAACGCGTTTTCCCGTGGCATGCCGGAGCAGGGCGGTATTGCCCTGGCCGATGAGCTGCTGAAGCTGATCGAACTGCACGATGCTTCCAATATCGCTGCGGTCTTCGTCGAGCCGATGGCTGGCTCGGCTGGCGTACTGGTGCCGCCACAGGGTTATCTCAAGCGTCTGCGAGAAATCTGTGATCAGCACAACATCCTGCTGGTGTTCGACGAAGTGATCACAGGCTTCGGTCGTACGGGGGCGATGTTCGGCGCCGACAGCTTCGGCGTAACCCCGGATCTGATGTGTGTGGCCAAGCAGGTCACCAACGGCGCCATTCCCATGGGCGCGGTGATTGCCAGCTCCGAGATCTATCAGACCTTCATGAACCAGGCGACGCCCGAGTACGCCGTGGAATTCCCCCACGGCTACACCTATTCGGCGCACCCGGTGGCGTGCGCTGCGGGTCTGGCGGCACTGGATCTGCTGCAGAAGGAAAACCTGGTGCAGAGCGTGGCTGAAGTTGCTCCGCATTTTGAGAATGCGCTGCACGGCATCAAGGGCGCGAAGAACGTGATCGACATCCGTAACTTCGGCCTGGCCGGTGCGATCCAGATCGCGGCCCGTGATGGTGATGCGATTGTGCGTCCGTTCGAGGCCGGCATGGCCCTGTGGAAAGCTGGCTTCTATGTGCGCTTCGGCGGCGACACCCTGCAGTTCGGCCCAACCTTCAATAGCAAGCCGCAAGACCTCGATCGTCTGTTCGATGCGGTTGGCGAAGTGCTGAACAAGCTCGACTGATTCGATCCTTCTTATATAGAGGCAGGCATGAAGCGTTTCGTGCCTGCGCCTTCCCCCTTTTCAGGAGTCCCCGCATGAGTTTGATTCAACACCTGATCCACGGCGAACTGGTCAGCGACAACGGTCGTAGCAGCGACGTATTCAACCCTTCCACTGGCAAGGCGATTCATAAAGTGCCGTTGGCCAGCCGTGAAACCATCCAGCAAGCCATTGACTCTGCCAAATCCGCGTTCCCGGCCTGGCGTAATACGCCACCGGCCAAGCGCGCCCAGGTTATGTTTCGCTTCAAACAACTGCTGGAGCAGAACGAGGCACGCATTGCCCAGCTGATCAGTGAAGAACACGGCAAGACGCTGGAGGACGCGGCTGGTGAATTGAAGCGCGGTATCGAGAACGTCGAATATGCCTGTGCCGCGCCGGAAATCCTCAAGGGCGAATACAGTCGTAATGTCGGCCCGAACATCGATGCCTGGTCCGACTTCCAGCCGTTGGGCGTGGTGGCCGGTATCACCCCGTTCAACTTCCCGGCCATGGTTCCGCTGTGGATGTACCCGCTGGCGATCGTTTGCGGTAACTGCTTTATCCTCAAGCCGTCCGAGCGCGATCCAAGCTCCACCCTGTTGATTGCCGAGCTGCTGCATGAGGCCGGTCTGCCCAAGGGCGTGCTGAACGTGGTGCATGGTGACAAGGCTGCGGTGGATGCGCTGATCGAGGCGCCGGAAGTCAAGGCGCTGAGTTTTGTAGGGTCGACTCCCATTGCCGAGTACATCTATGCCGAAGGCACCAAGCGCGGCAAGCGGGTTCAGGCATTGGGCGGGGCGAAGAACCATGCGGTGCTGATGCCTGATGCCGATCTGGATAATGCCGTCAGTGCTTTGATGGGCGCAGCCTATGGTTCCTGTGGCGAGCGTTGCATGGCGATTTCGGTAGCTGTGTGCGTGGGTGATCAAGTGGCGGATGCTCTTGTGACCAAGTTGGTTCCGCAGATCAAGGCGCTGAAGATTGGTGCCGGCACTTCCTGTGGCCTGGACATGGGGCCGCTGGTGACTGCCCAGGCTCGCGATAAGGTCAGTGGTTATGTAGAGGAGGGCGTCGCTGCCGGTGCGCAACTGGTGGTGGACGGCCGTGGCCTGAGCGTTGCCGGTCATGAAGAGGGCTTCTTCCTGGGTGGCTGCCTGTTCGATCGCGTCACACCTGAGATGCGCATCTATAAAGAAGAGATCTTTGGTCCGGTGCTGTGCATCGTTCGGGTCAATAGCCTGGAAGAGGCTATGCAACTGATCAACGATCATGAGTATGGCAACGGTACCTGCATCTTTACCCGTGACGGTGAAGCGGCGCGTCTGTTCTGTGACGAGATTGAAGTGGGCATGGTGGGCGTCAACGTACCGCTGCCAGTGCCAGTGGCTTATCACAGCTTTGGTGGCTGGAAGCGTTCGCTGTTCGGCGACCTGCATGCTTATGGTCCTGATGGCGTGCGTTTCTATACCCGCCGCAAGGCTATTACCCAGCGTTGGCCGCAACGTGCCAGCCATGAAGCGTCGCAGTTCGCCTTCCCTAGCTTGTAAGTGTAAGGAGCGAGACAACAAAGGCCGGCCCTGATGGGCCGGCTTTTGCTTTTATGGGCTTTTCTGATCGATATGACAGATTTATGAAAA
>NZ_JAVAJH010000006.1:0-519553 GCF_030718165.1 Pseudomonas sp. LPH60
TGCTTTTGATTTTGATCTGAACGCCCCGTTAACCACGATGGCCGAACGCAGGCATTGATCCGTGGGTAACCCGGCAGGACGCCGGGTTAGCCGCCACCCGGCCATGGATGGCCGGTGGCGGCGGCCCACGGATCAATGCCGGAGTGAGGGCATGCCGAGCCTAAGCGAGGCACCGAGTGGAGGGGCAGAGCGTTTTGCTTACTTTTGCGCTCTTCAAAAGTGAGCCGCTGTAAGAGCGGAACCGTAAGCGGCCGCACCCGCAGGAACGGATATGTACCCAACCCCCGCTGTAAAAGCGAAACCATAAGCCGTCGCACCCGCAGCAACGGATATGCCCACCAATCAGACCGCCCCCTCAGGTTTACGGCCGCCACCCACCCGAGCGGGAGCAAGCTCCCTCGCCACAAAAAACCTCCCCCAACCCCCTTTTGTCGAGGCTTGTTCGAAGTTGTAACAACCCCCACGCAACAACCCCCAATGCCCAGATTTTTACCTAATAAAAACAAAGGGATACTTCAAAAAATCGACCAAAACTCCCCCCAAGCCCCCCAATTGCCGCCTTGTTGAACACTCGTTTAGTATCACCCTCAAGCCACCCCCTCACGCCAACCACAATAATTCGAGGACGCCCATGACCCTTTCATCGTCGCTGCTCAGCCGGATCGAAGCCGGCGTAGCCTGGATCACCCTCAACCGCCCGGCGCAACGCAACGCCCTGGACATCCCCAGTCTCCAGGCGCTGCACCGCCTGCTGGACACCTGCAACAGCGACCCCAGCGTCCGAGCCGTGGTACTCACCGGCAGCGGCCGCAGTTTCTGCGCTGGGGCCGATCTGGCGGAGTGGGCCGAAGCCGAAGCCCGCGGCGCCCTGGAAAGCTACGGCTGGACCGAAACCGCCCACGCCTTGATGACCCGCCTGCACAGTCTGGACAAACCCACCATCGCCGCCATCAACGGCACTGCGGTGGGCGCGGGCATGGACTTGAGTCTGTGCTGCGATCTGCGGGTGGCGGCGCAGTCGGCGCGGTTCAAGGCCGGCTACACCAGCATGGCCTACTCGCCGGATGCCGGGGCCAGTTGGCACCTGTCGCGCTTGATCGGCAGTGAACAGGCCAAGCGCCTGCTGTTTCTCGATGAGTTGTGGAGCGCCGAACGGGCCCTGGCCGCCGGGTTGGTGGGTGAGGTGTGCGCCGACGAGCAACTGATCGGCAACGTCGGCGAGTTGGCGGCGCGCTTGGCGGCGGGCCCGACCTTTGCCTTTGCCCAGACCAAGAAGTTGATCCGCCAGGGGGCCGAGCGCAGTTTGCCGCAGCAGTTGGCGGCCGAGCTGGCCGCCGGCCTGCTGTGCGGGCGCAGTGCCGATGGTGCCGAAGCCCTGCGCGCCGCCACGGAAAAACGCCCGCCACGTTTCCAGGGCATGTAGGAGCGGCCGGGCGGCGCTCCGTTTGCCGGCGAAAGGGCCCCTGGGCCATGCGCCCATTTTGTAGGAGCTGGCTTGCCGGCGAAGGCGCCCGCAAGAACAGCGCCTTATTCAAGGGTCTCTTCGCCAGCAGGCCGGCTCCTGCGGGAAGGATTTTTCGGCAGGTCGTCCTGCCCGATCACTGGTTTTTTTGCACCGTCACTCACTCACAGGTAGCGCCATGAATTTCCAACTCAGCCAAGAACAAGAAATGCTGGTGGACGCGGTTCGCAGTTTTGTCAGCAAGGAGTTGCTGCCCCACGAAGAGGCGGTGGACCGCGCCGATGAGGTCAGCGCCGACCTCGCCGGGGAGATCCGCAGCAAGGCCATCGCCGCCGGTTTCTATGCCTTCAACATGCCGGAGGAGGTGGGCGGCGGTGGCCTGGATTACCTGTCCCAGGCGCTGATCGAGCGCGAGCTGGCCAAGTGTTCCTGGGCCTTGCATGTGTTCGTTGCCCGGCCGTCGAAGATCCTCATGGCCTGTACCGGCTCGCAGATCGGCGATTACCTGCTGCCCTGCGTGCAGGGGCGCAAGGTTGACTGCTTTGCGCTGACCGAGCCCGGCGCCGGTTCCGATGCCAATGCGATCAAGACCCGCGCCGTGCGCGATGGCGGCGACTTCGTGCTCAACGGCAGCAAGCACTTCATCAGCCACGCCGGGCATGCGGATTTCGCCATTGTCTTTGCGGTCACCGGCACCTATGAGCACAACGGCCGCCAGCGCAACGCGGTGACCGCGTTCCTGGTGGACCGCGACACCCCGGGCCTGACTATCCGCCGTGGCCCCAAGTGCGTGAGCAACCGGGGCTACCACACCTTCGAGATGTTCTTCGACGACTGCCGGGTACCGGCCAACAAGGTGCTGGGGGAGGTGGGCAAGGGCTGGGAAGTGGCCAACGCCTGGCTCACCGCCGGGCGGGTGATGGTGGCGGCCAACTGCGTCGGGCAGGCCCAGCGCGCCCTGGATGCCTCCCTGCAATGGGCGGCGGATCGCAAGCAGTTCGGCCAGGCCATCGGCAGTTACCAGGGGGTGTCGTTCAAGCTGGCGGACATGGCCACGCAGATCCGCGCCGCCGAGCTGCTGACCCTGCACACCGCGTGGAAGATGGACCAGGGCAGCATGACCGACGGCGAGGCCGGCATGGCCAAGCTGTTCGCCAGTGAAGTGCTGGGCCGGGTGGCCGACGAGGCGGTGCAGATCTACGGCGGCATGGGTTTGATGGACGAAGGCCCGGTGGAACGCATCTGGCGCAATGCGCGGATCGAGCGCATCTGGGAAGGCACGTCGGAGATCCAGCGCCACATCATTTCCCGTGAACTGCTGCGGCCGCTGATGCGCTGAGCGCCCTGGAGAACTGCCGTCATGTCCCAGACTCTTCGTGACAATCTCAAGCGTTTGCTGGCGCCCCGGCATCTGGCCTTTGTCGGCGGGCGCAGCATGGCCCGGGCCCTCAAGCGCTGCGCCGAAGGCGGGTTTGCCGGGCCCATGTGGCTGGTCAACCCGCAGCATGCCGAGCTCGATGGCGTGCCCTGTGTGGCCAGCATCGACCAACTGCCCTGCGGCCCGGACGCGGTGTTCGTCGCCACCAACCGTGAGCTGACCCTGAGCTGCGTCGCGGCGTTGGCGGCCAAGGGCGCGGGCGGGGCGATCTGCTACGCCTCGGGCTTTGCCGAAACCGGCGCCCAGGGCCAGGCCCTGCAACGGCAACTGCTTGCGGCCGCCGGCGACATGGCGCTGCTGGGCCCCAACTGCTACGGCCTGCTGGACTACCTGCACAGCGCCGCGCTGTGGCCGGTGGCCCATGGTGGCAAGCCGGTGGAGCGGGGCGTGGCGGTGCTGACCCAGAGCGGCAACTTTGCCTACAACCTGTCCATGAGCGATCGCTCGCTGCCGGTGGCCTACATGGCCTCGGTGGGCAATCAGGCGCAGCTGGGCATTGCCGAGCTGATGGACGTGCTGCTGGACGAACCCCGGGTCACCGCCATCGGCCTGCACCTGGAAGGGCTGAAGAATGTGCCAGGGTTTGCCCGGGCGGCGCACAAGGCCCTGGAGAAGGGCATTCCGCTCATCGCCCTGAAGACCGGGGTGTCGCAGATCGGCGCCGAGCTGGCCTTGAGTCACACCAGTTCGCTGTCGGGATCGGACGCGCTGTACGACGCACTGTTCCAGCGTCTGGGGGTGATCCGGGTCAGCGGCCCGGTGAGTTTTGTCGAGACCTTGAAGGCCGCCTCCTGCGGGCAGTTTCCGGCCGGCCCACAGCTGATGGCCCTGGCCTGTTCCGGGGGCGATGCCGGGTTGATCGCCGACTACGCCGAGCGCAACGGCCTGCAGTTGCCCAAGCTTGCGGCCGGGCAATGCGCCGAGCTGGCCCAGGTACTGCCCGGCTACGCCAATCTGGTCAACCCGCTGGATTTCACCACCGCCATCTGGGGCGATGCCCAGGCCTTGCAAGCCATGCTCGGCACGGCCCTGCGTACCGAGGCCGACAGCGCCATGCTGGTGCTGGATTACCCGGCCGAGTTCACCGGTGAGCGCAAGGAATGCGACCTGCTGCTGGAGCTGTTCTGCGCCGCGCTGCAACGCCACGGCCTGCGCGGTTTTGTCACCTCGGCCTTTCCCGAGCTGTTGCCGGCCAGCGCCCGCGAGCGTCTGCATGCCCATGGCATTCCCGCCTTGCAAGGGGTGGAGGATGGCCTGGCGGCCTGGGGCCGGATCGTCGCCTATCAACAGCGGCGTCCAGCGTTGCTGGCCCTGGGCGAATCGGCCCTGGTGCCGCTGTGCCCGCAGGCCCTGCCCGGTGCCGGGGTGCTGCTGGACGAGTGGCAGTCCAAGCAGGCCTTGCGCGGCTTCGGCCTGAGCATCCCGGACGGGGTGTTGAGCAGCCCCGAGCAGGCCCTGAGCGCGGCGGCTGCGGTCGGTTATCCGCTGGTGCTCAAGGCGGTCAGCGCGCAGTTGCCGCACAAGACCGAGGCCGGGGCGGTGGCCCTCAATCTCAAGGACCCTGAAGCCCTGGGCGCAGCCCTGCGCCTGATGCACACGCGGATCGCCGAGCATGCGCCGGGCGTGGCCTTTGAGCGGGTGCTGCTGGAGCCCATGGCCGCGCCGCCCCTGGCGGAGCTGATTGTTGGCATCAAGCGTGAGAACGACTTCGGCCTGGCCCTGGTGATCGGTGCCGGCGGGGTGCTGGTGGAATTGCTCAAGGACAGTCGCAGCCTGCTGCTGCCGACCACCGAAGGGGCGATCCGCCAGGCCGTGCTCAGCCTGCGCAGCGCCGCCTTGCTGCAGGGCTTTCGCGGGCGCCCGCGGGCCGATCTCGATGCCCTGGTGGCGGCCATCGGCGCGGTGGCGGACTACGCCTGCGAACACGCCGGGCAATTGCTGGAACTGGATGTGAACCCATTGTTGGTCGGTGCCCAGGGCACCGTCGCGGTCGATGCGTTGATTCGCCTTGGCCAGGCTTGAGGAGAGAGACATGCACGATCAGACCTTGACCGGTGGCCAGGCCCTGGTGCGCCTGCTGGCCGGCTACGGCGTCGACACGGTGTTCGGCATTCCCGGGGTGCACACCCTGGAGCTGTATCGCGGCCTGCCCGGCAGCGGCATTCGCCATGTGCTGACCCGGCATGAGCAGGGCGCGGGCTTCATGGCCGACGGTTACGCCCGGGTCAGTGGCAAGCCCGGGGTGTGTTTCGTCATCAGCGGCCCGGGGGTGACCAACGTCGCCACGCCCATTGGCCAGGCTTATGCCGACTCGATCCCGCTGCTGGTGATTTCCAGCGTCAACCACAGCGCCAGCCTGGGCAAGGGCTGGGGCTCGCTGCATGAAACCCAGGACCAGCGCGCCATCACCGCGCCAATCACCGCGTTCTCGGCCCTGGCCCTGAGCCCGGAAGACCTGCCAGAGCTGATCGCCCGGGCCTTTGCCGTGTTCGACAGCGAGCGCCCGCGCCCGGTGCACATCAGCGTGCCCCTGGATGTGCTGGCGGCCAGGGTCGCCCGGGACTGGACCGGCGAGGTGCGCCGGCGTCCCGCCCGTGGCCCGGCCGCGGCGGCAGATATCCAGCAGGCGGCGGACAAGCTGCGCCGCGCCAAGCGGCCGATGATCATTGCCGGTGGTGGCGCGCTGCATGCGGCCGAGCAGTTGCGGGCCTTGAGCACACGCCTGGGCGCGGTGTTTTTCAGCAGCGTCGCCGGCAAGGGCCTGCTGCCGGACGAGGCGCCGCTCAATGCCGGGGCGACCCTGTGCGTGGAGCCCGGCTGGCAGCTGATCAGCCAGGCCGATGTGGTGCTGGCGGTGGGCACCGAGATGGCCGACACCGACTACTGGCGCGAACGCTTGCCGCTCAATGGTGAGCTGCTGCGCCTGGACATCGACCCGCGCAAGTTCAATGACTTCTATCCGTGCGCGGTGGCCTTGAACGGCGATGCCCGCGCCACCCTGGATGCCTTGCTCCAGGCCTTGCCACCCACACCGGCCGAAGCCGGGGCGGCGATTCACGCGGTGGCCGATCTGCGTCAGGCGGTGCACAACGGGCAGGGGCCCTTGCAACAGATCCACCGTTCGATCCTGCAACGCATTGCCGCCGAGCTGCCGGAACACGGCTTTATCGCCAGCGACATGACCCAGCTGGCCTACAGCGGCAACTACCTGTACCCGAGCCGGGCCACCCGCAGCTGGCTGCATCCCACCGGCTACGGCACCCTCGGCTACGGCTTGCCGGCGGGCATCGGCGCCAAGCTCGGTGCCCCCGAGCGTCCGGGGCTGGTGCTGGTGGGCGACGGCGGTTTTCTCTACACGGTGCAGGAGCTGGCCACGGCGGTGGAGGAGCTGGACAGCCCGCTGGTGGTCTTGCTGTGGAACAACGACGCCCTGGGGCAGATCCGCGACGACATGCTGGATCTGAACATCGAGCCCATCGGCGTGCTGCCGCGCAACCCGGATTTTGCCGCCCTGGCCCGGGCCTTTGGTTGCAGCGTCAGCCAACCCGCCAGCCTCGACGAGTTGCAGCAGGCACTGCGCGACGGCTTTGCCCGCAACGGCCTGAGCCTGATCGAACTCAAGCACGCCTGTGCGCGCTGACCATCCCTTTTTGCCTGGAGCCTGAGCATGCGCTTTTCTCAACTGACCCAACGTATTGCCGGAGACGGCGCCGCCGCCTGGGACATTCATTACCGGGCCCTGGCCAAACGCGAACGTGGCGAAGAGGTCTGGTTGCTGTCGGTGGGCGACCCGGATTTCGACACCCCCCAGCCTATCGTCCAGGCGGCCATCGACAGCCTGCAGGCCGGCCATACCCATTACGCCGATGTGCGCGGCAAGCGCGCCTTGCGCGAGGCCATTGCCCGCCGTCATCAGCAGCGCAGCGGGCAAGTAGTGGAGGCCGAGCAAGTGGTGGTACTGGCCGGTGCCCAGTGCGCCCTGTACAGCGTGGCCCAGTGCCTGCTGGACCCGGGTGACGAAGTGATCGTGGCCGAGCCGATGTACGTCACCTATGAAGCGGTGTTCGGCGCCTGCAATGCCCAGGTGGTGCCGCTGCCGGTGCGGGCCGAGGACGGCTTTCGGGTGCAGCCCGAGGCGGTGGCGGCGCGCATCACCGGCAAGACCCGGGCCCTGGTGCTCAACAGCCCGCACAACCCCACCGGCGCCAGCATCCCCCGTGCCACCTGGGAAGCCCTGGCGGCGCTGTGCATCGAGCATGACCTGTGGCTGATCTGCGACGAGGTCTACAGCGAGCTGCTGTACGAGGGCGAACATGTCAGCCCGGCCAGCTTGCCGGGCATGGCCGAGCGCACCGCGACCCTCAACAGCCTGTCCAAGTCCCACGCCATGACCGGCTGGCGCCTGGGCTGGGTGGTGGCGCCGACGGCCCTGGCCGCGCACCTGGAAAACCTCGCCCTGTGCATGCTCTACGGCTCGCCGGAATTCATCCAGGACGCGGCCATCGTGGCCCTGGAGCAACCCTTGCCGCAGTTGCGGGAGATGGCCGAGGCCTACCGCCAGCGCCGGGATCTGGTCTGCGACTGTCTGGCCGATTGCCTCGGCGCCCGGCCGCTGAAGCCGGATGGCGGCATGTTCGTCATGGTCGACATCCGCGCCACCGGGCTCAGCGCCCAGGCCTTCAGCCAGCGCCTGCTGGACGAGCAGGGCGTCTCGGTACTGGCCGGCGAAGCCTTCGGCCCCAGCGCCGCCGGGCATATCCGCCTGGGGCTGGTGCTGCAGCCGGAGGACTTGCGCGAAGCCTGCCGGCGCATTGCCCTGTGCGCCGAACACTGCCTGAGCCGCCGCGTTGCCCCCGCCACTTTGCCCACCGTTTGAGGAGTCTTCATGAAGGTACTGATCGTTCACGCCCACCCCGAACCGCAATCCTTCACTGCCGCCCTGCGCGACCAGGCCCGCAGCACCCTGGAGGCCCAGGGGCACCAGGTGCAGGTCAGCGACCTGTACGCGATGAACTGGAACCCGGTGGCCAGCGCCGCCGACTTTGCCGCCCGGGATAATCCGGAGTACCTGGTGTACGCCCTGGAGCAACGCCTGGGGGTGAAGAACCAGAGCATCGCCGCCGACATCCAGGGCGAGCTGGACAAGCTGCTGTGGGCCGACCTGTTGATCCTCAACTTCCCGGTGTTCTGGTTCTCGGTGCCGGCCATGCTCAAGGGCTGGATCGACCGGGTGCTGGTGTCGGGAGTGTGTTATGGCGGCAAGCGCTTCTATGACCAGGGCGGGCTGGCGGGCAAGAAAGCCCTGGTGACCCTGACCCTGGGCGGACGCGAACACATGTTTGGCGAAGGCGCGATCCATGGACCGCTGCAGGACATGCTGCGCCCGCTGCTGCGGGGCACCTTGGCCTATGTCGGGTGCGAGGTGCTGGAACCGTTCGTGGCCTGGCACGTGCCCTACATCAGCCAGGAAGCCCGAGAAGATTTCCTGCACCGCTACCGTCAACGCCTGCAGCACCTGGCGAACGACCAACCCCTGGTCTTCCCGCGCCTGGACCAATTCGACGAAGCCCTGCATCCACTGCCCCTGTAGCCGCTGCCGCAGGCTGCGAACGGCCCGTAGGGACGCAGGGTTCTCAACAGCGATAGAGGTTTGGCAGGCGATCGTCAGGCAAGGCCCTGCGGGCCTTTTCGCAGCCTCGCTAAGGCTCGGCAGCGGCTACAGGATTCGCCGCGTTTCGTGTAGCCGCTGCCGCAGGCTGCGAACGGCCCGTAGGGACGCAGGGTTCTCAAGAACGATAGAGGTTTGGCAGGCGATCGTCAGGCAAGGTCCTGCGGACCTTTTCGCAGCCTCGCTAAGGCTCAGCAGCGGCTACAGGATTCGCCGCGTTTCGTGTAGCCGCTGCCGCAGGCTGCGAACGGCCCGCAGGGACGCAGGGTTCTCAAAAACGATAGAGGTTTGGCAGGCGATCGTCAGGCAAGGTCCTGCGGACCTTTTCGCAGCTTCGCTAAGGCTCAGCAGCGGCTACAGGATTCGCCGCGTTTCGTGTAGCCGCTGCCGCAGGCTGCGAACGGCTCCGCAGGAGACGCGGTGATCTTGAGGCTGCCCAAGATCGTCAGGCAAGGCCCTGCGGGCCTTTGCGCAGCTTCGCAGGCTCAGCAGCGGCTACAGGGGCGGCGACGCTATGGGGCGCTCAGAAGCGCAGGGTTGCGCCGGTGGTCAGCCAGCGGTCGCGGGCTTCGGTCAGGTGCTGGCCCAGGATCAGGTCCAGGTCAAGGTGCTGGCCCACGTGCAGGCGCGGGCCAGCCTGCCAGCCTTGTTCGCCGCCGCGCTGGCCGTAGCGCTCGGCAATCAGGGTCAGGCTCGGCATGAGGTCGTATTCGACTCCGCTGCCCCAGGTCCAGCGGTGGTTCTGCTCGCCATCGTCGTAGGCGTGGGTCCAGCCGGCATTCAGGTTCAGCCGCAGGCGGTCGCTGGCGCTGAAGGTCAGGGGCAGGGTGAGGTCGCCGCCGTCGAAGCTGTGGTGGCGGTTCAGGGCCCAGTGGGCGGAGCCGGCCAGGGCCAGTTGCAGGCCCAGGTCCGCGCGGTCCAGCAGGGCGATCTTGAGCTGGGGGCTGACCTGGGTTTCGCCCTGGCCGTCAGCCTGCTGGCGCTGTACCGCGGCTCCCACTTGTACCCAGGGCAGTTGGCTGAAGGTGCAGGCCGGGGCGATCACGCTGTTGTGGCTGGAGCCTTGATGCCGGGTGCTCTGGTACCAGGCATCGACGTTGCATTCCCCGGGGGCGTTGATGGCGCCGTCATCCACTACATAGGCGCCGCCGGCGGCCTGGGCCTTGAAGCACAGGGCCAGGGTCGCGGTGGCCCCGGCGGTGAGGGCGAGGAACAGCAGGTTGCGTTTGAGCATGCGGCTTTTCGCGGCAGGCAGGGTGTGGCCCCAGGAGGCGCAACGCGAGGAGCGATGTGGGCGGTGCTTGGACATGGCAGGTCTCGTTCTGTTGGGGCGCCGGACCGTTTGGTTGGGGAGCCGGCGCGGGTGGGTGCTGCGTGGGGTGTTTACTGGGCGTCCACCGATAGGGTCTGGATGCCGCGGACCCGGGCCTGGGCCAGCAGTTCTTCGGTGTCTTCCCCGCCGGGCAGGGCGAGGACGATGTCCGGGCGGCTGTCGGCCAGCATGAAGCTGTTGCGCAGGCGCTCGGCGTGTTTGCCGTGCAGTTGCCAGTTGGGCGGGTAGCGGACGATGTGGGCCCCGGTTTCCCGGGCCCAGTCCTCGATGTGGGCACCGAGGAACTGGCTGCCGCCGTGGATCACCACCCGCACTTCGTGCAGGCGCTGGAAGGCTTCCAGGACCCGGCGGCACAGGCGGCTGTCGGCGTAGTAGCGGCCGGCGCAGATCAGGACGCGCATGGGCTGTCCTCCTTGAGCCCGGCCACGGGATGCTCGGCGCCCGGCGCTTCGGCCAGGGGCTCGCTGAGGTAGCCGTGCTCGATGTCGCGCTCGCCGGCGCGCTCCAGGGCCGGGTAGGCCAGGGCGGCGATGTGGTGGTGGACCCGGCGGTAGTCCCGCAGCAGGCGCTGGAAGATGTCCCCGGACTCGGCCCAGGCGCTCTGGTCTTCGCGCAGTTGGCGAAAGTGCTCGCGGCCGGCGGCGGCTTCCAGGCGCCGCACGTTTTCCTTGCGCGCCAGCAACTGGTGGGCGGTGGGCAGGTCTTCGCGCAGGAACACGGTGATGGCCAGGCTCAGGCTGTCCAGCAACTCCTGGTGCAGTGGGTACAGGGTGCCCAGCTCGAACTCGGAGAAGGCTTCGCCTCGGCGCAGGCGGCGCACCGCCAGTTGCGCCAGGCTGGTGGCGAGGATGTCGCCGGCGTGCTCCAGGTTGATCACCAGCAGCAGGATCTCCTGGGAGCGGTCGGCATCCTGGTCGCTGATGCCTTCCTTGCCGATGTCCGCCAGGTAGGCGCGGATGGCCGCGCTGAGCAGGTCCAGGGACTGGTCGATGTGCCGCACCTGCTCGGCATGGGTGATGCTTGAGGTGCGAAACAGCTGCAGCACCCGGTCGAGCATGCTCGAAAGCATGTCGGCCATGCGCAGGGCTTCGCGGGCGGCGTTGGCCAGGCCGATATTGGCCACTTCCAGGCCGGCCTGGTCCAGGTACAGCGGCATGCCCGGGTCGGTGACCGGGGCGGGGGCCGGCAGCAGCCGGGTCAGCAGCTTGCCCAGGAGCTCGGTGAAGCCAATGAACAGCAGACCGAGGATCAGGCTGAAGGCGCTGTGCAGGTAGACCACCAGCAACTCCGGTGCCAGGGCTTGCACTGCGTCCAGGCGGGCCAGGGCGGTGATCCACGGCAGCACCAGGACCACGCCCACCAGGCGCACCAGCAGGTTGCCCAGGGGCAGGCGCCGGGCCACGTTACCGCTGGCGCCGAGCAGGGATGGCAGGGTGCCGCCGAGGTTGACCCCCAGCACCAGGGCCATGCTGGTGGCCGGCGACAGCAGGCCGGTGCCGGCCAGGGAGGCGATCAGCAGCACCACCGCGACGCTGGAGTGGCACATCCAGGTCAGCAGCATGGCCACCAGCAGCGCCAGCAACAGGTCGCCGTCGAGGCTGGTCATCACCAGCTGGAACACCGGGGTGCTTTCCACCGCGCCCAGGGTGGCGCCGAGCATGCCCAGGGCCAGCAGCATCAGGCCCAGGCCGATCAGCGCGCAGCCGATGCTTTCAAAGCGCGAGTCGTCCCGCAGGCGGAAGGTCAGGAAACCCGCCAGCAGCAGTACCGGGGCCAGCAGCGACAGGTCGAGGCTGAGCAGCTGGACCACCAGGGTCGAGCCGATATTGGCCCCGAGCATGACCGCCAGCGCCGGGGCCAGGCCCAGGGTGCCGGCGGCGGTAAAGGAGCTGGCCATCAGGCTCACCGCGGTGCTGCTTTGCAGCACGCCGGTGATGCCGACGCCGCACAGCAGCGCCAGCCAGCGGTTGTTCAGGTGTTGTCCGAGCCAGTGCCGCAGCGGGCTGCCGAAGCCGCGCAGCAGGGATCCGGAAATCATCTGCGAGCCCCAGAGCAGCAGGGCGATGGCCCCGGCCAGGTTGATCAGAAGTGTGGTGCCCGACATGAGTGTGCTCCCGGGTCGGTGACGGGTTCAGGCGATCGCCACCCGCAGCGAGGCGCGGGTAATGGCGGCGCTGAAACCCAGCAGAAAACGAATTTCAACGGCGCTCAGCAGGCCGCGGACATACAGCCGGATGCTCACGCGGGTGAGCAGGCGGGCGCTGGTGCACAGGCAGCAGACCAGCAGGGCCTGGAGGCCGCGTTGCACCATGGAAAAAGGCTTGAGATACATGGCGATGCTCCTTTCGGGCGAACAGCGTCGCCGTCGGCAGGGCGCTGGCCGCGCCGACGGTGGCATCGTTGGTCAGGTGTATCGGGCGCGGCCGTCCGAGGGCGGCCGCGCCGGGCTCACGCCCTTAGAACCAGGCCCTTAGAACCACTGCTTGAAGCGGCGGATGTACAGGGTCTTCATGGTCTGGGCGACCACGCAGTAGCTGAGCAGGGTGCCCACCAGCCACGGGAAGTATTCCCACGGCAGCGGCACCAGGCCGACCATGCTGCCCAGGGGCGAGAAGGGCACGTAGATCCCCAGGGCCATCACCAGTCCCGTGGCCAGCATCACCGGCAGGGCCGCGGTGCTCTGGATGAACGGGATCTTGCGGGTGCGCAGCATGTGCACCACCAGGGTCTGGGACAGCAGCCCCTCGATGAACCAGCCGGACTGGAACAGGGCGGCCATTTCCACGCTGTTGGCGGCGAACACGTACCACATCAGGGCGAAGGTGGTGATGTCGAAGATCGACGAGGTCGGCCCGATCCACAGCATGAAGCGCCCGATGTTGTTGGCGTCCCACTTGCGCGGCTTGGCCAGGTATTCCTTGTCCATCTTGTCCCAGGGCAGGGCCAGCTGGGAGAAGTCGTACATCAGGTTCTGCAGCAGCAGGTGGATCGCCAGCATCGGCAGGAAGGGGATGAAGGCACTGGCCACCAGCACCGAGAACACGTTGCCGAAGTTGGAGCTGGCGGTCATGTTCAGGTACTTCATGATGTTGCCGAAGGTCTCGCGGCCCTTGATCACCCCTTCTTCCAGCACCATCAGGCTCTTTTCCAGGAGGATGATGTCCGCCGATTCCTTGGCGATGTCGGTGCCGCTGTCCACCGAGATGCCGACGTCGGCATCGCGCAGGGCCGGGGCGTCGTTGATGCCGTCGCCGAGGAAGCCCACGGTGTGGCCGTTGGCTTGCAGGGCCTTGAGCACCCGGGACTTCTGCAGCGGGGTGAGCTTGGCAAACACCGTGCGCTCTTCCACCAGGCGCCCGAGCACCTGGTCATCCATGTGCTCGATGTCGCGACCCAGCAGCGGCTCGCCCGCTTCCAGGCCCACTTCGCGGCAGATCTTCGCGGTGACGATGGGGTTGTCGCCGGTCAGCACCTTGACCGTCACGCCGTTGTCACGCAGGGCGGCGATGGCCGGGCCGGCGGTTTCCTTGGGCGGATCGAGGAAGGTCAGGAAACCTTCGATCACCAGCTCGCGTTCGTCGCTGGCGCTGTACTGGCTGCGGGTCTGGCCCTTGGGCAGGTCCCGGGTGCCCACCAGCAGCACGCGGAAGCCGTCGCGGTTGTAGTCCTCGGCCAGTTGCAGCAGGGCGGCGCGGCGCTCGGCGTCGAGGCTCACGGCCAGTCCGTCCTGGCGGACCCGGGTGGCGGTTTCGAGCATCTCTTCCACCGCGCCCTTGCACACCAACAGGTGATCGCCACGGGCATCGGCAAGGATCACCGACAGGCGCCGACGGACGAAGTCGAAGGGCAGTTCATCGACCTTGCGCCAGGCGGAGGGCGGGGTGAAGTGCGGGTTGCCCTCGGCGAAGGCGACCACGGCGCGGTCCATCAGGTTCTTCATGCCGCTCTGGTGGTGGCTGTTGAGCCAGGCCAGTTGCAGCACCGCATCGCAGCGGCTGCCGCTGATGTCGACGTGGTGTTCGAGGATGATCCGGTCCTGGGTCAGGGTGCCGGTCTTGTCGGTGCACAGCACGTCCATGGCGCCGAAGTTCTGGATCGCGTTGAGGCGCTTGACCACCACCTTGCGCTTGGCCATGGCCGCGGCGCCCTTGGCCAGGTTGGCGCTGACGATCATCGGCAGCATTTCCGGGGTCAGGCCGACCGCCACCGCCAGGGCGAACATGAAGGCATCGGCCCAGTCGCCCTTGGTGAAGCCGTTGATCAGCAGGACGATGGGCACCATCACCAGCATGAAGCGGATCAGCAGCCAGCTGACGCTGTTGACCCCACGGTCGAAGGCGGTCTGGGTGCGCGAGCCGACGATGGAGCGGGCCAGGGAGCCGAAGTAGGTGCGCCCGCCGGTGGCCACCACCACCGCGGTGGCGGTGCCGCTGACCACGTTGGTGCCCATGAAGCAGATGTTCGGCAGGTCCAGCAGGTCCTGCTGGTCGGCGGCCAGGGCCTGGGCGGATTTTTCCTGCACGGCGCCCAGGGTGTCGTATTTCTCCACCGGCAGGGCTTCGCCGGTGAGCACCGCCTGGCTGATGAACAGGTCGCGGGATTCGATCAGGCGGATGTCCGCCGGGATCATGTCGCCGGCCGACAGCTGGATGATGTCGCCCACCACCAGTTCGCGCATGGGGACTTCGCGAACCCGGGCCTGCATGCCCATCTGCTCGCGGCGCAGCACCGCGGCAGTGGTGCGGACCATGGCCTTGAGGGCTTCGGCGGCCTTGGCCGAGCGGTGTTCCTGCCAGAAGCGCATCAGGCCGCTGGCCAGCACCATCACCAGGACGATGATCACGCCGGTCAGATCAGTTTCTTCGCCGGCTTGCAGCGGCAGCCAGAAGTCGGTGAAGAAACTGATACCGGTCAGGGTCATCAACACATAGATGAAGGGGTTGTTGAAGGCTTGCAGCAATTGCACCAGGGCGTGAGGCGGACGGTCGTGGGCGACCTCGTTGTGGCCGTCGCGTTGCAGGCGGCCTTCGGCGTCCAGTTCAGTCAGGCCAGCGGTGCTGGAGTTGACGTTGGCCAGGGTCACGGCCAGGCCGTTCTGGGCTTCGCGGGCGGCACGCATCGACAGTTTGTTGCTGTCGCGGGTGGCGCTGGTGTTGCGGGAAGTTGTGGTTTTTTCAGTCATTGCGTGTGCTCCTGCCGCCTGACTACGGCACGACACAGCGACCACTCAACTAATTAAAGACGAGCGAAAGTATGTCGAGCCGCAGGTTAGCGATCGATACGGATCTTGGCGTTTTTCAGGTTTTAACGTTCGCTGCCCAAACAATGAAGTTGAATGGACAGCGAACCTACTACTGGCCTCTTCCATAACTTTCTCCAGCAAGTTTTATTAACGAGAAGGCAATAAGGCGCCGTCAAACTTCCAAGTAAGAAGTTTGTGTGGAAACAACGGAAAGTGACCGTTGATTTATGGGTAAGTGCGCGCCCCGAGGTACAGGCCGAAGATCAGTCCGGCCTGCTGCAAGAGCAGGGCCGCGCCCCGACTCTGCGGGTCCTGGCTGTCGTCCAGGCTCCAGCGTTGCTGGAGCTGGCCGGTCATCGGGCAGACACGCCAATTGGCCCGCAGGGCGGTGGCGGCGCAAGGTGAGGATGAGGAGAACGGCGAGCGTGCCAGAGCCTTGGGCTCACGGCACAGCTTGACCCGCATGGTGGCGGCAAAGGCGCGTACGCCGGGCATTACAGAAGATGTGAAGTGCATAACTTGTGCCTCGTGACCGGACTGGTTCCGGGGAGGCAAGTTACGTTGGAGCGTCAAGCCCTAGCGCAGCTCACCCGACCGCGGAGTCGAGTCCCGTCATTGTTCAGGGGTGCCTGGCGCTGCGCAGCGGCAGTGACCAGACAGCGTCTAGATACTGTGTCCATTGGCTTCTTTAGTGAGTTGAAAAAAGGCCGGATTTCCCGGCCCGCGCAATTTACTCAGGAGGGTTCATCGAGTCAAGGTTAAATTGCCCTGAATCGTTGTTCGATGATGAAGTTTCAGGTGAGGTTCAGCTTGAGGGATGAGTGCAGGCGTCGAGAGTGGGAAACATATAAGGGATACAAATAAAAAGTGCCCATGACCGATGGGGCGTCATGAGCACTGAATATAACTTCGCGGATTATCAGTTCAGCAAGTGCCGGGAGATATCCTTGTAAGTGTTGCTGTCGGTGGCGGCCATCAGTTGCCGTCCATCCTTTAAGGTGCCGATGAAGGTCACTTCGTTTTCCGTGCCCGCCATCAGGTAACCGGCAATCGCGCCTACCGGCCCCAGCAGCATGGCGCCGGCCACGCCATAACCGAAGGCGTCCTTGTTGGCGACGGGGCTTTCAGTGGCGATTTCCAGGCTCTTGAAGGCCGATGCCTTGATCTCGACACCGGCGCTGTTGAGCACTGTCTTGAGCCTGAAGGTGCCGTGGCGGTACTCGCCGGCGCCCTGCAGAAAATCGCCCGATAAAACTTCAATATTTGCCATGTTGAATCATCCTTATCCAAGCATAACGAGACGGACCATTGAGCCCCTGGTCAGTGGGGGCGTCAACGGGGTTGCGATGAAGGGTGCTACCGCCAGTCAGCACGCTTCATGTCCTGAGCCTCGGTCAGGATCTCGCGCTCAATGCTGATCCAGATCAGGGCTGTGAAAGGTTGTAGCAGGGGATGGCGACTGGACCTCGATGTTCCGACCAGTGGCGGGCGCGGGCCGGAGGCAGGGGGCGGGAAAAAGCGATGTTAAAAAATGTTAGGTTGAAAAATATCTTCACATAATCCGTTCATTGGTGGATGATCGTTCACAGCCAACGCTCAACCTGATAACAACAGCAACAGGATGGCCATGATGATCGCTTCGCTCCTGCCTCTCTCGGCACCGGTTCACGGTGCCATGCACCTTCCGGGCTTGCCGTCTGGCGCTGCGCCTGTTGCCGCTCTCTGTGTTGCATTTGCCGGACCTGCAATCCGGATTTCCCTGTCCTGCCCGGTTCTTGCCCGGCGCCTGTCCGGCGCGGCACAGTCCTGGTCTATTTCTGGAGTCCCCCATGAATAACAACAATGTCGGTGTCATCGGTCTTGGCGCCATGGGCCTGGGCATCGCCCGGTCGTTGCTGCGCAGCGGTTTCAAGGTGCATGCCTGTGACGTGCGTGCCGCCGTCACCGAGCAGTTCGCCGCTGAAGGCGGCGTGGCCTGCGCCTCGGCCGCCCAGCTGGCGGAGCAGTGCGAGGTAATCATCACCGTGGTGGTCAATGCCGAGCAGACCGAGAGCGTGCTGTTTGGCGAGGGCGGGGCGGTGGCGGCATTGCGCCCTGGCAGCCTGGTGATCGGTTGCGCCACTGTGGCCCCGACCTACGCCGTGGACCTGGGCCAGCGCCTGGAGGCCCTGGGCTTGCTCTATCTGGATGCACCGATTTCCGGGGGCGCGGCCAAGGCCGCCGCCGGCGAGATGACCATGATGACCTCTGGCCCGGCCGGCGCTTACGCCAAGGCCGAGGCGATCCTTGCGGGCATGGCGGGCAAGGTCTACCGCCTGGGGGATGCCCATGGCCTGGGCTCCAAGGTCAAGATCATCAACCAGTTGCTGGCCGGGGTGCACATTGCCGCCTCCGCCGAAGCCATGGCCCTGGGCCTGCGCGAAGGGGTGGACGCCGATGCCCTGTACGAGGTGATCACCCACAGCGCCGGCAACTCGTGGATGTTCGAGAACCGCGTGCCGCATATCCTCAAGGCCGACTACACGCCACTGTCCGCGGTGGACATCTTCGTCAAGGACCTGGGCCTGGTGCTGGATACCGCCCGGGCCAGCAAGTTCCCGCTGCCGCTGTCGGCCACCGCGCACCAGATGTTCATGCAGGCCTCCAGCGCCGGTTTCGGCCGCGAGGACGATTCGGCGGTGATCAAGATCTTCCCGGGCATCGAGCTGCCCGTGGCCAAGCCTGATGCCGTTTGAGGAGCCTGTGATGACGACTTCCACTCCACGCCCGTTGCTGGGTTGCATCGCCGATGACTTCACCGGCGCCACCGACCTGGCCAACATGCTGGTGCGCGGCGGCATGCGCACGGTGCAGAGCATTGGCATTCCCAGCGCCGAAGTGGCCGCCGGCCTGGACGCCGACGCCGTGGTGATCGCCCTGAAGTCCCGCACCACCCCGGTGGGCGAGGCGGTGGCCGAATCCCTGGCGGCGCTGCACTGGCTGCGCGAGCAGGGCTGCGAACAGATCTTCTTCAAGTACTGCTCGACCTTCGACTCCACCGCGGCGGGCAATATCGGTCAGGTCAGCGAGGCCTTGCTCAAGGCCCTGGGCAGCGATTTCACCCTGGCTTGCCCGGCGTTTCCGGAGAACGGCCGGACGATTTTCCGTGGCCATCTGTTTGTCCAGGACCAGTTGCTCAATGAATCGGGCATGCAGCATCACCCGCTGACGCCGATGACCGACGCCAACCTGGTGCGGGTGCTGCAAGCGCAGACTGTGCTGCCGGTGGGCCTGCTGCGTTACGACAGCGTCGCCCAGGGCGTGGACGCGGTGCGGGCGAAGATCGCCGAACTGCGGGGCAAGGGCGTCGCCATGGCGATTGCCGATGCGCTGTCCGATGCCGACCTCTATACCCTCGGCGCGGCCTGCGCCGACCTGCCGCTGTTGACCGGCGGTTCCGGGCTGGCCCTGGGCCTGCCGGAGAACTTCCGCCGCGCCGGCAAGCTGCGGGACCTGGACGCCGCGAGCCTGCCGCCGGTGGCCGGTGGCGAAGTGGTGCTGGCCGGCAGTGCCTCGGCAGCGACTAATGCCCAGGTCGACGCCTGGCTGGAAGCCGAGCGCCCAGCCCTACGCATCGACCCCCTGGCCCTGGCGGCCGGTGAACCGGTGGTGGCCCAGGCCCTGGCTTTTGTCCAGGCCCAGCAGGACACCGTGCTGATCTACGCCACCAGCACCCCCGAGCAGGTCAAGGCGGTGCAGCGGCAATTGGGCGTCGAGCGCGCCGGGGCCCTGGTGGAGAACGCCCTGGGCGAGATCGCCCGCGGCCTGCGGGATAACGGCGTGCGCCGCTTCGTGGTGGCCGGCGGCGAAACCTCCGGAGCGGTGGTCAAGGCCCTGGGCGTGCGCCTGTTGCAGATCGGCGCGCAGATCGATCCCGGGGTGCCGGCCACGGTCAGCAGCGGCGGCGAGCCCCTGGCCCTGGCCCTGAAGTCCGGCAACTTCGGCGGTCGCGACTTTTTCAGCAAGGCCCTGGGCCAACTGGCCGGAGGTCAGCCATGAGCCGGGAAAACGCTCTGCGCGAAGAAATCTGCGACGTCGGCCGCAGCCTCTATCAGCGCGGCTACACCGTGGGCAGCGCCGGCAACATCAGCGCGCGGCTCGATGATGGTTGGCTGATCACCCCCACCGACGTGTGCCTCGGGCGCCTCGATCCGGCGGCCATCGCCAAGGTCAACCTAGCGGGGGAGTGGGTCAGCGGCGACAAGCCATCCAAGACCCTGGCCCTGCATCGCCAGGTGTATGACCGCAATCCGGGGGTGGGCGGGGTGGTGCACACCCATTCCACCCATCTGGTGGCACTGACCCTGGCCGGGGTCTGGCGCGACGACGACATCCTGCCGCCGCTGACCCCGTACCAGGTGATGAAGGTCGGGCACATTCCACTGATCGGCTACCAGCGTCCGGGTTCGCCCAAGGTCGCCGAGCAGGTGGCGCAACTGGCCAACCGGGTGCGCGGGGTGATGCTCGAACGCCTGGGCCCGGTGGTCTGGGAAAGCAGCGTGTCCAAGGCCAGCTATGCCCTGGAGGAACTGGAGGAAACCGCGCGCCTGTGGTTGCTCACCCAGCCGCGCCCGGCGCCTCTAGACCAGACCGCGCTGGATGAACTGCGGGACGCCTTCGGCGCCGCCTGGTAAACGCAGCACGACTGCCAACGCTTGATGCAAGCCTGTCCCCGGGAGCCTTGACAGGACTCCTGTGGGGAGCGGCTTGCCGGTAAAAACAATAACAACAGGACTTCCCGAGATGAATGACTGCATGTGCTTTACGGGTTCCAGCGTCACCTGCCACACCTGCCAGCCACTGTGTGGAGGGTTTGGCCAATGAGCCCGCTGATTCTGATGATCACCGCCGGGGCCGGTATCGCCCTGTTGCTGTTTCTGGTGCTTAAGTACAAGTTCCAGCCCTTTGTCGCGCTGATGCTGGTGAGCATCCTGGTGGCGCTGGTGGCCGGGGTGAAACCGGCGGAACTGGTGGCCACCATCGAAGGCGGCATGGGCAAGACCCTTGGCCACATCGCCATCATCATTGCCCTGGGCGCCATGATCGGCCGCATCATCGAACTGTCCGGCGGTGCCGAGGCCCTGGCCAAGACCCTGATCGAACGCTTCGGCAACCGCCGCACGCCCCTGGCCCTGACCATCGCCGGCTTCATCATCGGCGTGCCGGTGTTCTTCGAAGTCGGGGTGATCATCCTCATGCCCCTGGCCTACGGCGTGGCCCGCAGTGCGCGCAAGCCGCTGCTGGTATTCGCCTTGCCGATGTGTGCCGCCTTGCTCACCGTGCATGCCTTCCTGCCGCCCCATCCGGGCGCGGTGGCGGCGGCCAGCCAACTGGGCGCGGACCTGGGCCGGGTGCTGATGTTCGGCCTGCCGCTGACCGCGCTGCTGTGCTATGTCGGCTACCGCGTGGCGGGGCGCATGACCCGGCGCAACTACCCGATGACCGACGATATCCGCGCCGAAGTCTATGGCCCGCATGTCACCAATGAAGACCTGGCAGCCTGGAACAGTGGCGCCGAGCAATCGGCCAGCCCGCAAGCACTGGCGGCCGTGGCCCATATGGGCCTGGAGGAATCCACCGGCACTCTGGCGGCGAAACTGCCGCCGGCGCCGCCACCGGGTTTCGGCCTGATCGTCAGCCTGATCCTGCTGCCTATCGTGTTGATCCTGCTGGGCACCCTGGCCACGTCCTTGCTGCCTCTGGAATCCACCCTGCGCGGGGTCTTGACCGTGCTCGGT
This sequence comes from Pseudomonas sp. LPH60, assembly GCF_030718165.1. Classification (NCBI taxonomy): domain Bacteria; kingdom Pseudomonadati; phylum Pseudomonadota; class Gammaproteobacteria; order Pseudomonadales; family Pseudomonadaceae; genus Pseudomonas; species Pseudomonas sp. LPH60. The sequence goes on from NZ_JAVAJH010000006.1 coordinate 20,921, forward strand.
GCGCCGCTGGTGGCGCTGCTGCTGGACACCTTGCTCTGTGCCTGGCTGCTGGGTTCGCGCCGTGGCTGGAGCCGCAGCCAGGTCTCCGACGTGATCGGCTCGGCGCTGCCCGGGGTGGCCATGGTGATCCTGATTGCCGGGGCCGGCGGGGTGTTCGGCAAGGTCCTGGTGGACACCGGGATCGGTGCCGTGGTCTCCGACCTGCTGCGCACCACCGGCCTGCCGGTCCTGGCCCTGGGCTTCTTGCTGACCATGCTGCTGCGCGCCGTGCAGGGCTCCACCACCGTGGCCCTGGTGACCACGGCGGGCATCATCGCGCCGCTGATCGCCACCCTTAACCTGAGCCCTAACCACATGGCCCTGCTGTGCCTGGCCATGGGTGGTGGCGGGCTGGCGATGTCCCACATCAATGACGCCGGGTACTGGATCTTCACCAAGCTGGCCGGGCTCAACGTCGCCGATGGCCTGCGCACCTGGACCGTGATTACCACCTTGCTCGGCACCTTGGGGTTCTGTATTACCCTGCTGATCTGGCCGTTTGTCTGACCCTTTGTCCCAGGAGTTCCCATGCCTCGTTTTGCTGCCAACCTCAGCATGCTCTACCCGCAACACGACTTCCTTGAGCGGTTTGCCGCTGCGGCGGCCGATGGTTTCAGCGCGGTGGAATACCTGTTTCCCTACGACTACAGCCCCGCGCAACTGAAACAGCGCCTGGACGATAACGGCCTGCAGCAGGCCCTGTTCAACGCGCCGCCCGGTGACTGGGCGGCGGGGGAGCGCGGCATCGTCTCCCTGCCCGGACGCGAGCAGGAGTTCCGCCAGGGCTTCGACAAAGCCCTGGAGTACGCCGCGGTGCTGGGCAATTCACGGATCCACGTGATGGCCGGCCTGCTGCCGTCGGAACAGGACCGGGCCCGCCATCACGCGGTGTACCTGGAGAACCTGGCCCACGCTGCGACCCAGGCGGACAAGGTCGGAGTCACCGTGCTGCTGGAGCCGATCAACACCCGGGACATGCCGGGGTTCTTCCTCAATCGCCAGGACCAGGCCCAGGCCCTCTGCAAGGAAGTCGGTGCGGCCAACCTCAAGGTGCAGTTCGACTGCTACCACTGCCAGATCGTCGAAGGCGACCTGGCGGTGAAGCTGCGTCGGGATCTGCCGGGCATCGGCCATATCCAGATCGCCGGAGTGCCGGATCGTCACGAGCCGGACCTTGGCGAGCTGAACTATCCCTACCTGTTCCAATTGATGGACGAGCTCGGCTATGACGGCTGGGTCGGTTGCGAATACCGCCCGCGTGGCGACACCTCCGCCGGCCTGCAATGGCTGCGCGACTGGCAGGCGCGCCAAGGCTCGGCGGTGTAGCCGCTACTGCAGGTTGCGCAGGAAAAGGTATCTGGGGAGCGTCGCGCAAGGCCCTGCGGGCATCGCTTTATGTAGCCGCTGCCGAAGGCTGCGAACGAGCCGTAGGCTCGCAGCGATTCCGCGACCGCCGAGGCCCCTGCGGGCCTTCGCGCATCGCTTTATGTAGCCGCTGCCGAAGGCTGCGAACGAGCCGCAGGCTCGCAGCGATTCCGCGACCGCCGAGGCCACTGCGGGCCTTCGCGCATCGTTTTATGTAGCCGCTGCCGAAGGCTGCGAACGAGCCGTAGGCTCGCAGCGATTCCCCGGCCGCCGAGGCCCCTGCGGGCCTTCGCGCATCGCTTTATGTAGCCGCTGCCGAAGGCTGCGAACGAGCCGTAGGCTCGCAGCGATCCCCCGGCCGCCGAGGCCCCTGCGGTGCCTTGCGCAGCCTGCGGCAGCGGCTACAGAGGGTACGCAGGCCACGAACGGCTTGCGATGATTCGTAGCGATAAACACAGGAGTTTTTTCATGCAGCGTCTTGTCTGCCGGGCCGCGTTCGGCCTGATTCTGTCCTTGGGCGGTATGTCCCTGGCCGCGGCCGCGAGCCTGCCGCCGGCCACCGAGGGCGATTGGGTCGCTCCGCAGTTCACTTTCCACAACGGCGAACAGCTGGCCAACCTGAAACTGCACTACATCACCCTGGGCAACCCCAAGCACCCGGCGATCCTCTATCTGCACGGCACCTATCGGCCGGCCAGCGACCTGCTGAGCAAGGATTTTGGCGGCGAGCTGTTCGGCCCGGGGCAACCTCTGGACGCGAGCAAGTATTACATCATCGCCACCGACGGCATTGGCGTCGGCCAGTCGAGCAAGCCTTCCGATGGCCTGCGCGCGCGGTTTCCCCAGTACAACTACGACGACATGGTCCAGGCCCAGTACCGGTTGGTCACCGAGGGGCTGGGGGTCAAGCACCTGCGCCTGATCATCGGTAATTCCATGGGCGGCATGCAGACCTGGCTCTGGGGCCAGCAATGGCCGCAGATGATGGACGCGCTGGTGCCCATGGCCTCCCAGCCCGGGGAAATGTCCTCGCGCAACTGGATGATGCGCCGGCTGCTGGTGGAGTCGATCAAGCAGGACCCGGCCTGGGACAACGGCAATTACCGGGTCCAGCCGCCGTCTCTGCGTCTGGCCAATGCGTTGTTCGCCACTGGCACCAGCGGCGGCACCCTGGCCTATCAGGCCCTGGCGCCGACCCGGGCCCAGGCCGACCAGTTGGTGGATGAACGCCTCAAGGCGCCACAGACCGCCGATGCCAACGACTTCATCTACCAGTGGCAGTCTTCGGCGGACTACAACGCCGCGCCGGGGTTGAGCAAGATCCAGGCGCCGGTGCTGGTGATCAACGCCGCGGACGATGAGCGCAACCCACCGGAAACCGGCACCCTGCAAGCGGCGCTCAAGCAAGTGAAAGATGCTCGCCTGCTGTTGATTCCCGCCAGCGCCGAAACTCGCGGGCACGGCACCACCGGCATGGCCCGGTTCTATGCTCGTGAGCTGGGGCAGTTCATGGCCGACACCGAGAGAGCCCACTAGGCTCTGTCCCAACAGTGTTGAGACGAAGGTCAGGCAAGGCGAAAACGCTCGAGGAACGGCCGGGGCACGTTCGACTTTACGGGGTGTAGATGAGCCTTCCGATCGGACTCGCGCACGAGACCGTTTTCCACGCAGCATCACCGCGTATCAAGGCTTTTCGTACAAAGCCTAGGGAGGGCTGTTCACTCTTTGTGGCGAGGGAGCCTGCTCATGCCGGGTGGCGCCGCCGCCCCAAACCCGGACGGCGCGACCTTTCGGGGATTGAGGGGCATCAGGCATTGCGTCTGCTGCGCAGATGAGTGGGAGCAAGTTCCCTGGCCACGGATTGCAGGTGTTGGGGGCTATCGCTGGCTCAGGATTGTGCCGGCAGCAGCAATTCCACACCGTGCTTGCGAATGCCGTCCGCCGCTGCGGGGGCCAGGGCGGCGTCGCTGATGATGATGTCGAACTGCTCCAGGTCGGCGATCTTGTACATGCCGAAGGTGCCGTACTTGGAGCTGCTGGCCACCAGCACCACCTGGGTCGCCGATTGCATTGCCACCTGCTTGACCTCGACCTTCAACGCCGAGGGCGTGGTGATGCCCCGGCGCAGGTCCCAGGAACTGGTGGAGATAAAGGCCACGTCCGTGACCACCTGGCGCAGAGTCGCCACTGCCAGCCCGCCAACGCAGGAATGGTTGGAATGGTCCAACTGCCCACCGGTGTGGATCACTGTCACTTGGGGCGCGTCGAGCAACGCCTGGACCACGCCGAAATCGTTGGTGATCACGGTCATGCCCGACAGCGCCTTGATGTAGGGCACGATCTCCAGGGTGCTGGTGCCGGCATCCAGGTACACCGTCATGTCCGCATGCAACAGGCCCGCCGCGAGCTTGGCCATGGCCTGCTTCTGCGGCAGTTCCACCACGGCCTTGGATTGATGGCTGGGCTCGCTGTGCAACTGACTGGCGATGCGCACGCCACCGGTCACCGAATGGGCGCGGCCTTCCTGTTCCAGCAGGGCGATATCCCGGCGCACCGTCATGTGCGAGCAGTCGAACATCTCCATCAGCTGATGCACGCTGAGTACCTGATGCTTGCGCAACTGGCGCAGGATCTGCTCGCGGCGCTGTTCCGGAATCATCGGGGCGTTGCTGTCAGTGGCGAGGTCCTTGGGACTGGGCATTGGGGCTCCGGATTGGCGGGTCGGCAACGACAGAAATGGGCTCGTCATAGTAGCGAAACTCGCCGCCGCGGACGAGATTTACTGCCGTTCACGAGTCAGCAAATTCTATCTTGAGGCCGTCGTCAGCAGTCGCTTGAGCAGGCAGTGCGGTCGATATGCCAGCGCTGTTTGAGCCGTTGCAGGCTGCCATCGCGTTTCATCGCCTCCAGGGCCCGCTGCCAGCGGGCGACCCGGGCGGCGTCGACCTTGGGGGAAAAGGCGATGTAGGCGTCCTGGCGCATCAGCGGCATCTGGTAGCTCAACTGATCGAAGGGCATGCCTTCTTCGGCGGCGAAGGTGCTGATGCTCATGGTGTCGGCCACCAGGTATTGCACCCGTCCCAGTCGCAGCAGGCGAATCATGACCTGCGGGCTGTCCACACCCCACAGATTGTCCAGCCCCTGTTGCTTGAGGTAGCGATAGACCAGCCACTTGCGCGGTACGGCAATCTGTCCCCGGGTCTGGTGCAGGTCGGTGACCGCGCTGTGGTCGCCAGTGCGGGCGTACAGCGCGGTTTCGGTCTGCATCAGCGGCCCCACCCACTGATAGCGCGACTCGCGCTCGGCCGTGCGCAAAATGGTAAACACCGCGGTGTCTTCGGCCTCGCTGGCATCGCGCAAGGCGCGCAACATCGGCCGTTGCTGCACCTGCACCGGATCACCGGTGCGTTGCGCCAGGGCTTGCACCACCTCCACAGCGAAGCCGGTCATGTGCTCGCCCTGCTGAAAGTGCAGCGGCGGGTGGTTGTCGGTCAGCATGCGCAACTCGCCAGCGTGAGCGGTGAGGCTCAACAGCGACAGCATGGTCCCCAGTACCCAGTTCATCGTGTTCCTTGAATAGACAGAAGAGCAGAGCTTAGTACGAGCCCCTACGAGGCGTCGCCAGAAAAAACAAGGCGTCATGGGTCGGCACGCCGATAGAGCCGGGCGTTGGTCTCGTCACACTGACGACACTGCAGCAGCCGGCTTTCCGTCATCAAGGCCAGGGTTGAATACAGCCGGTCTTCGGTCAGTCCGGGTTGCCAGGCCTTGTCGGTACCGGACAGCAGGGACACCAGGCCTTGGTCCTCGAGGCTGATGCGCAGCCTTGGCTTGGCCTCGGTCATGCGGATGGCAGCGATGCCGAAGTGCTGGCTCAGCAGGTTGTTCTCGATCAGGTTGAGGACCAGTTCCGACAGGCTGATCTGTTGTTTGCGCTGCAGTGAGCGAGCCCAGTACTGCAATGACAGCCGCGCCTGGCCCCCCTGGTCCAGATAGGCGCTGTGCCGGGGGCAGGCGCTGAGGTCCTGGGTGATGGCCGCCACCAGAAACAGCAACTGCAAGGCCTCGCCGACGGCTTGCTCGTCGTGGTTGGCGATGTATCCCTGCAGACGGTCGATGCGCTCGAACAGATCCAGCTCGGCCACTTGCAGCCCCGCCTCCAGCAAGTTCGCGGCCTGCGGGGACAAGGCCCGGTAATGTTCCAGGACCGCTTGCACCGAGCTCTCGGCCCGCAGTGGGATGCAGTCCAGGGACAGCAGTCGGTCGCGCAGTGCCTCACTGCTGTGCAGGCCCTGGGCGATATGCAGTTCCATCCAGCCGAACAGGCTTTCAAAGGCCAGGCGCTGGGCCTGGCGCAATTGCAGGACTCGCCACAGTGCCTGGGTCGGGGCCAGTCCGGCCACCTGCTCGGCCGGGAAGTCGGACAGGGGCAGCAGCGCCATGGCCCGGCGCAGCACCGGCAGGCTGGTTTCGCTGCCCAGCACCTGCAACGTGGCGCGGATCAGGTTGATGGAACACTCGCGGTGGCTGGCCCTGGGGTTTTTCGCCGTTCCCGCCGGTGGGTAGAACTCATCGCGAAAAATCCGTGCTTCCTGGCGGGTTGGCCAATTGCGATCCCACTTCAGATGCACGGCGCCGGCCTGCTTGGCACTGCCCTGCAGGTCTTCGACGCAGATCAGCCACGGATAGAGCGCCAGCGTACGCAAACCTTTATCCAGGGCCCGGGCCAGTGCTTCACCCGCTTCGGTGACGCCGTAGGTGCCGTCGGGTTGCGGCCAGGCCAGGCCCAGGCCGGTGTCAGGCTTGAACGAGGGGCCGTACTGCACCGCATCGAACCAGCTGGGGCCGCGATGCCAGGTCTTGAAGTCCAGGGTGAAAGGGCCGTTGCCGGGCGGGCTGTACTGGCGATTGCCGGCCATGTAGGCACCGTCACCGACCAACTGATGGCTCCAGCCGAACAGCACCTCGATCTTTTCCCTGAAGCGTTGGAAGCGCTGACCCGCGGGCAGTTCGCCCGAGTAGGTCTGGTTGTGCTGATTGAAGATCCATACCGCCCAGCACATCACTGAATACGGACGAATCCATTGGGTACCGTTGTTGATCCCGGGCATGAACTGGTCCATCAGTTCCAGGTTGGCCTGTCGCAGTCCGAGGTAATCCACGCCGCCGCTCTCACGCACGGAGGGGGAGACGAAAAAGGCACGTTGTGGCAATGGGTTCATGGTTCGAGTGACACCATCAGGGCCTGGCAATACTGGCATTGGTTGATGCGACGTTGTTTCAGGCGAGCAAGGGCTTCGCGCTCCACCGGGGCGTAGCACTGGCGGGTGTTAGGGCAACTGCGGATGGTGCGGTGGTTGACCCGGTAGTAACCCGGCCGGGAGCTGTTGGGGGAGTGGATGTGTTGCAGCGCGGTGATCTCTTGCGCAGTGAAACGATCCGCCGGCAGGCGTTGCTGGCGGGCCTGTTGACGATCTTCGATGTAGTGGCTGAGCAACGCCCGCAAGGTACGGGTGTGTTGCACCGCATCCAGGGCCGCCAGGGCCTCGGCCACCCCGTGGTCCACCAGCCGTTGCGCAGGTTCCTGGTTGAACCAGCGTTGTGCCAGGTGCCGGGCCTGGACGAAGTCCACGGGCCCCTGGCCGTAGCGTTCCAGGTACTCATGCAGGGTGGTGGCGTCCAGCGTCCCCAGGGTTGCGGCAGAGGTCAGCCTGCCCGGCAGCGCCAGGGTGGCGGCCAGGCCGTAGACCGCTTCGTCCACCAGTGGGCGATCTTCGGCAGCCAGTTGCGCATGGTCGACGCAGTTGAGCCAGCGCTGGGCAAAATCCCGGGCATTGACCGGCAGGTGCAGGCGACGCAAATAGAAGTCCAGGGCGACATGGCACCAGACATACAGCAGCTGGGCTTTCTTGCGGCTGCTCAGGCCCTTGAGGTTGACCAGACTCTGCAGGGTCTGGTTGAACTCGTTGATCAGGTTGGGAGAGGGCAGCGATTCGAGGTTGGGGTCCGACGCCGGATCGAAGTCGCTGTCCTCTCGACCATCGTCCCGTTCGATGATAGGTGCCGCATCACCGTGCCCCACGGGTCCTTGCCCGGGGTTGGCGTGGTGCAGCAAGCCTGCGATGGCCTGGAGCAACGCCCAACTGCCATCGCGGCCGGTAGCGGCTTTGGCCACGCTCGGCAGCCAGTGGCGAGGGCGCTGGGGCGGCTGTAGCGCAGGCGGCTCAGTGCCGCCTGGCGGGTTGACGGGCGTCGTGGCGGGCTCAGTGCGTAGCGGTGCATCGGGCTCTTCGGGCAGTTGTTGCGCGTGCAGCACCAGGCAGTTGAGCAGGATCTGCAGGTCGCCCTGGGCCTGGTTGCCCCCCAGCAGTCGGCCAAGAGCCCCGCACAGGCTGCGAATCGGCAGGGGCATGCTCAGGTAGGCGTCAATGCAGACCCAGCCTCGGGCACTTTGTGTCGCGCGCTCCAAGCGCAGTTGCAGCCCCTCGTCCAGTCTGGTGTCCAGGGTCCGCTGCAGCGGCCAGACGAAGCCACCTTGCGCGGTCAGTTGCAGTGGCGCCGTTTCGAGGACTTCTTCGGCGCACTCCAGGGTCGCCAGCCATTCTCCGGCCAGCGCTTGCTGACCGATCAGCCGGCCTTCCAACTGCTGTTCTTCGTTGAGGCGTGCATAGACGCACAGGGTCGCCTCCTGGTCCTGGCGCTCGAAGGCGTCCGCTTCATAGCGCGGTGCTTCGACGGGCTCCCAGCACTCATCCGTGGCGCTGTCGAGCTTGCGCAGTACCGCCACTTCCACGTTGTCGGTGCTGTCCATGGAGGTCCGGGTGGCATTCACGCTGCCGGTCAGGGTCCAGCTGCCGGCGCCGCGCAACTCCAGCCACTTGGCGTGCAGCCGTCGCTGGTTGTGTTCGACCTTGGGCGTCACCCAGTCGATCTCGACTGGCCAGTCTCTGGTCTGCTCCAGGGGAAAGGAGCAGACGCCGTTGCCTGGAACCCCAACGGTGAGCCGAGGGATGCCCAAGGTCTTGAGCAGATGGCCCAGGGACTGTCCATCACGGCTGTGGAAGGGCGAAAGCAGCAGCAGGCTGTGCCAGCGCCGGCCTGCGGCGCGCTCGATCAATTGCTCGGTGATGGCGGTGTCCAGGGAATGCAGCAGTTCCACCGGCTGCGGTGGGGCCTGATCATGAAACTGCTGGCTGAGGGCCCGGGCCCGTTGAATGAAGGGCAAGAGGGCGCTGTCGTCGGCGATCTGCAGGTGCGGCCGGGTGCAGAGATTTTCCAGGAAGTCGGCGAAGTCGGCGAAAGCCCCCGGCTGCTCCCCGGCGCTGAGGACTTCCAGTACCTCGACATTGCCGCCGTGGCCGCCAAAGGTCAGGTTGCCGCTACCGACCATCAGCAGGTCCTGGTCCTCGCCGCGCAGGTAGGTGATCTTCGGGTGGAAAATGCCGTCTTTGACCCGTACCGGAATCAAGGCGTAATCCTTGCCCACATGCCGCGCCCGCAATTCCATCATCGAGGCGCGGTAACCCTGGATATCCACCAGCAGGGTGACTTTTTCACAGCCGGCTTCGCGCAGTCGAGGCAGCACGTAGCTTTCGAAGTAGGTCAGGCTCAGGGCATAGGTGGTGAACAGTGCCTCTTTCCACGGGCCGTTTTCGATGAAGTGCAGTGGCGACGGTCCGTTCGGGCCTGAGGGGGTGGGGGGGGATGCCATCGTGTTCTCCAGTCCATGGGGCGAGGCTCAAGTCGGTGGCTGATTATCGGGCAACGCAGCGCTGTTGCAAGTGTCGGTGATGTCACAGTGCTTGCATGGGTGGTCATGAGGCCGGGAAGGCGGGGGCAGAGGGATTTTTTTCATGAATGCTGCGTGAGTAAGAAGTCGACGCAGGTATTCTTGCAAAGCCCTTTTTGAATGGAATCGAACCATGTCCGCCTCCCTTGTACGTCCACTGCGGGCCAGTGGCCTGCTGCTCGCTGTCCTGGCCTGTGCCACCGCGACCCAGGCCAGCAGCTTCGACTGCGCCAAGGCCGCCAGTGCCAGTGAGAAGGCCATCTGCGCCGACCCCTATACCGCCGGGCTGGACAGCCGGCTGGGCAAGGCCTGGACGGCGACCCTGGCCGAGGCCAAGGACCCCAAGGCGCTGCGCCTGGGCCAGCGTGAATGGCTCAAGCAGCGCGACCAGTGCCAGGCCGACCTGGGCTGTCTGCGCAGCCAATACCTGAGCCGGCTGACGGTGCTGCGCTATGTGAACATCCCGTTCAGCTGGCAGGGCACCTGGCAGCGGGTCTCGGTCAGCCCGTTCTATGGCGGTGAGCTGGTGATCCGGCGCAGCGGCGAAGATCGTCTGAGCTTCGACCTGTCGGCCATGGGCGGCGCCAATTCCGGTGCGCTGGCGGGCAAGCTGCAGCTCAAGGACGGTGAAGCCCGCTACGGCGTCGAGGGCTGCAAGCTGCGCTTCACCCCGCGCAACGGCCTGTTGCAGGTGACCCAGGAGGGCGATGCCTATGCCTGCGGCGCCGGTTCGGGGGTGTATTACGACGGGCTCTATGTGGCCTCCCGGCAAATCCTGGAGAACCCGTACGATTTGCTGTCCACCGCGCTGGTGCGCACTGAGGAGGAAGATCTGCGCGCCCGCAAGCTGCTGCAACAGGATTACCAGACCCTGCTCGACAGCGGCTCGGCGTTCTCCCAGGACACCTCGGCCGAGCTTCCGGGCGCCGAGGTCACCGATATGTGGCTGCAGGGGCTGGCTAGCACCCATGCGGCGATTTTCGTGCGCGGTGCCAAGGGTGAGTTGTGGGTCGCGCTGCTGGCAGTGGTGGGCCCCGCCGATGAAGTGCGGGTGCGCTACTACACCACCGAGCCTGCGTGGAAGCAGCGCCTGCCGGACGTGGTACAGCGCTGGTACGAGGCGCGCAGCCAGGGCCAGCAACTGCCGCTGGACAGGATGCCCTGAAGCACAGGCCGGCCGGACTTCATCATCTGTTGATGAACGTGGCCGCAGAAATTTCGCCGAGTGGATGCACAAGCCGGCCGGTGCAACTGCTAGAGTCTCGGCCCGGGCCGCCTGGATATCGCCCCGAGGGTGCCGGCACAGGGACGCCAGGCCTTGGCCTGCCGGGCAAATTCCATCAGTTGGTGACGCGAAGCCATTGTGAGCGTCTACGACCTTAGCAAGTGACACTGCCGCCGCCGTTACCGGCGCCTGGCACATTGAAATTGGGAGATTGTAAATGGTCATCAAACCCCGCGTTCGCGGCTTTATCTGTGTGACGACCCATCCGGTGGGTTGCGAAGCCAACGTCAAGCAGCAGATCGATTACGTCACCCAGCAGGGCGCCATCGACGCAGGGCCGAAGAACGTGCTGGTCCTCGGCGCATCCACCGGCTACGGCCTGGCCGCGCGGATCACCGCCGCCTTCGGTTGCGGCGCCAACACCCTGGGGGTGTTCTTCGAGCGCGGCAGCGTTGACGGCAAGCTGGGCACCGCCGGCTGGTACAACACCGCGGCGTTCCACAAGTTCGCCGAAGAAAAGGGCCTGTACGCCAAGAGCATCAACGGTGACGCCTTCTCCGACGCGGTCAAGGCCGAGACCATCGAAACCATCAAGCGCGACCTGGGCAAGATCGACCTGGTGGTCTACAGCCTGGCGGCGCCGCGTCGCACCCACCCCAAGACCGGTGAAGTGCTGAGTTCGACCCTCAAGCCCCTGGGCAAGTCCGTGACCCTGCGCGGTGTCGACACCGACAAGGAAATCGTCAAGGAAACCACCCTGCAACCGGCGACCCAGGAAGAGATCGACGGCACCGTGGCGGTGATGGGCGGCGAAGACTGGCAGATGTGGATCGACGCCCTGCACGACGCCGGTGTCCTGGCCGAAGGCGCGAAAACCACCGCCTTTACCTACCTGGGCGAGAAGCTGACCCACGACATCTACTGGAACGGTTCGATTGGCGAAGCCAAGAAGGACCTGGACCAGAAAGTCATCGGCATGCGCCAGCAACTGGCCGACCTGGGCGGCGACGCTCGGGTGTCGGTGCTCAAGGCCGTGGTCACCCAGGCCAGCTCGGCGATTCCGATCATGCCGCTGTACCTGTCGCTGCTGTTCAAGGTGATGAAGGAGCAGGGCAGCCACGAAGGTTGCATCGAGCAGGTCTACGGCCTGTACAAGGACAGCCTGTACAACAGCGAGCCGGTGATCGACCAGGAAGGCCGCCTGCGTGCCGACTACAAGGAACTGCAACCCGAAGTCCAGGATCGGGTCAAGCAGCTGTGGGACCAGGTCACCAGCGAGAACCTCTACGAAATGACCGATTTCGTCGGTTACAAGCAAGAGTTCCTGCGCCTGTTCGGTTTCGAGATCGAAGGGGTCGACTACGAAGCCGACGTCGATCCGGACGTGAAGATCAGCAACCTGATCCAGCTGTAATCCGCGTCTAGCGTCAGCCAGCGCCCCTCCTTCGTGAGGGGCGTTGTCGTTTCTGCCCCCGTATTTCATCGAGGAGCCGGCTTGCCGGTGCATGCCTTGTGCGGGTCTTGGCGACGCCTTCGCTGGCAAGCCAGCTCCTAGGGTGGTGGTGCAATTGCGCAAGATTGTTCAAGCCAGGGGGCGCCGGCAGATGGCACAGTCAGCGTCCGTTATCTGTGTGCAGGGTGTCATGTCCAGCGTTCTCTTACCTCGTGCCGCCTTTATCCGCGGCGCCATCGCCATCATGCCGCTGTCCCTGGCCACCGCGCCTTGGGGGCTGCTGGCCGGTTCCATGGCCATCGAAGCCAATCTCACGCCGCTGCAGGGCCAGGGGTTGTCGAGCATCGTCTTTGCCGGCGCCGCGCAACTGGTGGCCATCGGCATGCTCAAGGGCGGGGCAGGGATCTTCTCGATCCTGCTGACCACCTTGCTGCTCACGTCCCAGCACTTGCTCTACGGCATGAGCCTGCGCTCGGTGATCTCGCCCTTGCCCGGGCGCTGGCGGGTGGGCCTGGGCTTTCTGCTCACCGATGAGCTGTTCGCCTTGACCAGCGCCCACGACAAGCAGCAGTTCGACCGCTGGTACGCCCTGGGCGTGGGCCTGACCTTTTATGTGGCCTGGAACCTGTTCACCCTGCTGGGCATCGTGCTGGGCAAGAGCATTCCGGGCCTGGAGCACCTGGGCCTGGACTTTTCCATCGCCGCCACCTTCATCGCCCTGATCACGCCGCTGGTGCGCAATGTGCCCACCGTGGTCTGTGTCGCAGTGTCGCTGCTGTGCTCGGTGCTGTTCAGCTACTGGCAGTGGGGCTCGGCGCTGGTACTGGCGGGCCTGGCGGGGATGGCTGCGGGTTTTGTCTGCAACAAACTGTATCGGGGGCAAGCATGATGGTCTGGGCAGTCATCTTCGGCATGGGCCTGTTGGTCTTTCTCAATCGCTACGTGTTTCTCGAACCGCGCCTGCCGCTGCGCCTGAGCAGCAATGCCCGGCAGTTCCTCGGCTTTGCGGTGCCGGGCATGCTCACCGCCATCTGCGGGCCGATCGTGTTCATGCCCGATCACCAGTTGAACCTGCACTGGGACAATCCCTACCTGCTGAGCTCGCTGGTGGCCATTGCGCTGGTGATCTACACCCGCAACACCCTGGTCAGCATGTTGCTGAGCATGGGGTTCTTTTTCTTTCTGCGCTGGTGGCTCTGAGGGCCATTTGCGTTAGCCTGTGCCGTTTTCGGCGCAGGCCGACCTTTAAACCGCAACGGATGCATCGGATGAGCGACTTCCCCCACGATATCGACCTGGACGCGTTCTGGGACCGGGCCACCCACTGCAAGATCAACCAGGCACCGGCCAGCGCCGCCATGATCGCCGAGCTGCAAGCCGAGCTGGGCTATCGCCTGCCGCCGTCCTATGTGGCGTTCATGAATCGCTACAACGGCGGGCGCCCGCACCTGTGCTGTTTCCCCACCGAACAAGGCACCTCCTGGGCTGAGGACCACTGCGCGATCGACAGCTTCCTGAGCATTGGCCGCGACGCCGCCTATTCGTTGGGCGGCAGCCTGGGCAGTCGTTTCAAAATCGAGAAATGGGGTTACCCGGACCTCGGGGTGTACATCTGCAATTGCCCGTCTGCCGGGCACGACATGGTGGCTCTGGACTACCGCGAATGCGGCCCCGAGGGCGAGCCGCGGGTGGTGCACGTGGATCAGGAACGCGACTATGCAGTGACCGTGCTGGCGCCGAATTTCGAGGCCTTTATCCGCGCTCTGGTGTCCCCCGAGGTCTACGACACCTCGGAGCAGGATTACCTGGACGATCTGGACAAGGTCGCCAGCGCGCCGTTCTCAGCGCTGCTGGAGGAGTTGCTCGAACAGTTCCACGAAGTGCCCGACCTGGGGCCGCTGATCCGCCAGATCGCCTTGCGCATCGTCCATGAAAAACGCTACTTCGCGCTGCACGCCGATCCGCTGTCGCAACTGCTGTATGACCTGCAGTTCTGGCTGTACCGCAACTGCTATCCGGTCAACGACAAAGAGTCGTACCTGCAGGTCTACTGCGACATGATCGCCTTCGCCAAGGGCTTCGGCACCGGTGGCTATGCCCCGGACTTCATCCACGACTGGTTTCGGGCACGGCTGGCCGGCGGCCAAATGCGCCAGGCGGCGGGCGGGTTGGTCTTGACGCCAGCCTATCGCGCGCAGTTGCTGGAACAACTCTCGGGGTTTCGCCCCCTCAGCCCAGACTCTCAGGAGCAGCCATGAGCGAGGCATCGATTCGCATCACCGCCGAACAGACCCTTTCTGATAATTGGTACGTGCTGAAGAAGTACAGCTTCGAGCTGCGTCGCCGCGACGGCAGCTGGCAGGCCCAGGACCGTGAGGTCTATGACCGGGGCAATGGCGCGACCATCCTGCTGTACAACCTCAAGCGGCGCACGGTGCTGCTGACCCGGCAGTTCCGCATGCCGGCCTTCGTCAACGACCACCACGGCTACCTGATCGAGACCGCTGCCGGCCTGCTGGACAACGCCAGCCCGGAGGTGCGCATCCGTCAGGAAGCACAGGAGGAAATCGGTTGCCGGGTAGGCGAGGTGCAGAAGGTTTTCGAAGCCTTCATGAGCCCGGGTTCGGTGACCGAGCGGGTGCATTTCTTCATCGGTCATTACCAGGCCGAGGACCGCATCGATGAAGGCGGCGGACTGGAGCACGAAGGCGAGGACATCGAGGTCCTGGAGCTGGACATCGACCAGGCCCTGGGCATGATCGACAGCGGCGAAATCATCGACGGCAAGACCATCATGCTCCTGCAATACCTGCAGCTGCATGTGCTCAAGCCGCGCAGCCTGATGGTGCTGGTGGCCGGCCCGTACCGCTCTGGCAGCGGCGACGATCCGGCGGTGCTGGCACGCAATGTCGCGGCCATGGAGCAGTGCGCTGCCCAGGTGCTGGCGGCCGGACATTTTCCGGTGCTGGGGGAGTGGGTGGCGTTGCCCATGACCCGGTTGGCGGGGTCCCTGGCGGTGGGCGATGAGATCTACAACGCGCAGTTCCACGCCTATGCCGAACGCCTGCTGGAGCGCTGTGATGCCGTGCTGCGCATCGGCGCGGCCTCGGCGGGCTGCGACGCCATGGTGCGGGTCGCCGAGCGCCTGGGCCTGAGTGTCTATCACCGGGTGGAGCAATTGCCGGCTGTGACGCCGGGCGCGCTCCGGGCTGATTCCGACCGCTGATCCCGACGACTGATTCAGCGCAGCGCGGGGGCGGATCGATCGCCTGCGCTGGCCGTCAGCGCCTGCACCCCACCTTTCAAGAACCCCCTCAGCACAGCCGCAGCCTTCGTGCACCCGGCATTTCCAGGCCCCGCGGGAAAATACTGTCTATCGTCAATAGGCAAGCGCGAGCTTCGTCAAGGACTGTGTGGGGCAGGGCCTCAGCGGTCAGTTTGTCGCCATGGCGCCTGGAGCATTATGGAAAACCTCGGTCAGGACCCATCTCAAGGACGCAGCACCTCCAATCAGGCGCTGACTCGTGCCACCTTGCTGGGGTGCTCGGGGCTGCTGCTGGCGCTGTTCCTCTTCACCGGCGTGCTGCTGGTGTACATCGCCCTCGACCAGAACCTTTCCGCCGAACAGCACAATCGCCTGGATATCGAAAAGGCCCTGCAGTCTCTGGACAGCAATGCCCGCACCACGCTCAAGGACTATGCCCTGTGGGGTGACGCCTACCAGCACCTGCACCTGCGGGTCGACCTCGACTGGGCCTACACCCGGCAGAACTTCGGTCCGACCCTGTACTACGATCTGGGTTTTGACGGCGTGTTCGTGATCGGTCCGGCAGGCCGCACCGTGTATTCCCTGGTGGCTGGGCGATTGGCGTCGATGGATGCCCGGGACTGGCTGGGGGAACAGCTGGCGCCCCTGGTGGAGGAGGTGCGTTCGCAAGCCGGCGGCAAGGCCATCAGCCGTTACCATGCCATCGCCGGGACCCCGGCGCTGGTGGTGGCCGACCTGTTGAACCCAGGCAACGACCCGCAAGTGCGTGCCGACAGCGGGCCTCAGTCGGTGCTGATTTTCGTTGCGCGCCTGGAACCGTCGCGATTGTTGGCGCTGGGGCAGGGACTGGGCATCGAACAGTTGCAGGTGGCCGGCCCCGTGCCGGCCGCCGCACTGCCGTCCCTGACCCTGCCCGACGGCGCCGGAGTCCTGCAATGGCAACCGACCCGCCCCGGGCATCAGTTGCTGGTACTGGTGATGCCGTTGCTGCTGTTGGCGGGCCTGCTGGCGGGCATCATGGCCGGCTTCCTGTTGCGCCGGGCCGGCGCGGCGGCTCGGGTCATGGACGATCAGGTCCAGGCCCTGCGGGTCAGTCGTAGCGCCTTGCTGGCCAGTGAAGAACGCTTTCGCGACGTCGCCGAAGCAGCGTCCGACTGGATCTGGGAAGTGGACCGGCACTTGTGTTTTACCTACCTGTCCGAGCGTTTCGAGGTGGTCACCGGACTCTCTCGGGAGTCCGCGCTGGGGCGGCCGATGAACGAGCTGCTGAGCTCCGAGCAGGGGTCGCTGCTCAACTGGCTTGCGGCCCCGGAGCGGCGCTCCCAGGCGATCCTGCAATGCGCTTACCTGGATGGCCACCGGCAGCCGCGGATCTGCCGCCTTTCGGTGCGAGCCATGGCCGCCGGTGGTTATCGGGGCACCGCCAGCGACATTACCGAGGAGGTCGCCGCAAGGCGGCGGATCGAGTACCTGTCCCAGCACGATGCCCTCACCGGACTGGCCAACCGTACGCGCATGCAGGAGTTTCTCGAAGGCAAGCTGTTGGCCCTGCCGACCCTGCAGGAGCCCTTGTTGATGCTCAGCGTCGACCTCGATCGCTTCAAGCCGGTGAACGATCTGCTGGGGCATGCGGCGGGCGACCAGGTGCTGCATGAGGTGTCCCAGCGTCTGGCCCAATGCCTGCGGGGCGAGGATCTGGTGGCCCGGGTCGGGGGCGACGAGTTTGTCCTGGTGGTCCCGGGGCAGGTTGCCCAACCCGAGATCGAAGGCCTGTGCCGGCGCCTGATCGAGCGGATCGAAGAGCCTTTCTACATTGCCGAGCATGAAGTCTTCATCAGTGCCAGCATCGGCATTGCCCGGGCGCCGGTGGATGCCAGCCTGGCGGAGGAGCTGCTGCGTTTTGCCGACATCGCCCTGTATGAGGCCAAGGCGGCGGGGCGCAGTACCTGGCGGTTCTATGCCAGCGACATGAATGTGCGGATCATCGAACGCCGCGGCCTGGAGCGCGACCTGCGCCACGCCATCGAGCAGGATCAGTTGCTGCTGCAGTTCCAGCCACGCTATCGGCTGGCGGACGGACAGCTGGTGGGCGCCGAGGCGGTGGTGCGCTGGCAGCATCCTCAGCGTGGGCTGCTGGGGCCCGAGGTGTTCTCACCGATCGCCGAGGACACCGGGCTGATCCTGCCCTTGAGCAATTGGGTGCTGCACGCCGCCTGCCGCGCCGCCCGGGCCTGGCCCGAACGCCTGCTGCTGGCGGTCAACCTGTCGGCCGCCGAGTTCCAGCGCGGGCAACTGGTGGCCAGGATCAGGACCGTCCTGGGCCAGAGCGGGCTGGCGCCCTCGCGGCTGGTGCTGGAAATGACCGACAAGGCGCTGCTGGACGACGGTCGCCAGGTGCTGGAGATCATGCAGGGGCTCAAGGCCCTTGGGGTGCAACTGCTGATGGACGATTTCGGCAGCGGCTACTCGGCGCTGCAGTACCTGCGGACCTTTCCCCTGGACGGCCTGAAGATCGACAGCAGCCTGGTGGCGGGACTGGGCGGCAATCAGGCCGGGCATTCGATTGTCCAGGCCATCGTCGACCTGGGGCATGCCTTGAGTCTGACAGTGATTGCCGAAGGTGTGGAAAGCCCGGAGCAGTACCAGGCGCTGCAGGACATTCAGTGCGATCAGGCCCAGGGGCCGCACCTGAGTCCGCCTCTGGACAGCGACGCCTGGGTGAGGCTGTGCACCGAGCTGTCCCAGGCCAGCCGCTCTACCACTTAAGGCGGGCCTTGCAGCACTCGCTGGCCGTTGTGCCGCGCTCGCAATCAGCGCCAGGGACGGGGAGGGCGCACCCGGTTCAGGCCGGGTCCGGACGATGGGGGCCCTGGCGGATCGGCAGTTCCACCCGAAAGGTGCTGCCCACCCCCAACTGGCTGCGGACGCTGATTTGCCCGCCGTGTTTCTTGACGATCCCGTAGGACAGCGACAGGCCCAGCCCTGTGCCCTGGCCCACCGGCTTGGTGGTGAAAAAGGGGTCGAAGATCTTCTGCAGGTGCTGCTCGTCGATGCCGCAGCCACTGTCGCTGACTTCCAGCCAGACCCGCTCGCCTGCCACGCCGTTGCTCAGGGTGATGGTGCCGCGCTCGGGGCCTATGGCCTGGGCGGCATTGATCACCAGGTTCATCACCACCTGATTGAGCTGGGAGGGCAGGCACTCGATCTCTGGCAGCGGCTGGTAGTGCTTGATCAGGTCGGCCTTGTACTTGAGTTCGCTGGCGACGATGTTCAGGGTCGAGTCGATGCCCTGCTGCAGGTCCGCCATTTGCCAATGCTGGTCGCTGTCGACCCGGGAGAAATTCTTCAGGTCCCTGACGATCTGCTCGACCCGGCCGATGCCGTCCTTGGACTCCTTGATCAGCAACGGGATGTCCTCCTGGAGAAAGTCCAGGTCGATGCTTTCGCGCAGGCTTTGCAGGCGCTTGCGCAGCTCCGGCGCGGCGATGGCCTCTTCACTCTGGCGATAGGCCGTGAGCAGCTGGCTGATCTGTTCCAGGTAGCCCGCCAGGCTGCCGAGATTGGAGGCGACGAAGCCGATGGGGTTGTTGATCTCGTGGGCGACCCCGGCCGCCAATTGCCCGAGGGAGGCCAGTTTCTCCGATTGCACCAGCTGGTTTTCCAGTTGCTTGCGCTCGTCGATTTCCTGTTGCAGGGCCGCGCCGGCCTGTCTCAGGTCCTCGGTGCGCTGCTCCACCAGATCTTCGAGATGGTGCATCTGCAGCAGGGCACGGGCGGTCATCTCCCATTTGCTGGTGAGGGTGCTGGCCATCTGCTGGACTTCGATGTTGTCGAAGGGCTTCTTCAGGATCAGCAGGCGGTTGTGGCCGTGCAGTCGCTCCAGCAGGTCCTCCCAGGAGTAGTCGGAATAGGCAGTGCACACCACCACCTGCAGGCGCGGGTCCTCTTGCCAGAGGCGCTCGATGGTCTGGGCTCCGTCCCAGCCCTGGGGCATGCGCATGTCGACGAAGGCCAGGGCATAGGGGCGCTGCTGCTCCAGGGCCTGGCAGACCTTGTTCAAGCCTTCCTGGCCGCCGTAGGCCGAGTCCAGTTCAAAGGGCTGTTGCCGGGGCTTGGCCTGGGCGCCGAACAACTGCGCTTCCAGGTCGTCCAGGCTGTTGGCGTCCGCCGCAGGCGGGGTGAGGATTTTGCGAAAGTCGTCGTGGATCGACGGGGTGTCGTCGATCAGCAGAATTCGCCGGTTGCTCAGATCGTCCATCAGTGGCCCTCAACGCTGATCAGCGGTATGTCCAGGGTAAAGGTCGCTCCCAGCCCCGGCCCGTCACTGTGCACGCTGAGCTGCCCGTCCATTTCCATGGCGGCCAGGGCGCAACTGTGCAGGCCGAAGCCGTGCCCTTCCTTGCGGGTGGTGAAACCGTGGGCAAAGATTCGCGTCAGGTTCTCGGCGGCAATGCCTTCTCCGCGGTCGCGGACTTGAATGCGCAAGGTCCGGTTGTCGATCACATGGGCACTCAGGGTCAGGGTCCGGGAGTGTTCGTCGAGATCGGACATGGCGTACTTGGCGTTGCTGATCAGGTTGATCAGGATCAGCAGCAGGCGGTGCTTGTCGCCCAGGACCGGTGGCACCTGGGTGTAGTCCTTGACCACCGTGACCTGATGCCGGGCCAGGGCGCCGGAATTCATGCGCAAGGCGTCATCGATCAGTTCGCCGACCTGCAACGGCTCGATCAGCCGCGAGGCCCCGGCGTAGGACTGCTGGGTGGCGACGATTTCCTTGATGTGGTCGACGCTGCGCCCAAGCTGTGCCAGTTCGCCGCTCATGCCCTGTTGCTCGCTGGCAATGGCTTGCACCAGTTGGTTGAGGTAGCCGGGGAGCAGCTTGCCTTTTTCGTCCTCACTGAAAAAATGCCCCAGATCGTGTTGATGCTGATTGATCAGTTCCATCGCCTTGCCCAGGCCCTGAGCCTTGCTGGAGCGTAGGGTGCGGCTGAGCATCTCGCTGGAGATGTTCACGCTGTTGAGTACGTTGCCGACGTTGTGCAGGACATTGGTGGCGATTTCCGCCATGCCGGCCTGGCGCGCGGCGTCCAGCAACTCGCTCTGGGCCTCCTTGAGTTCCCGGGTGCGTTCCTCGACCCGCTGCTCCAGGTGTTCGTTGGCGCTCTGCAGGGCGGTGTTGACCCGACGGATGACGGCAAAGCTGCTGATCAGGCGGATCGCCAGATAGAGGATCAACAGCACCAGCAGCACCGAGAATGCCAGCAGATACTGGTGGGACTTCTGGTCCTGCAGGTCGGCCTGGAGCTGGTCGTTGTTGAGCAGGCGGGTGATGTCGTCCAGGCGTTCGGCCACCGGGACCGAGGTGAGCCGCTCCAGCAGTTCATTGACCACCGGCTGCTCGCGCAGGACCACGGCGACGTGCTTGCTGAGGATGTCCACCGGTTCGTGCATGGCGGTGGGCAGGCGTTCCTTGTTGACCGTCAGTTTGTTCAGCCCTACCAGGATGTCCGCGGCTTTGTCGCTGCTGGAGATCTGGGCGAACTCCAGGCTGCTGAGCAGCAGGTCGTAGGTGTCGATGGCAAAATTCTGCAGCGCCAGTCGCTGCTGATCATCGAGGTCGGCCAGCCGGCGCTGGATGTCGTCCTCGGCGTAGGGCAGGAATGCCAGTGAGTTGCGCAGCACCGCGTTGTGGGATTTGAACCGTTCCACCAGGCCGGCTTTTTCCTGGAACGCATTGAGGAACGCCTGGTGACTGGCCTGCCAGGCCGCCGGGGCGCTGTGACCCTGTTGCGAGAGCTGATCCAAGCGCTGCCACAGCTGGTTGATCTGCTGCACCGGCTGCACCAGCGGATCGTAGTCGTGGGTAATGGCGATGCGCGCCTTGAGCACTTCGGTTTCCCATTGGGCGTTCAATTGCTTGATCTGGCCGATCAGGTCCCGGGACAGGGCGAAGTTCGGGGATTGGCCGATCATGGTCTTGAAGTAGAGCAACGCCAGCGCCAGGACCAGGCCCAGGGCCACCAGGGTCAGGAGCATGGAGGGCCAGCGGCGGCGCAACTTCATAGCGGCTTGCCCTGCCATTGCCCGGTGAGGGTCTGGAGAAACTTGACGATCAGGCGGGTGTCCTGGGGGTTGGGGGTACGGCCCAACTGGTACTTGAACATCACCTCCACGGCCTGTTCCAGGGTCGTGGCCGAGCCGTCGTGGAAGTAGGGGGCGGTGACCGCCACATTGCGCAGGCTGGGGACCTTGAACACGTTGCGGTCCTGCTCGTCGCCGGTGATCAGGAAACGCCCCAGATCGGCGTCGGTGGGGTTGCCCCGGTCGGCAAAGTAGTCATTCATCACGCCGAACTTCTGGAACATGTTGCCGCCGATATTGACCCCTTGATGGCAGGCGATGCAGCCGTAGTCCTTGAACCGCTGGTAGCCGTACTTCTCCTCCCGGCTGAGGATCTCGGTGTTGCCTTGCAGGTACTGGTCGAAGCGCGAGCCGGCACTGAGCAGCGTCCGTTCATAACTGGCCAGGGCGTCCTGCACGTTGGCCGCGGTGATGGCGTCCGGGTACAGCGCGCCGAAGGCCTGGCGGTAGCTGGCGTCGTCATTCAGGGTGCGCAGCAGGTTGGGCCAGTTGTTGCCCATCTCGGTGGGGCTTTGCACCACGTTGTCGATCTGCGCCTGGAGGGTCTCGACGCGACCGTCCCAGAACTGGCGAAAGTTCAGCGCAGCGTTGAACACGCTGGGGGTGTTGACCTGGGAAAGCTGGCCCTTGATGCCCAGGGACTTGACCTGCGCGTCGGCCCCACCCTGGTCCAGCCGATGACAGCTGGCGCAAGAGAGGCTGTTGTCCAGGGACAGGCGCGGCTCGTTGAACAGCCGGCGGCCCAGCTCCACACGCTGGGGATCGAGGGCGGGTACTGCGGGCAGGGGCTTGAGCGGTTCGTCCAGCGGTGCCGGGAAGGCCGGCGGGGCGACAGCGGCCATCGCCCAGAGCAGCAGGCCGATGAGGCTGTGCGAGCGGCGTCGGCGTTGTCTGGGCTGCTGTTCAGCGATCATGGTCGACTACCTGCTGCTGGGACGCCTGGGCCCGCAGCAGGCGGGCAAAACTGTCGGCCGGCAGGGCCTTGCTGAAGTAAAAGCCCTGGCCTTCCTCGCAGCCCTGTTGCTTGAGGAACGCCAGTTGCTCCTGGGTTTCCACCCCTTCGGCGATGATGCTCAGGTTCAGGCTGCGCCCCAGTTGGATAATCGCGCTGACCAGGGCGGCGTCCTTGGGCTCGTGACTCAGGCCATGGATGAAGGACTGGTCGATCTTCAGCACGTCCACCGGGAACTTGCGCAGGTAGCTGAGGCTGGAATAGCCGGTGCCGAAATCGTCTACCGCCAGGCGCACCCCCAGGGCCTTGATGGCTTGCAGGGTGGCGAGGGTGGCTTCGACGTTCTGCATCAGTACCCCTTCGGTGATTTCCAGTTCCAGCAGGGTCGGGTCCAGGGCACTGTCCCGCAGTGCGTGCTGCAACTGCTGGAGCAGCTGCGGTTGCCTGAAGTCGTTGGCCGAGAGGTTGACCGACAGGCGGATCGGCGCCAGTCCCGCCTGCTGCCAGGCACGGGACTGGCGGGTAGCTTCGCCCACGACCCACTGACTGATCCGGTTGATCAGGCCACTGTCCTCGGCCACTGGAATGAACTGGGCGGGGCTGATCCAGCCCTGTTGCGGGCTGAACCAGCGAATCAGCGCCTCGGCGCCCACCACCTGGCCCGAGGCCAGGTGGATCTTGGGCTGGTAGTGCAAACTCAACTCCTGGCGCTCCAGGGCCTGGCGGATGCCCGATTCCAGGTGTTGGCGTTCCCGGGCGCGGTGGGTCATGTCCTCGGTAAAGAAACCGTAGCCCCCCGGTGCCTGCTCCTTGCTGTTGCGCATGGCCATCTCGGCCTTCTTGATCAGGCTCAGGGCATCCTGGCCATCCTCGGGGTAGAGGCTGATCCCCAGGCTGGCGGTGACCCGCAGGTCGTGCCCGGCCACATCGTGGGGCTGGCTCACCGTCGCCAGGAGCTTTTCGGCGACGCTACGAACCTGGGGCGGCGGCTCCTGATCATGGAGCAGCACCACGAATTCGTCGGAGCCGTAGCGGAACACCGAGTCCGACTCGCGCATGCTGTGCTGCAGGCTGTGGGCGATCCTCTTGAGCAACTCGTCGCCTGCCGGGTAGCCCAGGGCATTGTTGATCCGCTTGAAACGGTCCAGCCCGAGGAACATCACCGCCAGCTGTTGCCCATAACGCCGGGCCCGGGCCATGGCCTGGCCCAGGCGATCGCCAAGCAAGGCGCTGGAGGGCAACCCGGTGAGGGTATCGTAGTGCAGCAGGTGGGAGACCTTGAGCAGTTCCGCGACCCGTTCCTCGATGGTGCGCTGCAGATCGTCGAGCTTGTGCCGCGCATCCTGGGTCATCTGCCACTTCCAGGTCAGGGCACTGGCCATCTGGCGGATTTCCAGGCTGTCGAAGGGCTTTTTCAGGATCAGCAACTGGTCGCCAAAGGCCAGGCGCTCGGCCATGGTTTCCCAGGAATAGTCCGAATAGGCGGTACACAGCGCGATCTGCAGATCCGGGTCGACCTTCCACAATTGCTCGATGGTTTCCAGGCCGTCCCAGCCCGGCGGCATGCGCATGTCGATGAAGGCCATGGCATAGGGCGTGTCACGGGCCAGGGCCGACTCGACCATGGCCAGGGCCTCGCGACCCTGGAACGCCGAATCCAGGCTGAACACCTGGAGCGGGCGGGGGCTGACGCTGCCGAACAACTGGTCTTCGACCTGGCTCAGGGCCAGGTTCTGCGAGGGCATGAGGATTTTGTGGAAGTCCTCATGAATGGAGAGGCTGTCATCCACAATCAGCACCCGTCGGTTGACTCGCGCAGATGGCGGCGTATCCGAGGGGTCTTGCGAATTTGTCTGTGCGTCGCAGCCAGTGTTCATTGACTTTCCCTAGCGTCCTGAGCGTGCGTCCAACGCTGTGAGCATAGTCACTGGAACATGCACCGTGAGAGGATTTTTTGGCGGATATTCCCGGGTGAACATCAAAAAAATAGCTAGGATTGTCTGGGCTGTAGCGCCGCTGGGCGCTGGCCGGGCGGCACTGTCCGGGGAACGAGATGCAGGACAGGGGGACTCACCATGGAAGCGTTGCCGCCCACCGAACCAGGACAGCGTCCAAGCCTGTTGCTGGTGGATGACGAAGAATCGATCCTCAACAGCCTGCGGCGCCTGCTACGCAGCCAGCCCTATGAAGTGCTGCTGGCCGACAGCGGTGCCAGGGCCCTGGAAATCCTGGCCCAGCGTCCCGTTGACCTGGTGATGAGCGATGCGCGCATGCCCGACATGGACGGCGCCACCCTGCTGGCCCGGGTGCGCGAGGGCTACCCGGCCACCCGCAGGATTCTGCTCACCGGCTACGCCGACCTGAGCACCATCGTCAAGGCCGTCAACGAAGGGCAGATCCACCAGTACCTGAGCAAACCCTGGAACGACGAAGAGCTGCTGCTGATCCTGCGCCAGACCCTGGAATACCAGCACGCCGAGCGCGAGCTCAAGCGCCTGCAGCAACTGGTGCTGGAGCAGAACCGCCAGCTCAAGGTGAGCAACGCCGAACTGGAAAAGCGCGTGGCGTCCCGGACCGCCGAGCTGCAACAGACCGCCGACATGCTGGACCTGGCCTATGAAGAGCTCAAGCACAGCTATGTGACCGGCACCGAGGTGTTCTCGCTGCTGGCCAACCTGCGCCTGCCGGCGGACAAGCAGACCAACCGCAAGATCATCGAACTGGTGCGCGCCTGCTGTGCAAGCTATGGCCTGGACGAAACCGCCAGCCGTGACCTGACCATGGCCGCCGCCTTGTACAACATCGGCAAGCTGAGCTGGAGCGATGCCATGCTGGCCGCTCCGGCGGAGCTGTTGCGGCACGCCGATCAGGAGCGCTATCGGGCCTATCCCTCCCAGAGCGAGTCGCTGCTGATGACGCTGGAGCCGATGCAGGATGCGGCGCGGCTGATCCTCCATCATCAGGAACGCTGGGATGGCAGCGGCTTTCCCCAGCATCTGCGGGGCGAGGCGATTCCCTGGGGTGCCCGGCTGCTGAAGCTGGTGGTGGATTTCATCGAGTTGCAGTGCGGGTTGATTCTGGAGCGGCGCATGAACAGCGACGAGGCTTTGCTGTTCATTCGCAAGTACGCCGGCCGTCTGTATGACCCGAACATGGTGGAAGGCTTTGTTCGGGTCTGTGCGGCCTACCTCAATGACGTGACCGTCGATGATCCGACGGTCCGGGTGCTGGGCACCCGTGATCTGCAGGCGGGGATGGTCCTGCGGCGCAACCTCAATGCCGACAACGGCATGCTGCTGCTCAATGCCGGCAAGGTGATCAGCGAGCCGCTGGTGCAGAAGCTGATCGCCTTTGAGGCCATGGAAGGGGGGCACTACAGCATTTTTGTCAGCGTGCCTGAAGCCCCAGGGCCGTCTCTGGACATCGGGCACTGATCGCCGCTCTTGATCTGTGCCCGGTTGTTCCGTCATCTTTCGCACCGCGCGCCGCCCCAGGCCCTGGCGCAGTGTCCCGCTGGCGCCTCGGCCGACGTTCGCTCGGCGTTCGTCGCGCCTGACCGGCTTTGCCGGGGCACGGCGCGGCGAATGTCATGTTCCTGCAACCCCGGCATGCCAAGAAAGTGAAGCTGTGTGCCTGCCGCAGTAACCCGATGGCGGGGCCAGGACGATCCGATTTCCCTAGGAGAGGTAACGATGAGAAAGTTTTTTGCCCTGATGGCGGCCCTGGTGCTGACCCTGGGGATGGTGGGCATCAGCGACGCACGTCAGCCCAAACAGCAGCGCGAGTCGGTGGCGGGGGCTTTTGACTACTACCTGCTGGCTTTGTCCTGGTCACCGACCTTTTGCCTGATGCATCCGGAGAACGAACAGTGCTCGGGCAAGGGCTATGGGTTTGTCCTCCACGGCCTGTGGCCGCAATACGCCAAGGGCGGCTGGCCCCAGTCCTGCCCACCCTTGACCCCGCTGACGCAGGAGGAGCGGGCCAAGGGCCTGACCCTGTTTCCCACCGCCAAACTGATGAACCACGAATGGACCAAGCACGGCACCTGCAGTGGCCTGGGGGGCATGGGGTACCTGGATGCGACGGACAAGGCCCTGGCGACGGTGCAGATACCGCAAGCGCTGCAGCCTTCGACCGCGGTGCGTTACTTTGAAGCCACGCAGATTGCCCAGCAGTTTCGCCAGAGCAACCCGGGGATCGCCGAAAACGGCATCGCCATTCTCTGCAGCGGCCCCGAGCTTTCCGAAGTCCGGGTCTGCCTGACCAAGGACCTGGACTTTGGCCCGTGCGGCAAAGGCGTGAAAAACCAGTGCCGCGCCGGCCAGATCCGTATCCCGCCGATCCGCTGAAAGCGTGCGCGCACCGCCCGATCGGCGCTGACGGGGCATCGAGATTGTCGTGCCCCCGCTGCCGTAGGAGCCGGCTTGCCGGCGAAGAGGTCCTCGAACCTTGCACCGGGCTTGAGGACGCTTTCGCTGGCACGCCAGCTCCTACGGGCCACAGGCACGTCAATTCCGATGTTCCGTATCAGGGCAGGTCGGCCAACAGGTTTTGCAGGTGTACGGCGGTGGCGGCGCTGCAATCGTGCATCGGTGCCCGCAGGTGTGGCTCGATCAGTCCCTGATGGGCCAGCAAGGCTTTCACGGGGGCCGGGTTGGGCTCGGCGAACAGCGCCTGAATCAGCGGCACCAGTTGCCGGAAGGTGGTCCGCGCCGCATCCAGCTGCTGGTCGCGGACCTGGCGCTGCAACTGCACGAACAACTCCGGACGAATGTGCGCCGCCGCCGCAATGGCTCCGCTAGCCCCCAGGCACAGGGCGCTGAACAGTTGCAGGTCCTCGCCGCACAGCACCTCTACCGTGCCGCTGGCCAGCAGCGCCAGGGTCTTGTCCAGGTTGCCGCCACAGTCCTTGACGGCGGCAATCCGCGGATGACGCACGATGTTGAGCAGGGTGTCCTTGTCCAGGTTGACCCCGGTGCGATAGGGAATGTCGTAGACGATCAGCGGCACGCTGGAGGCATCGGCGACGCTGTGGAAGAAGCTTTCCAGGGCCGCCTGGGAGGGGCGGATGTAATAGGGCGCAGGCACCAGCAGGGCCGCCACCGGGCGCTTGAGGATTTCCGTTTGCAGGTTCAGCAGCGATTTCAGGTTGTTGCCTGCCAGGCCCATGATGACTCGCCCGGCGGGGGCCTGTTCGAGCACGGCGTCGAGTACCGCCAGTTGTTCGTCCTTGTCCAGGGCCGCGGCTTCACCGGTGGTGCCGCAGACCACCAAACCGGCCACGCCGCTTTCCAGCAGATGGGCGCTCAGGCGCCGCAGGGCGGCAAAGTCGATGGCGCCATTGTGAAAGGGCGTGACGATGGGGACCCAGATTCCTTGAAACGATGACATGCGTGTTCTCCTGATGGTTGACCGTCGGGTCGTCGTCAGAAGAGTAGAAGGGCGTTAAGCAGGGGGCGGGTGTCCGTAGCGCTTGATGTCCTGTCAGCTCATCTGACGGGACACAGCGCCCCGGTCACATGAGCGACTGTTTCTTCGATTTAGAGTTGCAAGCCACCCAGGCTCCGGCCTTGGCCAGCAGGCCAATGGCGCGAGAATCGAGGGTAAGGGCTTGGGACATGGCTGAGGCAGACTCTGAAATCAGGCGCACAGTTTTAAAAGCCAGCGCGGAGTTTGTCAATCCTCGAACAGGGCTCGGTTGATTGGCCGCTGCCACGCCGGGTCAAGGCGGGTTCTCCCCTGGTCACAAAGTCTTGACGGCGCGGCCGATGAACTGCACGGGGCCGGTAGGCCTGCCCACCGCCGAGCCTTGGCGATCTTCCAGGGTCAGCTCGAACAATTGATTGGTTTGCAGGGGTGGCAGGTGATCAAGCGGCACACGCAACGGCTGGCCGGGCTTGACCAGCCCAAGAGACACCGGGCCCTTCCAGTCGTCGGCCTTGGTCCAGAACTCCAGGGCCTTGTCCGCCGGAACCTCGATGCTGCCCAGTGGAATCAACTGCAACTCCCGGGTGTCATTGGCTTGCACCACCCAGCCGGGTGATTTGTCCTGAGGGGCTACCAGCACCACCAGGTAACTGGGAGGGGCATCGGGGCGCAGCATCAGCAGGCTGGCCAACAGGACACTGGCGGCCAGGCCGGCAGCGGCCAATCCGCGCCACAGCGCCAGAGGGTTGAAGCGCCTGGCGCTATTTGCGGCCGAGACCGGCTCCGGTTCAGCCAGTTGCTCCAGGCTGCGTTCTATACGCCGCCAAAGCCAGGGCGACGGCGTGACGGGATCGGCCAAAGCGGTGAGGGGATGCAGGCGCTGTTCCCAGCTTTGCACGGCGCTGCGCAGGGCGGGGTCATGGGGCAGGCGCTGTTCGAGCAGGCGCCGTTGTTCGGCGTCCAGGGTGCCCAGGACATATTCACTGGCCAGGGTCTGGAGCGTGGGATCGCTGTCGTCCCGTGGACCGATATTCATCCCAGGCACTCCCGTAAGGCACTGAGACTGCGCTTGATCCAGGCTTTGACCGTCCCCAGCGGGGTGGTCATTCTGGCGGCAATCTCCATGTGTGAATAGCCGTCCAGATAGGCCAGCAGGAGACACTCGCGGCGCTGTGAGGGCAGTTGCCCCAGGCAATGCTGAAGACGTCCGGCATCAGCCAGCGCGGTGACCGCCTCTGTGTTCATGGCCAGCCCGTCAAGGGTGTCCGGGTGGTCTGCATAAGGTTCTTCAATAGGCACCTCACGGCCATGGCGGCGCAGGAAATTCAGCGCCAGATGCCGGGTGATGCTGAACATCCAGCCGCGGGCACTGCCCCGTTCCGGGTCGAAACTGCTTGCGCCTTGCCAGATTCGGATAAAGGCGTCGTGCAGGATGTCTTCGGCCAGGGCCGTGTCGCGTACCAGGCGTTTGGCGACGCCGAGCAAGCGCGGCCCTTCCTCGTGATAAAGGGCTTCCAGAGCCTGGCGCTCACCTCGGGCACAAGCGGCGATGCAGCCTGCGTGGTCAAACAGGGGTTCGGGTAGAGACAAGGGCATTTACCTGCGACAGATGACAGCCACCGCCACCCAAGCGGTGCAGTGGCTGTCAGCAGCGTAGACCAGTTGCCTATGCCTGGCCTTGCATCTTGGGCGGCGAATCAGCGGGCCGCCCAGAAGATGTAGTCCGCCTGGTACTTCACTGTTTCACGGGTGCCCTTGTTAGCGGCGGTGCACGCGCTGCTGGGGGCCACGCCACCCTTGAGGGCCACTCGCTGAATGTAGCTGACGCCGCTCATCAGCCCCTTGCCTTCGGCCGGATTGGCCTTGACCAGTTGATAGGGCAGGTTGCCGGCGCTGGACGGCGCCACGGCGACCTGGGTCCCGGTGATCTTCGAACCGTCCTTGGCCTGCCAGGTGGCTGGTGGGCCGAAGTAGTCACCCAGCACTTTGCCGCTGCGATCGCTGAGCACCGCCTTGGGGCCGACGAAGACCCATTCGGTCTCGCCCGGTGCATTGGCCTTGTCCCGGCACTCGTAGGTGATTTCACCGGTGCCCACGGTTTCCAGGGCAACTTTGTGGCCCTCTGGCACCTTGATGCTGTCGGGCAATGCGCTCTGCGCCTGGGCCACAGGCAGGGCGCCCAGGCAGGCGATGGTCAAGGTTGCGCTGAGGCAGAGAAGACGTTGTTTGGCGTGCATGGTGGCTCTCCATTGGGGATCGGTTCGGCAGTTTTCAGGACTGCTATGGGTACTACCCCTGAGCGACGTATCTGGATGCAGCGCCGAGAAAAAATAGTCAGCGCAGCCAAAACTCATCCGCTGCGGGTCATCCGGTGATCCTGGGCGTTGAGCCGGTACAGCAGGCTCGGTGGCTGCCCGGGAAAGTCCTCCTGCTCGCCGTCCAGCGTCATCCCCAGGCGTTCCAGGGCCCGCCTGGATGGCAGGTTGTCGGGCCGCACCAAGCCGGTGACCCGAGGCGCCAGCAGTTCGCCGAAGGCCAGTTGCAGGGCCGCCTGGGCCATCTCGTTGGCGAAACCCTGGCCCCAGGCTTGGGGGGTGAAGCGAAAGTACAGGTTCAGCCCGGCCTCCTGCCCGAAGTGCGCCCGCATGAGCCCGCCAAAGCCGATGATCTGTTGCGGAGCGTCCAGCCGGGCGATGGCCCAGTAGCCAAAGCCGTACTGCTGCCAATGGGCAATCCAGCTGTGCAGCCGGTCGCTGGTGGCTTCGGCGCTGTCGGGGCCGCTGGGGTTGAAGCGGTGGGTCTGCGGGTCGCCGTGGATGGCACAGGCCTGCGGCAGGTCGGCCAGGGTTGGTGGACGTAACAGCAGGCGTGTGGTGCGGGTGGTGGACGACAACATGGGCGAGGCTCTTTGCTTCAGATGAGATGGAGCGCCGGGTGGCAGGTGGTGGTCAGGCCTGTGCGGGTGGTCCCGGAGAAGGTAGGTGATCGCCCCGGACTTTGCCATTGTCGTCAGGGCGCGGTGCCGGAAGCCGCGAGCAGGGCCCAGCCTGCGCAACGAACCGCTTGCCGCCGCTGTGGCGTCAGCCTGGCCAACGGTAGAGGCTGGCGGGATAGCCCTGGGCGATGATCGGTGTCGGGGTTTGCCCCGGCAGCATGGCCTGCCAGAAATCCCGGGCGGGCAGGTTGGCGCTGAAGTGCATCACCTGCCAGGGCCCCTTGTAGTGCTCGAACAGTTGTTGCGTCACCTGCCGGCCGACGCCCAGGCGGCGCAGCCGTCGGGCGATGAACAGGTAGCCGAGGTTGTACCGCGCATCGCTGTCGCAGCGTTGCTGGTCGACGACGGCAAAGCCGGTCAGCTCCCCCGCCACCAGGATCAGCCAGGGATGGGTGGCCGGGTGGCGCCAGTAATCGTCCAGGGCCTGGATGGCGTACAGCCCCTGGGCTGCGAATTTGAGTGGCAGCCACTGACTGAGCTCATAGAGATAGAACTGCATGAGGTTTTCCAGGCAGGGCCAGTCGTCGCGAGCGGCCGGGCGCAGTTCAAGATGGTCCATCAAGGGCGACTCCAGCCCCGATCGGTCCGAGGCACAACGGGTGGTGGTGAAAAATGGGGGGTGTTAAAGGGAATCTGCCACTGATCAATGCGCGCGGGAAGGCTTTGACGAGTTTGTTTTTCATGTGCGGAAGATGGAGTTTGCAGCGGCGCTGAGTATTTTGGAAATAATGCTTCTCAATAATTAGAAAGCTAGCTTCCTATGTTTAGGCGAATGTTGATGTAAGTCATAAAAGTCTTTAATTCGGCTCGTTCAAGTGGGATTGCTTGATGAAGTTTTCACACCCTGATTAAGGCTCGAATCTAGACTTAAGTCGACTGGATCGATAGTGGCCATTTGCAATAATTGACTTGGCTCTGGAAAGTTCTGCGGGTAAGCAGAGGATGTCTTCAGGTCATCGCAGGATGCGGAAGTTGTTGTTTGATCGTGAATAGCAATTGAATACTTTCCTGCGAGGCATTTCAGAATGAGAAACAATCTTCCTGTGACCCAGCGCGAGCTGGTGTTTCCCGCCGAACAGCGGCTGATTTCCGCCACCGATGTTCACGGCAAGATCACTTACTGCAATGACGAGTTTGTCGCGGTCAGCGGTTTCAGCCGCGAAGAACTGATCGGCAGCCCGCACAATATCGTGCGCCATCCGGACATGCCCGAAGCGGTGTTCGCGCACATGTGGTCCTACCTCAAGGACGGCAAGAGCTGGATGGGCATCGTCAAGAATCGCAGCAGCAACGGTGACCACTACTGGGTCAACGCCTACGTCACGCCGATCTTCAGCAAGGGCGTGATCGCCGGCTACGAGTCGGTGCGGGTCAAGCCCGAGCGCGAACAGGTGGAACGCGCCGGCGCACTGTATCAACGCATGCGTAGCGACAACCTGGCCTTGCCCTGGAGCTACCGGGTGGCCAGGGTTTGCGGCTTTGCCTTGCCGCCGCTGCTGGCCCTCGCGGCTACGGCCGGGGCCTATTGGCTGGGTGGCCCCTGGGCGGCACTGGGGGCGGCGGTTCCCGGTTATTTCGCGGTACAGGGATATGCCTTCTATCGCGCGCGGCAGATGTTGCAACGCATCAGCTCGGTGTCCCTGGGCAGTTTCGACAGCGAGCTGATCGCCCGTACCTACACCGACGAACACGGCCCGGTGGCCCAGTTGCAGATGATCCTGATCAGCGAATCGGCGAAAATCCGCACCGCCCTCAGCCGGCTTGGCGACTATGCCAACCAGGCGGCGTCCCTGGCGTCCACCAGCCAGAGTCTGTCCAAGCAGGCGGAAACCGCCCTGGGCAAGCAGCGCGACGAAGCGGACATGGCGGCCACCGCGATGAACCAGATGGCCTCGTCGATTTCCGAGGTGTCGGTGCATATCCACGACACCGCCTCGGCCGCCGATCAGGTCAACAACCTGACCCAGGTGGGCTCCGAGGAAGCCCAGAAAACCCGGGTGGTGATCGAGAAGCTGGCGGACACCGTGGATGCGGTCAGCCAGTCCGTGGAGGGCCTGGCCGCGGAAACCCAGTCGATCCAGCAGGCGGCCAACATGATCCGCTCCATTGCCGAGCAAACCAATCTGCTGGCCCTCAACGCGGCGATCGAGGCCGCCCGGGCCGGTGAGCAGGGCCGCGGTTTCGCGGTGGTGGCCGACGAGGTCCGGGCCCTGGCCTCCAAGACCCAGGAGTCGACCCAGAGCATCCAGCGCATCATCGTCACCCTGCAGGAAGTGGCCACCCAGGCGGTGGAAGTGGCGCGCCAGGGCAGTGTCGAAGCGCGTTCCGGCGTAGCCCAGGTGATCAGCACCCAGGAAGCCCTGAATGGCATCAACTCGGCGGTGGAACGCATTCACCAGATGAGCCAGCAAATGGCCGCCGCTTCGGAGCAGCAGGCCCATGTCGCTGAGGAAATCTCCGAGCAGATCACCAAGATTGCCCGGGTTTCGGATCAGAACGCCGAGATTGCCGTGCATTCGTCCACCGTGGGCGGCGATCTGGAGTCCACCGCTCACGAACTGAACGCCTTGGTGACCCGTTTCAATAGTTGAACGCTAATGACCGTCAGCAACTTTCATTTAATCGCCGATTGATCAACTAGATCAGGGCAGGGGGCTCGTATGTCCAGTGTGATGGAAACGGTGAATAGCCGTACTCAGTTGGCCGGGCAGAATCGTCTGGAACTATTGTTGTTTCGATTTAATGAGTCACAGTTGTACGGCATCAACGTCTTTAAAGTCAGAGAAGTTCTCAAGTGCCCCAAGTTGAATGTACTGCCTATGTCACATTCGGTGGTGTGTGGCGTGGCCAATGTTCGCGGTGTATCCATTCCGATACTTGACCTGGCACTGGCCACCGGTTTGCCCGGAGTCGAGGATATCGACAACGCTTACGTGATCATTACCGAGTACAACAACAAGACCCAGGGTTTCCTGGTCAGTGCGGTGGAGCACATCGTCAACCTGAACTGGGAGGAAATTCACCCGCCACCCAAAGGCAGCGGCCTGGACAACTACCTGACGGCGGTGACCCGGGTCGGCGAGCGCATGGTGGAGATCATCGACGTGGAGAAGGTCCTGGCCGAGGTGTCGCCGGTCTGCGAGGACATCTCCCAGGGGGTGATCACGCCGCAGACCCAGGTCGCTGCGGCCCATTGGCGGGTGCTGACGGTGGACGACTCGGCGGTGGCACGCAAGCAGGTGACCCGCTGCCTGGAGAGCGTCGGGGTGCAAGTGGTGTCGTTGAAGGACGGCCGCGAGGCGCTGGAGTACCTGCAGGCCCTGCTCGACGCGGGCAAGCGCCCGGACGAGGAGTTCCTGATGATGATCTCCGATATCGAAATGCCGGAAATGGACGGCTACACCCTCACCGCCGAGGTGCGCAACGACCCGCGCATGAGGCAACTCTACATCGTGCTCCATACCTCGCTGTCCGGGGCCTTCAACCAGGCCATGGTGAAGAAGGTCGGTGCCGATGATTTTCTCGCCAAGTTCCGCCCCGACGATCTGGCCGGGCGGGTGGTGGACCGGATCGCCAGCCTGACGCCGGCGTGAGCCGGCCCCCCGGGGCAGTGAGGCAGTGCCCGGGATTGATTTCATGATGGGAGTGAGCGCCATGCAAATGTCTGAACTCGACTATCAGCAAGCCTTGCTGCGTTACCTCGCCGAACGTCCGGAACTCGCGGCCCAGCTGGGGCTCGGGCCATCCTCGGGGCGCCCCTGGCAACCCGGGGACCTGAGCGAGTTGCAGATCCAGCACGCCAGTCGGCTGTTTGACGAAGAAGCCCGCTTGCGCGGCATGGGCAACTGGGAGCTGGCGCTGTCGTTCATTGCCCGCACGCCCCAGGAACTGAAGCGGATGACCCTTGAGGCGCATCGGGAAATCGCCGAGATGGTGGACATGGAGTGGGACCAGTATTGCCAGCTCAATCACTTGCACTGCTAGAGGCCGACGAGGGCAGTTTTCTTCAATACGCTGCGATCCTGGCTCCCTAATCTGGGCGGCGGTCAATCCGACCCAGATTGGAGAAACAAGACATGAGCCTGGTGTTTTCCATGGCGGCCTTTGCCCTGGCCGCTTCCATCACTCCGGGGCCGGTAAACATCGTCGCCCTCAGCAGCGGCGCGCGTTTTGGCTTGCGCAGCAGCATGCGCCATGTGACCGGAGCCACCTTGGGCTTCGTCGGGCTGCTGGTGCTGATCGGCCTGGGACTGCACGAACTGCTGCGCCAATGGCCGATCCTGACCCAGGGCATTCGCCTGTTTGGCGTGGCCTTCCTGCTGTTCATGGCCTGGAAACTGGCCAGCGACGATGGCCGGCTCGACACCCAGGGCCAGGCGCGGGCGCCTTCGGCCTGGTATGGCGCGCTGATGCAATGGCTCAACCCCAAGGCGTGGCTGGCCTGCGTGGCCGGCATGGGGGCCTTTGCCGCCGACGGCGAGCTGCGCCAGGTGTGGCTGTTTACCGCGGTGTACCTGGTGATCTGCTACCTGTCGATTGCCTGCTGGGCCTATGTCGGCAGCTGCCTGCGCCACTACCTGAGTCATCCGCCGGGGGTGCGTCTGTTCAACCGCAGCATGGCGGCGTTGCTGGCTGCCAGCGCGGCT
This sequence comes from Pseudomonas sp. LPH60, assembly GCF_030718165.1. Lineage (NCBI taxonomy): Bacteria > Pseudomonadati > Pseudomonadota > Gammaproteobacteria > Pseudomonadales > Pseudomonadaceae > Pseudomonas > Pseudomonas sp. LPH60. The sequence continues at coordinate 56,221 of NZ_JAVAJH010000006.1, forward strand.
TATCTGCTGTTCTAGCGCTGGCCGCGGTACTGGCCGGGAGTGGCCGCCAGGTGCTGTTTGAAGGCGCGCTGGAAATGCGCCTGATCGGCAAAGCCGGCCTCCAGCGCCACCTCGGCGATCGGCGCGCCGCTGCGCAGGCGGGCCTGGGCGAACTGCACCCGCTGGTTCACCAGGTAGGCGTGGGGCGGCATGCCGAACTGCTGCTTGAAAGCGCGGATCAGGTAGGACGGTGACAGCTGCGCCGCCTGGCACAGGTCGTCCAGGCTCAGGGCCTGGGTGCAATGCCGGCGGATGTAGTCGGCGGCTTCCTGCAGTTTGCGGTTGTCGCCCCGGGGCGGCGCCTCGGCGGGGTTCAGGCGCTGCTGCAGGTCGCTGAAAAAGCTCACCACGGCGCTGTGCTTGAGCAGGGGCTCGGCCTCGGCGGCCACCAGGGTCCGGTACAGCTGCTCCAGCTCGGCGAACAGCTGCGGGTCGCGGCTGTGAGTCTCGCGAAACGGCCGAAAGCCCAGCTCGGCGCAAAAGCCCAGGTCCTGCTGCAGGGCGGTCAGCCAGGGCGTGTCGACATACAGCATGCGATAGGACCAGGGCTGATCGTCGATCGGGTTGCAGGCGTGCACCACCCCCGGGTTCATCAGCACCACGGTGCCGCGGCTGACCCGCCACTGCGAGTGGCCGCTGAGGTAAGTGCTGACACCCGCGGTGATGCTGCCGATGGAGAACTGTTGGTGGGCATGGCGGCTGTAGCAGACCTTGCGGCCATCGGCGATGGAGCGGGCTTCGATGAACGGCAGGGCAGGGTCGCGCCAGAACTGCGGTTCCTGGTCGGCGGTGAGGGCAGGCTTCATTGAGGTTGTCCGTCTGCGAAAGCTGGCGCGATTGTATAAGGCTTTGTACGAAAAGCCTTGATACTCGGTGATGCTGCGTTGAAAACGGTCTCGTGCGCGAGTCCGATCGGAATGCTCATTTACACCCCGTAAAGTCGAACGCGACCCCGGCCGTTCCTCGACCGTTTTCGCCTTGCCTGACCTTCGTCTCAAAACTTTTCGTACAGAGCCTAGCTCTGGCCGTCGAAGGCGCGTTGCAGCGTCGCGATATCGAGTTTTTTCATCCCCAGCAGGGCCTGCATCACCCGTTGCGAACGGGCCGGGTGTGGTTCGCATTGACCCCCCTGAACAAGCAACCTCTGTGTTGGCGCGTACGGAGTCCTTAAGTGACCTGCGGCATAACGCCAGCAGCGAAGTTGGTCCTCAAAATTTGCTAAATCAATAGCAGGCAGACAACTTCGCTTATATCTTCCAGGTCTTCTGTGACGTGGATTGGATGCCTGCGATCTGCAGGTTTTTGACGCACATCAGTTACTTAAGACCTTTGAGTGGCCGTTTCCGTAGAGCGCTGATCGCATTAGGCTCTCGAGTGTTCAGAGAGTAGGGAACTCGTATGGCCATCACGTATGATGGCTACTTCTTCATCGTCCTGTGTCTCTTCACCATGTCTATCGCTCCCCTTGATCGGCTTATCTCGATATCCTCAGCTCCTGAAAAGTACGCTGACGCCAAGCGGTTGAGCGAGCTTGCTGATGCTCCCTATGTCGTGTTGCTTGGGGCGCCTGGTATGGGAAAAAGCGTTGCGTTTCAGCATTTTGCCAGTCAGGCGGGAGCACTCTGCGTACCGGCCTTCAGGTTTCGCCGAAAACACCTATCCGATGCCATTACTGTGTTTATCGATGCCCTCGATGAAGTCCCCGTACACAGCGCCATCGAGATCGCGAATAGCCTAGAGGATAATCCGGAGGTGCGATGGCGGGTTAGTTGTCGCGAGCAGGACTGGAACGAGGGTGGCAAGCTCAGCCGAGCATTCACTGAGGTGCTAGCGCCTCTCAACGTGGCGCCCGTAGTCGCTCAATTGCAACCGCTCAGTGAGGAGGAAGCTATAGCAGTGCTCACTGCATTTGGCTGCTCAGCCCCTGAAGTGCTTTTGTCTACTGTGCACACGCTACGTTCGACGCCCTTTGTAATGTCCCCTCTGGGGCTGAAATTCCTAATGAATGTGCGCCCCGAACGGTTACCGTCGCTCACCCGATTTGAACTGTACGAGTCCGGAGCCCGTCATTTTGCCTCTGAGCACAATCTAGCCAAGGCCGAAGACAGGCAGGGCAGTGAGTTACCGCCCGATGGCATCCTGGACCATGCTGGGCGCGTCTTTTTGACCCTACTCCTGGCCGGAAAGCACGGAGTGCAGCGTACTAGTCCCGCTGCGGACACCCTGTTATCCATACACGACCTGGGACTTGGCCCAGCAGATCTCACGACTGTCCTGGACACCGCACTGTTTTTGAAGAATGGAGATGATTTTCTACCCTTTCATCGCAGCATCCAAGAGTTTCTAGCTGCGCGCTATCTAGCCCGTTTAGTGACCGGTAGCCTTAGAGAAGCAAGACTTCACTTTGAACGCGCACTTGCACTGCTGGTGTCTGTTGATGGTTTACCGGCCGATGGCCTGAAGGCGTTGTATGCCTGGTTTACCTGTTACTTGGTCAAAGAGGGTGCACTTCAACAAGCCCAACGCCTGGTTCAGCAAGACCCAGAAACTATGTTGCTGCATGGCGACGCAGCGACGCTGCCGGTTCACTCTCGCATTACCGTTCTAAAGGAGGTTGGCGCACGTGACCCGTTCTTCCGCTGGACTCCGGAGAGGTGGGGGCCGGCGCAGATCTGCACCGTAGGACTGGTGACTCCAGACCTTGCGCCGCTAGTGAAAGAGCTGCTGGGGACAGAGACGTCCCTGCACCGTCTTAGCATGCTGCTCGAGGCCTTATCGGTCGGGCCGGCTCTGGTTTGCACTGCCGAGGCTTGTTGGAGCGTTGCGATACGCCTGAGTGCCGAGCATTGGTGTCGCGAGCAGGCCGTGGCTGCTTGGCTGCACAATGCGTCCCCCTCAGTGCCAGACATTTGGGCGCGGATTGATACGCTGTGCATGGCAGTCGAAACCCAGCGTGGTCAACTGCGCAGCGTCGCGCAGTTGTTTTGCTCGATCCCTGGGGAGCAGTTATCAGTCGGCGACGTGGAGCGGGTTCTCGCTTGCCTGAAAAGACTCAACGCTGCATTCCTTTCGCAGATTACACCGCAAGATAGACGCACAGAGTGCGCCTACGCGGTCAGAGATATCGCCAGGCATGTGGCGACTGGTCTCTGGCGCACCTTGATTCTGGATGCCCCGAAGCGCTGGCGACAAAAGGCTGGCGTGGGTTCTCTTGAGCATCAATTCGTTTCAGTGTTAGCCATCGCTGCTCTGTCGGGCGAAGGCGTAACCGCGGCAGAGTTCGCTCACATGATGGTCGCGACTGGCCTGATCACTGGAGCGGACTCAGCTTTCAAGAGGGCTGCCGCAGAGTGGCTAGCAGCTCGGTCCATTGTTGAGGATGTATTGCACGCACTGCTAGCGATCATGGACCGAGAGATAGCCGACAGTGGTTCGCTTGCCCGGGGCTTTCTCGCGCTAGGTCTAAAGTCGAGCGAGGCGCTGGTGCGTCTGGTGTTGAGTGCAGAAGCATTCATCGCTAGCGTCGGTGTAGCCTACGTCGGCAGACAGATTGGTATCTGGACACTGGTGCACGGGGAGCAAGTCCCAGTCTGGCTAATCTCTCTGCTCCGTGAGGCGCGAGGTGCTGCTGCGGAAGCTGCCTTGCAGCACTTACACTTACAAGTTAAAGAACAGTCGGAGTTGCAAGCGCAACAACCGGAGAGTGTCGAGCAGTGGCTGGTCAATCAAATCCCCGAGTGGCAGCGACAGCTGAAAGCGGTGGCTGCCGGGGAACTCGTTGAGGCCTTGTACTGGGGAGCAGCAGTCTACTGTGGTAGTCGCCCAATCGCGAAGTTCAATGAGAGCGGCACGGAAGGGCTACAAGAAACGTTTGGTGGGCCACTGGCTCAGGCCATTCAGGAAGGGCTCGCCGGTCTATGGTCCAGGGAGACTCACGAAGATGATTGTGGGGTTATCACGGCCGCGTCCGCCTCAATATACCTAGTCGACCGGCAGTGCTTTTCTGGTAAACCCGTGCCGCGTGTTCTTGAGGTTCTGTCCGCTAGCTTATCTATGCGGAACTCGTTGCTTAAGGAGCGTTTAGAAGCGAGCTGCATTGACCAACTCAACCGATCGCTCATCGAAGACTCTACTTATCTTCACCAGCTTGCAGCCACGTGGAACACCAATTGGATTGCGCTGCTGTACAAGCTAGGAGAGCGGCCAGCGCGGTCCGCGATTCATTTATGGGTCGTGCAGACAGTATTGGAGCAACACGAGAAGTTGAGTGGAGCCCTCTTGGACGGAGTGCTTCGGATGGCTGAACTGAATGTAGAACCTGCAGAAATTATCCCGCTGATAAGTAACGTGTTGCGCCATTGGTCAAATCAGAATGGTAGTACCGGAGGATTGATCACGGGCAGCCATGTCGAGAATCGCGACCGCCTGCGCTGGGCGTATTTTGTTGTCTGCCTGCGACCGGAGGAATTCAGCAATGACTTTGTACGTGCTCTGGAGGCGGCGGAAGACTTGGACATTCACCAGATCATCGTCGACGACTACCCCCGCCGCGGCTATTGGCAGACATCAGCGTCCACATTGGCCGTCAGTCGACTGTTGTTGCAGTTTTTGTTCAAGCGCACTCCACTGATGCAGGGGCATTTTGACCGCATGTGGCCAGACACTGTGAAGGTATTGAAAGCCGTTTCGCTGTCGAATGAGCCTAGCGTCGAAACTATCCTTCTCGGTTTGCTCGCGGACGCCAAAGACACTCGCTGGGAAGGCACTCTCAGGCACGAACTTGAACTCTATCGGCGAGATATCCGAGCGAAAACACAAAAGTTTTTTTCGCCGACAAATCTGGCAAAGGTACTTGGCGGTAAAGGCCCGATCAATACGCAAGACCTGAAGGCTCTTGTGTTACTGGTTCTAGATGAAATCGCGGAGGAGTTGCAGTCTTCTCCACTCAATCTGTGGCAACTTTTCTGGGACAACAACAAGCCTAAGATCGAGAACGTTTGCCGAGACGTGTTGGCCGGTAAGCTGAGGGACAAATTGAGCTTGTTCGGCAGCTTCGAGGTGGCTCCTGAAGCGGCATCATCCGGTGGGACTCGGGCCGACCTATTGGTCAGCTACGGTTCATTTGCAGTACCGATCGAAGCGAAACGGACGAATCACTCACATCTCTGGTATGGGCATACCGGTCAGCTTCAGACCTATACGCTGCTGAACAGTACCGGCGGTCATGGCATTTATGTAGTCTTTTGGTTCGATGGGGGGCTTGATATGACTTCTTCACCGGCAGGAATAAAACCGAAGTCGCCTGAGGCGTTGAAGGCTGCACTGGAGGATATGCTGCCAGCCCCACTCGCTGCCACAACGTCGGTGTTAGTCCTAGATGTTTCCGATGCCTCGCAGGCAGCCAAAGTACGCAAGAACAGCGAATTCGACAAGGCGAAAGCCGCGAAGCCTTCCAGAAGAACCAGAAAATTGAAGGATGTGGCAGAGCCACCCAAAGAGAAGTAAAGGACCGTATCAGGTGCAGTTTGAGCCTCTAGTGAGGCAGCAGGTCAGCAGCTGGGTGATGGCGCTATTACAAAACTACAAGTGTAGAGAGGAATTCTCCACCGAGATCGGTAACTGGCGCGATTGTATTAGCTCTGGCCGTCGAAGGCGCGTTGCAGCGTCGCGATATCGAGTTTTTTCATCCCCAGCAGGGCCTGCATCACCCGTTGCGAACGGGCCGGGTCGGGGTCGCAGATCATCGGCGTGAGGCACTGCGGCACGATCTGCCAGAACAGCCCGAAGCGGTCCTTGAGCCAGCCGCAGCGCTGCGCCTGTGGCGGGCCGCCAAAACCCAGGGCGTTCCAGTAGTGATCCAGCTCGGCCTGGCTGCGGCAATGCACTTGCAGGGAGATGGCTTCGTTGAAGCAGAACAGCGGGCCACCGTTGAGGGCGGTGAAACCCTGGCCGTCGAGTTCGAACGCCACGCTCATCACCGAGCCCTCGGGGCGTCCGTGAATGTCGAAGCCGGCCTTGCCGTAGTGGCTGATGTGGGTGATGTGTGACTGTTCGAAGACCGAGCAGTAGAACTGTGCCGCCTCGTGTGCCTGGTGGTCGAACCACAGGCACGGAGTGATGGTCTGGATGCGTGGCATGGTGTCGGTCCTCTGCGGGTTGATCACGCTGGCTCAAGCGTAGTCAACCCGCTGCCGCGCAGTGCGACCGTGGATCGGCGCGCTCAGAAGTCCCAGCGGGTCGCCAGTTGCAGGCTGCGTGGCTCGCCGTAGAAACCGGTGCCGAAGTTGCCGATGCCGGTGTAGTACTGCTTGTCGAAGAGGTTCTTCACGTTCAGGGTCGAGCTCAGGTGCTGGCTGAACTGGTAGCGGGCCATGGCGTCCACCAGGAAGTAGCCGTCCTGGGTGATGCGCGAGTCATGCCCGCCGTTGACCGCGTCGCTCGGGTCGGGCTGGTAGACCTTGCCGAAGAATTGGCTCTGCCAGTTGACCCCGCCGCCCAGGGTCAGGCGGTCCCAGGCGCCGGGCAGGCGGTAGCTGCTGAACAGCCGCGCCACCTGCTGCGGCTCGGTGGTTTGCAGGACCGAGCCGTAGACGTAGTCGTGATTGGCGTCGCGGGTGTGGTTGTAGCTGTAGCCGGCGGACAGGTTCCAGCCGTCCAGCAGCTCGCCGGCCACCTCGACCTCGAAGCCCTTGGTGGTCGCGCCCTTGGTCGGGCGGTAGACGGCGTCGGTGCCCCAGCCGTCCACCAGTTGCGCGACATTGTCCTGCTGCACATGAAACACCGCGAAGCTGGCATTGACCCGGCCGTCCAGGTATTCGGCCTTGATCCCGGCTTCGTAGCTGTCGCCCTGCACCGGGTCGAGGATCCTGCCGTCGGCGTCCTTGCTCATCTGCGGCTGATAGATGCTGGTGTAGCTGGTGTACAGCGAGTAGCGGTCGTTGAGGTCATAGACCAGCCCGGCATAGGGCGTGACCACTCCGGTCTGCTGGTAGCGCTGGCGCGCGTCGGCGCGGCCGGGCTCGAAGTAGCGGGTGTTGTCGATGCCCTTGAAGTCGCTGACCCGGGTGCCGAGGATCACCGCCAGGTCGTCGCTGGGCTTGAGCCGGGTGGCCAGGTAGGCACCGGTCTGGCGCTGGAGGATGTCGTTGTCGCCGATCTGCGGGATGTCCGGCTTGGCGAATTCGCCGCGCCACTGATAGATGCTGCCGCCCACCGGCGGGTACACCGAACCGTGGACCGGGATGTCCTGCTTGGCGTTCATCAGCATGAAGCCGGCGATCAGCTCGTGTTCGCGGCCCAGCAGGCTGAAGGGGCCGTGCAGGTTGATGTCGAGGTTGTCCTGGGTCTGCTCGCCCTTGAACTTGCCCATGTACATGAACATGCCGTCGCCGCTGGCCTGGTCCGGGTTGCCGCCGCTGGCCGAGCCCAGCAGGGTGTCGTGCTCGCGGCGCAGGTGGTCGTAGCTGACCTTGAGGGTCCAGTCATGGGCCAGTTGCTGTTCCAGGGAGGTGAACAGGGTCTGGTTCTTGAAGTCGCGACGGCTCCAGTCGGTGGCCGGGTTGAACGAGCGGGAAAAGTGTGTGCGCGAGCCGTTGCTGAAGTACATCGGGAAGCCGGTCCAGGTGGCGCCCCGGGAGCGGGTGTTCTGCTGGTCCAGGCCCACCGTCAGCAGGGTGTCGGGGGTCAGGTCGGCCTCCAGCACGCCGTAGGCGATGTCCTTGCTGTTCTGGTAGTGGTCCAGGTACGAGCTGCGGTCCTGGTAGACGCCGACGAAGCGCCCGCGCAGGTTGCCGGTCTCGGTCAGTGGCCCGGAGATATCGCCTTCGCTGCGGTAGTTGTCCCAGGAACCGAGGGTGCCGGTGACCGAGGCCTTGAAGTCCTTGGTCGGCCGCTTGCGGATCAGGTTGACGGTGGCCGAGGGGTCGCCGGAGCCGGTCATCAGGCCGGTGGCGCCCTTGATGATTTCCACCCGGTCGAAGGTCGCCATGTCGGTGCTGGTGGTGCCGTAGTCGTAGACCCCGTCGTAGGTGACGTTGACCCCGTCGTACTGGAAGTTGGTGATCGGCAGGCCGCGGCTGGAAAACTCCCAGCGTTCGCTGTCGTAGTTCTGCACGCTGACCCCCGGGGCCCGGCGCAGGGCATCGGCGATGCTGTTGCTGCCCTGGTCGTCCAGTTGCTGGCGGGTGATCACCGTCACCGATTGCGGGGTTTCCCGCAGCGACAGGTTGAGGCCGGTGGCCGAGGCGCTGGCCCCGGTGGTGTAGCTGCGGCTGTCTTCGGTGACGCTGCCCAGGCCCTGGGCGGACACCTGGGTGGTGCCCAGCTGCAACGGGCCGCTGGCGGTCGGCAGCGCTTGCAGCACATACCCGCCGCTGACGGCCTGGGCTTGCAGGCCGCTGTCCTTGAGCAGCTGCTGCAGGGCTTGTTCGACGCTGTAGCGGCCCCGCAGCCCCGGGCTCTGCTTGCCGGCGGCGAGGTCGTTGTGCCCGGCGACAAAGACCGCGCTCTGTTCGGCGAAGCGATTGAGCACGCTGACCAGTGGGCCGGGGCCGATGTCGTAGCTCCGGCGCTGGCTGTCCGCCTGCTGGCTGGCGGGGTTTTCGGTGGCCTGGGTCCAGGGGGCGGGCAGGCACAGCAGGGCGCTGCACAGGGTCAGGGGACGCAGGGACGGGCGCAAGCGGGGACGGTTGGGGGTTGGCATGGAGTTCCCTTGTGGATCGGCAATGTGAGTGCTGTTACCCGGTTAACCGAACCAGACAGGCAAAAGGGAACCGCAACCTTAAAAAAAATGTTCGCCGGATGTTCAGGCGCGGGGTTCAGGCCCGAGGCTCAAGGGTCACCCACCAGGCAGTCAGGCGCTGGACCCGCACTGGCAGGGCGGCTTCCAGCAGGGCCAGGGCCTGATCGGAATCGTGCAAGGGGAAGGCGCCCATGACCGGCAAGCGACCCAGGGCCGGGTCACAGCCCAGATGCCCCGGGCGATAGCGCCCCAACTCTTCGAGCAGTTGCGCCAGGGGCAGGTTGTCGGCCAGCAGCAGCCCGCGACTCCAGGCTTCGCGAGCGGCGCTGGCGCCTTGCAGCGGACCCAGCGCGACGGCGTCGAAGGCCAGCTGCTGGCCGGCGTCGACCTGCTGCTGCCGGCCGCTCTTGGCGCTGTGCACTTGCACCGCGCCGGCGTAGACGTTGAGCAGGGTGCGGGCGCCCTCCCGGCGCACGCTGAAGCGCGTGCCCAGGGCCTGCAGCCGTCCGTGTTCGGTGTCCACCCGCAGCGGTCGCTGCGAATCCCTGGCGGTGTCGATGAGGATTTCGCCCTGGTGCAGTTGCAACAGTCGCTCCCGGGCGCTGTAGCGCACATCCAGCGCGCTCAGGGCATTGAGCCAGAGGTGGGTGCCGTCGCTGAGCCGGACCTCGCGGATCTCCCCGGTGCCGGTGGCGTAGTCGGCCCGCCAGCGACCCAGAGCCTGGGGCAGCGGCGTACCGCGCCAGGTGCCCCAGCCCAGGCCGAGCAACAGCAAGGCGCCGAGCACCTGGCGCCGCCCCAGTGGCGCCCGCCGGCCACCGCGCAGGGCCTGGCCGGCGGCTTGCTGGGCGCCGGCCTCCTGCAGCGGCAGCAGGCACTGGCTGACCCGCTCGACGTAGCCCCAGGCCCGACGGTGTTCCGGGTGCTGTTCGAGCCAGGCCTGCCAATGGCGGCGTTGTTCGTCACTGACGGCCTCGTCCTGGAGTTGCACGTACCAATGGGCGGCCTGTTGCAGGCTGGCATGGCTCAAGCGCTGGGCGCCGTGTTCGCTCATGGGGCTCTACTCGATCAGCAGGCCGTCGAGTTCGGCCTCCAGCAGCGCGCAATGCACCAGGGCCTGGGCCAGGTATTTCTTCACCATGCGCTCCGAGACCCCCAGTTCTTCGGCAATGGCCTTGTAGGGACGGCCATGCAACTGCGCCAGGAGAAAGGCCTCGCGCACCCGTTGCGGCAGGCGGCCGAGCATGGCGTCCACTTCATAGAGGGTCTCGACGATGATCGCCCGTTGCTCCGGGGACGGTTGCAGCGCCTGGGGCCGCGCCGCCAGGGCCTGCAGCCAGGCCTGTTCCAGCTGGCGGCGGCGCCAGTGATCGATGCACAGGCCCCGGGCGATGGTGGCCAGGTAGGAGCGCTGCTGCACCTCGCCGTCCAACTGCGGCGGGCGCTTGAGTACCCGGACGAAGATTTCGTGGGCCAGATCGGCGGCATCCCAGGCGTGGTTCAGGCGGCGCCGCAACAGTTCATAGAGCCAGGGGTGATGGGCGTCATAGAGGTTGTGGACCAGAGCGGGGCTGGCGGGCGGCATGGAAGGCAAGGGCGTGGTCCGGTGGCGGGTGGCGTTGCAAATGGGAATTGCTCGCGATTAAAGCAAAACCCCTGATACGCTGCAAATGATATTGATTCGCCGTTGTGCCGGGGTGCAGCCCGGCCCGAGCCGCGGCGTCGGGGTCAAGTCTGGCGCCGCCGGGGCGATAAAACACTCAAGGCAGTGCCAGCGAGTGCTTGCCGACCAGGGTTTCTACAGTGGTATCTTCGCCTGCACCCCCTGTTTGTCCCACGGCGCCGCCAGACGCCGGGCGGCCGTGGCGGGGGCCGTCTGCGGGGGGCGGGCATGCAGTGGCAGAGGGGAGAGGTTGATGCGGCAACCGAGGTTCAAGCTGTTTTTCACCCACCGCCTGGCGCTCCTGGCGGGCGCCGAGTCCTTGCGTTCGATACGTGAGGGGCTGCTCTGGCTGTTGCCCTGTCTGCTGGTTTCGGCGGTATTCCTGATACTGGCCCAATGCGCCCAGGCCCTGGGGGCTCCCAGTACCCTGGTGGACTTGCTGGCCGGGCTGCACAAGCGCATCAGTTCGATCATCCCCTTGCTGGTGGCGGCGTCCATCGGCTACATGCTGGCGATCCAGTACCGCTTGCCCCAACTGCCGGTGGCCTTTCTCTGTCTGTCCCATGTGGTGATCGCCATCTATCTGCTGCGGGACTATCCGCTGGCGTCGGCGACCTTCGTGCTGTTCATTGCCATTGCCTCGCCTCTGGTCAATGTCCCGGTCATGGCCTGGCTGCATCGCCGACGCTGGACACGGCTGGTGGACGAGGGGCTGGTGGGGCACAACCTCAAGGGCACCATCAATATGGTGCTGCCGGGGGTGCTGACGTCCCTGGTGCTGGTGGCGGTGCTGCAGTCGCTGTTGCAGGTCCACGACTTTGCCTACGTGCAAGGCCTGATCGACATCGACAGCCTGGACTATCCCTACTTCAACGCGATCCTTTTGACCACGACCAACTCCCTGCTGTGGTTCTTCGGCATTCACGGCACCTACGCCATGCAGCCGTTGATGGAGGTGATGGATCAGGCGGTGGCCCTCAATGCCGCCGATCACGCTGCCGGGCAGCCCCTGCGCTATGCCCTCAACAGTGGCTTGCTGGGCTGTTTCGCCTTCATCGGCGGTTCCGGCGGCTCCCTGGCCCTGGTGCTGGCGATCCTCGGTTTTTCCAAGAGCCGTTCCATGCGCCTGCTGGCGCTGGCGAGCCTGGCGCTGTCGCTGTTCAACGTCAACGAACTGCTGCTGTTCGGCCTGCCGATCATTCTCAACCCGCGCCTGCTGGTGCCCTTCATGCTGGTGCCCATGGTCAATGCCTGCCTGGCCCTGCTGGTGGTGCAGCAGGGCTGGGTGAGCCCGGCGCTGGTCAGTGTGCCCTTTACCTCACCGGTGCTGCTCAATGCCTACCTGAGTACCCAGGGCGATTGGGGCGCGGTGCTCCTGCAACTGGTGCTGCTGGGCGTCGGTACGCTGATCTACACGCCTTATGTGCGCAGCATCCAGCGCCAGGGCGAAGGCAGCGAGCAGGTGTACCTGAAGGCCTTCGACGCCACCTTCCATAGCCTTGAGGAGCGGGGCCGGCTGTTGGAGCTGGACCCGATGGTGGCGGCCTACAAACAGGCGGCCCAGCAGTCCTTGCAACTGGCGCGGATCCAGCAGTTGAGCGGCTACGACTTCCACCTGGAGTATCAGCCCCAGGTGGCCAAGGGCAGTGGTCTGTGTACGGGGTGCGAGGCGCTGATCCGTGCCCGGGATGCCCAGGGGCAGGTCAAGTCGCCCTGGGAGCTGCTGCAATGGCTGGGGCAGGCCGGGCTGATGCCCGAGGTGGATTTCTGGGTGGCGTCCCAGGCGGTGCGCCAGCACCTGGCCTGGAGCAAGATCGGGTTCGAGTTGCCCATCACCATCAATATCTCCAGCGCCACCCTGGCCTCGGCGGAACATGGCCGGCGCCTGCTGGAGATTCTGGCCCGGGCCCATGGCCAGGTGTCGGTGGAAATCACCGAGGACGCTCTGGTGGGGGATGCGCTGCTGACCCAGCAATGGATCGGCAAATTACATGCCCTGGGCGCGCGGGTCTATATCGACGACTTCGGCACCGGCTTCTCGGCCTTGAGCTACCTGCATCAGTTTCCGGTGGACGGGATCAAGATCGACCGCAGCTTCGTCCTGGCCCAGCGCGAGCCCAAGGGTGCCCAAGTGCTCAACGGTCTGCTGCGCTTTTGCGAGACGCTCAAGCTCAAGGTGGTGGTGGAAGGGGTGGAAACCCGGGAGCAACTGGACTTCCTGCAATCGAGCTCGGAGCTGATCATCCAGGGCTGGTACTACAGCAAGTCCCTGCCCGGGGAGCAGATCCCCGGTTTTGTCAGCCAGCGGGCGCGCAGCGCCCTGGCCGCCCGCGAGGATTGAGGCGCCGCTTCAGGCTGCGGGACCAAACGCCGGATGTTCCGGGCGCGCCAGGGCCTGCCAGGCGCCGGCCAGGTGCGCGTCGGCGGCGAGCAGCCACAGGCCCTGATGGGGCTCCAGGGCCTGGGCGGGCAGGGCGAGCAGCTCGGCCAGGGGCAGGCGCAGGCTGCGGCCCGGATCGGCGTCGTCCGCGGCCTGCCAATCCCGTTCGAACAGGCGCAACTCCAGGTCCTGGTGGTCGAAGTGCCGCAACAGCGGCCGGTGGCGCAGCCATTGCGGTGCGATGCGCAGGCTGCGCTGGTGCACGTCCAGCAGCAACAGCTGCCAGGCGCGGTGGCCGTCCTCGACCTCGAGGCGCAGCCGGGTCAGGGCCAGGTAACGGCCATCGGCGGACCAGATCAGCGACGGTGCCAGGCCCGTCAGGGCGCAGCCGCTGGCGGTGAGCAAGTGGCCGCCCAGGCGCGGGCTGCCTTCCCGCAGCCAGCTGTCGGCGTATTCGGTTTCGCTACCGAACAGCCACGCGGCATCCCGGCCGTCGGGGGCCGGCTGGATGAAGTCGCCTTCAGCCACCGCGGCCTGGGGCCGGTCCACCAGGCGCCAGTCGGCCAGCGGCAGCAGCTGCTGCTCGGTGATCTGCAAGCGCTGGCGTTGGTAGCACAGCTGGGAGCCGTCTTGCTCGGCGCAGAACGCGGCAGCGTCGTCGGGTGCCGGCGCGGGCTGATTGAAGCGTTGCAGGGGGCTGCTTGGCAGGTCCTGGTCGAGGCGGCCGACGATCACCGCCAGGCTCAACTGGCCATGGCGCAGGTCCAGCAGGCGCGCCGCCAGCAGCGGCGGGCTGTGCAGCAGGCGTCGCTGTTGCAGGTCGGCCACCACCGCCCGGTCGCTGACCAGGGGAAGCCGGGCAACAGGCAGCAGGGCCAGGTAGCGCCGGCAGTCGGAAACCCGATGGTCCAGCCGCCAGCGCCCGGGCAGTTGCCAGTCGCCGAGCCGGCAGGCGTAGGCGCCCAGGCCGTGTTCATCGTCGGCCAGCCAGCTGAACAGCGCCCGCTGGCCGTCCAGCAGCGGCTCCGACTCGATCTGGCTGTCACCGCGCTGGCCGCCGCGGTCCAGGGGCTGGCGCACTCGGGTCCGCACCAGGGGCAGCGGCGCGACCTGCAGGCAACCTTCGGGGTCGTGGCCGACGCCGGTCTCGGTGTCGCTGTGGATGCTGTGCAGGCGATAGCCGTAGCGGCCCCGGTCGGCTTCGGCGCAGTCCAGGTAGGCCGCGTGGCGCAGGTAGTGGCTGTCCAGCTCCAGCAGGGGGCCGGGGTAAAAGGAGGGTTCCGCCGGGCTGGCGACCCAGGGCGCCGGCAGCGGGCGCCAGCCGTGGTCTGCCTGCCACAGCCAGGTCGCGGCCAGATCGGGTTGTTGTTCCTCGCGGGCGCTGCAGGCCAGGGAGCGGCTGTCGCGGCTCCAGCAGCGGGGGCTGTCGGCGCCGATCAGCAGGCCAGTGGGCTGGCCGTCCAGGCTCAGTTGGTAAGGCGGTGCCCGCAGGGGTTCCAGGGGTTGGGGCAAGTCTCGCAAGCAACGGGGCAGGAGCATCCGCGCCTGGAGCCGGTGACGTCCGTCCGGGGACTGTTCCTCGAAGCTCTGCCGGGCCAGGCTGTCGACCCAGGCACCGGGCTCCAGCCACAGATCGGCCACCGCCAGCAGGTCGATCGCTTCGGCGCCCTCCAGCAGCGTGGCCAGGCTGGCGTGGCGCGAGCCGTTGTCCACCAGGGGACTGTGCCGCCCGCTCAGGCGCTCTTCGCTGAAGGCGTCCAGCTCCCAGAATTCGCTGTGGTCGCAGCGGTACAGCCGGCGCAGCGAGCGATCGAGGATCGCCAGGCCCCAGCGTTGCCGCGATGGCAAGGGCGCCGCGAAGTAGCGTCCATCGCTGGAGAAGCGCGCCGACGACCCCAGTCCTTGCAGCAACACGCCGTCCGGAAACAGGTAATCGCAATAGGTGGGGCCGCCCATGGCGATCTCGCCCTGGTTGAACACCCGGATCGGCAGGCCTTCCGGGGTGCTCTGCGGTTCGCTGCCGCCCCAGGCGCTGGTGCTGGCCGCGGGGGCCTGGACCAGGCCCAGGCGGCGCTCCAGGTGGCTGATGGTGCCCATGCCAACCAGGATGCTGGCGAAGGCCGCGGCGATGTCCCAGTACGCCGGCAATGCCCGCCCCAGGCTGAAGCCCAGGCCGAACACCGCGCTGATCATCAGCCGGGCCATGGCGCGGCCGGTGCGGGGCCAGCCCAGGCGAGCCGCCAGGACCATGCCGGCGGCGCAGCCCAGCACCACGGCCAGGGCCAGGGGCGGCGGCAGCACGGTGACCAGGAAGATCGGGATCAGCAGGGCGCTCAACTGCCAGAGCAGTTCCAGCAACAGGCGCGACAGGCTTTTTTCGGACGGGGCGCTGGGACGGGAGGGCACCGGGGGACATCCTTGTGGCGTAGGGGGATGGCAAGGGCTGCCAATCTACGCCCTTGGGCGGAAAAACGCAGCTCGCAAAACCGAGTCGGATTGACCTGTTGCGTGGTCGTTATGACCTGATTTTTTCGGGTCATAAAGACTCGGTTCGGCTGGCGGCCGCGGTTTTGCCGGGCGGCGGTCTTGGCATGAAACCTGATGGGGCTGATGTATTGCTGATTGGCCAAGGAGTTCCGCGCATGATTCGTCGCTGCAATTCGCCGTTGCCTGTCCCGAGCCTGGGGAGGGATGCCTGTGTCGCTGCCTGAACGTTGGCGGCAATGGGCCGCGCAGCCGCTGTGGAGCCTGGGCTTCCGGCCGTTTTTCCTCGCCGGAGCGGCGTTTGCCTGCCTCGCCCTGCTGGGCTGGGGCCTGTGGCTGCACGGCGGCTGGAGCGGCCGCCAGCCGCTGGGCGGCATGCTGGCGTGGCATCGGCACGAGATGCTGTTCGGCTTTGCCGTGGCGATCATCGCCGGGTTTCTGCTGACGGCGGTGGCCAACTGGACCGGGCGCCCGGCACTGAGTCGCACGCCGTTGATCCTGTTGTGGCTGCTCTGGCTGCTGGCGCGGCTGGCCTGGTGGCTGGCGCTGCCGCTGCCGTTGTTCCTGGTGCTGCAACTGGCCTTCATGCCGGCGCTGGCCGCGGTGGTGGGGCATGAGCTGTGGCGTGCGGGCAAGCGCGACAACTACCCCATGGTGCTGATCCTGGGCCTGTTGACGCTGTTTCAGGGGCAGACCCTGCTGGGCCTGCTGGCGGCGCAGGAACTCTGGCAGCGCCACGGCGAGCTGGGGGCGCTGTGGCTGGTGGCGGCCCTGATGACGGTGATTGGCGGTCGGGTCATTCCGTTCTTCATCCAGCGCGGGCTCAATCGGCCGCCGGCGCCACCGGCTTCGCCCTGGCCCACCCGGGTGTTGCTGCTGGGCAGCCTGCTGGCGGCAATCTCCATGGCCCTGGGCGGTGGTGACGCGCCACGGCCCTGGCTGGCAGCGTTGTTCGCAGTGCTGGCAGTCCTGCATCTGTGGCGCCTGTGGCACTGGCACCAGCCGGGGCTGTGGCGGCTGCCGCTGCTATGGTCGCTGTACCTGGGCTACCTGTGGCTGGCGCTGGCCACCCTGGGCATGGCGCTGTGGCACCTGGGCGGTCTGTCGTCGCAGAGTCTGGTGACCCACGCCCTGGCGCTAGGCGGCCTCGGCGGGCTGGTGCTGGGCATGATCGCCCGGGTCAGCCTGGGCCATAGCGGCCGGCCGCTGCAGGTGACCCGGGCCATGGTCGGGGCCTTTGCCTTGCTGTTCCTGGCGGCCCTGTGCCGGGTGCTGCTGGTGCCATTCAGCGCCCTGGGCCTGGGGATTTCGGCGCTATTGGGCGCCTTGGCCTTTGCCCTGTTCGTCGGCGGCTACGCGCGGATCCTGTTGACCGCGCGGCTGTGACAGGCCGCGATCGAGGACCGCCAGCCGCCTCGCCAGGGGCTGGCGGTGAAACTGGACTACGCTTGCGGTCTTAGCCGCGAATGGAGTCCGCGATGTTGTATCCCAGCAAACCCAGTGATGAGGCCCGGCGAGTCCAGACCCTGCGCGAACTGAATGTGCTCGACACCTTGCCGGAGGAGCGTTTCGACCGGGTGACCCGACTGGCCAAGCGCCTGTTCAATGTGCCCATTGCCCTGATCAGCCTGGTGGACAGCGATCGCCAGTGGTTCAAGTCAGCTGCGGGGCTGGAGGCCAGCCAGACCTCCCGGGACATTTCGTTTTGCGGCCACGCGATCCTGGATGACCAGATCTTCATGGTCCGCGACGCCGAGTGCGACGAACGTTTCCAGGACAACCCACTGGTCACCGGCGAACCGCGGATCCGTTTCTACGCCGGTTGTCCCCTGAGCGTGCCCAATGGCAGCAAGCTGGGCACCCTGTGCCTGATCGATACCCGGCCCCGGGACCTGGACGACGAAGAGCGTGCCCTGCTGCGAGACCTGGCCCGCATGGCCGAGCAGGAGCTGGCGGCCGTGCAGATGGCCAGCATGGACGAGATGACCCTGCTGTCCAATCGGCGCGGCTTCGAAGCCCTGGCCCGGCATGCCCTGGCGGCGTGCACGCGTCTGGACAAGTCGGCGACCCTGCTGTTTTTCGATCTCAACGAGTTCAAGCGGATCAACGACAGCTACGGTCATGCCGAAGGGGACGGGGCCTTGAAGACCTTTGCCGATGTGTTGCGCATTGCCTTTCGCGAGAGTGATGTGATCGGCCGCCTGGGCGGCGATGAGTTCGTGGCCCTGCTGACGGGGGCCGGCAGTGTCGAAACGTCGGCGATCATGGCGCGCCTGCGGGAGATCCTCGATGAGCGCAACGCTTCCCTGAAACGCGGCTACGACATCCGCTTCAGCGTCGGCCAGATCGAATACGACCCCGAGCGCCACGCCGGTATCGAAGCGCTGCTGGCCGATGCCGACCAGGCCATGTACCTGCACAAGCAGGCCGGCAAGCGCAGCCACTGAATCTGCTGCCGGCAAGGCCCGCGGCGTGGAGCGGGGCTGCAACCCAAGGCGCTGGCCGGCCGCTACGGCCCGCGCTCGATGGCCGGTGGCGCATAGCCTTCCTCGAGGGTCACCCCGGAGGCCCTGGCGCGGGTTTCCGCTTGCGAGCGCCGCTGCTGCAGGGCTTGCAATTGAGCCGGGAGCAGGGTTTTCCAGTGTGCTCGCTGGTGCTCGGCAAAATGACTCGCCCAGAACCTGTCCAGGGACATCAGGTTGACGCTGATCAGGTAGACAGCGGTTTCCAGGGGCGCGCTTTTCGAGTCGTAGCGCAGGGCCCGGACATGGGCGATGAAGTTGCCCTGATAGAGATACCAGTCATAGAAGGTGCCGACGGCGAGCCATTCTTCCAGGCTCATTTCACGCTTGGCATCGAACAGGGGATGGCTGAGCGGGGTCATGCCCAGGAGGCTCTCCTGCCCGTCGAGCTTGTGCCATTGGGCGCCGGGTATCCGCGGGTCTGAAGGGAAGTAGTAGGTTTGCCAGCCGGCGCTCTTCAAGTTCCCGATGAGGCGATAGATCAGGTCCTTGTTCTGCTCGTGCGTGCTGTTGTCCGGCAGGCCGCGCAGGTCGATGTTCAATGCCTGGATGTGGTTCGAGACCTGGCCATCCACGGTCATGCTCAGCCCGGACACCTGATCCAGCTCCAGCGTGCCCTCGGGCTGGGAAAGGCTCAGGTCAAGGAGCGCGCCTTGGCGATCGGCTTCATACCAGCACATGTCGACCGCCTCCAGGCAGTCGGCGCCAAAGCGTACCGGGCTGTTTGCAATGACCTCGTCAACC
Source organism: Pseudomonas sp. LPH60 (assembly GCF_030718165.1). Lineage (NCBI taxonomy): Bacteria > Pseudomonadati > Pseudomonadota > Gammaproteobacteria > Pseudomonadales > Pseudomonadaceae > Pseudomonas > Pseudomonas sp. LPH60. The sequence goes on from NZ_JAVAJH010000006.1 coordinate 74,793, forward strand.
GTTGCGGCCAACGGGATGTGCAGGCTGGCGACTGTGTCGGTCAGGCGATTGGGCTGGGTGTCTTGAGGCTTGTCGCAGCCGGCGAGAAAGATCACCAGCAGCAGGCACGGCAGCTTGATGCCGGGCGGTTTCAGCGGGCGAGCAGACGGCCGGGTTTTCCATGGGGTTCTTTGCATCGGGCATCCGTGAGGGGCAGCTATCTGCACTGCGGCCGGTGAGCCTGGATCGGCGATCAGCCGGTGTCGCGGCGCTGCGACGAGGGCCTGAGGGCCCTCGCCACAGCCGGGAGTCATTCGTCGAGGTTGCCCATGGCGGTGGTGTTGAAGCCGCCGTCGACGTACATGATCTCGCCGCTGATGCCCGAGGCCAGGTCCGAGCAGAGGAAGGCCCCGGCGTTGCCGACTTCCTCGATGGTGACGTTGCGCCGCAGCGGGGTCTGGGCTTCGTTGGCCGCCAGCATCTTGCGGAAGTTCTTGATGCCCGAGGCGGCCAGGGTGCGGATCGGGCCGGCGGAGACCGCGTTGACCCGGGTGCCTTCCGGGCCCAGGGAACCGGCCAGGTAGCGCACGCCGGCTTCCAGCGAGGCCTTGGCCATGCCCATCACGTTGTAGTTGGGCATGGTGCGCTCGGCGCCCAGGTAGGACAGGGTCAACAGGCTGCCGTTGCGGCCCTTCATCATGTCGCGGCCGGCCTTGGCCAGGGCCACGAAGCTGTAGGCGCTGATGTCGTGGGCGATGCGAAAGCCTTCGCGGGTGGTGGCGTCGGTGAAGTCGCCTTCGAGCTGATCGCCGGGGGCGAAGCCCACGGAGTGGACGATGCAGTCCAGGCCGTCCCAGTGCTTGCCCAGCTCGCTGAAGACCTGGGCGATCTGCTCGTCGCTGGCCACATCGCAGGGAAAGCACAGCTCGGCGCTGGAGCCCCAGCCGGCGGCGAACTCCTCGCCCCGGCCCTTGAGTTTTTCGTTCTGATAGGTGAAGGCCAGCTCGGCGCCTTCACGGTGCATGGCGGCGGCAATGCCGGAGGCGATCGACAGCTTGCTGGCGACACCGACGATCAGGACACGCTTCCCAGCGAGAAAACCCATAAGTGGCTACTCCTGTTGCAGGTTATTGGGTGTGTACCGGAGCCAGGAAGGCGGCTTCCAGCAGTTGCTGTGTGTAAGGGTGTTGCGGGGCGCCGAAGATTGCCTGGGCGTCCCCTTGTTCCACCACCTGGCCGTGCTTGATTACCATCAACTGGTGGCTCAGGGCCTTGACCACTGCCAGGTCGTGGCTGATGAACAGGTAGGTCAGGTTGTACTTGCGTTGCAGGTTGCGCAGCAGTTCCACCACCTGGCGCTGCACGGTGCGGTCCAGGGCCGAGGTCGGCTCGTCCAGCAGGATCAGCCGCGGCTTGAGCACCAGGGCCCGGGCGATGGCGATGCGCTGACGCTGGCCACCGGAGAATTCGTGGGGGTAGCGGTGCCGGGTGTCCGGGTCCAGGCCCACTTCCTTGAGCGCTTCGATGATCGCCTGTTCCTGCTCCTGTTCGCTGCCGATCTTGTGGATGCGCAAGCCTTCGCCAACGATCTGGCTCACGCTCATGCGCGGGCTGAGGCTGCCGAAGGGGTCCTGGAACACCACCTGCATTTCCCGCCGCAGCGGCCGTACCTGTTGCTGGCTCAGGGCGTCGAGCTGCTGGCCTTCGAAACGAATGCCGCCCTGGCTGGCGATCAGGCGCAGGATCGCCAGCCCCAGGGTCGACTTGCCCGAGCCGCTCTCGCCGACGATGCCCAGGGTCTGGCCCTGGGGCAGGCTGAAGTGGATGCCGTCCACCGCCTTGACGTGATCCACGGTGCGGCGCAGCAGGCCCTTCTTGATCGGGAACCAGACCTTGAGGTTGTCCACTTGCAGCAACGGCGGGCCGACTTCATTGCTTGCCGGCAGGCCGCTGGGCTCCGCGGCCAGCAGTTCCCGGGTGTAGGGGTGCTGCGGCGCGCGGAACAGCTCCTCGCAGGACGCCTGCTCGACGATGCGGCCTTTCTGCATGACACAGACCCGGTGGGCAATGCGCCGCACCAGGTTCAGATCGTGGCTGATCAGCAGCAAGGCCATGCCCAGGCGCGCCTGCAGTTCCTTGAGCAGTTCGAGGATCTTCAACTGCACGGTGACGTCCAGGGCGGTGGTCGGCTCGTCGGCGATCAGCAACTCCGGCTCGTTGGCCAGGGCCATGGCGATCATCACCCGTTGCCGCTGGCCGCCGGACAGTTCGTGGGGCAGGGCCTTGAGGCGCTTGTGCGGCTCGGGAATGCCCACCAGTTCCAGCAGTTCCAGGGTGCGCCTGCTGGCGACCTTGCCGGTCAGGCCTTTGTGGATGCCCAGCACCTCGTTGATCTGCTTCTCGATGCTGTGCAGCGGGTTCAGCGACGTCATGGGCTCCTGGAAGATCATGGCGATGCGGTTGCCGCGAATGTGGCGAATGGTCTTTTCCTTCAGGGTCAGCAGGTCGTGTCCGGCGTACTGGATGCTGCCGGACGGGTGCTGGGCCAGGGGGTAGGGCAACAGGCGCAGGATCGAGTGGGCGGTCACCGATTTGCCGGAGCCGCTTTCCCCTACCAGGGCCAGGGTTTCGCCGCGCTTGATGTCGAAGCTGATGCCTTCCACCACGCGCTGGCACTGGGCGCCGGCGACGAATTCCACCGCCAGGTCGCGGACTTCGATCAGAGTGTCCTGGGTCATGTCATTTCCTCGGGTCGAAGGCATCGCGGGCGGATTCGCCGATAAACACCAGCAGGCTGAGCATGATCGCCAGCACGGCAAAGGCACTGATGCCCAGCCACGGCGCCTGCAGGTTGGACTTGCCCTGGGCCACCAGCTCGCCCAGCGACGGCGCCCCCGGCGGCAGGCCGAAGCCGAGGAAGTCCAGGGCGGTGAGGGTGCCGATGGCCCCGGTGAGGATGAAGGGCATGAAGGTCATGGTGGAGACCATGGCGTTGGGCAGGATGTGGCGGAACATGATGGCGCCGTTCTGCATGCCCAGGGCCCGGGCCGCGCGCACGTATTCCAGGTTGCGCCCGCGCAGGAACTCGGCGCGCACCACGTCCACCAGGCTCATCCAGGAAAACAGCAGCATGATCCCCAGCAGCCACCAGAAGTTCGGTTGCACGAAACTGGCGAGGATGATCAGCAGGTAGAGCACCGGCAGCCCGGACCAGATTTCCAGGAAGCGCTGCCCGGCCAGGTCCACCCAGCCGCCGTAGAAGCCCTGCAGGGCGCCGGCGATGACCCCGATGATGGAACTCAGGATGGTCAGGGTCAGGGCGAACAGCACCGAGATGCGAAAGCCGTAGATGACCCGGGCCAGCACATCGCGGCCCTGGTCGTCGGTGCCCAGCAGGTTGTCCGCCGAAGGCGGCGCCGGGGCCGGCACCCGCAGGTCGTAGTTGATGCTCTGGTAGCTGTAGGGGATCGGTGCCCAGAGCACCCAGGCGTCCTTCTGTGCCAAAAGCTCGCGGATGTACGGGCTCTTGTAGTTGGCTTCCAGGGGGAATTCGCCGCCGAAGGTGGTTTCCGGGTAGCGCTTGAGGGCCGGGAAGTACCAGCCGCCTTCGTAGTGCACCACCAGCGGCTTGTCGTTGGCGATCAGCTCGGCGCCCAGGCTGAGGATGAACAGCACCAAAAACAGCCACAGCGACCACCAGCCGCGCTTGTTGGCCTTGAAGCGTTCGAAGCGCCGGCGATTGAGGGGGGACAGGTTCATCTCAATGCTCCCGGCTGTCGAAGTCGATGCGTGGGTCCACCAGGGTGTAGGTCAGGTCGCCGATCAGTTTCACCACCAGCCCCAGCAGGGTGAAGATGAACAGGGTGCCGAACACCACCGGGTAGTCGCGGTTGATCGCCGCCTCGAAGCTCATCAGGCCCAGGCCGTCGAGGGAGAAAATCACCTCCACCAGCAGGGAGCCGGTGAAGAAGATGCCGATGAAGGCCGAGGGGAAGCCGGCGATCACCAGCAGCATGGCGTTGCGGAACACGTGGCCGTAGAGCACCCGGCGCTGGGTCAGGCCCTTGGCCTTGGCGGTGACCACGTACTGCTTGTTGATCTCGTCGAGGAAGCTGTTCTTGGTCAGCAGGGTCATGGTGGCGAAGTGGCCGATCACCAGGGCGGTGACCGGCAGCGCCAGGTGCCAGAAGTAATCGAGGATCTTGCGCCCCCAGCTCAGCTGGTCGAAGTCGTTGGAGGTCAGGCCGCGCAACGGGAACCAGTTGAAATAGCTGCCGCCGGCGAACACCACGATCAGCAGGATGGCGAACAGGAAGGCCGGGATCGCGTAGCCGACGATGATCGCCGAGCTGGTCCAGACATCGAAGTGGCTGCCGTGGCGGGTGGCCTTGGCGATCCCCAGGGGGATCGACACCAGGTACATGATCAGGGTGCTCCACAACCCGAGGGAGATGGACACCGGCATCTTTTCCTTGATCAGGTCCACCACCTTGGCGTCACGGAAGAAGCTGTTGCCGAAGTCCAGGGTGGCGTAGTTCTTGATCATGATCCACAGGCGTTCCGGCGCCGACTTGTCGAAGCCGTACATGTGCTCGATTTCCTTGATCAGCGCCGGGTCAAGGCCCTGGGCACCGCGGTAGCTGGAGCCGGCCACCGAGACTTCGGCGCCGCCGCCGGCGATGCGGCTGGTGGCGCCGTCGAAGCCTTCGAGCTTGGCGATCATCTGCTCCACCGGGCCGCCGGGGGCGGCCTGGATGATCACGAAGTTGATCAGCAGGATGCCCAGCAGGGTGGGGATGATCAGCAGCAGTCGGCGAACGATATAGGCCAGCATGTCATTGCTCCCTGTCGGCCGCGGCCGCCTGGTCCGGGGCCGGTTCTACGGCGGGCTTGGCATCGGGCTTGATCCACCAGGTGTTGATGCCGATGTCGTACTTGGGCGCGACTTGCGGGTGGCCGATGTGGTCCCAGTAGGCCACGCGCCAGGTCTTGATGTGCCAGTTGGGGATCACGTAGTAGCCCCATTGCAGGACCCGGTCCAGGGCCCGGGCGTGGGCCACCAGGCTGGCGCGCGAATCGGCGTTGATCAGGCTTTCCACCAGGCTGTCGATGGCCGGGTCCTTGAGGCCGATGTAGTTGCGGCTGCCGGGCTTGTCGGCGCTGGAGGACATCCAGAACTCGCGTTGCTCGTTGCCTGGGGAGTTGGACTGGGGAAAGCTGCCGACGATCATGTCGAAGTCCCGCGAGCGCACCCGGGTGATGTACTGAGACACGTCGACCCGGCGGATCACCAGGTCGATGCCCAGGTCGGCCAGGTTGCGCTTGAATGGCAGCAGGACCCGCTCGAACTCGGTCTGGGCCAGGAGGAACTCGATCACCACCGGTTTGCCCTGGGCGTCCACCATCTTGTCGTCGACGATGCGCCAGCCGGCTTCCTGCAGCAGTTGGTAGGCCTGGCGCTGCTGGGCGCGGATCATGCCGCTGCCGTCGCACACCGAAGGCGAGAAGGCCTGGTCGAACACCTGTGGCGGGATTTTGCCCCGCAGCGGTTCGAGGATCGCCAGCTCCTCCGGGCCCGGCAGGCCGGTGGCGGCCATCTCCGAGTTCTCGAAGTAGCTGCGGGTGCGGGTGTAGGCCCCGTTGAACAGCTGCTTGTTGCTCCATTCAAAATCCAGCAGCAGGCTCAGGGCGTGGCGTACCCGCACGTCCTGGAACATCGGCCGGCGGGTGTTGAAGACAAAGCCCTGCATGCCGGTGGGGTTGCCGTTGGCGATCTGTTCCTTGATCAAGCGGCCCTGGGCCACGGCCGGGGTGTTGTAGGCGTTGGCCCAGTTCTTCGCGCTCATCTCCAGCCAGTAGTCGAACTGGCCGGCCTTGAGGGCTTCCAGGGATACGGTGTTGTCGCGGTAGTAATCGCTGGTGATCACGTCGAAGTTGTAGAAACCGCGGTTGACCGGCAGGTCGCGGCCCCAGTAGTCCTTGACCCGCTCGTAGCGAATCGAGCGTCCGGCCTTGACCGCGGTCACCCGGTAGGGGCCGCTGCCCAGGGGCACTTCCAGGTTGCTCTTGGCAAAGTCGCGGCTTTCCCACCAGTGCTTGGGCAGGACCGTCAGCTGGCCGAGGATCAGCGGCAGTTCACGGTTGTTGCTGTGCTTGAACTTGAACAGCACCCGCAGCGGGTCTTCGGCGATCACCTGGTCGACGTCGGCGTAGTAGCCGCGGTACAGCGGCGAGCCGGCGCTCATCAGGGTCTGGAAGCTGAACACCACGTCCTCGGCACGAATCGGCTGGCCGTCATTGAAACGCGCTTCCGGGCGCAGGTAGAAACGCACCCAGCTGTTGTCCGGGGCTTTCTCGATCTTGCCCGCCACCAGCCCGTACTCGGTGAAGGGCTCGTCCAGGCTCTGGGCCATCAGGGTGTCGTAGATCAGGCCGATGTTCTGTTCGGGCACGCCCTTGCTGATGAAGGGGTTGAGGCTGTCGAAGCTGCCGAAACCGGCCATGCGGAAGGTGCCACCCTTGGGCGCATCGGGGTTGACGAAGTCGAAGTGCTGGAAGTTCGCCGGGTATTTCGGCGCTTCGTTGTACAGGGTCAGGGCATGTTGCGGCGCAGCCTGGGCACAGCAGGCGATGACGCCGAACAACAGGCCGCTGGTGCGCAGGAGCAGGGCACGCAGAGGCATCATTGGGGACTCTCCAGGGACTTCAGCCACCAGGCGTTCAAGCCCAGGTTGTAGGGCGGCGTGGTGACCAAGGCGAACCGGTTTCGGTAGGCCAGTCGGTGATAGTTGAGGTACCAGTTGGGAATCATGTAGTGCTGCCACAGCAGCACCCGGTCCAGGGTGCGGCCGGCGGCCAGTTGCTCGTCGCGGCTCTGGGCGGCCAGCAGTTGCTCCAGCAGGTGATCGACTATGGGGTTGTTGATGCCTGCATAGTTCTTGCTGCCCTTGACCGAGACCTGGCTGGAGTGGAAGTACTGCCATTGCTCCAGGCCCGGGCTCAGGGTCTGGTTGAGGGTCATGAGGATCATGTCGTAGTCGAACTGGTCCAGGCGCTGCTTGTATTGCGCCCGGTCCACGGTACGCAGGCGCGCGTCGATGCCGATGCTGGCCAGGTTCTCCACATAAGGCTGGAGAATGCGCTCCAGGTTGGGATTGACCAGCATCAGCTCGAAACGCAGCGGCTGCCCGGCGCTGTTCTGCAGGCGCTGGCCGTTGAGCTTCCAGCCGGCGTCGGCCAGTAGCCCCAGGGCGCGGCGCAGGGTATCCCGGGGGATGCCGCGGCCCTCGGTGCGGGGCAGGCTGAAGGCCTGGGTGAAGAGGTTGGGGGGCAGTTGCTCGCGGTAGGGCGAGAGCAGCAGCCATTCGTGCCCCACCGGCAGGCCCGTGGCGGAGAATTCACTGTTGGGGTAGTAGCTCAGGGCGCGCTGGTAGGCGCCGCTGAACAGGGTGCGGTTGGTCCATTCGAAGTCGAACATCAGGCCCAGGGCTTCACGCACTCTCACGTCGGCGAAGAGGCTGCGCCGGGTGTTCATGAACAGGCCCTGGGTCTGGGTGGGGATCTGGTGCGCCACCTGGGCCTTGATCACCTCGCCGCGATTGACCGCGGGGAAGTTGTAGCCGTTGGCCCAGTTCTTGGCCTGGTGCTCGATGTAGATGTCGAACTCGCCGGCCTTGAAGGCTTCGAAGGCCACATCGCTGTCGCGGTAGAACTCCACCTCGACCCGGTCGAAGTTGTTGAAGCCGCGGTTGACCGGCAAGTCCTTGCCCCAGTAGTCCTGGACCCGTTCGAACACCAGTTGGCGTCCGGGCTGGACCTGGGTGATGCGATAGGGGCCACTGCCCAGGGGCGGGGTGAAGGTGGTGGCCTTGAAGTCGCGGTCTTTCCAGTAGTGCTGGGGCAGGACCGGCAACTCCCCCAGGCGCAGGATCAGCAGCGGGTTGCCGGCGCGCTTGAAGACGAAGCGGATGCGTTGCGGGCCGAGGATATCCACCCGCTGCACCTCCTGCAGGTTGGTGCGGTACTGCGGGTGGCCTTCCTTGAGCAGCAGGCGGTAGGAAAACGCCACGTCGTAGGCGGTGATCGGCTGGCCGTCGTGAAAGCGTGCCTCGGGGCGCAGGTTGAACACCACCCAACTGCGATCCTCGCTGTATTCCACGGAGCGGGCGATCAGGCCGTAGCTGGAAGTGGGTTCATCGCCGGAGGGCGCATAGAGGCCGGTTCCCACCATCAACGGCTCATTGAGCTCGTTGACGCCGTATTGCAGGAAGTTCGGCGTGGCGACCGGGCTGATGCCCTTGAAGGTATAGGGATTGAGGGTGTCGAAGGTGCCAAAGGCCATGACCCGCAAGGTGCCGCCTTTGGGCGCCACGGGATTGACCCAGTCGAAGTGGGTGAATTTGGCCGGGTACTTGAGCGTGCCAAACTGCGCATAACCATGACTTTCAGTGATCGTTGCGCTTGCGGGAAAGCTCAAGGCCAGACTGATGAAGAACAGAAGGAGGGGACGCATCGAGTCAGAGATCCGATCCAGGCGGCTTGGGCTTTGTGCTCCGTACAGTAACAGCTTGTATCAGCAGGAAAAAGCGCGCTTTTTCTGCGGCTGGTGTAGCCAGGGGGCTGGCTCCCGTTGGGGCGCGCAGCGCCCCTTGATCCAGGCGCCGCGTGACTTCAGATACCCCCAGCTTTCAGGGCTTGCCGGTGCTGCGCACTGGAGCGCAAGCCCACTCCCTCGGCACAACGAGCCGGGTTGCCCCGTCAGTGCGGCAGGTAGACCGTGAGCATCTGGCCCGGCTTGAGAGCCTGGGCTGCGCGCGGGTTCCAGCGCTTGAGGTGCTGCATTTCAACATTGAAACGCTTGGCCACGATGTACAGCGAGTCGCCTTGCTTGACCTTGTAACGGGTCGATTTCTGCTTGCTGCTGGCCACGCTGGTTTTCTTGCCGGCGCTCTTGCGGGTGTCCTGCATCACCAGGGTCTGGCCGACCTTGAGGTTCTTGCCACTGAGCTTGTTCCAGCGTTGCAGGTCCTGCACATCCACCTTGTTGGCCTTGGCGATCAGGGTCAGGTTGTCGCCGTTCTTGACCCGATAGATGCGCTTGGGCCGCAGCGAGTCGCGGCCTTCGTCGCGGTCGAAGACCGGCTTGAGGGAGCGTTTGCTGATCAGCTCTTCGGGTTTCATGGTGGACAGGCTGGTGGTCAGCAGCTGTGCCTTGGACGTTGGCACCAGCAGGTGCTGGGGACCGTCGACGGTGGTGCGCTGCTTGAACGCCGGGTTGAGCTGGAACAGCTCGTCCTCGTCAATGTTGGCCACCGCCGCGACCTTGGACAGGTCCATGCGCTGGTTGATTTCCACCACCTGGAAGTAGGGTTCGTTGGCGATCGGGTTGAGATTGACGCCGTAGGCTTGCGGGGCCAGCACCACCTGGGACAGGGCCAGCAGCTTGGGTACATAGGCCTGGGTTTCCGTCGGCAGCGGCAGGTTCCAGTAGTCGGTGGGCAGGCCGAGCTTCTCGTTACGCTCAATGGCCCGGCTGACCGTGCCTTCGCCGGCGTTGTAGGCGGCCAGTGCCAGCAGCCAGTCGCCGTTGAACATGTCGTGCAGGCGGGTCAGGTAGTCCAGAGCCGCGGTGGTCGACGCGGTGATGTCGCGTCGGCCATCGTAGAAGCGGGTCTGGCGCAGGTTGAAGTAGCGACCGGTGGCCGGGACGAACTGCCAGAGTCCCACCGCATCGGCCCGGGAATAGGCCAGCGGGTTGTAGGCGCTTTCGATGACTGGCAGCAGCGCCAGTTCCAGCGGCATGTTGCGCTCTTCGAGACGTTCGACGATGTAGTGGATATAGAGGCTGCCGCGCTCGCCGGCGTTTTCCAGGAAGGAAGGGTTACTGGCGAACCACAGGCGCTGTTGTTCAATACGCGGGTTGACGCCCTGGCCTTCTTGCAGTTGGAACCCCTGGCGCATGCGTTCCCAGACATCCTGGGGGACTTGCGGGCTTGGCTGGTTGCTCAGCCAGATGGGTTTCTGCTTGATGCGGGCGTTGAAATTCTGAGTGTGTGTCGCGTCGCTCTGCGGGGCATGACCGGTGCTTTGGCAGCCCGCAAGAGTCGCTGACACAGCTACCGCGATGGCCTGGGCCAAGCGCGTCAATGCGTCTGAACTGATGGAATAACGAATAGATGACGACATTGGCTGGAAGTAAGTTCCGGGCAAAAATGTCGGGCGATTCTAGAAAGCACCCGGGGTGCGGTCAACCATTCAGAATTTTTGTGCCAACAGTTGGCCGGCTTAGAACTTATCTTTCCAGGCCCTCAGGGCCGCAAAGACCGCACTCTGGGACGGGTTATCCTGGCCATTCCGTTCGTCCGCTTTTTGTTTAACGGATGTTTCACCGGTACGTAAAAACGGGTTGGTCAGTTTCTCCAGGGCCAGGGTTGATGGCAGGGTCATGCGCCCTTGCTCGCGCATCTGCGTGACCTTTTCCAGGCGCTGGGCAATGTCCGGGTTGGTGGGTTCCACTGCCTGGGCGAAGCGCAGGTTGCTCAGGGTGTATTCGTGGGTGCAGTAGATCAGGGTGTCGTCCGGCAGCGCGGCGAGGCGGCTGAGGGAATGGTGCATCTGCTCTGGGGTGCCTTCGAACAGGCGCCCGCAACCGGCGGCGAACAGGGTGTCGCCACAGAACAGCAGGCCGTGATGGTAGTAGGCAATATGCCCCAGGGTATGGCCCGGTACGGCAAACACCTCGAAGTCCCAGCCGAGGATGTTGGCGTGGTCGTTGTCGTTCAGGGCCACGTCGCGTCCGGGGATCTTTTCCTGTGCCGGGCCGTAGACCGTGGCGCCACTGTGCTGTTTCAGGTGCTCGACACCGCCGACATGATCGTGGTGATGGTGGGTCACCAGGATGTCGCTCAGGCTCCAGCCCGGGTGCTGTTCCAGCCAGGCCAGTACCGGCGCCGCATCCCCGGGATCGACGACGGCGCAGCGCTGGCTGCGATGATCTTGTAACAACCAGATGTAGTTGTCGGTGAAGGCGGGCAGGGCACTGATCTGTATCATCTTTGGATTCGCCAAGCGGAAAACAATGGCGCATCTTAGAACTTCTTGGCGTGTTGGAGAATGCAATGACCGATAAAGCCTTCGCTCAGGCAGATCCCGACTGGCTGGCCCTGATCAGTGCGGCCCGGGACTGGTTGTCCGGTCCTCTGGGGCAGTTTCTGCTGGATGAAGAGCGACGCATGCTTGAAGAAGAGCTGGGGCGTTTCTTCGGCGGTTACCTGGTGCATTACGGGCCCTCGGCGCAGACCCCGCCGGCGGCGCCCCAGGTGCAACGCAACGTACGCCTTGGCGCGCCGTTGCCCGGGGTCGAGATCGTCTGTGAGGAGCAGGCCTGGCCCTTGAGCGAACATGCCGCCGATGTGGTGGTGCTGCAACACGGTCTGGATTTCTGCCTGTCGCCCCACGGCCTGCTGCGCGAGGCGGCGAGCAGCGTAAGGCCCGGTGGCCACTTGCTGATTATCGGTATCAACCCCTGGAGCACCTGGGGCCTGCGTCACGTCTTCGCCCATGACGCCTTGCGCCAGGCTCGCTGTATCTCGTCGTCGCGGGTGGGCGACTGGCTCAACCTGCTGGGGTTCGCGCTGGAGAAACGCCGCTTCGGGTGCTATCGTCCGCCGCTTGCCTCGCAGGCATGGCAGGCACGATTGGCGGGCTGGGAGCGCAAGGCCGGGCAGTGGCAACTGGCCGGCGGCGGCTTTTACCTGCTGGTGGCGCGCAAGATCGCCGTCGGCCTGCGCCCGGTGCGCCAGGTGCGACGCGAACCCATGGGCAAGCTGTTGCCACTGCCCATGGCCAAGGTCAATCGCCGTAACAGCGAGCCCTGACGACCTGCAGCAACCTTCTTTTTATATAGACCGGCCGAGTGACCTCGGCCCTGGGCGCTGTCGACCGCAATCGGCAGGCCACTGGCAATTTTCTGATGGAAGGCGTGGATGAGCGATAGCGTAGAAATCTTTACCGACGGTGCCTGCAAGGGCAATCCCGGCCCTGGTGGCTGGGGCGCTTTGTTGGTGTGCAAGGGGGTCGAGAAGGAACTCTGGGGCGGCGAAGCCAACACCACCAATAACCGCATGGAACTGATGGCGGCGATTCGCGGCCTGGAAGAGCTCAAGCGCCAGTGCGACGTGTTGCTGGTCACCGACTCGCAGTACGTGATGAAGGGCATCAACGAGTGGATGGCCAACTGGAAGAAGCGCGGCTGGAAGACCGCAGCCAAGGAGCCGGTGAAGAACGCCGACCTGTGGCAGCAACTGGATGAGCAGGTCAACCGCCACAACGTCACCTGGAAATGGGTGCGTGGCCACACTGGCCATCACGGTAACGAGCGTGCCGACCAGTTGGCCAACCGGGGTGTAGACGAGGTTCGCGGCTACAAGGGCTGATGGCGTTACAGGGTGAGGATCGCCGCAGCCAGTTGGGTATCGCTGTAGGGCGGGTTGTGCAGCACCTGGCGAATCCTCTGCAGCGCCGACTCCAGCTGTACGCCGCGAATCGTCCCGTTGCTGGCGATAAAGGCCGCGGCATCGCTGCGGGCTTGCAGGACGATCTTGTCGTCCTTGAACGAGCTGCTGATCCCGGCGGTGCCTTCGCTGCTGGTCAGCAGCCCGCTCATGCTCAAGTCGGTGCTGATCACCAGGCTGGTGGCCTGGCCGGGGTTGTTGAACAGACCGGCCAGCAGCAGGATTGGCAGGTAGCGCCGGAGTGTCGTCATGGCTGGGGAAGTCCGTGGGTAAGATCGGCGGCACCCTAGCAGGCGAGCCTTCGGCCCACCTCAGCAGCTTTGCTAATAACTGTTAAAAAGTGCGCGGCAGCGGCGTGACCGGGGCGCGCACAGTCCATGGGCTGGGCATGCTAAAATCCCGCCCTTTGCCAGATTGAGAACGGACCACTGATGGCCAACAGATCTGTTGTACTCGATACCGAAACCACCGGTATGCCGGTGACCGACGGTCACCGGATCATTGAAATCGGTTGCGTCGAGTTGATCGGTCGGCGCCTGACCGGGCGGCATTTCCACGTTTACCTGCAACCGGATCGCGAGAGTGATGAGGGCGCCATCGGCGTTCACGGCATCACCAACGAGTTCCTGGTGGGCAAGCCGCGTTTCGCCGAAGTCGCCGATGAGTTCTTCGACTTTATCAAGGGCGCGCAGCTGATCATCCACAACGCGGCGTTCGACGTTGGTTTCATCAACAACGAATTCGCCTTGATGGGGCAGCACGAGCGGGCGGACATCACCCAGCACTGCACCATCCTCGACACCCTGATGATGGCCCGTGAGCGGCACCCGGGGCAGCGCAACAGCCTCGACGCCCTGTGCAAGCGCTACGGTGTCGACAACTCCGGCCGTGAATTGCACGGCGCCTTGCTCGACTCGGAGATCCTGGCCGACGTCTACCTGACCATGACCGGTGGCCAGACCAGCCTGTCCCTGGCGGGCAATGCCTCGGATGGCAACGGCTCTGGCGAAGGTGCGGGCCGGGCCTCGGAGATCCGCCGGTTGCCGGCCGAGCGGCCGCGGGGGCGGATCATCCGCGCCAGCGAAGCCGAGTTGGCCGAGCACCAGACGCGCCTGGAGATCATCGCCAAGTCTGCCGGCGCCCCGGCCCTGTGGACCCAGTTGCTCGAAAACCAACACTAAGCCTTTGTCGTCCGTGGCCCTGTAGCCGCTGCCGCAGGCTGCGAACGGCTGCGTAGGAGATGCGGCGCTCTTGAGGGCGCTGGAGATTTGGCGGGAGATCGTCAAGCAAGGTCCTGCGGACCTTTTCGCAGCCTCGCCGTGGCTCGGCAGCGGCTACAGGGTAATGCCGAGCCGAGAGTGTTGTAGCCGCTGCCGCAGGCTGCGAACGGCTCCGAAGGCGACAGAGGTTTGTTGGGAGATCGCCAAGCAAGGCCCTGTGGGCCTTCACGCAGCTTCGCCAGGGCTCAGCAGCGGCTACAGGTGTGTGGGGCGTGGGCCGGCAATTGTGCCTGTGCGACCTTTTGTTACATCCAGTCTGTGCTCGGGGTGACAGGCGACGCCAGGAGCTTCTACCCTGAGTCCATTGGCGGGACCTACCCGCCGCCTCAGGACAGCCTGCCCCATGTATAAAGACCTGCAGTTTCCGATCCTGATCGTGCACCGCGATATCAAGTCCGACACGGTGGCAGGAGACCGGGTGCGGGGCATCGCCCGGGAGCTGGAGAAGGACGGGTTCAGCATCTTTTCCGCGGTCGACTACGCCGAAGGGCGACTGGTGGCTTCTACCCATCACGGCCTGGCCTGCATGTTGATCGCTGCCGAGGGCGCCGGGGAAAACACCCATCTTCTGCAAAACATGGTGGAGCTGATCCGCCTGGCCCGGGTACGCGCACCCTTGTTGCCGATCTTCGCCCTCGGGGAGCAGATGACCCTGGAAAACGCCCCCGCCGATGCCATGAGCGAGCTCAACCAACTGCGGGGTATTCTCTATCTGTTCGAGGACACGGTGCCGTTCCTGGCCCGGCAAGTGGCCCGGGCCGCGCGCAATTATCTCGACGGCCTGCTGCCGCCGTTCTTCAAGGCCCTGGTGCAGCACACCGCCGATTCCAACTATTCCTGGCACACCCCGGGGCACGGCGGTGGCGTGGCCTATCGCAAGAGCCCGGTGGGCCAGGCGTTTCACCAGTTCTTCGGGGAGAACACCCTGCGTTCGGACCTGTCGGTGTCAGTGCCGGAGCTGGGCTCGCTGCTGGACCACACCGGGCCCCTGGCGGAAGCCGAGGCGCGGGCAGCGCGCAATTTCGGTGCCGACCACACCTTCTTCGTGATCAATGGCACCTCCACCGCCAACAAGATCGTCTGGCATTCCATGGTGGGGCGCGATGATTTGGTGCTTGTGGATCGCAACTGCCATAAATCGGTGTTGCACTCGATCATCATGACCGGGGCCATCCCCCTGTACCTGTGTCCTGAACGTAATGAGTTGGGGATCATCGGGCCGATTCCCTTGAGCGAGTTCAGCCCCGAGTCGATCCAGGCCAAGATCGACGCCAGTCCGCTGACCCGTGGCCGACCGCCCAAGGTCAAGCTGGCGGTGGTCACCAACTCCACCTATGACGGCCTGTGCTACAACGCCGAGCTGATCAAGCAAAGCCTGGGCAACAGTGTCGAGGTGCTGCATTTCGACGAGGCCTGGTATGCCTACGCGGCCTTCCACGAATTCTTCGCCGGGCGTTATGGCATGGGCACCTCGCGCTCCGCTGACAGTCCCCTGGTGTTCACCACCCATTCCACCCACAAGCTGCTGGCGGCTTTCAGTCAGGCGTCGATGATCCATGTGCAGGATGGCGGCGCCCGACAACTGGATCGGGACCGCTTCAACGAAGCCTTCATGATGCACATCTCGACGTCGCCGCAGTACAGCATCATTGCCTCGCTGGATGTGGCCTCGGCGATGATGGAAGGGCCGGCGGGGCGCTCGCTGCTGCAGGAAATGTTCGATGAAGCCCTGAGCTTCCGCCGGGCCCTGGCCAATCTGCGGCAGAATATCGCCGCCGATGACTGGTGGTTCTCGATCTGGCAGCCGGAACGGGTCGAAGGCATCGATCAGGTGCGCACCGGCGACTGGTTGCTGGAGCCCGAAGGCGAGTGGCACGGTTTTGCCGGCGTCACCGACGACTATGTGCTGCTCGATCCGATCAAGGTGACCCTGGTGATGCCTGGGCTTACCGCTGGCGGGGCCTTGAGCGAGCACGGAATTCCCGCGGCGGTGGTCAGCAAGTTCCTTTGGGAGCGCGGGCTGGTGGTGGAAAAGACCGGGCTCTATTCGTTCCTGGTGCTGTTCTCCATGGGCATCACCAAGGGCAAGTGGAGCACGCTGCTCACCGAGCTGCTGGAGTTCAAGCGCAACTACGACGCCAATGTCAGCCTGGCCAGTTGCCTGCCCAGCGTGGCCGGGCAGGACCCGCAGCGCTATCAGGGCATGGGCTTGCAGGATCTGTGCGACCAGTTGCATGCCTGCTACCGCAGCAACGCCACGGCCAAGCACCTCAAGCGCATGTACACCGTGCTGCCGGAGGTGGCGATGAAGCCTGCCGATGCCTACGACCAACTGGTGCGCGGCGAAGTCGAGGCGGTGTCCATCGATCAACTGCAGGGGCGTATCGCCGCGGTGATGCTGGTGCCATACCCGCCGGGTATTCCGCTGATCATGCCCGGTGAGCGATTTACCGAAGCGACCCGCTCGATCATCGACTACCTGGCCTTTGCCCGAGCTTTCGACAGCAGTTTCCCGGGGTTCGTCGCCGATGTGCATGGCCTGCAGCATGACGACCAGGGCCATGGCCGGCAGTACACCGTCGATTGCGTCAAAGCATGAGGAGTTTTCCTGCTATGCAACCTGTGGTGAATCCCAAGTATCCGGGACTGGCGATCCGTGTGGCCGACGAGGGCTTCGCCGCCTACGTCTGGGGCAGCGACTTCAGCTTCGAAGTCAGTGCCTACGCCGAGGCCGAGCGGGGCATGCCGGTGGCGGACTGGCTGCTGCGCAGGATCGTGCCTTACCGCAAGTGCTATGGCATCGATCCCGAGGAATTCAGCAGTTACCGCAACGCCGCGGACAGCGAGATCTTCATGGCCTACCTGGACGATCAGCCCGTGGGGCACGTGGTGGTCAGCACCAATTGGAACGGTTACGGGCATATCGACGAGTTGGCGGTGCATGCGCCGGCCCGGCGGCACGGCGTCGCCAAGGGGCTGCTGGAGGTGGCGCAGTTCTGGAGTCGCAAGAAGCAGTTGCCGGGGGTGATGCTGGAAACCCAGAACAACAACCTCGGCGCCTGTCGCCTGTATGAGCGTTGCGGCTACGTGGTGGGCGGGGTGGATCACCTGCGTTATCGCGGCATCGATCCGAATACCAGCGAGGTGGCGATTTTCTGGTACCGGCTGTTTGCCGATGAGCCTCAGGCGTAACGGTCCTAGCCGGCCAGCAGCGTTTCGGCCTGCTCGGTCAGCAGTTCCAGCAGGGCGCCGAGCAGGGGCGAGTCCTCGCCGGAACTGCGGCGCAAGGCGTACAGCGTGACACTGATGGGGGGTGACAAGGGGCAGGCATCGAGCCCGGCGCCACGGGCACCCACGGCGGTGAACGGGTCGACGATGGCCAGGCCCTCACCGGCCTCCACCAGGCTGCGCATCATCTGGTAGGTCTGTACCCGGGTCTGGATTACCGGGCTTGGCCGCAGATTCTGCAGCTTGCTGGTGAGTATCACGCTCAGCGGGTCCTGGCCCTCCAGGCCCACCATGGCCTGGCCCGCCAGCTCCTGCAGGGCCACGTATTTCTGTTTGGGTTGCAGCCAGCCATGGGGTGCCAGCAAAAACAGCTTGCCCTGAGCCAGGGCCTGGCTGTGGATGTCCGGGTGTTCGGGGTCATGCAGGCTCAGGCCCAGGTCACAGTCGTGCAGCAGCAGGCTGTGGACCATGTCGCGGGTGCTCTGGCTGAGGAGGCTGCAGGGCGTATCGGCGAAGCGCCGGCGCAGGGCCGCGATGCACTGAGGCAGCAGTTGCTGGACCAGAGGGGGCGTGCCGACGATGCGCAAAGGCGGTGCCTGATGAAACCTCAGGCTGTCAGCCAGGCGTTGTACCGGTTCGAAAGCGTCGTACACCCGGTTGATTGCCGGTTGCAATTCCCGGGCTTCGCGAGTGGCCTGCAAGCGCCCGCGCACGCTGGCGAACAGCATGAACCCCAATTGGCTTTCGGCATCGCGTAGCAGGGCTTCGACTTCAGCCACCGAGAGTTGCAGCAGCTCGGCGGCGGTGCCCAGGTGGGCGGTTTGCAGAAGCGCCTGAATCACTTCGATATGACGTAAACGCATGCTTGAAGTCCATGTCCAGCCGGTTAGGGAGTCAGGCGTTGAATCCTACCCCAAGTCCGGGCCGGCGGGCATGATCACTCACTGACATAGGTTTCCGGCTCCCGCACGATGGTGACGTCCGATTGCACCAGCAGGAATTGATTGTCATCGAGCTTCTTGACCCGGTCGCCAATCGCCAGGCGGTAGGTGGTAACGGGCTCCGAGCTGGCCTGGTCGCCCTCTGCGGGCATGGATTCCTGGAACTCGTGCACTGAATACACCCGTCCCTCGGCATCTCTTGCATGGAATTGTCCGACAAGTACTGCTGCCATCTTTAGAGCCTCTGGAGATAAAACACGCAAATTCGGTGCTGTAGACCCGACGTGTGCAAGGTAAGTTTTGCCGGCCGGAAAAAATAATCCGCCGTCGCAGCGCACGGCCTCCCAGGTCTTGGAACTTATGCAGGGAAATGGTTTGTGTGGGGTAGCAGGCGACCCCCAGGCTCATCTATAACTAACACCTTCTTCAAGCCAAGGGTTGGAATGCAATGAGCAATGTCTACAAAGTCGCAGTGCTGGTCGGCAGTCTGAGAAAACAATCCCTGAATCGCAAGGTAGCCCTGGCGCTGGCCGAGCTGGCGCCGGCGAACCTGCAGTTGAGCATCGTCGAGATTGGCGATCTGGCGCTGTACAACGAAGACATCGACGTGACGCCTCCCGCGGCCTACACCCGCTTTCGCGAACAGATCGGCGCTGCCGATGCGGTACTGTTCGTCACTCCGGAGTACAACCGCTCGGTACCGGCAGCCCTGAAGAACGCCATCGACGTCGGTTCGCGTCCCTATGGCAAAAGTGCCTGGAGCGGCAAGCCCGGAGCGGTGATCAGCGTTTCCCCCGGGGCCATCGGCGGCTTCGGTGCCAACCACCACCTGCGCCAATCCCTGGTATTCCTCAATGTGCCGTGCATGCAGCAGCCTGAAGCCTACCTGGGCGGCGCCGGCTCGGCGTTCGACGAAGCGGGCAAGCTGTCGGAAGCGACCCGGCCGTTCCTGCAGAACTTCATCACCGCCTACGGCCAATGGGTCGAGCAGCACAAGAAGGCTTGAGTGCTGTCTGTCACCCACATTCTCCTGCTGTGGTAGGCGCCGGCTTGCCGGCGAACGGGCTCCTGGGGCTTGTATCAGCCTCAGGTGCACGGTCGCTGGCAAGCCAGCTCCTGCGCTAGCCCCCTCTTTATTCAAGATGTCTTAGTCATGTTGATTGCAGTATCGATTTTCTTGCTGACCATTACCCTGGTGATCTGGCAGCCCAAAGGCCTGGGCGTCGGTTGGAGCGCGGTGTTCGGCGCGCTCCTGGCCCTGTTGTGCGGCGTGGTGCAACTGGCCGAC
Source organism: Pseudomonas sp. LPH60 (assembly GCF_030718165.1). Classification (NCBI taxonomy): domain Bacteria; kingdom Pseudomonadati; phylum Pseudomonadota; class Gammaproteobacteria; order Pseudomonadales; family Pseudomonadaceae; genus Pseudomonas; species Pseudomonas sp. LPH60. The sequence goes on from NZ_JAVAJH010000006.1 coordinate 94,021, forward strand.
ATCCCGGTGGTGTGGCAGATCATCTGGAACGCCACCGGCACCTTCGTTGCGCTGATCATCATCAGCCTGCTGCTGGACGAGGCCGGGTTCTTCGCCTGGGCGGCCCTGCATGTGGCGCGCTGGGGGCGGGGCAGGGGGCGACGGCTGTTCGCCTTCATGGTGCTGTTGGGAGCCCTGGTGTCGGCACTGTTCGCCAACGACGGCGCGGCGCTGATCCTCACGCCCATCGTCATTTCCATGCTGCTGGCCTTGCGCTTTTCTGCCGCCACGACCCTGGCTTTCGTCATGGGGGCCGGCTTCATCGCCGACACCGCAAGCTTGCCGCTGGTGGTGTCGAACCTGGTGAACATCGTCTCGGCGGACTTCTTCGAGATAGGTTTCAACCGTTATGCGGCGGTGATGCTGCCGGTCAATCTGGTGAGCGTCGCGGCGACCCTGGCGGTGCTGCTGTGGTTTTTCCGCCGGGACATCCCCGAAGAATACGATCCGCGCCAGTTGGCCGAACCCAGCAGCGCCATCCATGACCGGGCGACCTTCATCGCCGGCTGGTGGGTGCTGCTGATCCTGCTGCTGGGCTGTTTTGCCCTGGAGCCGCTGGGGATTCCCATCAGCGCCATTTCCGCGGTCTGCGCCACCTTGCTGCTGGTGATCGCGGCGCGTGGGCACAAGATCTCCACCCGCAAAGTGCTCAAGGAAGCGCCATGGCAGATCGTGATTTTCTCCTTGGGCATGTATCTGGTGGTTTATGGCTTGCGCAATGCCGGGCTGACCGGGTACCTGGCGGGCTGGCTCGACGGCTTTGCCGCTGGTGGCGTCTGGGGGGCGGCGCTGGGCACCGGATTGCTGACGGCGGGGCTGTCATCGGTGATGAACAATTTGCCCACGGTGCTGATCGCTGCCTTGTCCATCGATGCCAGTCAGGCCACCGGAGTGGTCAAGGAAGCGATGATCTACGCCAATGTCATTGGCAGCGACCTGGGGCCGAAAATCACCCCCATCGGCAGCCTGGCCACATTGCTTTGGCTGCATGTGCTTGAACGCAAGGGCATCCATATTGGCTGGGGTTATTACTTCCGGGTCGGCATCGTGCTGACACTGCCGGTGCTGCTGGTGACCCTGGCGGCCCTGGCGTTGCGGCTTTCCCTGGCATAGCGAAACCCCACCGAGCCGGCTTGCCGGCGAAGGGGGCGGGAGATGTGTGCCCGGCGGGGGAGGACTTTCGCTGGCACGCCAGCGCCTACGCAGGTTGGGCTCTGGGCGCAAGGGGCTGGGTTGCGGGGACGTTGGGCCAGAGGTCGGCCACCAGGAACAGGCGTTCGGCTTCTTCCCAGCCCCCTTCGGCTGTTTCCACCAGCCGTACCAGCAGTTGCGCCGGGGCCTGGGCGTCCAGTTCTGCGAGCCATTGCTGCAGTTGCCCGGCCGTCCAGGCCTGTTCGGCCGGATAGTGAGCCGGAGCCAGCCAGGCGTGGCGGGGCAGGGGCTGCCAACGCCCGGGTGCACTCTGGGCGATGAAGGCGGGCCAGTCCCGCTGGTGCAGCCAGCGCCCTCGCAGGTGCTGCGGGTGAGCGCCTTGAGGCGGTTCGGCGTGGCCCGGCCAGGGATAGAGCAGGTAGCCCCCCAGCCACAGGTGGGCGCTGAACTGCTGGATGTCCAGCGCCGCCAAGGCTTCGCGGCTTTCGGCGCGGGCGGAAATCGGCAGTTGGTGCTCGTCCAGGTGCGCCAGCTTGCGGTCCAGGCGGTCGTGGCAGCCCGGGCCAAGCCATTGCGCGCTGTCGCGGCCGTTGCCGTGCTGCGGGCCCAGGTACAGCTTGATCGCCAGCTCCAGGTGATGCACGCCTTCGCGGTCGCGCAGGAGCATGTCCAGTTCACCGAGGGTGTGCCCCTCACGGCGGATCGGCAGGTTGGCCGCCAGCAGTTCCACCCCCGGCGCATGCTGCACGGCAAATTGCCAGAGGCGTTCGTAGTACAGGCCCAGGCGCCGGGTCCGCCCCTGATTCAGCCAATGGCGCAAGGCGCGGCTGTCCAGATCCTGGCATCGCAGCCAGTGGGCCAGCAGTTGTGGCGCCAGCACCCAGTCGCTGCCGGCCAGGGGGTGGCGCTGTGGCCAGGGCGTATGGCTGAGCATCGGCGGCGCGAGGATGACCCAGGCGAGGTCGCGGACTTCAGGTTGACGCAACTGGCGGGGGAGGCTGAGCAAATCCGGGAACAGGAGCATCTTGCGAGCATAGACGCAAACCTGTGGCGTTCGCGATAAATGCGTGCCACTCGCAGTTGCATCGCCCGCTCCTAAGCGCCAGTGGCTGAAAGGATTTTGTCTAACGCCGGGTTTCGCCCATAATCCTCCGTTTCGCCCGTACCCGAATTCCGCAGGAGCCCCATGGAGCAGTTTCGCAATATCGGCATTATCGGTCGCCTGGGCAGTTCCCAGGTGCTGGACACAGTTCGCCGACTGAAGAAGTTTCTGCTGGCGCGCCACCTGCACGTGATCCTTGAAGACACCATCGCCGAAGTGCTGCCGGGCCACGGTCTGCAGACCTCCTCGCGCAAGCTGTTGGGCGAGGTCTGCGACATGGTCATCGTGGTCGGCGGCGACGGCAGCCTGCTGGGCGCCGCCCGGGCCCTGGCCCGGCACAATATTCCGGTGCTGGGGATCAACCGCGGCAGCCTGGGCTTTCTCACCGACATCCGCCCCGATGAGCTGGAAGTCAAGGTCGCCGAGGTGCTCGACGGCCACTACCTGGTGGAAAACCGCTTCCTGCTGCAGGCCGAAGTCCGTCGCCATGCCGAGGCCATTGGTCAGGGCGATGCGCTCAACGACGTGGTGCTGCACCCGGGCAAGTCGACGCGGATGATCGAGTTCGAGATCTACATCGACGGCCAGTTCGTCTGCAGCCAGAAGGCCGACGGCCTGATCGTCGCCACTCCTACCGGTTCCACGGCCTACGCGCTGTCCGCCGGCGGTCCGATCATGCACCCCAAGCTGGATGCCATTGTGATTGTGCCGATGTACCCCCATACCTTGTCTGGAAGGCCGATCGTGGTCGATGGCAACAGTGAGCTGAAAATCGTCGTGTCCAAAGATATGCAGATCTATCCGCAAGTCTCCTGTGACGGGCAGAACCACTTCACCTGTGCCCCGGGCGACACCATCACGGTCAGCAAGAAGGCGCAGAAGCTGCGCCTGATCCATCCGCTGGACCACAACTACTACGAGGTCTGTCGGACCAAACTCGGCTGGGGCAGCCGACTGGGCGGTGGAGGCGACTGATGCTCGATCCCGCGCGTAGCTACGACCTGATCGGTGACGTGCACGGTTGCGCCCTGACCCTGGAGCACTTGCTGGATCGGCTCGGGTACCACAAGCAGGGCGGCGTCTGGCGGCACCCGTCGCGCATGGCGGTGTTCCTCGGTGACATCATCGACCGCGGCCCGCGAATCCGTGAATCGCTGCATATCGTCCACGACATGGTGGTGGCCGGTCAGGCGCTGTGCATCATGGGCAACCATGAATTCAACGCCCTGGGCTGGAGCACCCCGGCGGCGGCCGGCAGCGGCAAGCAGTTCGTGCGCGAACACACCCCGCGCCATGCCCGACTGATCCACGAAACCCTGACCCAGTTCGAACACCACCCTGGCGACTGGCACGACTTCCTGGAGTGGTTCTATGAGCTGCCGCTGTTCGTCGACGCCGGGCGCTTTCGCGTGGTGCATGCCTGCTGGGATGCTGGCCTGATCGCGCCGCTGCGCCAGCAGTACCCCAACGGCTGCATCGACCGCGAGTTCCTCCAGGCCTCGGCGCTGCCCGACAGTTTTGCCAGCACCGCCTTCGATCGCCTGCTGCGCGGCACCGACATGCGCCTGCCCCACGGCCTGACCATGACCAGTGGCGACGGCCTGACCCGGGCGTTCTTCCGCACCAAGTTCTGGGAAGACGACCCGCAGACCTACGGCGACATCGTCTTCCAGCCCGATGCCTTGCCCGATCCGGTGGCGCGCACGCCGTTGTCCCCGGCCGAGAAAAACAGCCTGCTGCGCTACGGCGCCGACGAACCGATGCTGTTCGTCGGCCACTACTGGCGCAGCGGCAAGCCGGCGCCGATCCGGCCCAACCTGGCGTGCCTGGATTACAGCGCGGTGCTCTACGGCAAGCTCGCCGCGTATCGCCTGGACCAGGAAACCCGCCTGGACCCGAATAAATTTGTCTGGGTCGACGTCGAGCGGCCCGAGGTGTTGCGATGAGCGCGGTAGCGGTTTTGCGTCTGCCCCTGGCCACGGATCTGAGTGGCTTCGTCAAGCTGCTGCAGCGCATGCAGGTGCCGCACCGGGTCAGTGAGGAGGCCGGCGAGCAGGTGCTCTGGGTGCCGGAATCCATCAGTGAGGATGTGCGGGGCCTGTACCAGCGCTTTCCCCAGGGCGATCCCGAGCAGCAACTGGATATTCCGCAGGCGGCCACCCCGGCCCGCGTCGGCCTGGGGGAGCAGTTGCGCCGCAGCCCGATGACCGCGCTGATCCTGCTGCTGAGCCTGGCGGTGTGCGGCATCACCCTGCTGGGGGACAACCTGCAAACCCTCGGCTGGTTTACCTTCCTCGAGTTCCGCGTGGTCGGCGACTACATCCAGTTCAGTTCCCTGGCCGACAGCCTGGCGGCGGGGCAGTGGTGGCGCCTGGTGACGCCGATGCTGATCCACTTCGGCATCCTGCATATCGCCATGAACGGCATGTGGTACTGGGAGCTGGGGCGGCGTATCGAGTTGCGCCAGGGCAGCATCAACCTGCTGGGCTTGACCCTGCTGTTCAGCCTGGTGTCCAACTACGCCCAATACTATTTCAGTGGCCCGACCCTGTTCGGCGGCCTGTCCGGGGTGCTCTACGGTCTGCTCGGGCATTGCTGGATCTACCAATTACTGTCCCCCAACCCCATCTACCGCCTGCCCCGGGGCGTGCTGGTGATGATGCTGGTGTGGTTGCTGCTGTGCCTGTCCGGGCTGGTGTCGATGATCGGTTTCGGCGAAATCGCCAACGCCGCCCACGTCGGCGGGCTGCTCGTCGGTTGCCTTACTGGTTTGTTGGGCGGCTTGTACAGTCGCCGTAAACTGGCCCTTTGAACGCTGGAGTCTTGTATGTCGTCCTTTGTCGAAATGATCGAAAACATCACCCCCGAGATCTACCAGAGCCTGAAGCTGGCGGTAGAGATCGGTAAATGGTCCGATGGCCGCAAGCTCACCGCCGAGCAGCGCGAGCTGTCGCTGCAGGCGATGATCGCCTGGGAAATGCAGAACCTGCCCGAGGACCAGCGCACCGGCTACATGGGCCCGCAGGAATGCGCCTCGAAGTCGGCGCCGGTGCCGAACATCCTGTTCAAGTCGGATGCCATCCATTGATCGAGATTGGCCGCGGTTCCATCAGCAAAATGTCGGCACGCCTGGACGGGCCGAATGTTCAGTACGCTTTTCGCCTGGGTGACAGCGAGGTACCAGTCAACCCCCTGATCGGTACCCGGGTGCGCCTGGAATACCTGGGGGCGATCCACTGCACCCACTGCGGGCGCAAGACCAAGACCAGTTTCAGCCAGGGTTACTGCTATCCGTGCATGACCAAGTTGGCCCAGTGCGATATCTGCATCATGAGTCCGGAACGTTGCCACTACGACGCCGGCACCTGCCGCGAGCCGTCCTGGGGCGAGCAGTTCTGCATGACCGATCACGTGGTCTATTTGGCCAACTCCTCGGGGATCAAGGTCGGTATCACCCGCGCCACCCAGTTGCCGACCCGCTGGCTCGACCAGGGTGCCAGCCAGGCGCTGCCGATCATGCGTGTGGCGACCCGCCAGCAATCGGGCTTCGTCGAGGATCTGTTGCGCTCCCAGGTGGCGGACAAGACCAACTGGCGTGCCTTGCTCAAGGGCGATGCCCAGGCGGTGGACCTGGTGGCGGTGCGCGAGCAACTGTTTGAATCCTGCGCCGAGGGCCTGTTGGCCCTGCAGGAGCGTTTCGGCCTGCAGGCGATTCAGCCGGTGACCGATATCGAGCCCCTGGAGATCCGTTATCCGGTCGAGCAGTACCCGGCCAAGATCGTCAGCTTCAACCTGGACAAGAACCCGATTGCCGAAGGCACGCTGCTGGGGATCAAGGGCCAGTACCTGATCTTCGACACCGGCGTGATCAACATTCGTAAGTACACGGCCTACCAGCTCGCCGTGCATCAGTAGAAGGAATTCGCCATGCGCACCGATCAACCGAAGATGATCTACCTGAAGGACTATCAGGCCCCCGAGTACCTGATCGACGAGACCCACCTGACCTTCGAGTTGTTCGAGGACCACAGCCTGGTCCATGCGCAGCTGGTGATGCGTCGCAATCCGGCCCGTGGCGCCGGGCTGCCGCCGCTGGTGCTGGATGGCCAGCAGCTGGAGCTGCTATCGGTGAGCCTCGCCGATCAGCCGCTGAGTGCTGACGACTACCAGCTGGACGACAGCCACCTGACCCTGCACCCCACCAGCGCCAGCTTCACCCTGGACACCAGCGTGAAGATCCACCCGGAAAGCAACACCGCCCTGGAAGGCCTGTACAAGTCCAGTGGCATGTTCTGCACCCAGTGCGAAGCCGAGGGCTTTCGCAAGATCACCTATTACCTCGACCGCCCGGATGTGATGAGCAAGTTCACCACCACCGTGGTGGCCGAGCAGCACAGCTACCCGGTGCTGCTGTCCAACGGTAACCCGATTGCCAGCGGCCCCGGTGAAGACGGCCGGCACTGGGCGACCTGGGAAGACCCGTTCATGAAACCCGCCTACCTGTTCGCCCTGGTGGCTGGTGACCTGTGGTGCGTGGAAGACAGCTTCCGCACCCAGAGCGGCCGCGATGTGGCGCTGCGCATCTATGTCGAGCCGGAAAACATCGACAAGTGCCAGCACGCCATGAACAGCCTGAAAAAGTCCATGCGCTGGGACGAAGAGACCTACGGCCGTGAATACGACCTGGACATCTTCATGATCGTTGCGGTCAACGACTTCAACATGGGCGCCATGGAAAACAAGGGCCTGAACATCTTCAACTCCAGCGCCGTGCTGGCCCGTGCCGAAACCGCCACCGACGCCGCCCACCAGCGGGTCGAGGCGATCGTTGCCCACGAATACTTCCACAACTGGTCGGGCAACCGCGTGACCTGCCGCGACTGGTTCCAGCTCTCGCTCAAGGAAGGCTTCACGGTGTTCCGCGATGCCGGTTTCTCCGCGGACATGAACTCGCGCACCGTCAAGCGCATTCAGGACGTGGCCTACCTGCGCACCCACCAGTTCGCCGAAGACGCCGGCCCCATGGCCCATGCCGTGCGCCCGGAAAGCTTTATCGAGATTTCCAACTTCTACACCCTGACCGTGTACGAAAAGGGTTCGGAAGTGGTAGGCATGATCCACACCTTGCTCGGGGCTGAAGGTTTCCGTAAGGGCAGTGACCTGTACTTCGAACGCCATGACGGTCAGGCCGTGACCTGTGACGACTTCGTCAAGGCCATGGAAGATGCCAATGGCGTCGATCTGACCCAGTTCAAACGCTGGTACAGCCAGGCTGGTACGCCACGGCTGGCGGTCAGCGAGTCCTACGACGCCGCCGCCAAGACCTACAGCCTGACCTTCCGCCAGAGCTGCCCGCAGACCCCGGACAAGGTGGAGAAACTGCCGTTCGTGATCCCGGTGGAGCTGGGCCTGCTGGACTCGAAAGGGGCGGGCATGGCCCTGCGCCTGTCCGGCGAAAACGCCGCCCAGGGAACTTCCCGGGTGATCTCGGTGACCGAGGCCGAGCAGACCTTCACCTTCGTCGACATCACCGAACAGCCGCTGCCTTCGCTGCTGCGGGGCTTCTCGGCGCCGGTGAAGCTGAGCTTCCCCTACAGCCGCGACCAGTTGATGTTCCTCATGCAGCATGACAGCGACGGTTTCAACCGTTGGGACGCCGGCCAGCAGTTGGCTGTGCAAGTGCTGCAAGAACTGATTGCCCAGCATCAGCAGGGGCAGGCGCTGGTGATGGACGAGCGTCTGGTGACCGCCCTGGGCACCGTGCTGGCGGATGACAGCCTGGACCAGGCCATGGTCGCGGAAATGCTGTCCCTGCCGGGCGAGGCCTACCTCACCGAAATCAGCGAAGTGGCGGATGTCGAGGCGATCCATGCAGCGCGCGAGTTTGCTCGCCAGCAACTGGCTGACAGCCTGTTCGATGCGTTGTGGAAGCGTTACCAGACCAACCGGTCAGTGTCCAAGGCCACGGCCTACGTGGCCGAGTCCGAGCATTTCGCCCGTCGCGCACTGCAGAACATTGCCCTGTCATACCTGATGCTCACCCACAAGCCCGAAGTGCTGGCGGCGGCCATCGAGCAGTTCGACAGCGCCGACAACATGACCGAGCGCCTCACCGCCCTGGCGGTGCTGGTCAACTCGCCGTTCGAGGCCGAGAAGGCCCAGGCTCTGGCAGTGTTCGCCGAGAACTTCAAGGACAACGCCCTGGTCATGGACCAGTGGTTCAGCGTCCAGGCCGGCAGCCCGTTGCCGGGTGGCCTGGAGCGGGTCAAGGCGCTGATGCAGCACCCGGCGTTCAACCTCAAGAACCCGAACAAGGTGCGGGCGTTGGTGGGGGCGTTTGCCGGGCAGAACCTGATCAACTTCCACGCGGCCGATGGTTCCGGCTATCGCTTCCTGGCGGATCTGGTGATCCAGCTCAACGGCTTCAACCCGCAGATTGCCTCGCGGCAACTGGCACCACTGACTCGCTGGCGCAAATACGACAGCGCCCGCCAGGCGCTGATGAAGGGCGAACTGGAGCGCATCCGTGCCTCCGGCGATCTCTCCAGCGACGTGTTCGAAGTGGTGAGCAAAAGCCTCGCCTGACGGCGGCAGCGGCTACACCTGTAGCCGCTGCTGAGCCTGCGAAGCTGCGCCAAGGTCCGCAGGACCTTGCTTGGCGATCGCTGTCACACCTCTGCCGGTCTTGAGATCGGACGCAGTGCCGCCCAGACCGTTCGCAGCCTGCGGCAGCGGCTACAGGGGGGGCAGTGCGCTGCTCAAGTCGCGGTGATAGTTCTGCGCGCCAATGGCGTGCAGGATGCCCACGCGCTCAAGCTTGGCATGCACCTTCAGGTTGGCTTCGCACAGTTTCACCACGATCCCGCGCTTGTGCAGCTGACCTATCACTTCCTCCAGGGTCTGCAGCCCAGTGATATCCATGAACGGCACATGCTTGAGGCGGATGATCAGCAGCCTGGGATCGCTATGGGTCTGGGCCAGGGCCCGTTCAAAGGTTTCGGCAGCGCCAAAGAACAGGGGGCCTTCGATGGTATAGATCAGCACCCCAGCAGGCAGGTGCCCGCGTCCTTTGCCGCGCAATTCGTTCTCCAGATCCTCCCCCACCACCTGCTGCACCTCCACCGAGGAGGCCATGCGCCGCAGAAAATGCAGCATCGCCAGGATCACCCCGATGTTCACCGCAATCACCAGATCACTGAACACCGTCAGCACAAAGGTGCACAGCAGGATTGCCACATCCGCCCGGGGCGCGCGCTGCACCATGCGCTTGAAGTGGTGCAGCTCACTCATGTTGTAGGCCACCACGAACAGGATCGCCGCCAGGGCGCACAACGGGATATTGGCCGCCAGCGGCGCGAGAAACAGGATGATCAGCACCAGCACCACGGCGTGGGTGATGCCGGCCAGCGGGCTGCTGCCGCCGTTGCGGATGTTGGTGGCGGTGCGAGCAATGGCACCCGTGGCGGCGAACCCGCCAAACAGCGGTGTGGCCAGGTTGGCGATGCCCTGGCCGATCAGCTCCTGGTTGGAGTCGTGGCGGGTGCCAGCCATGCCGTCGGCCACCACCGCCGACAACAGCGATTCGATGGCTCCGAGCATGGCGATGGCGAAGGCCGGTCCTATCAGGTCGAGTATCCGTGGCAGGCTGATCTCGGGCAGTTGCAGGGTCGGCAAGCCCTGGGGAATGCCGCCAAAGGCACTGCCGATGGTGGCCACGCCCTGGAACTGGAACAGTGACTGCAAGGCGGTGGCCAGGACCATGGCCACCAGCGGCGCCGGCAGGCGCTTGAGCGCGGGGATCCTGGGTACCCACAACAGCAGCGTCAGGCTGAGCAAGGCCAGCAGGGTGGTGGCCAGATGCAGTTCGGGCAGGGCTTGCAGCAGGTGCCAGAGCTTCTGGTGGAAGTGTTCGCCCTGGACGGCGGGCAGGCCGAAAAAGTCTTTCCACTGGCTGACCCAGATGATCACCCCGATCCCGGCGGTGAAGCCGAGAATCACCGGGTCGGGGATGAATTTGATCAGGGCGCCCAGGCGGCTGATGCCCAGCAGGAACAGGATGATCCCGGCCATCATGGTCGCCAGTTGCAGGCCGTCGACCCCGTATTTGGCGGTGACCCCGGCGAGAATCACGATAAAGGCCCCGGTGGGGCCGGCGATCTGCAAGCGGCTACCGCCGAACAGCGACACCAGCAGGCCGCCGACGATGGCGGTGTAGATGCCCTGTTCCGGCTTGACCCCGGAGGCGATGGCAAACGCCATGGCCAGGGGCAGCGCCACCACGCCGACAATCACCCCGGCCACCAGGTTGCGGGCCCAGTGCCGGGGACCGAGCAAGCCAGCCTTCCACGCCTCGCGTATGGCAATCATGCGTCACTCCTGAAGGTCATCGGGCTCGCCACCCACGCAGCTCATCATAGTCAACACTGGGTAGCAGCGGCTTATGCCCTGGATCAGCCTTTGGTCGTGTACCGGCGCTACACGCCGACAGGTCGCGCAAACCTCAGCTAAATTGACAAGCTTTTCGTACCGGCATCAACGCTTCCTCGCCTGCTGCAGAGGAGCATCGATCAGCCCAGCGAATGCCCGAGCATTCAGGGGCCTGGCCAGACGCGGTGATTAACAAAAGATAACGTGGCGTTGATTGTCAGACCTTTCCAAAGCCCGATAGGATAGCCCGCAGCTGAAGGGGCTCTAGAGTGCAGGTTTCAGGACGATCTTCACGGTCGGTCCAGGCATCGAAAACCCCTGAAGGCGCCCTGAGAGGTCAAATGACCTGACAATAATAATGGGGGAATGGTCTATGAGTGAGCCTGTCATGGGTGTAGTTGTTGGCCGCCCGCCGGCGCTGCGCACGTTCGCATTGCTGGCTACAGCGCTCTCGCTGTTGGGTGTCGTGACGCTGTCGACACCGGTCCTGGCCGCTGCCACCGCAGCGGATACTGTCTATTCCATCGAATCGCCCAAGGCGGCGAAAAGCCTGATGCTCGATGTGGTCCACGCCGGCAAGCGCCTGGTGGCCGTGGGCGATCGCGGGCACATTCTCTATTCCGACGATCAGGGAGCGTCCTGGGTGCAGGCCAAGGTGCCCACCCGGCAACTGCTGACCGCGGTGTATTTTGTCGATGACCAGCACGGCTGGGCGGTGGGCCACGATGCCCAGGTCCTGGCCAGCACCGATGGCGGTGTCACCTGGAGTCGGCAGTTCCAGGACCTCAAGCGTGAAGCGCCCTTGCTCGATGTCTGGTTCAAGGACACCCGCAACGGCTACGCCGTCGGTGCCTATGGCGCCTTGCTGGAAACCACCGACGGTGGCCAGCACTGGGAAGACGTCAGCGATCGCCTGGACAACGAAGACCAGTTCCACCTCAACGCCATTGCCCAGGTCAAGGATTCCGGACTGTTTATCGTCGGCGAGCAGGGCAGCTTGTTCCGCTCCGCCGATGACGGGCAGACCTGGGAACGCCTCGAAGGTCCCTATGAAGGCTCGCTGTTCGGCGTGATCGCTACCGGCCAGCCGGCGACCCTGCTGGTGTTCGGCCTGCGGGGCAATCTCTATCGTTCCACGGATTTCGGCAACACCTGGGAGCAGGTGGAGTTGAACGCTGCCCGTGGCGCCCTGGAGTTCGGCCTGTCGGGTGCTACCTTGCTGGACGACGGCTCGCTGGTGATCGTCGGCAACGGCGGCAGCGTGATCCGCAGTACCGACCACGGCCAGACCTTCAGCGTATTCAACCGTGCGGACCGCCTCTCGCTGTCGGCGGTGACCGCTGCCGGCAATGGCAAGCTGATCCTGGCCGGGCAGGGCGGGGTGCGGATCTCTGCGGCAACCGGCGCTGACGTCGGCAAATAAGCCGGGCACATAATAAGAAGGTGGGGAATTCCATGAGCAGTCATCACCAGGACAAGGCGAACTTTCTCGAACGCCTGATTTTCAACAACCGCCCGGCAGTGATCTTCATTTGCCTCTTGGTCAGCGCTTTTCTGTTCTGGCAGGCGACCCTGATTCGGCCTTCCACCAGTTTCGAAAAGATGATCCCGCTCAAGCACCCGTTCATCGAGCGGATGATGGAGCACCGCAACGACCTGGCCAACCTGGGCAACACCGTGCGTATCTCGGTGGCAGCCCGCGACGGCGACATCTTCACCCAGGAGTACATGGAGACCCTGCGGCAGATCAACGACGAGGTGTTCTACATCTCTGGCGTCGACCGCTCCGGGCTCAAGTCGCTGTGGAGCCCCAGCGTGCGCTGGACCGAGGTGACCGAAGAGGGTTTCGCCGGTGGCGAGGTGATTCCCCAGAGCTATAACGGCTCGCCCGAAAGCCTCGACCAGTTGCGCAACAACGTCCTCAAGTCCGGCCAGGTCGGGCGCCTGGTGGCCAACGATTTCAAATCCAGCATCGTCGACATCCCGTTGCTGGAGTCCTACCCGGACCCTCAGGACCAGGGCAAGCTGCTGGCCCTGGACTACCAGAAGTTCTCCCATCAGCTGGAAGAAAAGATCCGCGACAAGTTCGAAGCGCAGAACCCCAATGTGAAGATCCACATTGTCGGCTTCGCCAAGAAGGTCGGCGACCTGATCGATGGCCTGATCATGGTGGTGATGTTCTTCGGCGTGGCCTTCATCATCACCCTGGTGCTGCTGTACTGGTTCACCTGGTGCATCCGCAGCACCATCGCGGTGCTGATCACTACTCTGGTGGCGGTGGTCTGGCAGTTGGGGCTGATGCATGCCTTCGGCTTTGGCCTGGACCCGTACTCGATGCTGGTGCCGTTCCTGATTTTCGCCATCGGCATCTCCCACGGGGTGCAGAAGATCAACGGTATCGCCCTGCAGTCCAGTGACGCCGACAACGCCCTGACCGCGGCGCGGCGGACCTTCCGCCAACTGTTCCTGCCAGGGATGATCGCCATTCTCGCCGACGCCGTGGGCTTCATCACGTTGCTGATCATCGATATCGGGGTGATCCGCGAGCTGGCCATCGGTGCCTCCATCGGTGTGGCGGTGATCGTGTTCACCAACCTGATCCTGCTGCCAGTGGCGATTTCCTACGTCGGCATCAGCAAGCGCGCCATCGAACGCAGCAAGAAGGATGCCTCCCGCGAGCATCCGTTCTGGCGCCTGCTGTCGAATTTTGCCAGCCCCAAAGTGGCGCCGATCTCCATCGCCCTGGCCCTGGTGGCCTTTGGCGGCGGCCTCTGGTACAGCCAGAACCTGAAGATCGGCGACCTCGACCAGGGCGCGCCGGAGCTGCGTCCCGACTCGCGCTACAACAAGGACAACAACTTCATCATCAGCAACTACTCCACCAGCTCCGACGTGCTGGTGGTGATGGTCAAGACCGCGGCCGAAGGCTGTTCGCGCTATGAAGCCATGGCCCCCATCGATGAGTTGATGTGGAAGATGCAGAACACCGAGGGCGTGCAGTCGGCGATCTCCCTGGTGACCGTGTCCAAGCAGATGATCAAGGGCATGAACGAGGGCAACCTGAAATGGGAAACCCTGTCGCGCAACCCCGATGTGCTCAACAACTCCATTGCCCGGGCCGACGGCCTGTACAACAACAACTGCTCCCTGGCGCCGGTGCTGGTGTTCCTCAATGACCACAAGGCCGCGACCCTGGACCGCGCGGTGCATGCGGTGCAGGAATTCGCCGCGCAGCACAACAAGGATGGCCTGGAGTTCATCCTCGCCGCTGGCAACGCCGGGATCGAGGCGGCCACCAACGAGGTGATCAAGGAATCCGAGCTGACCATCCTGATCCTGGTGTACATCTGTGTGGCCGGCATGTGCATGATCACCTTCCGCTCCTGGGCGGCGACCCTGTGCATCGTCCTGCCGCTGGTGCTGACCTCGGTGCTGGGCAACGCGTTGATGGCCTTCATGGGCATCGGCGTCAAGGTCGCGACCTTGCCGGTGGTGGCGCTGGGTGTGGGCATCGGGGTCGACTACGGCATCTATATCTACAGCCGTCTGGAAAGCTTCCTGCGTGCCGGACTGCCGTTGCAGGAGGCCTACTACCAGACCCTGCGTTCCACCGGCAAGGCGGTGCTGTTCACCGGCCTGTGCCTGGCCATCGGCGTGTGCACCTGGATCTTCTCGGCGATCAAGTTCCAGGCCGACATGGGCCTGATGCTGACCTTCATGCTGCTGTGGAACATGTTCGGTGCCCTGTGGCTGCTGCCGGCCCTGGCGCGGTTCCTGATCAAGCCGGAGAAGCTGGCGGGGCAGAAGGGCAACTCGCTGTTCGCTCACTGATCCAGGCGTTTTGAACACCAAGCCGCGCCCTCGGGTGCGGCTTTTTCATGCCTGCTCCCAGGGCATGAACAGGCTGGCGCCGCAGGGCATGGCCAGACCCCTTCGACAGTGGCCGCAGGCCACACCGGCGGCGAGTGATGACGGGGCGCAATACGGGCCCGATCCTTGGGCGCCGATCAGCTATGATTGCGCCTTTCCAATTGATGATTGATTGCTATGACCGCTGCTACCGACACCTTGCTCACCGCCCTTGAAGCCTGCGACATGCTGGAAATCGACGGCCTGCACGCCTTCGACTTCACCCTCGACGAGCAGCGCCTGCTGATCGAGTGCATGGATGGCCGTGCCGCCAAGCGCTGGAGCTTTACCCTGGCCCAGGTGCAGGCCGCGACTTTTGATCAGGCGCTGCAGAGCTGGACCCTGGTCGCTGATTCCGGCGAGCACCGCCTGGTGTGCATGAGCGCGTTCAGTGCCCGCGACGAAGAGGAGAGTGAGCATGAAGATGCGTAATTTCTGGCCGCTGTTGATGGCCGGCAGCGTTGGTGCCATGGCGGTCCAGGCCGCGCCGGCACAGACCCAGGAACTGCTGGTGGGTTCCTACACCCAAGGGCAGAGCCAGGGCCTGTATCGCCTGCGTTTCAACGAGGGGACCGGGCGGATCGATGCCAAGCCGTTGCAGGTGGTGAAGAGCTCCAACCCGTCCTGGCTGACCCTGTCCAAGGACCAGAAATTCGTCTTTGTGGTGAATGAAAACAGCCCGGGGCAGGTTGACCCCATCGGTCGTGTCAGCAGCTACAGCCTGGCGCCCAAGACCCATCAACTGAACCTGATCAACCAGGTGCAGAGCCAGGGCAACGAGCCCACTCACTCCAGCCTGAGCGCCGACGGCAACTACCTGTTCGTCAGCAACTATTCGGTGGACGTGGACCCGGGCGGCAGCCTGGCGGTGGTGCCGGTCAGCGCCGACGGCCATCTGTCGCCGGTGGTGCAGCTCACCAGCCATCCGGGCAGCCGGGTCGATCCCGAGCGCCAGCAGTCGGCCCACGTGCATTCGTCGGTGTCGTCCCCGGACGGCCGGTTCGTGTTCGCCAACGACCTGGGGGCAGACAAGATCTTTGTCTACCGCTACGACCCCAAGGCCAATCCGGAGCACCCGCTGACGCCCGCCGAACCGGCCTTTGTCCAGTTGCCCCCAGGCAGCGGCCCGCGCCACTTGCTGTTCAGTGCCGATGGCAAGCGTGCCTACCTGACCCTGGAGATGAGCGCCCAGGTGGCGGTCTTTGACTATCAGGACGGCAAGCTGACCCAGCGTCAGTTGCTGGATCTGGCGGCCAATGGCTCCAAGGAGAAAAAGGCCGCGGCGGCCCTGCATGCCTCCAAGGACGGCCAGTACCTGTATGTCAGTAACCGTGGCACGGCCAACCAGTTGCTGGTGTTCGCCATCGACCCGAGCAATGGCCAGCTCAAGGAGATCCAGCGACGTTCCGTGGAAGGCGATCACCCGCGGGAGTTCAGCCTCGATCCGAGCAATCGCTACGTGCTGATCGGCAACCAGAAAAGCAATGAAATCGTGGTGATCGAACGTGACGCCAAGACCGGTTTCCTCGGCAAGACGGTGCAGAAACTGCCCTTCGAAGCCCCCAGCGACATCAAGTTCCTGGTGCGTCAATAAGCCGCAGGCCCCGTGTTACGGGGCCTGACTGCTTCTATCAATCACGCTGATAATAGCTACTGCCGCAAAGCATTTTTTCCCGCCAACCCTCGGGAGTAAGTTTGCTCTACAGCCCACACGGGCAAGCAAGCCAACTGAATCCGAGGGTTATACCGATGAATTTCAATCTCTTCTCCGTGATCGCCGCCTCCGCCATTTCCGCCAGCGTGGCCCTGCCAGCCAGCGCCAACGTGGAAATCAGCCGCAAGACATCCTCCACCAACACCTACACCCAGAAGTACCTGCAACAAAGCGCCAACTTCTACGCCGCCCTGGATCACAAGAGCCACGGCTGATCGGCTAGCGTTACGCCTGCGCTGGCTAGCCACCTGGCATGTCCAGCGCGATATCTAGGTTGCCCCGTAGCCACTGAGTTCCCCACACGATTTGCGCCCAAGCCGGCATGGCTTGCCGACCTTGCGATCGACAAGGTCTGCTGCATGTCATAGGGGAGGGCGCAAGGGGAAGGTTTGCTCAGGCCTGGCTGATGTCCAGCAATCGAGGCATGGCAATCGCCAGATAATCCTGCGTATCAAGCACCATCGACGCATCCAGCCGCCCCGCGTTGAAGGCTATTTCTGCATAGCCTGTGGTCAAGGCCGGATCGACGATCAATTGAATCCGCTCATCGAAAACAAAAGGAGGGATGGCGCCGATCCGGCACCCGGTCAGTTCCATGGCGGTTTCGGCCTTCACCAGCTCGGCTTTTTTCCCGCCCAGGGCCGCTCCGACTTTTTTCATGTCCAGCTTCTGGTCGCCCGGCAGTATCACCAGGGCATAGGGCCCGGGCTGCCCCTTGAGGGAGCAAAGCATGGCCTTCGCGCCTTGGCCGGGCTCGGTGCCACGGATTTCGGCGACGCGCGCCGACTGGCCCTCGGCATCGTGCATCAACACCCGGTAGGAGGCTGAGCGGGCATCGAGTAGTGCCACGAGGCGATCGAACATCGGATGCATGTAGTTTTCCTCTGGTTTACAGGAGCATGTCGTAGGACAGTTTGCTGATCAGAATCACCAGCAACACCAGGAATAGCGCCCGGACAAAGGGCACGCCCTTATGAACGGCCAGCCAGGTGCCAGTGAGCGCGCCCAGGATGTTGAATGCCGCCATGGGGATGGCGATCAGGTAGAGCACGTTACCCGTTGGGATGAAGAACATGAGTGCCGCTACGTTGGTCGCGATGTTCACCAGCTTGGCCGATGCCGAGGCATGCAGAAAGTCGAAGGCGAAGCAGCGGATAAACAGGAAGATCAGGAAGCTGCCAGTGCCGGGACCGAACAGGCCATCATAGAAACCGATGGCGCCGCCGATGACGATCGCCAGCAGTTTTTCCTTGGTACCGATGCGCATGGGTTTGTGCAGGGCGCCGAAATCTTTCTTCCAGAAGGTGTAGATCGCCATCAGTACAATCAACACCAGCACCGCCGGCCGGATCATCGACTGAGGTACGAACGACACCGTGGCGGCTCCGAAGAAGGCCATGACAAAGGCCGCGCAGGCGGCGGGGATCACAAGCCCCCAGTTGATCACCACCTTGCGCACGAAGGATCGGGCCGCGAATGCAGTGCCGCAGGCGGCCGCGACCTTGTTGGTACCCAGCAGCGCCGCCGGTTGAGCGGTGGGAAGCACGTTGAATAGCGCGGGAATCTGGATCAGTCCGCCACCGCCCACCGCCGCATCGATCAGGCCGGCGGCGAAGGCGAACACGCAAAGGATGACAATATCGACCATGAAATCAGGCTCTGCCTATGTAGGGTTGATGAGGGGCCAGCGGCACTACGCGTGCCGGATCATTGACCCCGAAGACCCGCAACATCCAGCGATCACGGCCGTCGTAACGGGGGGTAAAACCATCTCGGGCATGCAGGGTTTGCTGGTTCTTGAAGATCAGCATGTCCCCTGGTTGCAGCAGTATGTGGTGCACGACATCGGGATGATTGGCGGCGGCGGCGAACAGTTGGAGGGCAAACTGCGCATTGGCGCAGGTCGCTTCGACACTCGCTTTGTTGTAGCGGCAATACAGGCCATCGGTTGCGCTTCTGTACAGCAAGGGGACGTTTTCCAGCACATTCCCCTGTTTGCCGAAGGAGGCCGGTCGGCGAACAGTGAAGTTCGGTCGTAACAATTCCTCTTCGACACAGGCCGGCAGAATGGCCAGCACCTCGTCAATGGCGACGATACGCGTCGGCACATCGAGCTCGCAGCGCAGGCCGGTCAGGGACAGGTACTCCGGACAGGCCGACAACTGCGAGACGGGTTCGCAGGTCAAAGGCAGGTGAGGGTTGTCAACGTGCATGCCCAGGTCAGCGCGCGAGCCATAGGAACTCTTTTCGGTCTCTCGCTTGTGCTTGGGCGAAACGTGACGGAACACGGTGTCGTCGCTTTCACCCTCGTAGGCCACTGGGCGGGTTTGCAGGGTTTGCAGCACGGACAAGATAGCCCCGGCCAGCGTCGATACGTTCTCGATACCCGGCTCCAGGTCATAGGGCGTGGCCGGCAGTTGCGGGTCCAGCGGCAGCCCCCTGACGATCATCGCCACGTCACGGGCCTGTGGAAAATTGCGTAGCTGCTGGATTTTCTCCGGGCACAGGGCACTTTCCAGCAGCCGCCCCAGGGCCGGCATGTGGCGGATACCCGAGGCGCTATCGGTCACGTCCAGCGCTGCCAGACCGGCCTGAAGTGTGCGTTGTTCTTCGAGCGACAGATGAATTTGCGGTATCTCCCGTCGGATCGAAGTCACTGATTTTCCTGCCAGCCATTCATGAGTGACTTCATCAACACAAGCTGCGGCTTTACCGATTACTTCATCCAGCTTTGACACGTCCTTGCGCTCCTGTTTGCCCCATCCTTGTGGGTTGAGCGGGAAGGTTAACGGAAGGGCCTTTTTTTGTGTTGCAATGCCGCGTTGTGAAAAATGCAATGAGGTGGACAGTGGCATTGAATATGTTGGGGGAACTTGAAGCCTTCGCGACCGTGGCTCGCAAGCGCAGCTTCGTCGCCGCGGCACGGACGCTGGGGCGCTCCCCCAGCGCGCTGACCCGTGCCGTTCAAGCCCTGGAGGAAAGTGTGGGGCTCAAGTTGTTCAATCGCTCGTCCAATGCCGTGAGCTTGACCGAAGCGGGTGAATGCCTGTTGCCCCACGCGTACAAAATGCTCGACCTGCAACGTGAGGTGGATGAAGACCTGTCCGGTCTCAGCGGCCTGGCCTCCGGCTGGATCCGTTTTTCCGCCCCCGAGTTTCTCGGACAAGGGGTATTGCCCCGGCTGATCGCGCAATACTGCGAGCGTTATCCAGACGTTAATATCGATGTGATTTTCACCGATGAGATCATCGATCCGGCCAAGAGCAAGCTGGACTTCTCGATTCGCGGCGCGTTTCCACAATCCAGCGACCTGATCGGCTTTGCGCTCTGGAGTTACTCACGTTATCTGTACGCCAGCCCCGGCTACCTGGAGCGCAACGGCATGCCCGAGTCCATCGAGGCACTGGAGGCGCATTCGCTGATCCTGCATACGGCGCCACGGATTCTCAAGGAGTGGAATTTTCGCAGTGAGGAGCAGGCCATCAGCTTTCGGGTTCATCCCAAATTTCGTTTCAGCTCCGGTCTGGCGGTATTCCAGGCAGCCCTGGCGGGCGTCGGGATTGCCCGCTTGGCGGATTGGATGGCGGAGCCCGAAGTGGCAGCGGGGCGCCTGATCCGGGTTTGTCCTGAGTACAAACTCACCTCCAGCAGCGGTGAGAGCCCACAGATGCACGCGGTGTACCCGGCCGGAAATTTGCCGCTGCGGGTGAAGGCATTGCTGGAGATGATCCGCGACTTAGGTGAAAGCCTCGAATGTAAACGCGGCTCAGCACAAATTATGCTTGGCAGTGGCACATAGCCATGTGTTTAAATTTGACGCTGAATTATTGACTCTTTCCCGAGCAAGGATCGAAAGCATGCTGACGCGTCTGGCTGTGGTTCTGCTGTTGCTCTATTCCACCCCCATCCTGTCTTCTGCCCAGCCTGTGGAAGGCGAGCCAGAGACCTCTCGCGAGCGTTTGACCAGCCTGTTGCAGGACTGACGTTCGAGGTTGGATTGAGCGTGGCAATCAGGCAAGGAACGGGTCCCGGAATCGGGACCCGTTTGTCTGGGTTCAGTCCTTGGACGAACCGCGTTTTACCAGTTTCATGACCACCACGAAGAACACCGGGACGAAGATCACCGCCAGGGTCGCGGTGATCATGCCGCCGATCACCCCGGTGCCGATGGCCTGCTGGCTGGCGGAACTGGCGCCGGTGGCAATGGCCAGGGGCACCACGCCGAGGATGAAGGCCAGGGAGGTCATGACGATCGGCCGCAGACGCAGGCGTGCTGCCTGCACTGTGGCGTCGATCAGGTCGTGGCCTTCGTCGTACAGGCTCTTGGCGAACTCGATGATCAGGATCGCGTTCTTCGCCGACAGGCCAATGATGGTGATCAGGCCGACCTTGAAGAACACGTCGTTGGGCATCCCGCGCAAGCTCACCGCCAGCACCGCCCCCAGCACCCCCAGGGGCACCACCAGCAGCACCGAGGTCGGAATCGACCAGCTCTCGTAGAGCGCCGCCAGGCACAGGAACACGATCAGCAGCGACAGGCCCAGCAACAGCGGCGCCTGACTGCCCGAGAGGCGTTCCTGCAGCGACAGACCGGTCCACTCCAGGCCCAGGCCGGCGGGCAACTGGCTCACCAGTCGCTCGACTTCCTGCATGGCTTCACCGGTGCTGTGGCCCGGAGCCGGTTCGCCGGAAATGGCAATCGCCGGGTAGCCGTTGTAGCGGGTCAGCTGGGCCGGCCCCAGGGTCCAGGTGGCGCGGACGAAAGCAGACAGCGGCACCATCTTGCCGGCGCTGTTGCGCACGTTCATCCGCAGCAGGTCCTCGACCTGGCTGCGTTGATCGCCTTCGGCCTGGACCACCACCCGCTGCATGCGCCCCTGGTTGGGGAAGTCGTTGATATAGGCCGAGCCCAGGGCCGTGGACAGCAGGTTGCCGATATCGGCGAAGGACACGCCCAGGGCGTTGGCCTGCTTGCGGTCGACTTCCAGTTGCACCTGGGGCGCTTCGGCCAGGGCGCTTTCGCGGACGTTGGCCAGGATCGGGCTCTTTTCCGTGGCAGCCAGCAGCTCGGTCCGGGCCTGCATCAGCGCGGCGTGGCCGACGCCGCCACGGTCCTGCAGACGGAATTCGAAGCCACTGGAGGTGCCCAGGCCGTCGATCGGCGGCGGCAGCACGGCGTACACCACGGCGTCCTTGATCGCACTCAGGGCGCCGTTGGCGCGGTCGGCAATGGCCATGGCCGAGTCGTCGCTGCCCCGTTGCGACCAGTCCTTGAGGGTGGTGAAGGCCAGGGCCGCGTTCTGTCCGCTACCGGAGAAGCTGAAGCCGAGGATGATGGTGCTGTCGCCCACCCCCGGTTCGCCGGCGTTATGCGCCTCGATCTGTTCCACCACCTTGATCGTGCGGTTCTGGCTGGCCCCGGGCGGCAGCTGGATGTCGGTGATGGTGTAGCCCTGGTCTTCCACCGGGAGGAACGAGGAGGGCAGGCGGCTGAACAGCAGCGCCATGATCGCCAGCAGCGCGACGTAGATCAGCAGGTAGCGGCCGGTGCGCTTGAGGGCGTAGCTCACGCCGCCCTCGTAGCGGTTGCTCAGGCGTTCGAAGCGCCGGTTGAACCAGCCGAAGAAGCCCTTGCGCTCATGGTGCTCGCCGGCGGCGATGGGCTTGAGCAGGGTGGCGCACAGGGCCGGGGTCAGGGTCAGGGCAAGGAAGGCCGAGAACAGGATCGAGGTGGCCATGGACAGGGAGAACTGCTGGTAGATCACCCCCACCGAACCCGGCATGAAGGCCATGGGAATGAACACCGCCACCAGCACCAGGGTGATGCCGATGATGGCCCCGGTGATCTGCTTCATGGCCTTGCGCGTGGCTTCCTTGGGCGACAGGCCCTCGGTGGCCATGATCCGCTCGACGTTCTCCACCACCACGATGGCATCGTCCACCAGGATACCGATGGCCAGCACCATGCCGAACATGGTCAGCACGTTGATGGAGAACCCCAGGGCCAGCATGGTGGCGAAGGTGCCCATCAGCGCCACCGGCACCACCAGGGTCGGGATCAGGGTGTAGCGGATGTTCTGCAGGAACAGGAACATCACCAGGAACACCAGGGCCATGGCTTCCATCAGGGTGTAGATCACTTTGGTGATCGAGACCTTGACGAAGGGCGAGGTGTCATAGGGGATCTTGTATTCCACCCCGGTGGGGAAGTAGCGCGACAGTTCGTCCATCTTGGCGCGGATCAGGGTCGCGGTATTCAGCGCGTTGGCCCCGGGGGACAGCTGCACGCCAACAGCGGTGGAGGGCTTGCCGTTCAGGCGTGTGCCGAACTGGTA
Source organism: Pseudomonas sp. LPH60 (assembly GCF_030718165.1). NCBI lineage: Bacteria > Pseudomonadati > Pseudomonadota > Gammaproteobacteria > Pseudomonadales > Pseudomonadaceae > Pseudomonas > Pseudomonas sp. LPH60. Next base: position 116,699 of record NZ_JAVAJH010000006.1, read on the forward strand.
TTCCTGGCTGCCGACTTCCACCCGCGCGACATCGCCGATGCGCACCGTAGAGCCGTCGGGATTGGCCCGCAGGACAATGTCGGCGAACTCCTCGGGGGTGGTCAACTGGCCCTTGACCAGAATGGTCGCGGTGATTTCCTGGCTGGAGGGGTTGGGCAGGTCGCCGATGCTGCCGGCCGGCACCTGGGCGTTCTGCGCCGCGACCGCAGCATTGACGTCCGCCGGGGTCAGGTTGAAACCGATCAGCTTCTGCGGGTCGACCCAGATGCGCATGGCCCGTTCGGCGCCGTACAGCTGGGCCTTGCCAACCCCGTCCACGCGACGGATCTCGTTCATCACGTTGCGCGCCAGGTAGTCGCTGAGGGCCACATCGTTGAGGCGCCCGTCATTGGAGGTCAGGGTGATCAGCAACAGGAAGCCGGCGGAGACTTTCTCCACCTGCAGGCCTTGCTGGGTCACGGCCTGGGGCAGGCGCGGTTCCACCGCCTTGAGGCGGTTCTGCACATCGACCTGGGCCAGCTCCGGATTGGTGCCGGGCTGGAAGGTGGCGGTGATGGTGGCGCTGCCCAGGCTGCTCTGGGAGGAGAAGTACAGCAGGTGATCGGCGCCATTGAGCTCCTGCTCGATCAGGCTGACCACCGATTCGTCCAGGGTCTGTGCCGAGGCGCCGGGATAGACCGCGTAGATCTCGATCTGCGGCGGCGCCACGTTGGGGTACTGGGCCACCGGCAGTTGGGGAATCGCCAGGGCGCCACCCAACAGGATGAAGAAGGCGACCACCCAGGCGAATACCGGGCGGTCAATAAAGAATTGCGGCATGTCGTACTACCTACTGGCCAGGATTCTGAGCGAGCGGAAGGGGCGTGTCGTCGATCTGCACCAGCTCGCCGGGACGGGCGTGCTGCAAGCCTTCGACGATGATGCGGTCACCGGGCTTGAGCCCTTCGGTGACGATCCAGCGGTCTTTCTGTACCCCGCCCAGTTGCACCGGGTGTTGCACCACACGGTTCTCGGCATTCACCAGCAACACTTGGGCGACGCCGGCGCTGTCACGCTGGATGGCCCGTTGCGGCACGCTGATGCCCTGCTGGTTGACGGCCTGCTCCAGGCGCACGCGCACGAAGCTGCCGGGCAAGAGATCGAGGTCCGGGTTGGGGAACTCGCTACGCAGGATGATCTGCCCGGTGCTCGGGTCGACGCTGATGTCGGCGAACAGCAGTTTGCCCGGCAACGGATAGAGGCTGCCGTCGTCCTGGATCAGGGTGGCCTTGGCCTGGTCCTTGCCCACCTGTTGCAAGTGCCCGGCCCGCAAGGCCCGGCGCAGATCATTGAGCTCACGGGTGGATTGGGTCAGGTCGGCGTGGATCGGGTCCAGTTGCTGGATCAGCGCCAGAGGCGTGGTTTCGTTCTGGCCCACCAGGGCGCCTTCGGTCACCAGGGCGCGGCCGACGCGACCGGAAATCGGCGCGGTAACGGTGGCGAAGTCCAGATTGAGCCTGGCACGTTTGACTGCGGCCTGATTGGCCGCGACTTCGGCATCGGCCTGGCGCCGGGTCGCCCGGGCGTTGTCGTATTCCTGGCCGCTGATGGCCTGGTCGGCGATCAGCTTGGCAAAGCGCTGTTCCTGCAGGCGCGCCTGGAAGGCGCTGGCCTCGGCCTTGCGCAGGTTGGCCCGGGCGCTGTCCAGATCGGCCTGGAAGGGCGCCGGGTCAATGCGGAACAGCACGTCACCCTGCTTGACGTCGGAACCCTCGCGGAAGGTCCGTTGCAGCACCACCCCGGCCACTCGGGCGCGGACTTCGGCGATCCGCGGTGCGGCAATGCGCCCGCTCAGTTCGCTGGTGATGGACAGGGCCTGGCTCTGGATCGTCTCGATCCGCACCGTGGCGGTCGGTGGTGTCTGTTCGCCTTCGGTTTGGCCGCAGGCGCTCAGCGCCCCTGCCAGAACCAACAGGCAGAGTGGCGCGAAGAGTTTATTCGACATGCTGATACCCCAATAATGACCTCGGCATGCTAAGGGCATGGGTCAAGGCCCGCTGTGAAGCTGTGTAGGTGCTGTGTGAAAAAGTGTGAAGCGGGCGCGCCCGGGCTGCCGCTGTTGTATATCCTTGGCGCCTCGCTGGTTGTAGCCGGTGCTCTATAAGAAACGCCGGTACTCTGTATTTCTTCAATAAAGACCTCAGCTCATGCCCAATATTCTTCTCGTCGAAGACGACTCCGCCCTCTCGGAACTGATTGCCAGTTATCTGGAGCGCAATGGCTATCAAGTCAGTGTGATCAGTCGTGGCGATCAGGTGCGGGAGCGGGCCAAGACCAATCCGCCGGACCTGGTGATCCTCGACCTGATGTTGCCGGGGCTGGACGGTTTGCAGGTCTGCCGTTTGTTGCGCGCCGACTCGGCGACTTTGCCGATCCTGATGCTGACCGCGCGCGATGATAGCCATGATCAGGTCCTGGGTCTGGAAATGGGCGCCGACGACTATGTGACAAAACCTTGCGAACCGCGAGTGCTGTTGGCACGGGTGCGTACCTTGTTGCGCCGCAGCAGCCTGAGTGAGCCCCAGACCGCCAGCGACCAGATCCTCATGGGCAACCTGTGCATCGACCTCTCCGAGCGCACCGTGACCTGGCGCGAGCAGTTGGTGGAACTGTCCAGCGGTGAGTACAACCTGCTGGTGGTGCTGGCCCGACATGCCGGTGAAGTGCTCAGTCGCGACCAGATCCTCCAGCGCCTGCGGGGCATCGAGTTCAACGGCACCGATCGCTCGGTGGACGTGGCCATCTCCAAGCTGCGACGCAAGTTCGACGACCATGCCGGCGAGGCGCGCAAGATCAAGACCGTCTGGGGCAAGGGCTATCTGTTCAGCCGTTCCGAGTGGGAATGCTGAGTCCATGCTGCGCATCCTGATCCGGCTGTACCTGATCACCATCGTCGCCTTCAGCGCAGCGATCTACCTGATTCCCGACCTGGTGATCAAGGTCTTCCACGAGCGTTTCCTGGACTACAACCTGGATCAGTCCCGGGGGCTGCAGAGCTTGATCGTCAAGCAGTTTCGCGCCCTGCCTGCGTCCCAGTGGCCGACCCTGGCTGAGGAAATGGACGAAGAGTTCCACCCGCTGCAGGTGGCTCTGGTGCGCATCGACGATCCGGACTTCAGCCTTTACGAGCGTGAGCGCCTGGAGCGCGGCGAGAAGGTCGTGCGCCTGGGAGACTGGGGCTGGCGCACACTGGCAGTGTCGCCGCTGGATGACCAGCTGGCGGTGAAGCTGGTGGTGCCGCCGGACCCTCTGGACGTCAACCTGCTGTACTGGAGCATCAACGTGCTGATCGTCGCGGTGCTGCTGGCCTGCCTGTTGCTTTGGGTCAGGCCCCACTGGCGCGATCTGGAACGCTTGAAGCGCACCGCCGAGCGCTTCGGCAAGGGCCACTTGAGTGAACGCACGCAACTGCCCGGCAGCTCCAACATCGGCAGCCTGGCCCATGTCTTCGACACCATGGCCGGGGACATCGAGCAACTCCTGAACCAGCAGCGGGACTTGCTCAATGCGGTGTCCCACGAGTTGCGCACGCCTTTGACCCGACTGGATTTCGGCCTGGCCCTGGTGCTCTCCGACGATCTGCCCGCCGCCAGCCGCGAGCGTCTGCAAGGGCTGGTGGCGCATATTCGTGAACTGGATGAACTGGTGCTGGAGCTGCTGTCCTACAGCCGCCTGCAGAATCCGGCCTGCCTGCCGGAGCAGGTCGAGGTGTCGCTGGACGAGTTCATCGACAGCATCCTTGGCAGCGTCGACGATGAACTGGAATCGGACATCGTCATCGATGTCCTGCTGCACGGCACCCTGGAGCGTTTCACCCTGGACCCGCGGCTGACTGCTCGGGCCCTGCAGAACCTGCTGCGCAATGCCACCCGTTACTGTGAGAAACGCATTCAGGTGGGCGTGCTGGTCAGCGACGAGGGGTGTGAAATCTGGGTCGACGACGACGGCATCGGCATTCCTGACGACGAGCGCGAGCGGGTATTCGAACCCTTCTACCGCCTGGACCGCAGCCGCGACCGCGCCACCGGCGGATTCGGCCTGGGCCTGGCCATCAGCCGCCGGGCCCTGGAAGCCCAGGACGGCACCCTGACCGTGGAAGCCTCGCCCCTGGGTGGCGCGCGTTTTCGCCTGAGCCTGCCGCCCCCGACCACCCGCTGAACGGCGCCCACGGCCTTTTAGCCGCTGCCGAACCTGCGATCGGCGACGCAGCTGGAGCAACGCGGCGTCTGCTCCAGCGTGCCCTCAGGGCCCGTTCGCAGCCTGCGGCAGCGGCTACACAAACCGGCGTGCCTTCAAGGACGCGCGCCAGCCTGCGGCCAGTCCCGTTTTTGGCCAATGCGCTGCCTTACGGGGCGGCGCCGCCACTTGCTATAGTTCGGCCCTCATTTTCCGCCCAGTAAAGGATCACTGCCATGTCCGAATACCAAGCCTTTCGCGTCGAACTCGCTGACAACATCGCCCATGTGCAGATCAATCGGCCGGAAAAGATCAATGCCATGAACGCCGCGTTCTGGAGCGAGATCGTCGAGATCTTCCGCTGGATCGATGACACCGATGCGGTGCGGGTGGTGGTGCTCAGTGGCGCCGGCAAGCATTTTTCCTCAGGTATAGACCTGATGCTGCTGGCCGGCGTGGCCAACGAACTGGGCAAGGACGTGGGCCGCAACGCCCGTCTGCTAAGGCGCAAGATTCTCCAGTTGCAATCCTCCTTCACCGCCGTGGACAACTGCCGCAAGCCAGTGCTGGCGGCCATCCAGGGCTATTGCCTGGGGGGCGCCATCGACCTGATCAGCGCCTGCGACATGCGCTATGCCGCTGACGATGCCCAGTTCTCCATCAAGGAAATCGATATCGGCATGGCGGCGGATGTCGGCACATTGCAACGTTTGCCACGTATCATCGGCGACGGCATGCTGCGCGAGCTGGCCTACACTGGGCGCACCTTCGGTGCCGAGGAAGCGCGCAGCATCGGCCTGGTCAACCGCACCTACAGCGATGCCGCCAGCCTGCTGGACGGGGTCATGGAGATTGCCCGGGAGATTGCCGCCAAATCGCCGATCGCGGTCAGCGGCACCAAGGAAATGCTCAGCTACATGCGTGACCACCGGATCGATGACGGCCTGGAATATGTCGCCACCTGGAACGCCGCCATGTTGCAGTCCAACGACTTGCGTGTGGCCATTGCCGCCCACATGAGCAAACAGAAACCCGAATTTCTGGATTGATTGACGATGATTGCACGCTGGACCACCGCAGTACTCGACACCGACCTTCCTGGCGGCTGGGCCGTGGCCCGCGGCCCGGAAGGCTTTCTCCATGACGACAACGGCGCGCTGTTTCCGCGGCACTGGCTCAAGGGCCAGGACCTGCCGCTGCTGGCGGAACACGGCATCGGCCACCTCGATGGCGAGCCGGTGTACCTGCTGGAACTCAGTGGCCGCGCCGAGGTGCCGGGCTGTCGCTGGAAAAGCCTGCGAGCCTTCATGCTGGAGGGCGATCACACCCTGTACAAGGTCCTGGGCTACGCCGCACAGATCGGCACCTGGGCCCGGGAACATCGCTTTTGCGGCAGTTGCGGCCGGGCCACGCGGCAAGTGCCGGGGGAGCGGGCAATGTATTGCGAGCCCTGCGATCTGCGGGCCTATCCGCGCATTTCACCGAGCATGATCGTGCTGATCACCCGGGGCGACGAGATTCTTCTGGCCCGTTCTCCGCGTTTCGTTACGGGTGTCTACAGCACCCTGGCCGGCTTTGCCGAGCCCGGTGAGTCGGCGGAGGATTGCCTGATCCGCGAAGTGCGCGAAGAGGTGAGTATCGAGGTCAGGAACATCCAGTACGTGGGCAGTCAGTGCTGGCCGTTCCCGCATTCGATGATGCTGGGCTTTCATGCCGAATACGCCGCTGGCGAGATCATCCCCCAGGAAGACGAGATCGAGGATGCCCAGTGGTTCAACGTGCACGCGCTGCCGCCGTTGCCGGCCTCGCGCTCGATTGCCCGCTACCTGATCGACCTCTATGTGGCGCGCCGTCTAGGCCACGCTGAACCAGTGCTGCCAGGCTAGGCGCACGGTCAACCCCAGGACCACGGTGATGAACACCGGGCGAATGAACTTGGCACCACCGCTGATGGCGGTGCGTGCGCCGAAGAACGCCCCGACCATCACCGACAGGCCCATGCACAGGCCGATGATCCAGTCCACCTGCCCGGAGAACACGAACACCGACAGCGCTGCGATGTTGCTGACGAAGTTCATGCTGCGGGCCACGCCGCTGGCCTTGACCAGGTCGATGGGGTAGAGCAGCAGGCTGCTCACGGTCCAGAACGCCCCGGTGCCGGGCCCAGCCACGCCGTCATAGAAGCCCAGGCTGAAGCCCTGGCTCGATTGCCACTTCTTCTTGATGGGTGCGTCGCTGTCCAGCGGCGCCTTGGGCGTGCCGCCGAACAGCAGGTACAGGCCACAGGCGAAGACGATCACCGGCAGCATCTTGTTCAGCCACTCGGCCGGCAGGTAATGGGCGACGATGGCCCCGGTCAGCGCCCCCACCAAGGTACCAACAATAGCGTGGGTCCATTGCCGGGGGTGGAACAGCTTGCGGCGATAGAAGGTGAAGCTGGCGGTGGCGGAACCGAAGGTCGAACTGAGCTTGTTGGTACCCAGGACCAAGTGCGGCGGCAGCCCGGCCGTCAGCAGGGCCGGCGTGGTGAGCAGCCCGCCGCCGCCAGCGATGGCGTCGATGAAACCGGCGATGAACGCTACGAGGGCGAGAATGGCGAGGGTGGTCAGGTCTACGCTGAGTTCGAAGGGCATGGATTCGGCTTATTGTTCGGCGGGAAGCGCAAAAGGGGGCTGCGCGAAAGGTCGCCATCTTACCTGCAACCCCGCCCGCTGCGCGACCGCCTCGACCTTGGTCTGGTACCCCTATCCCAGGCGCCGGCTTGCCGGCGAGTGAGCCCTTGAGTCTTGCGCACGATCGGAGGGCGCCCTCACTGGCAAGCCAGCTCCTACGGACGGCGCAGGGCCCGGAAAGCGTAGGAGCCGGCTTGCCGGCGAATGAGCCCTTGAGCCTTGTGCACGACCGGAGGGTGCCTTCGCTGGCAAGCCAGCTCCTACGGACGGTGCAGGGAAGGGTCAGCGTTGCGGGCCGTTGCCGATCTGCCAGACAAAAGGCGGTTCGCTGCCGTTGATACGCCAGTCACCGACAATCCGTGCCTTGTAGATCACCGGGTTATGGGACGACACGGTCCGCGCATTGCGCCAATGCCGATCCAGGGCCTTGCCCTGGCGAATGTCCGAAGCCCCCAGGGCATTGAACAGTTCGCTGGTGGCGCGCTGGATCAGTTCGCTCACCACCACCTGGGCCGTGGCCGATTCGATTTCCGCGGCCACATTGGCTTCACGTTCCTTCACCTGATCCCCGGCAAAGCGCGCCAGGTACGCTCGTTGCGCCGGCGCCGCTGCCCGGACTGTCGCCGCCTCGGCGGCATACACCAGGGCTGCAATCTCGCCCACCACCTGCTGCACCTGGGCGTCGGCGCTGACCTGCGGTGCGTTGCCATGGCTGTAGATGCGCTTGCGCACCCGCACTTCGTGAGCCACATCGCGCAGTGCAGCGCGGCCGATCCCGGACAGGGTCGCCAGCAGCACCAGTTGATAGAAGGCGGTCTGGTATTTGAAGCGGGTGGCGAAGTCGATGAGGTTCTCGGCCTCCACTTCGGCGTCGGTAAAGCGCGAGGTGCCACTGCCGGTGGTGCGCTGGCCGAAACCGTCCCAGTCATCGCTCTGCTGGATGCCGCTCTGGCGAGTCCTTACGGCGGCAATCACATCGCCGCCGGTATCGCTGCGCTGGGCGTAGACATCGATCCAGTCGGAGAAAATGCTGCCGGTGCTGTAGAACTTTTCGCCATTGAGGCGCCATTTGTCGCCGTCCGGCGTCACCTTGGTGATCACCTGGCCAATCTCCACCGCGCCGATTTCAGTCCAGGCGCAGCCGACGATATCGCCCTCGACAAAACGCTTGAACCACAGGTCCCGGGCCGGGCCAGGGGGCGCATTGAGACGATCCTCGGCAAAGGCGAAGTGGCCGCGCAGGGCTTGGGGCACATTGGCATCGGCCTCGGCCAGCTCGATCAGCAGTTGAAACAGCTGGGGCAGGGAGGCGCCGCCGCCACCGTATTCCACCGGCACCCGTAGCGCGCCGAAGCCGGCCTCCTTGAGCCATTGGATAGGTTCATAAGGCAAGGTACGGCTGTGCTCGCGCTCCACGGCACCGGCGGCGATCTTCTGGAAGATTGGCCGGAAGCGCTCGGCCAGGGCTTCGTAGTCGACGCCTACGGACAGCGGATTGATTACCTGATGTTCGGTCATGGTGTGGCTCCTGGGGCAGGCAGTAAAAAACGGTAGGTGTCGAAGCTGATTGCACACAGCATGCCGGAATCCCCAGTGCCGGTTTGCCTGGGCGCGGGCGGGGACGAGCATCCGGCAACTGTTGTCCGGGCAACAGTTGATCAACAAATCGGTTGATTGCGGGTTTTTTGGATGGCCTGTCGCAGCTGTTGCAAGTGGTACTTGCAGGGGCAACGAAGTCGCCCCAGCAACCCTGGCAAGCCGCTGCGGGCCTGGCCCTGCGCCGCGGGGCTGTGCCTTGCCCGGGCTCCGGAACAAGGCTTGCGCCGGCGCTGTCGGGCGCTGGCACGCTTGCTGCTCTGGTCCTTGCACCTTAATCAGTCCCGAGGACCGAATCATGAGTCAGCAAGCCGTCAAATTTGCTTATTGGGTGCCTAATGTCAGTGGCGGGCTGGTGGTGAGCAAGATCGAACAGCGCACCCACTGGGGCATCGACTACAACCGCAAGCTGGCGCAGATCGCCGAAGCGGCGGGCTTTGAATATGCCCTGACGCAGATCCGTTTCACCGCCGGCTACGGCGCCGAATATCAGCATGAGTCGGTGGCCTTCAGCCATGCGCTGTTGGCGGCAACCGACAAGCTCAAGGTGATCGCGGCGATCCTGCCCGGGCCCTGGCAACCGGCCCTGGCGGCCAAGCAACTGGCGACCATCGATCAACTGACCAACGGCCGCATCGCGGTGAACATTGTCAGCGGCTGGTTCAAGGGCGAGTTCCAGGCCATCGGCGAGCACTGGCTCGAACACGATGAGCGTTATCGCCGCTCCGAGGAGTTCATCCGTTCCCTGCGCGGGATCTGGAGCCAGGACCACTTCACCTTCAAGGGGGACTTCTATCGTTTCGACAATTACAGCCTCAAACCCAAGCCCCTGGGGCAACCGGAAATCTTCCAGGGCGGCAGTTCGCGGGCGGCCCGGGACATGGCCGCGAGGGTGTCGGACTGGTACTTCACCAATGGCAACAGCGTGGAGGGCATCAAGGCCCAGGTTGACGATATTCGCGCCAAGGCCGCCGCCAACCAGCATTCGGTGAAAGTCGGGGTGAATGCCTTTGTGATCGCCCGGGACACCGAGGAAGAAGCCCGGGCGGTGCTGGCGGAGATTATCGACAAGGCCGATCCGGAGGCGGTGAATGCCTTTGGCGATGCAGCCAAGCAGGCCGGCAAGGCCTCACCGGAGGGTGAGGGCAACTGGGCCAAGTCCAGCTTCGAGGACCTGGTGCAATACAACGACGGCTTCAAGACCAACCTGATCGGCACCCCGCAGCAGATTGCCCAGCGGATTGTCGCCTTGAAGGCGGTGGGGGTGGATCTGGTCCTGGCGGGCTTCCTGCATTTTCAGGAGGAAGTTGAGTATTTCGGCCAGCGCGTACTGCCGTTGGTGCGCGAGCTGGAAGCCCAGGCCCTGCTCAAGGAGCAAGAAGCCGCGGCGTGAACCCCGCGTTGCTTGCCGGCGAAGAAGTTCACCAGCCTGATGCAAGGCTGGAGACTTCTTCACTGGCAAGCCAGCTCCCAGGTGGTGTGGGAGGGGTTACAGGCCCAGGTCGCTGAGGCCTGGATGGTCATCCGGGCGCCGGCCCAGGGGCCAGTGGAATTTGCGCTCGGTTGCCTTGATCGGCATGTCGTTGACGCAGGCAAAACGCCGGGCCATCAGCCCTTGTTCGTCGAACTCCCAGTTCTCGTTGCCGTAGGAGCGGAACCAGTTGCCCGAATCGTCATGCCATTCATAGGCGTAGCGCACGGCGATGCGGTTGTCGGTAAAGGCCCAGAGTTCCTTGATCAGGCGGTAATCCAGTTCCTTGGCCCATTTGCGGGCGAGGAAGGCCTTGGCCTCTTCGCGGTTGTGGGCAAACTCGGCGCGGTTGCGCCATTGGGTGTCCAGGGTATACGCCAGGGATACCCGTTCCGGGTCCCGGGAGTTCCAGCCATCTTCGGCCAGACGGATCTTTTCAATCGCCGACTCGCGAGTGAAAGGTGGAAGGGGCGGGCGCACTTGAGCGTTAGACGACATGACTTGTCTCCAATAAAAGTTGCTGTTCAAACAAAGCAGTTGCTCTTGTTTAAAACAATCAGAGGTCCAATAACTTTCGCGCCATGCATTGCGCATTATCAGCAGCACTGTGATCGCCCATGACAAGGGCAACGGTAATGGCGCCATCGATCAGGATCAGCAGTTGCGCTGCCAGTTCCTTGGGATGTTGCACGCCATGTTCCTGGCAAAGCTCGGTCACGTAATCGAGCAGTTTCTGTTTATGTTGTTTGGCCACCTGGCGCACCGGGTCCTGGGGATCGCCGGTCTCGCCGCTGGTGTTGATAAAGGCGCAGCCGCGGAAACCTTCGGACCCGAACCAGTCCCTGAGTACGCTGAACAGCGCCAGCAGCCGCTGTGCAGAGCCTTCGGCCTTGCCCACTTCAGTCCTGTACCAGTGCATCCAGCGCTGGTCGCGACGTTCCAGGGCGGCCACCACCAGTTCGTCCTTGTTGCTGAAATAGCGATAGACGCTCTTTCTCGAGACCCCGGCGGTCTTCACCAACAGATCCATGCCAGTGGCGGCAATGCCGCTCTTGTAGATCAGCTTCTCGGTGACGTCGAGGATGATGTCGCGTGTTTCAGAGGGAGTGATTTCGTTCATGGGGCAAAGAGTAGAACGATCGTTCTCCTTGGTCAATCCTGTTGTTCAAACTTTTATATTCAGCGGTCTTTCTCACAGGTGCAGGCTTGCTGGCCAAGGTAATTTCCTGGGCTGTGCAAGACTCAAGATGCTTTGCGCCGGCAAGCCGGTTACTTCAGAACGGGCTGGCAGGGGACTCAGCCTGTTCCATGGTGTAAGCTCTTGCGCTCTTTGGATTTGAGCCACTGCGAGCCCTATGCCGTCGCTTTTCAAACGTTCCTTGCTGCCCAAACTGCGCAGCTTCCCCCTGGCTGCCGAAGCCTTCACCACTCTGACTGGCGCTGCGCAATTTCGTCGCACTCTGCTCGAGCAAATTGCCCAGGCCCGGCGGCGCATCTATATCGTCGCGCTGTACCTGCAGCAGGATGAGGCCGGTCAGGAAATCCTCGATGCCCTGCATGCCGCCAAGGCCGCGCGCCCGGAACTCGAGGTGCTTGTGGTGGTGGACTGGCTGCGGGCCCAGCGCGGCCTGATCGGCGCCGGCAAGCAGCCGGGCAACTCGGCCTGGTATCAGGAAATGACCCGTACCCACGCTACCGAAGTGCCGATCTACGGCGTGCCGGTGCAGACCCGGGAGCTGTTCGGGGTCCTGCACCTCAAGGGCTTCGTGATCGACGATTGCGTGCTCTACAGCGGCGCCAGCCTGAACAACGTGTACCTGCACAAGTTCGACAAGTACCGCTTCGACCGTTACCACCTGCTGCACAACCGCGCCCTGGCCGACTCCATGCACCATCTGGTGCAGCACGGGCTGGTGGCGTCGCGGGCGGTACATCGCCTGGACCTGCCGAACCTGCCGACCACTCGCAGTCTGCGTAACGACATCGGCGACCTGCGCAGTCGACTCAAGCACGCCACCTACGACACCACTGCTGGTGGCCTGGACAAGAGCGGGCTGTCGGTCAGTCCGTTGCTCGGTGTCGGCAAGGGCAACCCGCTGAACCGGATCATCTGCGAACTGATCGCCGGGGCCCGCCAGCAACTGACCATCTGCACCCCGTATTTCAACCTGCCCTTGGTGGTGACCCGGGAAATCAATCGGGCCCTGGAGCGCGGGGTAAAGATCGATATCATTGTCGGCGACAAGACCGCCAACGACTTCTACATCCCGCCCAGCGAGCCGTTCAAGGTCATCGCGGCCCTGCCTTACCTGTACGAGATCAGCCTGCGACGCTTTGCCAAGCGCCACCAGAAAGTCATCGACAGCGGCCTGCTCAACCTGCACCTGTGGCGTGACGGCGACAACACCTACCACCTCAAGGGCCTGTGGGTGGATGAGCGCTACACCTTGCTCACCGGTAACAACCTCAATCCCCGGGCCTTCCGCCTGGACCTGGAGAACGCCCTGTTGCTGGACGATCCCAAGGGCGAGTTGCTGGAGGCGCGTCGTGCCGAACAGGCCGAGATCTACCGCCATACCCGGCGCATCGAGCACTTCCAGTACCTGGACAGCCTGGTGGACTACCCCGAGGCGGTGGGCAAGTTCCTGCGTCGGGTCAGCCGGGTGCGCATCGAACGCCTGCTCTACCGCATGCTGTAGCCTGTCGCCGCTGCCGAGCCTGCGAGGCTGCGCAAAGGTCCGCAGGACCTTCAGCGCTCCCAGGAACGACGCCTCCAGCAGACCCGTTCGCAGCCTGCGGCAGCGGCTACAAAAGCTGTGCGATAACACCTGTAGCCGCTGCCGAGCCTGCGAGGCTGCGCAAAGGTCCGCAGGACCTTCAGCGCTCCGAAGAACGACGCCTCCAGCAGACCTGTTCGCAGCCTGCGGCAGCGGCTACAAAAGCTGTGCGATAACACCTGTAGCCGCTGCCGAGCCTGCGAGGCTGCGCAAAGGTCCGCAGGACCTTCAGCGCTCCGAAGAACGACGCCTCTTGCAGAGCCGTTCGCAGCCTGCGGCAGCGGTTACAGGGATCGGGGGGTTGGCCAGATGGCGATCAGTACCAGCAACACCGCTGCCAGCAGGTAGGGCAGGCGCGGTTCGATGGCGTAGATCAGGCTGCCGGCCATGGGGCCGATGACCACGCCCAGGCCCTGGGCCGCGCCGATGCTGCCAGCAGTCGCGCCCTGTTCCGAGGCCTCTACGGCATTGGCCGCCAGTGCCGAGAACGATGGAAACACCCCACCCATGCCCGCCGCCGAGACAAAGAACGCCAGCCACAGGCCCCAGGCGCTGTCCACCAGCATGCTGCCGGCATAGCCCAGCGCCGACAGCAGGGCGCCGTAGCGGATCATCCGCAGCGGCGGCCACTCCAGCTTGCGCACCACCAATTGCGCGCAGATCAGCGCTACGCCGACCATGGCCAGGGCCACCCCGGCCGTCTGGGCGGCATCGGCGGGGCTCATGCGCAGCCGGTCCAGGGCGTAGAAGCTGACGGTGATCTGGGCAATCGACACACAGAGCATGGCGACAAAGGCCACCACCATCGGCCGGCGCAGCCGTGGGTCGCCCAGGCGCACCCGCGTCGGGGCCTGGGCCAGGTGCAGTTCCTGGCGTGGCAACTGGTAGCGCAGCACCACAAATGCCAGCAACGGCAGCAGCGCCATGGCGTAGAACGGCAGGCTGAGGCTGTAGCGGGCCAGCAAGGCGGCCACCGCAGGACCCACCACCAAGCCCACGGCGTTGGCGGCGCCCAGGGTGGCCATGGCGCGGGCGCGGTGCTGGGGTTCGACGTTATCGGCGATCAGGGCGAAGCCGCCCACCGGGATCGCCGCATAAAAGGCGCCGATCAGCCCGCGGCCCAGCATCAGGCCGAGAAAGGCCATGGCGACGCTGGGCAGCGACTGCAGCGACAGGTCGATGAACAGGCACAGGGCCCAGTAGGCGAGGGTGAAGCCGGCCGTGCCCAGCAGCAGCACCCAACGCCGGCCGAAGCGGTCACTGGCCTGGCCCCAGGGGCGTGCCAGGAGCATCCAGATCACCCCGGAAACGGTCACGGCGGCGCCCGCATGCCAGGTTTCCAGATGCAGGGCCCGGGAGATCGGGCCGATCAGCGAGACGAAGGCCATCATCGACATGGTGCAGGCCATGTAGGCGGCCATCAGCGGCAGCAGCGAGAAGGGTTTGGCAGCCAGCGGCGTGGCCGCTGCTGTGGAGCGAGACATAGTGGGTCTTCCATGAAAGCCGTTGGGCCGTGAACGTTATCGGGATAACCGGCCACCGCCCAGCCTTATCTGCGTCGGTGATGGCAGCACCCTTGAGGCGCCGGCTGGTCGGCGAAGCGGGCGACCAGGACGAAGAAGCCATTGGGGCCTGTGTTGTTCTGGGCGTCGCTTTGGCTGGCCAGCCAATGCCTGCACCCGCCAACTCCTGCATGAGCTGGCTCAAGTGAGGGTGGGCTCAGTTCAGGCCCAGTTTGCCGCGCAGGGTGGAGAGGTCTTCGGCCAGGGTGTTGACCGGACCGATCAGGGCCTTGCGGTCGTTTTCCTTGACCTTGTCGTAGGTCATGAAGCCGCCGTCCGGGGTGTTGTACTTGGCGAGGATCTTGTTCACCGTGGCGAAGTTCTTGTCCACCTTGGCGACAAAGGCCGGGTCCTGTTTCGCGATCTGCCCACGGAACAGGTCGACGATTTTCTTTGCGCCGTCGATGTTGCCCTGGAAGTCGTAGAGGTCGGTGTGGCTGTAGCGGTCTTCTTCTCCGGAGATCTTGGTCGCGGCCACTTCCTCCAGCAGCGCGGCGGCCCCCCCCACGACCTTTTCCGGTGGGAAGGTCAGGCCGGCGACGCGGGTTTGCAGGTCCTTGACGTTCTTGTTCAGGCCGTCGGCCAGCTCGCCCAGGCCTTCGGTGCTGTTTTCCGAGAACAGCGAATATTCCAGGCGGTGGAAGCCGGTGAAGTCTTCGGCCTTGACGCCTTGCTCGTGGTCGTCGACCCGGGAGTCGATGGCGGCGTCCAGGTCGCTGAAGAGTTCGGCGATGGGCTCGATCGACTCGTAGTACACCCGGGTCGGTGCGTAGAGCTTCCTGGCGCTGGCCAGGTCGCCCTGTTTCACCGCATCGGTGAATTGCTGGGTGTGGCTGGCCAGTTCATCGAGCTGCTCGGTGACGTAGATCTTGTAATCGGAGATCGGCCCCACCAGCTCCAGGGGCGCAGCGGCGGCGAACGCCGACAGTGGAGCGTGGAGCAAGCCAAGGGTCAGCAACACAGCGAGAGGCGACTTTTTCATGGGACTTTTCCGTGGGGGTTGAAGTGTCATGGGGTTCAGGCGGTGGTGTTCGGTCGGGTGGCTTCGAGCAACGAGCGACCGATGAAATCGCCGGCGCCGGTGACCCCCGGCAAGCTGAAGAAATAGCCGCCGCCGGTAGGCTTGAGGTACTCCTCCAGAGGCTCGCCGTTGAGGCGGGTCTGGACCGCGATAAAGCCTTTTTCCAGGTCCGCCTGGTAGCAGATGAACAGCAGGCCCATGTCCAGCTGACCGTTCTTGTTGACCCCATTGGAGTAGTTGAACGGCCGGCGCAGGATCAGGTTCTGCCGGGTCTGTGGGGTGCGCGGGTTGGCCAGGCGGATGTGGGCATCGAGCTTGGTCAGCTTGCCGTGGGGGTCACGGGCGTAGTCGGGGACCTGGGTTTCCTTCTGGCCATCCATGGGCGCGCCCGTGGTCTTGATCCGGCCGATGATGCTTTCCTGCTCCTGCAGCGGGGTGCGGTCCCAGCGCTCGACAAAATTGCGGATGATCCGTACCGCCTGGTAGCTGCCGTGGGTTGCCCAGGCCGGTTCGTCGCTGCCGGGCTGGACCCAGACGATCTGCTGCATGGCTTGCTGGTCATTGGAGTCGGGGTTGGCCGAGCCGTCGCGAAAGCCCAGGAAGTTGCGCGCGCTTTGCGCCGACTCCCCGGGCTTGGCCGGCGCCTGGGGCGGCACGCTGCCTTCCTGCTTCCAGCGCACCAGCAGCAGGTCGGGGAGGTTCTTCACGATGTCGCGCAGGGCGTGGATATTGGTGTCGGCGGTGTTGGAGCAGAACTGCAGGCTCAGGTCGCCATGGCAGCAGGCCGGCTCCAGGGCATCGTTGGGAAAACCCACCATGCGGATCAGGCGCTTGGGTTTGGCGGCGGCCAGGCCAAAACGTTCGTCGAACAACGATTCGCCCACCGACACGGTGATGGTCAGGTTGTCCGGGGGCACCACCGGGCCGAGGATGCCGGAATCCAGGGGCGGCAGTTTCGGGTCGACCTGGGCCACCGGCCCGCCGCTCATGAGAAAGGCGATGCGCTCGTCGAGGGTACGGAACAGTCGCTCCAGGTCGTCGCGGTCGCTGGCCAGCACATCGAAGGACACCAGCATGCCCGAGGTCGGGCGCGGGGTGACGATGCCGCTCTGGTGCTGGCCGTGGTAGTCGTGGCGGTCCTGGGTCCTGTCGCTGCTGGGGGCCTGGGTGACCTGGGCTGCGGCGCCGGCGGCCATGGCCGGGCCACTCAGGCTGCTGCCGGCCAGGGCCATGCCGGCGGCGCCCATGCCCAGCAGCACACGCCGGCGCTGGGCGCAAAAGCACGGGTTGGATGGATCGGAATCGTTCATTGAAAACTCGTCTGGTTACAGGCCGGAGAGGCCGAGTGCGGGATCGATGGCGTCGAGAGTGTCGGCCAGGGCCTTGGCCTTGTCGGCGATCTCTTTGCGTTGTGCGGCGCTGACCTTGTCGTAGTCCAGGTAGCCGAAGCCGTCGCGCAGGCTGGCGAGACGGGTGTCCAGGGCGTTCGCGGCGTTGTCGACCTGGGGCAACAACCGGGCAGCGGACTTGGCCAGCAAGGGGCGCAGCAGGTCGATGACCTTGCGGGTGGTCGCCAGGTTGGCGGCAAAGCCGTTGAGGTCGCTGTGGCTGTAGCGTTCTTCCTCGCCGCTGCTGGCCCGCAGGTCGGCAAGGCTGCGCAGGTTGCGTGCGACGATGCTCACCAGTTGTTCGGGCGGCAGGGTTTGGGCCAGCAGTTGCTCCTTGAGGCGCGAGACGTCGCTGGACAGCTGCTTCGCGACCGGAGCCAGGCCGGCCAGGTCGCGTTTCTGGAACAGGCCGTATTCCAGGCGGTGGAAGCCGCTGAAGCCCGGGTCCTGTTCCCGCTGTTCGAAATAGTCGGCGCGGGCGTTGATGGCGTTGTCCAGCTCGGCCAGGCGCTGGGCGGCCGGGGCCAGTTGCTGGTAGGCGGCGCGGGCCGGCAGATACAGGGCTTGGGCCTGCTTCAGGTCACCGGCATCGATGGCCTGTTGCAGAGCGTTCACCGCCTTGATCAGGGCACCGCCCTGGGTGCTCAGGTAAACCCGGAATTCCGCCAGTGGGCCGATAAAGGCCACCATCGAAGGCCGGGCCTTGGCCTGGGCCTCGGACTGCGCGGTCGGGGTCACGTGCAGGGTGCCGCGCGGGTTGCTCAACAGCCCGCACGTGATGGCGTAATCACCCGGTTGCAGGGTGGCGTTGAGCACCTGGCTCAGGCCCGGAGCGATGTTCTCCCGCTCCTCGACCACCAGCACGCCATCAAGGATTTCCCATTCCACGGCGCGGTCCGAGCGGTTGACGATGCGAAAGCTGGCGTGGCCTGCCGGCACCGTCAGCGCGTTGGGCTCACAGCTGTGGGGATGGAGGGTCACGGTGATTTCGCCCTGGTGGGCCTGGCGCTTGCTGGCGGCCCGTTGCGAGGCGTAATAGAACAGCCCGCCGGCGGCGATCATGACGATCACCGAGCCGGCAACCGCCCAGCGCAATGCGCGGGGCGGCGAGGCCTGGGGAGAGGCTTGCTGGGTCATTGAGGGAGCCTTACTGACTGGAAACGGAAGATGCTGAGCCGGGCGCCTTGGCCGGGGCGCCGCCGGGCAGGAAGAACAGCACCAGGGTCACGCCCAGGTACAGCACGTAGGCGCCTAAGGTGCTGAGGGTGGGCGCGTCCTGGTAGCCGAACATGCCGGCCAGCACCGAGCCCAAAGGGCCATCCATGGGCAGGCTGGCGCTGACATCGAAGAGCACGCTCTGCAGGTGGTTCCAGACTCCGGCTTCATGCAGGGCCTGCACCGAGTTGGCGAGGATGCCGGCGGCCACCACCAGGATGAACAGCCCGGTCCAGCGGAAG
Source organism: Pseudomonas sp. LPH60 (assembly GCF_030718165.1). Lineage (NCBI taxonomy): Bacteria > Pseudomonadati > Pseudomonadota > Gammaproteobacteria > Pseudomonadales > Pseudomonadaceae > Pseudomonas > Pseudomonas sp. LPH60. Next base: position 134,858 of record NZ_JAVAJH010000006.1, read on the forward strand.
AAGGCGGCGAGGTTCAGGCGCATGCTGCCGGTATAGATCAGGAAGCCGACGATGATCGCCATGATCAGCCCCAGCAGGGCGCCGAGCGGCGCGCCCGGGCCTTCGCTCTGCTGGAACACCGCCAACAGGAAGAACACGGTTTCCAGGCCTTCCCGGGCGACGGCGAAGAACACCATGGCGATCAGCGCGATGAGCTGATGCCGGGAGCCGGCCAGGGCCTGGTCCAGGGACGCTTGCAGGGAGTGCTTGATCGAGCGCGCCACCTTGCGCATCCAGAACACCATGGAACTGAGGATGCCTACGGCCACCAGGCCGACGATGCCCTCGAAGAGTTCCTGCTGCTTTTGCGGGAATTCGGCGCTCATCAGCTCCAGGCCGCCGCCCACCAGCAGGGCCAGGGCTGCGGCGAGAAACACTCCGATCCACACCGCGGGCATCCACTGGCCACGGCCGGTCTGCTTCAGGTAGCTGGCGATGATGCCAACGATAAGCGCGGCTTCAATCCCTTCGCGCAGCATGATCAGAAATGGAACAAGCATTCAGCACCGGCGGGGCAATGGGTAGGGAGCTAACTTGTAACATAATGATACTCATTGCCAAATGAAGATTATTGACAACTGCTGAACGAAGCCTGAACGAGATTTATTTACCAGTGTTCACGCTCTGTAGGAGCCGGCTTGCCGGCGAAGAGGCCCCTGAGCCTTGTGCAGGACGTTGGACCGCCTTCGCTGGCAAGCCAACTGCTACGGGGCGGGGCGATCAGCCCAGGTTCTGCTCGGTCAGGCGTTGCACCGCCAGGCGGCGGTAGTGGGAAGGGGTCATGCCCTTGAGTTGCTGGAAGCGGCGATTGAAGTTGGAGATGTTGTTGAATCCCGATTCGAAGCACACATCGGTCACCGGCTTGTCGCCATCGGCCAGCAGTTCGCAGGATTTGCTGATCCGCAGGCGATTGACGAACTCGATGAAGCAGCGCCCCGTGGCCTGTTTGAACACCCGGGAGAAGTAGGTGGGCTTCATCCCCAGGTACTGGGCCACTTCCTCCAGGGGCAGCTCTCGGGCGTAGTGGGCAAAGATGTAGTCCACGGCACGGTTGGTGCGATCGACACTGTGTTCGTCCGCCAGTTGCACGCGGGTGGCGCCGGACAGCAGTTGATAGTCGTCGCAGGCCGCCAGCAGTTCCATGAGGATGAAAAAGTGGCCGAGGCGGGTGATGCCGCTGGAATCGGCAATGCGCTGCATCAGGGGCAGGGCCTGGGCGATGGTGTGCTTGCAGCGGAACTCGATACCGTATTGCGCCCGCTCCAGCAGTGGGCTGAGGTTCTTCAGTTCGGTGAACACCTGGCTGCCGCTGTCGAACAGTTCGTCGGTGAAGTTCACCAGCATGTCGCGCTTGGCCACGACCTCGTCCTCGGCCACCTGGCTGATCCAGTTGTGGGGCAGGTTGGGGCCGGTCAGGAACAGCGTCTGCGGATAGAAGTTGCCAATGTAGTCGCCGATGAACACCTTGCCGGAACTGGCGACGATCAAGTGCAGTTCGTATTCCTTGTGGAAGTGCCAGCGCACCAGGGGGCAGGGGAAACCGTGCTGGCGATAGATGATCGACAGGCCGTTATGGTCGTCCATCAACTCGTAGGAGGGGTCGCTGATCTTGCCGGTTCGACTCATGGCGCGGGACTGTTCTTGTTGTTGGCCGCGCTGATAATGCCTTGTGCCCCGCCCGCGCACCAGTAGGAGCTGGCTTGCCAGCGAAGGCGTCCTTGAGGGCGATGCAGGGCTTGTGGGCCTCTTCGCCGGCAAGCCGGCTCCTGCATGGAGTTTTCGTGTCTCGCCCGTAGGAGGAGGTCATGGGGCAGGGCGGTTCTTGGCTTCGATCCATTGCGCCATGTATTGGGTGCTCTTGTGATGGTGGTGTCGCAGCATGGCGCCGGTGAAGTTGTCCCGGCGCAATTGTTCCAGGTGCTGGCGGCAGTCTTGCAGGCGCTGGATCAGGGCCGGGCCGTGGACTTGCTGGCGGTAGCGCGCCTCAAGCAACCGCCGGCCATCGGTCTGGGCCTGTTCCCACAACTGTTGGTCCTGGTACAGGCGCACGGCCGCGGCCGCCAGGGCACTGGCCGATTCGGCCACCGCGCCAGGCCAGGGCAGGCCATCCTGGGACATGGATTCGCTGCCCACCGGCGTGGTGACGCTGGGCGTGCCGCAGAGCATGGCGTCCAGCAGCTTGCCCTTGATCCCGGCGCCAAAACGCAGGGGGGCCAGGCAGATCCGCGCGGCACTCATCACCTGCAGCGCGTCTTGCGCCCAGTTCATGATGTAAAAACCCTGGGCCGGGTTGTGCAGGGCTGCCGCCTTGGGCGGTGTGTAGGCGCCGTACAGGTGCAACTGGGCGCCGGGCAGTTGTTGGCGGATCAATGGCCACACGCGGTTTTTCATCCAGAGCACGGCGTCCCAGTTTGGCGCGTGGCGGAAATTGCCGATGCTGAGGAAGTGCGCCCGCTGTTCGAAGGGCGGGAAGTCCTGCGGCAGTTGTTCCAGCATCAAGGGGCACCAGTGCAGCAGCGCCGGTGGCAGGCGGAACTGCTGCACCAGCAGTTCGATCTCCACCTCGGAGATCATCAGGCTCAGGTCGCAGCGGTAGATGGCGGCGATCTCGCGCTTGGCCAGGTCGGTGTCGGCCATGTGCTGGAACTCTTGCGCCGCGGCCTGGGTGAACAGAGCGCTGAAGTCATCTTCGTCGGCGCAGGCCTTGAGCTGATCCTTGAGGCGCTGGTGCCGGGCATGGCGCAGGCATTGCAAATCCGAGGTTTCCAGGACCCGCAGGGCATTCGGGCAGTGTTGCTCGACCCGCCAGCCGAACTGTTCCTCCATCATGAACTGGTCGAACAGCACGATGTCCGGGGCCAGTTCGGCGACAAAGCGGTCAAAACTGCTGTTGTTGAGCTCGATCGGGCATTCGCGGATACCCAGGGCCGCGAGGTCCTCCTTGTGTTCGCCCTCCTTGGCCGGGCTGCTGAAGGTCAGCTCCCAGCCCTGGTCGAGGAAACTCTGGAGGATCTGCATCATGTGCCCGCCGGCGGCGGAGGAGCGGGGTTCGGGCCAGACGTAACCAATGATCAGGACTTTGGTTGCGGCGGTGGGACTCATGAGGGGCGATTCCTGGCAGGCAAGGGCAAAAAAAGGCCGCCATTAAACCACAGCGCGCCAGCGGCGGATCAGGCCGCTGCCGGGCTCAACCGAGGATGCTGCGCACCTTGTCCCGCAACTGATCGATAGAGAAGGGCTTGCCGATCACCGACATGCCGGCAGGCACGTCGATGGACTCGGCATAGCCGCTGGCAAACAGCACCGGCAGGTGCGGACGCAATTGCCGGGCGCGTTCGGCCAGTTCACGGCCGTTCATGCCGGGCAGGCCGACATCGGTCATCAGCAGGTCGATGGTCTGTTGCGGGTTTTCCAGCAGGCTCAGCGCGGCGTCACTGCCATCAGCCTCCAGGACGCTGAATTCGAGCTCTTCGAGAACATCGACAATCAGCATGCGCACGATGGCATCGTCTTCGACGACTAGGATGGTGGAGACGCTGGCGGGCATAGGGACTCTCTCAAGAAGTGGGTGGTACGGGGCGCTGCGACAGGCGGCCCTGTGCATCAGTAAGTGGCGACTGGCCACAAGTTCCCGAAGCTGTACAGAAAAAGGCTGTTGTACAAGCGCCGGCAAGAATAACCGCTTCCCTTGTCCCAGGGCAGGTCCAATCGCAGTTGTGAACCCGTGGGTTATAAAAAATAGCTGCGATGGCCGAATGTGGGGCAAACTTCGTTTTTTTTCCTGCGCCAAGGTCCATCAAATGATCCGTCCGTCATCGGTTGATGAACAGAGTTTTCGCAAGCTGCTGACCCGCAACATCAGCCTGCCCCTCGGTGTAGGCGTGCTCAGCGCGGTTTTTTTCGTGTCCCTGATCACCTATCTGCTCTCGGTCATCCAGTGGGTGCAGCACACTGACCGGGTGATCAACAATCTCAATGAGGCGGCGCGCCTGACCATCGACCTGGAAACCGGCATGCGCGGTTTCCTGATCACCGGCGATGAGCATTTCCTCGACCCTTATGAAGTGGCCAAGCCACGCATCCTCAGCGAGCTCAATGGGCTGCGTGATCTGGTCGCCGACAACCCGCAGCAGGTCGACCGCCTCAAGCGCCTGGAAGCCCTGCAGCTGGAGTGGAACAACTTCTCCCAGAGCATGATCGAGCTGCGTCGGCAGAACGGCGACTACCGTGGCGCGGTGCAGGCCGGGCGGGGCAAGCGCCTGACCGACGAGATCCGCAAGGAATACGAGGATGCGGTGGTCATGGAGCAGCAGTTGCGCCTGGAACGCAATGAGAGCGTCAGCCGCACGACCATTTTCAGCGTGATCCTGTACCTGTTGTTCGTGGTGGGCATCAGCGGCTTGCTGGCCTATGTCGGGCGTCGGGATCTGCTGGCGCTGTCCAAAAGCTACAGCGACAACCTCGAGGCCCAGGAAAACAGCGCCCGGCGCCTGGAACAGCAGGCCTGGCTGCGCAACGGCCAGACCGAACTGGCCGAACAGATGCTCGGCCAACTGACCCTGAACCTGCTGGGGCGCAATATCCTCCAGTTCTGCGCCCATTACCTGGGGACACCGGTGGCGGCGCTGTATATCCGTGAAGATCACGGCGGCCTCAAGCGTGTGGCTTCTTATGGATTTTCCCGGGAGCTGGAGCAGCAAGAGCAGTCGCTGTATGGCGATGAGGGCCTGGTGGGCCAGGCCGCGCAGCACAAGCGCCTGATCCGCCTGGACGATGTGCCGGCGGATTACTTCAAGGTCAGCTCCGGCCTGGGCGAGGGCGCGCCGCGCAGCGTGCTGGTGGTGCCGACCCGTGATGACGACCGGGTCAATGGCGTGATCGAGCTGGGCTTCTTGCGGGCGCTGAGCGATCGCGATGTGGAGTTGCTGGAGCTGATTGCCGGCAATATCGGCACCTCCATCGAAGCTGCGCGCTACCGCCAGCGCCTTCAGGAAGTGCTGGCCGAAACCCAGCAGCTCAACGAAGAGTTGCAGGTGCAGCAGGAAGAATTGAAGACCGCCAATGAGGAGTTGGAGGAGCAGTCGCGGATTCTCAAGGAGTCCCAGGTGCACCTGGAGACGCAGCAGGTGGAACTGGAACAGACCAACGAACAGTTGGCCGAGCAGGCGCAGATCCTCGCCGAGCAGCGCGACGCCATGGACCGCAAGAACAGCGAGCTGAACGAGGCGCAGACCCAGCTTGAAGAGCGCGCCGAAGAACTGCAGCGCTCCAGCAAGTACAAGTCCGAATTCCTCGCCAACATGTCCCACGAACTGCGCACACCGCTCAACAGTTCGCTGATCCTGGCCAAGTTGCTGGCGGAAAACCCCCAGGAGAACCTCACTGCCGAGCAGGTCAAGTTCGCCGAGTCGATCTATTCCGCCGGCAACGACCTGCTGAACCTGATCAATGACATCCTGGATATCTCCAAGGTCGAGGCGGGCAAGCTCGAAGTGCGTCCGGAAAATGCCAGCGTGCCGCGCCTGGTGGACGGCCTGCGCAGCCTGTTCCAGCCGTTGACCGCGGACAAGGGCCTGGCCTTCAAGGTGGAGCTGCAACCGGGGGCGCCACAGAGGCTGTTCACGGATCGCCAGCGGGTCGAACAGATAGTCAAGAACCTGCTGTCCAACGCGGTCAAGTTCACCGAAAGGGGCCAGGTCAGCCTGAGCGTTGGTGCTCAGCCGGGTGGCGGTATCGCCTTTGTCGTGCAGGATTCGGGGATCGGCATCGCCCAGGACCAGCAGGAAAGCATTTTCGAAGCCTTCCGCCAGGCCGACGGCACCACCAACCGGCGTTATGGCGGCACTGGCCTGGGTCTGTCGATCTCCCGGGACCTGGCGACCTTGCTGGGGGGCTCCATCAGCGTCAGCAGTGAGCCGGGGCAGGGCAGCATTTTCACGCTGGTGCTGCCAGAGCAGTACAGCGAGGCGGCCGAACCGGTGCTGGCGCCAGCGCCTGCAATGATGCCGGTGGCGGCGCCTGTTGCACCCAGTGCGCCGTTGCCGGTGGCTGAAGGGCCTGGCAGTGAGATCCCGCGCTTTGCCGATGACCGGGACAAGGCTCCATTCAGCAGCCGCTGCATCCTGGTGGTGGAAGATGAGCCGAATTTTGCGCATATCCTCTTCGATCTGGCCCACGAACTGGGTTACCACTGCCTGGTGGCCCATGGCGCCGACGAGGGCTACAGCCTGGCCGAGCAGTACATCCCGGACGCCATCCTGCTGGACATGCGCCTGCCCGACCATTCCGGCCTGACTGTGCTCCAACGCCTCAAGGAACATGCCCAGACCCGGCACATCCCGGTGCACGTGATCTCGGTGGAAGACCGGGTGGAAGCGGCCATGCACATGGGCGCCGTGGGCTACGCGGTGAAACCCACCACCCGCGAGGAACTCAAGGATGTGTTCGCCCGCCTGGAAGCCAAGCTGACGCAGAAGGTCAAGCGCGTGCTGCTGGTGGAGGACGACGACCTGCAACGCGACAGCATTGCCCGGCTGATCGGCGACGACGATATCGAGATCACCGCCGTGGGCCTGGCCCAGGATGCCCTGGACCTGCTGCGCGAGAATGTCTACGACTGCATGGTCATCGACCTCAAGCTGCCGGACATGCTTGGCAACGACCTGCTCAAGCGCATGTCCACCGAGGACATCTGCTCCTTCCCGCCGGTGATCGTCTATACCGGGCGCAACCTGACCCGGGATGAAGAGACCGAGCTGCGCAAGTATTCCCGTTCGATCATCATCAAGGGCGCCCGCTCGCCGGAGCGCCTGCTGGATGAAGTGACGTTGTTTCTGCACAAAGTCGAATCCCAGTTGTCCCATGAGCGGCAGAAGATGCTCAAGACCGCCCGCAGCCGTGACAAGGTCTTCGAGGGGCGCAAGATCCTCCTGGTGGACGATGACGTGCGCAACATCTTTGCCTTGACCAGCGCCCTGGAACACAAGGGCGCGGTGGTGGTGATCGGCCGTAACGGCCATGAGGCCATTGCCAGACTCAATGAAGTCGAAGATATCGACCTGGTGCTGATGGACGTGATGATGCCGGAGATGGACGGTTTCGAAGCCACGGTGCAGATCCGCAAGGACCCGCGCTGGCGCAAGCTGCCGATCATCGCCGTGACCGCCAAGGCCATGAAGGACGACCAGGAGCGCTGCCTGCAGGCCGGTTCCAACGACTACTTGGCCAAGCCCATCGACCTTGACCGGCTGTTTTCCCTTATCCGCGTGTGGCTACCGAAGATGGAAAGAATTTAGTGGAGCGCAATACCGAGATCGAACTGCGTTTGCTGATCGAAGCTATTTATCTCAAATACAGCTACGACTTCCGCGACTACTCCGGTGCTTCGATCAAGCGCCGGGTCAACCACGCTTTGCGTCAGTTCGAGTGCAAGACCATTTCCGCGCTGCAGGAGCGGGTGTTGCACGACCCGACGGCGTTCATGCAATTGCTGCAGTTCCTGACCATTCCGGTGAGCGAGATGTTTCGCGACCCGTCGCACTTCCTGGCGATCCGCCAGGAGGTGGTGCCGCTGCTCAAGACCTACCCGTCGATCAAGATCTGGATCGCTGGTTGCAGCACCGGGGAAGAGGTCTACTCCATGGCCATCCTGCTGCGCGAAGAGGGGCTGCTGGAACGCACCATCATCTACGCCACCGACATCAACCCCAGCTCCCTGGAGAAGGCCAAGCAGGGCATCTTCTCCCTGGAGAACGTGCGGGCCTACACCCACAACTACCAGCAGGCCGGTGGCCAGCGTTCCTTTGCCGACTACTACACCGCCGCCTACGACTACGCGATCTTCGACAAGACCCTGCGCGAGAACGTGACCTTTGCCGATCACAGCCTGGCGACCGACAGTGTATTCTCGGAAACTCAATTAATTTCGTGCCGTAACGTATTGATTTACTTCAATAAAAAGCTGCAGGATCGGGCCTTTGGGCTGTTCCATGAGTCGCTCTGCCACCGTGGTTTCCTGGTGCTGGGCAGCAAGGAAACCCTGGAATTTTCCGCCTATGGCAAGCATTTCGAACCCTTGGTCAAACAAGAACGGATCTACCGCAAGACATGAGCCAGGAAAGTGTCGCGCCGCATCGCCGGCCTCGGATCGAGGCTGTCGTAGTAGGCGCCTCCGCGGGGGGCGTCGAGGCCTTGTTGAGCCTGTTCAATGAGTTCAGCGCCAGTTTCAGCCTGCCGGTGATCGTGGTCCTGCACCTGCCCGACGAGCGTCGCAGCCAATTGGCCGACGTCTTCGACCGGCGCCTGGCGCTGAGGGTGAAGGAGGCCGACGACAAGGAAGCGATCGTTGCGGGCACCTTGTACGTCGCGGCACCCGGTTATCACCTGTCGGTGGAGCAGGACCGCACCTTGTCCCTGAGCCAGGAGGAGCGCTTGCATCACTCGCGGCCGGCCATCGATTACCTGTTCGAGTCCGCCGCTGATGCCTACGGGGAGCACCTCGTGGCGGTGCTGCTGACCGGGGCCAATCAGGACGGCGCCCAGGGCCTGGTCGAGGTCAAGCGCCAGGGCGGGCTGACCATCGTCCAGGACCCCGGCGAAGCCAGTGTTCCCACCATGCCGGAAGCAGCCCTGGCCCTGCAGCAACCGGATTACATTCTCCCTTTGCGCGGCATCAGCCGTCTGCTTGCCGAGCTGGAACGAATCGCATGTTAAGTACTATTCAAGCCAAGCTGCTGATCGTCGACGATCTGCCGGAGAACCTGCTGGCCCTGGAAGCGCTGATCAAGCGCGAGGACCGCCTGGTGTACAAGGCGCTGTCGGCCGACGAGGCCTTGTCGCTGCTGCTCCAGCATGAGTTCGCCATGGCCATCCTCGATGTACAGATGCCAGGCATGAATGGCTTCGAGCTGGCCGAGTTGATGCGCGGCACCGAGAAGACCAAGCACATTCCCATCGTTTTCGTCAGTGCCGCCGGACGCGAGCTCAACTACGCCTTCAAGGGCTACGAGAGCGGGGCGGTGGACTTCCTGCACAAGCCCCTGGACATCCATGCGGTCAAGAGCAAGGTCAATGTGTTCGTCGACCTGTACCGCCAGAGCAAGGCCATGAAGCAGCAGGTCGAGGCCCTGGAGCAGAGCCGGCGTGAGCAGGAGGTGTTGCTCAACAAGCTTCAGGCCACCCAGAACGAGTTGGAGCAGGCGGTGCGCATGCGCGATGACTTCATGTCCATCGTCGCCCATGAAGTGCGCACGCCCCTCAACGGCCTGATCCTGGAAACCCAGCTGCGCAAGATGCACCTGGCCCGGGAGAACGCTGCTGCCTTCAGCCTGGACAAGATGCACGCCATGGTGGATCGCGACGAGCGCCAGATCAAAAGCCTGATCCGCCTGATCGAAGACATGCTGGACATCTCGCGGATTCGCACTGGCAAGCTATCGATCCGCCCGTCCCGGTTTGACCTGGCGCAGTTGGTACGCGGATTGGTGGAGAACTTCGCGCCCCAGGTGGAAGCTGCGCAATCGTCCCTGAGCCTGGAAGCCGAGCAGCCGTTGCAAGGCCACTGGGACGAATTCCGCATCGAACAGGTGATTTCCAATCTGCTGACCAATGCCTTGCGCTACGGCGCCAAGAGCCCCATCCAAGTCCGGGTCTATGCCCAGGACGGCGAGGCCCGGGTCGAGGTGCGCGATCATGGGATTGGCATCAGCGAAGAGAACCAGAAGCGAATTTTCCAGCAGTTCGAGCGGGTCAGTGCCAGCCACGTGGCGGCGGGCCTTGGGCTTGGGCTGTTTATTTCCGAGCAGATCGTCACTGCCCATGGCGGCACCATCAGTGTTGAAAGCCGGATCGGCGAGGGCGCGCTGTTTCGCGTGAGCCTGCCCTTGTCGGCGACCGACGAATGACTAAAAGCGTAATGCTCACGCAACCTCTGCGTGACCCAATGGTCGAAGGGGCAGCAATTGATCGAGCAAAGGTTTTCCATGAGTGAAGATGCACAAGACGTCGTACTGATCGTCGAAGATGAACCCGTCATCCTGATGCTGCTGGCCGACTATCTGTCGGGCCTGGGCTACCGGGTACTCCAAGCGGAAAATGGCGAGCAGGCGTTCGAGATCCTGGCCAGCAAGCCGCACCTGGATGTGATGATCACCGACTACCGGCTGCCTGGCGGCATTACCGGGGTAATGATCGCTGAACCGGCGGTGAAGCTGCGTCCGGACCTCAAGGTGATTTTCATCAGCGGCTATCCCAACGAAATCCTCGAATGCGGCAGCCCCATCACCCGCAAGGCACCGATCCTGGCCAAGCCCTTCGACCTCAACAGCCTGCAGGAGCAGATTCAGCAACTGCTGGCTTGAGCCGCTCCTCAGTCGCGGATCATCTCCTGCACCTTGGCGGTCAGCAGGTCGAAGGTGAAGGGCTTGGTGATCAGTTGCATGCCGGGGTCGAGGAAGCCGCCCCGGGCGGCGGCGTGCTCGGCGTAGCCGGTGATGAACAGGACTTTCAGTTGCGGGCGGATCTGCCGCCCGATCTCCGCCAGTTGCCGGCCGTTCATGCCCGGCAAGCCCACATCGCTGATCAATAGGTCGATGCGTTGCCCCGAATCGAGGATCGGCATGGCGCTGCGGGCGTCGCCGGCTTCGACAAAGGCGTAGCCCAGCTCGCCGAGTACCGCGCTGACCAGCAGCCGGACCGCCGGATCATCCTCGACGATCAGCACCGTCTCGCCGTTCTGCGCGGTGCCCGACTGTTGCTCCAGCGGCTGTTCATCCAGCTGCGCACTGCCCCGATAGCGCGGCAGGTACAGGCTGACCTCGGTGCCCCGGCCCAGGGTGCTGTTGAGGGACACGTGGCCGTGGGACTGCTTGCTGAAGCCATAGATCATCGACAGCCCGAGCCCGGTGCCCTGGCCGATGGGCTTGGTGGTGAAGAAGGGGTCGAACACCCGATGGATGATGGCGTCGGGCATGCCGCAGCCGTTGTCGCTGACTCTCAGTAGCACGTAGTCGCCGGGTTCGAGGTTGTCGTGGGCCTGGGTGAAGTCCGGGCCCAGGTGCTGATTGAGGGTTTCCACCAGCAGCCGGCCGCCATTGGGCATGGCATCCCGGGCGTTGAGGACCAGATTGAGCAGGGCGCTTTCCAACTGGTTGGGGTCGGCCTCGGCGACCCACAGTTGCGGGCACAGCTGCATGTCCAGCTGGATGCTTTCGCTGAGGCTGCGTTGCAGCAGTTCGCCCATGGACGTCACCAGGGCATTCATTTCCACGGGCTTGGAGTCCAGCGACTGGCGCCGGGAGAAGGCCAGCAGGCGATGGGTCAGGCCGGCGGCGCGATTGGCCGAGGTGACCCCCAGGTCGATCAGTCGGTCCAGGTCTTCGGTGCGGCCCCGGGCCAGGCGCCGGCGCAGCAGCTCCAGGCTGCCGATGATGCCGGTGAGCATGTTGTTGAAGTCATGGGCGATGCCGCCAGTGAGCTGGCCCACGGCTTCCATCTTTTGCGACTGGCGCAGGGCTTCCTCGTTGTGCCGCAGTTGCGCGGTACGCTCCTGCACCTGCTGTTCCAGGGTTTCCAGGGTGCATTGCAGGCGCAGTTCGCTCTGGCTCAGGTCGATCAGCCGGTCCCGGGCTTCGTATTGGCGACGGCGTCCGCGCAGGGCGGCGCTGACCAGGCTGATCAGGGTGGCCGGATGGAAGGGCCGTTCGAGGAAACTGACGTTGCCCAAGGGCACGCTGAAGCCTGAGGCCGGGTTCTGCTCCGGACCGCCGTGCTGGGTCAGCAGCACGATGGGCAGGTCGGACCAGGCCGGTTGTTGTTGCAGATGGCGCAGCAGGGGGGCCAGGTCGACCCCGCGCAAAGCCTCGGCGGCGATGATTACCAGCCCGGCGCCGTGCTCCAGCTCTGTGCACAGGGCCGGCAGGTCCGGGCAGATCAGACTGCGAAATCCCGCCTCGTTGAGCATCATCTGCGCCAGCTGGCTGTCACGGCCGTGGGGCGTGAGCACCAGGGCGCGTTCGGAAAATGCCAGGTCTTGGGTCATCGCCCCTCGTCCCGCAGCAGCGGTTTGCTTTCGCCCAGGTAGGTGGGCACGCCTCGCAGTACGCCCTGGAAGGCTTCCAGGGGTTCGCCGATGGTCAAGCCGCGAGCGCCGATGCGGTACTCACGGATGGTGGACTCGTGGCTGCCGGTGCGTTTCTTGATGATGGAGATGGCCCGACGCACCTTGCCCAGGGCCTCGAAGTAGCGCAGCAGGACCACGGTGTCCGCCAGGTAGGTGATGTCCACCGGGGCCTGCATGTCGCCCACCAGGCCATGCTGGGCCACGGTCATGAAGGTCGCGGCGCCCTGGCGGTTGAGGTACAGCAGCAGTTCGTGCATGTGCAGCACCAGGGCGTTTTCCTCGGGCATGGCCGCCTGGTAGCCGTTGATGCTGTCGATCACCACGGTCTTGATCCGTTGCTGGTCGACACAGCGCCGGACCCGGTAGGACAGTTCCCCCGGGGACAGTTCTGCGGCGTCCACTTGCTCGATCACCAGGTTGCCGGTGGCTTGCAGGGCCTCCAGGTCGATGCCCATGTTGCGCATGCGTTCCAACAGCAGCCCCAGCTCTTCGTCGAAGATGAACAGCGCGGCTTTCTCGCCCCGGGCTACTGCGGCCGCGGCGAAGATCATCGAAAAAAGCGATTTGCCGGTACCGGCGGGGCCCAGGATCAGGGTGCTGGAACCGCTTTCAATGCCGCCTCCCAGGAGCGCGTCCATTTCCGCAATGCCGCTTGTCAGGGTCAGGCGCTCGTTGCGGCCGCGGTGTTCGGCAGCCACCAGCCTTGGGAAGACATGGACCCCGTCGCCCATGATGGTGAAATCATGGAAGCCGCCGCGGTACTTCTGGCCACGGTATTTCACCACCCGGACGCGCCGGCGCTCGGCGCCGTAACTGGGGGTCAGCTCTTCCAGGCGGATCACCCCGTGGGCCACGCTGTGCACGGTCTTGTCCAGGGATTCGGTGGTCAGGTCGTCCAGTAGCAGCACGGTGGCGTCATAGCGCACGAAGTAGTGCTTGATCGCCAGGATCTGTCGCCGGTAGCGCAGGGAACTCTGGGCCAGCAGGCGGATTTCCGAGAGGCTGTCGAGCACCACCCGCGTCGGCTTGACCCGTTCCACCACGTCGAAGATCTGCCGGGTGGCTTCCCCCAGCTCCAGGTCCGAGGAATACAGCAGGCTTTGCTGGTGCTCGGCGTTGAGCAGGCTTTCCGGTGGGGTCAGCTCGAAGATGTGGATGTTGTGGTCCAGCTGCCAGCCGTGGGACTGGGCGCCCTGGCGCAGTTCGCGCTCGGTTTCCGAGAGGGTGATGTACAGGCAGCGCTCGCCGGCCAGGGCGCCGGCACGTAGAAAATGCAAGGCCACGGTGGTCTTGCCGGTGCCGGGTTCGCCTTCCAGCAGGAATACATGGCTGCGTGATAATCCTCCAGAGAGAATATCGTCCAGGCCTTCGACGCCAGTGGCGGCTTTTTCGCTGAGCAACGCAGATGAGGTCGACAAACAATGCCCTCGCACATATGGGTCCAGGTGATCGGCGATGGCGACGAACGCCTTGATATCGCTGATAAATCACTTGACCGTCTGCCGTTGCCACGGTTCAACCTTTTGTTGTGTAGCCGCTGCCGCAGGCTGCGAACGGCTTGGGCGGCATTCCGACGCAGCAGGCGCGGGGATCTTGAGGGCGGCAAAGGTTTGGCTGGGGATCGCCAGGCAAGGCCCTGCGGGCCTTTTCGCAGCCTCGCGGGCCCGGCAGCGGCTACAGGTTTTGTGCGGGCTCTTGTAGCCGCTGCCGCAGGCTGCGAACGGCTTGGGCGGCATTCCGACGCAGCAGGCGCGAGGATCTTGAGGGCGGCGAAGGCTTGGCTGGGGATCGCCAGGCAAGGCCCTGCGGGCCTTCTCGCAGCCTCGCGGGCTCGGCAGCGGCTACAGGTTTTGTGCGGGCTCTTGTAGCCGCTGCCGCAGGCTGCGAACGGCTTGGGCTGTATTCCGACGCAGCAGGCGCGAGGATCTTGAGGGCGGTAAAGGTTTGGCTGGAGATCGCCAGGCAAGGCCCTGCGGGCCTTTTCGCAGCCTCGCGGGCTCGGCAGCGGCTACAGGCCCTGCTGCAGGGCCGGGTCGTCGGGGTTCTGCTGTTCCAGCTGGGCCAGCAACACCTGGACGTTCTGCAACTGGCCGCTCTCTTTCCAATAGTTGATCAGCAGCACCCGCGCCTTGCGGTTGTAAGGCTGGCGCTGGACGATTTCCTCCAGTTGCTTCTGCGCCGCCTCCAGCTCCTGCTGGCTGTGCAGGGTGGTGGCCAGGTCGTAGCGGTAGGCGGCGTTGTTGGGTTCCAGTTCCACCGCCCGTGACAGGCCCAGCAGGGCAAATTCGCCCTGGCCGTGGTGCAGCAGCCAGAGCCCCAGGGCATGTTGCAGGTAGGCGGAGTCTTGCTGGGCCTGCAGTTGCTTGGCCAGCAACTGGCGGGCGGCGTCGCTCTGGCCTTGCTTGTCCAGCACTTCGATCTGCAGCACCACCGCTTGCAGGTTGTCCGGTGCCAGGCGCAGGGCTTGTTCAAGGGTCTGCTGGGCCTTGCTCAGGTTGGCGTTGTGCAGGTACAGGCGGGCCAGTTGGTATTGGGCCTCGACGTCATCACCCCGGGTCTTGAGCACCTGGGTGTATTCGTCGATCACCTGCTGCAGTGGGCCGAAGTACAGGCCCTGGTCATCCGGGCTCAGGCCGAGCAGGGCGTCTACCGCGGCAAAGCGCACGCTTTGCTCGTGATCGTCGAGCAAGGGGCCTATCAGCAGGCTGCGCTGGCCACTGGGAACCAGGCCCAGCACGCTCTCGATCGCGGCTTTGCGCACCTCGGGCGAGGGATGATAGAGGTCGGCGTCCGCCAGCTTCAGGGCCTGGGGGCTGGGGTAGTTGGGCAATACCGCCAGCAGGCGGGTGCGCTGCTGGTCATTGAGGTCGGGGCGCGCCAGTTGTTGGTACAGCACCCGTGCTGCGCCCGGCTGGCCGTTGCGGGCTTTCTCCAGGGCCGGGCCGTAGCCATGCTTGATCGCCTCGGGAACCGCTGGCGGGCTGCTGCGCAGAAAGGTCCAGGCCAGGGCCAGGGCGATAACGAGCAACAGGCTGATCAGCAGATAGCGACGGGGCAGGGGCATGCAGGAATCCGGAAGCTGGCGACTTTTGGAAGGCGCAAGCTTCGGTCAGGAATGGGCCTGAGTCAAACCCGGGATCAGGTCAGTACGTATTCCTGGGGTTGCAGTGGCGGCGGCAGGTCCCGGTGCCCCAGCGCGGCCAGGAGTTCACGCTCCAAACCGCGCAATAGAGCGTTGCACGGCAGATCGTTGTCGTCGTAGCCAAAGGGGTCTTCGAGGTCATTGCCGATTTCGTCGAGGCCCAGGAAGGTGTAGCTGACGATGGCGGTGAAGATCGGCGTCAGCCAGCCCAGGGGCTCGGCCATGGCAAATGGCAGGAGGATGCAGAACAGGTAGATGGTGCGGTGCAGCAGCAAGGTGTAGGGGAAGGGCAGCGGGGTGTTCTGGATGCGTTCGCAGGCGGCCTGGACCAGGCTCAGGCTGACCAGGCGGGTTTCCATCTGGGTGTAGCGCCATTCACTGATCAGCCCCTGCTGCGCCCACTGCGAGCAGCGCTGGCCGATGCGTTGCAACTGGGCATCGGTGAGGTTGGGGTGCTGCGGGTCGATGTCGGCCTGGGCCCAGGGTTGCAGGGCGCGGGCTTCGTCTTCATGGCGCAGGCGGGCAATCAGGCTGTGGGCGAAGCCGCAGAGGTCGCGCAGCAGGCCCTCGCGTTGGGGATGAGCGTCGATGATCAGGCTTTCGCGGATCAGCGAACGGACCTCGATGATCAACTGCCCCAACTGCTTGCGGCCTTCCCACCAGCGGTCGTAGCAGGCGTTGTTGCGAAAACTCATGAAGATCGACAGCGACAGGCCCAGCAGGGTGAAGGGCGTGGCATTGACCTTGGAGAAATAGGTGGGCTGCAGGGTTTCCACCAGGACGATGACCGACGCCAGCAGGGTGATCAGCACGCAGCGCAAGGCAATGCGCTTGGCGATCGAGCCCTTGAGGGCAAAGAGGATGCTGATCAGGTTGGGCTTGGGGCGGACGATCATGATGGCTGAGGCCAGGGCGATTACTCGGCGAGTGAAGAGTAGGAGCGCGCTGTAGGGCTGTCCAATCGCAATGATCGACCGAATGATCGATTGCCTCTATCGGCCGCCGACCCTTGCCTGACGATTGCCCGCGGAGCCTTGAACGGCCCTGCGATCCTGGCGTCCCTTCGGGCCGTTCGCAGCCTGCGGCAGCGGCTACAGGGAGCTGTGTAGCCGCTGTCGAGCCCTCGGCGAGGCTGCGAAAAGGTCCGCAGGACCTTGTCTGACGATTGCCCGCAGAGTCTTGAGCGGCGCTGCGATCCTGGCGTCCCTTCGGGCCGTTCGCAGCCTGCGGCAGCGGCTACAGGGCTGTAGCCGCTGTCGAGCCTGCGGCGAGGCTGCGCGAAGGTCCGCAGGACCTTGCTTGGCGATGTCGTGGCAAAAAAAAGCCCCGCGACCGAATGATCCACGGGGCCAAACATTGGTTGGTTGCGGCCAACCAAAGGAGCTCGTTGCAAATCCTTACTGGCTGGCCAGCGTCTCCGGTTGCCAGCCACCGCCCAGGGCCTTGTAGATGGCGACAATGCCGCGGTACAGGTCGACTTCGGCCTGGGCCTGGGCGTCTTCGGCCGCCAGGCGTTCACGCTGGGCGTCCAGCAGCACCAGGAAGTCCACGGTGCCTTCGCGGTAGCGGATCTCGGCCAGGTCCGCCGCGGCGCGGCTGGACTCGCTCTGGCGGATCAGCGAGATCAGCCGTTGCTGGCGCTTGCCGTAATCGCTGAAGGCGTTTTCCGATTCTTCCAGGGCCAGCAGTACTTGCTGCTCGTAGCTGGCCAGGGCGCCGTCGGCATTGGCGTCGGCACCCCGCAGGCGGGCCCGCACGCTGCCCAGGTCAAAGGCCGCCCAGGTGATGCTCGGACCCAGGGCCCAGGCACTGGCCGCCGAGGAGCCGATCTGTGAACCGCGTCCGGCGGTGAAGCCGAGGAAGCCGCTGAGGCTGACCCGTGGAAACAGGTCGGCCTTGGCCACGCCAATCCGTGCGGTGGCCGCCGCCAGCTGGCGTTCGGCGCTGAGAATGTCCGGCCGGCGTTGCAGCAGCTCGCCCGGGTCGCCAATCGGCAGGGCCTTGGCAATCGCCGGTAGTTGCGCCGGCGAGAGGTCGACGCTGAGCTGGTCCGGACGCTCACCCAGCAGGGTGGCGATGCGGTTGCGCTGACGGGTCTGCTCGGCCTGCAACTGCGGCACGCTGGCTTCCACCGAAGCCAGGCGGGCATCGGCGCGCACCACATCGAGCTGGTCGCCGACCCCGGCGTCGCGCAGGCTTTCGGTGATCTTGCGCGAGGCCTGCTGGTTGTCCAGGTTGGCCAGGGCGATCTTTTCCCGCAGTTGCGCGCCGCGCAGCTGGCCGTAGGCGTCCACCAGCTCGGCGATCATGGTCACTTGCAACTGATACAGGTCGGCCTCGGCGGCTTGCTGGTCGGCGTCGGTGGCTTCCAGGTTGCGCTGGATGCGGCCGAACAGGTCCAGCTCCCAGGCCATGTCCAGGCCCAGGTCGTAGCGCTCGCTCTTGACCCGCTTGGTGGTCTGCCCCGGAATCTGCCCCTTGGCTTGGTCGCTGCTGGCGCGGCTGGTGATGGTGGGCATGGCGTCATTGCTGGCGTCATCGCGAATTGCCCGGGCGGCCCGCAGGCGGGCGAAGGCCACCCGCAGTTCACGGTTGCCCTGCAGCGATTTGCTCACCAGCTGGTTGAGGGTCGGGTCATCGAACTGTTGCCACCAGATGCCTTCGAAGCGTGCGCGGTCGAAGTTCTTCTGGCCCGCAGCGCCATCGGTGGCGGCGCTGATGTGCGCCGCCTCGGTGGTTGGGCTTTGGTAGTCCGGACCGACGGCGCAGGCACTCAGGGCCAGCACCAGCAGGCTCGGCAGGAAGACTTTGGCACTCATTGTTGCGTCTCCAGTTGCAGGGCGCGGGCCTCGTTGCGCTCCACATAATTGCGGATCAGGACATAGAACACTGGGGTCAGCAGCAGGCCGAAGAAGGTCACCCCGAGCATCCCGGAGAACACGGCGACGCCCATGGCATGACGCATTTCCGCACCGGCGCCGCTGGAGATCACCAGGGGCACCACGCCCATGATGAAGGCGAAGGAGGTCATCAGGATCGGCCGCAGACGCAGGCGGCAGGCTTCCAGTACCGCCGCCAGCGGGTCGAGGCCTTCCTCTTGTTTGTCCTTGGCGAACTCGACGATCAGGATCGCGTTCTTGCAGGCCAGGCCCACCAGTACGATCAGGCCGATCTGGGTGAAGATGTTGTTGTCGCCACCGGAGATGATCACCCCGGTAATCGCCGACAGCAGGGTCATCGGCACGATCAGGATCACCGCCAGCGGCAGGCTCCAGCTCTCGTATTGCGCGGCCAGTACCAGGAAGGCCAGCAGCACGCAGAGCGGGAAGACGAACAGGGCGGTGTTACCGGCGAGGATCTGCTGGTAGGTCAGCTCGGTCCATTCGTAGGTCATGCCGTTGGGCAGTTCTTCCTTGAGCAGTTTCTCGATCGCCGCTTCTGCCTGCCCGGAGCTGTAGCCCGGGGCGGCCGCACCGTTGATTTCCGCGGTGACGAAGCCGTTGTAGTGCATCACGCGGTCGGGACCGGCGGTGTCGCTGACCTTGATGAAGGTCGCCAGGGGGATCATCTCGCCCTTGTTGTTGCGCACTTTCAGCTGGCCGATCTGTTCGGGCTCGAGACGGAACTGCTGCTCGGCCTGGACGTTGACCTGATAGGTGCGGCCAAAGCGGTTGAAGTCGTTGGCATACAGCGAACCCAGGTAGATCTGCAGGGTGTCGAAGATGTCGGAAATCGCCACGCCGTGGGTCTTGGCCTTTTCCCGGTCGATGGCCGCGTCCACCTGAGGCACGTTGACCTGGTAGCTGGTGAACAGCCCGGCCAGTTCCGGCACGCTGCGGCTCTTGGTGATGACGTTCTGCACTTCTTTATACAGCTCGTCGTAACCCAGCCCGCTGCGGTCTTCCACTTGCAGGCGGAAGCCGCCAATGGTTCCCAGGCCCTGTACCGGCGGCGGTGGGAAGATCGCCATGTAGGCGTCCTGGATATCGGCGTATTTGCCGTTCAGGGCACCGGCGATGGCACCGGCTGACATGCTCGGGTCCTTGCGCTCATCGAAGGGCTTCAAGGTGACGAAGACGATGCCGTTGTTCGGGCTGTTGGTGAAGCCGTTGATCGACAGGCCGGGGAAGGCCACCGCGCTTTCCACGCCGGGCTGCTTGAGGGCGATGTCGGACATGCGCTTGATCACGTCTTCGGTGCGGTCCAGGCTCGCCGCGTCCGGCAGTTGGGCGAAGGCCACCAGGTATTGCTTGTCCTGGGCCGGCACGAAACCGGTCGGGGTGTGGGCGAAGCCGAACCAGGTCAGCACCATCAGGCCGGCATAGAGGAACAAGGCGATGCCGCTACCGCGGATGACCCGGCGTACGGTGCCGACGTAGCCATGGCTGGCCCGGTCGAAGAAGCGGTTGAACGGCTTGAACAGCCAGCCCCCCAGCAGCTTGTCGAGGATCTTCGAGAAGCGGTCCTTGGGCGCATGGTGTTCCTTGAGCAGTACCGCGGCCAGGGCCG
Organism: Pseudomonas sp. LPH60; assembly: GCF_030718165.1. Lineage (NCBI taxonomy): Bacteria > Pseudomonadati > Pseudomonadota > Gammaproteobacteria > Pseudomonadales > Pseudomonadaceae > Pseudomonas > Pseudomonas sp. LPH60. Next base: position 154,666 of record NZ_JAVAJH010000006.1, read on the forward strand.
GCGACAGGGTCAGGGAGTTGAAGGCCGAGATCACCGTGGAAATCGCGATGGTCAGGGCGAACTGCTTGTAGAACTGCCCGGTCAGGCCGCTGATGAAGGCCGCCGGTACGAACACCGCGCACAGCACCAGGGCGGTGGCGATGATCGGGCCGGTCACTTCGCGCATGGCGCGCTGGGTGGCCTCCACCGGGTTCAGTCCCAGGCCGATGTTCCGTTCGACGTTCTCCACCACCACGATGGCGTCGTCCACCACGATACCGATGGCCAGCACCAGGCCGAACAGCGACAGGGCATTGAGGGAGAAGCCGAACAGGTGCATGACCGCGAAGGTGCCGATCAGCGACACCGGTACGGCCACCAGCGGGATGATCGAGGCGCGCCAGGTCTGCAGGAACAGGATCACCACCAGCACCACCAGGATCAGCGCTTCGAACAGGGTGTGCACCACCGCCTCGATGGAGCCGCGGACGAAGATGGTCGGGTCGTAGACGATGCTGAAGTCCATGCCCTGCGGGAAGTTCTGCTTGAGTTCGGCCATCTTGGCCCGCACTTCGTTGGAGATCTCGATGGCGTTGGAGCCCGGGCGCTGGAAGATCGGGATCGCCACTGCCGGCTGGTTGTTGAGCAGGGAGCGCAGGGCGTACTGGCTCGACCCCAGTTCGATGCGGGCGATGTCTTTCAGGCGAGTGATCTCACCGTCTTCGCCTGAGCGAATGATGATGTTCTCGAACTCTTCCTCGGTGACCAGTCGGCCCTGGGTGTTGACCGACAGCTGGAAGCTGGTGGCGCTGGGCGCAGGCGGAGCGCCCAGGGCACCGGCGGCGACCTGGCGGTTCTGTTCGCGGATCGCGGTGACCACGTCGGTGGCGGTCAGGTTGCGCGAAGCGGTCTTGTTCGGATCGAGCCAGACCCGCAGCGAGTAGTCGCCCATGCCGAACAGCTGTACATCACCCACGCCGCCCAGGCGCGCCAGCTCATCCTTGATGTTGAGCAGGGCGTAGTTGGACAGGTAGAGCATGTCGTAGCGTTGGTCCGGCGAGGTCAGGTGGACCACCATGGTCAGGTCCGGAGAGGCCTTGTCCACGGTAATACCGATGCGCGTCACTTCTTCCGGCAGCTTGGGCTGGGTGCGGGTCACGCGGTTCTGCACCTGCACCTGGGCGTTGTCCAGGTCGGTGCCCAGGGCGAAGGTGATGGTCAGGGTGATCTTGCCGTCGGCGGTGGATTGCGAGGACATGTAGAGCATGTTCTCGACCCCGGTGATCGCCTGTTCCAGGGGCGCGGCCACGGTTTCACCGATGACTTTCGGGTTGGCCCCGGGGAAGTTGGCGCGTACCACCACGGTGGGTGGCACCACTTCCGGGTATTCGCTGATGGGCAGTTGGAACAGCGAGATGGCGCCGGCGATCAGGATCAGCAGCGACAGCACCGCGGCGAAGATCGGCCTTGAAATGAAGAACTGGGAAAAATTCATCTTGAGAGTCGTCCCTTAACCGCGCGGTGTCGCAGCGGCGAGTTTCACAGCCGGAGCCGCCTTGGCAGGGGTGACCTGCGGCAGGTTGCTGGCTTCCAGTGCTTGGCGTTGTTGGGCCAGGGCGGCGAGGGTTTCCTGGCTGGCCATGGGGATCACTTCAGGCGTGACCGGGGCACCGGGACGTGCCCGCTGCAAGCCCTTGACGATGATGGTGTCGTCCTTGCTCAGCCCGTTGCGCACGATGCGCAGGCCCTCGATCTTCGGCCCCAGCTCCACGGCGCGGTAGGCCGGCTTGTTGTCGGCGTCCATCACCAGCACGAACTTCTTGCCCAGGTCGGTGCCCACGGCTTCGTCGTTGATCAGCATCGCCGAGTAGGTGCCGCTGCCCACCAGTTTCAGGCGCGCATACAGGCCCGGGGTGTAGCTGCCGTCACGGTTGTCGAACACGGCGCGGCCGCGGATGGTGCCGGTCTTGGGGTTGACCTGGTTGTCGACGAAGTTCATCTGGCCCAGGTGCGGGTGGCCTTCTTCATTGGACAGGCCCAGGTACACCGGGGTGGTCTGGCCGCGCTGACCCTGGCGGGCGAGTTGGGTGTACTTGAGGTACACGCGTTCGTCGGCGTCGAAGTAGGCGTAGACCTTGTCGGTGGACACCAGGCTGGTGAGCGCGGTGACATCGGCGGTCACCAGGTTGCCGGCGGTGATCTGTGCGCGGCTGACGCGACCGCTGATGGGGGCCACCACCCGGGTAAAGCTCAGGTTGAGCTTGGCCAGGTCCAGTTGAGCCTGGATCGCATCGACGCCGGCCCGGGCTTCCTGGGCGGCGCTGCTGCGGGTGTCGGCCAGCTCGGCGGAAATCGCGTTGCTGGTCAGCAGGCGCTGGCCGCGCTGGGCTTCGTTGGCGCTGCGGGTGGCGGTGGCCCGGGCTTGTTGCAGCTGGGCTTCGAGGCGGCGGACTTCAGCCTGGAAGGGGCGCGGGTCGATCTGGAACAGCAGGTCGCCTTTCTTCACCAGGGCGCCTTCGGTGAACGCCACCTGATCGATCTGGCCCGAGACCCGTGGCCGGATTTCCACGGTTTCCGGGGCTTCCAGGCGTCCGGTGAACTCATCCCATTCGTTGACCGGCTGCTCCAGCACCTTGGCCACACTGACCTTGGCAGCGGGCGGGGCGGAGGCGGTTTCCGGGGCTTTGCCGCAGGCACTCATGACCAGAACGGCGAGGGCGGCTAAGGGGTAACGCAAGAGTTTGACTGACTGGTCCATGGTTCATCCGCCAAGGTAATTTGAGATGGGCGGATGATGCTCGGCAGGGTGGTATCTCACGAATCGAATGAAGCGAAGGTAACTATCATTCGGAATGATATAAGCCCCAAGCGAGCCCTCTAGCCTGCGCCTTTCGTTAGGGTGCTATCAATCCCCTGGTATGCAATTGATTGTTGTCGCATACGCAACATTGCCCGCCGGGGCAGGGGACAGCTGTCGGCGAACAGGCCCTCCTGTCTTTGTATTCGGGCATTGCAGAGATTGTTTAAACGGCTCGCAGGCGCCTGTCGCGCAGGGACCTTCTGCGGGTCATGCGGGGCGTGTTGAGCGCTTTTTGCAGATGACTCCACTTGACAGCGAAGGCTTTGAAGACGCGTAATATGTCGCAATGTTAACGTTAACCTAGATAAGAACAAGAGGGTCGTCACATGCAGCTTGCCGCCAAACGCGAGTACTGGCTTATCAGTGGTTTATTGTTTTTCTTCTTCTTTTCGTGGTCATCCAGCTATTCGCTGTTCTCTATCTGGCTGCATCGAGTCATTGGCTTGAATGGCACGGAAACCGGGTTCATTTTCGCCGCCAACGCCATTGCGGCGTTGCTGGTTCAGCCCTTCTACGGCGCTCTTCAAGACCGCCTCGGGCTGTCCAAAAAACTGTTGGTATGGATTGGCATCTTGCTCTGCGCCGCGGCCCCGTTTGCCATTTATGTCTACGCCGGCCTGTTGGCGCAGAACGTGGTGCTCGGCGCCTTGGTCGGTGCGGCGTTTCTGGCGCTGGCGATGCTGGCAGGCGTGGGGGTAATCGAGTCCTACACCGAGCGTTTGTCACGTCATGCGGGGTTCGAGTTTGGAACCACCCGAATGTGGGGATCGTTGGGCTGGGCCAGCGCGACCGGCGTGGTCGGCGTGGTGTTCAACATTGATCCTGACATTGCGTTTTACATGAGCAGCGCCGCCGGCGTCGTGTTCCTGCTGATCCTGTCCCGCCTGGACCTTGACCGTTTGAACCCGCCGGCTGCGCAGGCGGGCAGCGTTGCCCACCCCGTGCGCCTGAACGATCTCTGGAAGTTGCTGACACTCCCGCGATTCTGGGCTTTCAGCCTGTACCTGACAGGGGTGTGCGGGATCTACATGATCTACGAGCAACAGTTTCCGGTGTATTTCTCCTCGTTTTTCCCGACCCCGGAGGAGGGCACCCGCGCCTATGGCTACCTGAACTCGTCTCAGGTGCTGGTCGAGGCGGTCTTGATGCTGTTTGCACCCTGGGTGGTCAGCCGCACAGGCGCCAAATACGGGCTGATCCTGGCCGGCAGCATCATGTTTGTGCGCATCCTTGGCTCCGGGATGGCAACGCAGGCCTGGGCTATCGCTGCCTGCAAGATGTTGCACGCCTTGGAAGTGCCCATCTTGCTGGTCTCGATATTCAAATACATTTCGCTGAACTTCGACTCTCGGCTGTCCGCCTCGATCTACCTGGTGGGATTCCAGTTCGCCCAGCAATTGACCTCCATGCTGCTATCGCCGCTGGTGGGCTACGGCTACGACCATCTCGGTTTCTCCAGCGTCTACGTGCTGATGGCAGGCCTGGTCGGCGTTTGCCTGTTGCTGTCATGGACCTTGTTGCGCAAGGACCCCGTGCGCGGCGCCGCTCAAGACCGGCCTGGCGATTCGCCGGAGCTGCCTGCCATCGCTCAATCTGCCCTTCGTTATGAACCCTAGACAGGAACCGGCCATGCACGCTGCACTGTTAGAGCAAGCGCATCGCGCTATCGAAAAAAAACTGCCCGAGCGGGAGGATGACTATCGCCTGGCCTATCACCTGGCGCCGCCGGCAGGATGGATGAATGACCCGAACGGCCTGGTGTTTTTTCGCGGTGAATACCATGTGTTCTACCAACATCATCCCTATTCGGCCAAGTGGGGGCCGATGCACTGGGGGCACGCCAAGAGCCGCGACCTGGTGCACTGGGAGCATCTGCCCATCGCGCTGGCGCCTGGCGACGCCTATGACCGCGATGGCTGCTTTTCAGGATCTGCGGTGGTCGCGGACGACAGGCTGTACCTGATCTACACCGGGCATACCTGGCTGGGTGCGCCGGGTGATGAGCGGCACATTCGTCAGGTCCAGTGCCTGGCCAGCAGCATCGATGGCGTTTCGTTCAGCAAGCACGGGGCGGTGATCGATACGGCGCCTGAGCCGAGCATCATGCATTTTCGCGATCCCAAGGTGTGGTGGCGAGCAGGGCAGTGGTGGATGGCCCTGGGCGCTCGCCAAGGCGACGACCCGCTGCTCCTGCTCTATTGCTCCGACGATCTGCATCACTGGAAGTACCTCAGGTGCGCGCTGCAGGGGCGACGCGAGTCGGACGGCTACATGTGGGAGTGTCCGGACCTGTTCGAACTCGATGGCAACGATGTGTTTCTCTATTCGCCTCAAGGCCTGAAGCCCAGCGGTTATGACAACTGGAACAAGTTCCAGAACAGCTATCGGATGGGGCTGCTGGACGACCGTGGATACTTCAGCGAGTGTGGTGAGCCGCGTGAACTGGATCATGGTCACGATTTTTATGCGGCGCAGACCCTGCTGGCGCCGGACGGACGCCGCCTGTTGTGGGCCTGGATGGACATGTGGGAGAGCCCGATGCCGAGTCAGGCGCAGCACTGGTGTGGGGCGCTGTCGCTGCCTCGTGAACTGAGCCGTAATGGCGAACGGCTGCGCATGCGGCCGGCCCGCGAGCTGAAGGCGCTACGCCAGTCGCAACGGACACTGGCAATCGGCGTGGTCGAATCCGGCAATTGCCTGCTCGATGAACGAGGGACGTTACTGGAGTTCGAACTGTCCCTGGACCTGGCTGGCAGCACTGCTGAGCGCTTTGGGCTGGCGCTGCGTTGCAGTGAGGATCAGCAAGAGCGGACCCTGGTGTATTTCGATGCGATGGCGCGCCGCCTGGTGCTGGACAGGCAACACTCGGGAGTGGGGGTGAGCGGTGCGCGCAGCGTGCCGATAGCCAAGGGACAAACGCGGATAGACTTGCGGATTTTCCTTGATCGTTCGTCTATCGAGGTGTTTGTCGATGACGGCGCTTATAGCTTGAGCAGCCGGATCTATCCTCGTCCGGACAGTCAGGCGGTCATGGCGTTTGCGGTCAATGGCAGCGCTGGGTTTGGCGATGCGTCGGTCTGGCACCTGGCCGATCTGCGCCTCTGACCCTGCTGATCGGCCATGGGCGCGCGACGTCTGGCGATGTGTTGTCATGCTTTTGCCAAGCATGACATGATGCCCGGCCACACAAGCATTGGCACCTGCGAATGGCCTCAGTTAAAGATGTCGCGCACCTCGCAGGGGTTTCCTTGATGACGGTGTCCAGGGCGCTTAATACCCCGGAAAAAGTCAATCAGGAAACCCTGGCGAAAGTTCTGCAAGCGGTTGAGACCCTGGGTTATGTCCCCAGTCTTTCTGCCCGACAGATCCGCGGCGGCGCTTCCCGTAGCAAAACCATTGGCGTCTTCGCGCTGGATACCGCCACCACGCCCTTCGCCGTGGAAATGCTCCTGTCCATGGAGCGCACCGCCCGGGAACACGGCTGGAATGTCTTCATCCTCAACGTGTTCGAAGTGCCGCCGAGCCAGCAGACCATCGACCTGATGCTGTCCCACCAGCCTGACGGAATCATCTTCAGCGCCATGCAGCTGCGGACCATCGAGATCCCCCCGGCGTTGCGCAGCCTGCCGCTGGTGCTGAGCAATTGCATGAGCCTGGAGTCCGGGGTGGCCTGTTATGTGCCTGACGATGCCGACGGCCAGTATCAGGCTGTGCGGCATGCGCTCAAGCGTGGCTACCGCAGTCCGTTGTGCATCAACCTGCCACAAGCCAGCCTGGCCTGGGAGCAGCGCCAGCTTGGATTGTGTCGAGCCCTCACTGAGGCTGGAATATCCGTGGCCGATGTTCCGCAATACAGCCTGTCCCAGGATGACGCCTATCAGGAAACGATCGCCGCGCTGGAGGCGCAATTGCAAGCGTCGCAAGGAGCGCCAGCGTTCGATCTTCTTATCTGTGGTAACGACCGCATCGCTTTGGTGGCTTACCAGTACTTGCTAGGTCGCGGTCTGCGTATTCCGCAGGACGTGGCGGTTCTGGGGTACGACAACATGATCGGTGTTGCCGAGCTGTTCTATCCGCCGCTCAGTACCGTGCAGTTGCCGTATTACGAAATGGGGCGGCGTTCTGCGCAATACCTCATCGAGCGCTGGGAACAGCCGACGATTCACAGGGTTGCGTGCCCGCTGGTAGAACGCGAATCCTGCTGAGCGGCATGGCTGACAGGACCATGCGCACACCCGGCGGGTGCTCATGATCCTGGCGCTGGCGAATCGTCGACCGGTCTTTACATTTTTTGACTGTAGATTCACTGATTAATACAACTCCGGCTTCAGCAAAGTTTGATACTGCGCGCTCTACCGCCCCGAAGGATTCTCCGCTCGGGGTATCGCTCCAAATGCACGAAAGGAATCATCCGGATGTATCTCTCTCATAGGCTCACGGGGATCGGTCTGTGTGCCGCGTTGTTTGTCCTGGCAGGTTGCGCGCCCACTTCAATAGCCGGACCCGGGGCCAACAATGTGCGCATCACCCACAACGAACCGGGACGTGAATGCCAGTTTCTTGGTGATGTCACCGGCAGTCAGGGCGACTTTTTATTGGGCAGTATCACGGGTAACGCCAATCTCGAAACCGGCGCCCGCAACGACCTGAAAAACAAGGCCGCGGCGCTGGGGGGCAACCGGGTTTACCTGCTCACTCAACGCGCAGGGCAGACCGGTTCGGATAATCGCCTGGAGCAAACCAACGTGACGCTTTCGGGCAATGTCTATCGCTGCCCCGAGTCCTGAGTCTGCCGCTGAGCGCTGAACAGCTTTGCCCCGCCAATGGCAGAGCTGTCAGCGCTATGAATGTCGGCATTGGTTCGGGAGCGGTCAGCGCCGGGATTTGCGTTCGCTGCTGCCGATGGTCATGCGCTGGTGATGTGTTGAACGGAGCGCTAGGCCATTTCTGCTGCCGAGCCCGCAGCAGGATGATGTTTGCAGCGGGCGCTTCAGGAGGGGAGGGACAGCAACCAGGCGCTGAATGTCTTGAACGCCGGAAAGTGCTGGTAGCGCGCGGCGCAGGTCAGGTAATAGTTGCGACCGCTGTCCATGGGGCCGAACAGCTTGACCACGGCTCCAGACTCGATTTCCTCCTGCACCAGGATATCGGGAACCAGCCCGATACCTATGCCTGCGGCCACCGCCTGGATCAGGTGGGCGGTGAGCTCGAAGCTGGGGCCCGTGCGCATTTTCTGGTGATCCAGGTTGTTGAAGTCGAACCAATCAGACCAGCCGTTGGGGCGAGACACCACGTTCAGCAGCAAATGATGGGGGAGCTCGTCCAGCGATAGCTCGGGGTTGCCTGCCAGGGCCTTGGGGCTGGCGATGACGATCAGTTTTTCTTGCAGCAGCAGGTGCGACACGTAGCCCGGCCAGTCCCCTTTTCCCGCACAGATGATGGCCTGCATGTCGCCCACGCTGGAGGGGTTGTCGGCGTGAATGATCCTTGAATGGATATGCACCAGGTTCCTGGGATGACGGGCATAGAACTCATGCATTTTCGGCAGCAGCCATTTTGAGCCGAACGTCGGAAGCACCGCCAGGTTCAACGGGCCATCTTCTTCCTTGAAGGCAATGGTCTGCAGGGTGGCGCTGCGAATGCGCCCCAATGCGGCGCTGAGTTCATGCTGGTACAGAGCGCCGGCGGCGGTGAGTTCGATTTTTCTGCCCTCGCGCTTGAACAGCGAGATCTCCAGCTGCGATTCCAGGGCCTGCACTTGCCGGCTGACCGCGCTTTGGGTCAGGGCCAGTTCGTCCGCAGCTTTGGTGAAACTGCAATGGCGGGCGGCGGCCTCGAAAGCGACCAGCAGGGACATTGAAGGGGTCAGTCGGCGTGGGTTCATTCATAAAGCTCATGCAAAAGCTGCAGGTTTTACGTTTGTGTGAAACGTCTTGGCCCCACAAAATCGTGGGTGCGCCCCTTGCCATGCAGCAGCTGTCGGGGGGTAAGCATACATAACGAGAATGCTCAGATTAGCGGTATCGCCAGTAGGAATTCCAGCATGATTGCCCGGTTGTCTCCCCATGAAGTCAAAAACCCAGCCTGTGAGTTGTTCCTGGCTCGCCTGGAACAGGAGGGTTTCCAGGGAGAAATCGCTCGCGATCATGGGCTCAGGACCGTGCTGGCGACCGACAACTCGATCTATCAGCGCCTGCCGCAAGCCGCGGTGTTTCCGCGCAATGTGCAAGATGTTCAGCTGTTGGCCCGCCTCGTGGCGCTGGCGCCATTCAGCTCGGTGGTACTCACGCCGCGGGGCGGAGGAACCGGCACCAATGGCCAATCGTTGACCAGCGGGATCGTGGTCGACTTGTCGCGCCACATGAACGGCATCCTTGAGATCAACGTCGAGGAGCGCTGGGTGCGGGTGCAAAGCGGCGTGGTCAAAGACCAGCTCAACGCGGCGTTGAAACCCCATGGACTGTTTTTTGCGCCCGAGCTGTCGACGTCGAACCGGGCCACCATCGGCGGCATGATCAACACCGATGCAAGTGGCCAGGGAAGCTGCACCTATGGCAAGACCCGTGATCATGTCCTGGCGCTGTCGACCATTCTCATTGGTGGCGAGCGGCTCGACAGTGTGCCCCTGGACCGTGACCAGTGGCAGGCACAGGCCCGTCGCGAAGACAAGGTTGGCGCGATCCATCGCTGTGCATCGCAGATCGTGGAGCAATATGCCGAGCTGATCGAACACACCTTTCCCAAGCTGAACCGTTGCCTGACGGGGTACGACCTGGTGCATCTGCAGGAGCCCAACGAGCGACTCAATCTGAACAGTGTCCTGTGCGGCTCCGAAGGCTCGCTGGGTTTCATTGTGGAAGCCACGCTGAATGTGCTGCCCATTCCCCAGTATTCGATCCTGGTCAATGTGCGGTATGCCGGCTTCATGGACGCACTGCGCGACGCCAAGGCGTTGATGCAGCTCAAGCCGCTGTCCATCGAGACGGTGGACTCCAAGGTCCTCGGGCTGGCGATGAACGACATCGTCTGGCACGGCGTCGCCGAATACTTTCCCCAAGACCCCGATGTGGCGACCCTGGGCATCAACCTGGTTGAATTCAGCGGCGACGACGAGGCGGTCTTGCTGCAACGCGTGGATGAATTTGTCCTGCACCTGCAGCGTGACACCCGCGTGGTGCGATTGGGGCACACCCTGGCCGTCGGCGCCCAGGCAGTGCAGCGGGTCTACGCGATGCGCAAGCGGGCCGTGGGGCTGCTGGGCAACGTCAAAGGCTCCGCCCGGCCCCAGCCGTTCGTGGAAGATACCGCCGTTCCTCCCGAGCACCTGGCTGATTTCATTGCGCAGTTCCGCGAGTTGCTTGATGGCCATGGCCTGGAATATGGCATGTTCGGTCACGTGGACGCCGGGGTCCTGCATGTGCGGCCGATCCTGGACATGAAAGACCCCGCTCAGGCGGCCCTGATCCGGCCCATTTCCGACGCCGTCGCCGAGCTCACGCAAAAGCATGGCGGCTTGCTCTGGGGCGAGCACGGTAAAGGGTTGCGGTCGCAATACGTGCCCGACTACTTCGGCGAACTCTATCCGGCCCTGCAGGAACTCAAGGCGGCTTTTGATCCGAACAACCAACTCAACCCGGGCAAGATCGCCACGCCCAAAACGCTGCCCGACGCCCGGTTGACCCGGGTGGACGAGGTCCGGTTGCGGGGCGAGCTTGATCGCACCATTGATGAGCGGGTCTGGTCGCACTACGACGCCGCCGTGCATTGCAATGGCAACGGCGCCTGCTACAACTTCGACCCCGATGACGCCATGTGTCCGTCCTGGAAAGGCACTCGCAATAGACTGCACTCGCCCAAGGGGCGCGCGTCGCTGGTGCGTGAGTGGCTGCGCTTGCAGGGCCAGCAAGGTGTCGATGTGCTGGAAGTGGCTCTCTCGTCCAGGTCCGAGCTGCTCGGCCTGCCCAGGCGTACGGTCAATACGCTTGCACGGAAGTTGGGCCAGAAAGACTTTTCCCATGAGGTCTACGAGGCGATGGCCGGGTGCCTCGCCTGCAAGTCCTGTGCGGGGCAGTGCCCGGTGAAAGTCAATGTGCCGGACTTTCGCTCGCGGTTTTTGCAGCTGTATCACAGTCGCTATCTGCGCCCGTTGAAGGATTACCTCATCGGTTCCCTTGAGTACACCATTCCCCACTTCGCCCGCGTGCCGCGTTTGTACAACGGCATCATCGGCTCGCGGATGGTGGGGGCGTTTCTGCGGCGGGTGGCCGGAATGATCGACAGTCCGTTGCTGAGCCTGCTGGATTTTGATGAGGTTTGCCGGCGGTGGAACGTGCGCGTGGCGTCGCCTGTGCTGCTTGAGGGGATGGACGAGGCGCAACGGGCTCGCAGCGTGATTCTCGTGCAGGACGCCTTTACCCGTTACTTCGAAACACCGCTGCTGGCCGATTGGATCGAACTGATTTCCAGGCTGGGGTTTGAGGTGTACATCGCGCCGTTCGCAGCCAATGGCAAGCCGCTGCAGGTCCAGGGCTTTTTGAAAGCCTTCGAAAAGGCTGCGCATTACAACGGCCGAACGCTGCGCCAGCTGCACCGCTATCAGATTCCATTGGTGGGTCTTGATCCGGCGATGACCCTGGTTTATCGGCAGGAGTACGCCAAGACCCTGGGGCAGGATCAGGCTCCGAGCGTGCTGCTGCCGCAGGAATGGCTGGCGCAGGTACTGGCGCCGTCAGCGCTGGGCGCGGACCAGGAGACTTACCACTTTGTGCCGCACTGCACCGAGAAAACCAACGAGCCGGGCAGCGTGGCGCTGTGGCAGACGATCTTCGCCCGAGTCGGCCTGAAGTTGCAGGTGCAAGCCAGCGGCTGCTGTGGGATGTCCGGAACCTATGGTCACGAAACCCAGAACGCCGGGACCTCGGAGGTCATTTACCGTCAGTCCTGGGGCCCCTTGGTGGCCCGTCTCAATGGGGCCGGGCGCCTGCTGGCGGACGGCTACTCGTGCCGCAGCCAGGTCAAGCGCAAGGACGGACAGACCGTCCAGCACCCGCTCCAGGCCTTGCTGAAGTTGCTGCGCGGCGCCGACCAGACCTCAGGCGCTTGAGCGGCGCGGGCATGGTGCGGTTTGACCGCCGCGGCTGGGTATCGGCGTGGACTGGTGCTTATGTTTTCGTTGAGCACTGGTGCGACCAGCTCGCTGGGCGTCTTCAGAAGCCGTAGAGCTGGGCCGGGTTGTCCACCAGGATCTGCTTGATCAGCGCGTCATCGTTTTCTACCCAGTCGAACAGCATCTCCAGCAGGCTGGCGTCGTTGGGCATCGGCACCGGTATGCACGGATGTGGCCAATCGCTTGCCCACAGCAGCCGGTTCGGATTGGCTTCGATCAACGCCCGGGCGTAGGGCGTTACGTCGTCGTAAGGAAAGTCCTTCGACGCGGTAAAGCGATAGGCGCCGGAAAGCTTGACCCACACCCGGCCTTCTTGCAGCAGGCGCAGCAGGTCGGTGAATCCCGGGTGGTTCAGCCCGCAACTGGTGGGCATGTGCCCCATGTGGTCGATGACGACTGGCACGGGCAGGCTGGCCACGGTTTCGTACAAGTCGGCGAATTCGGTGATATCGATCAGCAACTGAAGGTGCCAGCCAAGGGGCGCGACTTTTTCCGCCAGGGCCGCAACATCCGATACCTCGACGCCACTTTTAAAGATCAGGTTGACGCGCACGCCGCGAACCCCGAGGCGATGCATCGCCTGCAGGGTTTGGCTATCGGTGTCGGTATCGATCACCACAACCCCGCGCAATGCGCTGCCCCCTTGCTTCAGCGCCGCCAGGGTGGTGCTGTTGTCCGCCCCGTAGACACTGGGTTGGACGATGACTGCGCGACTCAACCCCAGGGTTTTCTGGACGTGCTCAAAGGCCTCCAGGGGAGCGGGGGGCGGCGTGTAGGAACGGTGAGGGGAGAACGGTTGCCCATGCTCGTCACCAAAGACGTGGAAGTGGCAGTCGCATGCCCCGTCCGGCAAGGTGCGTTGCAGTTTGCGCGGCTCGGGATCCGGGCCTGCGCATTGCGGGGCGTAGGTTTCGCCCAGCGAACTCATGCGAGTGATTTCCCAGCCTTGCAATCCCCGCAACCCATTGCGTTCGGCGGAGTTGATGATCTGTTGCCAGGTGGCGCGTCTGGCGAGGTCGGGGTCGCCGAGCTTGATGGCGTCAAAGATCGCCTGGTGTTCGGCCAGCAGGGTTTCGCCGAGGTCGCTCGAACGCACCAGGCGGTTCTCCAGCAAGGCCGCTTCGTAGACGTGGCTGCAGAGAAAGATGATGAAGTTGCGAAAGTAGTCATTGCCTGTGGCGTCGGCAATGGCCCGCTTGAACTGCAGGCTGTGCTCCAGCATGTCCTGAGGGTTTTGCAGGCCGTCGCGCAGGGTGTCCAGCGCCGCCGCGATCTTGTTCAACTGATTGAGTGAGCGACGTCGGGCGGCCATGGCGGCTGCGGCGACTTCGAGGTCCAGGCGCAGTTCGTAGAGCTGGCGCAGCTTGGTGCTGTCGGTCAGTTCCTCTTGAGTGATGCGGAAGCTGCTCTGGTTGGCTTCGGTGGCAACAAACACCCCAAGCCCTTGGCGACTGATGACGAGGCCAGCCGAATTGAGCCGCGCCACGGCTTCACGCACGACATTTCGGCTAACGGCGAAGGCTTCGGCTAAGCGGCTTTCGGTGGGGATGCGATCACCGGGACGGAGTCGACCTTCACGTATTTCACTTTCCAGATAACGAAAGATCTCAACCGAGAAGTGATCACGTCGGCCAATTGCTTTTATAGTCATTTTTCTCAGTCATCGAATGTCGGTTTCAAAAGCTTGAAACGTAGAACGCCCGCGTAAGGAACGATACGCGGGCGTTACTCTAACAAATGATGTCTGGTTCAGTGCAATTGCTTGCCCCTGGTTTCCGGGAGGAAGCAGGTCACCACCAGGACCAGGCAGTAGGCACCTCCGGCGAACATCGCAATCGCGGTGCCCAGGCTGTATTGGGCACTGATGAAACCGACGAGTCCCGGGAACAGTGCGCCCACCGCGCGCCCGAAGTTATAGGAGAACGCCTGGCCGTTGGCCCTCACTGCCGAAGGATAAAGTTCTGTCAGAAAGGCCCCCATGCCGCTGTAGATACCGGATGCGGCGAACCCCAAGGGAAAACCGAGAATCAGCATCTGGGTATTGGTCAGGTTCAGTTGCATGTAGCAGATCACGCTGATGGCCGACAGGACGGCGAAGAGGATGAAGTTGGCGCGGCGCCCCAGCCGGTCAGACAGGTAGGCGCCGCAGACATAGCCGAAGAATGACCCCAGGATGACCACCAGCAGGTAGCTGCCGGTGCCGAAGACTGACAGGCCCTTCTCCAGCTTCAGATAGGCCGGCAACCATGTGGTGATCGCGTAGTAGCCACCTTGTACTCCCATGCACAGCAGCGCGGACAACAGGGTGGTACGCAGCAGCGAGGGGGAGAAGATGTGCCAGAAAGCCACCCTGTTGCCTGTTTCGCTCTGGTGTTTTTTGCTCTGCAGGAACACCTCGGGTTCTGGCACGTATTTACGAATGTAGAGCACCAGGAGTGCAGGTGCGATGCCGATCCAGAACAGCGAGCGCCAGGCAAGGTCTTCGGGAAGGTAGCTGAAGGCCACTGTGTAGAGCAGCGCGGCCGCGCCCCAGCCAATGGCCCATCCGCTCTGCACGATACCCACGGCCTTGCCGCGATGTTCCGCTCGGACCATTTCGCCGATCAGCACCGAGCCCACCGCCCATTCGCCGCCGAACCCGAGTCCCTGCAGCGCACGAAGGACAAACAGTTGTTCGAAGTTTTGCGCGAAGCCGATCAGTACGGTGCAGATCGAGAACCACAGAATGCTGATCTGCAGCAGCCGCACCCGACCGTAGCGGTCAGCCAGAATCCCCGCTCCCCATCCGCCAATGGACGAAAACAGCAAGGTCACGGTGCTCAGTAGTCCTACTGATCCCTTATCGATGTGCCAGAGGGTCATCAAGGAGGCGATGACGAAGGTGAACACCATGAAGTCCAGGGCGTCCAGCGCCCAGCCACCCAATGCGGAGTAGAAGGTGCGTTTTTCAACGGTATTAAGTTCGCTAAACCAGCTCATTATTGTTCTCCGTGCAGCACCTTAGTGCCGCTGGGTTATTGTTTTTGTTATTTGAAGTCGTACAGAACGGCGGGGTTATCGACCAGGATGCTCTGTCGCTGGCGTTCATCGGGCGCCCATGAGTACAAGCGATCCAGTAATGAACCGGTGTCGGGCGTGCTTTCGAGCGCTACGTGGGGCCAGTCGCTGCCCCAAACCATTCGTTCGGGGGCGGCGCCCAGCAAGGCATGGGCCAACGCATCCGTATCGGCATAGTCCGGATGCCGCTCACTCAGGCGATAAGCGCCCGACAACTTGACCCACCAACCGTGTTCCGCCACGTTTCTCA
Source organism: Pseudomonas sp. LPH60 (assembly GCF_030718165.1). Classification (NCBI taxonomy): domain Bacteria; kingdom Pseudomonadati; phylum Pseudomonadota; class Gammaproteobacteria; order Pseudomonadales; family Pseudomonadaceae; genus Pseudomonas; species Pseudomonas sp. LPH60. Next base: position 169,978 of record NZ_JAVAJH010000006.1, read on the forward strand.
GCAGCAACTCGAACCCTGGCTCCTTGACGCCCAGGCGGGCCGGGAAGTGTCCGAAGTGATCGATCACCACGGGGCAGGGCAGCCTGGCTATCCGTGCCTGCAGCTCGCTTAACAGCCGGACATCAATCAAAAACTGCAGATGCCAGCCAAGGTCGGCAACTCGATTGGCAAGACGCTCCATCAAGTCCAGATTCACGCCGCCGCGAAACAGCACGTTGATGCGAACTCCACGCACACCCAAGGCGTGCATGTGCGCCAGTTCGTCATCGCCGATTCGTTCGTCGACTACCGCGACGCCCCTCAGTCGATCGTGATGACGTTGCAACACCTCGAGCATGTAGCGGTTATCGGTGCCGTAGACGCTCGGCTGCACCAGAACCCCGCGCTGCATCCCCGTGGCCCGCAACATGTCCAGATACAGCGCCTCAGGTGCGGGAGGCGGGGTGTAACTGCGCTCGGGTACCAGGGGATAGCGCTCAAAATCAGCGCAGATCACATGCGCATGGGTGTCGCATGAACCTGGCGGCAGCACGAAGCTCGGGGCTTGGATCGTTTCTCTCGGGGCGGCGCAGGAGGGCGGCCGCGCTGTGGCGGATTTGGGGTGAGGCATGGATTTCATCTCCTCGACAGCTCTTCGCACGCCTTGGCGCTTGCAGAGCAGTACTTGTTGGTTGTTGGTTGTAGGTTGTCCAACAAGTGCTGGCATGTTGAATTTTTGCCCTGGCCTTGTCAATGGATGCAGGTGGGGATTTCGCGCGACGCGCTTCGGTGATGGCTACGGCGGGGGAATAGCGGCTTTGGGTGCTAATGGGAATTTGTATTAATTGCGAATGGTTTTGTATAGCATGCGCCGGAGTTTTTTGGCGGTTTCAACCCTTGTATTGGCCTATTCGTAAAGGTTTTTTTCTCTCCATGCGCCGAACCCTGCTTTCCATTTGCGTGCTGCAAGCGTTGTCGTCTACCTCATGGGCTGGACAAGCGCAGGTAAAGCCCTCAACCCTTGAGCTGGGCACGGCCGATGTCATCGGCACCGCGACTTACGAAAGGGCAGATGGTCCGGTGCAGGGTTATCGCGCAACGCGCTCGGCCAGCGCCACGCGGACCGATACCTCGATCCATGAAACCCCGCAGTCGATCAGTGTGGTCGCCAAGGATGCGGTGGAGGATCTTGGAGCCACGCGTTTGCAGGACGCGCTGGACTACGCCGGGGGCGTGGGGCGGGCGAACAATTTTGGTGGGCAGGGGCTGACCACCTTTACCGTCCGTGGCTTCACCACCGGCGAGTTTTACCGCAACGGTTTTCCCATCAATCGCGGCTATCCGAACATGCCGGATGCCAACACCATTGAACGTCTTGAAGTGCTGCGCGGCCCGGCAACCGTGCTTTATGGCCGGGGTGATCCTGGCGGTACTTTCAACGTGGTTTCCAAACAGCCGTTGCCCGAGCGCACGGTCACCCTGGGCAGTCAACTGAACGACCAGGGCATGAGGCGCGGCACGTTGGACGCTTCCGGGCCGCTCGACGAAGACGGGCGCCTGGCCTATCGACTGAACGTGGTGGGCGAGGGCGGCGACACCTTCCGCGATCATGTCGACACCGAGCGCTACGGCATTGCGCCGGTGCTCACCTGGCAGGTCAGCGATGCGACCAGGCTGATTTTCGAAGGTGATTTCATGCGTAACAACGCGCCTCTGGATCGAGGTGTTACCCGTTACGCGAAGCAGATTGGCAGCGCTTCTCGCGACAGTTTTTTCGGTGAAAAAGACGTTGGCAAACTGCACAACGACAACAACATGGCGCAACTGCGCTTCGAACACCTGCTCAACGACGACTGGACTCTGGGGGGTGGTGTGCAGTGGCTCGATGGTTCGCTCAAGGGCAACGCGGTCGAGGCCAACGGTATTGCCGCTGACGGCCGCACCTTGGGGCGCAATTTCAACTATCGCAAGCTGGAATGGACCGACCGGGATGCCCAGCTCAACCTGACCGGCCATTTCGATACCGCCGGTTTGCAGCACACTTTGCTCACCGGTATCGAGTACGAAGACTACGACTATCAGTCGATCATTCAACGCTCCAGTGGTGCTGTCGGTGCGTACCCCATCGACCTCTTCGATCCGCTGTACGGCCAGCCGCGTCCGGCCCTGACCCGCACGCCGACTCATGACCAGGAAAACCTCAAGACTTATGCCGCGTTCGTGCAGGATCAAGTGGCCCTGACCGACAAACTGAAAGTGCTGGCCGGGGCGCGTTTCGAACGCTTCGAACATGACTATGAAACCTATGTACCCGGCGGCAAGAGTTGGCAGGCCAGTGACAACGCGGTCACACCGCGCATTGGCGTGAGCTACGACTTGACCGAGACCTTGGCGCTCTACGCCGATACCGCTCGCTCGTTCAAGCCCAACACCGGCGCCAGCCGGCTCGGCGGCGGGTTTGCGCCGGAGAAGGGCAAGTCTTATGAAATGGGTCTCAAGTGGGAAGCACTGGATCAGCAGTTGAGTGTCGACGCGGCGATCTATCAGATCGAAAAGCGCAACGTCTTGACCGCCGACCCTGTTGACTCGACCTTCAGCGTGGCCGCCGGTGAAGTGCGAAGCCGTGGTCTCGATGTCAACGTTGCCGGCAACCTGACGCCCGAATGGCGCGTGATCGGCGGCTACGCCTATGTCGATGCCGAAGTCACCAAGGACAACGTGCTGCGCTCTGGCACGCGGCTGCTGAACATCCCGAAAAACAGCTTCAGCCTGCTGAATATGTACGAGTTCCAGGACGGCATGCTCAAGGGCCTGGGCCTGGGGAGCGGACTCAAGTACGTCGACGAGCGCGCCGGGCAAACCGCCAATACCGGGTTTTCGATGGGCAGCTACACCGTTGTCGATTTGCTCGGTTTCTACAAGGTCAATGACAAGGTGCGGCTGAATCTGGACCTGAAAAACCTGTTTGACCGTGATTATGAAGAGGGCGCGTTCGGCAACGTTTACGCCTATCCGGGGGCTCCGCGAACGCTGCAGGTCGGCATTGCCTACACCTTGTAGTGGGTGTGTTTTGCTGGTACGGGCCGAGCTTGTTCCGCTGGCACGATGGTAATCCTGCCTGTTTGCAATAAGACCTTGTGCCGGTGATACACAGCGACGCCAAAACCAAGAGAGCCTCGAAATGAGTCGACCGTACAATTTCCTTGTCGCCCATCTGAAAAAGGAGGGTTTGGCACAACTGCCTGCCGACAGCGTCTCTTTAAGAGAATGGTTTGGGCAGTTGGGAGTGGCCATTGAACGCTTCGGTAACAATGCCGGTAAAGTCGTCAAGTTCTCTGAGAAAAATCATGAAAAGAACTTGCTGGCTCCCGATTCCGCAGGAGTAACGCTTTAATTCGAGCGAATCTGGTCAAAGGATGAATGCGACGAATCGATGAACTGTCATGTCAGTGCCGTTTTCCTGCACGACAATGGCTTGCTCTTGAGCGTCGCAGACGAGGTCATGAGTCTTGAGCAACTGATCGAATCGTTCTGGCGTCTGGAGGCGACGTGCTCGCCGCCTTCTCTGCATGAGGGCCGAGTGTTGGCATTGATGCAAAATTGCCCCACCTGCTGAGATCAAGACTGCCCCAACACGGATAGGTAGATACCGCGCACAGACGGCCGTAGCCTTGAAGGCTGCTTGGGTCAGCGATTTTTCGGCAGATGGGTCAATTCTTCATCAGCGCCTACAACCCTGGCACCACGACCTTAGATTGCAGCACTCATCCAATAATCGGTGGATGTTGAAGGCGACACTGGTCGACCTCAAAGGCTATCCGGATCGCCAAAGAACATCTGAATCCGCGAACGCAACCAGCGCTCTCCCGGGTCATTGTCCTGTGAACCGCGCCAGGCCATGTGCAGCTCGAAGCTGCGCACCGGCAGGGGCGGGTCTTCGGCGCGTACGCCGCCGGCGGCGGTCAGGGCCTCGGCGGTGTAGTCCGGAACGGTGGCGAGGATGTCGGTGCCGGCCAGCAGGGTGCTCAGGCCGTTGAACTGTGGCACGGCGAGTACCACATGGCGCTTGCGTCCGAGCTTCTCCAGTTCTTCATCGATAAAACCGCTCAGGTCCCCGGCGAACGACACCAGGGCGTGGGGGCGGGCGCAGAAGTCGTCCAGGCTCAGGGCGCCGGGCACGGTGTCGGCACGCAGCAGTTTGGGCAGGCTGCGGCGCAGGACTTTGCGTTTGGCGTTGGCCGGCAGGTCGGCGGTGTAGCTGACGCCGATGGAGATTTCACCGGAGGCCAGCAGCGACGGCATCAACAGGTAGTTGGCCCGGCGCACCACCAGCACGATGCCTGGAGCTTCGGCGCGCAGGCGTTTGAGCAGCATCGGCAGGAGGGCAAACTCCGCGTCGTCGGACAGGCCAATGCGGAACACTGTGGTGCTGGTGGCCGGGTCGAACTCGGCGGCGCGGCTGACGGCGGTGGAGATCGAGTCCAGGGCCGGTGAGAGCAGGGCGAAGATTTCCACGGCCCGGGCCGACGGCTCCATGCTGCGGCCGGTGCGTACAAATAGCGGGTCGTCGAACAAGTTGCGCAGCCGCGACAGGGCGGCACTGATGGCTGGCTGACCGAGAAACAGCTTCTCGGCGGCGCGAGTCACACTGCGTTCGTGCATCAGTGTCTCGAACACAATCAATAGATTCAGGTCGACACGACGCAGGTCATTACGATTCATCTGGAGTCCTGGCAGAGTCAGCGAACTTGACGGGAGCGGCCATATCGGAACAATGGCCGGCGTGAATCTTACGGGTAAAGGCTGGTACTCTGCATCGGCTAAATGTTGTTTGTTTGTGCTCAGGCTGCGGCCCGGCACGCTGTCCGCCCCGATTTTCAAGGGCACGGAATCAATGACAGACATGTCGACTATTAATAGGCACTGATAGTCTTGCTTTCAAAGCCCGGATAAAGTTCGCGGCATTAGAGGTTAATTTGACGAGGTTTGCGATGTCCCGCACGATTCGTTTTCACAAGTTTGGACCGGCCGAGGTGCTCAAATGCGAAGAGCATGCGGCCTCGTTGCCTGCGCCAGGCGAAGTGCAGGTACGAGTCGAAGCCATCGGTATCAGTTGGTACGACGTGCTCTGGCGGCAGAACTTGGCGTCGTCCCATGCGCGTCTGCCGTCTGGCCTCGGGCATGAAATGGCCGGTGTGGTCACGGCGGTAGGCGAGGGCGTCGACGACCTCGCGGTCGGTGACAAGGTCGCCAGCTTTCCCGCGCAAAGTCCCAATGACTACCCGGTGTATGGCGAGCAGATCGTCCTGCCACGCTCGGCCCTGACCCGTTATCCGGATGTGCTTAGCCCTATCGAAGCCGCTGTGCATTACACGCCGCTGTTGATTGCCTATTTCGCCTACGCTGACCTTGCGCGGGTCAAGCCCGGGCAGTTCGCCCTGGTCACCGATGCCAGCCACTGTGCCGGCCCGTCTTTTGTGCAGTTGGGCAAGGCCCTGGGTGTGCGGGTGATTGCCGCGACCAAGACCGCTGAAGAGCGTGAGTACCTGCTGTCCCTCGGCGCCGAGAAGGTGATTGTCACCGAAGAGCAGGACCTGCTGATGCAGATCAACAAGCTCACCGAGAATCGCGGGGTCGATGTGGTGTTCGACGGTCTGGGTGGCCCGCAGATGTCGATGCTCGGTGATGTCCTGGCGCCTCGCGGCAGCCTGGTGTTGTACGGCCTGCAAGGCGGCAACCAGACTCCATTCCCGGCCTGCGCGGCGTTCCAGAAGAACATCCAGTTCTTTGTCCACTGCATCGGCAACTTCACCGGCAAGCCGGAGCTGGGGATCATTCAGGATCAGGTGGCGTTGCAGCGTGCGCTGCGCGACATCAACCAGCTGACTGCGGATCGAGTGCTGGTGCCCTTGAAGACCCGAGTCTTCCCCTTCAGCGAGTTTGTCGAGGCGCACCGTTACATGGACGAATGTCCATGTCGCGAACGGGTCGCGCTGCAGGTCGAACCGGCCTGATTCCCCCAACGCCAGGCCAAGCCTGGCGTTTTTGTATCTGTATCTCTGTCGGCGCCGGCTTGTCGGCCAAGGGGGCCTGAACCTCGTGCAAGCCTTGAGGCTGTCTTCCCCGGCAAGCCAGTTCCTGCGTAAGCCAGGCCTGCTTCAGTCAGCTGAGAAAGGCGGGGTTGTTCTGGGATAGATTTCGTCGCGCGGTGGTCAAACTGCCAGTAAACTGCGCTCCATTCCCGAACCATCCTTTTTCAGAGGTTTTGCATGACTCTCAGTCCTTTTGCGGGCAAGCCGGCACCCGTTGAGTTGCTGGTCGATATCCCGCGACTGGTTACGGCGTATTACACCGGTCAGCCCGATGCATCGGTGCCCACCCAGCGCGTGGCTTTCGGCACCTCCGGGCACCGCGGCAGCTCGTTCGATCTGAGTTTCAATGAATGGCATGTCCTGGCCATCAGCCAGGCCATCTGCCTGTACCGCGAAGCCCAGGGCATCACCGGGCCGCTGTTTGTCGGCATCGATACCCACGCACTGTCGACCCCGGCCGGGGCCAGTGCCCTGGAAGTCCTGGCGGCCAACGGCGTGACCGTGATGATCGCTGCCGGTGACGAGTACACCCCGACCCCGGCGGTGTCCCATGCCATTCTCTGCTACAACCGCGGCCGGACCTCGGGCCTGGCGGACGGTATCGTCATCACGCCTTCCCACAACCCGCCACAAAGCGGTGGCTACAAGTACAACCCCACCAATGGCGGCCCGGCCGACACCCACATCACCAAGTGGATCGAAGCCAAGGCCAACGAACTGCTGGCGGCCAAGCTGGCTGGGGTCAAGCGCATCAGCTACGAGCAGGCGCTGAAGGCCGACACCACCCATCGCCACGACTACCTCAACACCTATGTCGCCGACCTGATCAACGTCATCGACCTGGATGCGATCCGCAACGCCAAGCTGCGCCTGGGCGTGGACCCGCTGGGTGGAGCGGGGGTGCGCTACTGGTCGGCGATCGCCGAGCACTACCGCCTTGACCTGGAGGTGGTGAACAAGCAGGTGGACGCCACCTTCCGTTTCATGTCGGTGGACTGGGACGGACAGATTCGCATGGACCCATCCTCCAGCTACGCCATGCAAGGGCTGATCGGCCTGAAAGAGCGCTTTGACGTGGCCTTCGCCTGCGACCCCGATCACGACCGTCACGGCATCGTGACCCCAAGCGGCGGCCTGCTGGCGCCCAACAACTACCTGGCGGTGTCCATCGACTATCTGTTCCAGAACCGTCCGCAATGGCGGGCCGATGCCGCCGTGGGCAAGACCGTGGTCAGCAGTGGCTTGATCGATCGGGTGACGGCACGCCTGGGCCGTCGCCTGTACGAAGTGCCGGTGGGCTTCAAGTGGTTTGCCGATGGCCTGTTCGATGGCTCTCTGGGCTTTGGTGGTGAAGAAAGTGCCGGTGCCTCTTTCCTGCGCAAGGACGGCGGCGTCTGGTGCACCGACAAGGACGGCCTGATCCCGTCGCTGCTGGCCGCTGAAATGACCGCGCGCACTGGCCGTGATCCAAGCCAGGCTTACCGCGCGCTGTGCGACGAGCTGGGCGAACCTTTCTCGGTGCGGGTCGATGCCAAGGCCAATCCGCAGCAGAAAGCCTTGCTCAGCAAGCTCTCCCCGCAGCAAGTGACCTCGACCCAGTTGGCTGGCGAGCCGATCCAGCAGATCCTCAGCCAGGCCCCGGGTAACGATCAGGCCATTGGCGGCCTGAAAGTCATGACAGAGAACGGCTGGTTCGCCGCACGCCCGTCTGGCACCGAGGACATCTACAAGATCTACGCTGAAAGCTTCATCGGCGACGACCACCTCAAGCAGCTGGTGCAGGAAGCCCAGACCCTGGTGGACACCGCCATCAGCGGCAACTGATTCACGTAGGAGCCGGCTCTCCGGCGAAAAGGTCCTTGAGACGGACACAGGTCTTGCGGATGCGTTCGCTGGCAAGCCAGCGCCTGCGGTCGTTGTTCATTGCACGATCTGTGTAGCCGGCTAGCGGGCAAAAAAAGGGGCGACCAGCATGGTCGCCCCTTTTTAGTTGCCGCTGCGTTTCAAGCCAGGTCTACCAGCACGATTTCGCTGTCTTGCACGGCGCTCACCCGCAGCACCCGCTCATCTTCGATTGCAACACCGTCTCGAGCTTCGGCACGCAAGCCGTTGATCTCGATCACCCCGGTCGCCGGTACCAGATAAGCCCGACGCCCTGCGTCCAGGTGATACTCGGCGGTTTCCCCGGCCTTCAGGTTGGCCGCCACCAGCCGCGCATCGGCGCGAATACGCAAGCTTTCCTCATCGCCTTCCTTGCCGCTGGCCAGGGTCACGAACCCTTCGCGCAACCCCTTGGGAAAAGGCTTGGCGCCCCAAGACGGCGCGGAGCCGGCCTGGTTGGGAATGATCCAGATCTGGAAGATCTTGGTCGGCGTGGCTTCCAGGTTGTATTCGCTGTGGGCGATCCCGGTCCCAGCACTCATCACCTGCACGTCACCGGCTTCGGTGCGTCCCTTGTTGCCCAGGTTGTCCTGGTGGCTGATGGCGCCTTCGCGAACGTAGGTGATGATTTCCATGTCCCGGTGCGGATGCTGGGGGAAGCCGGTGCCGGGAGCGATCACGTCATCGTTCCACACCCGCAGGTTGCCCCAGTGCATGCGCTTGGGGTCATGGTACTCGGCGAAGGAAAAGTGGTGATGGGCATCCAGCCAGCCGTGGTGAGCGCCACCCAGGGAGTTGAAAGGTCTGAGTTCAAGCATGATCGTCTCCTCAAAAGGGCTCGTAATGGCTCGTTGGACCCGGGCCAAAAAACGATAACCGTTGGTTGATGGCGTGCATCTTCTATCAGCTATTGATCGATAAAAAGCGCAAAAAATGCCGTAATCCAATCGTAAAATTAGATGATTTTTTTGTCGCAGAGCTGGTGTTAAACCTTCGGTTCATCGCTTAAGTTAATGACCCGCAAGCAATTCGCTGGATACCGTGAAAAAATCCGGCGACCATTACCGCTCAGTCTCATCCCCTGGAGTCCGCGTGTCGCAACACAGCCCCGATCTGCCACCTGATCTTTTGCCCCTGGCTCAGATGCCCCTGTTGAAGCGCTTGGCGGCGCGGTTTTTCGGCCATGGCCTGAATCGTCTGCGGGCTCAGCATCGCGCGTCCTGGCTGCACGGTCAGGCCGACGGCTTTCGCAGCGGGCACACGGCAGGAGTGGAATACGGCTACCAGGAAGGGCGGCTCGAAGGGCTGGAGGAAGGGCGTCAGGTGCTGCTGATTCGCGACAGTCGCAACACCGAGCACCGGCCGCCGGGGGTGGATGACCGGCTGTTCGACGACTGGCGTCTGCCGCTGAGCGCCGAGTTGAAAAAACGCTTCAAGGCCGATGTCGCTCGTTTGCTGGCGCCGCAGTCCCAGCCCAGCGCTGCCCAATGGAAGATGATTTTCAGCGACACGCCTGCCACTGCAGTGATTGCCGGGGCCGGGGCGGGCAAGTCGACTTCTTTGGTATTGCGCCTGCTTTTGCTCAATCACTACCTGGGATTCGAGCTGGACTCCATGACCGTAGTGACCTTCACCCGGGAGTCACGCAAGGATTTCATCAACAAGCTGGTGCAGGTCTTTGCCCTGTGGGGCCGGGCGCTCAGCCCCCGGGAAGCCCGGGATCTGGTGCGCACCTTCCATTCGCGGATCTTGCCCATGGTGCGCAGCCTGCCGGGGTTCGAACGCCTTCAGGCCTTCGAGAACCTCAGTGAGCGGGTGCAGGGTACCGAAGACGAAGTGGACAGCAACCCCTTCGACCTGCGTATCAACGACGCCCAGCGCAAGCACCTCAATGCCTGCTACCAGGCGCTGTATCGCAGCGACGAACGCTTCCGCCTGGCGCTCAAGCCCTTGTTGCGCCACGCCTTGCAGCTCAAGGAGCTGGAGCGCGATCACCCCGATGTACAGAAGCGCGTGGCGGTCACCGAGTTGGCAGCCAAGCGTGATGAGGAGCTCTGCGACACGCTGGAAGACCTGTGGTTTCGTGCCGGGGCCTGGCCGATCAAGGGCATCGAGCCTCAGCGCCAGAGCTTTGAAATCAACGGCTCGACCTTCCATTGCCATGGCTATGCCGCTGAGCTGGATGCCTGGGTGGTACTGGGCTTCGACCCGCGGGAGAACCCGCAGATCAGCCGACCCGGAGCCAAGCTGACGGTGCGGGCGGAGTGGGCGGTAAAGCGCACCCTGTTTCAAGCTTTCTGTCGTAAACCATTGATTTGGTTGGATAATTACGAATCATCCAAGCGAGCTTTGGGCGCCTTTTCTGCCGAGGTCAGTGCCGGCCCGGGCTTCGACTACAAGGTCAAGGGCGAGCTGGCTTCGGCACCGTTGCTGGATTGTTTTGTTGCTGCCGCCGGTTTTATCGAGAACCTGGGACTGGATGTGGGCGATGCGGTCGGCAACATGAGCTTTGCCCAGGATGATCCGGACCGGTTCTTCTTCGAGGCCTTGAGCCTGTTCTGGCGAGCCCTTGAAGACCACTTGCTGGATCAGTCGCCGCCGATCATGAGCTACAACCGGATGTTCGCCCTGTTCAGCGAGCGCTCCCCGGAAAACTTCAAGCTGCTCAGCGACAGTTGCCTGAGGCCGATGTCGCATCTGATGATCGACGAGTTTCAAGACGTTTCGCCGCAGATCGTTTCCTGGATCAAGGCCAGTCTCAGGGAGATTCGCAGCCGTGGCGCGGCCCTGCACGTGGGGCGTGGAGCCCAGCATTCTTCCTTGCTGTGCGTGGGCGATGACTGGCAATCGATCTACGGCTGGCGCGGCAGTTCGCCGAAGTACTTTATCGAGTTCAACAAGGAGTTTCCGTCCCCGGGCACCAATCGAGTCATGCTCAGCGAGAACTACCGCAGTCACCAGCATGTGATCGATGCGGCGGAGCATATTGTTCGCGCAGCCCCGGCGATTGCCGGGAAGAAGGCCAAGGCCAGTGGCGAGGCCAAGGACCTATGGCCGGTGCAGGTACTGGATCGTGACGATCAGGGCCTGGCCCAGCGCCTGGCAGAGCACTATCGGCAGGGTGATTCAATCTTGATGCTGTTTCGAAAAACTAGCGATAAGTTGTTGATTGAACAGCATATTTTACCAATAGTTAATGTTGATTCTAGCTTGCCGCCCGCGGCTCGTCGGCTCAAGCAACTCACCTATCACAGTGCCAAGGGCTTGCAGGCGGACGCGGTGTTCCTGCTGGGGGATTGCCAGCACCTGAGCAGCTCGCCCTACAAGAATCAGGTGTATCGCATGGCCGGCCTGGGCAAGGATGGCGACGCCGAACCCTACGACAGCGCACAAAAGGACGAGATCCTGCGCCTGGCTTATGTGGGGATCACTCGGGCGGCCAAGCACTGCTACTGGTACGTCGATCGCCAGGAGGCGGCGGCGGGCAATGCGCCCAAGGCTTCGGATCGGGTGCCCCGAGACAAGCCTTATTTCCGCGACCTGCGGCAGTGAAGACGAAAAAAGCCCGCCGGTCAGGCGGGCTTCGGTCGATGGGGTCTGGCGTCAGGCCTTGAGTGTCAGGGACGGAGCAAAGGCCTCCAGTTCATCTTCCACCGCCTCGATTATTCGTTCGACATCCGCGGCGCTCATCACCGTGGCACAGGGAATGCCGGCGATGGCGATCATGGTTTCGCCGCTGGCACGGTCGAAGAGCCGGGCGATCATGCTGCCTGGCGCATCCATGCTGGCCTCGAAGCCCAGGGGATGAAAATGCCAGCGCATCAGCTGGCAGGCGTTGGGAAAGGTGACTTTACTGGCCCAGACTCTGTTCATCGATGGCCCACCTTGATTCATTGAGCGCTTCCTTGTGCTCGCGGTAGGAACGATCGGGCCGTCAATGGCCCGATCAGTCAAGGGTTTAAAAATAGCACCGGCTTGTGACCGCTCGCAGTTTTTTTGCCCACCGTCCGGCGGTTCACTCGCAGATTTTTGATGCATGTCATGTATTCGCCCAAATGGGGCTGGAGAACCCGGGTCCTTGGCTGAAGGACGGTCATTGATGCCTCTGCCGAAGTTCGGCAAGCTGCGTTTTTTGGCTGTTCGAGATCCTTATGACTGCCCCTGACGACGGGCCTCTGCAAACCCAGGCCACCGGTGAAACCGTGATGCGTTATCACCTGTGCTGGAAGCACCGCGACCTCGATGGTGTGATGGCGCTTTACCATCCGCAAATCCAGTACAACGACTTTTTCCAGAATCGCACCCTGGGCCTGGCCGAACTGCGGGAATACGTGCGTGTGAGCATGCCCCGGGCCCCCGATGAGGCCCTGGAGCACTGTGATCGCATTCGCTTGGATGGCAACACGGCCTTTATCCAGTATCAGGTGACCCTGCGGGGTGGCCAGGGCCTGGTGTCGTTCCGCTCCAGTGAAGCGATTACCGTGCGCGACGGTCTGATCTGGCGGGTCAATGAATATGCGTCCCTGGTGCGTGAGTCGGTGCCGAACAGCTCTTCAGCCAGCCTGCGCCCGGCGGTCAGCCGCCTGGGGCTGTCGCCGCGCCAGTTGAGTTTCATGGCCGAGGACTTGCAGCAGTACTTCCACCGCCAGCAGCCTTACCTCGATCCGCAACTGGACCTGCAGCGGGTCGCCCGGGAGTGCGGCTACAGCCGCAATCAGATTTCCTACCTGCTCAATCAGGTGCTGGGCCAAAGCTTCTACCGCTATGTGAACCAGGCGCGCCTGCAGCATGTGCTGGCGGCCCTGGACAAGGCTGCGCCGCCGCTACGGGTCGACGAACTGGCCTTTGCGGCCGGGTTCAATTCCCTGTCGGCGTTCTACAGCTGTTTTCGCCAGCACACCGGGCAGTCGCCCAAGGCTTATGCCAAGCAAATTTCTTTGCGTGCACGCGCGCAAGACAGCCCCTGAAGACAGGGACTAGGATCGCCGCATTCGAAGTTCGGATTGCGGAGTGCTTGCATGCCAGCGTGGCGCAGTATCAGTTTGTGGATGGACCAGTTGGACGAGCCGCTGTTGCCGCGCCCGTCCCTTGAGCAAGACCTGGATCTGGACGTGGCGATCATCGGCGCCGGTTACACCGGGCTGTGGACGGCCTATTACCTCAAGCGCCAAGCGCCGCAGCTCAAGGTGGCGGTGATCGAGGCCCAGACCGCAGGTTTTGGTGCCTCAGGCCGCAATGGTGGCTGGCTGATGGGCAATCTGCTGGGAGAAGACCGCCTGCTGGCAGGGCTGGCGCCGGAGCAGCGTCGAGCCTCTTTCGACCTGCTGCATGGCATTCCCGATGAAGTGGCCAACGTCATCGAACGCGAAGGCATCGACTGCGATTACCGCAAAGGCGGGGTGCTGTATTGCGCGGCCCGCTATCCCGAGCAGGAAACCAGCCTGCGTCAGTACCTGGACAAGCTCTACGCCCAGGGCCTGAACCAGGACGATTACCGCTGGCTGAACCCCGAGCAACTGGCTCAGCAGTTGCGGGTGGCCAACGCCTATGGCGCTATCTATGCCCCCCATTGCGCCACCATCCAGCCGGCCAAGCTGGTGCGTGGGCTGGCGCGTGCGGTGGAGCGCCTGGGGGTAAAGATTTACGAGAACAGCCCGGTGACCCATTGGCAGGCCGGCAGCCTGCAGACCCGCCACGCCGCGGTGCGCAGCCGTTGGATAGTGCCGGCGGTGGAGGGGTACTCAGTGACCTTACCGCCCCTGGGTCGTTATCAGTTGCCGGTGCAAAGCCTGCTGGTGGCCACCGAGCCCCTGCCGGAATCGACCTGGGACGAAATCGGGCTGAGCCAGGGCCAGGCTTTCAGCGAAAGCAGTCGCCAGGTCACTTACGGTCAGCGCTCCATGGATAACCGCCTGGTGTTTGGTGCCCGGGGTGGATATCAGTTCGCCAGCAAGCTGCGCCACGATTTCGACCTGAGTCGGGACGAGGTCGAGCTGCGTCGCTACCTGTTCGGCGAGCTGTTCCCGCAATTGAAGAATGTGCGCATCACCCACTCCTGGGGCGGCAACCTGGGCATGTCCCGGCACTTCATGCCGCACATGCTGTGTGACCGGCGCAAGGGCATCGCCCTGTCCGGTGGCTACGGCGGCGAGGGCGTCGGCGCCAGCAATCTGGGTGGCCGGACCCTGGCCGACCTGATTCTCCAGCACGACAGTCCGCTGGTCCGCCAACCCTGGGTGTTGGCGCAAAGCAGCCTCGACGCCCTGCGGGTCTGGGAGCCTGAACCCTGCCGCTGGCTGGGCTACAACGCGATCATTCGCAGCTTTGTCCATGAAGACCAGACCCTGGCCAACCCGGCTTCGCCTGCGTGGCGACGGCGTCTGGCCAGCCGGGTCGCCGGGTTCATGGAAGGCTTCATGCACTGAGTCGGGTTTCTTGCACCGAACGATGTCCGTTCGGGTTTTTCAACCAAAGGTAGAGCCATGAGCATCACGCAATTCAAGCACACCGCCACGGTTACCCTGGACGAGTCGGCGCCGGTCGCCGTGCCCCTGGGGACGCCCGTGGCCGTGACATCGGTGACTGCCGTCGAACGCAACGACGGGGTCGAAACCGGGATCTGGGAATGTACTCCGGGGCGCTGGCGGCGGCAGATCGTCGCCCAGGAGTTCTGTCATTTCATCCAGGGCCGCTGCACCTTCACGCCCGACCATGGCGAGCCCCTGCACATAGAAGCCGGCGATGCACTGATGTTGCCGGCCAACAGCACCGGCATCTGGGATATCCGGGAAACGGTGCGCAAGACCTACGTCTTGATTTTCTGATCCCTTGATTGCCTGCCAATAACAAAACCAGCCACAGGTATCGACTCATGATCCGCAAGACTTGCACTTTGCTGTTACTCAGCCCCTTGTTCCTGGGCGCTTCTCTGGCCCAGGCCGCCGACACGGTCAAGATCTACAACTGGTCGGACTACATTGCCCCGGACACCACCAAGCAGTTCCAGAAGGAAACCGGGACAGGTTTCACCTATGACGTCTACGACAGCAACGAGACCCTGGACGGCAAGCTGATGACCGGTAAATCCGGTTACGACGTGGTGTTCCCCTCCAACCATTTCATGGCGCGGCAGATCCAGGGCGGGGCGTTGAAGAAGCTCGACAAGAGCCAGTTGCCCAACTGGAAGAACCTCAACCCGGCGTTGCTCAAAGCGCTGGAGGTCAATGACCCGGGCAACCAGCACGGTTTTCCGTATCTGTGGGGCAGCACCGGGATTGGCTACAACGTGGCCAAGATCAAGGAAGTGCTGGGGGATGACGCACCGCTGGACTCCTGGGACCTGATCTTCAAGCCCGAGTACATGCAGAAGCTGCAGAAGTGCGGCGTGGCGATTCTCGACAACGGCCCCGAACTGATTCCCACAGCCTTGAATTACCTGGGGCTGCCACACCACAGCAAGAACCCGGCGGACTACAAGAAAGCCGAGGCGCTGCTGATGAAGGTTCGGCCTTATGTCAGCTACTTCCATTCGTCGAAGTACACCAGCGACCTGGCCAACGGCAATATCTGCGTGGCGGTGGGGTTCTCCGGGGACATCCTGCAAGCGGAGAGCCGGGCCAGGGAAGCGAAGAACGGGGTGGAGATCGGCTATTCGATTCCCAAGGAAGGCTCGCCGATCTGGTTCGACATGGTGGCCATGCCGGTGGACGCACCGGATGAGAAGGCCGGGTATGCCTTCATGAACTACCTGCTGCGCCCGGACGTAATGGCCAACATCAGCAACTACGTGCATTACGCCAATGGCAACCAGCAAGCCGATGCTCTGGTCGACCCAGCGATCAAGAACGACACCAAGGTTTACCCGAGCCCGGCCATGATGGACAAGTTGTTTGCGCTGGAAGCCATGCCGCTGGACATCGACCGTATCCGCACCCGCTTGTGGAACAAGATCCGCAGCGGCAACTGATCCCCATCACCCCAGACGGTGTAGGAGCCGGCTGCCGGCGAAGAGGCCTCAGACAAGCACCGCCCTTGAGGACGCCTTCGCTGGCAAGCCAGCGCCTACAACTGGCTGTTTTCCGGGAGCAGGGCACCGCCGTCCACTATCAGGGTCTGGCCGGTGATGTAGCCGGCCTGTGGCGAGGCCAGGAACAACATGGCGTAGGCGATGTCCTCAGGCGTTCCCAGGCGCCCGAGGGGAATGCCCCTGGACAGGGTCGCGGCGTCATCAGGTCATGGCGGGCGGCGCCGATCGCCGTACCCTGGGAATACCCGTGGCCGTGACATCGATGACCGCCGTCGAACGCAGCGACGGGGTCGAAACCGGGATCTGGGAATGCGCCCCCGGGGTGCTCGCGACGCCTTTGATCGGCTCGCCTCTTGCAAAATCGGCGGTGGATGAAGTCAGCCCAAAATACACCGCTACGTCAGACCACCCTTGGCGGCGGGCTGATTAGGCGCAAAGGACCTCCGCAACACCTTCCTCTATAGCCAACGCCTTTGCATTTTAGAAATGCTAATTCGGAAACAGAATTTGCATCGCTTTTGCGGCCGGCTAGAGTCAACCCGAACAAGCACATTGATGTGGCTCTTGCACGGATGCACGGAGACTGGCGGCCTCTACCTCATGGCCGGCAGTTCGCCTTGAAACAAGGAGTGTTATGAACAAGCCGATCAAGAATATCGTCATCGTGGGCGGCGGTACTGCGGGCTGGATGGCCGCCTCGTACCTCGTCCGGGCGCTCCAACAGCAGGTAAACATCACGCTCATCGAGTCTGCGGCGATCCCCCGGATCGGCGTGGGCGAGGCGACCATCCCGAGTTTGCAGAAGGTGTTCTTCGACTTCCTCGGGATACCGGAGCGGGAGTGGATGCCCCAAGTGAACGGCGCGTTCAAGGCCGCGATCAAGTTCGTGAATTGGAGAAAGCCTCCCGACCACTCGCGCGACGATTACTTCTACCATTTGTTCGGCAGCGTGCCGAACTGCGACGGCGTACCGCTTACCCACTACTGGCTGCGCAAGCGCGAACAGGGCTTCCAGCAGCCGATGGAGTACGCGTGCTATCCGCAGCCCGGGGCGCTTGACGGCAAGCTGGCACCGTGCCTGCTCGACGGCACCCGCCAGATGTCCCACGCGTGGCACTTCGACGCGCACCTGGTGGCCGACTTCTTGAAGCGCTGGGCCGTCGAACGCGGTGTGAACCGTGTGGTCGACGAAGTCGTGGAGGTTCGCCTGAACGACCGCGGCTACATCTCCACCCTGTTAACCAAGGAAGGTCGGACGCTGGAGGGAGACCTGTTCATCGACTGCTCCGGCATGCGGGGGCTCCTGATCAATCAGGCCCTGAAGGAGCCCTTCATCGACATGTCCGACTATCTGCTGTGCGACAGCGCGGTCGCCAGCGCCGTGCCCAATGACGACGTGCGCGAGGGGGTCGAGCCGTACACCTCCGCGATCGCCATGAACTCGGGGTGGACCTGGAAGATTCCGATGCTGGGCCGGTTCGGCAGCGGCTACGTCTTCTCGAGCAAGTTCACCTCGCGCGACCAGGCCACCGCCGACTTCCTCAACCTCTGGGGCCTCTCGGACAATCAGTCGCTCAACCAGATCAAGTTTCGAGTCGGGCGCAACAAGCGGGCGTGGGTCAACAACTGCGTCTCGATCGGGTTGTCGTCGTGTTTTCTGGAGCCCCTGGAATCGACGGGAATCTACTTCATCTACGCCGCGCTTTACCAACTCGTGAAGCACTTCCCCGACACCTCGTTCGACCCGCGGTTGAGCGACGCATTCAACGCCGAGATCGTCTACATGTTCGACGACTGTCGAGACTTCGTCCAGGCGCACTATTTCACCACGTCGCGCGAAGACACGCCGTTCTGGCTCGCGAATCGGCATGAGCTGCGGCTCTCGGATGCCATCAAAGAGAAGGTTCAGCGCTACAAGGCGGGACTGCCGCTGACCACCACGTCGTTCGACGATTCCACGTACTACGAGACCTTCGACTACGAATTCAAGAACTTCTGGTTGAACGGCAACTACTACTGCATCTTTGCCGGCTTAGGCATGCTGCCCGACCGGTCGCTGCCGCTCTTGCAGCACCGACCGGAGTCGATCGAGAAGGCCGAGGCGATGTTCGCCAGCATCCGGCGCGAGGCCGAGCGCCTGCGCACGAGCCTGCCGACGAACTACGACTACCTGCGGTCGCTGCGTAACGGCGATGCGGGGCAGTCGCGCAACCAGCGCGGGCCGACACTCGCGGCGAAGGAAGGCCTGTAGTGGAACGCACCTTGAACCGGGTATCCGCATTCGCGGCCACGCACGCCGCCGTGGCGGCCTGCGATCCGCTACAGGCGCGCTCGCTGGTTCTGCAGCTGCCGGGCCTGAATCGTAACAAGGACGTGCCGGGCATCGTCGGCCTGCTGCGCGAGTTCCTCCCGGTACGCGGCGTGCCCTCCGGCTGGGGCTTCGTCGAAGCCGCCGCCGCGATGCGGGACATCGGTTTCTTCCTGGGGTCGCTCAAGCGGCACGGACATGAGCCTACCGACGTGGTGCCCGGGCTTGAGCTGGTGCTGCTCGACTTGGCACGCGCGACCGACCTGCCGCCGCGCGAGACGCTCCTGCATGTGACGGTCTGGAACCCCGCGGCGGCCGATGCGCAGCGGAGCTACACAGGGCTCCGCGACGAAGCGCACCTGCTCGATAGCGTGCGCATCTCGATGGCGGCCCTCGAGGCGGCCATCGCGGTGACCGTCGAGTTGTCCGATGTGCCCCTGCAGTCGCCCGCGTTCGCGCAAGGGTGCGACGAGCTAGCAGCCTATCTGGAGAAAATGGTCGAATCGATCGTCTACGCGTACCGCTTCATCTCGCCGCAGGTCTTCTACGATGAGCTGCGCCCCTTCTACGAACCGATTCGAGTCGGGGGCCAGAGTTACCTGGGCCCTGGAGCCGTAGAAATGCCCCTCTTCGTGCTGGAACACGTCCTGTGGGGCTCGCAATCGGAAGACCAAGCTTATCGAGAATTCAAAGAGACGTACCTGCCCTACGTGCTTCCCGCGTACAGGGCGGTCTACGCTCGGTTCGCTGGGGGGCCGGCGCTCATTGATCGCGTGCTCGCCGAGGCGCGAGCGGTCGATGCACGAGGCGAGTCCGTCCGGGCTGGGCTGACAGCCCTCGAACGGGTCTTCAAGGTCCTGCTGCGCTTCCGGGCGCCTCACCTTAAATTGGCGGAGCGGGCGTACGAAGTCGGGCGCAGCGGCCCCGCAACGGGCAGCGGGGGGTACGCGCCCAGCATGCTCGGCGATCTACTCACGCTCACGTGTGCCGCGCGGTCCCGCATCCGCGCCGCGCTCGACGAATCCTGACGCGCACGGCCAGGTCCTATCTGACAAGGAGAGTTTGCCCCATGACTCAGCAGAGCCCCGCGAACGGGCGCGATAGCAACCATTTCGACGTGATCATCCTCGGCTCCGGCATGTCCGGAACCCAGATGGGAGCCATCCTGGCCAAACAACAGTTTCGCGTGCTGATCATCGAGGAGTCGTCGCACCCGCGGTTTACGATCGGCGAATCGTCGATCCCCGAGACGTCGCTCATGAACCGCATCATTGCTGATCGCTACGGCATTCCGGAGCTGGGCCACATCACGTCGTTCTACTCGACGCAACGTTACGTCTCGTCGAGCACGGGCATCAAGCGCAACTTCGGTTTCGTGTTCCACAAGCCCGGCCAGGAGCACGACCCGAAGGAGTTTACGCAGTGCGTCATTCCCGAGCTGCCGTGGGGGCCGGAGAGCCATTATTACCGGCAAGACGTCGACGCCTACCTGTTGCAAGCCGCCATTAAGTACGGCTGCAAGGTTCGCCAGAAGACCAGCGTGACCGAATACCACGCCGATAAAGACGGCGTCGCGGTGACCACCGCCGAGGGCGAACGGTTCACCGGCCGGTACATGATCGACTGCGGAGGCCCGCGCGCGCCGCTCGCGACCAAGTTCAAGCTCCGCGAAGAACCGTGTCGCTTCAAGACGCACTCGCGCAGCCTCTACACGCACATGCTCGGGGTCAAGCCGTTCGACGACATCTTCAAGGTCAAGGGGCAGCGCTGGCGCTGGCACGAGGGGACCTTGCACCACATGTTCACAGGCGGCTGGCTCTGGGTGATTCCGTTCAACAACCACCCGCGGTCGACCAACAACCTGGTGAGCGTCGGCCTGCAGCTCGATCCGCGTGTCTACCCGAAAACGGACATCAGCGCGCAGCAAGAATTCGATGAGTTCCTCGCGCGGTTCCCGAGTATCGGAGCTCAGTTCCGGGACGCCGTGCCGGTGCGCGATTGGGTCAAGACCGACCGCCTGCAGTTCTCGTCGAGCGCCTGCGTCGGCGACCGCTACTGCCTGATGCTGCACGCGAACGGGTTCATCGACCCGCTCTTCTCCCGGGGGCTCGAGAACACCGCGGTGACCATCCACGCGCTTGCGGCGCGTCTCATCAAGGCGCTACGCGACGACGACTTCTCCCCCGAGCGCTTCGAGTACATCGAGCGCCTGCAGCAAAAGCTTTTGGACCACAACGACGACTTCGTCAGCTGCTGCTACACGGCGTTCTCGGACTTTCGCCTATGGGACGCGTTCCACAGGCTGTGGGCGGTCGGCACAATCCTCGGGCAGTTCCGGCTCGTGCAAGCCCACGCGAGGTTCCGCGCGTCGCGCGACGAGGGCGACCTCGATCACCTCGACAACGACCCCCCGTACCTCGGGTACCTGTGCGCTGACATGGAGCAGTACTACCAGTTGTTCAACGACGCCAAGGCCGAGGTCGAGGCCGTTAGCGCCGGGCGCAAGTCGGCCGAGGAGGCCGCGGTGCGGATTCACGCCCTCATCGACGAACGCGACTTCGCCAAGCCGATGTTCGGCTTCGGGTACTGCATCACTGGGGACAAGCCGCAGCTCAACAACTCGAAGTACAGCCTGCTGCCGGCGATGAAGCTGATGTACTGGACGCAGACCCGTGCGCCGGCAGAGGTGAAAAAGTACTTCGACTACAACCCGATGTTCGCGCTGCTCAAGGCGTACGTCACAACCCGCATCGGCTTGGTTCTGAAGAAGTAGTCGGCCGAGGACGACACAAAAGCGATGAACAACATTCAACTGGATCAAGCGAGCGTCAAGAAGCATTCCCCGGGGGCGTACGACGCGACCACGCGCGTGGCCGCGAGCTGGTACGTCGCAATGCGCTCGCACGACCTCAAGGGCAAGCCGAAGGAGTTGACGCTCTTCGGCCGTCCGTGCGTGGCGTGGCGCGGAGCGACGGGGCGGGCAGTGGTGATGGACCGCCACTGTTCGCACCTGGGCGCGAACCTGGCTGACGGGCGGGTCAAGGACGGATGCATCCAATGCCCGTTTCACCACTGGCGGTACGACGAGCAGGGCAAGTGCGTTCACATCCCCGGCCATAGCCAGGCGGTGTGCCGGCTGGAGCCCGTGCCGCGCGGGGCGCGCCAGCCGACGTTGGTCACCACCGAGCGATACGGCTACGTGTGGGTCTGGTACGGCTCCCCGCAGCCGCTGCACCCGCTGCCCGAAATCGCCGCGGCCGACGTCGACAACGGCGACTTTATGCACCTGCACTTCGCGTTCGAGACGACGACGGCGGTCTTGCGGATCGTCGAGAACTTCTACGATGCGCAGCACGCGAGCCCCGTGCACGCGCTCCCGATCTCGGCCTTCGAGCTCAAGCTTTTCGACGACTGGCGCCGGTGGCCGGAGGTTGAGTCGCTGGCCCGGGCGGGCGCGTGGTTCGGTGCCGGGATCGACTTCACCGTGAACCGCTACTTCGGCCCCCTCGGCATGCTGTCGCGCGCGCTCGGCCTGAACATGTCGCAGATGAACCTGCACTTCGATGGCTACCCTGGCGGGTGCGTCATGACCGTTGCCCTGGACGGAGACGTCAAATACAAGCTGCTCCAGTGTGTGACGCCGGTGAGCGACGGCAAGAACGTCATGCACATGCTCATCTCGATCAAGAAGGTGAGCGGCGCCCTGCGCCGTGCGACCGACTTCGTGCTGTTTGGGCTGCAGACCAGACAGGCCGCGGGGTACGACGTCAAAATCTGGAACGGGATGAAGCCGGACGGCGGCGGTGCGTACAGCAAGTACGACAAGCTCGTGCTCAAGTACCGTGCGTTCTACCGGGGCTGGGTCGACCGCGTCGCGGGTGAGCGGTGATGCATGAGGCCGAGCTGGTATCGGCCGCGTCGCTCCGCCAGGCGCTCGCGAACCTGGCGAGCTGCGTCGCGACCACCCGCTTCGCGTCGGCGTCACTCTTTCCGAGGTACTCATGACCGTCTGGCTGTTGCAACTCGTGCTGGTGATCGCGCTCTGCAATGTCTGCGGCCGCATTGCCGAACGCCTCGGCCAGTGCGCGGTCGTCGGCGAGATCGCGGCCGGCCTGCTGTTGGGACCTTCGCTGTTCGGCGTGATCGCACCGAGTTTCTACGACCTGTTGTTCGGCCCACGTACGCTGTCAGCCATGGCGCAAGTCGGCGAAGTCGGCCTGATACTGCTGATGTTTCAGATCGGTCTGCATATGGAGTTGAGGGAGACGCTGCGCGGCAGGCGCTGGCGCATACCTGTCGCGATCGCGGCGTGCGGGCTCATCGCGCCGGCCGCGATCGGCATGATCGTCGCCAGCGTCTCGAAAGATACGCTTGCCAGCGACGTGCCGGCGCTGCCCTACATACTCTTCTGCGGTGTTGCGCTTGCGGTATCAGCGGTACCGGTGATGGCGCGCATCATCGACGACCTGGCGCTCAGCGCCATGGTGGGCGCGCGGCACGCAATGTCTGCCGCGATGCTGACGGATGCGCTCGGATGGATGCTGCTTGCAACGATTGCCTCGCTCTCGAGCGGCCCTGGCTGGGCATTTGCGCGCATGCTCGTCAGCCTGCTCGTGTATCTGGTGCTGTGCGCGCTCCTGGTGCGCTTCGTGGTTCGACCGGCGCTTGCGCGGCTCGCATTGACTGCGCATGCGGCGCGCGACCGCTTGGCCGTTTTGCTTTGCTTCGTAATAGCGTCGGCACTCGCGACGTCGCTGATCGGATTCCATAGCGCATTTGGCGCACTTGCGGCGGCGCTGTTCGTGCGGCGCATGCCCGGCGTCGCGAAGGAGTGGCGCGACAACGTCGAAGGCTTCGTCAAGCTTGTGCTGATGCCGGTGTTTTTCGCCTATGCGGGGCTGCATGCCTCGGTCGGCACGATCGATGACGCGGCATCCTGGATGTGGTTCGGTGTATTCCTCGCGGGCGGATTCATCGGCAAGTTCGGCGGCAGCTATCTGGGCGCGCGTGCCACCGGGCTTGTGCCACACGATGCGATGCTGGTGAGCTCGTTGATGAATACGCGCGGCTTGATGGAGCTAATCGTCCTGTCGATCGGTCTGCAGATGCAGATCCTTCCACCAAAGGTCTACACGATCCTCGTGGTGTTCGCGCTGGTGACGACAGCGCTTACCGCACCGCTGGTTCGATTCACGCTGCGCGTGCAATCGCGCGCAATGAGCCAACAGGCCATCTGAGCCAGCTTGAGGGGAGAGATCACCATGAATGCTGCCACCGAAACCAAGGCTCAGGATTTGCTCGATGCCGAGGGCTGCGATGTTCGCGATGTCCGCGAGCTGCGCAACTTGCTGGGGCAGTTTGCTACCGGTGTGACCGTGATCACCACGCGCACCGCTGAGGGCCGCAACGTCGGTGTGACAGCCAACTCGTTCTCCTCACTCTCGCTATCGCCGGCGCTGGTGCTCTGGAGCCTGGCACGCACCGCACCGAGCCTGAAGTTTTTTTGCTCGGCGAGTCACTTCGCCATCAATGTGCTGGGCGCGCACCAGCACCACTTGTCGGAGCAGTTCGCACGGGCAGCCGCTGACAAGTTCGCCGGTGTAGCTCATTCCTATGGCAAGGCGGGATCCCCGGTGCTGGACGATGTGGTGGCAGTGCTGGTGTGCCGTAACGTCACCCAGTACGAGGGCGGTGATCACCTGATCTTCATTGGCGAGATCGAACAATACCGATACAGCGGCGCAGAACCGCTGGTCTTCCATGCAGGCCAGTACCGGGGTTTAGGGAGCAATGAAACAGAAAGTGCACTCAAGCTCGAATAGCCCGGTTTGTGTGATCCTTTGGCGGTGGGTGGCACTGATCTGCGTCCGGATTGCGTAGTGCCACAGTTCATCTTGGGCAACTTCCCAGCGCCTACAACTGGCTGTTTTCCGGGAGCAGGGCACCGCCGTCCACTATCAGGGTCTGGCCGGTGATGTAGCCGGCCTGTGGTGAGGCCAGGAACAGCATGGCGTAGGCAATGTCCTCAGGCGTTCCCAGGCGCCCGAGGGGAATGCCCCTGGACAGGGTCGCGGCGTCGCCGAGGTTGTCCATGGCTTGGGTGGCGATAAGCCCCGGCTCGACGCCGTTGACGGTGATTCCATACTCCGCCAGTTCCAGTGCCGCAGCGCGAATGAAGCCATTGACCCCTGCCTTGGACGCCGCGTAGTGGGCCAGTCCGGGAATTGCCGTGCGTGGGCCGGTCACCGATGAGGTGACGACGATCCGCGGTGCTCGGGCCCGGCGTAGCGCCGGCAAGGCTGCCTGGGTCAGCCAGAAGCAGCTTTTCAGATTCACCGCCAAGGTGCTGTCGAGGGTCTGCTCCTCAAGCTCGGCCAGCTTCTGCATCGGAAAGATCCCGGCGTTGTGCAGCAGCAGGTCCAGGCCGCCAAAGGCGTCCAGGGTCGCCGCTACCGCCTGTTCGGCGGCTGCCCGGGTGCCGAGGTCCAGGGTCAGCAGCTCCGCTGTTCCGCCGGCCTGACGAATCAGGCGTTGGGTTTCGGCGCCTGACGCAGCGCTGCGGGTGGCCAGCATGACCTTGGCGCCCCCGGCGGCGAACACCTGAGCGATCGCCCGGCCAATACCCTGGCCCGAGCCGGTAACCAGGGCGATGCGCTCGCGGTCATCCTGGCTCATGGCTGGGCTCCTGGCAGGACCTGGGCCAGGCACTGGTCCAGCAGCCGATTGTGCAGGTCGACCTGCGCCTCGCGGGTGGCCGGACACACCAGGGCCATGTTGTGGAATGGGGTCAACAGCACCCCGCGATTGAGCAGGTACAGGTGCAGGTACGCCTCGATCAGAGCATGGCGGGCGTGGTGGGCTTCGCCACCGTTACGCGGGGCCTGCTGCATGAACAGGTATTCGACCCGGGCACCGATGCGGGTCACATGCCAGGGCAAGCCGTGCTTGCCGATGATGCTGTCGACGCCCGCTCGCAGGCGCTCCGCGAGCAGGAACATGCGTGCGTAGTTTTCATCGTTCATCACTTCGCTGAAGGTGGCGCGCATGGCGGCCATTTGCAGGGCGTTGCCGGCCAGGGTTCCACCGAAGCCGAAGTGGTTGATCGCCTGGCCCGGCTGGAAATGCGGCAGTACCCGCCAGATCCGTTCGGCCATGGCCTGGCTGCAGCCCCAGACGGCCGTGGGAATGCCCCCGGCGATGGATTTTCCCAGGACGAAGAAGTCCGGCTGCAAGCCCTGTTCGCCGCAATAGCCCCCCGGTCCACAGGACAGGGTATGGGTTTCGTCAATGATCAGCGGTACGTCATAGCGCTGGGTCAACTGCCGCAAGCCGTCATGGAAGCCCGGGGCCGGAGGCACCATGCCGACGTTGGTCATGAAGGGTTCGGTCAGCACCGCGGCCACGTCGCCATGGGCCAGCGCCGCCTCCAGGGCCGGCAGGTCGTTGAACTCCACCAGTCGGGTGGTGGAGGCGTGCTGCAAGCCGTTGGCGTGCACGCCGTCTCGGGGAATCATCTGCCCCTGGGCGTCGAATTCCACCTGGGATTCGTCGACGCTGCCGTGGTAGTTGCAGTTGAACACCAGGACCTTCTGCCGTCCGGTGATCATCCGGCACAGGCGCAGGACAAAGCGGTTGGCATCGGTGGCTGAAGTGGTGACCTGCCAATAGGGCAGACCAAAGCGCCGGCTCAGTTCCTTGCCGACCCACAGGCTGTCGGCGGTGGGCAGCATCAGCGTCGAGCCATGCAGCGCCTGTTCGGCAATGGCTGCGGCTACCGCCGGCTGGGCATGGCCGAACATGGCGCCGGTGTCGCCCAGGGCAAAGTCCACGTACTCGCGGCCGTCGCAATCGGTGAGGGTCGCACCACGGGCATCCGCCACCATGATCGGGTAGGCGCCGGGCCATTGCTGCATCCAGTGCAACGGCGCGCCGTACAGCCAGTGCTTGAGGTTTTCCTGATAGAAGGCGCCGGAGCGCGGGTGTTGCTCGACAAACAGCTGCAGTTCGGACTGATAGCAGCTGGCGACGCGTTGCAGATCAAGGCCCAGAGTCATGGAAGTATCCTGTGAAAAGCGCTGCCGGCTGGCGCTCGGACAAGCCTGCAGCGGTGTGGAATCAGGGGTGCAGGGTTCGGTTGAGGACCTGGGCCAGGGCGCCCACCGGGAAGTTGGCGGCATGGCTGAAGTCTGCACCCTGGTAGCCGAATATCTTGCCGTCGCTACGCCCGGCCTTGAGGTCGATCAGCACCAGGCCCAGGGTCGGGACGATCTTCTCGCGCCAGACAAACAGGTACAGCTGCTCGGCGATCTTGTAGTAGTGACAGCGGTCGGTGTCCGCCAGGCCTTGCTCGACACCCCTGAGGCACTGCCAGCTATAGAAGTTGGCATTCAGGTAGATGTGCTCGTAGGCCTCGCTGGCGCTGTAGACATACTGGTTGCGCAGGCCGATCAGTTCGGCGGTGGGCGCATGTCGCGCAGTCTCGGCCGTGGGCAAGGCATCGATTGCACCGTGGAGGAACTGCGCCTTGACCGAGGTCAGCTCGCCGCCGGCCAGCGCCCGGCTGAACAGGTCGACGCCGCATTCGGCCTGGCTCGGCATCTGGCCGATCACGGCGGTGAAGCACTGGCGCTCAAGATCGAGAATCAGGCTCACCGAATGGGGCTGGCCTTGCTCCTGCTTGAGGAAGTCCACCAGGTAGATACCGGGGCGTATCGAGGTGGCGCGATAGGGCAGGTCGTCACTGGCGCTCTGGCCGGGGCTGTTCCAGCGTAGCGTGTCGAGCGCGAAGTGGTGTTCGATCTGCCAGCCGTTGTCGAAGTGCAGGGTCAAGGTGCGACCGGACAGATCATCCACCCCCGCTAGGATGTGATTGTCGTCTGCAAAACCGTCCGCCAGGGCGCCGACGGTGATCCACTCAGGTTGCTGATTCATGGCAAGGCTCTTGTCCAGGAAAGGAGAACCCCATGTTCTGCCTGGGCGCCGCTGCTGCCCATCAACCAGATGGTTGAGCCGGTGCTCCGTTACAAGAACAGCGTGCTCACCAGCTCCGTGCGATTGCCGACCCCGACCTTGCGAAACAGGTTGATCAGGTGGGTCTTGACCGTGGGCAGCCCCAGGTCCAGGCGCCTGGCGATGCTCTTGTTGTCGGCACCATCGCGCAGCAGCCAGGCGATCTCCCGTTCCCTGGGAGTGAGGTTGGCCAGACGTTCGTCGACCTGGGAATAGGGCGCCAGGGCAGCGATTTCCAGCAGGCCCTGCAAGGCATGCAGGGTGCCCAGTTCGTCGACGCTGAAATGCCCCAGGGCGTTGTCCCGCAGCAGCGACAGGCCGGCGATGGGGCGTTCACCGTCACAGGCGAGAATCTCCACCACATCCAGTACCCCGTGGCGTTGCAGGAATCCCTGGTAGACCTCGGTTGCATGACGGCCCTGCTGGGCCATGCCCATGTGCAGCGACAGCACCGGGTGCCCGGCGGCGGCACAGTTGCGTGGCTGCAACGGGTCGTAGTGGCGGTAGCGTTGCAAATAGGCCTGGTGCATCTGCTCGGGCATGCGGTACAGCGAGAAGTCCCGGGCCTGCAGGTTCGGATCGATGCGGTAGAAAGCGCAGAGGGTGGCGGGTACCACTCGGGTAAAGGCGGCGATGCAGCGTTGCCCCAGCTCATGGGCCCCGGGCAAGGAAGTGGGCGCAATCATCGGATAGCTCCTGGCTGCCGGCTGGGCAGTGGCTCGGGTGGTTGGGGGCTGCGACGGGTGGCGCTGTCCGTGTCAGGGCGGAAAACCACGAGCGGGGCGCCTGGCAAGCAGGGATGCAGCACAGGCTGCGGTCGCTGTTTGATTGACCGCAGCCGGTTGCAACGATCAGCGCTGGGCCTTGCTCAACCCCTCGGCGAGGGCATCGACTATGGCATCCACCTGTGGCTGCTGGATCACCAAGGGCGGCGAGAGAATGATCTTGGTGCCCACCGGTCGCACCATGACGCCATTGTCCCGGGCAATCTGTGCCACCTGATTGGCATAGCCGCTCATGGGGTCGATGGGTTCGCGGGTGCTCTTGTCCGCCACCAGATCCAGGGCCAGCATCAAGCCCTGGCCCCGCACTTCACCGACGGTGTCGAAGCGCTCGACGAAGGGCCGCAGCTTGCCCAGCATGTAGTCGCCCATCTTCGCCGCGTTGGCCGGCAGGTCTTCCTTGACCACGATGTCCAGGCAGGCCAGGGCAGCAGCGCAGGCCACCGGGTGCCCGGAGTAGGTGTAGCCGTGCATGATGGCGCCGGTGAAGTTGGCGTTTTTCTCGAAGGCGGCCTCGATCCGCCGGTTGACCACTGTCGCGCCCAAGGGGATGTAGCCCGAGGTGATGCCCTTGGCCAGGCACATGATGTCGGGTTTGACGCCCCACAGACGGCTGCCGAACATCGAACCGCTGCGGCCGAAACCGGTGACCACCTCGTCGGCGATCAGCAGGACGCCGTACTTGTCGCAGACTTCGCGGATCAGCGGCCAGTAGTTGGCCGGTGGCACGATCACGCCGCCGGCGCCCTGGATCGGCTCGGCAATGAAGGCGGCCACGGTGTCCGGGCTCTGGAACTGGATCTCCCGTTCCAGCAGGTCGGCGCAGATCTTGCCCAGCTCTTGCGGGTCCTGGCTGTAGGGGTTGCGGTACAGCCAGGGCGTATCGATGTGGTAGCAGCCGGGCAGCAGGGGCTCGTAGTTGCGTCGGAACACCGTGTTGCCGTTGACCGAGGCGCCACCGAAGTGGGTGCCGTGGTAGCCCTGGCGCAGGGAAATGAACTTGGTGCGGTCGGCCTGGCCTTCGAGCTTCCAGTACTGGCGGGCCAGCTTCAGGGCGCTTTCGATGGCATCCGAACCGCCGGAACTGAAGGACACCCGGCACATGTCCTCGGGCTCCAGCAGGTTCATCAGCACCCGGGACAGTTCTTCGGCACGAGGGTGGCTGACCCCGTCGAACAGCTGGAAATACTCCAGCTCATCGAGCTGAGCGGTGATGGCCGCTTTCACTTCCTTGCGGTTGTGGCCGACGTTGACGTTCCACAGCCCGGCGACGCCATCCACCAGCTGGTGGCCCTTGTCGTCATAGACATAGCAACCATCGCCACGGACGATGCGGATCGGTTCGCGTTGCTTCATTTCGTTGGGGTGCAGCATGGGGTGCCAGAAACGGCTTGCTTGGCTCACGTTGAGTCTCCTGAAAACGCACGGACAGCGTGGAGCTATTAGTGCGTCATTTGCGGGCTCCTGGCTTGCCTCTGTGTGCCAGGACATTTGACCCAGGCTGCCAGTGGCGACTTGGCGGGTATCGCTGCCGGCCATTGGCAGGGGCTGGCTTGCCAGCCCAGGCGCCGCTGGCGTTGGCAGCCAGGGCCAAGTTTTGCGGCAGCCAGGATCAAGACGGCATCCGACTTTGGGCTCAAAGTCCACCTCGAACAAGGTCCACCTGCGAGGAATCAAGATGAGCGTTGCCATCGACCCACGTGTCGCTGCATTCATAGACTGTCAGCACGGCCTGCTGATTGACGGTCTCAGCCAGCCCGCGCTTTCCGGAGCACGGATGCCGGTGTACAACCCCGCCAGTGGCGAGCAGTTGACCCAGGTTGCCGCCGCCGCCCAGGCCGATGTGGATCTGGCGGTGGGGGCCGCGCGCCGGGCCTTCGAAGGCAGCTGGAAGGCGTTGCGTCCCGCCGATCGCGAGCGCCTGCTGTTGAAGCTGGCGGATCTGCTGGAAGCCAATGGCGAGGAGCTGGCGCAGTTGGAGACTCTCAACAACGGCCAGTCGATCCATCTGGCCCGGGCCCTGGAGGTGGGGGCGGCGGCGGAGTTCACCCGCTACATGGCCGGCTGGGCCACCAAGATCGAAGGCAAGAGCCTGGATGTGTCCATCGCCGCGGTCCCGGGGGCACAGTACCGGGCTTATACGGTGCCGGAACCGGTGGGCGTGGTGGGAGCCATTGTGCCGTGGAATTTTCCGTTGCTGATGGCCATCTGGAAAATCGTCCCGGCCCTGGCTTGCGGCTGCACCGTGGTACTCAAGCCCGCCGACGAGACTCCGCTCACCGCGCTGCGCCTTGGCCAGCTTTGCCTGGAAGCGGGGATCGCCCCCGGCGTGGTCAACGTGGTGACCGGCAGTGGCGCCCAGGCCGGTGCCGCGCTGGCTGCCCATCCGGGGATCGACAAGCTGGCGTTCACCGGTTCGACCCAGGTTGGCAAGCTGATCGGCCACGCGGCGGTGGACAACATGACGCGCTTTTCCCTGGAGCTGGGTGGCAAGTCGCCGGTGATCGTCCTCGACGACTGCGACCCGCAGACTGCTGCCGCCGGGGCGGCCGGGGCCATCTTCTTCAATCAGGGACAGGTCTGCACGGCGGGCTCGCGGCTGTATGTCCAACGCGGGATCTACACCGAAGTGCTGGAGCGGCTGGTGGCCATTGCCGAGTCCTTGCGCATTGGCCCGGGGCTGGACGAGCAGGCACAGATCAATCCGCTGATTTCTGCCAAACAGCAAAAGCGCGTGCTGCAGATGGTCCAGCGCGGGGTCGAGGAGGGCGCCAAGGTGCTCTGCGGCGGAGTTGCCCATGGTGAGCAGGGCTTTTATGTCCGTCCCACGGTGGTGGCCAACGTCAACGCCAACCTGCCGCTGGTGCGCGAGGAGATTTTCGGCCCGGTGGTGGTCGCGACGCCTTTCGATTCTCTGGAGGAAGTGGTGGCCCTGGCCAATGACAACCAGTACGGGCTGGGGGCGAGCATCTGGTCCAACGATCTGAGTCAGGTCATGCAACTGATTCCCCAGATCAAGGCCGGTACCGTTTGGGTCAACACCCACAACATGCTGGACCCCTCGATGCCCTTCGGCGGTTACAAGCAATCGGGCATGGGCCGCGAGATGGGCCACGCGGCCATCGAGGCCTATACCGAGAACAAATCGGTGTGCATCGCTTATTGAGCACGCCCCATGCAGACGCCTTTGCCGGCCAGCCGGTTGACTGTAGGAGCCGGTTGGCCGGCGAAGAGGCCCCCAGGACAGGCGTCATTCTCATGGACGTCTTCGCTGGTAAGCCAGCGCCTACAGGGCGTGAACATGATTTCAGCTGCGTCAGACAGCCAAGCTCTGCGCCCTTGCCGGGCGTGCCCTTGAAATGCCTAGAACAACAATCATCAACCCATGCTTTCGAGGTTTACCATCATGTCGCTCAACGACAGACTCAAGCACCACCTGGATCAGGGCGTGGTCGGCTTTCCCACCGCGCTGGCCAGTGCCGTGGGCCTGATCATGGCCAGCCCGGTGATCCTGACGGCTACCACCGGATTCGGTATCGGTGGTGGAGCGTTCGCCGCGGCGATGGTGATCGCCCTGCTGATGATGCTGGCGCAATCCACCACTTTCGCCGAAGCGGCCTGCCTGTTGCCCACCAATGGCTCGGTCTATGACTACCTGGCCTGTGGCCTGGGGCGTTTCTTCGCTATCACCGGGACCTTGTCCGCCTACCTGATCGTGCACGTGTTTGCCGGGACGGCGGAAACCATTCTCAGCGGCGTCATGGCCCTGGTGAATTTCGAATCCCTCAATACCCTGCTGGAACAGAGCGGCAGCGCCTGGTTGGTGGGTGTCGGGTTGGTAGTGTTCTTCGGCCTGCTCAACGCGGTGGGCATCACCGCCTTCAGCCGTGCCGAGGTGATCCTGACCTTCGGCATGTGGACCACCCTGATCATCTTTGGCGTGCTCGGGGTCATCAAGGCTCCGGCAGTGGAACTTGATGGCTGGTTCGGTGCTTCCAGGGTAGGGACCGATCTGACGACCATCCTGTCTCTGGTGGGCATGGCCATGTTCATGTTCGTCGGCTGCGAGTTTGTTACCCCCCTGACACCGGATGTACGCAAGGCCGCCAGGACCATTCCCCGGGCGATGGCCCTGGGTCTGGTAGGCGTCGCGGTGTGCATGTTCATCTACGGCGCAGCCATGAAGCGCCAGGTGGAAAACATTGCCTTGAGTGAGGACGGCAGCGTGCATTTGCTGGATACGCCCATGGCCATCCCGCATTTCGCCGAGCAGATCATGGGGCCGTTCGGCCGCATCTGGCTGGGGATCGGCCTGCTGTTTGCCGGTGCCGCGACTATCAACACGTTGATGGCCGGCCTGCCGCGAATTCTCTATGGCATGGCCCTGGACGGGGCATTACCCAAGGTTTTCACCTATCTGCACCCACGCTTCAAGACACCGCTGCTGTGCATCGCCGTGGCGGTCCTGATTCCCTGCCTGCATGCCTGGTGGCTGGGTGGCAGCACCGACAGCATCATGCACCTGGTGCTGGCGGCGGTTTGTGCCTGGAGCACCGCCTACCTGCTGGTCACCTTGTCGGTGGTGATGTTGCGCATTCGCCGGCCGGATTTGCCGCGGGCTTATAAATCGCCATGGTTTCCGTTGCCGCAGATTCTGTCCTCGGTGGGAATTGTCCTGGGCATGTGGTTCATCACCCCCCCGGGGATGAATCCACGGGATATCTATGTGCCCTTCGGCAGCATGTTGGGCCTGACCGCTATCTACGCGCTGGTCTGGACCTTGCTGGTACAGAAGGTCAATCCGTTTCGTCCGGTGCCGGTGGAGGAGGTGCTGGAACAGGCACTGAGCCTGTCGCCGGATGAAACCCCAAGCCCTCGGGAGAATCTGTCTGATGAATCTTTCAAGCTGGCGACAAAACCTCTTTGAATTCTGGCACCGGGCACCTTCGGGCTATCGCCCGGGGGTCACCCTGGGTCAGGTGCGGCGGGATCTGGCGGGCCTGGATTTCACCCCTCGGTCTGCTGGGCTGGGGGTTTTCCATTGCCCGCAAAGCGCTCTGGAGTTCCAAGTGCGGGAGCGTCCCCAGGCGCAGTTCCTGATGCATATCGTGGTCTGTGAGTGGCGTCTGCAGGTGCCCTGCGAGCGTCCCGGGCAAGCGCGGATTGGCCTGCGCCACACCGGGGCGATTCGTCGACAGGGCGTCGCCGCGCGATTGCTTGCGGGGGAGGCAGAGCAATGGGCGCCCTTGCTGCAGAAGCTGTGCAGTGATCAGTCGTTGCTGGAGCGGCTGCTGCCGCTGGACTTCAAGCACCTTGAGCTGTGGCGGGATGAGCAGGGCTGGCAAGTGCGCCTTGAGCACTTTGGCGCCAGCGAGGTGGTCAATCGTTTACCGGGGTTCAGGCGCTACATCCGCTTGAGTCCCCAACAGCGGGCGGCGCTGTTGGGCAGCTTCACTGAGTTGTACAAGCTTCTACGAGAATTCTGACCGACATAACCGTAAGTACTGGCATACACCCTGCTTAAGCCATAACAGACTATCCATGCTGTCAGGCTCCTTGCCTGGCAAATAGATAACATGTTAATGATATCGCCATAACAACAAAGGCGGTCTGAACCGGCTTATGGAGGTGCACAGTGCTTGCTTCGCATAGTTTCAGTTCCTGGGTAGGTGCCCTGCAGGGTGTCTGCGGTCGATTCGACGCCCGCCCGGCGCGCAATCCCGCCTTGTTTATCGGTGAAGTGGGTTTGCAGGATTATGCCGGGCTGGAGGTGGCGCAGATCCGCACCAATGCCGGGCTGATCTCCCGCCAGAGCACCAAGGTCGACCATGAGGACGATCGCCATTGTTTCCTGATCATCCAGCGCAGTGGCCACGCTCGCCTGAGCCAGGATGGTGAGAGCATTGAGCTGGCTCCCGGCGACATGGCGTTGCTGGATTCGGCCGGTGCCTGTGAAATCGTGCCCCACGGCCTGATCGAGCACGCCTCGTTCCACCTCAGCCGGGAAGAGGTTTACCGGCATCTGCCGACCCCGCAGCGCAAGTTCGGCAAGTTGTCGCAAAACTGTGCCAGTGGTCGCCTGATGCGTTTGCTGGTGGAGCAGATCTGCGCCGGCGATCTGCAGGGGTGTGCGGCGCAGCAGGAGGGTCAGGCCCTGCAAGAGGCCCTGATCGCCTTGCTTGGGCCGACCCTGCGTCAGACGGCCAGCACCCTGGATGGCTTTGACGACAACCTGCATGGTCAATGTCTGCGTGATCAGGCTCGGCAACTGATCAATCAATCCCTCAATGAGCCGGGCCTGACCCCGGTATCCCTGGCCGGGCAGTTGAATATTTCGGTGCGCCAGCTGTACCGACTGTTTGAGGAGCAGGGCGACAGCGTGTGTCGCTTCATCCAGCGCTCCCGGCTCAAGCGCAGCGCGGCGGACCTGAGCAACCCGCAGCTGCGCAACGAATCCATCACCGATATCGCCTTCAAGTGGGGCTTTACCGATTCGGCGCATTTCAGCCGGACGTTCAAGAAGCACTTCGAACAGTCGCCCCGTGACTTCCGCGCCCGCTCCCTGAACGCGTAGGCGCCGGAGTTTCGCATCGCCCTCAAAACGGCAACGCTGGCTGCGTAGGAGCCGGCTTGCCGGCAAAGGGGCCCTTTGGTTTTGCGCTGCTCTTGAGGACGCCTTCGCAGGCTGTGTAGGAGCCGGCTTGCCGGCGAAGAGGCCCTTGAGTTTTGCGTTGTCCTTGAGGACGCCTTCGCTGGCAAGTCAGCTCCTACGGCAAGCGGGCAAGCGGGCAAGCGGGCAAGCAGGCAAGCAGGCAAGCAGGTAGGCAAGAACGCGAAAAGACCGTGAACAGCAGCCTGAACAGGGGCGTCAGGGATTTTCCAGATCATGCCCCAGGGATTGGATGAACAACGAAAACAACTCGGGCTGGCTGGAGATGTCCAGCTTGGCGTAAAGGTGGCGGCGGTGCACCTTGATGGTGTCCGGCGAGATTTTCAAACGCTCGGCCATGGCTTTGGAAGAAAAACCCCGGAGGATCAGTCGGGCGATCTCCAGCTCCCGATCCGACAGCACCGCGCTGCCGAAATGGCTCAGGGCATCGCGAATCTGGCTGGCCATTTCCTCTGCAATCGGGGCCTGGGGACGTATCTGGCTGTGTTGCCAATGCTGTTGCATCAGTGGCAGCACCCAGGCCGCGAAGGTCGTGAGCTGGCCGATTTCCTCGCGATTGAAGACCCGTTGGTTGCCCAGTGACAGGGACAGGGTGCCGGTATCGGGCAGCTGCAGGATGAATTGCACTTCATCTTCCAGGACGTTGTCGTGGAAGTAGCTGAGAAAGTACTCGCTCTGGCGGAAGTGGTCCGGGGCCACCTCTTCCAGGCGGTACAGGCCGCTGGGGTAGCCCTCGCGACAGGCCTGGAAGAACGGGTCCAGCAGGTACAGGCCATTGAGGTAGGTGAGCATCGACGCCGGTTTGCTGCTGGGCTCCGCGTCATATTCCTCAAGGGCCCGGGGCGGGCCATCCACCGGGTAGAAGATCGCCAGGGCATTGTCGAACGGCGTCGCCTGGTGCAACAGCAGGATCAGCTGTTTCCAGAATCGCGGGTTGCCGATCAGCGTAAGGGTGCGACCCAGGCCGGCGTGCATGCCGACCTCCCTGAACAGATTGCTCAAAGACCTTGCTCCATTGATGCGTCGAAAGTGCCGTAGAAGGGTTTCGTCGATTTGCCTGTTGCCGTCAAGGGGAGTACTCCAATAGGGGAATTGGTCGCCGTCATGTGACTGCCTAGAGTAGCTCCCAGCCAGTGCGTCCCAGAGCGCACCCGCCCGATGGATTTCGTTTCTGCCTCAGACCAACAATAAACACGAGGATAACGATATGAGCTCTCCCTCCGTGCCCGACGGCGCGCTGAAACCAACCTTGAGTGTGTTCGATGTGGTGGCTATCACTGTTTCCGGTGTGACCCCCGCCAGTTCCGTGTTCGTGATCGCGCCCTTTGCCATCCACCAGGCCGGCAGCGGGGTGTTCCTGGCGTTCGTCATGGCCGGGTTGCTGGCACTGATGTTTGCCTTCTGTTACGCCGAGCTGGGCCGGGCCCATAACAGTGCCGGCGGTGAGTACGTGTATGCCAAGCGCGTGTTTGGCGGCATGGCCGGCTATGCCACCTTCCTCACGGTGCTGGTGATGCTGCTGTTCATCCCTCCGGTGCTGGCCACTGGCGCCGCCACCTATTTGAACAACGCCCTGGGTACCGACTTCGACTCCCAGACCGTAGCCCTGGTGATAGTGGTCTGCAGCTACCTGCTGGGCATCCTCAACATCAAGCTCAATGCCTGGATCACCGGCACTTGCCTGTTGCTGGAGGTGGCGGCGTTGCTGGTGATTGTCTGGCTGGGCTTTGGCAACGCCACGCAACCGGTGAGCATTCTTTTGCAACCGCAGATCGTCGATCACGGTGCATTGCAGATGGCGCCCTGGGCCCTGGTGATCGGTGCGGTGGGCATCGGCCTGTTTTCCTACAACGGCTACGGGCCGGCGGTGCTGCTGGCCGAAGACATGAAGTGCAAGGGGCGCGGCGTGCACAAGGCGGTGCTCTGGTCCCTGGTGCTGGTGGTGATCATCGAACTGGTGCCGCTCACCGCGCTGCTGATCGGCGCGCCGTCCTTGAGCGCGATGCTGGCCAGCCCAGATCCCATCGGCTACCTACTCACCAGCCATGGCAATGAAACCCTCGCCAGGGTGGTCAGTGGCGGGATCTTCCTGTCGGTGTTCAACGCCATTGTCGCGATCGTCATCCAGATCGGCCGGGTGGTGTTCAGCAGCGGCCGCGACGCCCTGTGGACGCCCACCATCAACCGCCTGTTCACGCGGATTCATCCACGCTGGGACTCGCCATGGCTGGCTACGTTGTTCCTGGCGATTCCTTCGGCAGTACTCAGTTTCAGCTCGAATCTGGCGGACCTCACGTCCTTCAGTGTGTTGCTGATCATGCTGGTGTACCTGATTGTTGCCCTCAGCGCGCTGATGAGCCGGGTGCTGCTGCGCGACCGCGAGCATCCCTATCGCATGCCCCTGTGGCCAGTACCGGCGCTGCTGGCGGTGATGGGCGCGGGGTATCTGCTGATCAATCTGTTCCTCGAGGCGTCCCTGCGGGACATCATGGTGATTATCGGGCTGCTGGCACTGTCGGTGATTCTCTATGGCACCAATGGCCGGTACAGCCCGGCGTTTCAGAAATTGTAAGGAGTGGTTATGCGAGCACGTCAATTGGGCATCAGCCTGGGTCTGGGGACACCAGGTCCGTTCAATGCGATCACCGACGTACCCGGGGTACGGGTGGGGCACAGCACCCTGAAAGCCAGCGTGGGCGGCAAGCAGGTGCGCACCGGGGTCACTCTGGTCCAGCCCCGGGCCGGGCATGCGCGGCAACAGCCCTGTTTCGCCGGTTGCCATGTGCTCAACGGCAATGGCGATGCCACGGGGCTGGAGTGGATTCGCGAGGCGGGCACCCTGACCACGCCGCTGGCCATTACCAATACCCACAGCGTCGGCGTGGTGCGCGACACCCTGATCGCCCTGGAGCGCGAGGCCCTGGCGGACCCCGCCGTGTACTGGTGCATGCCGGTGGTGATGGAAACCTACGACGGCCTGCTTAACGACATCTGGGGGCAGCATGTGGGGCCGCAACAGGTGCGCGAGGCCATGGCCAGCGCCGAATCCGGGCCGGTGGCCGAAGGCGCGGTAGGCGGCGGCACCGGGATGATCTGTCATGAGTTCAAGGGCGGGATCGGTACCGCCTCCCGGCGGCTGGCGGCAGAGCAGGGCGGCTACACCGTCGGCGCTCTGGTCCAGGCCAACCACGGCAAGCGTGAAGAGCTGCGGGTGGACGGTTACCCGGTGGGGCGTCATCTGGGAGGGATTGCCTCACCTTTTGCCGAGCGCGGCACCCCGGGCATGGGCTCGATCGTGGTGATCCTGGCCACTGATGCGCCGCTGCTGCCTCATCAGTGCCAGCGCCTGGCCCAGCGTGCTTCCATCGGCATTGCCCGCACCGGTGGCGGCACCGAAGATTCCAGTGGCGATATCTTCCTGGCCTTTGCCACGGGAAACCGGGACTTGCCCGCTGCGGATTATGGACGCAAGGACCTGGCGTTCACTGCGCCTCTGGCGATGCTCAACAACGATCACATTTCGCCGCTGTTCAGCGCAGCCGCCGAGGCGGTGGAGGAGGCCATCATCAATGCCATGCTGGCAGCCGAGCCGATGAGCAGTGCCGACGGGGTGCAAGTACCGGCGCTGACCCCGCAAGTATTGAGGCAAGCATTGGAACTAACTGGTTGGAACATGAAATAACCGACTAAGAAGTGCGACGCAATCGACATAATTTTCTATATGGATATTTAATAATTAAATTGTAGATTGTCGGACAATGTCTAGCGCTAATCGGCTGGAAAAGAATCTTTTAAGTGCACGGTCATTGTTTGCGGGAGTTTGTCGGAACAGTGGAATTTGACGTCAAAAAAGTAGTGGACGCCTGATTTCAAACTGTGTCAGCTTGCTTTCGCCTGCTTAGGGCGAGTGATAGGACGATCTCGCCAGGGATTGTCGCTATCTGACAAAAACTGTTCCATTGATTACAAGGAAGTGTGTTTATGTCGACAATAAAAAAGAGCGCTATTGCATCTGCCGAACAGCAACTCGAGCCATTGGCCGCAGCAAGTTCGGCGTATAACCAGATCAATAGCTTTAGCCACCAATACGATCGTGGCGGCAATCTCACGGTTAACGGCAAGCCTTCGTTCTCAGTCGATCAAGCCGCCACGCAATTGCTGCGTGACGGCGCTGCGTTCAAGGACCTGAACGGTAACGGCAAAATCGATCTGTCCTATACCTTCCTGACCTCGGCCTCCTCGAGCACCATGTACAAGCACGGTATCTCCGGGTTCAGCCAGTTCAGCGCCCAGCAGAAGGCCCAAGCAGTGCTGGCCATGCAATCCTGGGCCGATGTGGCCAATGTCGTGTTTACCGAGAAAGCCTCGGGTGGCGACGCTCGCATGACCTTCGGCAACTACAGTGGTGGCCAGGACGGCGCGGCGGCCTTCGCCTACCTGCCGGGCACCGGTGCCGGTTACGACGGTACCTCCTGGTACCTGATCAACAGCAGCTACACCCAGAACAAGAATCCCGACCTGAACAACTATGGCCGTCAGACCCTGACCCATGAGATCGGTCACACCCTGGGCCTGGCTCACCCTGGCGACTACAACGCAGGCGAAGGCAACCCAAGCTACAAGGACGCCAGCTACGGCCAGGACACGCGTGGCTACAGCATCATGAGCTACTGGAGTGAAAGCAACACCAGCCAGAACTTCAGCAAGGGCGGGGTCGTGGCCTATTCGTCCGGTCCGCTGATGGACGATATCGCAGCCATCCAGAAACTCTACGGGGCCAACTACGGCACCCGTGCCGGCGATACCACCTATGGCTTCAACTCCAACACCGGGCGCGACTTCTACAGCGCCAGTTCGTCTGCCGACAAGCTGGTGTTCTCGGTGTGGGACGGTGGTGGCAACGATACCCTGGACTTCTCCGGGTTCACTCAAAACCAGAAGATCAACCTCAATGAGGCCTCGTTCTCCGACGTTGGCGGCATGGTGGGTAACGTCTCCATTGCTCAGGGCGTGACCGTGGAGAACGCCATCGGCGGTTCGGGCAACGATCTGTTGATCGGCAACAACGCTGCCAACGTGCTCAAGGGCGGTGCCGGCAACGACATCATCTACGGTGGCGGTGGCGCCGATAAGCTCTGGGGCGGTTCGGGTTCGGACACCTTCGTGTTCGGCGCCAGTTCCGACTCCAAGCCGGGCGCGGCCGACCAGATCATGGATTTTGTCAGCGGCCTGGACAAGATCGATCTGACCGGTATCACCAAGGGTGCAGGCTTGCATTTCGTCAACGCCTTCACCGGCGCGGTGGGTGACGCCATCCTCACTACCTCCGGGGGCGTCAGCACCCTGTCCGTGGACTTCTCCGGACAGGGCGTGGCGGACTTCCTGGTCAGCACCGTTGGCCAGGCAGCCGTCAGTGACATCGTGGCCTGAGTGAAGTAGGCGGAAGGCGGCGCCGATGCGCTGCCTTCCGTTCTTGCATTGGCCCCGGGGCTGAGCGAGTCTACCGGGCGGACGGAGCACCCTATGACCCCACACACCTTGAGTTGCAAGGCGGCCACCTGGCTGCTGGCGACGCTGACGATCTTTTATGGAGCAATAACCATGGCAAGCAGCCTGCGCTTGGCGGACCCCTCGGAACTGGTTGGACACTGGCAGTTGCAGCAACAGAGCGAACCTGGCGCCGCCTGTGCCCTGGACCTGTTGCAAAACGCAGCCCTGGGAGACGGCGCCGAGTGCCTGTCGAAGTGGATCGGTGAGGCGGCGGTGGGCTGGTTTCCGGAGCCCGACGGTATTGCCATCACGGGGCGGGAAGGTTCAAGGATTATCTTTTTCAGTCGACAGAGAGAAGGCCTGTACGAAGCGCGCCTCAAAGGCGACGGTTTGATCGTGTTACAGCGTGCTGGCTAATTAAGGCAGCAGGCTGTTCGTTTAATCTTGGGTGGTTGTGGTTTTAGTTTTACCACTCTTTTAATCGACAGGTTTTTAACCGGATGACTGTTAACTACAGTTGTCTGGTTTGGGTGTGTCCGCAGACTTTGAGACTAAGGGGCACACATCTTTAGTTGCGCCGTATATGAGGTGCTCGCGTTCGGCGCGCAGGGTCGGCTCAGGGAAATGTTGAAGATGCTGAATAATAGTCATCCTGCACCACTGTTCAAGGCATTGGGCGAATACAAGGGCATCCTGATCAGTGTCGGCTGTTTCACCGCGTTGATTAATGTGCTGATGCTGGTGCCCTCCATCTATATGTTGCAAGTCTACGACCGGGTGCTGTCGTCGCAGAATGAGACCACTCTGGTGATGCTGTCGCTGATGGTGGTGGGCTTTTTCCTGTTTATCGGGCTGCTGGAAGTGGTGCGCAGCTTTATCGTCATCCGCATCGGTAGCCAGTTGGAGCGCCGCTTCAACCTGCGGGTGTATCAGGCTGCATTCGAACGCAACCTGGCCCGTGGCGAAGGCCATGCCGGCCAGTCACTGGGCGATTTGACCCATATCCGCCAGTTCCTCACCGGGCCGGCGTTGTTCGCCTTCTTCGATGCCCCCTGGTTTCCGATCTACCTGCTGGTTATCTATGCCTTCAACGTCTGGCTCGGGGTGTTCGCCACGGTGGGCGCGGTGTTGCTGATCGCCCTGGCGTACCTGAATGAAGCCATGACCAAGAAACCCCTGGCCGAGGCCAGCGGTTTTTCGCAACGCTCCACCCAATTGGCCACCAGCCATTTGCACAATGCCGAGACCATTCAGGCGATGGGCATGCTCGGTGCCTTGCGCAAGCGCTGGTTTGCCGTGCACTCGCGCTTTCTCGGCCTGCAGAACGAGGCCAGCGACACAGGTTCGGTGATCAGTTCCCTGAGCAAGACCCTGCGTCTGTGCCTGCAATCCCTGGTGCTGGGCCTGGGCGCCTTGCTGGTGATCAAGGGCGACATGACCGCGGGGATGATGATCGCCGGGTCGATCCTCATGGGCCGGGTCCTGAGTCCCATCGACCAGTTGATCGCGGTGTGGAAGCAATGGAGTTCGGCCAAGCTGGCCTATGGTCGGCTGGACGCGCTGCTGCGCGAGTTCCCACCCAGTGACAGCGCCATGTCGCTGCCGGCGCCCAAGGGCCAGGTGAGTTTCGAGCAGGTCAGCGCCGGGCCTCCCGGACGTCGGGCGGCGACCCTGCAGCAGGTGAGCTTCAGTATCAATGCCGGTGAAGTGCTCGGGGTGCTGGGGGCCTCCGGTTCCGGCAAGTCGACCCTGGCTCGGGTACTGGTGGGCGTCTGGCCGACCCTGGCCGGCACGGTGCGCCTGGACGGCGCCGACATTCATCGCTGGAATCGCGATGAGTTGGGTCCCTACATCGGCTATTTGCCCCAGGACATCGAA
Organism: Pseudomonas sp. LPH60; assembly: GCF_030718165.1. Classification (NCBI taxonomy): domain Bacteria; kingdom Pseudomonadati; phylum Pseudomonadota; class Gammaproteobacteria; order Pseudomonadales; family Pseudomonadaceae; genus Pseudomonas; species Pseudomonas sp. LPH60. Next base: position 212,093 of record NZ_JAVAJH010000006.1, read on the forward strand.
CTCTTCACCGGCAGCATCGCCGAGAACATCGCACGCTTTCGCCAGGCCGACCCGGAGCAGGTGGTCCAGGCCGCGCAGCTGGCCGGAGTGCACGAGTTGATCCTGCGCCTGCCTCAAGGCTACGACACCGTGCTTGGCGATGACGGCAGCGGCTTGTCCGGGGGCCAGAAGCAACGGGTGGCCCTGGCCCGGGCACTGTATGGCAATCCCAGCCTGGTGGTGCTCGACGAGCCCAACTCCAACCTCGACACCGTGGGCGAGAGCGCCCTGGCGGCGGCGATTGCCCAGCTCAAGGCCCGGGGGACCAGCGTGGTTCTGGTGACCCATCGCTCGTCGGTGCTGGCCCTGGCCGACAAGCTGCTGGTACTCAATGAAGGCCGCCTGCAGGCCTTTGGCCCCAGCCAGGAAGTACTCAAGGCGTTGGCCGGTGCCCAGCAGCCCCAGTCACTCCAACCCCAGGAACCGGCCAGACCCGCCGCTGCAGCCGCACCCGGTGGCTTGAGCATGAGCCGCCAGTATCAGGCCCCGACACGGAACAAAGGCGCATGAGCAAGGACAGCAACATGATGATCGAAGAGGGTTACGCGCCGGAACGGGTTGAGCGTGATGCGGGCTTTTTCGCGCGCATGGGCTGGATACTGGCCCTGGTGGGGGCTGGCAGTTTTTTCATCTGGGCCGCGCTGGCTCCACTGGATCAGGGGATTCCCGTGCAAGGCACGGTGGTGGTGTCCGGCAAGCGCAAAGCGGTGCAGTCCATGAGCAGCGGCGTGGTCAGCCGGATTCTGGTGCGCGAAGGCCAAAGCGTGAAGCAGGGCCAGCCGTTGTTCCGCCTGGATCAGACCCAGGTGGCGGCGGACGTGCAGTCGCTGCAGGCCCAGTACCGCATGGCCATGGCCAGCCTGGCGCGCTGGCGCAGCGAGCGCGACAACCTCAAGCAGGTGGACTTCCCGCCGCAGTTGAGCAACAGCGACGACCCACGCCTGGCCCTGGTGCTGGAAGGCCAGCGTCAGCTGTTCAGCAGCCGCCGTGAGGCGTTCTCCCGCGAGCAGGCGGGCATCCGCGCCAATATCGAAGGCGCCACCGCGCAACTGGCGGGCATGCGCCGGGCGCGCACCGACCTGGCCAGCCAGGCCGAGTCCCTGCGCCAGCAACTGAGCAACCTGCAGCCTTTGGCCGACAACGGCTACATCCCGCGCAACCGCTTGCTGGAGTACCAGCGCCAGTTGTCCCAGGTGCAACAGGAGCTGGCGCAGAACACCGGTGAAAGCGGGCGCATCGAGCAGGGCATTCTCGAGTCCCGGCTCAAGCTGCAACAGCACAGCGAGGAGTACCAGAAGGAGGTCCGCAGCCAATTGGCCGAAGCCCAGCTCAAGACCCAGACCCTGGAGCAGCAACTGACCTCCGCCGGCTTCGACTTGCAGCACAGCGAAATCATCGCCACTGCCGACGGCATCGCGGTCAACCTGGGGGTACACACCGAAGGCGCCGTGGTGCGCCAGGGTGAAACCCTGCTGGAAATCGTGCCCCAGGGCACGCACCTGGAAGTGGAAGGGCGGTTGCCAGTCAACCTGGTGGACAAGGTCGGCCCCCATCTGCCGGTGGACATCCTGTTCACCGCCTTCAACCAGAGCCGCACGCCACGGGTGCCGGGGGAAGTCAGCCTGATATCCGCCGACCAGATGGTCGACGAGAAGACCGGCATGCCGTACTACGTGCTGCGCAGCAGCGTCAGCGACCAGGCCATGGAGAAGCTCAACGGCCTGGTGATCAAGCCCGGGATGCCGGCGGAGATGTTCGTGCGCACCGGCGAGCGTTCACTGCTCAATTACCTGTTCAAGCCTCTGCTCGACCGGGCCAGCTCTGCATTGACCGAAGAATAAGGATGTCGCGTCGTATGAGTAAGCTTTCCATTCTCGCCGCGGCCTTGTCCTTGCTGGTGTGCCAGGGGGCCCAGGCCATGGGTCCGTTCCAGATCTACGAACAGGCGCTGCGCAATGACCCGGTGTTCCTCGGCGCCATCAAGGAGCGCGATGCCGGCCTGGAAAACCGCGCCATCGGCCGCGCCGGTCTGCTGCCCAAGGTGGGCTACAGCTACAACAAGGGCCACAACAACTCCAAGGTCACCTACCTGGACACGGTGCGCGGCAGTGTCAGCGAAAAACGCAACTACGACAGCTACGGCTCGTCCCTGACCCTGCAGCAGCCGCTGATCGACTACGAGGCCTACGCCAACTACCGCAAGGGCGTGGCCCAGGCCCTGTTTGCCGACGAGAACTTTCGCGGCAAGAGCCAGGAGTTGCTGGTGCGGGTGCTCAGTTACTACACCAAGGCCCTGTTCGCCCAGGATCAGATCGAGATCGCCCTGGCCAAGAAGAAGGCCTTCGAGCAACAGTTCCAGCAGAACCGGCACATGTTCGAGCAGGGCGAGGGCACCCGTACCGACATCCTCGAGGCCGAGTCGCGCTACGAGCTGGCCACCGCCGAGGAGATCGAGGCCCGGGACGAACAGGACGCGGCCTTGCGTGAACTGGGGGCGCTGATTGGCGTGCCCGACCTCGACGTGCGCGATCTCGACCCCTTGCAGGAAAACTTCCAGTCCTTTGCCCTGAGCCCGGCCAATTACGACACCTGGCATGAGATGGCCCTGAGCAACAACCCGGTGCTGGCCTCCCAGCGGCAACGGGTCGAGGTGGCGCGTTATGAAGTGGAGCGCAACCGCGCCGGGCACCTGCCCAAGCTCAGCGCTTACGCCAGCGTGCGGCAGAACGAATCGGAAAGCGGCAACACCTACAACCAGCGCTACGACACCAACACCATCGGCATCGAAGTCAGCCTGCCGCTGTACGCCGGTGGCGTGGTGTCGGCCTCCACTCGCCAGGCCAGCCGCGCCATGGAGCAGGCCGAGTACGAACTGGACGGCAAGACCCGCGAGACGCTGATTGAACTACGCCGGCAATTCAGTGCCTGTCTATCGGGGGTGAACAAGTTGCGGGCCTACCAGAAAGCCCTGACCTCGGCCGAGGCCCTGGTGGTTTCGACCCAGCAGAGCATTCTGGGCGGCGAGCGGGTCAACCTCGATGCGCTCAATGCCGAGCAGCAGCTCTACACTACCCGGCGTGACCTGGCCCAGGCTCGTTATGACTACCTGATGGCATGGACCAAGTTGCATTACTACGCAGGAACCTTGCGAGAAGAAGATCTGGCCAGGGTCGATGAAGCCTTTGGCCAGCGCACAGCGCCGTAGACGGCCCGGGATCGGACCTGCCGGCGCTGAAATAACAAGGAGAAAGGAATGAGCATCTTCGACTACAAAAATGCCCTTGGCGGTGCCGGCAAAGCCCAGTACAGCGATGCCATCACGCTGGCCTTGTATGCTTCATCGCCCACCGGTGAAGCCCTGCCGGGCACCTCATGGCGACCGATCAGCGCCTCGCAACTGGGCTACCAGGGCAACATCAGCGCCCAGGGCACCATTTCCGGCGAGCAGTCTTCGGTCGGCGACGCTCAGGTCGAAATCCTGGGCAAGTACGATGCCACCGGGCAGTTGCTGTCCATCGGCATCAGCTTTCGTGGCACGGATAGCCTGGCGGACGGGATCAACGACCTGCAGGCGGCCTTTGTTCCAGGTTTTGCCGACAACTACAGCCGCTTGGCTTTCGACCAACTGCTGGGCAAGGTTGCCGCCTTCGCCAACGCTCAGGGCTTGAGCGGCAATGATGTGCTGGTCACCGGGCACAGCCTCGGCGGCCTGGCGGTCAACAGCCTGGCGACCATGAGCGCGGAGCATTGGGGCGGGTTCTACAAGGACGCCAGCTATGTGGCCTTTGCCTCGCCGACCCAGAGCGCCGACAGCCAGCAGGTGCTGAACATCGGTTATGAAAACGACCCGGTGTTCCGCGCGCTGGACGGCACCCATTTCAACGCCTCGTCCCTGGGCACCCATGACAAGCCACAGGAGTCGGCCACCAACAATATCGTCAGCTTTACCGATCACTATTCGTCGTTGTCCGGCAAGCTGGTGCCCCAGAGCATCCTCAACCCCTGGTCCTGGTCGGCCCATAGCGCGGTCGACTACGCCGCGGGGCTCAACCGCGTGATCAATTCGGACTTCTATGACCTGACCCGTCGCGATTCGACGGTGGTGGTTTCCAACCTGTCCGAGGACAAGCGCGACCAGGTCTGGGTCAAGGACCTGAATCTCTACGCCGACCAGCACAGCGGCAGCACCTTCATCATCGGCACCCAGAGCAACGACCTGCTGCACGGTGGCAAGGGCAACGATTACCTCGATGGCGGGGCCGGTGATGACCGTTTCCGCGACGACGGCGGCTACAACATCATCCATGGCGGTTCGGGTCATAACGTTTTGCAGCTGCAGCAGCCGCTGAAGAACTTCTCCATTGCCAATGACGGCGACGGCACTTTGTACATCCGCGATGCCTATGGCGGCATCAGCATGACCCGGGATATCGGCGCCCTGGTCAGTCACGAGGCCGGGAGCTGGTGGCAACTGCTCGGCAAGGACGTCAGCTATAGCGTGACCGCCGACGGCTTGCAGAACGGCAACCAGTGGACCGCCTACAACCACTCCCTCAATGGCGATGCCTATGGCAATGCGCTGGTGGCCAGCGTCAATGGCGATTGGCTGTTCGGCCATGGCGGCGACGACCTGCTGAGCAGCGATAAGGCCAACGTGACCTTTGTCGGCGGTGCCGGCAACGACGTCATGTACTCCAGCGGAGGTGGCAGCAACACGTTCCTGTTCAGCGGCAACTTCGGCCTCGACCTGATCCACGGCTACCAGAGCAACGACAAGCTGGTGTTCATGGGCGTGCCCGGCATCGATGCCCATTACGACTACAGCCAGCACCTGTCCCAGAGCGGCAACGACACCTTGCTCAAGGTGGGCGACTACTCGGTGACCCTGGTGGGCATCGGTATGGAGGGGCTCAACGGTTCAGGCATCGTGTTCGCCTGATTCAGCCTCGGCCGGGGGAGCGCAGGATTCGCTCCCCCGGGCTTTGCGGACCTTGAACCCAGAGGGCGTCGGGGTGGCTCCCCTGAAGTCGCCGGCAACACCCTGATCCGTCCTGGATGGACGATCGAACAACAACAAAAAACGAGAAGTCATCAACATGGATGTCAGATGTCATCAGTTCAACAGGCTGGCGGGCACCCCGTGCCTGGCGTTTGCCGCAGGCCTGCCGTTGACGGCCGCCCAACGCCGTTCGGCACACCGGCCAGTGGGGCGTTCCCGCCCCCATGCCATCGGCGCTCTAGCGCCAGCCATGGCACCTTTCCCTTATCTGAACAACCAGCAAGCCCAGCAGGTGCTGCCCAGTCCCGTGCGCCTGTGCGGCTGCGTTGGCGCGCCTGGGGTGTTGGTGAGCGACACAAGGGTGTCGGAGTCAATCTGCAATGGCGTTTCCACGACGTCATTCGAGCGGCGGGCAGGGAGCCTGTCAGGGTCATTTCGCAACACAACTAAGGAAGGTCGTAGTGAAGCAAGTCAAACGCAAGGATGGCGCGGTGCTTGGGCAGGAACGTGGGTGGTTGCCCCTGGCTCCGGCCCTGTTGGGTTGGATGGCCTTGATGGGCACAGCCCAGGCGGCGCCCTATGTGGAGAACGGCCGCCGCGGTGATGCCGCGAGCTGGCGCAGCAGCGAGTTCAAGGCCGATTGGGGCCTGGGGGCGATTCATGCCGACAGTGCCTATGCCGCCGGTTACAGCGGCAAGGGTGTCAAGCTGGGGATCTTCGACCAGCCGGTGTATGCCCAGCATCCGGAGTTCGCCAGCCCGGGCAAGGTGCTGACCCTGGTCACCAGCGGCACTCGTCAATACACCGATCCCTATATTCCGGTGCGGGCCGGCGATGCCTTCGTCTATGACGGCCGACCTTCGGTGGGCTCGGACGGCAAGCTGGGGTCCCACGGCACCCATGTCGGCGGGATTGCCGCTGGCAACCGCGATGGTGGGGCGATGCACGGGGTGGCCTTCGACGCCCAGATCATCAGCGCCGACAACGGCGATCCCGGCCCGGAGGACGGCATCATCCTCGGTAACGATGGCGCAGTGTACAAGGCCGGCTGGGACGGCCTGGTGGCCAGTGGCGCGCGGATCATCAACAACAGCTGGGGCATCGGCATTACCGAGCACTTCAGCAAGGGCGGTCGTGATCCGGCGTTCCCGCACTTCACCCTGGACGATGCCCGGGCGCAGTTCGCGCAGATCCAGCCGTTGCTGGGCAGCTTGCCGGGCGGCGCCTACGACGGGGCGATCGCCGCAGCCCGCAGCGGGGTGCTGACGATTTTTGCCGCCGGCAACGATTACAACCTGAACAACCCCGACGCTATCGCCGGGCTGGCCTACTTCGTGCCGCAGATTGCCCCCAACTGGCTGACCGTGGCGGCCTTGCAGCAGAACCCCGACACCAGCAGCGCCGATCCCTATGTCATCAGTACCTTTTCCTCGCGTTGCGGCTACACCGCGAGCTTTTGCGTGTCGGCCCCCGGCACCCGGATCTACAGCTCGGTGATCGGTGGCACCAGCCTTGCGAACATGACCCTGGGCTACGCCAACAAGAACGGCACCTCCATGGCCGCGCCCCATGCGGCCGGTGCCGCGGCGGTGCTGATGGAGCGTTTCCCCTACATGAGCGCGGCACAGGTGGCCAGCGTCCTGCGCACCACGGCCACCGACCTGGGTGCCCCGGGCATTGATGCCTTGTACGGCTGGGGGATGATCGATCTGGGCAAGGGGATTCGCGGGCCCGGCATGCTGGTGACCGAAGCGGATATCCCTGAGGAGTTCCGTATCCAGGGCGGCTACGGTTCGACCCAGTTCGTCGCTGACCTGCCGGGCTATGGCGCGTTGCTGGATGCCGGCAAGCCGACCCAGCGGCGCTGCAATGACATCAGTTGCGTACTGGATATCTGGAGCAACGACATCAGTGGCCACGGCGGCCTGACCAAGCAGGGCGTCGGCACCCTGGTGCTCAGCGGCGCCAACACCTACGCCGGGCCGACCCTGGTCAATCAGGGGCGGCTGGCGGTCAACGGCTCGCTGCTGTCGGCGGTGACGGTGAACGCTGGTGGCATCCTCGGCGGCACGGGCCGCGTGGGCGCACTGACCGCCAACGCGGGCGCGATTGTGGCTCCGGGCAACTCCATCGGCACCTTGCATGTCAGCGCCGATGTGAACTTCCTCCCGGGTTCGACCTACGCGGTGGAGGTGTCTCCCAGCGGCAGCGACCGGATCGTCAGCGACGGCCAGGCAACCCTCGGCGGGGCGAGCCTGGCTCTGGAGCTGGAAAACCCGGGATTGTCCCTCAATGCACAACGGGTCCCGAGCCTGGTGGGGCGGCAACTGGATATCCTCCAGGCCGCCAATGGCGTGCAGGGCAGCTTTGGCCCGGTGCTGTCCAACTCGCTGTTTCTGGGGGGCAACCTCAATTACAGCGCCGGCGGTGTGCAGCTGGCGGTGGCGCGCAATGCCACCTCGTTCAGCAGCATCGGCCTGAGCCCCAACCAGCGTTCGGTGGCCGATGCTGCCGAGCAACTGGGGGCGGGCAACCCGGTGTATGAAAGCCTGCTGCTGGCCGCCAGCGCGGCCAGTGCACAACAGGCCTTCGAGCAACTGTCCGGGGAAATTCATCCGGCCGTTGGCAGCCAGTTGCTCAATGACAGCCGCTACCTGCGTGACGCGATGGGTGAGCGGCTACGCCAGCAGGGCGGGGACGCGGTGCCTACCGTCGAGGGCGGCGAGCAGGGGCTGTGGCTCAAGACCCTGGGCGCCTGGGGCAAGGCCGACGGCGGCCAGGATCGAGCCGGCTACACCAGCTCCATCGGCGGCCTGCTGGCCGGTGTCGACGGGCAAGTGGACCCGAGCACCCGCCTGGGCGTGTTCACCGGCTACAGCGACAGCTCGCTGAGCATGGGCGATGGCCGGCATTCTTCGGCCAGCATCGACAGCTACCATCTGGGCGCCTACGCCGGACGCGAGCTTGCGCAACTGCGCCTGAGCCTGGGCGGTTCCTACAGCTGGCACCGCATCGCCACTCGGCGCGAGCTGCAATACGACGAGGTTGCCGATCGCCAGAAGAGCAAGCGTGATGCCCGCAGCCTGCAGCTGTTCGGCGAGGCGGCGTGGCACCTGGATCTGCAGCCCATGGCCCTGGAACCCTTTGCCAGCCTGGCCTATGTGCAGGTGGACAGCGAGCGTTTCAAGGAACACGGCGGCGCCACGGCACTCAAGGGCGATAGCGACAATCGCGAGGCTTGGCTCTCGACCCTGGGCATGCGCGCCGGCAAGCAGTTGCAGTTGTCTTCCGGGCAGACTGTGGAACTGTCCGCTACCCTCGGCTGGCAGCACAATCTGAGCGCCACCGGCGCCGACCAGCATCTGGCGTTTGCCGACGGTGGACAAAGCTACAAGGTGCAGAGCCTGTCACTGGACCGCGATGCGGCGGTCGTCGGTGCACGGGCGGGCATTGCCCTGGGTCGACAGACCCGGGTCAATCTGGATTACAACGGGTTGCTGGGCAGCCGTGACCGGAACCATGGGGTCGGCTTGACCCTGGACTGGACTTTCTAAGACCCAGGCAACGGATGTGCAAGGTGTTGTACAGGTCCTCCAGACCCGGAAACGGGGCCTGCGAGGGCCTGAGCTTTCTCTGACAATTCCAACAAAAGAGAGGCAATACCATGGGTGTCTTTGACTACAAGAACTTCACCGCAGCCGATTCCAAGGCGCTGTTTTCCGATGCGCTGGCGATCACGCTGTACTCCTATCACAACCTCGACAACGGCTTCGCCGTGGGTTACCAGCACCACGGCTTCGGCCTGGGCCTGCCGGCGACCCTGATCACCGCGCTGATCGGCAGCAGCGATTCCCAGGGCGTCATCCCCGGTATTCCCTGGAACCCGGACTCGGAGCAGGCCGCCAAGGACGCGTTGCACCAGGCCGGGTGGTCCACCCTCAGTGCCCAGCAACTGGGCTACAGCGGCAAGGTGGATGCCCGGGGCACCTTCTTCGGCGAGAAGGACGGCTACGGCACGGCCCAGGTGGAGATCCTCGGCAAGTACGATGCCCAGGGCCACCTGAGTTCCATCGGCATCGCCTTTCGCGGCACCAGCGGCCCTCGGGAATCGGTGATCGGCGACACCATCGGTGATGTCATCAGTGACCTGCTGGCCGCCCTGGGACCCAAGGACTATGCGAAGAACTACGCCGGTGAGGCCTTCGGCAAACTGTTCGCCGATGTGGCGGCTTTTGCCCAGGCCAATGGCCTGTCGGGCAAGGACATTCTGGTCAGTGGCCACAGCCTGGGCGGGCTGGGGGTCAACAGCCTGGCGGACCTGAGTGCCGATCGCTGGTCCGGGTTCTACAAGGATGCCAACTACATCGCCTATGCCTCACCGACCCAGAGCAGCAGCGACAAGGTGTTGAACATCGGTTATGAAAACGACCCGGTGTTCCGCGCCCTGGACGGTTACAACTTCAACCTGTCGTCCCTGGGGGTGCACGATGCCCAGCAGGACTCGGCCACCAACAACATCGTCAACTTCAACGACCATTACGCCTCGACCCTGTGGAACGTGCTGCCGTTCTCGATCCTCAACATCCCCACCTGGATTTCTCACTTGCCCACCGGCTACGGCGATGGCCTGACCCGGGTGCTGCAGTCGCAGTTCTATGACTTCACCAGCAAGGACTCCACCATTGTCGTCGCCAACCTGTCGGACCCGGCCCGGGGTAGCACCTGGGTCCAGGATCTGAACCGCAACGCCGATACCCACAAGGGCAGCACCTTCATCATCGGCAGCGACGGTAACGACCTGATCCAGGGTGGGGGCGGCAACGATTACCTGGAAGGCCGCGACGGCAACGACACCTTCCGTGATGACGGCGGCTACAACATCATCCTCGGCGGCAAGGGCAGCAACACCCTGGACCTGCAGCACTCGGTGAAGGACTACAGCTTCGCCAGCGACGGCGCCGGGACCCTGTACGTGCGCGACGCCAGCGGCGGGATCAGCATGACCCGCGACATCGGCGCCATTCAGAGCAAGGAGCCGGGGTTTCTCTGGGGCCTGTTCAAGGATGATGTGGTCCACCAGGTCACCGACCAGGGGTTGAAGGTGGGCAGCCAACTGACCCAGTACGCGTCTTCGGTGAAGGGGGACGGCGGCGACAACCTGCTCAAGGCCCATGCCGGCGGCGATTGGCTGTTCGGCCTGGATGGCAACGATCACCTGATCGGCGGCAAGGGCAACGATGTCTTCGTCGGTGGCGCCGGCAATGACCTGATGGAGTCGGGTGGGGGCAACAACACCTTCCTGTTCACCGGTCATTTCGGCCAGGACCGCATCCTCGGCTACCAGAGTGGCGACAAGCTGGTGTTCATGGGGGTGAGCGGCGTGCTGCCGGACCAGGACTATCGGGCCCACGCCAGTAGCAGCGGCAATGACACCGTGCTGACCTTCGGCCATGACTCGGTGACCCTGGTGGGTGTCAGCCTCGCGCACCTCAACGGCTCGGGCATCACCCTCGCCTGATGGACCTGCAGCGTGGGGCTCGCAACGGGCTCCACGCTGACTTGGCAAGAAAATCGTGACCTGTCGGTCGGTTGGCGACTCAAATACTTGTAAAACCCAAGCCTGGTCATGCGTTACCCAAGGTATTGAGCAGTAATCGATTCAAGGAAAAGGCAGGAGAGTGTTGACAGTGAGTAATAGCAAGAGGTGTGCGGGCGGACTGGTGCTGGCCCTGTGGGCGCTCATGGCATCGGCCGAAGAGCTGCCTCAGAGCTCGATTCTGAAACGTTACGGAGTCACCCCGGATCAATTGCCGGCCGGCCAGCCGGCGCCAGCCGAGAAAGAGGAGCCGGCACCCAGTCGCTTCAATCTGCAGCCGGAGCAACCCATTGCAAATTTCCGTCTGGGGGACGGCAAGGCGCCAGAGAGCACGGGCAACATCAGTATCGATAACGCCGAAGCCCGGGAGCGGCAGCGCTGCCAGCAAGTGCGTGACGAGATGTCAAAGCGCGGCAAGCCCCTGGGGATTGTCTGCGAGCCGGGGCAGGGACCCTTTCCCTGGTCGCACTGAGGTGCACGGCTGAATCATTGTTCCTGGCGAACGGTGGCCACATCGTCCGCCTTGACCCGGATGGTCTTGCCGGAAATGTCCTGGAATTCGTAGAAGCCATCAGCGGTCTTGGTCTTGGGCTGGTCCCGGGTCAGGTACTGGGTACCGTTCTGCAAGGTCACCACGGTGGGTGAGGCGCAGCCGGTCAGGGCCAGGGCGGCGACACTGGCCACGAGCAATCCCAGGTTCTTCACATTCATATAGACCTCTTATCGGTAGGGGTATCCGTGTTGCGCCGGACACTATAAGCATGGCCCCTTGGTGTCGTGAAGGCGACGAAAGTTCGCCTGGGCACTGGAAAAATCTTCTTCCCGCCATTTATCCAATAGTGTTTGCCAGACCGGGGCGTCGGCTGTTATCTGTACGCATAACCAGTATCAGTCCAGCCGTGGCGCCTTCGTTCAGTGACTTCCAATCCCCTCGAGAACCCCTTTTATTACCTGCACAACTTCCAGCAAGTCCTGAACTGGCTGGAGCTGCGCTATGCCGATGTGCTGCGCGATGAAGAGCAGCGTTTCATCACCGATTTCGCGCAGTTGCCCCAGCCATCCCAGGCCTTGCTGGTGCGCATGGTGATGCGCAAGGGGCGGCATTTTCGCCTCGGCAAGTTGCGTTACCCGGAGATCGGCGACAGCGCCCGGGCCCTGCAGCCGTTGCTGGCGTTGGGCTGGGTCGATGAGCAGGCGCCCTTGGCCCTGGACGAGTTGTTCGGCCTGCTGCAAAAGGCCGAGATCCTGCAGTGCTTCAGTGACCAGGGGCTGGTGGCCAAGGCCAAGAAGAACCAGTGGCTGGAGACCCTGCAGGCGCTGTACCCGCAACCCCGGGCTTTCGGCCAATGGTGCCCGGCACTGGCGGACCGGCTGCTGAGCCTGACGGTCATGCCGTTGTGCGATCGCCTGCGCTTGATGTTCTTCGGCAATCTCTACCAGGACTGGTCGGAATTCGTGCTGGCGGACCTGGGGATCTACAGCTACGAAAAGGTCGAGATCAGTGCCGATGCCCGTGGCTTGCGCAGCCGTGACGATGTGGACGGCTTCATCTACCTGCACCAGTGTCAGGAAGCCTTCGAGGCCGGGGAGGAGGTGGACGCGGTGCTCGCGCGCATCGCGGCTTTCAGCACCGCCAACCCCTGGCTGGAGAAACGCCGCGGCAAGCTGTTGTTCCAGCTGGGGCAGCATTGCGAGCGGTTGACGGACTGGCGGCAGGCCCGGGAGATCTACCAGCAATGTGCCTACCCCGGTGCTCGCCTGCGGTTGATCCGGGTCCTGGAGCTCAGTGCCGAGTATCAGGCGGCGCTGGCGCTGGCCGAGCAGGCTGCGGCGGCGCCCCAGAGCGCTGCCGAGGCCCAGCAGCTGCTGCGGGTCATGCCCCGGCTGCGGCGCAAGCTGGGTGGCCCGCCGGCGCCCCGGACGGTCAGCCGCGAGGTGGCGCGACTGGATCTGTGCCTGCCCCGTGACGCCGATGGGCTGGCGGTGGAGCTGCATGTCCAGGCCCATCTGCAGCAGCCCCAGGCGCCGGTGCACTACGTGGAAAACAGCCTGATCAATTCGCTGTTCGGGTTGCTGTGCTGGCCGGCGATCTTCGCCCCCTTGCCCGGGGCGTTCTTCCACCCGTTCCAGCGCGGGCCGGTGGATCTGCTGAGCGAGGACTTTCATCAGCGGCGCAGCGATCTGTTCCAGGCCTGCCTGGAGGAGCTGGACGATGGTCGCTACCGGGACAGCATCCGCCAGCGGTTTGTCGACAAGTGGGGCCTGCAGTCGCCCTTTGTGTTCTGGGGGGCCTTGACCGAGGAGTTGCTGGAGCAGGCCCTCGACTGCCTGCCGGCCGAGCACCTGAAACACTGGTTTGAGCGCCTGTTGCTGGATATCAAGGCCAACCGGGCCGGTATGCCGGACCTGATCCAGTTCTGGCCCGAGGCCAGGACCTACCGGATGATCGAGGTCAAGGGCCCGGGGGACCGCCTGCAGGACAACCAGCTGCGCTGGCTGGACTTCTGCCAGGAGCACCGGATGCCGGTGGCGGTGTGCTATGTGCAATGGCAGGACCTGTCGACGTGAGCTACCGCATTGCGGTGCGGGCCCTGTGCGAGTTCAGCGCCAAGAGCGGCGACCTGGATCTGCGTTTCACCCCATCGCCTACCGCCCTGGAGGGAATAGTCGGGCACCGCACCGTGGCGTCCCGGCGCAATCCCGGCTACCAGAGCGAAGTGGCCCTGGAGGGTCAATACGGCGAGTTGCTGGTCAAGGGCCGGGCGGACGGTTATGACCCGGCGCAGAACCTCCTGGAGGAGATCAAGACCTATCGGGGCGACCTGGCGCGCATGCCCGACAACCACCGGCAACTGCACTGGGCCCAGGCCAAGGTCTATGGCTGGCTGTTGTGCCAGAGCCTGCAGCTGCCGAGTGTCCGAGTCTCGCTGGTGTATTTCGACATCCTCAGCGAGCAGGAAACCGCCCTGGTGGAGGAGCACAGTGCCGAGGCATTGCAGGCGTTCTTCAATCGACAGTGCGCGGTGTTCCTGGAGTGGGCGCAGCAGGAAATGCGCCACCGCAAGGCCCGGGACCAGGCCACTGGGGCCCTGGTCTTTCCCCATGGCGAGTTCCGCCCTGGCCAGCGGCACCTGGCGGAATCGGTGTACAAGGCGGTCAGCACCGGCCGTTGCCTGCTGGCCCAGGCGCCCACCGGCATCGGCAAGACCCTGGGCACGATCTTTCCCATGCTCAAGGCCATGGCCCCGCAGCAACTGGACAAGCTGCTGTTTCTCACCGCCAAGACCCCGGGGCGGCAGTTGGCGCTGGATGCGGCCCGGGTGCTGTTCGCCAGCCAGTCCCAACTGCCGTTGCGGGTCCTGGAACTGGTGGCCCGGGACAAGGCCTGCGAACACCTGGACAAGGCTTGCCACGGCGAGTCCTGCCCGCTGGCCAAGGGGTTCTACCAGCGTCTGCCCGCGGCGCGTCAGGCGGCCAGCCAGGTACCGATGCTGGATCGCCAGGCGCTGCGCGAGGTGGCCCTGGCGCATCAGGTCTGTCCTTACTACCTGAGTCAGGAGATGGCCCGCTGGAGCGATCTGGTGGTGGCCGACTACAACTATTATTTCGATTTCAGCGCCTTGCTGTTCGGCCTGGCCCAGGCCAATCAATGGCAAGTGGCGGTGCTGGTGGACGAGGCCCATAACCTGGTGGAGCGCGGGCGTGGCATGTACAGCGCCAGCCTGGATCAACAAACGCTGGCCAGCGTGCGCAGCACTGCGCCCCAGGCGCTGAAAAGTTCGTTGCAACGGCTCAACCGCGAATGGAACGCCTTGCACAAGGAACAGCTCGCGCCATACCAGGCCTATGGCCAACTCCCGACGGCCTGGCTCAGGGCGCTGGCCTTGTGTGTCGCTGCCCTGGGGGACTACTTCAACGAGCAGCCTCAGGGCCTGGACGTTGGTTTGCAGGGGCTGTATTTCGAGCTGCTGCAATTTGCCCGGGTGGCGGAGTTGTTCGATGAACAGCAGTTCATCTTCGATATCAGCAAGCGCTCCCTGAGTGCCAGGCGCAGCCTGTCGCGGCTGAGCCTGCGCAATGTGGTGCCGGCGCCGCTACTCGGGCCGCGACTGACGGCGGCTCGCAGCACCGTGCTGTTTTCCGCCACCCTCAACCCGCAGCATTACTACCGCGACCTGCTGGGATTGCCCCAGACCACGGTGTGGCTGGACGTGGAGTCGCCGTTTGCCGCCGCGCAGCTGGACGTGCATATCGTCAGCCGCATCTCCACCCGCTATGTGCATCGACAGGCGTCCCTGGCGCCCATCGTCGAACTGCTGGCCCAGCAGTTCGCTGCGCGGCCGGGCAACTACCTGGCGTTCTTCAGCAGCTTCGATTACCTGCAGCAAGTGGCCGAGCTGTTGGCTCGCGAGCACCCGCAGATTCCCCTGTGGTTGCAGTCCAGGGGCATGGATGAAGCGTCGCGCCTGGGCTTTCTCCAGCAGTTTCGTGCAGAGGGGCAGGGCATCGGGTTCGCCGTGCTCGGCGGGGCTTTCGGCGAGGGCATCGACTTGCCGGGCTCAAAACTTATCGGCGCCTTTGTCGCCACCCTCGGGCTGCCTCAGCTCAACCCGTTGAACGAGCAGATGAAACAACGCATGGCCCGGCTGTTTGGCTCCGGGTACGACTACACCTACCTCTATCCCGGACTGCAGAAAGTGGTGCAGGCGGCAGGGCGGGTGATTCGCAGCCAGGCCGATCGGGGCGTGTTGATGTTGATCGACGATCGCTTTGCCGAGCCCAGGGTGCGGCAGTTGTTGCCGAGCTGGTGGGCCGTGGACGCCCAAGACCCGGCGTCGGCTGGTGAGATTTCGAGGTGATAGCGCGGAGCTGAAGCCGCTTGCCACCGGCGTTTGTGCGCCGGGGGCGAGGGTCACTGGCCCTGGCGGACCCGGACGAAGCGCCGCAGGGTCTGGCCCGGGCCGGTGCTGAAGCGAGTTGGCCGGGGTTGACCTTCATCGGCGGCGATGAACACGAAGTCGTCCTCAGTCAGCTCATAGCTGGCGGGCAAGGGCTTGCCCGCATCCGCGCCGATGGAGTCGATCCAGGTGATCGACTTGGGGGTGGTGCTGCTGTCGAGGGTGAAGCTTCCGGCCAGCAGCACGTCTCCCGCCACCGTCAGCACGCGAAACTGATCACCTTCGATCAGGGTCAGGGCCCCGGGCGCACTGTGTTCGTCCGGCGGATTCAGCACGCCGCTGTCCTCCATTGAGATTTGCTCCCAGGCTCCCTGCAGGCGCTGAAGTTCCAGCGAGTCGTTGCTCCTGGCTGAGGATGCAGTATCCATTGTCGATCAACTCCTTGTGGGGGCGTTCAGTTGAAGATATTGCGGCCTATGCAGTAGGTCAGCAGGTCCTGGTCGCTCTGTACCTCCAGCTTGCGCATGGCGGAGATCTTCTGGGCACTGATGGTCTTGGAGCTGCGGTTCTGGCTGCGGGCGATGTCGCTGACGCTTTTGCCGGACACGAACAAGCGGAGGATTTCGAACTCCTTGGGCGACAGGGTGGAGATGCGCTCATCGATCGCCACATTGGATTCCATCACCGAGTTGGAAGCCGGCTCCAGACTGCGGTAGACGCCTTTTTGCGCGATGGCCTTGAGGGCGGTCTGGATCTCTTCGTGCAGCTGGCTTTTCTGGATGACCCCGACCACGCCCAACTCGTGCAGGCGGGTGAGGATCAGTTGGTTGGAAATCATGGTGAGGATCAGGATCTGCAGGTGCGGAAAGTTACGCTTGAGGTATTCCACCAGCTTCAGGCCATCACCGTAGGGTGAGTCTCCAGGCATGTTGTAGTCGGTGATCACGATGTCCACCTGTTTGGCTTCCAATTGCTGGATCAGGCCTTTGGAACACACCGCTTCACCGACGATTTCAAAACGTTCGTCGCGCTCCATCAACTCGCGTACGCCCAGCAAGACAATAGGGTGATCGTCAGCAATGACTACTTTCAGTTTTTCCATGGCAAACACACCCGTGTAATACGCAAATGAGTAAAGAAACATGAGACTGACGGTACATTAAACCCTGCCACTCATTATTCAAGGGGCAACAGGAGTTCCGACAAGTGCTGCATCAGTTGCCTGACTTGAGCTACTAGTGTCGGGCTCAGGGTGCTTTCCAGTAATTGGCACTCCAGTTCGGCGCAGGCCCTGGCCAGCGCCCCGGCCTGCACCGCCCCCATGGCCCCGGCAATACTGTGCAGACGCTCGGCCGCCGCCTTGCCGGAGCCGGTTTCCAGGGCTTTGGCCAGCCGTTGCAGGTCATCGTGCATGGTGCTGAGAAACAGCGGTCGCATCCGCTCCGAGACCTGAATTCGGTCTCTGACGGGGTGCGGTGACACGGGCCGGTTTTCGCTTCGCAACCCAGGTCTGGCAGCGAGCGGGGCGCTTTTGCCGGGCACCTGGCAGAGTTTCGACAATTGCCCCCTCAGGGTCTGCAGGCTCATGGGCTTGACGATCCAGCTGTTCATTCCGGTAGCCAGGCAACGGCGGCCTTCCTCGCGCAAGGCGTTGGCAGTGACGCCGATGATCGGCAGTTCCGGCTCCCTCAGACGCAACTCTCTGGCCAGGTCGTAGCCGTTCATGACCGGCATGTTGACGTCGGTCAAGGCGATGTCGAACCGTTGCGGCAGCCACTGTTCCAGGGCTTGCTCACCATTGGCCGCCAGGGTTACCTGGCAACCCAGGGCCTCCAGCTGCTCCTTGATGATGGCCTGATTGATGGGGTTGTCTTCCGCCACCAGGATGTTCAGGTTCAGGCCTTGCAAGGTGTCGGCTTCGCGCTGTGCCAGATGCAGCGGCTGTCCCAGGCGGGCCAGCGCTGCGGCCTGGGCGATGGCACGGATGTCGTGGGCGTCGACCTCCCAGTGCGCCGGCTGCAAGCTGCTGCCGTGCCAGCGACCGCTGGAACTGGCACTGACGCAGGGGCCGGGCCAGGTGGGCTGGGCGTCCCGGGGCAGCATGTCGATCAGGACGCTGCTCTGGGGGTTGTCATCCCAACTGGTGGGCAGCGGATAGGCCTGGACCCCCAGGCGGTTGAGCCAGTCGCATGTGCTTTTCATCAGTTCCGGCACCGGTGCGCGGACATACACAGGCGGCCCTTCGGGCAGTGGCTCGGCTCCCGACAAGGTCCCCGGCAGGCGTTGCAGGGTCAGGCGCAGGGAAAAGCTGCTGCCCAGCCCTGGCTCGCTGATGACCTGCATCTGCCCGCCCATCATGTCGCTCAGGCGCTGGCAGATCGTCAGACCCAGCCCGGCCCCGGCTTCGCTGGAAGCGTCGCGGACCTGATAGAAGGGGTCGAACAACTGGGGTTGCTGCAAGGGCGAGATGCCAATCCCGGTATCGGTGACCTGCCATTCGATGCTGGCCTGGCGGGCGTCCTGCTCCAGCACCCGGACGCGCAGTACCACCCGGCCGCAATCGGTGAACTTGATCGCATTGCTCAGCAGGTTGCTGAGAATCTGCTGGATACGGTTGGCGTCACCCAGCATCAGGTCCGGCAGGCTCGGGTCGATGCAGGCGTAGAACAGCAGCCCGCGGCGTTCGGCAAAGGCGGCGTAGGCGTGCAAGGCATCTTCCACCAAGTCCAGGGGACAGAACGCCTCCGGGTCGATGCTCATCTGCCCGGATTCGATCTTGGAGACGTCGAGAACGTCGCTGATCAGTTGGAACAAGGTGCTGGAGGAGCGCTGGATGGTTTGCAGGTAATCGCTCTGGCGCGGATCCAGTTGGGTCAGGCCCAGCAGTTCAAGGGTGCCGAGCATGCCATAGAGCGGGGTACGGATCTCGTGGCTCATGGTGGCGAGGAACAGGGTCTTGGCTTCGTTGGCCGCGTCCGCCGAACGCCTGGCCTGTTCCAGTACCTGGGCGTCCTCGACATGCTGGGTGACGTCGTTGAAGGTGCAGAGCAGCACCTCCTGGCCCTGGTAGCGGGTCGAGACCAGGCCAACCTGCAAATGGCGTCCGTCGACATCGAGGCTGGTCTCGTCGTTGTCCATCAAGCGCTGGTTCTGCTGCAGCAGGGCCAGCAGTTTTGTCGTGCCTTGCCATTGTTCGGCCTGACGATTTTCCAGCAGCACTTTGAAGTCTTCCCGACGCACCACACACAGGCCCGTGGGCGCGGTGTCGAGTACCACCCGGCTGAAGGCTTCACTCTCGGCAATGCTCTGGTGCGCCAGTTGCGCCGGCGTCACTACCTTGTTGCGATACCAGCGACTGGCGGCCCAGCCGCTGAAGAAGGCGCCCAGGGCCAGGGTCAGCAGGCCGGCCAGGGTCCACAGGGCGTAGCCGAAGTAGCTCTTGTAGCTGATGCTGTAGATCCCGGTCCAGAGTGCCGGGGTGTGGCTCGTCACCTTGAAGGCCATTCCTTGCCAGCCGAAGTTGAGGCCCTCATGCAGGGCGTCGGCAGGGACGTGGGAGCCGGTGAGGACGCTGCCGGAAGGTTCGATCAGGGTGAAGTCGTCATAAATCGACCAGTTCATGAGGCGTTCGATGTTATTGACGTCGTCCAGGTTCAGCAGCGAGGCGACCACCATCGACTCGTGCGTGCCCTGGGTGCGCAACTGTTGCGGCCCTGCATGCAGGCTGATGTAGGCCAGCAGCTTGGGGGAAAACTGCGCCGAGGCCGGCACATGGTATTTCTCCCAGTGGACCTGATTGTTCGGAAGGTCGTTGTTCTTCACCGCCAGGTGCTGCAGGACCCTATCCACCACGCTGCTGTAGGGCATGTCGCTGTTCCAGGGAGTGCCGCGGGTGTGCCGCGCTGCGGGTACGCTGATGTCGAAGTTACCGAAGGTGTTGAAGAGGAAGGTGCGTGGTGCTTGATAGTGCGAGGTGGACCAGAAGGCACCGTAGAACGTCGACAGGTGCATGCCCAGGGCGAACACCTTGGGCAGCTCGCTGGAGGCCAGTTGCTGGTGATTGAAGTTCAGGCTGAAAGGCGTCGAATAGGGCGCTTGTTGCCCTTCGTAAGCGGTTTTTTCCTCGCTGGGCAGGGGCTGCTGCAGATACTGCGCAGTGGGTTCGTCGGCCAGCAATGCCTGTATGGACGGGTGGCTGGCCAGGCGCTGGAGGAACAGCTCTTGTTCCTGGATGTTTTCCATCAGTCCGGTGAAATGCAGCTTTACCGTGCTGTCCTGTTCATTGATCAGGCGTTGGGCGGCCCAGTAGAGAAGGGTGAACAGCAGCAGCGTCAGGCCCGCGAGAATCAACAGACCCTTGTTCAACCGGATCGAGCTTCGACTGAGACTCTCCAGGAAGGTGTCGCGGTATTTCATCACTGAATTCCCAAATGCATATAAGGGCCTCGATTCTGAGATTCCTCTCTCTGAAGCAAGGCCGTCAGCGATGAGTGAAGGTTGCGTGGGTGAGCAAAGGGCTCATCGGCTAGTACAGGGTCGCTGGTCCGTCTTGGGCCAGTAGCTGTTGAAACTGTTGCGAGGACACCGCGTGGGAAATCAGGAAGCCCTGCACCTGGGTGCAGTCGATTTTGCGCAGCAGGGCCAGTTCCTGTGCGCTCTCCACGCCCTCGGCGACCACTGTCAGGCCCAGTTGGCGGCCCAGCGCAATGATGCTGGTCAGGGCCTGGGCGATTTCCTCGTTGTTGTGGCAGCCCTGGACCAGGGCCCGATCGATCTTCAGCTCGGTAAAGGGCGTCGACACCAGATTCATGTAGGAGCTGTAGCCCTTGCCGAAATCGTCCTGGGACAGGCCGAAACCCTTGATGCGCAGGCGGCAGGCACCGGCGTAGAAGTTGCTGATGTGTTCCGGAGTGGAGCACTCCATCAGCTCGAAGCAGATCTTGCCGGGGATGCCCTGGCGCTGGATCACGAAGTCATGCAGTCGATCGGCCAGGTCGGCGCTGTTGAGCAGGTGGGTTGGCAGATTGATCGACACCGGAATGTCATAGCCGTCTTCCCGCCAGCGCACCTGAGCTTCCAGAGCCTGTTCGAGGATCAGCCACAACAGCTCCTCTTCGAGTCCCGCCTCGGTGAGTTCCGGTAGAAAGTCGCAGGGCAACAGCATGCCGTGTTGCGGGTGCATCCAGCGCACCAGCGCTTCGGCGGCGACGATGCGGCCGTTGTTCAGAGCTTTCTTGGGCTGGAACCAGGCTTGAATCTGCGAGTTGCGCAGGGCGTGTTGCAGGGTCTCGGTACTGCACTCGACCCAGATCGCTGGCGGCGGCTCGCTGCTGATCAGCTCCGGTAGCTGCGCGGTGAGGTTGCGCAGTGCCGCCAGGCTCACGGGTTTGGAAATCAAGCCTATGACCCGCAGGCCCAGGTTTCGAGCCACCAGGCTGGCGCCCATCAACATGCGCCGGGAAGAGGCACTCATGATTGCCAGGGCCGGGCGTACGCGGTGCTTGGCCAGACCCTGGATGAACTGCACACCGTCCATGCCAGGCATCAGCAGATCTGTCAGTACCAGATCGAAATGCCGTTGCTTGAGACGCTCGAGAGCCTCGGAACCGTTGCTCGCGACCTCCAGCTGGTAAGGCCCCAGCTCGTTGAACAAGTGTTGCAGGTACATGTACTGAAACGGCTGATCTTCGACGATCAAAATGCTACAGGACTTCATGAGGGGCTCTTTCATAGGGCGCCAGATAGTTGAACAACGCTCTTAGTGCAAAGGGCTTGACCAGGCAGTGGTTCATCCCGGCTGCAAGACAGAGCTCTTCTTCTCCGCGCATTGCATTGGCCGTCGCCCCGATGATCGGGATCGAACAGCCTTGACGTCGAAGCTCCTTGGCCAGTTCATAGCCGTTGAGCTTCGGCATGTTCACATCAGTCAACACCACGTCGAAGTGCCCGTTTCTCCAGATGGACAAGGCATCTTCTCCGTTCGAGGCCAATTCCACGCTGCAGCCCAGCTCCTCCAACTGGTCCTTGAGGATCAACTGGTTGATCACGTTGTCTTCGGCCACCAGCACATGCAGGCTGAGTTTTTTCAGTTCGCGGCTGTCGGTATGTTCCTCGCTCTGGGCCACCCAGACGCCCTGTGCCTGGCTCACCGCCTGGTGGATCGCCCGCAGGTTGTTGGTGTTCACCTGCCAGCTGCCGCCACGGATCCGCGGTTCGTTGTGGCCGTCACCACTGGCGAGCACCAGAGGGCCCTGCCAATCGGGCTCCAGGCGATGTTCGACGATCCCCGGGTGCAGCTCGATCAGCACGTTGCCGCGGCTGCGATCCGACTGAGTGGGCAGGCTGAACTGGGCCCGGGCGCCCCAGCGACGTAACCACCCGGCCACGGATTCCGCCAGCTCGCGGACCGGGGACACCACATAGATCATCTCCGGCAAAAGCGGGCTGATCAGCGGGGTGTGGGACACCATGGGGCAGGCTTCCAGGGGCAGGGTGAGGGTAAAGCTGCTGCCCAGTCCGAGTTCGCTGACCATGCGGATGTTGCCGTTCATCAACTGTGTCAGGCGCTGGCAGATCGGCAGGCCCAGGCCCGTGCCGGCGATGACATTGGTGTTGCCTTCGGTCTGGTAGAAGGGTTCGAAGATCAGCGCCTGGTCGTCCTGGGCGATGCCGCGGCCAGTGTCAGATACCTGCCAGAGGATGTTGCTGCGTTCGCCGTCACGACTGTCCACTCGGACTCGCAGGACGATACGTCCTGAGTCGGTAAACTTGACTGCGTTGTTCAGCAGGTTGCTGAGGATCTGGCGGATCCGTGTGACATCACCAAGAAGAATTTCCGGCAACTGCGGGTCCACGCAAGCATAGAACTGCAGTCCCTTGGCGTGGGCGGCAGCGGCATAGCCCTGGATGATCTCGTGCACCAGATCCAAGGAGGAGAACTCACTGAGCTCCAGGGCCAACTGCCCGGCCTCGATCTTGGACACATCCAGCACGTCGCAAATCAGTTGCAGCAGAGTACCGGAGGAGCCTTCGATGGCCCGCAGGTAATCCCTCTGCTGGTTGTCCAGGTGGGTTCGGGAGAGCAGCTCAAGGGTGCCGAGCACGCCGTACAGCGGTGTGCGGATCTCGTGGCTCATGGTGGCCAGGAACAGCGTCTTGGCTTCGTTGGCGGTATCGGCCAGGCGTTTGGCTTCTTCCAGGGCCGCTTCGATCTGCTTGCGTGCGCTGATATCGCTGAAGGCACAGAACAGCACGTCCTCGCCGTTATAGCGGGTCGGTGCCGAGCTGAGATAGAGATGGCGGCCATCGGCGGTTTCAAAGTAATCCGAACTATTGGGGCGGCTGGGATCGAAGGCCTGTTCGATCCAGCCGGCACAGAGTTGATCGCGCTCGGTGCCATTGCCCAGCCATTGCTGAGACAGGGTGTTCTCCAGCACCACCCGGCCATCGCTGCGGCGCAGCACGCACAGGGCTACCGGAGCGATCTGGATCACGTCGCGACTGAAAGCTTCGCTTTCGATCAAGGCCTGGATCCGGTCCAGCGCTGGAGCGATCAGGCGCACCTCGACCCAGTGGGTCAAGAAGCCGATCAGTGCCATGCCGAACAGGCTGATGAGCAAGGCTACAAACAATTGCGGCCAAAGACTCTTGAGCAGATTGTGCAGGTCGAAGGAGTACACCAGTTGCCAGTCCGATGACCCCAGTTGCTTGCGGATCACCAGATGGTCGGGCCACCAGCGGCCGCCGAGAAAGCCGAAGAAGCTGCCGCCCTTGACCTGCTGCACGTCCTCGCTCAGTTGTGCGCTGGGGGTGCTGCTGAAAATCAGCCCGCCCTGGGAATTGAACATCATGAAATCCCCGGCGCTCTGGTCACTGAGGGCCGCGGAGACACTCTTGCCGTCCATCTCCAGACCCAGCCAGCCAGAGTTGGCGTAGCGCTCGTCAAGGCGGGTGAAAATGTACAGCAGGGCAGTGCCCGAGGAGTGATCCATCAGCCACAACTCTTCACCCGGCGGGACTTCGGAGAACTTCAGCGTGGCCAATTTGGCCAGCAGCGATCCGGGCAGATACGCCGATTCAGGCTGGGTACTGAACAGCCGTTGCACTTGGGATGGCTCGCCGCCGGAGACATACAGCAGGTTCAGCTGTTTGCTTTTGAGATAGTCGCGCATGCGCTGGGTAAGCCAGATCGACCATTGGTTTCCCTGCGGCCCACCCAGATGCAAGTGGATTTCCTCCGCCGCGTCGGCACTGGGCTCGTAGGCCTCGTTCTGCCGGGATTTGTGTACGGCGGACAGGCTCAGGCTTTCCAGCAGGGCTTCACGGCTGGTGAAGAAAGTCTGGGCTTCGGCAATGGCGCTGCTCATGTAGCTGCGCCGTTGTGACAACTCGTTGCTGATACTTGAACGCAAGAAGTTGTAAACGGCACCCAGCAGGCCGATCAAAAAAATCAGCGCCACGACACGAAGCAGCCGACGGGCTGCTTCAGGACTGGAAAAAAGGGGATTGATCTGATGCAGGTAGCTTTTTAATCTCATCCGCCAACTGTAATTGTGGGGCATGCCAACCAGGGATCAGACAATTCTTAAATAGCTGGGTGCAAAGTAGCTTTGTGGTGTTTATGTTTATCTGGAACTTAGTTGTTCGTCTGAAACAGCAACTTTCCTCTCAGCCATTTTCTTGCAACTAGTCTTTTGTAAATTTTCCTGAAGTCGAGAGTTTCTTATTCCGTTACAGCGGTTTCAGACCATCTCCAGGTGCTGTTTACGCCGGGGTGGAGTAAACACTTGATCCAGGGCTTGCAGGTCCTGGGGTTCCAGTTGCAGTTCACCGGCCTGGGCGTTGAGCCGCAGGTGCGCCGGGCGCACTGCCTTGGGAATCACCAGCACCTGGTCCTGGCGCAGCAACCAGGCCAGGGCCACCTGGGCTGAGCTAACCCCGTGGTTCCGGGCAATCTGCTGCAATACCGGTTCGGCCAGCAAGGCGCCACCCTGGCCGATCGGGCAATAGGCCATAAGCGGCATCCGTCGCTGCTGGCAGGCGGGCAACAGGTCGAACTCGATACCCCGCGACTCCAGGTTGTACAGCACTTGATTGGTGGCGCAGGCCGGTGCATCCAGTTCCTCCAGGTCAGCCACGTCGAAGTTGGAGACCCCCCAGCGGCGAATCTTGCCCGCTTCGCGCAGCCGTTCGAAGGCCTCGACGGTTTCCGCCAGCGGATACTGTCCGCGCCAGTGCAGCAGATACAGGTCGATGACCTCGGTACCCAGGCGTTGCAGGCTGCGTTCGCAGGCCAAAGGCAGGCCCTTGCGACTGGCATTGTGGGGATACACCTTGCTCACCAGAAACACCTGATCGCGGCGCCCGGCAATGGCCTGGCCGACCACCTCCTCGGCGCCGCCTTCGCCGTACATCTCCGCGGTGTCGATCAGGGTCATGCCCAGCTCGATTCCACTGCGCAGCGCGGCGATTTCCTGATCGCGCTGCCGGCGATCCTCACCCATGCGCCAAGTGCCCTGGCCAATGACCGGAACCTGAGTGTCCGCGAGCTCGAGCGTGCGCATGCTGCCTCCTGGGATCTGTAGCGAGTCGGATGGGGAGGGCACAGGGAAACAAAGCCTTGGGCGGTGGTCAAGGCCCGCCAAGCCCAGGGCGAGGGCGGAAATCATATATTCCTAAAAAGAATAAAATTCTAATTATTTATTCCTTTGAAGGCTTTGGCTAAAGGTGCATGTTTGTCACCAGCCGCTCAATTCCAGAGTCCGGTGCCAGCAGAGGAATTTTCAGCATGACCATTCAAGCGATCAACGTACGCAACCAGTTCAAAGGCGTGATCAAGGAGATCCACGAGGGCCAGGTGGTTTCGGAAATCGACGTGCAGACCGCTTCGGGCATTGTCACCTCGGTGATCACCACCCGCTCGGTGCGCGACCTGGAACTGAAGATCGGCAGTGAAGTGATCGCCTTCGTGAAGTCCACTGAAGTGTCCATCGCCAAGCTCTGAGACACGCACCTCGGACGTCATCAATTCACAGGGGAGTGAAACATGCCGCACTCGCTGGATATCACCGCGTTACCCGTGCTCGACCTGAGCCAGTTGGAGGGGCGCCCGGAGCAGCGCCAGGCCTTTCTCCAGAGCCTGCGCCAGGCGGCGCGGGATGTCGGGTTCTTCTACCTCACCGGGCATGGCATCGACAGTGACCTGCTGCGTCGGGTGCAGGATCAGGCCCGGGCCTTCTTTGCCTTGCCCGACGCCGACAAGGCGGCGGTGGGCATGATCCACTCGCCGCATTTTCGCGGCTACAACCGCGCGGCCTCGGAGATCACCCGAGGCCAGCCGGACCTGCGCGAGCAGTTCGACCTGGGTGCCGAACGCCAGGCCTTGCCGCTGGACCCGCAAAGTCCACCCTGGGCCCGCCTGCAAGGTCCCAATCAGTGGCCGGCACAGTTGCCGCACTTCAAGCCCCTGTTGTTGGAGTGGCAGCAGGCAATGACCGGCATGTCGCTGCGCCTGCTGCGAGGTTTTGCCCAGGCCCTGTCATTGCCGGAGCATGCTTTCGATCCCTTGTACGGCGAGCGGCCCAATGAACATATCAAGCTGATCCGCTATCCCGGCCACGCCCCGGGACAAAGCAACCAGGGCGTAGGCGCCCACAAGGATTCCGGATTCCTCAGCTTTTTGCTGCAGGACCAGCAGGCCGGTCTGCAGGTGGAAGTGCAAGAGGGCCGCTGGATCGACGCACTCCCCAGGGACAACACCCTGGTGGTAAATATCGGCGAGCTACTGGAACTGGCCACCCACGGCTACCTGCGGGCCACGGTGCACCGGGTGCTCTCGCCACCGGCGGACCGCGATCGCTTGTCGATTGCCTTTTTCCTCGGCGCCCAACTGGACGCCCGCGTGCCGCTGTACCCCTTGCCTGCAGCCCTGTTGCAGGAAGCCCGGGGCCCGGCCAGCGATCCGGACAATCCATTGTTTCGTGAAGTGGGCTGGAACTACCTCAAGGGCCGCCTGCGTTCCCACCCCGATGTCGCCCAGCGCTTCTACCCCGATGCCCTGGTCCCCAAGGCCCTGAGTGCCTGACCCCGATTCGCCGACCCAAGGACATAACCATGTTGAACAAGAACCTGTTTGCCCTGGCGCTGCTGGCCAGCCTGGGTCACCTCCTGCCGGCGGTTGCCGCACAGCCGTTGCGGGTCGCGGCAGACCCGGTACCCCACGCGCAGATCCTCGCTTATGTGCAGAAGCTCGACCCGCAACTGGCGTTGCAGATCATCGAGATTCCCAACGGCGTGAACTCCAATGAGTTGTTGGCCCACGGCGATGTGGACGCCAACTACTTCCAGCACCTGCCTTATCTCAAGTCCCAGGAACAGGCCCTGGGCCAGCCGTTCGCGGTGGCCGCCAGCGTGCACATCGAACCCCTGGGCATCTACTCCCAGCGGCACAAGAGCTTCGATCAGGTACCACAGGGCGGCACAGTGGCGGTGCCCAACAATGTCACCAACCTGAGCCGCGCCCTGTACCTGTTGCAGAGTTACCAGCTGATCCGCCTCAAGCCCGGCTTCAGCGATCCGGCCCGTGACCAGGCCACCCCCAAGGACATCGCCGACAACCCCAGGCAGTTGAAGATTCTGGAAATCGAATCACCGCAGATTCCCCGGGCCCTGGAAGATGTCGACCTGGCGGTGATCAACGGCAACTACGCCCTGGAAGCGGGCCTGGTGCCAGCCAAGGATGCCCTGGGGCTGGAGCAGGCCGAACACAACCCCTACGCCAATATCCTGGTGACCACCCCCCAACTGCAGGACGACCCCCGCATTCGGCAGTTGGCCAAGGACCTGGGTTCTCCTGAAGTGGCCAAGTACATCACCGAGTCCTACAAGGGCTCGGTGATCCCGGTCGCGGGCCGCCAGCCATGATCCAGGTGGAGCAGGTCAGCAAGGTCTATGGCGAAGGCCAGCCGCCGGCCCTGGATCGGGTGTCACTGACGGTTCCCGACGGCGCGGTCTACGGCATTCTCGGCCGCAGCGGTGCCGGCAAGTCGACCCTGCTGCGTTGCCTGAACCTGCTGGAGCGCCCCAGCAGCGGGCGCATCCTGATCGATGGCCAGGACCTCGGCGCGCTATCCGAAGGCCAGCTGCGCAGGCAGCGCCAGGGCATCGGCATGATCTTCCAGGGCTTCAACCTGCTGCATTCACGCACGGTGCAGGACAACGTCGCCGTGCCCCTGGAAATCGCCGGCCTGGGCAAACCGCAGCGACAAGCCCGGGTCCTGGAACTGTTGGATCTGGTGGGGCTGAGCGACAAGGCCCAGGCCTTTCCTTCCCAACTGTCCGGTGGCCAGAAGCAGCGTGTAGGCATTGCCCGAGCCCTGGCCGCCGGTCCCCGTTATCTGCTCTCGGATGAAGCCACCAGCGCCCTGGACCCGGAAACCACCGCCTCGATCCTGCAACTGCTGGCGCAAATCAACCGCGAGCTGGGGCTGACCATCGTGCTGATCACCCACGAATTGGAGGTGGTCAAATCCATCTGCAGCCATGCCGCTTCCCTGGCCCAGGGCCGGTTGCTGGAGTGCGGTGCGATTGCCCAATTGCTCGCAGACCCGCAATCGGCCCTGGGTCGCGCCTTGCTGCCGGGCTACAACCTGCCGTTCAACGGCAGCCAGCCCGAGGCCGAGCTGACATTTTTCGACAACCAGCGTGCCGCGCCGCTGCTTGCGCAACTGAGTCGCCAGCAGGCGCTGGAACTCAAGGTGCTGGCCGGCGGGGTCGAGTCGGTGGGCGGCCGGCGGGTAGGGCGCCTGCGCATCGCTGCCGCCGGTGCCGACCACGGAAAATTCCAGCAACTGCTGACGGCCCTGGCCCAGCGAGGCATCCGGAGTGAACGCCTGTGAACCGCACTATTGATTGGCAGGAACTGGCGCAACTGCTGATAAACGCCACCGGCGAGACCCTGTACATGGTGCTCCTGGCCTCGCTGTTCACGGTGCTGATCGGCTTGCCTTTGGGCGTGCTGCTGTTCGTCAGCCGCAAGGGCGGCCTGCGCCCCATGCCGCGGATCAATCGCCTGCTGGGCACCCTGGTCAACCTGGGACGTTCCTTGCCCTTTGTGGTGCTACTGATCGCCTTGATTCCCCTGACCCGGCTGGTGGTAGGCACCACCCTGGGCAGCACCGCAGCGGTGGTGCCCATCACCATCGGCGCCTTTCCATTTTTTGCACGGATCGTCGAGAACGCCCTGGATGAGGTGGACAAGGGGCGGATCGAAGCGATCCTGGCCATGGGCGGGCATATCGGCCATGTGATCTTCAAGGCGCTGCTGCCGGAGGCCTTGCCGGCACTGCTGGCGGGGCTGACCCTGACCCTGGTGATGCTGATCGGCTTCTCCTCCATGGCCGGGGTCATCGGCGGCGGAGGCCTGGGCGACCTGGCGATCCGCTACGGCTATCAGCGTTTCAACAACCAGATCATGGTGGCCACGGTGCTGGTCCTGGTGTTGCTGGTGCAGGGAGTACAGAGCGCCGGCGACAGGCTGGTGCGCTCCCTGGCGCATCGCCGTTAAACCCTGTGCGGTGCGACTCAGCGCCCTTCATGCTGCTTGCGATAGGCCCCGGGCTGCAGGCCCACGGCTTTGGTGAAGGCCCGGGTGAAGGCGGCGATGGATTGATAACCCACCCTCGCCGCCGCCTGTTCCACGGTCTGGTTGGCCTTGAGCAACTGGCAGGCATGGCGCATGCGCAGGGCCAGCAGCACCTGTCCCGGGGACTGCCCGGCCAGTTCATTGAAACGCTTGAAGAACGCCGAACGCGACAGCCCGGTCAGGGCTGCCATGCTTTCCAGGGGCCAGGGCTGGCCGGGTTGCTGGATCAACTGTTCCAGCAGCGGGGCGAATCCCGGGTGCCGAGCCAGGGCCACCAGGCCGCCCAGGTCCTGGTTGTCGCTGACCTGTTGGCGCAGCACATAGAGGAACAGCAGGTGGCTGAGGCGCTCCAGCAAGGCCGAGGACGGTGCCGGGGTGCGCTGGCACTCGTCGAGAATCAGTTGGAACAGTGCGCGGGCGGCGCTGAGGGACGGATCGCCGGCCCGCAGGATC
Organism: Pseudomonas sp. LPH60; assembly: GCF_030718165.1. Classification (NCBI taxonomy): domain Bacteria; kingdom Pseudomonadati; phylum Pseudomonadota; class Gammaproteobacteria; order Pseudomonadales; family Pseudomonadaceae; genus Pseudomonas; species Pseudomonas sp. LPH60. The sequence continues at coordinate 241,720 of NZ_JAVAJH010000006.1, forward strand.
AGCCAGCCCGGCAAGCCGTCGATGATCAGCGAAGACAATCCTGACTTGAAGTGGAAGAAGCCGCAGACCAGGCCCACGCCATCCTGGGCGCTGGAATCCAGGGCTGTCATGGCCATGCGCGGCAGTTGTTGCGCCACTGCGGACTGCTGGGCGCTGGACAGTCGATAGCCCAGGTCCTGTAGCAGAAACACCGCATCCCCGGCGTCCAGGCGCAGCGCCTCGGGCACGCCATCGATGTGCAGCCAGCAATGGCCCTGGACGATCAGGTGGAAACTGGCCCGGGCCAGCCCCTGGGTGCTGGCGTGCCAGCCACCGCAGTAACGCCCGACATGAAACAGGCTGGCATCCAGTTCCAGGCCTTCTAATAACCAATCAACCAAGGGGCTTGATGAAATCATCTAAGGGAAACACTCAGGAGCAAGTAATCGCTACTTTAGAATATGGATCGGAATTCTTATAACCAACAGACTTGACGCACACCTACATACCAGGAGTCCACTCCATGTCCCGCGTCACTCTACACACCTTGCACAGCGCCCCAGAAGCCGCCCGGCCATTTCTTGATAATGCCCTGAAAAATTCCGGCTACATTCCCAACCTGCTGGGCATCCTGGCCAACGCCCCGGCCGCCCTGGAGACCTACGTCACGGTCTCGGGCCTCAACGCCAAGGCTGATCTGAGCCTGGCGGAGCGGGAGGTGGTGCAGTTGATCGCCGCCACCACCCATGGCTGCGATTTCTGTGTCGCAGGTCATACCGCGGTGGCCCTGAACAAGGCCAAACTCCCGGACCCGGTGGTCAGCGCCCTGCGTGAGCAGAGCAGCTTGCCCGAGGCCCGTCTGGAAGCCCTGGCGGCCTTCGCCCGGGAAGTGATCGCCACCCGGGGCAAGGTCAGCGACCAGGGCTATGCCCGGTTCAAGGCCGCAGGGTACAGCGAAGGCAACGCCCTGGAAGTGATCCTGGGCATCAGCCTGGCGACCCTGTGCAATTTTGCCAATGTGTTCGCCGGGACCGAACTGAACCCCGAGCTGGCCCAGTATCGCTGGTCGGCCCAAGGTCAATGATTCAAGGCGCCGGTTATCCAACGGCGCCCCCTTCAAGGAGAAAACCACATGCTCAGTGCGCACTTGAGTGAATGGCTGGATGCCCAGGCCCAGGCGCTGGACCAGGGTCACTGCGATCCTCAGCAGGTACTCGCTCGACTGGCCGGGGCCGACGTGCTGCGGGTCGGCATCGACCAGGAACTGGGAGGCAGCGGCGGCGACCTGACCGATGCCCTGGAAGTCATGGCCGCGGTGGCCAGTCACTCCCTGGCGGCCGCCTTCGTGTTCTGGGGCCAGCGGGCCTTTATCGAATACCTGCTGCACAGTCCCAACCAGGCGCTGCGCGAGCGCTTGCTGTCCTCGTTGCTCAGTGGCGAGCTGGCCGGGGCCACCGGGCTGTCCAACGCCATGAAGTTCCTGTCCGGGATCGAGGCGCTGCAAGTCAAGGCGCGGGACCAGGGCCAGGGCTGGAGCCTCAACGGCCGCCTGCACTGGGTCACCAACCTGCGCAAGAGCGGTTTTGTGGTGGCGGCGGCCATCGAGCACGAGGAGGGCGGTGCGCCCTTTATCCTGGCGCTTCCCGATGCCTTGCCCGGGCTGCAGCGCTCCGACGACCTGCAACTGATGGGCCTGCAATCGAGCAACACCGCGGCCCTGGACTTGAGTCAGGTGCAGGTTCCGCGAGACTGGCTGCTGCACGAGGACGCCCGAGTCTTCCTGCCAGCCGTGCGCCCGGCCTTTCTCGGTCTGCAATGTGCCCTGGCCATCGGCCTGGCGCGCCGGGCTCTTGGCGAAGTGCAAAGCCATGTCCAGGGTGCCCGCTCGATTCTCATGGAGCCGTTGCACGAGCAGCGCCAGCACCTGGAACAGACCGTTGCCGAGCTCAAGGAGGGTCTGCTCGACGGGCGTTTCCTGACCCAGCCCGCAGCGCTGTTCCGGGTGCGCATCGCCTTGGCCGAGGCCACTGCCAACGCCGTGCAACTGGAGTTGCAGGCCAGTGGGGGCAAGGCCTACCTGAATGAATTCGGCAGCGGCTTTGCCCGGCGCTGGCGCGAGTCGGCCTTTGTGCCCATCGTCACGCCAAGCCTGGTGCAATTGCGTGCCGAACTGCAGCGCCAGGCGCGTAACGCAGCATGAGCCCGTTGTTGAATGCGCAGAACATCAGCCTGGGCTATCCCGGGGCCGAGGGCTGGCACGTGGTGCTGGAAGACTTCGAGCTGCAACTGCAAGCCGGTGAGGTGGTGTCCATCCTCGGCCCCAGCGGTGTCGGCAAGTCCAGCCTGTTGCGGGTTCTGGCCGGCCTGCTGCAGCCCAACAAGGGGCAGGTCAGCCTGCTGGGAGAAGTGCTCAGCGGTCCTCATCCTCGGGTCGCGGTGGCCTTCCAGGACCCCAGCCTGTTGCCCTGGCTGACCCTGGAGCACAACGTCGCCTTCGGCCTGGATTTTGCCCGCCAGCCGCACTTGAGCCAGACGCAGCGTCAGGCCCGTATCGACCACGCCATCGCCGCCGTTGGCCTGGACCATGCCCGTCGACAGTACCCGGCCCAGCTTTCCGGCGGCATGGCCCAGCGCACCGCCCTGGCCCGCTGCCTGGCCCGGCAGCCGCAAGTCTTGCTGTTGGACGAACCCTTCGGCGCCCTGGACGAGGTGACCCGGGCCGACATGCAGCAACTGCTGCTCAAGGTGATCGGCCAGCACCGCACGGCCGCGCTGCTGATCACCCACGACATCGACGAAGCCCTGCTGTTGTCCGATCGGGTGCTGCTACTGGGTAACAGCCCGGCGCGCACCCTCGGCCAGTGGCACATCGACCTGCCGGCGCCCCGTGCCGAACGGATCGAGGAGCTGGGCGCCTTGCGTATCGAGATTCTCAAAACCCTTCGGCGGGCGAGCCGCAACCCCCTTAATTCCCCATTGCCTGCACCGTCGGAGATTGACCATGTGCCTGGACGACTTCACTCACACGCGTCGTGACTTCCTCAAACTCAGCGCGCTGCTGACCGCCGGCGGCGCCTTGCCGCTGCTCAACAGCCTGCACGCCCGCGCTGCCCAGGAGCCGGATGCGCCGGTACGCATCGGCTACCTGCCGATCACCGATGCCACGCCCTTGCTGGTGGCCCACAACAACGGCCTGTTCGAGGCCGAGGGCATAAAGGCCGAACGCCCGGTGCTGCTGCGCAGCTGGGCGCAGGTGATCGAGGCGTTCATTTCCGGGCAGGTCAATGTCATTCACCTGCTGTCGCCGATGACCGTCTGGGCCCGCTATGGCAGCCGGGTGCCGGCCAAGGTGGTGGCCTGGAACCATGTCGGCGGCTCCGGCCTGACCGTGGCCCCGGGCATTACCGAGATCAAGCAATTGGCGGGAAAGTCGGTGGCGATTCCGTTCTGGTACTCGATCCACAACGTGGTGGTGCAGCAGCTGTTTCGCGACAACGGCCTGGTGCCGGTGAGCAAGGCCGCTGGCAGCGCCCTGGGGGCCAACGAGGTCAACCTGCTGGTGCTGCCGCCATCGGACATGCCGCCGGCCCTGGCCAGCCAGCGCATTGCCGGCTACATCGTCGCCGAGCCCTTCAACGCCCTGGCCGAAGAGCTCAAGGTGGGGCGGGTGCAGCGCTTTACCGGGGACGTCTGGCGCAATCACGCCTGCTGCGTGGTGTTCATGCATGAGCACGACCTGAACCAGCGCCCCGAGTGGTCGCAGAAAGTGGTCAACGCCATCGTCAAGGCTCAGCTCTGGACCCGGGATAACCGCGCGGAGGCTGCGCAGTTGCTGTCCAAGGACGGCAGCAATCGCTACACGCCCCATGCGCCCCAGGTCCTCAATCGAGTGCTGGCGCCGGCGGCCAGCGACCGCGAGGCCTACCTGGCCAGCGGTGCGATCCAGCACAGCCACTGGGACGAGTCGCGCATCGACTTCCAGCCGTATCCGTTTCCCAGTTACACCGAGGAATTGGTCAAGCGCCTCAAGGACACCCTGATCGAGGGCGACAAGGGCTTTCTCGCCAACCTCGACCCGGCGCACACCGCCCAGGACCTGGTGGACGATCGCTTTGTGCGCAACGCCATCGCCGCAGTGGGCGGGCTCAAGGCGTTCGGCCTGGCGGACAGCTTCGAACGCAGCGAGGAGTTTGGTCTTTGATGGGCAAGCAACCTTCCTCCCTGAGCCATTGGGTCCTGGGCCTGGCGGGGCTGCTGAGCCTGCTGCTGGGCTGGTGGCTGGGGGTGCACCTGCTGGGAGGCGGCAATGGCCTGGCGGCGCGTTTCTCCCCCGAGGCGACCTTCGCCAGCCTGGTGGAACTGCTGGGGCGCGGCGAGCTGTATGAGCATGTGCTGGTGAGCCTCAAGCGCATCTTGGTAGGGCTGCTCCTGGCCTTGCTGATCGGTGTGCCCCTGGGTCTGCTGGTGGGCAGCTACCGGCACCTGGAGGCGGCGACCACCCCGGCGTTCCAGTTCTTGCGGATGATCTCGCCGCTGTCCTGGATGCCCGTGGTGGTGATGCTGATGGGGGTAGGGGACCAACCGATCTACTTCCTCCTGGCGTTTGCCGCCCTGTGGCCGATCCTGCTCAACACCGCGGCCGGCGTGCGTCAACTGGACCCGCGCTGGCTGCAACTGAGCCGCAGCCTCAGCGCCACCCGCTGGGAAACCTTGCGCAAGGTGATCTTGCCCGGGGTGGTGGGGCATGTCCTGACCGGGGTGCGACTGTCCATCGGCATCCTCTGGATCGTCCTGGTGCCCTGCGAAATGCTCGGTGTCAGCGCCGGCCTGGGCTACTTCATCCTCGACACCCGGGACCGCCTGGCCTACTCGGAACTGATGGCCATGGTGCTGTTGATTGGCGTGCTGGGGTTTGCCCTCGACGCCCTGGCCCGTGGCCTGCACCGACGCTGGTCCCATGCCTGATCCGGCTCCCTTTCCCGCAGGCGCCGGCTTGTCGGCGAACAGGTCATGGAGACAGTCGTGCGTGTCGCCACGCCTTCAAGCCGGGCCAGCGCTGCTCTGCTCCGGCTGAACCTGGGCCTGACGGGCCTCTTGCAGCAGGTTCACCCACTCCTCGGCAAAGCGGTGACAGTCTCCCGGCCAACGCGCGGTCAGCAGGTTGCGGTCGCGCACCACAAAGCCGCGCTCGGGGTGCTGCGCTGAATCCCGGCGCGGCAGCCAGGGCCCGGAAAGAAAATCCGCCGGGCTGGCCAGTACCTGCTTGATCTCGTGCTCGACGCTGTGGTCGTAGGTGCGGTAATAGCGCCCCAGCCACGGCGCGGTGACGATCCAGGCCGCCAATTCCATGGGGCCTGCGAGCAGGGCGGTGACCTTGCGTCCGTAGAGCACCGAGCGCCCGCTGTCGGGGTCGATGCAGCGGGCCAGCGCGAGTGGGCCGTGACACACCGCGGCCACGGGTTTGTCGGCCTTGAAGAACGCCAGGATGATTCGCCTCACATCCGCGGACTCCAGCAGGCTGCGCATGCCCCGGGCATGCCCGCCCGGAATCAGCAGGCCCTCGAAGGCTTGCGGATCGACGTCGGCATAGTTCAGGGGGCTGAGAAACGCCGGGTCGCGGGTCATGCTGTGGTAGTGCTCAAGGTCGGCGGCGGGGGTCATCAACAGCGGGTTGAGTGGGCCGAAGCCCAGGCTCACCAGGCGCGAGTCGGCGTAGGCCGGGAACCCCAGGGGCGTGGCGAATTGCGCGTCAAAGCCCGTGTCCCTGGCGGCCTGCCAGGGCAGGCTGCTTTCGGTGGGGTCGTAGTCGGCGTGGGGCAGCAGGATCAGGATCATGGCGCGCGCTCGCAGCACAAAGGGTGCGCTGCAGGTTAGCAGCCCCTGGCGTGCGTGCAGGCGCTCATGGCACGCCGCTGTTGCGGCGTGTCATGGCTGCCTACTTGGCCGGTCACTTGGTCGTCACGGCGGCGCGGGTGCGTTCGATCTCTTGCACCAGGCCGTCGATGCGTTGCAGCTGCTCGCGGTTGTCGTGGTCCCAGGGATGGAAGCCCGGCTTGAAGAATTGCAGCCAGGGCAGGGCGATGCGCGGGAACACGCCCTTGGGGCCGTAGAGGTACTTGATCACCTGCCACAGGCCGCGCCAGTGGCCACCGCGACGGCGGTCGGCGATGAGCATCCGCACATGGAAGTCGAACACCACCAGCCAGAAGGTCAGGGTGGTGAAGAGCATGGTCCCGGTGCGGATCAGGTAGCGCTTGGGCCCGGGCTTGAGCACGCTGTTAAAGACGTCGTAGGACACCGATTTGTGTTCGGTTTCCTCCAGGGCGTGCCACAGCCACATCTGCCGGTAGCCTTCCACCGAATCGCCGAAGCGGCTGGGGTCGCGCAGCAGCAGGTCGGCAAGGATCGCCGTGTAGTGTTCCAGGGCCACAGTGATGGCCAGGTTGAAGGCCGCAGGAAAGTGCTTTTTCTGGAAGTCGAGGATCATCCGCAGCCGGCGATCCAGCAAATGGGCCGGCAGCCCGGCGTCCTGCAGCAAGTCGTTGTAGCGCACGTGCTCGCGGCTGTGCATGGCTTCCTGGCCAATGAACCCCTGGATCTCGCGCTTGAGCTCGGGGTCGTGAATCTGCTCGCGGTAATGGCGCACGCTGTCCATGAAGAACAGCTCGCCGGCAGGAAACAGCAGGGACAGGGCATTGAAGAAGTGGCTCACGTGGCTGCCTTGTTCGTGCCAGTCGCAGGCACGTTCGGCAGGCAGTTCGACCTGGATGTCGCGGCGGATGGGCAGCATGGCTGGTGCTCCTCTAGACATGAAATGGGTACTCGGCGCTACAGGCCGCGCTCGTCCTGGGCCTCGTAGACTGCCGGCCGTTCCTGGCCCGGCTTGGGCGCCATGCGCCGGCTGATCCACACCACCAGGGCCTGATAGGCGCCGGGCAGCAGACGCACCAGCAGATCGAGGAAGTGCGCATCGCGGCCGATCAGCACCCGGCGCTTGTTTTTGCGCACCCCGTGCAGGATCACCTTGGCGGCGGTTTCGGCGCCGGTGATGAAGAGCTTTTCGAAGTCGTCCCGGGCCTGCTGTTCGTTGTCGATCAGGAAGCCCTTGACGTTGTCGCTGATGCGGCTGCTGCGGGCAATATCGGTACGGATGCCGCCCGGGTGCACGCAAGTGGCAGAGACGCCGTTGCCTTGCAGGTCCAGCTCCTGGCGCAGGGATTCGGTAAAGCCGCGTACGGCGAACTTGGTGGCGTTGTAGCCGCTCATGCCCGGTTGGGAGAACAGGCCGAAGACGCTGGAGGTGTTGATGATGTGGCCGTCGCCGGATTGCTTGAGGTAGGGCAGGAAGGCCTGGGTGCCGTGGACCACGCCCCAGAAATTGACGTCGACGATCCACTCCAGGTCCGCCAGGCTCGAACCTTCCACAGTGCTGGACAGGGCCACACCGGCATTGTTGAAGATCAGGTTGATCTGCCCGTGTTCGGCGGCGCTGGCGGCGGCCCAGGCGAACATCGCTTGGCGGTCGCCGACGTCCAGTTCCTGGCTGCTGATGCGCAATGGCAGCAAGGTCGCGGCCCGGGCCTGGGTCACGGTCTGGGCCAGTCCCTGGGGGTTCTTGTCGGCCAGGGCCAGGTGGCAACCCTCGCGGGCCAGGGCAATGGCCAGGGCACGCCCCATGCCGGAGGCGGCGCCGGTGATGGCCGCGACTTTACCGTTAAAATTTTTCATCGATGGCGGCCTCTTGCAGGTTCAACGGGCGCGCTGCGGCCGGCGTGGCGGCAGTCCCGGGGTGGAGCAGGTGAGTGGTCAGGTAGTCCTGGAGCTGGAAGTGCTGCACGGTCTTCCTGAAGCTCCAGGTAGAGCCGGGCCAGAGGGTGGTGTTCTGGCCGCTGCGGGGGTCCAGGTACCAGCTGCGGCAACCGCCGGTGGACCAGATGGCCCCGGCCAGGCGCTGTTGCAGACGCTGGTTGTACTGGCTCTCGACCTGGGGCTTGACCTCCAGGCTGGCGATGCCGTCCAGGCGCATCCGTTCCAGGGCCTTGAGGATGTAGTCCACCTGAGCCTCGATCATCAGGATCATCGAGTTGTGCCCAAGACCGGTGTTGGGGCCGACGATCATGAACAAGTTGGGAAAGCCCGGCAGGCAGGTGCCGAGGTAGGCATGGGCGCCCCCGGACCAGGCGTCCATCAGGTCCTGGCCCCGACGGCCGAAGAGCAGGCCCTGGGGAATCGGGTCGGTGGCCTGGAAGCCGGTGCCGAAGATGATGCAGTCCACCGGGTGGCGGGTGCCGTCGGCGGTGATCACGGCATCGCTGTCGATGCGCTGGATGGCATCGCTGATGACCCCCACATTGCCTCGGGAGAGGGCCGGGTAGTAGTCGTTGGAAATCAGGATGCGCTTGCAGCCGATGGTGTAGTCGGGCGTCAGGCGTTGGCGCAGGAGCGGATCGGCGACTTGCTTGCGCAGGTGCCGCAGGGCCACGCGCTGTGCCACTTTCATCAGCTTCGGCCTGCGGGCGAAGGCGATCACCCGGCTTTCCAGGGCCCAGTACAGCGCCGAGCGCACCAGCCGCTGGGTGAAGGGCAGGTGCTTGAAGGCCCAGCGTTCCGCCGCGCTGAGCGGGCGGTCGGGCTTGGGCATGATCCACGGCGGGGTGCGCTGGAACAGCTTGAGCTGCGCCACCCGGGGAGCGATTTTCGGGACGAACTGAATGGCACTGGCACCCGTGCCTATCACCGCCACGCGCTTGCCTTGCAGGGAGTAGCGATGGTCCCACTGCTGGGAGTGAAAGCGCTTGCCGGTGAAGGTGTCCAGGCCGGGAATCTGCGGGATCGCCGGACGCGAAAGGCCGCCCATGCCGGACACCAGCACCCGCGCGCTGACCTTGCGGCCATTGCCGAACCTCAGTTGCCAGCGCTCTGAAACCTCATCGAAGACCGCCTGCTCCAGGCCCATGTTGAAGTGCAGAAAGGGCGCCAGGGCGAAGTCCCTGGCGCAGTTCTCCAGGTACTCGCGGATTTCCGCCTGGGGCGCGAACTGCCGGGTCCAGTTCGGGTTGGGCGCAAAGGAAAAGGAGTAAACGTGGGATTGCACGTCGCAGGCGCAGCCGGGGTAGTGATTGTCGCGCCAGGTGCCCCCCAGGGACGCGGCTTGTTCGGCGACCAGGAAGTCTTGCAGCCCGGCTTGCTTGAGCTTGATCGCCATGCACAGCCCGGCGAAGCCGGCGCCGATGATGGCGATGTCAACGACCTCGGGGTCGTTGGGTGGCGAGTACGCATTCATGGTGTGTACCTCGATTGTGGTGATGCTTGGGGTGACTTTCGTCGGTGAGTGAAACCTCAGGATTGCACAATTTAAAATAATGTTTTAAAAATTAATTTAAATAAATCGCCTGAAAAAGTCACCTACGCCATTCGCTTGTGGATCTTGCAGGGCTCATCCGGAGCCGGGATGAGACGCCACAGGCGCTACCGGGCCAAGGCGACAGCCACTGCGGCGGATCATCCTGGTCCTGCAGCGCGGCGCAGGGAAGCTGGGGGGACGGGTTATGCAGTGGCTGGTAGCGGCGGCGGTATTTCTGGCGGTCAGCGCGGTGCTTTGGGTGGTGAGCTTGCGTATCAACCGCAGGATCGAACGCCAGGTGCCGATCAACGGGCGCTCTCTCGAAGTCGGCGGTGAACGCCTGCACTACACCGACGAGGGCCGCGGCCCGGCACTGCTGATGATCCATGGCCTGTCCGGTTGCGGTCGCAACCTGACCCACTCCCTGGCGCCGCAGTTGCGTGAACGGTTCCGGGTGATCACCCTCGACCGCCCCGGCTCAGGCTATTCCACGCGGGCCCGCGGTGCGGCGGCGGACCTGCCGGCCCAGGCCAGTCTGGTGGCCAAGTTCATTCGCACCCTGGACCTGGGGCAGCCGCTGGTACTCGGGCATTCCCTGGGCGGCGCCGTGGCCTTGTCTTTGGCGCTGGATCATCCGCAATCGGTGTCCGGGCTGATCCTGGTGGCGCCCTTGACTCATCCGCAACGCATGCTGCCCTGGGTGTTCCTGTCCCTTGGAGTACGTCCGGCCTTCCTGCGTCGCTGGATGTCCCTGACCCTGGCGGCGCCCATGGCGATGCTCGGCCGTCGCGGTCTGGTGAAGGCGATATTTGCCCCGGACCCGGTGCCCGAGGACTTCGCCGAGCGTGGCGGCGGCTTGCTGGGGATGCGTTCGGACAACTTCTATAACGCCTCCAGCGAGATCGCGGTGGTCAATCGCGCCTTGCCGGGCATGGTCAAGCGCTATCCCAGCCTGAAGCTGCCGGTGGGGCTGATCTATGGTTCGGCGGACTCGATACTCAATTACCGCCGGCATGGCGAGGCCATGGTGGGCAAGGTGCCGGGGCTGCAACTTGAGATCGTTCCAGGTCGAGGGCACATGCTGCCCATCAGCGCCGTCGAGCGAGTGGTGGCCATGGTCGAGCACATTGCTGCACAAGCCGCACCGCAGCGCAGCGCCACCGTGCTGCGCCCGCCGTTCGCGGCATCCCGAGCAGGCTAGGGGCGTTGTAGGTGGTGATTGCAATCGTCGCGCAACGACTCTGGCAGCAGCTGTAAAGGCTTCACGGGCGACATTCAAAACAGACCGAGAAAATAGTTGACGAGCTAACGAACCCGAGCTATTTTTTTAAAAAAATGTTTTGAATGTTTTTTTTGAAAGTGCAATTGAGCGATTAAAATAATGAAAATAACGCCATTTCACGCTTTTGTTTTTTCGTCTGTTCACGCTCCGTACAGCGCCGTCGCGCTGTCCTCTATGGCATCCCTGCCGACGGCCATCCTGCGGAGGCTGCCATGACTGTCTCCGTGGCGGCACCTGGCGTCTGGACCGATGGCAAGCGTCACCTCTGGTGGCTGGGCACCTTGCCGATGATCACCCCTTTGCTCGCAGGCCTGTTCGCACTGACCACCGGTGTCCAGGTGTTCTGGTGGAGCGGGGTGGTGGTGATCTTCGGCCTGATTCCCCTGATTGACGGCCTGCTCGGAGAGGACGCCAGCAACCCGCCGGAGTCCGCGGTTCCCGATCTGGAAAAACAACCCTACTACCGTTTCATCGTCTACAGCTGCGCCGTGCTCTCGGTGGTGTCCCTGGTAGTCACCGCCTGGATGGCCATCAAGGGGGTCGACTGGATCCTGGCCGGTGGCTTGTTGCAGCTTAGTGAACAGCTGCACCTGCAGGGCAGCCTGGCGAGCTTCGCGGCCTTTCTGACCGAACGTGCGCAACTGCATGGCAGCGTCGGCTGGTTCACTTACCTGGGCATGGCCATGTCCACCGGTGCCGCCACCGGTATCGCCATCAACATTGCCCATGAGCTGGGGCACAAGAACCGCGGGATGGCCAAGTTCCTGGCCAAACTGGCCCTGGCCTCGACCTTCTACGGGCACTTCTTCGTCGAACACAACCGTGGCCATCACGTGCGCGTGGCGACCCCTGAAGATCCGGCCAGCTCGCGCCTTGGCGAGTCGTTCTGGAGTTTCCTGCCGCGCACCGTGTGGTTCAGCCTGCGCTCGGCCTGGCACCTGGAAAGCGAGCGCCTGCACAAGCTCGGACTGCCGACCCTGCACTGGAAGAACGGCGTGCTCAGTGCCTGGCTGTACAGCGTGGTGCTTTGGGGCGTGCTGATCGCCTGGCTCGGCGCGGCAGTGATTCCCTTCCTGGTGATCCAGGGCATCTACGGTTTCTCCCTGCTGGAAGTGGTGAACTACGTCGAGCACTACGGTCTGCTGCGGCAGAAACAGCCCAACGGCCGGTATGAGCGCTGCTCGCCACGCCATTCCTGGAACAGCAACCGCATCGTCACCAACATCTTCCTGTTCCAGCTGCAGCGTCACTCTGACCACCATGCCAACCCGACCCGTTCGTACCAGGCCTTGCGCCACTTCGACGAGTCCCCGCAACTGCCCTATGGCTACGCCACCATGATCGTCTGGGCCTATGTGCCGGCGCTCTGGCGGCGACTGATGGACCACCGGGTCCTGGCCCATTACTCGGGAGATGTGCGGTTGGCCAACCTGCATCCGGCCAAGCGTGCCGAACTGCTCAAGCAATACGGTTTCACCGACACCGATTGAGACACCGCTCTTTAGTTGGACCGCTCACTCCTTCAAGTGCCCGTGAACCGCCTGCGTTTGCCTGCTTGAAGGGTGAGCCCCGAATACAGAAGTCCTTGAACACGTTGACCGACAACAACAATAAGCAACTGTAAGGAAGTCACGGATGTCTATTTCACCTCTGCTCGCTGCCCGTCTGTTCGTGGTCATGCTGGGTGTGTCACTGATGGGCGCCGCCGATGCGGCGCGCATCGAGCCGGCCAACACCGAGTTCACCGCCAAAGGGCCCATCAGCTTCGCCAAAAGCATCATCAATGCCGACTGCACCATCCAGGTCAGCGGCAAGGTCAGCCCCGACGGCAGCTTCGCCAGCGTCGAGAAAGTCGACTTCAGCGGCGGCCTCAAGTGTGGCCAGGTGGAAGCCACGCACCTGCCCTGGAAGCTGATTGCCAAGGATGAAACCAGCGGCGCCATGTCCGGCATCCAGGTCACCGTACACGCCCCCCTGGTGGGCGGCGATTGCGGGCCGAGCACCGCCGAAGGCAGTTGGAACAACCGCACCGGCAAGCTGGAGGCGACCCAGGTCAGCCTTGAGGGCGGCTGCACCATCAAGACCGTATCGATCCAGATGCCGCCCACGTTCCGGGTTGCGCCCTGAGTCACAACAGATTCCATGGAGGGACGCTGATGAACGTGCGATCAAGTAGTCCGAAAGCGCCGGCAGCTCAAGCCCGGTCGGTATCGCCATAGCGTGCTCCAGCACCGAATTCGGTCGAACTGGAGAGCCGATGGCGTCATCGACACCCTGGCGAGGCTGATAACCCCCTGGCAACTGCCTGTTGCCTAAATCTTGAGGAAAACAACAATGCAAAGCATCAAGACTCTGGTATCCGTAGCTTCTTTCGCCATCTGCCTGGGCGCCGCGTCGATGGCCAACGCTGCCACCATTGCACCTGCCGGTGCGTCCTTCTCGGCACCGGGCACCATCTCGGTGTCTTCGCCGGCATCGTTTGGGATTCCGGTCAATTGCAACATCAACTTCACCGGTACCGTGGCGGCCGACGGCTCCAATGCCTCGATCACCGGCGCCACCGTCAGCGGTAGCAACTCGCTGTGCGGCGTGCCGGTTCTGCTGAACCTGCCTTGGACCCTGACCGCCTCCAGCGCTACCGCGGGCACCGTGACCGGGGTCAACTTCAAGATCCTCTCCAACTGCAGCAGCACGCCGGTGACCATCAACGCCACTTGGAACAACGCCACCAACACCCTGAGCATTCCTTCGGCGCAATCCGTCGGCAGTTGCAAAATCACGGCGTTGAGCGTCAAGCCGAACCCAGCCTTCACCGTAACCCCTTGAAGTTGATCTGACTTCAGCCTGTTGATCACTTGCTGAAAAAACAGGCGCCTCGTTTGAGGCGCCTGTTGCAACGCCCTGGGTCGGTGGTGGCCGATCGCGGTCGATAATAATAAGGAGTGGGGCATGAATAATAAGAAACACAAGATCCAGGCCGCTATTGGCTTGGCGGTGCTGGGTGGCCTGATCGGTTCCGGGTCGGTGCAGGCGGGTGGTTTCTCTACTCCGACCTATGGCGCTCCAGGCTGGGGTCGGGCGTTTGGTGGTGGTTCGCTGTTCAAGAATGATCCCAGTGCTGCGTACAACAACCCGGCGGCCATGGCGTTCATCGATCACAACGTGGCACAGATGACCGTGGATTACGCGCGGATCAAGATGAAGTTCAAAGGCAACGTCAACGACTATCAGGGGAATCCGGCCTCCATCACTCCCGTGGATGACACCGGCGCTCCCAGTGGCGCGGCGATGCCCCTGACCGGCGATGGCGGGGAAGGTGGTTTCACCGCCTGGTTGCCCACCGGTTTCATGGTGATGCCGATCAACGATCGCTTTGCTTTTGGCCTCAGCCAGGTCGTGCCCTTGGGCATGCGCAGCACCTGGGACGAAGGCTGGAAAGGTCGTGACTTCGCCGTGGATACCAAGATTGAGACTGTCGGCCTCACTGGGGCCCTGTCGTTCAAGGTCCGTGAGGACTTCTCCATCGGTGCCGGGGTCATCGTGCAGCACAGCAAGGGCTTCGTCAGCCAGAACCTCAACGTCAGTGGTTCGGCGGGCATGTCGGTGCTTCCTGGAGCGCCCTCGGGCATTGGCTCCAACCTGATGCGGGTCAAGGTCGATAACACCTCGGTCGGCTGGTTCACCGGCATCACCTGGAAACCCACCGAGCAGGACACCCTGGGCCTGAACTATCACGCCAAGATCAAGAACAAGATGGAGGGCAAGTACAACATTCGTGCCGACGCCCTGGGCCGCAATTTCATGACCCAGCCGGCCGGTCCCAACGGTGAAACCCTGACCGAACTGGCCTATCCGGGCCTCAAGCTAAACCCCGATGGTGCCAACGCCAGTACCCAACTGGACATTCCGGCCACCGCCGGCCTGGACTGGGTCCACGTGTTCAACGATCGCTTCACCATGGGTGCCAGTCTGCTCTGGACCCAGTGGTCGTCGTTCAAGGACCTGACGCTGAAGTCTGATGGCAACACCCTGGTGGCGATTCCTTACAACTACAAGGACTCGATGATGTACTCCCTGGGTGGCGACTATCGCTTCACCGATGAACTGACCCTGCGCGCCGGTGTGGCCTTCGACCAGACCCCGACTCGTAATTCGACCCGTGACCCACGGATTCCGGATAACGATCGCTGGTTCACTTCCATCGGTTTTGGCTATGACATCAAGGCCATTCCCGGGCTGACCATCGACGGCGCCTATTCCCGGCAGTTCGTCAAAGAGGCCAAGCTCAAGACCGTCAACGTCGACCGTCTCGGTGGTTCCACCATCGACGGCAAAGTCGACTCCAAAGGCGAAGTGGTGAGTCTCTCCGCGACCTATCACTTCTGAGGTCCCGCGCTTCATCCATGCCTTGAGATAACGGCAGTACCAAGGGAGTGTGCGACTGCCGTTGGCTGGACGGGTCACCTCAGGACCCGTCTCGACCTGCCTGCTTTTCCAACCTTTGGCTGACATCGTTCAGCCGTTATGCGTTACCGAAAACACTCAAAACAATATTTAAAAATAAAATTTGAAACATGCTTCTTTCCTTTGTAGGGTGATCGTCGAGGGGTCGGCACAACGCCCGGGCTCCCAGTGGTTGTCTCGTTAGAACAAGAGAGGTATTCCATGATTGTCTGGTTATTGGTGGGACTCGCCGCAGCCTGTGCACTGGCCTATCGCCAGGCCGCCGCGGCCCTGTGGCTGGGCGGCGGCCTGGTATGGCTGGCGGCAGGTTATCTGTTCAATCTGGTGGGCACCCTGGGACTGACCCTCGGCGTGCTGCTGGTGCTGGCGCCGGCCGCGCTGCTGAGCATCAAGCCCCTGCGCCGTGCCTTGCTCACCCGCCGCGCCCTGGCCATGTTTCGCAAGATCATGCCGGTCATGTCCGACACCGAGCGCGCCGCCATCGAGTCCGGCACGGTCTGGTGGGACGCCGAGCTGTTCAGCGGCAAGCCCGACTGGCCGCGCCTGCTGCAGGCCGCCCCGGCCAGCCTGAGCGCCGAAGAACAGGCGTTCATGGACAACGAAGTGGAAACCCTGTGCAACATGGCCAACGACTGGGAAACCACCCAGATCTGGCAGGACCTGTCGCCCAAGGCCTGGCAATACACCAAGGACGCGGGCTTTCTGGGGATGATCATTCCCAAGCAGTATGGCGGCAAAGGCTTCTCCCATTACGCCCATTCCCAGGTGGTGATGAAGCTTTCCACCCGCTGCTCGGCGGCGGCGATCTCGGTGATGGTGCCCAACTCCCTGGGCCCGGCCGAGCTATTGCTGCACTACGGCACCGAGGCCCAGCGCCAGCATTACCTGCCGCGCCTGGCTCGCGGCGAAGACATTCCGTGCTTTGCCCTGACCAGCCCCTATGCCGGTTCCGACGCCGGGGCCATTCCCGACGTCGGGGTGGTGTGCAAGGGCCAGTTCGAAGGCCAGGAGGTGCTGGGCTTTCGCGTCACCTGGGACAAGCGCTACATCACCCTGGGCCCCATCGCCACGGTACTGGGCCTGGCCTTTCGCGCCGAAGACCCGGACGGCCTGCTGGGCAGCAAGGGCAGCCTGGGGATTACCTGCGCACTGATTCCCACCACCCATCCGGGGGTCAATACCGGGCGTCGTCACTGGCCGCTGAACGCGGTGTTCCAGAACGGCCCGACCACCGGCAAGGATGTGTTCATTCCCCTGGAATGGGTGATCGGCGGCGGCGCCCAGGTGGGCAACGGCTGGCGCATGCTGATGGAGTGCCTGGCCGCCGGGCGCGCCATTTCCCTGCCGTCGGCCAACGTCGGCCTGGGCAAGGTGGCGGTGCGCGGCACCACCGCCTACGCGGCGATGCGCAAGCAGTTCGGCTTGCCCATCGGCAAGTTCGAAGGGGTGCAGGCGCCGTTGGCGCGCATGGCCGGGCACCTGTATGCCTGCGATGCGGTGCGCAAGGTTTCGGTGGCGTCCCTGGATGCCGGCGAGAAACCTTCGGTGATCTCGGCGATTGCCAAATACCACGTCACCGAGCGGGCCCGGGCCATCGTCAACGACGGCATGGACATCGTCGCCGGCAAGGGCATCTGCATGGGCCCCAACAACTTCCTGGCCCGGGCCTACCAGCAAAGCCCGATTGCCATCACCGTGGAAGGCGCGAACATCATGACCCGCTGCCTGATCATCTACGGCCAGGGGCTGATCCGTTGCCATCCTTATGTGTTCCGTGAAATGGAAGCCGCTCGCGATGCTGGACGCAAAGGCCTGGAAGCGTTCGACAGCGCCATGTTCGGCCATATCAGCTTTTTCTGCGCCAACACCGTGCGCGCCGCGGTGCATGCCCTGACCGGCGGCCGCCTGATCAAAGCCCCGGCCAACACCGACAAGGCCCTGGCTGGCTATTACCGGCAGATCCAGCGTCTGTCGGTGGTGCTGGCCCTGGCTTCGGACATTTCCATGGGCGTGCTGGGTGGTGCCCTCAAGCGCAAGGAAAGCATCACCGGACGCCTGGGGGACATTCTTTCCCAGCTGTACATCCTGTCCTGCGTGCTGAAGCGTTTCGAGGACGATGGCCGGCCCCAGGCCGATCTGCCGCTGGTGCATTGGGCGGCCCAGGATGCCCTGCTGCGGGCCCATGAAGCCCTGGCCGAGGTGCTGGACAACTATCCGTCCAGAGCGGCGGCGCGGATTATTCGTGGTCTGAGCTTCCCCCTGGGCATTCCCCAGCACAAACCCAGCGACCGCTTGCTGGCCGAGGTGGCCGAGCTGGTGCAAACCCCAGGCGCCACCCGGGACCGCCTGTTGGCCGACTCCTACATCCCGCAACCGGACATCGACAAACTGGCCTACGGCGAACTGGCGTTCCGCCTGCAACCGCAAGTGGAACTGATCGAGGCCCGGCTCAAACCGGCGATCAAGCAGGGCGCCCTGGCGCCGTTGCCGATCTCCCGCGAGGCCTTCGGCGTGTGGCGGGTCCAGGCTCTGGAACAGCAGTTGATCAGCCAGGACGAAGACGAGCTGCTCAGTCGTTACGTGGAATACGGCGATCACGCGATCCAGGTCGACGACTTCCCCCAGGACTTCGGGCTGCTGGAAGCCTTGCAACAGCGTCAGGCGCACTTCGAGCAAAGCGCCAAGCCGGCCTCGCGCAAACGTGCCGCCAGCAGCGAAGACGCGGTGCTGGCCAGCGATTCGGCCTATTGAGCCTCTACTGGATTGGATCGGGATCTCTTTATGTCTGACGGTTATCTTTCGTTCGTCAATTCCGGGTGGGGCCGCTGGCTGGCCCAACGGACCGGCCTGCCGCAACCGCTGCCGCTGCAACGCCAGCGCGAGGGGCAGGGCGGCAACCTGATCAACCCGGTGGTCCTCGCCGCGGCGCCCGAGGGGCGCCTTCTGGGCGAGCTGCAACGGATCTTCGCCGCCACCGACACCGTGGCGGCCCAGGCCGCAAGCATCAACGCGCCCTCGACCGTGAAGGTCCAGGGCCTGGTCTTCGACGCCAGCGGGCTGGCGGATATCGCCCAGCTCGATGAGCTGTACCGCTTCTTCCATGCCAATGTCCGGCGCCTGACCGCCCACGGTCGGGTGCTGGTGCTGGGCACGCCGCCGGAGCACTGCAAGGCGCTGGCCCAGGCCGTGGCGCAGCGGGCCCTGGAGGGTTTCGTGCGCTCCCTGGGCAAGGAGTTGCGCCGGGCCATTACCGCGCAACTGCTGTATGTCGAGCCCGGTGCCGAAGCTGAACTGGACAGCAGCCTGCGGTTTTTCCTGTCCCGTCGTTCGGCCTATGTCTCGGGTCAGGTGGTGCGCATCGGCGAGCCGGTGGATGTGCCCCGGCACATCGACTGGGCCCAGCCACTGGAGGGCCGGCGGGCCCTGGTCACGGGGGCCTGTCGCGGCATTGGCCTGGCCATTGCCCAGGTCCTGGCCCGGGAAGGCGCCCAGGTGGTGTGCCTGGACATTCCCCAGGTCGAGGCTGAGTTGCAGCAGGCGGCAGCGGGCCTCAAGGGCAGCGCTCTGGCCCTGGACATCACCGCTTCTGGTGCCGGGCAGCGGCTGCTGGAGTTCGTCGGTGAGCACGGTGCTTTCGATATCGTCGTGCACAACGCCGGCATCACCCAGGACAAGACCCTGGCGAAGATGACCGAAGCCGCCTGGCGCAAGGTCATGGCCGTCAACCTGGAAGCACCGCTGCTACTGAGCCAGGCGCTGCTGGAGGGCCAGGGCCTGAACCCGGGGGGACGGATCGTCTGTGTCTCGTCGATTTCCGGGATCGCTGGCAACCTCGGGCAAAGCAACTACGCCACTTCCAAGGCCGGGGTCATTGGTCTGGTGGAGAGTCTGGGGCCACTGGCGGCGCGTCAGCAGATCACGGTCAACGCGGTGGCACCGGGCTTTATCGAAACCCAGATGACCGCGAAGATCCCGCTGCTGATTCGCGAGGCCGGACGGCGCATGAATTCCATGAACCAGGGCGGTCAGGCCGTGGATGTGGCGCAAACCATCGCCTGGCTGGCCCATCCGGCCTCCGGCGGGATCAATGGACAGGTGGTCCGCGTCTGCGGACAAAGCCTGCTGGGGGCCTGAACCATGAATGCCGACTCTGCCATTCGCATCATCGAACCGCCGCCGTCCCGGGGCCAGTTGCTGTACGACGGCATCCGCAGCTTGCGCAAGCCCAAACTGGAGGTCGCCCCCAAGCTGCCCAGCGAGCGTCTGGTACGCCCGGCGGTGGAGCTGCAGGCCGCCGAAATCGCCCGTTATGCCCAGGCCTGCGGCTTTCGCCGGGAGCACGGTGTGCCGCTGGCCTTTCCCCATACCCTGGCTTTCCCGTTGCATCTGTTGTTGCTGACCCACCCGACGTTTCCCTATCCGGCCAGCGGCATGGTCCACCTGGCCAACCGTATCCGTCAGTACCAGAAGCTGGAGGAAGGGCAGGCCCTGCGCCTGGAGGTGTTTGCCGAGCGTTGGCTGGCCCATCCCAAGGGCCAGGCGTTGTCGATTGCCACCCGGGCCCACAGTGGCGGCAGCCTGGTCTGGGAAAGCGACAGCCTGTATCTGCGCCGTGGCGTCAGCGCGCCCATTGGTGAGCCCTGGCAAGGCTCGCTGCCACTGGATGAACAGGCCCTGGTGCGCACTCAACGTTGGAGCCTGGGGGGCGACCTGGGGCGGCGTTTTGCCCAGGTCAGCGGCGATTTCAATCCGATCCACACCTCCTGGCTCGGCGCGCGGCTGTTCGGTTTCCGTCGGCCCATCGCCCACGGCATGTGGACCCTGGGCCGGGCCCTGGCAGCGCAGCAGCCGCCCCATCCACTGGCGGCGGCGGAGCTGGACTGCGAGTTCAAGCTGCCGATCTTCCTGCCGGCGGCGGTGACCCTGTGGAACCGTCTGCCCGACGGTCCGCGCCATGCGTTCGAAGTGCGCAACAACGCGGGGGACAAACCCCACATGCGCGGCCTATTTATCTGGGGAGCTGGGCAATGACTGAGTACAGTTTCAATCCGGCGCCGGTGCGCCGGGTGGCGATCATCGGCGGCAACCGGATTCCGTTCGCCCGCTCCAATACGGTGTATGCCAACGACAGCAACCAGGACCTGCTGGTGGCGGCGTTGCAGGGGCTGGTGGATCGTTACGGCCTGTCGGGCCAGCGCCTGGGGGAGTTCGCCGCGGGGGCGGTGATCAAGCATTCCCGGGATTTCAACCTGGCCCGGGAAAGCCTGCTGTCCACCACGCTGTCGCCGCAGACCCCGGCCTACGACGTGCAGCAGGCGTGCGGCACTGGGCTTGAGGCGGCGCTGCTGGTGGCCAACAAGATCGCCCTGGGGCAGATCGAAGTGGGCATCGCCGGTGGTGCCGACACCACTTCCGATGCGCCCATCGGCATCAACGAAGGGCTGCGGCGGACCTTGCTCCAGGCCAATCGCGCCAAGGGCACCGGCAACAAACTGCGCAGCTTGCTCAAGGTGCGCCCGGGGATGTTGTTCAAGCCGCTGCTGCCACGCAACGGCGAGCCGCGCACCGGGTTGTCCATGGGTGAGCACTGTGAAGAAATGGCCAAGCGCTGGCATATCAAGCGTCTGGCCCAGGATGAACTGGCCCTGGCCAGCCACCAGCAACTGCAGGCCGCTTATCAGCGCGGCTTCTTCGACGACCTGATCACCCCGTATCGCGGCCTGACCCGGGACAACAACCTGCGGGCCGATGCCAGCCTGGAGAAGCTCGCCGGCCTGGGCCCGGCGTACGACCGCCACAACGGCACCCTGACCGCCGGCAACTCGACCCCGCTCACCGACGGTGCCTCGGTGGTGCTGCTGGCCAGCGAGGAGTGGGCCGCCGCCCACAACCTGCCGGTGCTGGCCTACCTGCGGACCGGGGAAACTGCCGCAGTGAACTTCGTCGACGGTACGGAAGGGCTGCTGATGGCTCCGGCCTACGCGGTGCCGCGCATGCTCGCCCGGGAAGGCCTGGGCTTGCAGGATTTCGACTTCTACGAGATTCACGAGGCTTTCGCCGCCCAGGTGCTGTGCACCCTCAAGGCCTGGGAAGACGCCGATTACTGCCGGGAAAAACTCGGCCTCGACGGCGCCCTGGGCAGCATCGAGCGCAGCAAACTCAACGTCAACGGCGGCTCCCTGGGCTGCGGGCATCCCTTTGCCGCCACCGGCGGGCGCCTGCTGGCGACCCTGGCCAAGGCGATCCACCAGCGTGGTTCCGGCCGCGGGCTGATTTCCGTTTGTGCAGCCGGCGGGCTGGGTATCACCGCCATCGTCGAAAAATAAAATAACCAGGAGACTGCCAATGAGTGTCGTGAGCCTGCAACCCGCCGAGCGTATCTGGCTGAACGCTTACCTGCCGGGTGTGCCCAGCGATATCGAAGCCGACATCGACCGCTACCCGTCGCTGCGGGAAGTGTTCCTCGAACACGTGGACAAGTACCGCCACCGGGTGGCCTACGTCAGCATCGGCACCGAGATGGGCTACGACCTCTGGGAGAAGCGCGTATTCGCCTTCGCCGCCTGGTTGCAATCCAAAGGGGTGAAGAAGGGCGATCGGGTGGCCCTGATGATGCCCAACTGCCTGCAATATCCGATCTGCCTGTTCGGCACCCTGTTGGTGGGGGCGGTGGTGGTCAACGTCAACCCGCTGTACACCGCCCATGAACTGCGGCACCTGCTCAAGGACAGTGGCGCCGAAACCGTGGTGATCTTCGAGAACTTCGCCCACACCCTGGAGCAGGCGATGCCGGGCAGCCAATTGAAGAACGTGGTGGTGGCCGCCATTGGCGACTTGCTGGGCACCTTCAAGGGCGCGGCCTTGAACTTCGCCCTGCGCCATGTGCAGAAGCAGGTGCCCAAGTTCAACCTGCCAGGCTCGATCCGCTTCCCGGCGATGATGAAACTGGCCGCCGTGCTGGAGCCCCGTCCAGTGGACCTGAAGCAGGACGACATTGCCTTTTTGCAATACACCGGCGGCACCACCGGCGATGCCAAGGGCGCCATGCTCAGCCACCGCAACATCCTCGCCAACCTGATGCAGGCCAAGGCCTGGGTTGGCGACCAGTTGGACGAAAACCAGCAGGAAACCAACGTCACCTTGCTGCCGCTGTACCACGTGCTGTCGCTGACGGTGAACTGCCTGATGTTCATGTGCCTGGGCGGGCGCAACATCCTGATCGCCAACCCGCGGGACGTGAAGCGGGTGCAGATGATCCTGCGCAAGGAGAAGTTCAGCGGCATCGTCGGGGTCAACACCCTGTTCAACGGCTTGCTGGAGAACGAAGAGTTTCGTGGCCGGGACTTCTCCGACCTGAAGCTGGCCATCGCCGGCGGCATGGCCACCCACACCGCCGTGGCCCGGCGCTGGAAGGAGGTCACCGGGGTGCCGATCATCGAAGGCTACGGCCTCACCGAATGCTCGCCGGTGGTGAGCATCAGCCCGATCGACATCGCGCGCATGCGCGAGGGTGACTTCACCGGGACCATCGGCGTGCCGCTGCCGTCGACCTGGGTGCGTTTCGTGCGTGAGGACGGCGAACTGGCGGAGCTGGGCGAGGAGGGCGAGTTGCAGGTGCGTGGCCCCCAAGTGATGAAGGGCTACTGGCAGCGTCCGGAAGAGACCGCCAAGGTCCTGGACCGTCATGGCTGGCTGTCCACCGGGGATATCGGGGTGATGAACGAGCAGGGTTTCATCCGCCTGGTGGACCGCAAGAAGGACATGATCCTGGTGTCCGGCTTCAACGTGTACCCCAACGAGATCGAGGATGTGGTGGCCTTGCATCCGGGCGTGGCGGAAGTGGCGGCGATCGGGGTCGAGGATGGGGTGACGGGGGAGAAGGTAAAGATCTTCGTGGTGCGCAAGGACCCGAACCTGACCCAGGAGCAGTTGCTGGCCCACTGCCGCGAGTACCTGACCGGCTACAAGGTGCCGCGCTACGTCGAGTTCCGTACCGAAGAGTTGCCCAAGACCACCGTGGGCAAGGTCCTGCGTCGGGCCCTGCGTTAGTTCCGAGGGCGTCCGAGGTTGTTCTGAAGATCGTCAAGCAAGGCCCTGCGGGCCTTTTCGCAGCCTCGCCGGGGCTCGGCAGCGGCTACCTCCACGGCGATCACTGTAGCCGCTGCCGAAGGCTGCGAACGGCCCGCAGGGGCGCAAGCGTCCCGAGGGCGCTAGAGGTTCTTCGGGTGATAGCCGGGCAAGCCTGAACCTACAAGGCGTTGGGCAGGCGGACCTGGCCCGGCTGCAGGCCGAACACTTCGATACCCTCCGCCGTCGATTGGCCGACGCTCACCGGCAGCCGTTGTGCCGGCTGATCGGCGCTCGCCCGATATTCCACACTCATGCCATCTGCGCCGCGCTGGATCGCTGCCGGCGGGATGACGATTGCCTGATCGTTGCGGTAGGTGATGATGGTCAATCGCGCGCTCATGCCCAGGCGCACCCGCTGCAGTTGTTCCCGGGTCAGCGTGGGGATCGACAGGGTCACCGGGAACTGTGCGCTGGCGCCGCTGGCGTCGCCGGGCAGGGCCAGGCTGCTGACGATGTCCACCTGGCCATTGAGGCGTTCGCCATCAAAGCCGTCACCGAGGATTTCCACGCTCTGGCCCTGACGCAGCTGGTTGATGTCCAGCTCCGAGACCTTGCTGACGATCTTCAGTTGCTCGATGTTGGCCAGGCCGAACAGGGCCTGGCCCTGGCCGACCTTGCTGCCGGTCTGCACCGGGCCCGAGGCCCCTGCCGAGGCGATTTGGCTCAGGTTGACGCCCGGCGCCGGCACCACGATGCCGGCAAACGGCGCGGTGACGTCCTTGCCCGCCAGCAGAGCGCGCAGGGCTTCGTATTTGACCGTGGCATTGGTCAGTTCCATCTCGGCAATCTGCCGGTATTCGCCCTTGCCCTGATCCAGGGCCTGTTGCAGCTCGCCCTGGGCCGCGCTCAGGTCCAGGCGCTGGGTCTGCAGTTGTTGGGTCAGGTCGTCCAGTTCGTTGCGGGGAATGATGCCCCGGGCAAACAGGCTCTGGCTTTCACTGAGCTTGCGCTCGGAATTGCTGACCGCCATCTGCGAGGAACGCAAGGTCCGCCGGGCACGGGTGACCTGGGCGCTGTTGTTCCAGTCCTGCAGTTCCTGGACGCTGCGTCGGGCCTTGAGCTGGACCGACAAGGCTTCGCGCAACTGGATCTCGATCAGGCTGGGGTCCATTTTCAGCAGGGTCTGGCCGGCCTCCACCCGTTGGCCCTGTTCCACCAGGTTGGCCAGGACAATGCCGTCGAACGGCGCGGTCAGGCTGATGGTGCGCTGGGGTTCGATCTTGCCCACCAGGCCGATCTGATGAATCAGCGGCGCACTGCTGACCTCGATCCAGCGGCCCTTGTCAGTCGCTGTGTGGTCCGGGGCGTGGTAACCGATCAGGGCCACGCCGGCCAAGGCCAGCACCACCAGCGCCGCGCCCCCTTGCAGGTAGCGTTTGCGCGAGCTTTTCTGCTCAGTAGTCATTGAGCGCAATGTCCCAGGTCTCCAAGGTCGTGCCCAGGGTCAGGTCCAGTTGGGTCTGGGCGTTGAGGTAGGCGATAAGTGCGTTGAGGCGGGCGTTTTCACTGGTGCGCAGGTCGCTTTCATAGCTCAGCACCTGAAAGTTGCTGGAGCGTCCGGCGCTGAGTTTCTCCCGTTCGATCTCCAGTTTGCGCTTGGACAGTTCCACGGCGCGCTGGGCAATTTCATACTGGCGCCAACGGGTGCCGAGGTCGCGCACCACGTCATTGACACTGCGCTCCAGGGCCTGGCGGGCATCGGCCAGGACCAGCGCCTGGTTTTCCACGTCGACCCGGGCATGGACTTCCGCCTGGCGGGTACTGAGGTCGCCAATGGGGATCTGCACCTGGACCCCGGCATAGCTGTCCCAGGTCCTGCCCGCGCCATTGCCGCCGTCGTTGTCGTAGCGGTTGCGCACCTGGTTGGCACCGGCCACCAGGGACACGTCCCAACGGCCCTGGTCTTTGGCGATCACCAGGTTCAGATCGGCCTGCTGGCTGCCGAGCAAGGTCGCCAGGTAACTGGGTTGCTGGAGCTGGGCTAGGCGCAGGGCGTCCTGCTGGTCGATGTTGATCCTGGCGGCCTCCAGGGCGTCGCTGGCGCGAATGCGCGTGGACAGGTCCAGGGCCAGCAGCCGCAGCAGCGACAGGCGATTGATGTCCACCTGATTGCGCGCTTCTTCGACCCCCAGTTCCTGGCTGGCGATATCGGCTTCGGTCTGCACGATCTCGAACTCGGCCATGCGCCCGGCAGCGATCAGCGCCTTGTTCACCTGGAGCAGGGCATTGGCGCGCTTGAGGGCATCCTCGACGATCGCCAGCTGTTGCTGGGCCCGCAGCAGCTCGCGGTAGGCGCCGATGATGTCGCTGATGGTCTGCGCCACGTTGGCCTTGAGGTTGAGGCGATAGGCCTGTTCGTTGATCCGCGCCAGGCGTAGCGGCGCGGTGGTCACATCCCAGCCGGCGCCTTTGAGCAGGGGCTGGATAATCGCCAGGTCGAGGCCGTCGCGTCGGTAGTAGCCGGCCCGATTGGCATTGCTCAACTCTTGCCGCCAGGCCATGTTCAAGCGGGTGCCGTACTCCCCCAGCAGACTGGAACTGGGCGTGAGCATGGCGTTGCGTACCCCGTCGTGGCTGCCCTTGTTGGCCTGATAGGTGCCACTGAGGAGCAGTTTGGGATTGAAGGCATCTTCCGAGACCCGCAGGTCGAACTTTTGCGCCACGCGCTGCAAGTAGGCGCTGCGAATCCCGCGGTTGTTGCGCAGGCCCAGGTAGACCGCGTCGGCGAGGGTCAGGTCGGTCTGCTGCTGGCTCAGCAGGACGCTGCGTTCATAGCCGCTGTGCAGGGTCGGGGCTGACGCCTGGCGAGCCACGTTCATGTCCTGGGAGGCGGCGTGCCCCAAGGGGCTGATCAGCCACAGCAGCAACAGCCCGGCGCGTTGGCGATCATTCATCGCGCAGCGCCTCCACCGGTTGCAGGCGCGAGGCCGAGATGGCCGGGTACAGGCCGAAGAACAGGCCGATCAACAAGGTGCTGCCGATGCCCAGGGGCAGGGATGCAGAGGCCAGGGAAAACTGCCAGCCGGAAACCCGGGCATAGAGGTAGGCGGCGCTCATGCCCAGCACCGCCCCGGACAAAGCACCGACCGCCGTCAGGGTCACGGCTTCGAGCAGGAACAGGTTGCGGATATCCCGGCGCCTGGCGCCCAGGGCCATGCGGATGCCGATCTCGCGGCGCCGTTCCGAGACGTTCATCAGCATCACGTTCATCACCCCGACCCCGCCCCCCACCAGGGAGATGCCCCCCAGGGCCATCAGCAGGTAACCGAAGGTGCGGCTTTGCCGGGTCATGCCGTCGATGATCTTTTGCGGTATCTGTACTTCCACGCCCCGTCCCGGTAGCTGTTTTTTCAGCGCATCGCCCAGGGCCGTGGCCAGTTGGTTCATGTCCTGGGAGGGAGCGGCGCGGGCTATCAGGTTGCTGATCTGCGCACTGGAGGATATTCGCCGCATGCCCTCCAGAGGTACGAACAGGGATTCGTTGGTCTGTACCGGGATCAGCACGGCAGCCGGTTGCGAGTGCAGGATGCCAATCACCTGGAACAGGTAATCGTTGATACGGATTCTGTCGCCCAGGCGCAGTGGGGCATGGGGCTGGCTCAGGGCCTGGGCCACTTGCGCCCCCACCACCGCGTAGGTTTCGGTGGCATCGAATTCCGAGAGGAAGCGTCCTTGCTGCAGTTGCAGGCGCATGGCGTCATTCAATGCCGCTGTGCTGCCCACCAGGTTGGCGTTGGTGGTGCGTCCCTGGAACACCACCGGGCCGCTGAACAACGCCACCGGGGCGATGTGCAGCAGGTTGGGCAGGGCCTTGTACAGGGTGGCCAGGTCCAGCGCCGCCGGCATGGGCGTGCGCGTCCCCGAAGTGTCGGGGAACTGCACTGCCAGGGTGTCGGTGCCCATGTCCTGGAAGATGGCCGCGGCGTCTTCGGCGGCGTTATGGCCGATATTGATCAGGGCCACCACCGATGAACTGCCGATGACGATCCCCAGCAGGGCCAGGATCGAACGCTTGCCCAGGGTGCGCAGGCTGACCAAGGCTTCGTGCAGCAACTGGCTGGCGCTTTGCTCGACCTTGAGGCTCATGCCGGGCAGACCTCCTGGACCACGCCGTTGGTGACCCGGATCTGCCGGTCCAGGCGCTGGGCAATGCCCGGGTCGTGGGTGACGATGATCAGCGTCACCTGGCGCTCGCGGTTCAGCGACAGCAGCAGGTCCATGATCTCCTGGGCGGTATGGCTGTCGAGGTTGCCGGTGGGTTCGTCGGCGAGGATCACCGAGGGTTCGCCCACCAGGGCCCGGGCAATCGCTACCCGCTGGCGCTGACCGCCGGAGAGGTCCGCCGGGCGGTGGTGGGCCCGTTGCCCCAGGCCCACCTGATCGAGCATGTGCTGGGCGCGTTCCAGCGATTCACGCCGTGCCACTGCGCGATAGCTCAGGGGCAGGGCGACATTGTCCAGGGCACTGAGGCGCGGCAGCAGGTTGAAACTCTGGAAGACGAAGCCGATCTGCTGGTTGCGGATCGCCGCCAGTTGGTCGGGGCTGGCGCGGAAGATATCGTGCCCGGCAAAGCGGTAGTCGCCGTTGTCGGGCAGGTCCAGCAGGCCGAGGATGTTGAGCAGGGTGCTCTTGCCGGAACCGGAGGCACCGAGAATGGCGCAGCTTTCACCGGCTTCGATGGACAGGGAAACGTTCTTGAGAATGTGGAGCGGTTGCTCCGCCAGCCGATAGCTCTTGCCTATGCCTTGCAGGGAGATAAAACCTGGGTCGATTATCGTCGCTGTCATCGCTTACCGCGCCGGCTGGCTCGACTGAATGCTTGAACACTCCCACCTCGTACGGCTCGTGCAGCGGGGGTTCAGGGGCAACGCCAAGCTCTGGTTTTATTTATTATTTTAAAAACTTTGTTTGAATAGTAACTGCGTTCATCCTGGCGCGCCAGCTGTCTGAACCGGGTAATTGCGGGCTTTTTTCGGGATTTTTCGACCAGGAACCGGCGGGTCACAAAACGGCCTCGGGCCGCAGGGGACGTCCCTGGGACGCTTGCTTTTAGGGCTTCTCGCGGGTATAAAAAATCAAATTTTTTTTTAAAACACTGTTCGAACGGTCAGTTTTTCATCCCAGCAAAGGTTAGTCCTCCATGGTCGCCAAGAAACTCAGTGCCCCCAATGTCACCAAGACCCGACTGCTGGAAGCGACCGAGGCATTGTTCATCAAGTACGGCTACGACGCCGTGCTGCTGCGTCAGATCACCGAGCGCGCCCAGGTCAACCTGGCGGCGGTGAACTATCACTTCGGCGACAAGGATTCGCTGATGAAGGCCCTGCTGATGCAGCGCCTGGGCCCCCTCAACGATCAACGCCTGGAACTGCTGGCCAAATGTGAAGAGCAGGCCCAGGGACCGCTGGATTGCGAGACCCTGCTGGGGGTGCTGTTCGCCCCGGCCATGGGCCTGGAGCGCAGTGATGAAAGCGGTGGCCTGGAAGGCCGGTCGTTCATCCGTTTCCTGGGGCGGGTGTACAGCGATACCTCGCCGTTCATTCAGGAATACCTCAAGGAACACTACCAACCGGTGTTCGAGCGCTTCTTCAAGGCCTTCGCCCTGGCGCTGCCGGACCTGCCGCGCAACGAATTGGGGGTGCGCCTGCAGTTTGCCCTCAAGGCGATTTCCGGGGTGATGGCCGGCACCGAACTGCGCCTGCTGATGCAGGCCATGAGCCTGGGCCGTCCGGCCACCGACGCCGAAGTCATGGCCAAGCTGATCAGCCTGGTGTCGGCGGCGATTCGTGCGCCCATGCAGGACCCCGACTCCGAGCAGGCCCTGGAAAAGGTCTTGAACACTCAGCGCCTGATTCGCCAGCACAGCCAGTCCCAGGTCGGAATGATTCCTGTCTGAGGAGCTGCCGCTCCTGCCAGCAGCGCACCGTGCCGGCAGGAGCGGCAGTGTCATTCGAAGCATCAATATTGCTCAGGGCTGCGGCCGCCATGTGCCAGGTTCCGCTCCTCGCATCTACCCTGGAGCGCCCGGCATTCAGAATGAGCAGCCACAACGGGTCAATGCGCTGTTGCTGGATTTTCCGCAGTGACGGTCTCCTGGAGAACCTGCCCGCCCCATAGCAAGCGGGGTGGGCCGGCGAAGGCGGGCGGTCAACCGAGCATTTCCCGCATCCGGTGCCAGAGCATGCCCAGGGCCAGCAGCGGTGCGCGCAGGGCTGGGCCGCCGGGGAAGGTCATGTGTGGGACGGCGCTGAACACATCCAGGCCATGGCTGTGCCCGGCATGGATGGCTTCGGCCAGCAGCCGTGCAGTCCAGTGGGTGACATTCAGGCCATGACCGGAATAGCCCTGGGCGTAGTACACGTTGGGGTACTGGTGCAGCCGACCTACCTGGGGGAAGCGATTGGCGGTGATGCCAATCTTGCCGCCCCATTGGAAGTCGATGGCCACATCGTTCAATTGCGCAAATACCTTGAGCATCTTCGGCCGCATGTAGGCGCCGATGTCCGCAGGATCACGCCCTGAATAGTGGCAGGCACCGCCGAACAGCAGGCGTCGATCCGCCGTCAGCCGGTAGTAGTCCAGGCCCACTTTCTGGTCGCACAGCGCCAGGTTCTGCGGGATCAACTGTGTCGCCAGCGCCTCAGGCAATGGCTCGGTGGTGATGATGTAGCTGCCGGCGGGCAATACCTTGCCGCTCAGGCGCGGTTCCAGTTCATCCAGGTGGGCGTTGCATCCGAGCACCAGGCTGGCGGCGCGCACGGTGCCTGTGGCGCAACGCACCTCGACGCGGTTGCCATGCACCAGTTCCAGCACCGGGCTCTGTTCGAAGATCCTCACCCCCAGGGAGGCCGCGACCCGCGCTTCCCCCAACACCAGCTTGAGTGGGTGCAGATGCCCCGAGCCCATGTCCACCAGGCCCCCGGCATACACCGGGGAGTCCACCACCTGATGCATGTCCTGAGGCGCCACCAGGCGGGTAGGGTGGCGGTAGCCCAGGCTCGCCAGATGCTCCTGTTCTGCCTGGAACGCCGCGAACTGGGCCGGGGTATTGGCCAGCTCGCAGAAGCCCCAGCGCAGGTCGCAGTCGATACCGTGCTCGGCGATGCGCTGACGCACCACGTCCACCGACTCGATCCCGGCATGCTCGAGGTATTTCACCCCTTCCTTGCCGACGTAGCGGGCAAAGCCGCTGACGTCGTGGCCAATGCCGCGGATCAGCTGGCCGCCGTTGCGCCCACTGGCGCCCCAGCCAATGTGCCGGGCTTCCAGGAGAATCACCGACAGCCCGCGCTGGGCCAGCTCGATGGCGGTGTTGACGCCGGTGAAACCTGCGCCGATGACACAGACGTCGGCGCTCAGGTCACCGTCCAGGGACGGATAGCCAGGCAGGCTGCCGGCGGAGGCGGCGTAGTAGGAGCGGGCATGCCCGGTGGCACTGCCCGAAAGGTTTGGCTGAATCATTTGTTGGACTTCACTTTGCTCCAGGAGCGGGTCATCAAGCGCATGATGGCCGGCGACTGGGTGGTGGAAATGTACAGTTTGTCGAGCACGTCCTGAGGCGGGTACACCTCGGGATTGTTCACCAGCTCGGCGTCCATGTACGGCTGGGAGGCCGGGTTGGGATTGGCATAGCCGACGTAGGCGCTGACCTTGGCGATCACTTGCGGGTCCAGCAGGTAATTGATGAAGGCGTGAGCCTCCTTGACGTTGCCGGCATCGGCGGGAATCGCCAGCAGGTCGAACCACAGGTTGCTGCCTTCCTTGGGAATGGCGTAGGCGATGTTCACCCCGTTCTTGGCTTCCTTGGCCCGGTTGGCGGCCTGGAACACGTCCCCGGAGTAGCCGAAGGCGATGCAGATATCACCGTTGGCCAGGTCCGAGACGTACTTGGAGGAGTGGAAGTAGGTGATGTAGGGGCGCAGGGTCAGCAGCTTGGCCTCGGCTTTCTTGTAGTCCTCGGGATTTTCACTGCGCGGGTCCAGGCCCAGGTAGTTGAGCACCGCCGGAAACACTTCATCCGGCGAGTCCATCATCGACACCCCGCATTGCTGGAGCTTCTTCAGGTTTTCTGGTTCCAGCAGCACCGCCCAGGAGTCGATGTGGTCGACGCCCAGCACCTGCTTGACCTTGTCGACGTTGTAGCCGATGCCGTTGGTGCCCCACAGGTAGGGCACCGAGTACTGGTTGCCGGGGTCGTTCTGCTCCAGCAGCGCCAGCAGCTTGGGGTCCAGGTTCTTCCAGTTGGGCAACTGCGAGCGGTCCAGCTTGAGGAACGCGCCGGCCTTCACCTGGCGCGCCAGGAAATGGTTGGAGGGCACCACCACGTCGTAGCCGGTGCGCCCGGCCAGCAACTTGCCCTCCAGGGTTTCGTTGGAGTCGAACACGTCGTAGATCACCTTGACCCCGGTCTTGCCCTGGAAGTCGGCGAGGGTGGTCTGGCCGATGTAGTCGGTCCAGTTGTACACGCTGACACTGGGTTGTGCCTGGACGGCGGCGCTCATCAAGGCCGCCAGTGCTGCCGGGATCACTGCTTGCAAAAGACGCATGTCGACACCTCTTCGGGTTGTTTTTGTTGATTGCGGACTGCGGACAAATCAGACGCTGAGCAGCAGGAACTCACGCTCCCAGGAACTGATCACGCGCTTGAAGTTCTCGTGTTCGGCGCGCTTGACCGCCACGTAGCCGCGGACGAACTTGCGCCCCAGGTAGTGCTCGATGGTCGGGCAGTCCTCCATGTGCGCCAGGGCGTCTTCGATGGTGATCGGCAGGCGCAGGTTGCGCCGTTCATAGGCCCGGCCTTCCACCGGGGCGCTGGGCTCGATGCCCTCGACCATGCCCAGGTAGCCGCACAGCAGGCTGGCGGCAATCGCCAGGTAAGGGTTGGCATCGGCACCGGGCAGGCGGTTTTCCACGCGCATGGCATCCGGGCTGGCAGTCGGCACCCGCAGGCCGACGGTACGGTTTTCCTCGCCCCATTCGACGTTCACCGGGGCCGAGGTGTCCGGCAGGAAGCGGCGGAACGAGTTGACGTTGGGGGCGAACATCGGCAGCACCTTGGGGATGTACTTCTGCAGGCCGCCGATGTGGTGCAGGAACAGCTGGCTCTTCTGGCCGTCGGCATCGACGAAGATCGGCTTGCCGGTGCTGATGTCCACCACGCTCTGGTGCAGGTGCATGGCGCTGCCGGGTTCATCGGCCACCGGCTTGGCCATGAAGGTGGCGGTGACGTTGTGCTTGAGCGCCGCCTCGCGCAGGGTGCGCTTGAACACGGTGATCTGGTCCGCCAGGTCCAGGGCGTCGCCGTGGCGGAAGTTGATTTCCATCTGCGCCGGGCCGTCTTCGTGGATCAGCGTGTCCAGGTCCAGGCCCTGGGCTTCGCACCAGTCATAGACGTCTTCGAACAGCGGATCGAACTCGTTGGCGGCGTCGATGGAGAACGACTGGCGGCCGCTTTCCGCGCGACCGGAGCGGCCCAGCGGGGCCTTGAGCGGCAGGTCCGGGTCCTCGCAGCGCTGGGTCAGGTAGAACTCCATTTCCGGGGCGACGATCGGCTGCCAGCCCTTGTCGGTGTACAGCTGCAGCACTTTTTTCAGCACGTTGCGCGGCGACAGCTCGATGGGGTTGCCGAACTTGTCGAAGGTGTCGTGGATGACGATGGCCGTTGGCTCGATGGCCCAGGGCACCAGGTAGATCGATGACGAGTCGGGGCGGCAGACCATGTCGATGTCCGCCGGGTCCAGCAGTTCGTAGTACAGGTCGTCGTCGACAAAATCCCCGGTTACCGTTTGCAGCAGGACACTTTCCGGCAGGCGCATGCCGCGCTCGTGCAGGAACTTGTTGGTGGGCGCGATCTTGCCGCGGGCAATGCCGGTCAGGTCGCTGACCACGCATTCGACTTCGGTAATCTTGTGATCTTTCAGCCAGGAGGACAGCTGATCGAAAGGGGCGTTCATAAAGACCTCGATGATTGTTCTTGTCTGCTCCGAGGTGAGCGGGAGTATCCCGGCAAGGCTTCCCCTGCGGCGCATTGGCGACTATCTTGGGCGAGCCTTGTTGTTCCATCTATCCACTTTAAGCAGCACCAAAGCGCACCAAAAGAGTGCGCAAGGTCCCCCGATGACAGCGTCCAATCCGCTTCAGGTTCAAGCGTTCAACACCTTCGATGTCGCCGATCAGATCCGTGCCACCCCGGGTTGGGTGCAGCACTACCAGCAGATGTCCCCCGGGCATTTCAACGGCCTGGTGCGCTACCTCGACCTGCAGGGCGTGGAGATCTACGAGGAGTGCATGAACACCCGGGTCGAGCAGAATTTCAGCGCCCCGCAAGGCGCCCTGGCGTTCTGTTTCGACCGCAGCGACAACGCCCTGTACCTGCTCAATGGCGAGAGCCGCAATATCTGGATCACCCCGGAGAACTACCAGGAAGTGGCGGTGGTGTTCGGCCCCGAGTTCGTCCAGCGCCAGGGCCTGGGGGTGGAGCGCCTCGACGGCCTGTTCATGGCGCCGCTGACCAACCAGCAGAACGCCCTGTTCTGTCGCTGGCTGAGTTCCACCTTGACCCGCCTGTCCCAGACCTTTGACCCACCCAGCCGCGAAGCCCTGACCCAGCAACTGCTGGACGACTGCCTGTACATCCTCGACAACGCCTGCGTGCGCCTGGACCCGGGCGGCCTGCAACGGCGCAACGAGGAGCGGGGCATCATGCAGCGGGTGGCGCAGTGGGCCGCCGACGTCCCCGAGGAAACCCTCAACCTGCTGGAGCTGTCCCAGGTGGCCGGGGTTTCCCTGCGTCAGTTGCAAAGCGCGTTCAAGGCCTTTACCGGCATGGCCCCCAGCCAGTGGCTGCGCCTGCGCCGGCTCAACAGCGCGCACCGCGAACTGCTCAGCCGCGGGCCCAGCGAGACCACCGTGGCCGAGGTGGCGATGCACTGGTCGTTCTGGCACCTGGGACGGTTTTCCAGCAGCTATCGAGCGCTGTTCAAGGAGTTGCCCAGCCAGACCCTGAAACGTCGCCCGAGCTGATCGGCAGCACTGGCCGCAGAAACTGGTTTGCCAGCGAAGAGGCCCGCAAACCCTGCATCACTCTCAGCCTTCGTCGGCAAGCCGGCTCCTGCAAGGTGCTGGGCGGCCGATTCGCGAAAGCGCCGGCAGCGCTCTATTCTCGGTGTGGGCTGTCTTCCTGGGGCGTGCAATGCTTGAAACCATCGACCTGACCAACGCCGCCGCGGCCCTGGGGATCGGCATGCTGGTGGGCCTGGAGCGCGAGCGGCGCAAAGGGCAGGGGCCTCAGCGTGGCAGCGCCGGGTTGCGTACCTTCGCCATCACCGCGCTGTTGGGGTTCATCGGCCAGCGAGTCGGCGGTCCGCTGCTGTTGGCCTCGCTGGCCATTGCTGTGGCCGGGTTGGTGACGGTGGCCTATTGGCGCAACGAGCAAGAGGACCCGGGGGTCACCAGCGAAGTGGCGCTGCTGGCGGTGCTGATCCTCGGGGCCTTGTGTGGCACGGCACCGGAGCTGGCGCTGGCCATCGCCGTGGTCATGACCGCCTTGCTGGCCTATCGACAGACACTCCATCACTTTGTGCGCAGTCAGTTGAGCGACCGGGAAATCGCCGACGGTCTGACGCTGCTGGTGGCGGCGCTGGTGATCCTGCCCCTGGCGCCGGATCGTTTCATCGGCCCCTATGAGGCGTTCAACCTGCGCACCATCGGCACCCTGACCGTGTTGCTGATGGCGGTTGGGGCCCTGGGCCACGTCGCGGTGCGGACCCTGGGCGCCCATTACGGTTATGCCCTCAGCGCCGTGGCGTCGGGATTCGTTTCCAGCACCTTGACCATCGCCTCCATGGGCCAGCGGGTCGCCAAGGCGCCCGGGCAGGTCAGGGTTCTGGCGGCCGCGGCGCTGCTGTCCAACCTGGCCACGGTGACCCAGATCGCTCTGATCCTGGTAACGGTCGACAGCGCACTGCTGCAAACCATGTGGCTGCCCCTGGTGCTGGGGGGGCTCTGCACCGCGCTGTATGCCGCTTGCCTGGTGTTTCCACGCAGCCAGCCCAGCAGCGTCGAACCGGTCAGCGACAAGGGCGCGTTCAATCCCAAGCTGGCCTTGATCGTGGCCCTGACCATGAGCGCCATAACCTTCGCCTGTTCGCTGATGCTCAATTACTTCGGGCAGTTGGGCCTGATGTTGAGCGCCTTGATCAGCGGCTTTGCCGATGCCCATGCGTCTACGGCGTCCATTGCTTCGCTGGTCAAGTCCGGGCAACTGCCCGGCAGTGCCATCGGCAGCGCGGTGATGCTGGCGGTCAGCAGCAACTCCCTGAGCAAGTGCATGCTGGCGGCCCTCAGCGGTGGATGGCGCTTTGCGCTGTACGTCGTGCCCGGGCAGGCGCTGCTGACCCTGGCGATGTGGGTCGGTGTCTGGCTGCAATAAGCGGCTACCGGGTCGAAAAAAAGCCGCGACGCCTGATAAAGATCAACTCGTGCCTGGCCATTGCGCTCAGTCTTGAATGACCCCCTAGCGGTTTCTTCAAGCTCCAGTGCCGAGGTGAACCATGTCGCAAACCCCGCGTTTACTCTTGATCGCGCCCCAGCAGATGCAGCGCACGCCGGCGTTCGAACGCACGGAGCAACTGGCCCTGGCCATGCAATTGCCGGTGCATATCGTCGCCCTGGATCATTTGCAGGCCCTGACGCTGGCCGGGCTGTTCGAGAGCCGTGAGGCCGAGCAGTTGCAGGCGGCCTATCTGGAACAGCACGGGCAATGGCTGGAGCTGCAGGCGCAAGGCATGCGCGAGCGTGGCCTGTCGGTGACCTGCGAAGCGCGCTGGGCCAGCCAGCCGTATCAAGAGATCCAGCTGTTCGCCAACGAGATGCCCCTGGCCCTGATCATCAAGGACGCCCATGCCGAGTCGGCGATGCGGCGGATCTTCTATACCCCGCTGGACTGGCAGTTGCTGCGCGATTGCGCGCTGCCGGTGCATCTGGTGACCGAGGCCCGGCACCCACGGCCACGCCGAGTGCTGGCCATCATCGACGTGCTGCGCAGCGAAGTGCAGGACTTGCAGTTCAACGATCAGATCGTCGACGCCGCGGTGAAACTGGCCGAGCAATGCGGCGCCGAGCTGGACCTGCTGCATGTGTATGACTGGGTGGCCGTCTATGCCAAAGACACCGGAGCCGGCGCGCTGTCCCTGGCCAGTGGTCTGTATGAAGCCCTGGGCGCGGCGCAACACGATGTCTATCGCGCTCTGGCGGAGCGCCACGGCGTGCCCCCGCAACGCAGCCACTTCATCGAGGGCATGCCGCTGCAGCAAATCTGTCGTTTCGCCGAGGAGCACCAGAGCGATGTGATCGTCATGGGCACCACCCAGCACCGCGGCCTGCACAAGCGCCTGGGTAGCACCGCCGAACATCTGCTGTTGCAGGCACCCTGCAGTATCTGGGCGGTCAAGCCGCCGCGTGACCCCTTGCCATGAGCCGCACCAGGCCACGCCGGTGCCACACCGACGTGGCACCGCCGGTCACAGGAGCAAACGATGCACCACCTGATGGGCGTCGTCCGGGTCGGTGTGGGTGGTGAAACCCAGGTGCGCGGCCAACTCGCGCATGGCCTGGTTGTTCACGCTGTCCACCGAATACATCTGCACAAACCCATGCTGGCGGGCGGCGCGGATCAGATGGGTCATCAGCAATGACCCCAGACCCAGATGCTGCCATTGATCGGCCACGGTGACGGCGCATTCGCATTCATCGTGGGACGTGGCGGCATAGCGGCTGACACCGATCTCGATCAACTGGCCCTGTTCATGCACCAGGGCGATGTAGGCCAGACGCTGTTTGCCGTCGACATCCATCAACTGCTCGAGCATGGCGGCGTCGGGCTCCTTGATCTGCGCCAGAAAGCGCATGTGTCG
The DNA here is from genome assembly GCF_030718165.1 of Pseudomonas sp. LPH60. Taxonomy (NCBI): domain Bacteria; kingdom Pseudomonadati; phylum Pseudomonadota; class Gammaproteobacteria; order Pseudomonadales; family Pseudomonadaceae; genus Pseudomonas; species Pseudomonas sp. LPH60. Next base: position 278,831 of record NZ_JAVAJH010000006.1, read on the forward strand.
CGATTGCGGGGACAGGCGCTTGATGAAGTTGTACTCGCGCTCGCGGTCTTTCTCGGCCAAGGGCCGTATCAGCACGTGGCGGCCGTCGTTAAGCGCCTCGATCCAGTGCAGGCCGGTCACGGTGCCGTAGGCAGCGGCGGCCTGATCGTTGTGTTCCTTGATGCTGAACATGGGGCGATCCTCTGGGGACGATGAAGGTGGGCCCGCGACCCGCGGCCGCGTGCTGACTATCCTTTACCCCTGTTGCCCGGGGCAGGATCTGATCTGGATCAGATGCGGCCCACCGCCGCGGATATTGACTGCCGGCGCGGGCTTAACCCGAGGCTTTGTGACTTTTGTCAAATCGGCGGCCCGAGCGGCGCGCATCATCGGCGCATCGGCTCGGGACTCCCGGGCCGCTGTCCAGTGCGCCGCCCGGGAGGTGCCCATGTCCACACTGCAACGCGTGTTGTTGATCGCCCCCACGGCGCTGTCCCGCACGCCGGCTTTCGACCGGGCCAGTGCCCTGGCCCGGGCCATGGGCGCCAGCCTGCACATCGTCGCCTTCGACTTCATCGAAGTGCTGGAGGTCGCCGGGCTGTTCGATCACCAGGCCATGGCCCAGGCCCGGGAAGGCTACCTGCAGGTGCATCGGCAGTGGCTGGAGCAACAGGCTCGCTTCGAACGGGCCAATGGCCTGCGGGTGACCACCGAAGTCTTGTGGGCCAAGGCCCGGCTGCAGGACATCCTCGATTATGTGACCGACTACCACCCGGACCTGGTGATCAAGGACGCCCAGCCAGTACCGGCCCTGCGGCGCATTTTCTACAAGCCCCTGGACTGGTTGCTGCTGCGCGAGCTGCGCCAGCCGTTGCACCTGGTGACGGACTGTCGGCACCCCTTGCCGTTGAAGGTATTGGCCGCCCTGGACCTGTCCCATCTGGAATACCTGACCCAGGGCCTGAACCAACGCATTCTCGAGATGTGCGCGACCCTGGCCAAACACTGCGGTGCCCGGGTGCACTTGCTGAATGTGGTGGATTGGGCCACTGAGAACGCCACCGGCCTGCCGATCTTCAGTCCTGACACCAACATCAGCTTGCGCGATGCGGTGAATGATGCGCAGCAGGAAGCGTTCGAGACCCTGGCCGAGCGCTACGCCATTGCCCCTGAGCACTGCTATCGCCTGGAGGGTGTGCCGCATCAGGTCATCGCACGCTTTGCTGCCGACAACGATTTCGACCTGATGGTCCTCGGGCGCGCACATCGCCGGGGCTTGCAACGCTTCATCGGCTCCAGCGCCGAGCAACTGCTGTATCACACACCCTGCAGCCTGATGCTGGTGGAGCCCCAGGAGTGAGGTGCGGCCATGCCCCGCAACCTCGCCCGACACGAAGGAGATGGAGATGCGCCTGAGCTTTCTCGGTGCCGCCGGCACCGTCACCGGCAGCAAATACCTGTTGCAGCATGAGGACCGGCATGTGCTGGTGGACTGCGGGCTGTTCCAGGGCTACAAGCAGCTGCGCCAGCACAACTGGGAAGCCTTCGGCCTGCCGCTGCGCGAGCTGGACGCCATCGTGCTGACCCATGCTCACCTGGATCACAGCGGCTACCTGCCGCTGCTGGTGCGCAATGGCTATCGCGGGCCGGTGTATGCCACGGCGGCCACCTGCGAGCTGGCCAGGATTCTGCTGCGCGACAGTGCGCGCCTGCAGGAAGAGGAGGCGGCCTATGCCAACCGCCATGGCTTCTCCAAGCACTCTCCGGCATTGCCGCTGTACACCGAGCGCGATGCCGAGCAGGCCCTGAAACTCCTGCATCCGCTGCAATTGCACCACCGGGTGGAAGTGCTGCCGGGGCTGCACATCCAGTTGCGCGGCGCCGGGCACATTCTCGGCGCCGCCACGGTCCAGGTCGACGCCGCGGGCATGAGCCTGGTGTTTTCCGGTGACCTGGGCCGCATGCAGGACCCGCTGATGTTCGCCCCCGAAAGCATCGAGCAAGCCGATTATCTGCTGGTGGAGTCGACCTACGGCGACCGCCTGCATCCCCGGGACGACCCCGAGCAGCAACTGGCCGATGTCATCAACCGCACCGCCGAGCGTGGCGGTATCACCCTGGTGCCGTCCTTTGCCGTGGGGCGCGCGCAGCTGCTGATGTACCACCTGTATCGCCTGCGCCAGCGCCAGGCGATTCCCGACCTGCCGATCTACCTCAACAGCCCCATGGCCACCGACACCACCCATCTGTACCAGCGCTTTCGCAGCGACCATCGACTGTCCCGGGAGGAGTGCGAAGGCATGTGCCATGTGGCGCACATCGTGCGCAGCACCCAGGAGTCCATGGCCCTGGACCAGCTCAAGAGCCCGGCGGTGATCATTGCCGCCAGTGGCATGGCCACCGGTGGCCGGGTGCTCTACCACCTCAAGGTGCTGGCGCCCGATCCGGCCAACAGCCTGCTGTTTCCCGGGTTTCAGGCCGGCGGCACCCGCGGCGCGCAGATCATCGCCGGCGCCGAGTCGGTGCGCATTCATGGCCGGGAGGTGCCGATCCGCGCCGAAGTCACGGCCATGCAGAACCTCTCGGCCCATGCCGATGCCGACGAGATCATGCAATGGCTGCGAGGCTTCAAGCGTCCGCCGAAACACACGTATGTGGTCCACGGCGAGGCCAACGCCGCCGACACCTTGCGTCGGCGCATCAGCCTGGAACTGGGCTGGTCGGTGTCGGTGCCGGAATACCGGGACAGCGTGGAGTTGCAGCCAGGCCCGGCGACCTAGTCCCTGGCCGCGTTCTGGCAACCCGCGACCCGCTGCTTCAGGCCCTCCAGATCGAGGATATCCACCTGCTTGCCGTTGATGGTCACCAGGCCCTGGTCCCGCAGATGGGCTATGCCCCGACAAACGGTTTCCAGGCGCAGCCCCAGGTAGGAGCCGATTTCCTCGCGGCGCATGCGCAGGATAAAGGCCCGCGACGAATAGCCCCGCAGGCTCAGGCGCTGGGACAGATTGAGCAGGAATGCCGCCAGGCGCTCGTCGGAGTTCATGTTGCCCATCAGCAGCAACATGCCGTGATCACGCACGATCTCCCGGCTGAGGATCTTGTTCAGGTTGTGCTGCAGCGAAGGCAGGGCCTGGGACAAGTGCTCCAGCTGGGCAAAGGGAATCGGGCAGACCTCGCAGTCCTCCAAAGCAAAGGCGCTGCAGGCATGCTGGTTGGTGCTGATGGCGTCCAGCCCGAGAATCTCGCCGGCCATCTGGAACCCGGTGACCTGCTCGCGGCCATCCACCGACAGCACGCAGGTCTTGAAGAACCCCAGGCGCACGGCGTACAGCGAATGCAAGGGGTCGCCGGCGTGATACAGCGCATGGCCTTTCTTCACCTTCAACCGTTGCAGGATCAAGGTGTCCAGGCACTCCACTTCCTGGTGGCTGAGGCCGATGGGCAGGCACAACTCCTGCACGCTGCAACTTGAGCAGGCGGTCTTGAGGTGCTGTACCTGAATCGGGCGTGCTTCGAATGGCGGCATGGGGGGCTCTCGACGGTTGAGCCGGCTCGGCAAGGGAGGAGGGCAAGCCTGACGATTAACTGTAGACCGATGCGATCGGTGCTGCTTGATGTCAATCGGAGGTCATGAACGAAGAAGTGGCAATGGGCCATAAAGTCATTAAAGTGAGCGTCCCCCACCCTAGTTCAAGGATTGACGATGCGCCCAACCGGATTCTGGACCCGCTGCCAAACCGCCGTACTGACCAGTTGCCTGCTCGGCCTGCCGCTGGCCGTTCTCAGCCTTGAGACTCAGGCAGCGGAGCCTGATTTCATCACCCTGGTGATCGAGAACGAAGGCGACTATCCCATCACGTTCGAGCCACCGTTCCACGTCGATTCTTCGGATTTCGAGCGCAAATACCCGGTAAGCGCGCCCAAATACGCTACCGCCAAGGGCTTGGAGTCCGGTCCCGTGGTGATCGGCGCGCGCCAGCAGGGCATGCTGGTGATGGCCTTGAGCAAGCCGATGTTCAACATCCTCGATATCTTCAGCAAGGACTGGGGGTTCAACCTCAAGTTCTGCCAGGAGCGTGGGGCCTGTGACGAAGCCCGGCTCAGCGGCACCATCCGCTCCACCACCAGCTTCAACTGGAAGCAGTCGAACAACTTCAGCCAAGCCCAAGTCAGCGATATGACCAACGACGAGCTGGAGGCCTATGCCAAGACCAAGGCCATGATCTCGGGCATTCTGACCACCCTGGGCAGCGTACTCGGCCTGCCGATCGGTGCGGGCGGCATGATCGGTGGCCTGCCGGATGCGCAGAACTTCAAGGTGACCCTGAAGCAGCAATGCAATGCACGCTTCTCGATGAACCTGGAGTCCTCGCTGGCACAGAACGGCGATTTTCTCGTCGACTTGCGGGTCAACCGCGTGCTGCCCAGTGACATGACCAACTTCAACGGTTTTGTCATCGACGACAGCGCTGTGGTCGGCAAGGGGTTGCGCCTGGTGGAAAACAACTGCCGCGATGGCCGGCAAGCCCAGTGCCTGATCAGATTCAACGGCGGCACCGACATCAAGAACCTCAACACCACCGAGTTCTCCGTCACCGATCGCGCCGGTTGTATGGCCGGCGACAAGCTGGCCTATTCCCAGGGTGCGTTCATGCTCAGCAACAAGGTCGGCTTCCCGGTGCGCTACACCCTGTTCATCAAGGACCGCATGGTCGACAACGGCGAAGTCTGGCCCGACCAGAACAAGGACCTGCGCCAGTTGGTGGGTCAGGTCATGGCCACCGTTGGCGACCAGGAATGCCCGCAGGCCCAGGACCCCTGGATGGGTGGGCGGCGCATGGGTGTCTGCCCGTTGCGCCTGGAAGTCCAGGGTGACGGTGGCCCGGGGCTCAAGGGCAGCCTGCGTTGCAGCCTGTCCATGCGCCAGGGCACCGTGGGCGACCCCAATGCCGACTACATGAACCTCTACAGCCTGACCGGTTGCACCCCGGCCATGCCGGCGTCCATCAGTCCGGTGGCCGGTTTCTACCAGATGGACGTCAAGCGTCTGGTGCCCCTCAGTGGCATGCACAAGATGATCTCCATCGACCTGATCAAGCCGCAGCAGCAATAAGGACCCCAGTAGATGTCGGTGACACAGGCTTTTACCGCCCCGGGCGGACACGATGCGGCGCTGACCCGGCGCGACGACGACCTTCTGGATCGCTGGCCGGTGGCCAAGCTGGTCTATCGCATGATCACCGCGACGCCCCTGGGGTGGTCGGCGCGGATCGGCCTCTATGGTCAGTGGGGCAGCGGCAAGACCAGCGTGCTGAATTTTCTGCAGCAGATTGCTGAGAAGAACGACGACATTGTCATCCGGCTTCCCGCGTGGCGCACCACCGGGGAGCAGGAGTTCATGGTGCAGTTCTATTTGCAACTGGCCCAGGTGCTGGGACGCTTGGGCTACGCAGAGCCCTTCCGGAACTGGACGAAACGCCAATCGAAAAAAGGTGCAGATCTGGTTGGGGCGTTGGCAAAAAAAATAGCTGAAACGGAGTTGCCAGAGTCAGTTAACTCCAGTTACTTCGTCACCGCCTGGGCCACTGCCGCCGGTGTCGCCGCCGAGAAATTAAGCGACATATTGCAGCTCGACAGCAGCGACATAGAGGCCCTGCGCAAGGAACTGGGTCATAGACGAGTCATTGTCTTCATCGATGACCTTGACCGTGCCGATCCGCAAATACTCCCGCAGACGCTTCTAGCCCTGCGCGAGCTCCTGGACTGGCCGGGATTCGTCTTTGTCCTGGCCTTCGACAAGGACGTGGTGGGCAAGGCACTTCGCTCCTATTCCGAAGCCTTCGGCGAGTCGGCCCAGCACTTTCTGGACAAGATCATCGATGTACCGGTGACCCTGCCCGAGCCAAGCCCGAAGCAGGTGCAGCGAATGGTCGCCAGGAACCTGAAATACTGCTGCCCATTCCTGCCGGACACGGCCATCGCGCAGACCGCCGAGTGGTTTCCCACCAATCCGCGCCAGGCCAAACGCATCTGCCGCAGCTTGTCGGTGTTTGGCGCGGCGGCTGATCGACATGCCGATGGGCAACTGGACTGGCGCGGGATTGTTCTGCAGACCCTCTTGCGTGAAACCGAACCCAAGGTGGCCCAGGTGGTTGAAGAGCACCTGCTGGGTTTCCACTCGGCCTTCAGAGCTAACATGTTCGGCAATGCCAATACCAAGGAACAGGAGCAGCACAAGCAAGTAGCGCTCAACGCCGCACAATCTCCCAAGGATGAGATTAAGAACAAGCGCCTGCTGAAGTTGATCGAAGAGCTGGGCCATGCCAGAAGCAAACTGTCTCTGGCAAACATTCACTATGAGATGAGCCTGGCGGTCCGCGAAGTGGAGTTCACCATTCCCGAGTTTTCCCGGTTGGTGAAATCCTGGGGTGAATTCCAGAACGTCCAGACCCTCAACGACTTCATTCGTGATGCGGCCAGTCGTAGCGATGAAGGTGAGGTTGCCGTGGCCAGCGCGATGCTCAACATGGCGAATTTCCAGTATGGCGAGCAGTTGGGCAGAACCGCCTCGTTCTACTCACGGGAAGCCTTTGAGCGAGCGTTGAGCCGTGCCGGTGAGCTGCTGGGGTTGATCGAGTTCTGTTACACGGCCGATCTTCAGGGCGCCATGTTCAAGGCACGCAGCGAATATGACGTGTGTATCGGCTTTATCAGGAGCTTTTATGGGAGTGTCTCAAAGGACGGCAGCCAACCGGAAAGAGCGCTCCGTGAACGCGAGCTGCGATTGGCGGCGATCATTGCCGCTCAGTGCGATGATCCACAGCGCCTGTATCTGGATGCCGAGCCTATACAGGGCACGCTGCGTGTTCCTGCCTGGGAAGTTGCCCGAGCATATGAGCACTATGTGGATGCGTTGCGGACGGTGCTCGCGCCGCCTCTGATACACAGTGCCATCCAGGTGTTCGCCTTGCCCAATGGCGTAGCGAATGCACTGGGCCAGGATGATGCGCGACTGAAGTGGGTACTGACTGAAGAGCGCTCACCCCTGTATACCCAGGCCAGCAAAGACTTGGGATGCGCAGCCTTGAAGGAACTGATCGGCAGCACCCAGGAGCTGGGCGCCAGGGAAATACTGGCGAAGAACGCCTTGTCCTACCTTGGTGCGTTTACTGATCGATGGGAGTCTTCCTCTACCTGTGCAGAGCAGGCCACGCGCTACCTGGAATATATCCAGCTGGCTTGGCAAGCCCTCTGCCAGCTGGAGCCGACCATCCAGACCCGGGTGTATCTGAAGAAGTTGAAGTCGCAGCTTGAAAAGCAGGTGGCAAGCCCGGGGTTGCTTGACACTCCCGACTGGTGGAGTGGCAAGCCCGATGACATCGAGCACGAACTGCGAGGCATTTGACTCCGCGCGGCCTCCGCTCAATAGCGGGAGAGGCCATTGCCCCGGGTTTCGTTGACGTGCCTTGGCCCTGGGCGCAGGGGGCTTGCTGCACTCACCCCGGCGGCAGCAACCGCAACGGGTCCACCGGTACGCCATTGGCGCGGATCTCGAAGTACAACTGGGCGCGGTCGGTGTCCTGGGACCCGGCCTCGGCAATCTTCTGGCCCTTGATCACCATCTGGCCTTCCTTGACCACCAAGCGGCTGTTGTAGGCGTAGGTGCTGGTGTAGGAGGGGCCGTGCTGGAGGATCATCAGGTTGCCGTAGCCGCGCATGTAACCGGCGAACGCCACTTTGCCGCCCAGGGTGGCGTGGATGGGCTGGCCCTGGGTGGTGGCGATGCGGATGCCTTGGTTGAGCTTGCCGGTGGGGGAGAAACGGCCGATCAGCACCCCGCGCAGCGGCCAGCTCCAGCCTTGTAGGGTGACCTTGGGCATGGGCGGGGCGGGCGGTGCGGCCTTGACCTTGCTCTTGCTGGCGGTGCTGCGCGACTTGCTGCTGACTACGCGGGTGGTCCTGGTCGCGCCGCCAACCCGCAGTACCTGGCCGACTTCCACGGTGTAGGGCGCCTTGAGGCCGTTGAGCCGCGCCACTTCCTTCCAGTTGGTGCCATTGCGGCTGGCGATCGAATACAGCGTGTCGCCACGCTTGACCCGGTATTCACCGGCCTTGAGCGGCCCAGTGCCGCCAGGGCTGGAGGAATTGGAGCTGCAGGCGGATACCGCCAGCAGCAGTGCAATCAATAGAAGTCTTACCAACACGCGGCAACCATTAAGTCCTGACCAAGTCCTGTAGCCCAAGCTGCCTGTAGCGCGCCGGGCAAGCCGGCAACTATACCCGTTTGCCGGACAACCGGCGCGCAATAGACAGTGTTCGGTGCCGTTAAATTCCATCAGGACTCAGGGCGTGGCGGATTTCCCGGGCCGCTCCGGGCGGGCTATTGCCGTCGATAGACTGTCGCACTCCAGTAGCGACTGCCGTCGCTGTGCTGGCGTTTCCAGCCGGCCGCGGCCAACTGCTTGCCGATCAGGCGGTTCATCCAGCCATGACCGAGCAACAGCACCGGCTGTTGCCCGGCCAGGGACTGCAATCGACGGGCGGCGACAGCGGCGCGCTGGCGGGCCGCAGCGGCCGATTCGACCTGCCTTGAGTAACCGCACAGCCAGAGGATTCTCAGGATCGCAGCCCAGGTAAAGGGCGACAGGCGTGGTCGTCTCCAGCGTGCGTAGGGCAGTTGCGCCTCGCCGAACACCGGGTCCACCAGGGTTGGCTCCCTCCTGAGCGCCTGGACGGACGCCAGGGCCCGCGGAGCGTTGCTGGAGACAATCACCCCAGCGCTGGCGGCCAGTTGCAGGCTGGAGGGCGGGGCCGGTTGCCCGCCGATGTCGGAACGTTCGTAGTCCTGTATCCAGCCCTGCATGTCGAGGGCGGAAACTTTCCGGGTGGCGATACCTTGGGGCTGACCGTGACGCATGAGAATGATGGTGTTGTTCAACGGCTTTCTACGTCCTTGTTGGTGCTGCTTGAGGAGACGGGGGCAGCCTGGGCGATCCAGCCGTGATCCCGGTACCAGGCCAGGGTATCGCCAATGGTGCGTTCCAGGGAGCGAAAACTCAGCTCGAGTTCCTGTTCGCTCTTGCGGGGGTCGAAGTGGCTGCGGTCCGCTTCCCGAAGCATCAGGCGCACGGTCGCCAGGCTCAGCAACACCGGCTTGCCGGTCAGGCGCGCATAGACCTCCTGCACGGCGGCCAAGGTATAGAGCAAGGGCACCGGCAGCGGGCGTGTCGGCGTGGCGACCCCGGCGATACGCCCGATGATGGGCACCAACTGGGCCATGGTCATGTGCCGGCCCGCCGCCAGGTAGCGTTGGCCGCGGCGTCCGTAGCGGGCAGCGGCAATCTGCGCCAGGGCCACATCCCGGGCGTCGACCAGGGAGAAGCTGCCGGGAACCAGTCCCGGCAGGCGGCCGCGCACCACGTCCATGAGCAATTGCCCGGCGGAGGTCGGCCCGATATCGCCGGGGCCCCACATCCAGCCTGGCAGGACCATGCACCCCTGCATCTGTGGATGGCTGTCGAGAAAGGCCAGCAGGACGCGATCGGCGAGGATCTTGCTGCGGTAGTAGTGGTCCGCGCCTGCCGGGTCGCGCAGGCAGGTTTCATCGATCAGGCTGCCGGGCGCGCCGTTGAGCACGGCAATCGACGAGGTCTGCACGACGCGGCGGATGCCGGCGCCGTAGGCCCGCTCCAGCAAGTGCTGCGTGCCCAGGACGTTGATCTTGTGCAACTGCTCCCAGTGGCTGCCGCCCTTGTAATTGTCGCGAAAGAACGCCGCGGCATGAAACAGCGTGTCGCAGCCCTGCAACGCGGCGGCGAACCCGTCGACATCGGCCAGGTCGCCGACCACCAGTTCCAGGCCATGCAGGGGGCCGAACTGCTGTTCGCCCTTGGCCCTGGAGCGCACCAGGGCCTTGACCTTGCAGCCTCGGGCCAGCAGCTCGCGTACCAGGTTGTTGCCCAGCAGGCCGGTGGCACCGGTGACAAAGGTGCAGTGCATTTCAGGGCAATAGCCGCTATCGGTGTCTGTGGGTACAGGGTGTTCGGGGGCGTTGCTCATTCAATCCGTTCCATGGGGAGGCGAGGGCGCTAGATATACCTTGGACGAGACCCTGGAAAAATGGCGAGTCCTGCATAATAGCTTTGCGAATTTGCACAGCTGACGGCAGGGAGTAGCACTTTGGAAGCCAATTGGGATGATCTGCGCCTGTTGCTGGCGGTCTGGCGACGGGGCAGCTTGCTACAGGCCGGGCAGTTGCTGCAGGTGGCGCCGTCGACGGTGTCCCGGCGCTTGAGCCAGCTGGAGGCGGCCCTGGGCGAACCGTTGCTGGAGCGGGGCGTCGAAGGCTGCTGGTTGACCCCTCGGGGCCAGGCGCTGGTGGACGTGGCCCTGGCGGCGGAGGCCGGGCTCAGGCGACAGCGGGCCCTGGGCAACCCGCCGCGACCGAGCGAACTGCAGGGCAGCATCCTGGTCAGCGCCGGGGAGGGGTTTGCCTCCAGTGTGCTCGAGGCGGCCCGGCGCCTGACATCGGCCCACCCTGGATGCTCGGTGGAATTGCAGGTCAGTGCCGAGTTTCACAAGCTGGCTCGCGGTGTGACGGATATCGCCGTGCGAACCGCGCATATGGGAGAGCCGTCGCTGATCTATCGAGCCCTGGGCAAGCTTGAATACGGGGTGTTCGCCAGCCCGGAGCTGCTGCGCCGCTGCCCGGGCATCACCCCGGCCACCGCCCCCACCATCGGCCTGCTGCCGCCCCTGGACAACCTGCCGCCGATGCGCACGGCCAAGGCCGCAGGCCTTGACGGCAAGCAGATCCGGGTCAACTCGTTCAGTGCGCAGGTCGAGGCGGTGCGTCAGGGGATGGGGGTTGCGGTGATGCCGCGGATTTTGGCCGGGGATCTGCTGGAGGTGTTTGCGCCCATGACATTTGCGCCGCTGGAGGTCTACCTGGTGACCCGGCCGCAAGCCTTGAAGCAGCCGCACATCAAGCAGTTTTTCGCGGTGCTGGAGCAGGTGCTGGGTGAGCGGCTGTCGGCTGCTGCAACCGGCGCAACCGCTTAGGGTTGCGCCGGCCCGGCACTCAATGCGGTGCGCGGGGGATGGTCTTGAGCAGGTCTTCGGGGCTGATGTGGCCGACGACGGCTTCGGCGGCGGCGCTGCCCGGCAGCGGCAGGTCGAGGATGTGGCCCTTGATCTTGCCCACCACGTGCATCTCGCAGGGCTTGCAATCGAACTTCAGGGTCAGCACTTCGTCACCGTGCACCAGTTGCATCGGCGCCACCTTGGTGCGCACCCCGGTCACGCCCTTGGCCTGCTTGGGGCACAGGTTGAAGGAGAAGCGCAGGCAGTGCTTGGTGATCATCACCGGCACGTCGCCGTGCTCTTCGTGGGCCTCGAACGCGGCGTCGATCAGTTGCACGCCGTGACGGTGGTAGAAGTCCCGGGCCTTCTGGTTGTAGACGTTGGCCAGGAACGACAGGTGCGACTCCGGGTACACCGGCGGCGGGTTGCTCTCTGCCTTGCGCGCGCCCCGTGGATGAGCCGCGACGCGGGCCGTGTCCAGCGCTTCGATGACTTCCCGGCGCAGGGCCTTGAGCTGGGAATTGGGGATGAAGTACGCCTGGGGCGCATCCAGCTTGATGTTCGTGGCGTGGTAGAGGGTGGTGCCCAGTTGCCCCAGCAGGTCCTGCAGTTGGCCGAGGGCCTGCTCCGGTTTGTTGGCCACGCCGAACGGACCGTCCAGGGCGACGCTGGCGCTGATGCCTTCTTCGCTGGTGGCGGTCAGTTGCAGGCGTTCTTCCCGCAGGGTGGCCAGCCAGGACAGGCCAATGCGCCGCTCGGCGGAGGTACGGGTCAGGGCCTGTTGCCAGTTGTGATCGAGGTTGCGGCTCAGCGGATGGTTGGGCCGCAGGCGGCTCAGGGCTTCGGGCATCTCGTTGGGCTCGACCCGATAGCGGTAACGTTTCTCGCCGTCTTCTTCGAACTCGCCGCGGGCTTCAGCGATGTTGGCGCGAAAACCCACCACCTCGCGCTTGACCAGCAGGTTGAGGCCGTCGCCGTTGGACAGCGGCTCGAAGGTCACCACTTGCAGGTCGCGCTTGCCGACTTTTTCCACGCTGCCCACTGGCAGGCCGGTAAAGGTCGGCGAGTCGAAGGCGCCGATGTCGATCTTGCGCTCGCTGACGAAGTAGTCGGTGCTGCCACGGTGGAAGGTCTTGTCCGGATCGGGGACGAAGAAGTGCGCGGTGCGGCCGCTGGAGGCGCGGGCCAGGTCCGGACGGTCTTCGAGGACGTCGTCCAGGCGCTGGCGGTAGTAGGCCGTGATGTTCTTCACATAGGCCATGTCCTTGTAGCGCCCCTCGATCTTGAACGAGCGCACGCCGGCTTCCACCAGGGCGCGGATGTTGGCGCTCTGGTTGTTGTCCTTCATCGACAGCAGGTGCTTCTCGTAGGCGATCACGCCGCCGTGCTCGTCTTTGAGGGTGTAGGGCAGGCGACAGGCCTGGGAGCAGTCGCCGCGGTTGGCGCTGCGACCGGTCTGGGCGTGGGAGATATTGCACTGGCCGGAAAAGGCCACGCACAAGGCGCCGTGAATGAAGAACTCGATGGCCGCGTCGGTTTCGGCGGCGATGGCGCTGATTTCTTTCAGGTTCAGTTCACGGGCCAGCACCAGTTGGGAGAAACCGGCCTGGTCGAGGAACCGGGCCCGCTCCAGGGTGCGGATATCGGTCTGGGTGCTGGCATGCAGCTCGATGGGCGGAATATCCAGCTCCATCACCCCCAGATCCTGGACGATCAACGCATCGACACCCGCGTCGTACAACTGATGGATCAGCTTGCGTGCCGGCTCCAGTTCGTTGTCGTGGAGGATGGTGTTGAGGGTGGTGAACACCCGGGCGTGATAGCGGCGGGCGAACTCCACCAACTGGGCGATCTCGCCCACCTCGTTGCTGGCGTTGTGACGGGCGCCGAAGCTCGGGCCACCGATGTACACCGCGTCGGCGCCGTGCAGGATGGCTTCGCGGGCGATGGCCACGTCGCGGGCAGGGCTGAGCAGTTCCAGGTGATGTTTGGGCAAGGACATGTTTTTTTAGTCAGGCTTATCAGGGTCAAGGCGCGCATTGTAGCGGCGAAACGCGTGCCCGGCATCCGTATGCTGCCCGGTGGCGGCCACGCGTTGCGCGCAGCCGCCGGTTACAGCCGCTGCGTCAGGCCTTGGCGGCCATCGCGGTGACTTCCACGCGCATGCCTTCCACCGCCAGAGCGGCCACGCCAACGGCGGCGCGCACCGGCCAGGGCTTGGCGAAGAAACGCTGGTAGACCTCGTTGAACGCGGCGCGGTCGGCCATGTCGGTGAGGTAGATGGTCAAGTGCATGACCCGATCCATGGAACTGCCGGCCCGTTCCAGGGCCACTTTCAGCGCCTGCAGGGTGCATTCGCTCTGCAGGGTGATGTCCCCCAGTTCCAGGCTACCGTCGGCACGGGTCGGGATCTGGGTGGAAACCAGGATGCCGTTGAACGCGGCGACGTCGGAGGAGATGGAGTCCGCGTCCGGGTCGGGGGTGAAGATGAGGTCTGGGTTGGCCATGGGGGTCTCTTGTTCGAGGGAAAACGGTTCGCAAGGATGAGTGGGTGCCGATTGAAGTTCAAGTTGTGAGGGTCTTTTTCCGGTCCTCCTCCCATGCATCGTCCAGGTCACGCTTGCAGGCTCAGGCGCCTGTTCAAATCGCGGACCCGTTGCGCGTCGGCTGCGGGAGCGCTTTTGAGCATGACACTGAGCTTGTCGTCAGCGAACTTCATTCCCGGCTACCGGCCTGGAACAGCTGCAGGAAGCCTTGCAGGGTGTTGTCGACGAAGCGCTGGTCGGAGGTGCCGGCAGGAAAGTGCAGGACGCCATGGATCACCAGTGACGCCAGGCCGTGGGTATAGGACCAGCCGGCGAGGGCGGCCCGACGGACCTCGGGTTGTTCGATGTCCAGTTCGAGGATCTCGGCAATGATCCGTCGTAGCTCGCCAAAGGCTTGGTTGCGGGCATCGAGTAAGAGGGGCGGCATCTCGCCAGTGGCGAACTCGGGGCCGAACATCAGTTGGTACAGCGCCGGGTTGGCGCGGGCAAAACTGAAGTAGGCCAGGCAGGCATCGCGCAACTTTTGCTGACCGCTCTGGGTACTGTCCCGGGGCAACACCTGGGCCAATTCGTGAAAGCCTTGAGCGGCCAAGTGGCCAATGAGCTCCGCGCGATTGGCGTAATGGTGATAGGCCGCCGTGGCACTGACCCCGACCCGTTCGGACACAGCGCGCAGCGACAGCTTGGTCGGGCCGACTTCCTCAAGCATGTCCCGGGCCGCATCGAGCAGTTGCGGTGCCAGATTGCCCACGTGGTAGGAATCCCGTGAGCGCGAGGAGTGCTTGGTCATGTTTGGAAGGCCCCGAATGGCGTCGACGGAAAGGCAAAAAAAACGCCGAAATCTTATCATGAGCCATAATCTTGACGGCGCTAAGATTGGCTCGTAGCCTGGGCGCCACAACAACAAGACCGCTTAAGGAAGCCCCCTATGTCAGAACTGAAACTGCAACCCCAGGCCGCTGTATCCTTGCAACGCTGGCACGCCATGGTCGCCGGGCAAGACCTGCACGGCTTGCCCGGACTGCTGGACCCCAAGGTGGTGTTTCGTTCGCCCATGGCCCATACCGCCTACCCGGGAGCCCAGGTCGTGGCGACCATCCTTGGCACGGTGCTCAATGTCTTCGAGGATTTTGCCTATCACCGCGAGCTGGCCACCGCCGATGGCCTGAGCGTGGTGCTGGAGTTCAGTGCCCGGGTCGGCGACAAACAGGTCAAGGGGATCGACATGATCCGCTTTGACGAGGGCGGCAAGATTGTCGAATTCGAGGTCATGGTGCGGCCCATGAGTGGGCTGCAGGCCCTGGGAGAGGAAATGGGCAAGCGTTTGTCCGCCTACCTCGCCGCCAGCAAGGGAGCGCCGTCGGCACCCTGAGAAGCCGGGTTATTCGAGGGTTTCACCGGCGGCCGGGCTCAACCAGGTCGCCACCACCCGCCGATCCAGCTCTTCCCAGTCCGCCATTCCCAGCACCCGAGTGGTGTTCAGGCCGCGCAAATAGCCGCGCAGTTGGTAGGCAACCGCCTGCAATGCCTGCGGTTCTGCGCTGTCGTCGCGCAATACGCTTTCATACTCGATCAGGTAGTCGGCCACCCGCTCGCGAAATTCGGGCAGGACGGCATCGCGGATAAGGTCAAAAGTTCGCACGCAAGAATCCCTTTTAGTTGTAGTTGGACTGCCGGGCAGTCTGCCCGGGGGGCAACTATTGGTTCAAGTGATAGTGACAATCAAAAAACAGCTATTTTGTCGGACGCGTCAACCGTGGAAAATCGCCGCCCTCGATAGCGCCCGCAGGGTTCAACCCGTGGCGCCCTGTACCGCGTTCTTGACTCCAGGATTTGTCCGATGCGCCTTTTACCCCTGTTTGCCATGACTTCTGCCGTTCTCGTGCTGGCTGGCTGTGCCTCCGCGCCGAACGACCCGAGCCTGGTCATGCAGACCCGCAAAACACCCGCCCAGTATGCCGATTGCGTGATCCCCAAGCTGCAGAGCAGCGACCAGACCGCCACCGTTTCGCAGTCGCAGCGCGGCTACCGGATCGTGGTCACCAGCAAGGTGGCGGCGGACAACGTACTGGAAGCCTACAAGGCCCCCAATGGCGGCAAGGTGTTCCTCTATGAGCGGCATCTGCTGGCCTCCAGCTTTGCCCCGTCCCATTTCGAAAAGGCCGCGCAAGACTGCCTGTAGCCTGCCCAGGGCTCATGGCTGCCTGGCGCGGGCGCTGCGGCGACAGCGTTCGGAACACCAGCGCACCTCATCCCAGCAACGCGCCCAGCGCTTGCGCCAGGTAAAGGGCCGGCCGCAGGCGGCGCAGTCCTTGCGCGGCAGTTCGGACTTCTTCACAGGGCCTCTCCAGCGTCCAGGCGCGCCAGTAACTCCTCGCCCCGTTGCCAGATGGCGTCCCGGCGCGGGGCGTCCATGCGCTGCAGGTTGCGATAGGTCAGCGCCAGGCGCGGATTGGCGCTCAGTTGCTCCTGGTGGCGCATCAGGAAATGCCAGTACAGGGCATTGAACGGGCAGGCATCGCTGCCGGTGGCCTGGTCCACCCGGTAACGGCAGCCGCCGCAGTAGTTGGACATCCGCTGGATATAACGACCGCTGGCGCAATAGGGCTTGGAGCCCAGGTAGCCGCCGTCGGCGTGCATCACCATGCCCAGGGTATTGGGCAGTTCGACCCAGTCGAAGGCATCCAGGTAGACCGCCAGGTACCAGTCGCAGATGGCCTTGGGGGCGATGCCGGCCAGCAGGGCAAAATTGCCGGTGACCATCAGCCGCTGGATATGGTGGGCGTAACCCAGTTCCAGGGTCTGGCCGATGGCCTGGGACATGCAGCGCATGTCGGTGGCGCCGCTCCAGTAGAACTCCGGCAGGGCCCGGGTATTGCCCAGGCCGTTGAGCTCGGCGTATTCCGGCATGCGCAGCCAGTAGATGCCGCGTACATATTCACGCCAGCCGATCAGTTGGCGGATGAAACCCTCCGCGGCATTCAGTGCCACCCGGTTCTCGCGGTAGGCACGCTCGACATCGGCGCAGAGCTGGCGCACATCCAGCAGGCCGATGTTCAGCGCGGCGCTGATCCGCGCATGAAACAGAAAGGGCTCGCCCTCGGCCATGGCGTCCTGGTAATCGCCGAACGCGGCCAGGGAAAAGTCGAGGAAGTGCTGCCACAGCTCCTGCGCCTGCTCGTGGGTCACCGGATAGTCGAAGCGCGCCAGGTCACCGTAGTGATCGCTGAAGCGCTGGCCCACCAGTTGGAGTACCTCGCGGGTAATGGCGTCGTGGCCGAAGCGCGCCGCAAAGGGGCCGCGCAAGCCCCGGGGCAGGGCCTTGCGGTTGTCGGCATCGAGGTTCCAGGTGCCGCCGCAGGGGCGCCCGTCGGGCTCCAGCAGCAGGCCGCTTTGCCTGCGCATCTCGCGGTAGAAATATTCCATGCGCAACGACGTCCGCCCGGCCGCCCAATCACGGAACGCTTCGCGCGAACACAGGAACCGCCGATCCACATGAACGGTCAGGGGCAGGCCGGCATCGCGCAGCGCCTGTTCCAGTCGCCATTCTCCGCACTCGGTGACATGCAGTTGAGCCGCGCCGAGGGCCGTCTGCCAGCGCCGCAACTCGCCAGGAAGGCTGCCGCTGTTGTCAGGGTCGTCCAGCTTGACGTAGATCACCCGCCAGCCTTGCTCGCGCAGGCGCGCGGCAAAGTGGCGCATGGCGCTGAAGATCAGCAGGATTTTCTGTGGATGATGCCGGACATACCGCGCTTCGCTGTCGACTTCGGCCATCAGCAGTGTGTCGTGGGCCGGGTCCAGGACCTTGAGCAACTCCAGGTCGAACGACAACTGGTCGCCCAGCACCAGCCCCAGTCGGCCGCCAGTACCGGCGCTTACCATGGCAGACGCTCGCCGTCGTAGGCAAAGAACTGGCCGCTGTCGGCCGCACTCAGGCGGTCGATCAGTGTCAGCAGCTCCCAGGCCGCCACGCTGGCCGGCCGCGCCGCCGCGGAGCCGCGAAACGGTTGCGACAGCTGCGACACCACCGTGCCGGGATGCAGGCTGAGCAGACGGGCCCCGGGCCGGGTTCGCGCCAGTTCGATGGCCGCGGTTTTAACCAGCATGTTCAGCGCGGCCTTGGAGGCGCGATAGGCGTACCAGCCGCCCAGGCGGTTGTCGCTGATGCTGCCGACCTTGGCCGACAGCAGCGCCATCGCGCCCTGGGGCGCCAGCAAGGGCAGAAAGTGCCGCAGGACCAGGGCCGGGCCTACGGCATTGACCTGGAACACGGCCTTGAGCGCCTGGTCTTCAAGGGCGGCGTAGGTTTTTTCCGGTTTGATGTCGGCGCGATGCAGCAGCCCGGCGGCATGCACAATCAGCTGGTAGGGCGCCTCATCCGCCAATTCGGCGGCGGCCCGGGCAATGCTGTCGGGCTGTTCAAGGTCGAGCGCGGGAAGCGTGCCGCGGGACAGGGCGCGCACCCCGGCGCAGCGCGGGTCCTCTTCGAGCCACTGGCAAAAGGCCGAGCCCAGCGCGCCGCTGGCGCCAATCACCAGAGCACGATAGCCCGCACCCAGGGACTGCATGTTCAAGGTAGTGCTCATTGTGTTTTACCCACCGATTGACGTGGCAGCGAGCCTGACTCCCTGCTCGCACTGTCAAAATCCATGAGTAATAGTTGTACATAAAATTTGATTTTGTACAGGATTTTTGCAGCGATTGCGGCTAAAAAGTCTTCAGGGTGAAGCCGCTGCCGGCTTCGGCAATGGAAGGAGAGGGCAATGTGGGGTTTTTGCTTGATGCTTGGCCTGGTATTGGTCGTGGCGCTGTTCCTTTGCCTGCGCCGGCGCTGGCCGAGGGTGCGGCGACCGATGCGCAAGGCCAGTGCCTGTCTGGGCGGCGAAGAGCAGCAGCCGCTCGATTAGGTTGTACGTGTGCGATTGTGCTGTACAGCTTTGCTCTATGGCTGTGCTGATCATGATTCGCCCGCCGGCACAGGAGTCCGGCGGGCGGAGCGCTCCATCAAGCAGCAACCCCCAGCCAAGGCAGCGCCAGGTACAGCTTGATCACGATGGCGTTGCTGATGTCGATAAAAAATGCCCCCACCATCGGCACCACCAGGAATGCCATCGGCGATGGCCCGTAGCGCTGGGTCACCGCCTGCATATTGGCGATGGCCGTCGGCGTCGCGCCTAGCCCGAAACCGCAATGGCCGGCAGCCAGGACCGCAGCGTCATAGTTGCGGCCCATGACGCGGAAGGTGACGAAGATCGCAAATAGCGCCATCACCAGGGTCTGCACGGCCAGCAGAATCAGGATGGGCAGGGCCAGGCTGGCCAGATCCCACAGCCGCAGCGACATCAAGGCAATCGCCAGGAACAGCGAGAGGCTCACGTTGCCCAGCAGCGACACTTCCTGATCGAAGACCTGATGCCAGCCCAGCGCCGACAGGCCATTGCGCAATACCACCCCGACGAACAGCACGCAGACGAAGGTCGGCAGTTCCAGCGCCGTGCCCTGGATCAAGCCGCTGAGAAAACTCCCGGCCTGGAGGCTGATGGCAACCAGGGCCAGGGTCTCGATGAAACTCAGCGCGGTGATCTGCCGCTCCTTGTAGGGCTGCTCATAGCCTCTGGGCAAGCGCGGTTCGCCTTGTACGGCCCCAGGGGTTTGCACCCGCTTGACCAGCAGGCGGGCGACCGGACCGCCGATCAAGCCCCCCAGCACCAGGCCGAAGGTGGCCGAGGCCATGGCGATTTCGGGGGCCGAGGCCAGGCCATATTGCTCCTTGAACACTGCGCCCCAGGCTCCGCCCGTGCCGTGACCGCCGGACAGTGTCACAGAGCCGGTCAACAGCCCCATCAAGGGATCAAGCCCCAGCGCCTTGGCCAGACCGATGCCCATGGCGTTCTGTACCAGCAGAAAACCGGTCACCAGCAGCAGGAATACCGTCAGGTTGCGCCTACCTTTTTTCAGGCTGGCAAAGTCTGCGCTCAGGCCAATGGTGGCAAAGAAGGCCAGCATCAAGGGCGCCTGGGCGAGGTATCAATGCTGACTTCCATGTCCCCCATACCCCGCAGCAGCAGAAGCAGCAAGGCCACCACCAAGCCTCCGGCCACAGGTTCGGGAATATTGTAGGCACGCAAGAAACCGACTCGGGTGACAAGGCCACGCCCCAGTAACAGCACCAACGATGCGGCCACCAGGGTTCCATAGAAGTCCAGTTGGACCATTCGCACACTCCTCAGTCTGGGTTTCTGGACGCACTGTCAGCCAGTCGCGCCAGCGGCTAGGGTTGAGAGGCCTCAACCTGATTGATTGCGGGCTGGACGGCGGTTACTGGCTTGCGACCTGCACGGATAGCCACGCACATTGCCTGGCGCCGATCAATCGAGTCGGGCCGTTGGATAAGGCTGTTGCACGCAGCGGCAGGCGCATTGAGTGGTCGCGCCGCGGCCGGTAGTCGGTCCGGTGTTCTGCGTGGGAGGTTTTCAAGCCATTGATTCACGCCCGCACTTTGCGCCCGCAATGGCGGGCTGATTGCATTGCGCTGGCGTTAAGAGCGGATTAACAGAGGCCCCGGCGTGCGTGGAAAGCGGTTTTTTAAGAAATGTCTGATCAGGGGCGAGATCAGGCGAGGGCGCATTCCCGAGCAGGATCGATTTGAACTACTGGTTTTGCAGGCACTCCACGGCAGAAGGAACAAGATTTCTTCGTCCAGACGTGTCGCCACCAGGGACAAACCATGAAGTCCGTCGATGATTTCCGGCTTGAGGCGTACAAGCTGCTACTTGAGCTGGATGCTGCAACGACGAGCATGATGATGCTGCTTTCCGCACGACAGACCTGCGGGCCGGAGTGGGAGAACGCAACCCGCAGGCATCAACAGGCTTTTGAGGCCTGGACGCTGTTTCTCAGCAGCCAGGCCCCGGAGCCCTCTTTGTAGGGACAGGGCCGCATGCAATAGCGCTTCTATACGCGGCTATAGGGTGTACCATGGAATTCTTCTCACTCACTATCAGCCAGCCATGTCCACGCTAAGCGAAGAGAGCCGCCAGTTCGTAGCTTCTCTGGCGCGAAGTGTTGGCCCGGAGGCTGACGTTGCAAGCATCGCTCAGGCGATTGTCTCAACCTTGCAGCGCATGAGCCTCGCCCTTACGCCGATTATCGGTGAGCAGGGAGTTGCCGCTCTTTACTGCCGCAGCCTTCATCTGTGCATCTCGGCGCAACCGCGCCTGGCCGGCCTCTATGACGGGCTACAGGCCGAATTGAACCTGACGGCCCTCAAGTCGGTACTCATAGAGCAAAGCCCGGCCGAGGCCCTGTTTTTCGGTGAAGTGATGCTCACCACCTTCTATGAACTGCTGACCACGCTGATTGGTCCCTCG
Source organism: Pseudomonas sp. LPH60 (assembly GCF_030718165.1). Taxonomy (NCBI): domain Bacteria; kingdom Pseudomonadati; phylum Pseudomonadota; class Gammaproteobacteria; order Pseudomonadales; family Pseudomonadaceae; genus Pseudomonas; species Pseudomonas sp. LPH60. Next base: position 299,811 of record NZ_JAVAJH010000006.1, read on the forward strand.
CTCACTGCGCGCTTGCTGAGTGGCGTGTGGGAGCCTTTCTTGAGCGATCCCCCTTCGCAGGAACATGCGCCATGAGCAGCAAAGTCACGATCAATCGCTTGGCCACTGGCGTGCCAGGACTGGACGAGGTGCTGGGCGGAGGATTGCCGGAGTTTTCGTTCAATCTGATCGCCGGCCCGCCGGGCTGCGGCAAGACCACCCTGGCTCACCAGATGATGTTCGCCCTGGCGACGCCGCAGCGTCCGGCGCTGTTCTTTACGGTGCTCGGGGAGCCGCCGTTGAAGATGCTCCGCTATCAGCAACAGTTCGACTTTTTCGATAGCGCAGCGATCAACCAGTCGATTCACTACATCAACCTGGCCGACGACACCCAGGCCGGCGACCTGGATGAGGTACTGCGGCGCATCGTCAGTGAGGTCCAGGCTCACTCGCCGGGGTTGGTGTTCGTCGATTCCTTCCGTTCGGTGGTGCTGGCAAGCCAGACCCGGGACAACCCCAACAACAACCTGCCGCTGTTCGTCCAGCAGTTGGGCATGTTGATGACCACATGGCAGGCGACCACCTTCCTCATCGGTGAATACTTCAATGAAACCGACACCAACCCGGTGTTCACCGTTGCCGACGGCTTGATCTGGTTGCGTCAGAGCGTTCAGCGCAACTCCATGGTGCGCAAGATGGAAATCATGAAGATGCGCGGCCAGCCGACGCTGCCGGGGCTGCACACTTTTCGCATCGCCACTTCGGGAGTCCGGGTCTTTGCACCGGCGGCCATCGGCACCGTTGAAACGCCACTGGAGTTCCCCATCAAGCGCCTGAAGATGGGCGTTGCACGTCTTGACGACATGCTCGGTGGCGGCCTGCCGCAGGGGTATTCGCTGCTGGTGGCCGGACCGTCGGGCTCGGGCAAAAGCATTCTGGCGGCGACCTTCCTCGCCGAAGGCGCGCGCAACGGTGAAACCGGCGTGATTGCGGTGTTCGAGCAACGACCCAACCATTCGCAGAACCCCACCCTGGCCGCCCTGATCCACAGTGGCCAGGTTGGCCTGGTGGACAGCCGGGCCGCTGATTTGTCGATTGATGAAATAGTCCATCTGCTGTTGACCGAAATCACCCGGATCAAGGCGACCCGAGTGGTGGTGGATTCTCTGTCCGGCTTCGAGCTGGCCGTGGCGCCGACTTTTCGCGAGGATTTTCGCGAATCTCTGGCGCGGATGGTCAGCGCGCTGACCAGTGCCGGCATTACCGTGCTGCTGACCTCGGAGTTGGAAGATCGCTACACCGACCTGCGCTTCAGTCCCTACGGTACGGCGTTTCTCACCGATGCCATCATCGTCCAGCGCTACATCGAAGTGCAAAGCCGTTTGCAGCGCATCATGGCGGTGGTCAAGGTGCGGGCCAGCGCTCATTCCGATGAGCTGCGCCTGTACCACATCGATGATGACGGCTTGCAGATCGGCGAAATGCTGCCTGATCAGGAAGGCCTGCTCGGCGGTCGTCCCACTCGGCAACACGTGGACAAAGGCGAGGTGTGAGTAGAAAACGATGAACGAGGTCAATGGCAAGACCGACCAGGCCGCCACGGCGGCTCGTGAACTGTTGCTCCTCGGCCAGAAAATCGTCCAGGCGCGCGCAGTTCTGGCGTCGTTGCAAAAAGAACTGGGCGAAGCCAGCACCCGGGTCGGCGATAGCCAGTACATCGAGCAACTGATCGAGGCCAATCAGCAACTGGTACAGGCCATCCTGCTGGCGCAGTCCAGCGCGCAGGAAGCCCTGCGCATCCAGCAGGAGCAGCCGTTGAGCCTGGAGATGCGCGAAGCCAATGAGCAGTTGGTGATTGCAGCGCTCAGCGCGCAACACCTGCAGGCCACCGCCGAGCAACTGCTGGAGCAACAGCGGCACATCCTGGTGCTGGTGGCCCATGAACTGCGCCACCCACTGACGCCCATCAGCATGATTGCCGGCCGCCTGGCCCGGGTCCCCAGTGAAGAGCTGCCACGAATGCAGGCACTGATCGAAGGTCAGGTGCAGCATATGTCGCGACTTGTGGATGATCTGCTGGATGTCTCTCGGGTCAGCACCGGCAAGCTGCATCTGGATCGCCAGGTGCTGGACTTGAGGCAGATTGTCGATGACGCCATCGAGACCTGCAGACCCTTGATGAAGGCCCGGCATCTGCACTTCAGTGCCCAGCGACCGGATGACCCGTTGCCGGTCGAAGGCGACCCGGTGCGTCTCAAGCAGATTCTCGGCAACCTGCTGGGCAATGCGGCCAAATACACCCCCGCAGAGGGGCAGGTGACGCTTTCGGTCAGCACCCGGGGCGATGCCGTGCAACTGACGGTTTGCGATAACGGTATTGGCATTTCTGCCAAAGCCCTGCCGTTTATCTTCGAACCCTTCATTCAGGACGCCCATGCTATCGGCTTCAATGGCGCCGGGCTGGGCATCGGCCTGACGGTGGTGCGCGAACTGGTGGAAGCCCATGGCGGAACAGTGCAAGGCATGAGCGAAGGCAGCGGCAAAGGCAGTCGCTTTGTCGTGATTCTGCCCCTGGTGAGCGATTTAATTTCCACCCCCAACCCGTAGCGGTGATCGCCTGATGCCATCACTGTCAAGGCTGACAGCCTTGATCCAGAGCCTTGAAACGCTAAATCGTCAATATATTGGCCTCTGTTTGGCTCTATAGATGAAAAAATAATAGATCGACGCAATATTGACGCAACAGTCTTTTTATCCCAGTATCCGGCCGCTGAACGCTTGATTTTGTTGATGTTTTTTTGACGTCATGGTTTCGGGAGTTCTTCCAGAAACGCGTTTCAGCCTTTGAATAAGCGTGAGTAACCAGGGAAATATTGGCCATAGGGGCTAATAGCCATGGCGTATTCAGTGGGTGTGCTAGTTTCAAACGGCGCAGCTGCGATATTTTTCTTCGGGATGATCTATGTCTACTGAACGGATACTGGTGACAGGGGGCGCAGGCTTCATCGGTTCTCACCTGGTTGATGCGCTGTTGGCCAAAGGCTATGGGGTCCGGGTTCTGGATGACCTTTCGACCGGCAAGGTCAGCAATCTGCCGATGGACAATCCGCAACTGCAACTTGTAGTGGGGGATGTGGCCGATGCCGCGGCCCTGGCAGAAGCCATGCACGGCTGCGGCGCGGTGGTGCACTTGGCGGCTGTCGCTTCGGTCCAGGCCTCGGTCGAGGACCCGGTGCGCACCCACCAGAGCAACTTCATCGGCACGCTGCGGGTGTGCGAGGCCATGGTCGCCGCCGGCATCCGTCGAGTGGTGTTTGCGTCCAGTGCTGCGGTCTATGGCAATAACGGGGAGGGCACTCCGATCAACGAAGACACGCCCAAGTCTCCCCTCACGCCCTATGCGGCGGACAAGCTCGCCAGCGAGTACTACCTGGATTTCTACCGCCGCCAGCATGGCCTGGAGCCGGTCATCCTGCGCTTCTTCAATATCTTCGGGCCGCGCCAGGACCCATCGTCGCCGTACTCCGGCGTGATCAGCATCTTCAGCGAACGGGCCAAGAGCGCACGCCCCATCACCGTGTTCGGTGATGGTGGCCAAACCCGCGACTTTGTCTATGTTGAGGACTTGGTGAAGATCCTGGTCCAGGGCCTTGAACACCCGGCACCTGCAGCCGATGCCACCAACGTCGGCCTCAGCGGCGTGACCACCCTCAATGACCTGATTGCCGCCCTGGAACAGATCAGCGGCCAACCTCTGAACGTCAGCCATGGGGCGGCCCGTTCTGGCGATATCCGCCATTCCAAGGCTGACAACCGGCGTTTGTTGGAGCGCTTCGACCTGGGCACGCCCACCAGCTTGACCGAAGGCTTGGCTAGGCTGTACCGCAGTCTTTAGCTTTGCGGGCTTGCACAGACCCGTTTCCGGGGACTTGAACGTTTGCTGTTGTGCGGATTGATCTATTTGAAGAGTGAGTGATGGACATGGAGTTTCGCCGGGGGAGTGTCTGCACAGTGGTTCGGCGTCTGTTTACTGCATTAGCTTTATGTGCCGGCCATTCGCTGGTGCAAGCCGCCCCGGCGGCTCCCGCCAGCGTCGGTTTCTGGTACGCCGAGCAACCGCCGCTGCCGGAGCTGGCGCAGTTCGAGTGGGCGGTGGTCGAGCCCGGTCATATGGCCCCAGGGGATGTCGCTACCTTGCGCAAGCTGGGCAGCCAGCCGTTCGCCTACCTGTCGGTGGGCGAGTTCGATGGCGATCGCGCCGCACTGGACAAGGAAGCCCTGAGCCACGGAGCCAGCGCCATCCGCAACAAGGCGTGGAACAGCCAGGTGATGGACATCGCCACCCCGGCCTGGCGCGAACACCTGTTCAAGCGTGCCAAGGCCTTGCAGGACCAGGGTTATGCCGGTCTGTTCCTCGATACCCTGGACAGCTTCCAGTTGCTTCCCGAAGCCGATCGCGAACCGCAACGCCAGGCCCTGGCGTCGTTCCTGCGGGAACTGCACAGCCGCCTGCCGAACCTCAAACTGTTCTTCAACCGGGGGTTCGAGGTCTTGGGCGAACTCGACGGCGTCGCCTCGGCCGTGGCGGTCGAATCGATCCATGCCGGCTGGGATGCCTCGACCAAGCGTTATCGTCCGGTGTCCGAGTCCGATCGCAACTGGCTCGAAGGCGAACTCAAACCACTGCGGGCAAAAAACATTCCACTGGTGGCCATTGACTACTTGCCGTCCAACCGTCGTGAAGAGGCGCGCAAGCTGGTGCGCCAATTGAGTCAGGAAGGCTTTATCCCGGTGGTCACCACCCCGGACCTGAATGCCATCGGCATGAGCACCGTGGAAGTGCAGCCGCGGCGCATCGCCATGCTCTATGACCCGCGTGAAGGTGAACTCTACGACCACGCCGGGCACCGGATGCTGGGCGGCCTGCTGGAATACCTGGGCTATCGGGTCGACTACCTGCCCGCCGATGACAGCCTGCCGTCCTACAACTTCGCCGGCCTCTATGCCGGGGTGGTGCTGTGGATGACCAGCGGCCCGCCCCAGGACAGTCGTGCCTTTAACAGCTGGATTGGCCAACGTCTGGACGAACAGGTGCCGTTGGCCATCATGGCCGGGCTGCCCATCGAAGATCGCGCACTGCTCAAGCGCCTGGGGCTGAACCTCGCAGCGCCGGGGGCTCGCGGGGCACTGCAGGTGCTGAGCCAGGACAAGACGCTGATCGGTGGCTTCGAAGCGCCGGTCGTGGCCCGTTCCCGTGAACTGACCCGGGTGACGCTGCTGCCCGACGGGCCGAAACCGGCACTGTTGCTGGGCGATGACAAGGGTGGCAAGTACGCCCCCGTGGCCATCGGCGCCTGGGGCGGCATGGCCTTGGCGCCTTATGTGGTGGAGTCCAATATCGAGCGCAGCCGCTGGATTCTCGACCCCTTCGCCTTTATCCAGAAAGCCCTGCGTCTGCCGGCGCAACCGCGCCCGGACACCACCACCGAGAACGGCCGGCGGATCGCCACCGTGCATATCGACGGCGACGGCTTTCCCTCCCGCGCCGAAGTGCGCGGCACCCCGTATTCCGGGCGCCAGGTGCTGGATGACTACATTCGTCCCAACCCGTACCTGACCTCGGTGTCGATCATCGAAGGGGAGATCGGGCCCAAGGGCATGTCGCCGTTTCTGGCCAGGGAACTGGAGCCGATCGCCCAGGAGATCTTTGCCGACCCCAAGGTCGAAGTGGCCACCCACACCTACAGTCACCCGTTCTACCTGCAGCCGGAGAAGGCCAAGAAGGACGAGGACTTCAGCGCTGAATACGGCCTGCGCCTGAATATCCCGGGGTACAAGAACCTGGATTACAAGCGCGAGATCCTCGGCTCGCGGGACTACATCAATAGCCGCCTGACCACCGCGCAGAAGCCGGTAAAGCTGCTCTTCTGGCCGGGGGACGCGCTGCCCAGCGCCGAGACCATCAAGCTGGCCTACGACGCCGGACTGAAAAACGTCAACGGCGGGCAGACCATCCTGACCAAGGCCAATCCCTCGCTGACCGGCCTGTACCCCTTGCTGCGTCCCACCGAAGGCGGCTTGCAGTACTACGCGCCGGTGATCAACGAGAACATGTACACCAACCTCTGGAAAGGCCCGTATTACGGCTTTCGCGACGTGATCGACACCTTCGAACTGACCGACAGCCCACGGCGCCTGCGGGGCATTCACCTGTACTACCACTTCTATTCGGGGACCAAGCAGGCATCGATCAAGGCCATGACCGACATCTATCGGTTCATGCGTGGCCAGCAGCCGATGTCCTTGTGGATGAGCGACTACCTGGATCGGATCCATGGCCTGTACCAGGCCAGCCTGGCCCGTACGCCCAATGGTGACTGGCAGGTTCGCGGCATGGATGGCTTGCGCACCCTGCGCCTGGACCCGGCGCTGGGCTGGCCGGACCTCGGCCGTTCCCAGGGCGTAGCGGGGGTCCGCGATCTGCCTCAGGGGCGTTATGTGGCCTTGAGCCGCGATCATGCGCTGCTGGCCCTGCGGCCTGAGCGTGATCCACGTCCGGCTCTGGAGCTGGCGAACATTCCCCTGCGTGACTGGCGTTATGTGAGCGACCGACAGGTGACATTCTCATTTGCCGGTCAATTCAACCTGGAGTTCTCGGTGCGTTCGGCCAGCCCCTGCCGGGTCGAGGTCCAGGGCCAACGCTATGCCGGCAAGTCCGAGCAGGGCCTGTGGCATTTCCAACTTCCCATGAAGCAGGTGAGTGATGCCCAACTCTTCTGCAACTAAGGCCCCACGCGCGCGGCTGCTCAATCCCTGGGCATTGCTGGTGGTGGCGATTGTCGTCGGCGTGCTGCTGTGGGCGACCTATCGCAACGAAGATGCGTTCCGTCCCAAGGGCGGCCAACCGGACGAAGTGTCCGCCAGCTATGCCGAAGTCCTGCTGGCGGCCCACCCGGACAACAACGAGTTGCGCACCCAGTTGCTCGATCTGCTGATTCAGCTGGGCGACTACCCGAGGGCGGAAAAGCACCTGGCGCAGTGGCCACAGCCCGATCCGGCATTGAAGGCCTACTACCGCTTGCAACTCGATGCCCTGGCGCTGAACAACAGCACCGACAGCGCCGCGTTGCAGGCCCTGGCCGAGCGCTTCAAGGCCTTTGACTACAAGACACTGCCCAGCCCGCAGCTCGAGCGCCTGGCCACGCTGGCCTTGAGTGCCCAGGCCCCGGGACTGGCGGCGGATGTCTATACCGAACTGGCCCGTCGCGATCCCAAGCAGCGCGATCAATGGCTGCCCGAGGCGGCCAAGTGGTACCAGGCCAGCGAGCAACCCGGACGCGCCGCCGATCTCTATGTGCAACTGCTCGATGCCAGCCAGACGCCGCAAGCGCGTCGCCAGTTCCTGGAGAAAGCCTTCAAGAGCCTGGTGGCAGCGGATCGTGGCGATCAGGCCGCCGAGCTGCTGGCCCGGGAACTGGCCAGCCAGCCGGAGGCGCTGGATGCGGCGCTGCTGGATCAGGGCGTCGACGTGGCGGTGGCGCACAACCGCAGGGACCTGGCCGAGCAGTTCTTCAGTGCCTGGCGCAAGTTGCAACCCGACAGCCCGGAAGTGCTGGCCAAGGAATTCAAGCAGCGCCTGGCCTTCGGTGACCTCGACGGTGCCCATGCCGTGGGCACGCAGTTGCTCCAGTTGCATCCGGATGATCCGCTGCTGCTGGAGCAGATGGCTCATCTTGCCGAATGGCAGGGCGATTCGGCCTCGGCGCTGGGCTACTGGATCAGCCTGAGCAAGCTGCGCAACAACCCGGCCGAGTTCGAGCACACCTGGCGCCTGGCGATGCAGACCTACGATTTCGACCGGGGCATTCCACTGTTGGCGGGGATCATGAACACCCGGGCCTTGAGCGATGTCGAACTCGATGCCCTGGTGTACGCCGAAGAGTCCAGAGGCACGCCCGAGCAGGCGGAACAGTGGCTGCGCCGCTATGTCGGCAAATACCCGAAACACCGGCTGGCCTGGGTCCGCCTGTTGCAGAACCTGGAAAACACCGCGCAGTACCCGCAGCGGCTGGCGGTCTGGAAGCGTTTCGCCGGCCTTTATCCGTTGACCAGCACCGAGCGGGTGGACTGGGCCAACAACCACCTCAAGCTGTTTGACAGCCCGTCGGCCTGGAAGGTGATCACCGCAGTCGACGGCAACAAGATCGATGACTTCAACTACTGGCAGTCCCGTGCCGCACTGGCGTGGGACCTGGAGTTGGACGATGAACTGCAGCTGGCACTGGAGAAGATGCTGGCCATCAAGGGCTCGCTCAATAGTGGCGACGAGAGTGAGTTGATTGCCCTCTATCGCGTCCGCGATCCGCGCAAGGCCTTGCAGTTGACCGTTGACAGTTGGCGCCGTGAGCACAATCCGCAACGCCTGATTGCGGCCCTGCAACTGGCCCAGGAGCTTCAGGACTGGCCACTGGTGGTCGACCTGCTCAAGGAGGCCGACCAGTACCCGGATGCCTCCGACCGCTCCCAGGTCCTGGCTGCCCGCGGTGCGCTGGCGGTGCAACAAGGCCGTACCGACGAGGCCCTGCGCCTGTATCGCCTGGGCTTGAGCCGCTTCCCGGATGACAACACCTTCCGCGAGCGCCTGATGTGGCTGTATGTCGACCTGGGCCGCACCGGCGAGCTCAAGCCGCTGTTGCAGCAATGGCGCTCCCTGGCCCGCGGTGACAGCACCCTATGGTTGCCGTTTGCCGCTGCCAGTCAGTTGCTCGGGCGCAATACCGAGGCCCTGGCCTGGTACCGCCTGTACCTGCGGAGCAACCCTCAGGACTGGATGGTCCAGGCGGCCTACGCCGACGCCCTGGAAGGCGCGGGTTATGCCGACTCGGCCCAGCGCCTGCGGCTCAAGCTCAACCGTGAAGTGACGCCTGAGCAGATCCGCGCCACGCCTCAGGGCTATGCGACCTGGCTGCGCCTGGTGGCCAGCAGCTACTCGTCGCGCAAGGCGCTGAACAAGGCGATGCAATGGCAGGACGGCTCCAAGCCGATGCTGCAGTTGTGGTTCGAGCAGATGCTGGCCCGCCTGGATGAGATCAATCAGTCGGCGCAGAAAGATGACTGGCTGGCCTGGGCCCGCGCCCGTGGCCTCAAGGTCAATCGCTACGAACAGATCCAGGAAGCCCTGCGCGGCAACAACCGCCAGGCCCTGGAACGCCTGGTGGCCAGCGACGACCTGGACCCGGCGCAACGGGTCGAGGCCCTCAACAGCCTGGGGCGCAGTGGCGAAGCCCTGGCCGTGGACCTGTCGGCGCTCGGCGAGGACCAGTCTGCGTCGCTCCGTGAGCAATTGCGGCGCCAGGCCATCGAGTTGACCGAGCGCACCCCCCAAGGTGTGCAGATCGCCTGGGATCGCCAGGACTACGGCGGACTGGTGTTCAACGGCCCGCGCCTCACCGCGGCGCGTTACCTGAACGACAACTGGTACGCCAAGCTGGTACTGGAGCAGGGTCGATACAGCGGCGATGTCCTCGACCCATCGCGCCTGGGCAACGAGACCAATACCGAATTGACCTTGCAGCGGCAGTTGGAGAACGGCAACTACAAGCTGATTTTCGACAGCAGCCTGCGCAAGGACGATGACCGCAACGGCCTGGGCGCCAGCCGCACCTGGCAGGTGGACAGCGGCAACGAACTGGACGTCGGCGCCGATTGGCATCGCAAGAACGAGGACAGCGGCTACATGCGCACCTTCGGCCGGCAGAATGATGTCTGGGTCGGTGGGCGGCATCGCTATTCGGCCCGTGACCAGTTGTCCTGGAGCCTGGCCCAGCGCTGGTTCTCGACCCGCGGCGGCGATGACCTGGGCAATGGTCAGGCGTTGAAGATCGAGTTCGATCACACCCTGCAGTTCGAAGGGCCGAACTGGCAATTGCGCAGCGGTATCGACTACCAGCAAAACAGCCTGAACAACCGTTCGCTGCCCAACCTGGCCAATACCCTGGGCGGGGGCATCGACCTGATCGGGGCCGAACTCGACAATCCGGACCAGATCAACAGCCAGACCCTGCTGCAGAAACACTACGGCCAACTGTTCTTCGGCAGTTCGTGGCGGCGTGGCTTCCCGGGGGCATTGAACCGCACGCGCGGGCAATACACCTGGCTGGTGGACGTCAGCTCCGGCTGGCAGTGGACCGACAACACCATCAACTACGCCATCAGTACCGGTATCGGCACCGAGGTCATAGGGGATGACGAATTGGCAGTGACCTTCGGCTACCAGTCGGCGCCACAAGGCGGAACTGGCCAGTCCGGTGGCACCGCAGGTGTCAGCTACAGCGTGCGTTTCGGACGCTGATCATGGAATTCAAAGAGGAGTGAACCTTATGCAATCCATTCGTTGCGTGAGTCTGGCGATGGCCGCTTTGCTGATGGCCGGCTGCACCAGCTTTACCGGTCAAGACAGCCCTGAACTGTCCAAGAGTGCGCGCTGGGGCGTGTTGCCGCTGGTCAACTATTCCCAGACGCCCCAGGCCGGGGAGCGCAGTGAGCAGATTCTGCTCAGCGTGCTGAGCAGCCGCGGCCTGCAACCCCAGGTCTACAGCGGCGCGCCGGGGCAGGGCGAGCAGGCCTTGCTCGACGACAACGAGCGTCTGGCCGGTGCCATGGATTGGGCCCGCGAGCAGAAGCTCGACTATGTGGTGTCCGGCAGTGTTGAAGAGTGGCAGTACAAAAATGGCCTGGATGGCGAGCCGGCGGTGGGCATCAGCCTGCGGGTGGTTGAGGCGGGCACTGGCAAAGTGCTCTGGAGCAACAGTGGCGCCCGTGCCGGCTGGTCTCGTGAAAGCCTGGCTGGCGCAGCGCAGAAGGTGCTCGACAAGCTTGTCGGTGGCCTCAGGATCGAGTGACTGTCATGAGCTCTCCACACATGGACTACGCGCTGGCGCCCCGCGCCAGCGGTCCGGCGTCATGGCTGGAAACATTCCTGGTGACCGCGCTGGTCATCGGCTTGGGGCTGTGGCTGACGCCGCAGGACCCTTTGCAAGTACAGGCCGAGTTTCCCTGGCCGGTGCTGGCGCCGTTGTTGCTGGGCGTGCGCTACGGCTTTGTCCGCGGCCTGATCAGCGCCAGCCTGCTGGTGGCGGCGTTCTTCATCCTGCGTCAGTCGGGGCTGGAGGCTTATGCGCCTATCGCTTCGTCCTACATCGTCGGCGTGCTGGTCTGCGGCATGCTCGTGGGCGAGGTGCGCGACCTGTGGGAGCGGCGCCTGTTGCGCTTGCAGATGGCCAACGAGTATCGCCAGTACCGACTCGACGACTTCACCCGGGCGCACCAGATCCTGCGGGTGTCCCATGATCGCCTGGAGCAGCGTCTGGCCGGCAGCGATCAGAGCCTGCGCAGTTCCTTGCTGGGCCTGCGCGAGCGCCTGCGTGCGGTGCCCAATGGCGATGATTCGCTGACCCTGCTGGCCGAGCCGGTGCTGACCCTGCTGGGCCAGTACGGCTCGTTGCGGGTGGCCGGGCTGTACCGTGTGGAGCAGGCCGGTAGCGCGCCTCCCACCCTGACGCTGCTGGCCTCCACCGGGACCATGGGGCCCCTGGACAACCAGGACCTGCTGGTGCGCTTGTGCCTGGAGCGCGAAGAGCTGGTGAGTGTGCGTGAAGAGCTGCTCGACAGCGGCGGGCAGGCGTCGGTGTCGTCCCTGCAGGCCTGTATTCCCTTGGTCGATACCCAGGGGCGGGTGCTGGCGATTCTCGCGGTGCGGCAGATGCCGTTCTTTGCCTTCCAGGAGCGCACCCTCAGCCTGCTGGCGCTGCTGGCCGGGCATATCGCCGACCTGCTGCACCCGGATTCACAGGTACTGCAGCTGGAAAACGCCGACGCCCAGCATTTCACCCGCCAGCTCAAGCGTTCGCTGGTGGATGTCGAGCAACACGGTCTGTCCGGATGCCTCTACGCCTTTGAACTGACCCAGCCCAACGATGAACTGGCGCGGCTGTTCGAGCGCAGCCAGCGCGGGCTGGACCTGCACCTGAGCCTGGTCAACAGTCGCGGGCACGGGCTGTTGCTGGTGCTGTTGCCACTGACCAGTGCCGAGGGCGCCCAAGGCTACCTGGCGCGCCTGGGCAAGCTGGTTCACGAGCACTTCGGCATGAACGTGGACCTGGCCAGCCTGGGGGTCGCGGTGCTGCCTTACGACCTGGAGTCGGCCCGGCAACGCGATGGGCTGCGTAACTTCCTGTACAACGAGTGTGGCCTGAATGATCAGCAAGTGGCTGTTTAGCGGAGCGCTGTTTTTCGAGGTGGGGAGCTGGGCCAGTCTGACGACTCAATTGCCCGACCTGCAGATCGCGCTGCTGTATGCAATGTCCCACGGTATCGCCTGCGGCCTGCTGACGGCGGCGGTGTGGCTGCTGTTGCCGGCCCGCTATCGCCGGCCGTTGCCCTGGAGTCCGCTGTTCATTTTCAGCCTGGCGTTCTTTGTACCGCTGCTGGGCTCGGTCGGGGTGATTGCCGCGATCTTTCCGGCGCTGTATCTGCCGCGCAAGCGCGAGACGCAGATGTGGCAGGCGGTTGGCATTCCCGAACTGCCGTTTCGCGCCCAGACCCATCTGCATTCGCCGACCTTCGGCGACAGCGGCTTGCAGGACGTGCTGCGCCACGCCCCGGACCCCGACCAGCGCCTGGCAGCGCTGCTCGCCACCCGCAAGATGCCGGGCAAGGAAGCGGTGCCGATCCTCAAGCTGGCCCTGGGAGATCCCAGCGACGATGTCCGCCTGCTGGCCTATTCGATGCTCGACAAGCAGGAAACCGACATCAACCAGCGCATCCAGACCGCCCTCGAACAGTTGCCCGGTGCCGCGCCGAAGAAGGCCGGTGCCTTGCATGCCACCCTGGCGCGCTGGTACTGGGAACTGGCCTACCTGGGCCTGGCCCAGGGCAGCGTCCAGCAGCACGTGCTAGGGCGAGCCGGCGAGCATGCCGAGCTGGCGCTGGAGGCGGGAGAGGGCGGCGAGTTGCTGTTGCTGGCCGGGCGTATCGCCCTTGAGCGGGGCGACATCGGCAAGGCGCGACTGCACATGCACCAGGCCCAGGAAGCGGGCATGGACCCGGCCAAGGTCCTGCCGTTTCGGGCCGAGATCGCCTTTGAAACCGGCAACTATTCAGAGATTCCCGCGCTGCTCAAAAGCTTGCCGCCGCAGATGCAACAACGTCCGCCCTTTGCCGGGCTGGTAAGGACCTGGACATGAAAACCGCCGTCAACCCAACGCCCATTGCCGATGTCTGCCTGTTGCTCGAGGGCACCTGGCCTTATGTGCGCGGTGGTGTGTCCAGCTGGATTCACCAGATGATCCTCGGTCTGCCGCAACTGACCTTTTCCGTGCTGTTCATTGGGGGGCAGCGCGAAGCCTACGGTCAGCGCCGCTACGAGATCCCGGCCAACGTGGTGCACATCGAAGAAGTGTATCTGGAGGAGGCCTGGCGCAATCCCAAGCACAAGCGGGTTGCCCACACGGCGTCCCTGGAGGAATTGAGCAACCTGTACCGTTACCTGCACAACCCGGAGAAACCGGCTGCCGAGCTGGGCATTGGCGTGCTCGATTCCCTGGCCCAGGCGCGTATCACCCTGGATGACGTGCTTTACAGTCGTCCCAGTTGGGAGGCGCTGACCGAAGGTTACGAACAGCACTGTGCCGACCCGTCCTTCGTCAACTATTTCTGGACCCTGCGCACCATGCAGTCGCCGTTGCTGATGCTCGCCGATGCCGCCCGGCACATGCCGCGGGCCCGGGTCCTGCACTCGATTTCAACCGGTTATGCCGGGCTGGTGGGCTGCATTCTCAAGCAGCTGTGGGGCTGCCAGTTGCTGCTCAGCGAACATGGGATCTACACCAAGGAGCGCAAGATCGACCTGGCTCAGGCCAGCTGGATCGCCGAAAGCAGCAACCAGGCGCTCAACGACAGCATGGACGCAGGCTCCGGTTACATCCGCATGCTCTGGGTGCGCTTCTTCGAGCGCATCGGTCATCTGGTCTACGAAAGCGCGGACCAGATCATTGCCCTGTACGACGGCAACCGCCAGCGCCAGATCAAGGACGGCGCGCCGGCCGAGCGCACCCGGGTGATTCCCAACGGCATCAACCTGGACGTGTGGACCCAGGCCCTTGAGTCCCGGGCCGACGGCATCGCTCCGGTGGTCGGGCTGATCGGCCGGGTGGTGCCGATCAAGGACGTGAAGACCTTCCTGCGGGCCATGCGCGGGGTGGTCAGCGTCATGCCCCAGGTCGAAGGCTGGATCGTCGGGCCGGAAGAAGAAGACCCCGAGTACGTCGCCGAGTGTCGCAGCCTGGTGGCCAGTCTCGGGCTGGAGCAAAAGGTGCTGTTCCTCGGGTTCCAGAAGATCCAGGACATCCTGCCGCAACTGGGCCTGATGGTGCTGACCTCCATCAGCGAGGCCCAGCCCCTGGTGATTCTCGAAGCCTGGGCCGCCGGCACGCCGGTGGTGAGCAGCGACGTGGGCTCCTGCCGTGAGCTGATCGAGGGCGGCGAGGCGGCCGACCGCGATCTGGGGCTGGCCGGGGAAGTGGTGGCCATCGCTGATCCCCAGGCCACGTCCCAGGCGATCATCGACCTGCTGCGCAGTCCCGAACGCTGGAAGTCCGCCCAGGCCGCCGGTTTGCTGCGGGTGCACCGCTACTACAGCGAAACCCTGATGATCGAACGCTATCGCGCGTTGTATGACACCGCCATAGGCACCGCACACAAGGAGGCTGTGTAAATGGCCGGCATCGGTTTTGAACTGCGCAAGATTCTCTCCCGCGACTCCTACACGGCGACGCTGCACGCCTATGTCTATGCCGGGCTGATCAGCTCCGGACCCTGGGTGCTGTCGATTCTCAGCGTGATGCTGGTGGGGGTCATCAGCCTGGGGCTGGTGATTCCGGAGGTGTTGATCCGCCAGTTCCTGATCACCGTGACCTACCTGATGGCCACGTCGCTGATCCTCACCGGCGGTTTGCAGCTGTTCTTCACCCGTTTTGTCTCCGACCGCCTGTTCGAGCGCAAGTACGAGCAGATCCTGCCGAACCTGGTGGGTGTACTGCTGCTGGTGACCCTGGGCTCCGGGGTGCTGGGCATCGTGCTGTTGGGCACCCTGTTCGACCAGCCGCTGCTCTACCGCCTGCTGACCCTGGCCAACTTCGTGGTGCTGTGCAACCTGTGGCTGGTGATCATCTTTCTCTCGGGGATGAAGGCCTATAACCGCATCCTGCTGGTGATGCTGGTGGGCTACGGACTGATGGTCGGCAGCGCATTCTTCCTGCGCCACATGGGCATGGAAGGCTTGTTGCTGGCGTTGCTGCTGGGGCATAGCTCGCTGTTGTTCCTGTTTCTCTACGACATCCTGCGCGAGTACCGGGCGGAAAAGCTGGTGGCCTTCGACTTCCTCGACCGTCGCCAGGTGTTCCTCAGCCTGCTGTTGACCGGGTTCTGCTACAACCTGGGCATCTGGATCGACAAGTTCATCTTCTGGTTTAACCCGGACACCTCAAGCCAGGTGATCGGGCCGATGCGCGCCTCGATCCTCTACGACTTGCCGATCTTCCTCGCCTACCTGGCGATCATTCCCGGCATGGCGGTGTTTCTGGTCAGGATCGAAACCGACTTCGCCGAGTGGTACGACCGGCTGTTTCGCGCGGTGCGCGACGGCGAGACCCTGCAGCATATCGGCTCGCTGAAAGCCGAGATGACCTTCTCGATCCGCCAGGGCCTGCTGGAAATCTGCAAGGTCCAGGGGCTGACGGTGGTGCTGCTGTTTCTCTTCGGTCCGCGCCTGCTGGAGTGGCTGGGGATGTCCAGTTATTACCTGCCGCTGTTCTACATCGACCTGATCGGGGTGAGCATCCAGGTGGTGTTCATGGCGATCCTCAACGTGTTTTTCTACCTCGACAAACGCGCAATCGTGCTGGAGCTGTGCCTGTTCTTCGTCGCCCTCAACGCCGCCTTGACCCTGCTGAGCCTGCACCTGGGGCCGAGCTACTTCGGTTATGGCTTTACCCTGTCGCTGCTGATCTGCGTATTGCTGGGGCTGGCGCGGCTGTCGACGGCGCTGGATGACCTGGAGTACGAGACCTTCATGCTCTCGCGTTGAGGCCGTGCACGGCTCCTCCAGGCTCGCAGTCATGACGCCAGCGCAAGCCTGGTACAGGGCCGAGGTGCTGCAGTGCACTGCGTGAGTTGCCCCCTGGCGCGAGGTGCTGATTGACCAGCGCCGGGGCAACGGATCACCGCTCTTTCAGGTAAGCGTTTTTTATCCGCTCCAGCGTGCCGTCCTTGCGCAGTGTCTCGACTGCCGCCTGCAAGTGGCGCACGAGCAGCGCATCGCACTGTCTGGAGCAGGCCAGATACAGATCGGTCTTCATCAAGGACGGACTGACCTGCAACGTCCTGTTTGACAGCTTGCGCCAGATAGCTTGCGTTTCAGGAATGCCGTTGAACCAGGCATCGACGCGCCCCATCAGCAGCAATTGCGCCGGATTCTCACCAATCTCAAACGGATAAATCTGGGCATCGCTAAAGCCCTCTGCCCGCAGTTTTTGCTCTTGGGCGCTGCCTCGGCCAACGGCGATGCGGGCAAAGGTTTCCCGTGCCTGCTGCATGCTCTGGACGCGTTTATCGAGGCTGAAAAACGCTCTGTCCATGGTCATGATGGGTGCGATCCAGGTGTAATCAGCCTCTCTTTCTGGCGTGCGCGACAGCGGAATGATCAGCTTGTCGACGCCTTTGCGTACGCTTTGCTGGGCTCGTGCCCAAGGCACTTCGACAAAGTGCAGCGCATATCCGGCCCGGGTCGCCGCTTCCAGTGTCGCGTCGCCGACGATGCCATGCAGGCCGGACTGATCCAGCATCGATAAAGGCGGCGCTTCGGCGATGTACAGCTCGAAGCTACGGGACTCTGCGCCAGACACTGCGGGCCCCCAGGCCATCAGCGCGAGCAGCGTCGTCAGGATCAGCGCCCCCCGCTGGCGCAACGATTGACTCACCTGAGTCATGGCAGTAACTCAACAGACAGTGGCATTTCATGCTCTCGGATTAACGCTGCGTATTCGGCACCTACAAAGACCGACCGCAACGACCTGCAAAACGTGCCGCCAAGATTAGAGGGTTATGTGCAGAGATGGATGGATTTGACGGATTATTTTGACCGCTGATTGCCATCGCGGTTCAGGGCTGGCGCACCCGGTGAGGTCAGCGACTGGTACGCGCTGACACTCAGGTTGAACAGCCGTGGGCAGCGCTGTATCAGTAGCCTCGTCAGCCTGGGACCAGGTCCCCCTGCATGCGCAGCCTGGGAATGCCGGGGATTTAGGGGACAGCTTTAAGTTTTAGTTAAAACGCTTCAATCAAACTGCTGATTATCATTCGCAATTAGCTGACTCAGACTGCGTTCGTGCCTCCACGCTCCCTGGAGCAAGCAACGAGCGGTCTATGCCAGTCACTATTGCACCACCCCGCAGCCTGTTTTTTGCGGACGCGCCGCTATGACGACGCTGTCTGCCACCTCATCCGCGGCCGATACGGCCGTTCAATCAGCCTTGGCCTGTTGCCATCTGCTGCTGCAACTGACCCAGGAACGCCTACCGCCAGCTGCGCAGCCGCCATCCCAGGAGCAGTCCCCCTCGCCGGACCTGCGCCAGGCCCTCAGGGACTATGCGCGCAACGCCGGCGTTGATCTGCGCCTGGAACGCCTGGCGCTGGCCCGACTGACGCCGAAGATGCTGCCCCTGGTCTGGCGCGACCACAGCGGCGAATTCATGCTGCTGGCGCGGCTCTCGGACACCCAGGCGCTGGTGCAGCGACCTTCAATGCCGACTCCGGACATGCTCGATCGCCAGCAGTTGGCCGAGCAGTGGAGCGGGGAGGTGATTCGCCTGCGCCAGAGCGGCCTGCGCTTCGATCTGTCCTGGTTCGTACCGGAGCTGCTGCGCCATCGGCGGATACTCGGCGAAGTGTTGCTGTGCTCGCTGTTGCTGCAGGTGCTGGCCCTGGCGACGCCGCTGTTCTTCCAGGCGGTGATGGACAAGGTCATGGTGCACCGGGCGCTGTCGACCCTCGACGTGCTGGTGCTGACCCTGGTGCTGGTGGGCCTGTTCGAGGTGCTGCTCAAGGGCTTGCGTGAATACCTGGCGGCGCACACCGCCAATCGCATCGACATCGGCCTTGGGGTCAAGCTCTTGCGCCATCTGCTGGGCCTGCCGTTGCTGTACTTCAAGCAACGCCAGGTGGGGGCGATCATCACCCGGGTCCAGGAGCTGGACAGCATCCGCGAGTTTCTCACCGGCTCGCTGCTGACCCTGTGTGTCGACGTGGCCTTCACCCTGGTGTTCTTTGCGGTCATGGCCTGGATTTCCTGGCCCTTGACCCTGCTGGTGCTGCTGACCCTGCCGCTGTATGCGCTGCTGGCCTGGTTCAGCACCGGCCCGCTGGAGAAGCGCATCGAGCGCCAGTTCTACAGCGCGGCGCGCAACACTGCCTTTCTCAATGAAAGCGTCAGCAGCAGCGAAACCATCAAGAGCCTGGCGGTGGAGCCGCGCATGCAGCGTCGCTGGGAGTCGCAGACGGCGCAGATGGTCGAGGCCGGGTTTGCCAGCCAGACCCTGGGCAGCGCCATCAGCCAGAGCGTGATGCTGTTGCAGAAAGTCACCGCGGTGGCGGTGATCTGCTGGGGCGCGAGCCGTGTCATCGACCTGCAGATGAGCATCGGCCAGTTGATTGCCTTCAACATGATGCTGTCCCACGTCAGCCAGCCTGTGGCCAAGCTGATCGAGGTCTGGCAGCAGTTCGTCCGGGTGCGGGTGTCGGTGGACAAGCTGGGCGACATGCTCAACCTGCCGGTGGAGCAGGCCGAGGGGGATTTGCGCCCGACTCAGGCGCTGCGTGGCGAAGTGCGCATCGAACAGTTGGTGTTCCGCTACCGCCCGGAACTTGCATGGGTGCTGCGCGGCCTGGACCTGCATATCGCCGCCGGGCAGACCCTGGGTATCGTCGGCCCGTCCGGGTCCGGCAAGAGCACGCTGACCCGCCTGCTGCAGAAACTCTACACCCCCGATGGCGGGCGCATCCTGATCGACGGCTTGCCCCTGGATCAGTTGCAGCCGGCCTGGCTGCGCAGCCAGATTGGCGTGGTGCTCCAGGAAAACTACCTGTTCAACCGCAGCGTGCGCCACAACATCGCCCTGCGCCATCCCACGGCTTCCCTGGAAAGCGTGATTGCCGCAGCGCGCCTGGCCGGTGCCCATGATTTCATCCTGCGCCTGCCCCTGGGCTACGACACGGTGCTGGCCGAAGCCGGCAGCTCGTTGTCCGGCGGCCAGCGGCAACGCATCGCCATTGCCCGGGCACTGATGGGCGACCCGCGCCTGCTGATTTTCGACGAGGCCACCAGCGCCCTGGATGACGAATCCCAGGCGCTGATCCAGGACAACATGGCAAGCATCGCCCAGGGACGCACGGTGATCATCATTGCCCATCGCCTGTCTGCGGTACGGCATTGCCAACGCATCATCGCCCTGGAACAGGGGCGTATCAGCGAATCCGGCAGCCATCAGCAACTCTTGGCCAACGGTGGTTGCTACGCGCGCCTGTGGGCGTTGCAGCAGGCGCTGAGCAAGGAGGCGTCATGATGTTCGGCACGCTGTTGTCTCGCGCACGTCGCGCCTGGCAACGCCTGGGGCAGGCACGGACGCGGCTCAAGCGCAGCCGCGACGAGTACGAGTTCCAGCCCGGCTACCTGGAAATTGTCGAGCGGCCACCGGCGCCCTGGGCGCGCTGCACGGCGCTGCTGCTGATCCTGGCGATCCTGCTGGCCCTGGGCTGGGCGATCTTCGGTTTTCTCGACATTCATGCCAGTGCCGCCGGACGCCTCATGGTGTCCAGCTACACCAAGGTGATCCAGGCCCACGAGGCAGGTGAAGTCCGGGCCATCCATGTGCGTGACGGGCAGCGGGTCAAGGCCGGCGAGGTGCTGGTGGCGCTGAACCCGATTGGCATCGACGCCGAACTGAGCGAGTTGCGCACGCAACTGGACTTCAAACGTCTGGAGCTGGCCCGGGCTCGCGCACTGCTGACCCCGGAGCCCTTGCACAGCTATCAGGCACCGGCGGGCCTGGATGCACAGCAGGTAGCAGCGGCCCGGGAGCAACTGCTGAGCACCTGGAAGGAAATCAGCGCCAACCTGGACAGCCTCAACGCCGAGATCGCCATCAACCAGGCCAATCAGCGGGCCCGGGGCAGCGAGATCAGCGCCCTGGGCAAGCTGTCCAGCAATGTGCGCAAACGGCTCCATGCACGCCGGGCGATGGCGGCTGAACAATTGATGCCCATGGTCGAGTTGCTTGAGCAGGAAAAGGAGCAACTGGAAGTCGAGCGTTCGCTGGCCCAGCAACAGGCCGAGCTGCAGGTGCTCAAGGCCCAGGCGCAGAACCGTCGCGAGCAGCGCGACAGCTTCCTGGCCAGGACCCAGCGCGAGCAGCACGAACTGCTCAACCGCAGTCAACAGGAGATCGCTGTGCTTGAGCAGCAACTGATTCGCGGCCGCGACCGCCAGCGCCTGCAAACCCTGCTGGCACCGGTGGACGGCGTGGTCCAGCAACTGGCGGTGCATACCCTGGGCGGCGCCGTGCAAGCGGCGCAACAGTTGCTGGTGATCGTGCCCGAAGGGGCCGAGCTGGATGCCGAGGTCATGGTGCTGAACAAGGACGTGGGCTTCGTCAGGGCCGGCCAGCCGGTGGAGATCAAGGTGGATGCGTTTCCCTACACCCGCTACGGCACCTTGCGCGGCACGGTGGAGCATGTCTCCGGTGATGCCATCAAGGACGACCAGCTGGGGCTGGTGTTCCCCACGCGGATTCGCCTGGAGCGTGCGGCCATTGCCGCGGGGCAGGGCTGGATGCCCTTGCAGGCGGGGATGAGCGTGACCGGCGAGATTCGCACCGGCGAGCGGCGGGTGATCAATTACCTGCTGAGCCCGATTCGTGAGTATCAGTCCGAAGCGTTGCGGGAGCGTTGAACATGACCCGCGCTTTCGATGCCGCCTCCGAACCCTCAGCGACGCTGCTCGACACCGGCCTGCACGCCCTGGCCTGGGCCGCCCGGCGCTTCGACCTGAACATCAGCGTGGCGCAACTGACTCACCGCCTGGGACGGGTTGAAGGTCCGGCCGACAGCCTTGACCTGCGACGCTGCGCCGGCTGGATCGGCCTGCGCGCACGGGCGGTGCAGAGCCGGGTGCAGCGCCTGCATCACCTGCCGCTGCCGGCACTGTTGAACACCCCTCACGGCTGGGCGGTGCTGGAGGCGGTAGAGGACGAGCAGGTCCGGGTGTTCTGGCCGTTGCAGGGGCAATGCCAGAGCCTGTCGCGCCAGGAGCTGGCGACGCTCTGGCAGGGCCAGGATCAGCGAACGGGAGAGGTGCTGCTGCTGGCCGAGCGGCACGTGCAACTCAAGACCGGTGGTTTCGGCGTCTCCTGGTTCCTGCCGTCGATCCTCAAGCATGGGCGCCAGTTTCGCAGCGTGCTGCTGGTGTCGCTGATGCTGCAAGGGGTGGCGCTGGTCACGCCGCTGCTGTTCGAGAACATCATCGACCGGGTCCTGGTCAGTCGCGGCCTGTCGAGCCTGCAAGTGCTGGGGATCGCCATGCTGGCCCTGGCGCTGTTCGAGCCATTGTTCGGCTTGTTGCGGTCCTGGCTGTTCAGCAATGTGGCGAGCAAGATCAACGCCGAGTTGTCCGCGCGCCTGTACCAGCACCTGATCCAGTTACCGCTGGAGTATTTCCAGCGCCGCCAGAGCGGCGAGATCATCGCCCGGGTCGGCGAGATGCAGCAGGTCCGCCAGTTTCTCACCGGCTCGGCCTTGACCCTGGTGCTGGACCTGGCGTTCTGCGGGCTGTTCATCGCCGTGATGTACAGCTATGCACCGCTGCTGACCTGGGTGGTGGTGGGCTCCCTGGCCCTGTATTTCCTTTTCTGGCTGTGCGTGGGGCCCTTGCTGCGCAGCCGGGCCTTGCGCGAATACGAGTTGAATGCGGCCAACACGGCGTTTCTCACCGAGACCGTGAGCGGCATCGAGACCATCAAGACCGGGGCCATCGAAAGCGCCTTCCAGCAGCAGTGGCAGCGCCAGCTGGCGGCCTATGTGCGGGCGGCGTTCCACACCCGCATCGTCGGCATCTGGGCCGGGCAGGGCATCGGCCTGATCCAGAAGCTGACCGCGGCGCTGTTGCTCTGGTGGGGCGTAATGCTGGTGCTGGACGGCCAGTTGAGCCCCGGCCAGCTGGTGGCCTTCAACATGCTGGCCGGGCATGTGGTGGAGCCGATCCTGCGCCTGGCCCAGGTCTGGCAGGACTTTCAGCACACGCTGATTTCCCTGCGCCGCCTGGGGGACATTCTCGACAGCGACTGTGAAAGCGGTAGCGGCGGTCTGGCCTCGGTGCCGGCGTTGCAGGGCGCCGTGAGCTTCCAGGGTGTGCGCTTTCGCTACGAAGAAGACGGCCAGGAGGTGCTGCGCCAGCTGGATCTGGAGATCCAGCCGGGCGAGTTCGTCGGCATTACCGGGCCCTCCGGTTCCGGCAAGTCGACCCTGACCCGCCTGCTGCAGCGCCTCTATGTGCCCCAGCACGGCCGGGTGCTGGTGGACGGCATCGACCTGGCCATCGCCGACCCGGTGGCCCTGCGCCGCAACATGAGCGTGGTGCTCCAGGAGAGCGTGCTGTTCGCCGGCAGCATTGCCCAGAACATCCGCCTGTGCCGGCCTCAGGCCAGCGATGCCGAAGTGCGGCACGCCGCCAGTCTGGCCGGGGCGGCGTCCTTTATCGAGGCCCTGGCCCAAGGCTACGAGACCGAGGTGGGCGAGCGGGGCGGCCAGCTCTCCGGCGGCCAGCGGCAACGCATCGCCCTGGCCCGGGCCCTGCTGACCAACCCCGGCATCCTGTTGCTGGATGAAGCCACCAGTGCCCTGGACTACGAGTCGGAAGCGGCGGTGATGGCCAATCTGCAGGGCATCGTCCGCGGCCGCACGGTGATCAGTGTCGCCCATCGCCTCAACACCCTGCGCCACGCGGACCGGATTCTGGTCATCGATCAGGGCCGGGTGCTCGAACAAGGCACACATCAACAGCTGCTCGCCCTGGACGGCGTGTATGCCCGGCAATGGGCACTGCAGATGAAGGATTGACCCCACCCACGGCAGGAGGACTCAGCCACCCGTCATGTCTCCCCACTCCGCATATCCATAGGCAGCCCTGCGCAATACGCAGGGCCCGGCTCAAAACAGACAAAGGATCATTGCAATGGCTTTTATGTCCAAGGACTTCACGCGCCTGCTCAATACCCTGATCGACCAACAGATCAAGACGGCAGGGCGGCAAACCGAATGGTTCCACATGAGCGCCGACGAGCGCGCCGAGTACATCGGCCAGGTCGGCGAGCGGCTGCTGGAAATGCAGCAGAGCACCCTGAGCGTGCTGGCCGCCCAGCACTACCAGATGCAGGACAACCCGGTCTCGGTGAGCGACCAGTTGCAGGTGCTGCAACAACGCCGCAAAGAAATGAAGGCCATCGCCGACACTCCGGCCACCCTTGCCTACAAGCAGCAACTGGACCGTGACATCCAGCTGTACAGCCGCCAGGACATGGCGATCAGCCACTATGACAGCACCTGGAACAAGGCCCTGCGGCTGCTCAGTCCTGGTGGCGCCAAGGCCGAGGTCCTGCAAGCCGATGCGCCGGCCAAGCAGAAAGAGCTCAAGGGCCGGATCAATCGCCTGGAGAAGCTCCTGAGCGTGCAGGTTGCCGACTCCACCTTCAGTCAGGCCTACGTGACCCTGTTCTCCGAGCTGCAGGCCTACAAGGAGGTGAGTACTCGCTACAACGCCTTGCTCAAGGCCGCACCGCAGCAGCAGGCCGCGAGCCTGGCGGCACTGGTCAAGCCGCCTCGGGCTTCCGACGAGCTGCCGGTGAACCTGTCACTGCTGATGATGGAAGAGCGCCCGGGCTATATCCGCATGAACGTGGCACTGGTCAATGCCAGTACCGATGGGCGTTTCAAGGACTTCTACCTGGACCACGGCCGGCTGGTGGTGCCCACCGACGGCGTGCTGAATTTTTCCTTTGGCACCGCGGCCCGGTCTCTGGCCTGGCAGCAACAGTACCGGCTCAAGAGCGAGCCGCCGTCCATGCGCTCGCCGACCTTTGCGCCGATTCGCTCGGTGCTGGTCAAGACCGGGTTCGTCGAGCAGTACTTCGCCAACCATCTGGTGTCGGAAAGCTCCCTGCGTGAAGGCTTCAAGGCCCAGTTGCTGAGCAACGGCCACAAGCTGCTGTTGACCAACGTCGATCGCAAGGTGCCCAACCAGGTCGGCATCCAGGTATCGGGCCAGTCGCCCGGCACCAGCGTGCCTCGCGAAGTGCCCCTGGCCGGCGCCTTGAGCGAGCTGATCAACCAGAACGCGGACCTCAGCAGCTTCCAGACCCTGGGCGTCGAAGACTATCGGCAGCACAGCTACCACCCGGACCGCGACGGGCTGTTCGTCAATGTTCATGAGCTGCAGCGCTCGGTCGGCTTTGCCGAGCACCAGTACCTGCTGGAAATGCCCCAGGGCGACGCTTTCCGTTCGGCGACGCCGTTTGCCCTGATGACCGTCGAGGGCGACAAGGTCAGCAGCAGCCACCTGAGCAAGGCCCAGACCGAGGCTTTGTACCAATACAACGCGGCGTTTTTCGAGCGCCTGGAACAACTGCGCGACAAGGGCTTCAAGGCCAGCCGGCTGTTCGAAGGCAGCAGCGAGCGCGCCACCTTCGTGCAACAACTGACGCGCTTGCTCGAACGCAACCACATCACCCCGGCCGGGGTGCTGCTGGCGCAACACAGCCGCCCGAGCCTGCGGGATATCAAGGGCAACAACCTGAACAAGGTGCTGTGGGAACAGGCCTTCGCCGCGTCGGTCTGGCAGAGCCACGACAACGATCAACTGTTGTTCGACCTGGGGCAGAACCTGGTGCAGAGCCAGGCACTGGGCAAGGTCCTGCAAGGCGGCTATCTGCAAAGCGACATTGCCCAGGCCAAGTTGCTGCTGGCACCGCTGTATGAACAGTGGCACGCCCAGGCGATCGAGGTGGAAACCCAGCGCGTGGCCAGCGCCAACGCCGCGCAGCATCCCGGCAACCCGAAGGTGCATGTCTTCGATAAGGTGACGCTGGAGCGCGGCCTGGACAGCAAACTGCTGAACCTGTTGTTGAGCGGCCCCCAGGGCCTGGCGCCGGTCGACGGCGCCTTGCGGCCGACGGTCGAGGCGCTGTTGTCCGGCGACCAGGGCCGCAGCCTGCGCAAGCAGGCGTTGTTCCATGCCCTGCGGCCCGTGGCCGACAGCTTTTCCAAGGCCGCGGTGCCGGTCAATGCCCATGCCGCGCTGACGCCGAAAACCGGCGCCGACAAGGTCATGATCAACAACCGGCTGAATCAGCCCGACCCCTACCTGATCCTCAATACCCGCCCGGAGCAGGCCCAGACCGATACAGCGCTGCTGATCCAGGACGACAAGTACCGCAGCTACAGCCAGTTCCGTCCCGATCCGAACAATGAAGCCACGCGCTACATGAACGATTTGGACACCCCGTTCGTGGGGGGCATTTCCGGCACCACCCAGACCGTCAGCAATGCCTTGCCGGAGTTGTTCGGTCGTGTGCCGAGCGTCAAGCAGTACTGGCAGTTCCAGATGGCCAACGCGGCCTTCATGATCCGCAACGGCTATCACTCGTTCTTCGAAACCCTGTATGTCGCCGCCCGTTATGAACCCCAGGGGCCGGACAGCATCGGCCAGGACCTGCTGCAGACCTTCGACCGCTACCGTGCCCAAGGGCGCCGCGAGGCCTTGCGCGGGGAGTTGTACGACGCGGTGATGGCCCGAGTCCTGCCCATCGTCAATCAAGGCCTGGCGCCGAGCGAGGAGTTCCATCCGCCGCGCTTCACCGACCTCGGCCCGCTGCCTGCGCTGTTGGGGCAGGCCGACAAGGACCGGCAACTCAAGGGCGGACTGACAGCCCACGAGGCCGGCTTCGAACCACGCCAGGGCAGCGCCGACATTCATCAGTTTGCCGCCGACCCGGTGCAGTTCGCCCAGACCCACACCCTCAGCGCCGAGGCCCTGGTCAAGGCCGGACGCTTGCCGGCCCAGGGCCACGTGCAGTTGGTGGAAGTCGCGCCCAAGCTGTATGAGCTCGAATACACCGAGCACAGCGCCAACTCCGTGAGCACCGCGAGCGCGGACAGCGTGCCGGCGTACTTCCTCGGCTACAACGGGCCGAACCATGCCAACGCCGCGCCGGCCTATGTGGACATTCCCCGGCAGGCGCGCCCGGGCAGCTTCCTGTTTACCGGCACCTTGTCGGGCAGCTCGCTGGTGGTGACCCGCCTGGACGCCGATACCTATCGGGTCTATCACGACGGTCGGGTCAACAGTTCGCTGCTGTACGACAACGTGGTGATGGCGGTCGACTACAAGGACTACCAGGTGGCCGGCACGGCCGAGGGCCTGGCGGCGGCGTACATGCAATTCGTCGACGGTCAGTGGCAACTGGTGTTCCAGCGCCAGGAGTACCAGCGCGAGGGGCAGATGGTCTGGCCGAAGTTGCGCGAGGGTGCAGAGCCGCTTGCCATCCAGACCGCCGACAGCCAGGTGCAGGAACGCAACCGGATCCAGTTCGCCGAGTACCGCGAACAGGTGCACCAGAACCTGAAGAAAGTCGCGAGCCAGTTCGGCGTGTCCAGCGAAGGGGTGGCCGATGGCGTCTACAACGGCGGCGATTTCTCTGCCGAGCATCCGGCCATTGCCGCCTGGAATCGGCTGCGCGAAGCGGTCCATGCCAGGGTCAGTGCCGACATCGAACAGCTCAGCAACCAGCGCTATCAACTCCAGGAGCAGCGGCGCGGGGCGGGCGACAAGCGCCTGATCGACCAGCAGATCAAGCAGCTCAACCTCACCCAGGATTTCTACCGGGCGCAGTACGAGCCGGTCTTGCGTGAGGCCGCTTCGGTAGAAAAGACCTGGCTCTGGCAGCAGATCCAGGCCAAGCAAGGCAGCGCTGCGGTGGTGCGCACCGACGACACGGCGATCCAGGGCGGGGGCGATGAGCGCAGCACCAGCATCGGCGAGCGCTACGCCATTGCCGAGGCCTATCAGCGCGGGGCCCGGGGCACGGCCTTCAGCGATGGCGTGCGGGATTTCCGCGAGATCAAGATCCCCGGGCTGGACGGCAAGCAGTCGGCCCTGGAAATGAAGCGCCTGTTTCTCGACGGCCAGCTCACGCCTGGGCAGCGTGGCGCCTTGAGTGCTCGCATCAGCGAAACCAGCCAGGCCGAATACGTCGACAAGGTGCTGCGCCAGACCGCGACCTTCAGTGAAGACTTCCAGGGCGCCGGCAGTGTCTTCAGTCAGTTGGCACCCCAGGACTTTTACCTGTCGCTGGTGGGGGATCGCTCCGGCGGTCGCTGCTACCCGCTGGTCCGGGCCATGGCCGTGGCCCTGGCCAATGGCGGCGAGGCGGGGGTCAACAGCCTGGTGCAGAAGCTGTTCCTGGCCTCGGCCGATCCCCAGGCCGGCAGCTCGACCTTGCTCAAGAACAGCCTGATCCGCCTGCATTCCAATGTCGACGCGGTCCAGGCCTCCAAGGCGCTGGGGCAGTTCCAGTTGTCCGACGTGGTGGCGCGGCTGGCCAACAGCGGCAGCGACTCGATGTTTGCCCTCAATACCCGGAACCACTCGATGCTGGTGGGCAGTGCCCAGGGCCCCGAAGGCCGTCGCTACTACTTCTATGACCCGAACGTGGGGATCTTCGCCTTCGATTCCAGCAAGGGCCTGGCCAAGGCCATGGAGCAGCACCTGGTACGCCGAAAACTGGCGGCGCACTACAGCTCGTTCGGCAGCCAGTCGCAGCCGGCCTTCAACCTGGTCGAGATCGACACCCACAAGATGGCCGAAGTGCCGCTGGGCAGCGGGCTGAATGTCGCCGATCTGTCCCGTCCCGAGGAACTGGCCGGCGTCATCGGCCAACGCCGTCAGGTGGAGCAGGCGGTAGGTGCCCAGCAGCGTGTCAGCCAGGACCTGCGCCTGGGGGCGGCGCTGACCACCTTCGACGCCGAGCAATGGGGTGCGCGCTTCGATGCCGCCAGCACCCGACTGGCCCAGGAGCACCAGCTGAGCAGCCAGTGGATACCGATCATCGCCAACACCGAGGCGCAGCCGGAGGGCGGCTATCGGGTGCAGTTCATCAACCGTGACCAGCCCGAGCAGACCCGCTGGCTGAGCACCGACGACGGCACCTTTGTCGAATTCCGTCGTTTCGTCGATGAGCACATGAGCGTGCTCAGCGAGCACTTCACCCTGGAACACGGGCAGATCCGGCCCCGCGCCGGGGTCGGCGAAGCGGCGCATGTGGACGGCCTGAACGCGGGCTTTGCGGTCCAGACCCTGATCCAGTGGTTGGCCGACAAGAACCGCAAGGACGCAGCCCAGGGCGTGGTGTCACCGGACCTGGCCACGGCCCTGAAGATCCATAGCTACCTGGGCCTGGCGCAGATCGGCCACGGCACCGTGCAAGATGTGGCCAAGGTCACCCAACTGGTGCAAACCGCGTTGCGTGGCGAGGCCCTGGCCGCCGAGTCCTCGCTCAAGGACTTTGCCTCGACCCTGGGGCACACGGTCAACGAGGGCGCAGGCGTGCTGTTTGGCGGGGTCATGGTCGGCCTGGATGCCTATGAGCTGGCCCATGCCGAAAACGATGTGCAGAAAGCCGTATTCGGCACCCAACTGGCGTTCGATTCGGCGAGCTTCGTCAGCGGCGCGGCGGGTATCGGTGCCGGGTTGGTCGGCGCCTCGACCACCGCGGCGGTGCTGGGCGGCGCGGGGGTGATCCTCGGCGGCCTGGCGGTAGGCTTCACGGCCCTGGCCCAGGCTTTTGGCGCGGTGGCCGAAGACGCCAAGGCGGTGGGACGTTACTTCGATACCCTGGACAAGGCCTATCAAGGCAACGGCTACCGTTATGACGAGAAACAGCAGGTGCTGGTGCCGCTGCCCGGAGCGGTGGTCAAGCGCCTCGACCTGCGCTCAAGCGAGGTCGGTTTCGACAGCCAGTACATCTACCGCACCCATCACGGTTCCACCGGCTCCGGGGCGATCAACTACTTCTTCTGGGTTGGCGACTTCCCGCGGATGATCAACGACCGCGCCCAGGCGATCGAGGTGCGCAGCGGCATTGGCCACGGCAACCCACCGCCCAAACTCGACCACGGCGACAGCCGGACGGTGATCCTGCCGGGCACGCCCAAGTCCTACATCAGCTACGAGTACATGATCCTGCCGGGGGCCACCACCCGGCATGACACGGGCTTCGATGTGATTCGCAGGCTCGAGCAGGACCGGCGCTTCGACTACGACTTCTACATCTTCCCGAGCGAGGAGACGATCCGGCGCATTCACCAGGAGTACGTCGAGACGCCGGTAGAAGTGCTGCTGGATGGGCGCAACCGGCAATTGGTGGTACCGCAATTGCCCAAGGAACTGTACGGCTACCTGCGCTACGACATTCAGGGCGCCGGCGGCGAATACCTGATCGGCCTCAATGAAGGCACCGAGGTCAGGCTCAGCAACGAGGCCGGCCGTCAGCCGTCACGCTGGATCATCGACAGCAGCCAGCTGGAGAGCGACAGCATTACGGTGGCCAAGGACCATTTGCTGGTGGGCGGGGTCAAGGTCAAGCTCGATCCGGCCCAAAGCGGCCAGGTGCTGCTGGTCAACGCCAAGGGCGAAGTACGGGCAGTCGATTTTGTCGGCCAGACCACTGACGTGGTCAAGGAAGACGCCAGCCAATGGCAAGTGCCCGGGCAGCGCATCGAACAGCACCTCAAGGACCTGGCCCAGGCCCATCAGTTGCACGGCCAATACGTGCTGGTGGAGAACTACAAGCACGGTGAGCGCAATGTCGGTCGGGCGTACTACGACGTCGCCAAGGACCGCATGCTGTTCACCGACACCGATGTACAGCAGGCCGGCAACGCCCAGCTGGGCGCGGTCATCGGCGAGCATGCCTACTTCGTCGATGCCCAGAACGCCGCCGCCTGGCGGGTCGAGATTGCCAGCGGCAAGGTCGATGCGCAGTTCGCCCCGTCGTTCAACCAGAGCGCCGGCCAGATCAGCCGGTTCTGGCAAGAGGGCGACGCGGTGTATCTGGCCCGTCGTTATCAGCTCAAGGAACGGGAAGCCGAGCTGAGCTTCCGCATCCTCGGTGACCGGATGGAGCTGGTGGGGGTGGTCGGCGATGAGTCGCTGCTGCAACGGTCGGCAAGCAACGGTCAGCATGGCAGGGACGCCAAGACCCTGCTCAGTACCCTGCTCAAGGGTTACGAGGCTCAGACCACCCCGCGCGACACCCCGGTGTACAGCCTGGGCGCGCCCCTGCTGGAGCCGACCGCGGCAGAGCTGATCACGGTGTTTGGCCTGGATAACGCCAAAGTCGCGCACCGCTACTGGGTGCGCAGCAGCGATGGTGTGGTGATCAAGCCGAACCTGGCGCCACCGGCCGGGCAGGCGCCGAGTGCCGATGTGTCGGGGCAGGTGCAAAGTGCCTGGAAGATTCCGGCGGACCTGGTGTTGGCCGGCAGCCTGGCCCAGCCCGGTGGCCAGGAGGTGTTCTATTTCTACAGCCAGGCGCAGCAGGTGCTGTTCCGCCAGGAAGGGCCGGGGCAGCAGGTGCTCGATGCCGGCCAGCCAAGCGCCTTGCGCCTGGCCACGCCGCCCCTGGCCAATGTGCTCAATCTCAACGGCCATCTGCTGGCCGTGACCCAGGACGGGCGCATGGCGCGGATCGAGGCGACCGGGCGCCTGAGCTATGAGGCGGTCAACGAGCATTGGCTCAAGGGGCGCAGTAGCTGGTGGAAGGACCTCGCCGAGGTCGCCGGCAGCAACGCCACCCTGGCGGTATTCGGGGTCAAGGCCGCCGACGGCAAGCGTGCGTTGCCAGTGTGGTACCACAACGCTCAGGTGGTGGTGGCGTCGTCCGCGCTGCAAGACAAGCCGCTGCAGTTTCTCGGCTTCGACGGTGCCAGTGGCAGTGCCCGGCTGTTCGAGCCCGAGAGCGGCAAGCTCTATCTGCAGCCGCCGCTGACATCCCAGGCACTGCCGAGCGCGTTTGGCAACGATGAGGTGCTTGAGGCCTCGGCCCAATTGCCGGCCGCCATTGACTGGATGCCCACGCTGCAACTGCGCTCGGCGGTCCAGGTCGATGCCGGCTTGCGCCTGACCACCGTGCAGGGCGAAGTGCTGCTGCGCAGCAACAACGGCGATGTGCAGTTGGTGGCCGTGGACAAGGGCTGGCAGCAGGCACATCTGGGCAATCTGCCCCAGGCCCTGGCGACCGTGGCTGGACAGTGGGGCGCCAAAGGCGTGTTGACCTTGCAGGATGGCGCCAGCCGCGGCTGGTTCGATATCGCCAGTGGGCAGATGTTTGCCAGCAGCGGTATTGCGGGCAGCGACCTGCGCTTTATCGGAGTCGCTGCCGGGACGCCGAACTCGGCCTATGTCTATAGCCCGACCGAGCAGGCGCTGTATCAGCTCAAGGACGGCCAGGCACAGCAGCTTGGCCACTACGCCAATGTCGAGCGTATCGGCTCCTCGCTGCTGCTTCAGGGCGCCAGCGGCAATGGTCATCAGGATGATCTGGCGCCGCCGTTGATTGCCGGGGTCGACAGTGTGGTGCTGCACGGCGGCGCCGGGGGTGACACCTACCGCCTGACTCCGGCGATGTGGGCGCATTACCGCACGGTGGTCATCGACAACGACGATCCGGGCCTGGCTCTGGACCGGGTGATCCTGCCGGTGGCCGATGGCAAGCACATGCTCGTCAGCCGTCGGGGTGAGGACGTGCAGTTGACCGACACGGGCAATGGCACCGCCCTGGTGCTGCGCCAGGTACTGGGCAGCCAGGCGGCCGCCCATGGGCATTTGCTGATCGAGCTCAAAGGCGATGCGTCGATGCTCAGCGTCGAGCAGCTGCTCAAGGGCTTTGGCCCGAACGGATCAGCCCGGGACAGCGTGTTCGAGCTGGCCTGGAGCCAGCGCGAGACGCTGCCGGCGGCGAATGCTCTGAGCTCGGCGGCGGCTGGGCTGGACCCGGCGGCAGATGGCCAGGGCCCCAGCCTGGCAAAACTCAGCGGGGCCATGGCGGCCTTCGCTGACACAGGCGGCGCTCGCGAACAGCTGCCCAAACACCATCAGGCCGCGCAGGCGGTGCTGGTGCCTTCACTGACCTGACCACGCAGCAGAAACACAGGAGGGGCGCAAAGCCTCTCCTGTCTGCGGCCCTCTCTTTTCCCGGTGTTAGATCCAACCATGAGCAAACCCATGAATTCGCGGCAGCGAGCCTTTGCCGGCTGGCTGCTTGTCGTCCCGCTGTTGGCGGCGCCCCTGGCGCAGGCGCTGCCATTGCATCAGCAAGACCTGCCACAAGACTCAGCGCAGCATCCGCCACCCCCTATGCCACAACAGCGGCCCCAGGCGCTGCCCAGTGACCTGTGGCGGGTGTACCTGGATGCCCGGCAGAACAACAGCGAGCTGGCGGCGGCCCAGGCCGATCAGGCGGCCCGCGCCGAGGCGGTGCCCCAGGCCAGGGCCGGCCTGCTGCCGACGCTGTCCGCCAGCGCCGATCTGAATGCCACCCGCACCTCCCTGCAGCAGCCACGGCAGGACACCCGGCGCAGTGGCAACAGTTATCAGGCGGTGCTGAACCAGCCGATATTCCGCGCCGATCGCTGGTTCGCCCTCAAGGCGGCGCAAGCCGAAGACCAGCAGGCCCAGCTGGAGCTGGCCGCCGCCGAGCAGAAACTCATGTTCGACAGCGCCCAGGCCTACTTCGGCCTGCTCAAGGCCCAGGACGCCCTGGCGGCGGCCAAGGCCGAGGAAGCGGCGCTCAAGCGCCAGCAGCAACTGGCCGAGCGCGGCTTGCAACTGGGCCTGTCGGACCGCACCGATGTGCTGCAGGCCCAGGCCGGGCATGACACCGCGCGGGCCAACCGCATCGTCGCGCAGAAGCAGACCGACGATGCCTTCCAAGCCCTGGACACCCTGACGCATCAGCAGTACCAGGCGATCCAGGGGCTGCGCCACGACATGCCGGTGCTGTTGCCCGAACCCAACGACGCCCGGCGCTGGGTGGACACCGCGGTGCGCCAGAACCTGACCCTGCAGGCCAGCCAGTACGCCCTGGAGGCGACGCAGCAGACCCTGAGCGCGCGCAAGGCCGGGCACGCGCCGACCCTGGATGCGGTGCTGCGCTACCAGATCGGTGACAACGACAGCCTGGGTTACGGCAACAGCGATATCCGTGGCAACGGCTACGGCGGCAACGTCGAGCAGCGCACGGTCGGGCTGCAGTTGAATATTCCGCTGTTCAGCGGCGGCCAGACCCGCTCCCAGGTGCGCGAAGCCCACCAGCGGATGAACCAGCGCGAGTCCCTCAACGACGGCTTGCGGCGTCAGGTCGTGGAGCAGACCCGCAACCTGCATCGTGGCCTCAACAGCGGTGTCGATCAGGTGCAGGCGCGGCGCCAGTCGATCATTTCCAACCAGGGCGCGGTGCTGGCCTCGCAGATGGGCTTCCAAGTCGGAACCCGCAATATCGTCGATGTGCTGGAGGCGCAGCGTCAGCTGTACAACGCCGTGCGCCAGTACAACAACAGCCGCTATGACTACATTCTCGACACCCTGCGGCTCAAGCAAGCGGTGGGAACCTTGTCGCCCCAGGACCTCAAGGCGCTTTGTGATTACCTCAAGGCCGACTACGATCCGGACCTGGATTTTCTGCCGCCGGAGTTTCCACGCCGGCTGGCCAAACGCTGACAGGGCCTGGCAAGGCACCGGGCCAGGGTTGGCGGGCAGGGTTTTTTTCAAGGTAAAGGGGCGAGCGGTTGTACGGGTTATTGGACTTCTTCGACAGTCACAAACGCTGCTGTTATGCCTTGGGGGTGGTGATCGCGGTCGGCGCCGCGGTGGCGTTGGGCAACTACTACCGGGTGCAGGTCGAAGACGTCTACCGGGCCAGCGTCCAGATGCAGACCCAGGAGCAGGCCCAGGACCTGGAGCAATGGAAATCCAACGGCTTTGCCATTGGCGCACTGTCGATCCTCGGGCGCCACAACCCCTGGCTCAAGCGCATCGTCCTGGAGCCTGCGCCCTCTGCCGAGCTGATGGAACGGGCCACTCTGCCGCTCAAGACCCTGTCCCTGGTGGTGGATGCCAACCATGCGTTTGTCCTCAACCGGGACGGGGTGGTGGTGGCCGCCTACGACCAGCAGGGACAGACGCCCCTGGGGCTGAATGTGGCCTTCCGTCCCTACTTCAAAGTGGCCCTCAATGGCGGCAGCAGTGTCTACGGCGCCATCAGCACCAGTACCGGCACGCGCATGTTCTACATGGCGGTGCCGATCTTCGAGTCGCGTACGCGCCAGGACCAGGTGATCGGGGTGCTGGTGGCGCGGTTTGACGCCGATACGCTCGATGCCAGCTTGAGCAAGCCCTACAGCGCCGATCTGCAGATGATCCTGTCCCCCAGCGGCGTGGTGCTGGCCGCCAGTTCCCCGGACTTGGTCCTCAAGTCCGACCGCGCCTGGCCCTGGAACCGCTTCACCGGGGAGATCCGCCGCCAGTTCAGCGACTATCGGTTTGCCAACGGGGTGCCCGAGCGCTTGCCCTTCGATGCCCACCAGCCGGTGGTCCGGCTGGACGGCCGGCGCTACAGCCTGTCCCGGGTGGATTTCGACTGGAATGACCCGAGCGGTCCCTGGACCCTGATCACCCTGGGCGACCTGGACGCACTGTTACCGGCGGAACAGGTGCTGCTGATCGAGGGAGTGAGTGCCCTGGTGTTCTTGCTGTTGCTGTGGGGCGGCCTGCGGCGTCTGGCCGACGCCCGACGACACAAGCGTGACGTGGCGCAGATCGAGCAGAGCGAACAGCGCCTGGACATGGCCCTGCAAAGCGGGGCCCTGGGGCTGTGGGACTGGAACCTGCGCCTGGGGACCGTCATCAACAACGATGTCTGGCTGCAGATTCTTGGCTACAGCAAACAGCAGATGGAACAGGCCTTCGGTCATGGCCTGGAGCGCTGGACCGCTCTGGTGCACCCGGACGACTACGAGCCGGTGATGGCCCGGCTCAAGGCGCACCTGAACGATGAAGTCGGCGAATACCGCGCCGAATACCGCATGCGCAACAAAGAGGGGCAATGGCTGTGGGTCATGGACATCGGCAAGATCATGCAGCGCGACGCCAGTGGCGCGCCGACGCGAGTCACCGGGGTGCTGCAGGACATCAGCGAGCGCAAGGCAGTGGAAGCGCAAATCCAGCAATCACGGCGCGATGCCGAGCGGGCGACCCAGGCCAAGTCGGAATTTCTCGACTGCATGTCCCATGAAATCCGCACGCCGCTGAACGCGATCATCGGCATGGCCCACCTGGTCCAGGACTTGCCGTTGGAGCCGGTGCAGCGCGACTACATCGAAAAGATCGACCGTGCGGCCAAGCACTTGGTGGGCACCATCAACGGCGTGCTGGATCTGTCGAAGATCGAGGCCGGCAAGCTGAGCATGGAGCAAACCGGCTTTGACCTGCGGGAGCTGGTGGACGATGTGTTGCTGCTGGTTCGCCAGCGCGCAGAGGAAAAGGCGCTGCGGCTGCAGCTGGATATTCCGGCGTCGCTGCCGCGCCGTTACGTCGGTGATCCACTGCGTCTGGCCCAGGTGCTGACCAACCTGGTGGACAACGCGATCAAGTTCACCGAGGCCGGCCATGTCTGTATCGGTGTGTGCCTGGTGCGCCAGTGGGATCATCAGGCCCTGCTGTGCTTCAGCGTCACCGACACCGGGGTAGGCATCAGCGACGAGCAGCAGGCCCGTTTGTTCAATGCCTTTGTCCAGGCCGACCGGTCCATCAGTCGGCGTTACGGCGGCAGCGGCCTGGGGCTGACCATCTCGAAGAAAATCGTGCAACTGATGCAGGGCGATATCTGGGTCAATAGCCGGCTGGGGCAGGGCGCGACGTTCAAGTTCAGTGTGCAGCTGGGGCTGGCGCCGCCAGCGCTTGAGCAAGGGCACGCTTCAAGCGGTACTGCGCCTGCCGGGCCATCGATGGGCGAGGTCGCGGGGCCGGGTCTGGTCAATGCCCCGGCACGCTGGCTGGCGGGAAAACGGGTGCTGGTGGTCGAGGATAACCGTCTCAACCAGGAAGTGCTGCTGGGCCTGCTGCAGCGCGTCGGGGTCCAGGTGGTGCTGGCGGTCAATGGTGCCGAGGCCTTGCGCCTGTTGCTGGAGCAGGGGCATTTCGATGCCGTGCTGATGGATTGCCAGATGCCGGTCATGGACGGCTTCGGCACCACGCGCAAGATTCGTGGCTACCCCCATTTGCAGTCCCTGCCGATCATTGCCGTGACCGCCAGTCACCAGGCCGATGTGCAGGGCAGGGCGCTGGCGGCCGGCATGAGCGATCTGCTGAGCAAGCCCCTGGAGGTCGCGGCGCTCTATCGGACCCTGGTGCGCTGGATTGCAGGCACGGACATGCCGCTCGCGCAGAGCGCAGCGCTACCGGATGCAAGCGTCTTGACCTCGACCTACGAAGGGATCGACACCGCGCTGGGGCTGGCGGTGGTCAACCAGGACCTGGCTCTGCAGCGCAAACTCTTGGTCGACTTTCGTGACGGCCAGCAGCAGGTCATCGAGCGCTTGTGGCACGCCCATGCCGCCGGGGACTTGGCCGCCATCGGCTTTCTGGCCCACAGCCTGCAGGGCAATGCCGGGAGCATCGGCGCCACGGCGGTCAAGGAAGCCGCTAGACAACTGGAGGAACAGGCGGCCGGGCCGGCAGCGCTGGGGCCGCTGATCGAGCATCTGGCGCAGTGCCTGGAGCCGGTACTGGCCGGCCTGGCTTCCCTGCCAGTGGCGAACGAAGATCTGGCAGCGCCGAGCCTGGGACTGGACGCTGAGCAGGTGCTGGCGCTGGAGCGGCTGGCCCAGCTGCTGCGCAAGCATAATGCCCAGGCCCTGGCGCTGATCGATGAGCTGTACGAGCAATACCCGTGCGGCCCGCTGCGGGCCATTCAAGAGCGGATCTACCGCTTGGAGTTCCAGCAGGCCCTTGACCTGCTAGTGGACTTGCAGGGCTAGCGGCTGTTCTGGCTCAGGGCCTGATAGCGGGCCATGCGGTCGGTGCAGTGCTCGACCAGGCATTGATGCAAGGCCCGCAACGACGAAGTGATCTGCGAGCGGTGCGATACCACCAGATTCAGCGGCGCAGGATCGGATTGCCAGCCCGGCAGCAGCGCCAGCAAGCGACCGGCGAGCAGGTCCTCGACGACATTCAGCAGCGGCAGGTTGACCACGCCGTGGCCGGCCACGGCCCAGCGCCGTGCGGCATCGCCATCATCACAGCAAAAGTGCCCTTGCACCGGCACGTCCTCGACCTTGCCGGCGCCATGGAAACGCCAGCGACTCTCCGGGCGGCCGATGCTGTGACAGATGATGCATTCGTGTTCGCTCAACTGTTGCGGCGCCTCAGGCTGGCCATGTTGCGCCAGGTAGTCGGGCGCGGCGCAGGCGATGAAGTAATGCTGCTTGAGCACCGGCAGCTCGACCAGATCCAGCGCCTGGTTCTTGCCATAGCGCAACGCAGCATCGAAGCGCCCCTTGAGCAGGTCCTCTTGCTTGTCGCTCAGCGCCAGCTTGATGTACATGCGCGGCCGCTCATGCTTGAGCCGGGCGAGCATGTCCAGCAGCAAATTGCGGCCCAGGTCGGAAGACACCGTGAGTTCCAGCATGCCGTCATCGTGGCGCAACGAGCGCTTGCCGTTGGCCAGGATCTTCAACGCGTGCTGGGCACTGTCCAGGTAGCGTGCGCCTTCGGGGGTGAGCTTCATGGTGCGAGTGGAGCGGGTGAACAGCCGCACCCCGAGGCGACTTTCCAGGCGCTTGAGCCCCAGGCTGGCGGCAGCCGGGGTGATCGACATGACGCGGGCAGCGGGGGACAGGCCCTGCAGCTCGGCGATCAGAATGAACAGCTCCAGATCCGCGAAGTTAGGCATTGGCCAGGCTCACCGTCCGCTCACCGGCCAAAAAAGGTCTGTGACGAACTGAGCAAGGCCGCCGACAGTGCCTGCGGGTCGCCGCCGATGCATTGCTCGAACCCGGGCTGGCGGTACAGCTGGTCCATGGCATGCGCATGCCGACTGTGGAGGTCCTCGGGCGCGCTCTGCAGCAGGCTCAGGTGGTAGTTCAGCGCCAGGGCAAACAGACGGGCCGAGAGTGGCAACTGCTCGCCGCTGGGCAGCTCCCCAGGGCCCTTGAGCAAGGCGTCGGCGTGGGTCATTTTCCAGGCGAGGTTGAGGATCGGATCTTCCGGCTCGGCGTGGGCGAGAATCTCTTCGATCAACAGCCTGCTGTGGCCCAGGGCCTGATCGATGCGGCTGCCCGGCTGATTGAGGCCCATCAGCGCCAGGCAGGCGGCGCTGCGAAAGGCCGCGGGGTCGCGCCGGCTCAGGCTGCTGCGCAGCACAATCGACAGGCTGTCGAGCAGGGCTTGGAGACGGATCAGCGGATTGCCGGCCAGTTGCAGGGTCAATGCACTGACAAAGCCGTCGCGCATGTCGCTGCCGGCGCAAGGTCCGGGCGCCGCTGGCAGGCCATGCAGGGGCTTGTTGCGGTAGCCCAGTTGTGTGGCCACCCGGGCCAGTACCACCGGCGGCGAAATCGGCTTGGCGATGTAATCGGCGGCGCCCAGCAGCAGCCCCAGGCGTTCATCTTCGACGCTGCTGCGCGAGGTGAGGAAAATCACCGGAATGGTTGCAGTCGCCGGGTCGCTCTTGAGCGCGCTGAGCACCTGGAAGCCGTCCATCTCAGGCATCAGGATGTCGAGAATGATCAGGTCGGGACTGGCACTGCGCGCCAGGGCCAGGCCACGCTCGCTGTTCTTCGCCAGCAGCACTTCATACTCGCAGGTCAAGGTTTTCGACAGCACGATCAACGACTGCGGATCGTCGTCGATCGCCAGGAGGGTATAGGGCTTGGAAGCATGCTCTGCGGGCATGACGAGGGGCCTGAACAAAATAGGCCGGCAGTCTAACTGATTTGCGTTATGGGCTCCTAGCGTCCAGCTGCCGCAGTCAGCGTACCGATGGTTTGACGGCCGTGCCCGGTGCTGGGTCCGACCTCACTCCAGCCTGTCACACAGGTGCTCGGCCTTGATGATGGTTTCGCCCAGGGAGCGAAAATAGGCGCGCCAGAATTCCACGGCTTCCTGTGCGGTTTCCCGGTCATTCACGCATTCAATTTCGAAGATGTCCGTGCCTTGCAGCGCCGTACCCTCGCGCCAGACCCGCAAGGCCGGATCGGGCGTTTGCTGGATGCGCTGCAGCAAGCTGTTTTCGTGATCCTTGATGTCGTCCAGGACATAGTCGACGAACAGGCAGTAATCAGTGGGGGGGCAAACGCCAAAGACGTGGAAACGATCCGTGTTGGAAGTACTCATGAAGGTCATCCTTTTCATGATGGCATTGTGCCGAAAGCCGATAGGCACGTAGATCGTCAGCCTAATACCGATCTGGAAAATTGCCATTGGCAATTTTTCTGCCTGCCACAAACAGGCCCTTTCGATCCGCTGAAAGCGCTGGAGCAGAGCCGCGCCGGGGGCTTGAGTGACGCTGGTCGGGTGTCGCCCGACAGGCCATCCGTCCATCCTGTGAAAAGTCTGGGTCTGTGAATTTGACAGCTCATTTTTGCCTACTACGCTCGTACCGTTGCCTTGCAGCAAGCGACACCAAGCGGCAGGCACCAGCGAGAAAATACGACCCAAGTAGTGTGAGTAAACAACGAAGCAAGGCATGCACCGTTGTCTCTGGCAATCTTCAGGCACTCACTGGTAAAGGGAATTACTGTGTTCAGGAACACGGATGTGTTGGTCTTGCTCCTCATCGAATCCACGTTGAACAGCCCCAA
Organism: Pseudomonas sp. LPH60; assembly: GCF_030718165.1. NCBI lineage: Bacteria > Pseudomonadati > Pseudomonadota > Gammaproteobacteria > Pseudomonadales > Pseudomonadaceae > Pseudomonas > Pseudomonas sp. LPH60. The sequence goes on from NZ_JAVAJH010000006.1 coordinate 339,864, forward strand.
TCCTTGCCGCTGCGGCGAGGCTGTGGGCGGCTTTGCGCATTTCCTCTCCCGGGCAGGTGCCTGTGAGTGGGACGCCCCGGTCCCTTCAAGGACGGTCGGCTTGCGGCTCTACGCGCCATTGAGTCCTTAAGCGGCACAGCCAATCCGAACACTCCTGGGTATCGATCTGACGTCGCCTGGCAAAGCGCCTACTCAAGCGTGCCGCGCTGACGCAATGACACGGATGAACAGTCGCCGATGATCTCGGCCCAACCTGACAGGGAAGTCGCGCAGTGCCAGACAACAACGCCACCAATGACGGTCCACAGAGCACTCCGCGCGCAGCGCAACCCGCTGATCGGACTGCCGAAGCCGCGCTCATTGCCGGCTGGAACCAGACCCACTACGCGTATCCGCTGGACCAGTGCCTGCAGCAGTTGATCGAGCAACAGGTGCAGCGCAGCCCCGATGCCGTGGCGGTGTGCTTCGACGATCAGACCTTGAGTTTCTGCCAGTTGAATCGTCGGGCCAATCGCCTGGCCCACTACCTGCGCGAGCTCGGTATCGGCCCCGACAGCCTGGTCGGGGTGCAGATGGAGCGCTCGCTGGAGCTGATGGTCGCGTTGCTGGCCATCCTCAAGGCCGGTGGCGCCTACCTGCCGCTGGACCCGGGTTACCCCGAAGAACGACTGGCCCTGATCATTGACGATGCCGCAGTCAGCGTGGTGCTGACGCAGCAGCGCTTTGCACATCGGCTCAAGGCCCAGGCCGTTGAAGTGATCTGCCTGGACGATCCGGCAAGCGAAGAGCTGCACCCAAGCGAAGACAATCCCGCCTCGATCAACAGCCCCGGCGATCTGGCCTATGTGATCTACACCTCCGGTTCCACCGGGCGTCCCAAAGGCTGCATGTTGCCGCACAAGGCCATCTGCAACCGTCTGCTGTGGATGCAGCGCCATTATCAGGTCGGGCCGGCCGAGCGGATCTTGCAGAAGACCCCCTTTACCTTCGATGTCTCGGTCTGGGAGCTGTTTCTGCCGTTGCTCAGCGGTGCCTGCCTGGTCATGGCCAGGCCGGAAGGGCACAAGGATGCCCATTATCTGGTGCAGATCATCCAGGCACAGCAGATCACCATCTGCCATTTCGTGCCGTCCATGCTGCGCTTCTTTCTCAAGCATCCGGCCGTCGCCGAGTGCCGCTCCTTGAGCCAGGTGTTCGTCAGCGGCGAGGCCCTGACCCACGATCTGTTGCTGCAATTCTGTTCGCGACTGGATGCCCGCTTACATAACCTGTATGGCCCGACCGAGGCTGCGGTGGACGTCACTTGGTGGCCCGCCGAACCAAGGCCCGACCAGCGCGTGCCCATCGGCCGGCCCATCGACAATATTCAGATTCATATCCTTGATGCCCAGTCCCATCCCGTGCCGATTGGCCAGACCGGCGAGCTGTGCATTGGTGGTGTCGGCCTGGCCCGGGGGTATCTCAATCGCCCCGAGCTGACGGCGGAAAAGTTCATCCGCGACCCGTTCTGCGCGCAGCCCGATGCGCGGCTGTACCGCACCGGCGATGAGGCGCGCTTTCTCGACGATGGCCAGATCGAAGTGCTGGGGCGTTTCGACTCCCAGGTCAAGCTGCGGGGATTTCGCATCGAATTGGGCGAGATCGAGAACACCCTCAAAAGCCATCCAGGGATCAGTGATGCCGTGGTGCTGGTCCAGGACCCCGGCAGCGAAGACCCCAAACTGGTGGCCTATGTCGTGGCCCAGGGGCTGGACAAAAAGACGATCCGCGACTTTGTAAAGGCCCGCCTGCCGGAGTACATGACGCCCAATCGGGTGCAGTTCGTCGAGCAGATCCCGGTCACGGCCCACGGCAAGACCGACCGCCAGGCGTTGCTCGCCGCTGATGGCATCGCGCCCGCCAGCGTCCGTGCACCGGCGCTGGAGCCCCAGGCACTCAGCGCCTGGTTGCAGCAGTATTTCATCGAGGCGCTGGGGATCGAGGCGCTGGGGGTCGACGATGATCTTTTTGATCAGGGCGCAACTTCTTTCACCCTGGTCCAGGCCGTCCACAGCATTCACCAGCAGTATCAGGTCACGCTGCCGGTGGAGGTGTTTCTTCAGCAGCCGACCCTCGCCGCCGTCATCGCCTACATCCTCGATCAACAAACTGTCGCCGCCGACCAGAACGGCGTGGCGCAGGCCTTGCCGGCGCCGCGAGCGAGCATCCAGGAGTCAATCTGCCTGCAAGCCGTGCCCTTTGATCCAGGCGCCTATCGGCGAACCACCGACGTGGCAGCCCCCAGCCTTCAACGGCTGGGGGGCCTGCTGTCGTTGCTGCGTGAAGTGACCCTGGAGGGCAAGGGCAAGTACCTGTATTCATCAGCCGGGGGCCTCAACGCCATCCAGTGCTATCTGTATGTGGCCCAGGGGCAGGTCGAGGGCTTGCCGGCAGGCGCCTGGTACTACCAGCCACGGCTCAACCGCCTGTTGCCGGTCCGTCTGCCGGCCGAACTCGATGCGCACGCCCTGGCTGCGTCGCCGCTGGCGGCAGCCGGTCTGGCACTGTTTCTGGTGGCGGAAATGGCCGCCATCGAGCCCATCTACAACCACGCCGCCCCGGCGCTGCTGGTACTCGAAGCGGGTTATATCGAGCAACTGTTGCTGTCGCGCCAGGCCGACTTCGGCATCGCGCTGGCCCCGGCCTATGGCGTGGACGTGGCGACGCTTGGGCCACTGTTGCAACTGCAGCCCAGCCACCGTGTGCTGCATTGTCTGATGCCGGCCCAGGCCTCTGTGCTGGGCAGCGGGCAGCCCGGCGCCTTGTTCGCCGACTTTCTGGCCGGTAACAACAACGGCTTCGACTTGCCGGGCAAGGATGCGCTGGAGCAGCTGCACCGCCAACAACGGCAGATTCGCCGCGACCTGGCGGAGCAGGGGGATGGGGTCATCGAACTGCCGGCAGCGCCGATCAGCGTCGATGCACTGCAACTGCGGGCCGCCAAGCGTCAGTACGGCGGCGAAGCACTGAGCGTGGCGCAGTTGAGCCGGCTGCTGAGCCTGTTGCGGGCCGAGCCGGACAGCGGCTGCCTGTACCACGCCGAGCCCGCCCTGCCACTGAAGATCTACCTGCATCTGGCCGGCCCGACGGATCAATCCCCGGGCCAGGCGCAATGTCCGCCCCCGGGCATCTACCGCTACCACAGCGACCGTCATTGCCTGAGCCGCATCGGCGAGGCTGAGCCGCAGGCGTTCAACGGCAGCTACACGCCGTTCAATCGCAAACATGCACAACAGGCCCGTTTGCGGATCTTCGTCATTGGCGCTCGCTCTGCGGCCTACGGCGCTGACAGCCGCTATTTCAACCTGCTCCAGGCAGGAAGAATCGGCCAGTTGCTGTTGGACCATCAGACGGAGTTCGGCGTCGGGCTGTGCCCCATCGGCTCGATGTACTTCGACAAGGTTCGCGGCGCCTTCGACCTGGAGGAGGGCGATGAGCTGTTGCACAGCTTCGTTGGCGGCACCGTCAGCCAACGGCTGCCGCTGGGCTGGCCACGGCTCGAACGCCAGGCTGATGAACCACCAGGCGCCGCGCCCGAGGGTGAAGGCGCACTGGCGATCATCGGCATCAGCGGTCGCTATCCTGGCGCCGCCAATCCTCAGGAACTCTGGCAAAACCTCAGTGCCGGACGTTCGTCGATCCACAGTGTCAGCGGCCAAGCGCTGCTGGCTGGCGACCCGACCACGGCGGATGCGCCGCAGTGGGCGGTGGGCACACTGGCCGACAAGCAGCTGTTCGATCCGCTGTTGTTCAACATCACCCCCGCCGAGGCGAAAACCCTGGACCCCCAGGAGCGGCTGTTCCTGCAAACGGTCTGGCATTGCCTGGAAAACAGCGGCTATACCGCAGCCGGTCTGCGCCGCACGGCGCAACGGGTTGGCGTGTTCGTCGGGGCAATGTGGGGCGATTACCAGCACCAGCGGCCAGGGGCGCAGGGAGAGCGAGCCACCTCGTTCCATTCGGCCATTGCCAACCGCGTCTCGTACTTCAATGACTTCAATGGCCCCAGCGTGGTGTTCGACACCTCGTGCTCGTCCGCGATGACCGCCCTGCATTTCGCCTGCGCGAGCATTCGTCGCGGCGAATGCCAGGCGGCGATTGTCGGTGGCGTCAACCTGATCAGCCATCCGTCGCACCTTGAGCTGCTGACATCGCTGCAACTGTTGTCCGCAGAGGGCCAGTCGCACCCGTTCGGCCGCAATGCCAATGGCTGGGTGGCGGGTGAGGGCGTTGGTGCCCTGCTGATCAGGCCACTGGAGGCTGCCCGCCGCGAAGGCGACCAGATCCTCGGCGTCATCCGCGCCACGGCCATCAGTCACAGCGGCAAGACCTTTCGCTACGGCACACCCAGCGCCGAGAGTCAGGCTGCGTCGATGCGCCAGGCCCTGGAGCAGGCGGGACTGCCCGCCGAGGCCATCGGCTACGTGGAGGCTGCGGCGCCCGGCGCCAGCCTGGCGGACGGCGCCGAGTTCGCGGCGCTTGGCAAGGTCTTCGGCGAGCGCCCTGGCCAGACGCCGCTGAAAGTCGGCTCGATCAAGGCCAATATCGGCCACCTTGAATCGGCGTCGGCCCTGTCGCAGATCACCAAGGTCCTGCTGCAATTGCAACACGGCCAGATAGCACCGACCCTCGGCTGTCATCCGCTGAGCCCGTTGATCGGACAGGGGCCGGGCAATCTGGCCATCGCCGACACCTTGAGCCCATGGCAAGGGCCGCGGCGGGCCTTGATCAATGCCTTCGGCGCCAGCGGTTCCGGCGGTCATCTGATCCTCGAAGCAGCGCCCCACGTGGCCGCGCCGAGCAAGGCCGTCGGGCCCTGGCTGTTTCCCTTCTCCGCCGCCAGTCAGGCGCAGCTTGAGCAACTGCTGGCGGCGTTTGCCGATGATCTTCAGGCTGGGCGCCTGAGCGCCGCAAGCCTCGGCGACATCAGCTACAGCCTGTGTGTTGGACGGGTCGCGCAGGCCCAGCGTGCGGTGCTGGTGGCTGACAGCGAAGCCCAGTTGCTGGCGCTGCTCAACGCCGCCCAGGGTGACTCAGTGCTACGAGGCCACCTCGACAGAGCCGCGCCAGCGCCGACCAGCGAGGCGGACCTGCGTGGCCTCGATCGCCAGGCCCTGAACGCCATCGCTCGTCGTTGGCTGGCGGGTGAGACCGAGCTGCTGACGATTGCCCGGCACGATTGCCGGCGCGTGGCGTTGACGGCGTACCCCTTTGCCGCCATCGACTGCCATCTCGGCCACAGCCCCAGGGGCGATATGGTCGCGCCGCCTGTGCCCGATGAGGGGCTGCAAACGGCCCTGGAGGGCTACCTCAAGCAACACTTCTCGAAGGTATCGGCCATTCCCGAGGCCAGCATCGACAGCCTGGAAACCTTTGATCGCTACGGTTTGACCTCGCTGATGATCACCGAGCTCAACCAACGGCTGGCGCAAGGGTTCGGCGAGTTGTCCAGCACCCTGTTCTTCGAACACCAGAGCATCCGTGCACTGGCGATCTGGTTTGCTGCCGAGCATCCGTCGCGCAGCCGCCAATTGCTGGGGCTGCAAGCGCCCGTTGCAAGCGCTGCCGCCCCCCGGCAGGCCGCACCCGGCCCCGACATCGAGCGGCGTCAGGCCTGCGATGAGCCCATCGCCATCATCGGTCTGGCCGGACGCTTTCCGGGGGGCCCGGACATCGAGCACTTCTGGGACAACCTGAAGAACGGGGTCGACAGCATCAGCGAGATCCCCGCCGAGCGTTGGGCGCACCTGCAGTACTACAGCCGCGACCGCAGCCTCAAAGGCAAGATCAACAGCAAATGGGGCGGCTTTATCGACGACGTCGACCGCTTTGATCCGCTGTTTTTCAACATTTCGCCACGGGATGCCGAGCGCATGGACCCCCAGGAACGGATCTTCCTGGAAACCGCCTGGCACACCCTGGAAGACGCGGGCTACGACCGGGCCGCACTGCAGCGTCATTACCAGGGGAAAATGGGCGTGTTTGTCGGGGTGATGCACGGCGAATACTTGCTCTATACCCGCTCGGCCGCTGCCGACTGCACCGATGATGCGGTGGACGCTTCCTTTGGTTCGATTGCCAATCGGGTGTCCTACGTCTTCGACTGCAGCGGCCCGAGCATGGCCATCGACACCATCTGCTCGTCGTCGCTGACGGCCCTGCACCTGGCGGTGCAAAGCCTGCAACGTGGCGAGTGCCGGGTGGCGCTGGCCGGTGGCGTCAACCTGTCGTTGCACCCGAACAAATACTTTATCCAGTCGCAGCTGACCATGTCCTCCAGCGATGGCCGCTGCCGCAGTTTCGGTGAAGGTGGCGACGGCTTTGTGCCGGGCGAAGGCGCCGGCGCGGTGTTGCTCAAGCCACTGTCCCAGGCACAGGCCGATGGCGACAATATTTACGGCGTGATCCGCGCGACGTCGATCAACCATAACGGCAAGACCCATGGCTACACCGTGCCCAGCCCGAATGCCCAAGGCGCCATGATCGCCGAGTCCCTGGAAAAGGCCGGGATGAATCCCCGGGAACTGAGTTACATCGAGGCTCACGGCACCGGCACCGCGTTGGGCGATCCGATTGAAATCAGTGGTCTGCAACAGGGCTTTGCCCGGCGCAGCGCAGCCCTGGGCAGCGAACCGGCGCCGGCGCAGCAGTGCGCACTGGGCTCGGCCAAGTCGAATATCGGCCACCTGGAATCGGCCGCCGGGATCGCCGGGGTGGCCAAGGTCCTGCTGCAGCTCAAGCATCGGCAACTGGCACCGTCGCTGCATTCAAGCCGGCTCAACCCGGGCATTGCCTTTGACCAGTCGCCGTTCCACATCCCGCAGCAACTGCAGGAATGGCGCCGACCACGGCTCAACCTCGACGGCCGGGAGCGCGAGTACCCCTTGGCCGCTTCGGTGTCGTCGTTTGGCTCCGGCGGCTCCAACGGTCACGTGATCATTGCCCAGTACCTGGCGCCCGAACGGGATGAACCGGTTGCCGGACAGCCCGCGATCATCGTGCTGTCGGCCAGGACCCCGAGCCAGTTGCAGCAGCAGGTCGAACGCTTGCAGCAGTTCCTGCAACGGCGCGAGCAGCAAGGCCAACTGCCGCGTCTGGCGGACCTGGCCTTTACCTTGCAGCAGGGCCGCGAAGCCCTGGAGTATCGCCTGGGGTTCAGCGCCGCCTCCTTCAGCGCGTTGCAGGAGCGTCTGGCACATGGCCTGGCGCAACTGCTCAAGGCCCCCGAACACTTCGGCTGCTTTGACGGCCTGCATCTAGGCCGGGTGCAAGAGAACAAGGCGGCCATGGCCGTGCTGGCCCACGATGAAGACATGGCGGCGACGCTGGCGGCCTGGGCCGACAAGGGCAAACACCAGAAGCTGCTGGAGCTGTGGGTCAAGGGGCTGAACTTCGACTGGGCGCTGCTGGGGATGCCCATGGGTAGCGTCCGGCGGATCAGCCTGCCGGGTTACCCCTTCGCCCGCGAGCGGATCTGGGTGTCCGGCGATGTCCAGTTTCCGCTTCAGGTCGAGTCCCTGGGCGAGGCCCGTCTGCACCCGTTGCTGCACCGCAACGTGTCGGACCTTGCGCAACAGAAGTTCACCGCGGTGTTCAGCGGCGCTGAGTTCTTCCTGCGCGATCATCGCGTGGGCAGGCAGAAAGTGTTGCCCGGTGTGGCCTATCTGGAGATGGCGCGAGAGGCCCTCAGTCGCTCCCTCGGCGACCGCGCCACCCGCGCGACCCTGAGCCTGTGCCATCTGGTGTGGTCGCAACCGTTGACGCTCAGCGAGCAGGGCACCGAGCCCGCTACGCTCGAGATCCACATCAATAGCCTGGCTCCCCAGCGACTGACATTCGATATTCGCCAGCAGCCACAGCGCACCCTGTGCTGTCAGGGCGAGGCCCTGTTGCATGATAACGCCGTCCAGGCGCCGGCCTCGCTGGCGTCGCTGCAAGGCGCAATCCACGGCCATCGTCTCGACGCCGAGGGCCTGTACCGCCTGTTCGACAGCATCGATATCCATTACGGCCCCAGCCACCGGGCGGTCCGCGAGCTGCGCATCGACGGCGGCCAGGTGCTGGCGCAGATCCAGCTGCCGCCGTCACTGAGTGCCGGCCACGGGCAGTTCGTCCTGCACCCCAGCCTGATGGATGCGGCGTTGCAGTCCACCCTGGGGCTACTGGTCGCGGATCAGCTGGACCAGGGGCTTGCACCGCAACTCGAACACACCGCTGTGCCCTTTGCCCTGGAGCAGTTGCAGCACAGCGGCGCAGCACTGGGCGAACAGATCTGGGCCTGGGTGCGACCCGGCGCGCAACGCCGGGAAGCGGGGCAGTCGAGCGTTGATATCGATATCTACAATCACCAGGGCGAGCATTGCGTTGCCCTGCAGGGCTTTGTCCTGCGCGAGCTGAAAGCACCGTCGCCACTGCAACTGATGCTCGACGACCCATCGCGGACGGACGCCTATCTGCTGCAGCGATGGCGCCGGGTCACTGTGCAACCGGTGCCGTCCAGCGGCGCCCGGCTGCTGTTGATCGCCAACGATCCCCAAGGCTTGCAACAGTTGACTGCCCGCTATCCGCAGGCCGCGACACTGTTGCTCGACGGCAGCGAAACCAGCGACAGGATCGCTGCATTGCTGGGCGAGGCCGGCCCCCTGGAGCATCTGCTGTGGCTGGCGCCAGGCGCGGGGGCAGCAGATACCAGCGCCGACGGCATGATCCGCGCCCAGCAACGCGGCGTGCTCGGCTGCTTCCGCTTGATCAAGGCATTGCTGGCCCTGGGCCTGGACCAGCAGCCGTTGGCCTGGACCGTCATCACCCGGGCCACCCTGACCGTGTTCGCCGAGGCCAGCCCGCTGCATCAGGCCGCCAGTGAGCCGGTGGCGCCGGCTCACGCCAGCGTCCACGGGCTGATCGGGGTGATGGCCAAGGAATACAGCCATTGGCCGGTGTGCCTGCTGGACCTGCCGGCGGGGGACAGCTGGCCGGACCAGGACCTGCTGTCACTGCCCGCCGATCCACGTGGCGAGGCCTTGGCCTGGCGCCAGGGCGTCTGGCATCGCGCCTATCTGGCGCCGTGTCTGGTGCCGGCCGACAGCGCCGCCGAGGTGGGCAGTCTGTATCGCGACGCCGGTGTGTACCTGGTGGTCGGAGGGGCCGGCGGTATTGGCCGGCTGTGGAGCGAACACCTGATCCGTACCCGGGGCGCCCGGATCATCTGGTTGGGGCGCCGCGAGCAAGACAGCCGGATTGACGCGGCCATCAGCGAACTGGCCCGACTGGGCCCGGCGCCGCGCTACATCCGCGCCGATGCCGGCAACCACGCTGCGCTGCAGCAGGCGGTGAGCCAGGTGCTGGCCGAGCATGGGCAGATTCACGGGGTGATCCACGCGGCGATCCAGCTTGAGGACCAGAGCCTGGCCCGCATGGACGGGCAGAAGTTCGCTGCGGGACTGGCCGCCAAAGTCGATGTCTGCGCCCGTCTGGCCGAGGTGTTCGAGCACCAGCCGCTGGACTTCATGCTGTTTTTCTCCTCGTTGCAGAGCTTCACCCGGTCGGCAGGGCAGAGCAATTACGCCGCCGGCTGCACCTTCAAGAACGCCTTCGCTCACTACCTGGCGCAACAACGCGGCTACCCGGTGAAGGTCATCAACTGGGGGTACTGGGGCGAGGTCGGCTCGGTGGCCAGCGACGACTATCGGCGGCGGATGGCCGCGGTCGGGCTGGGTTCCATCGACGGCGAATCGGCGATGCAGGCCCTGGACGTGCTGCTCGGGGCCCGTGATGACGGCGCGCCGTTGAGCCAATTGACCTTCCTGCGCACCTCGCAGCGCTTGAGCGACACCTTCAGCCAACTGGGGCTGGCCCAACATCCCGGCGGCACCTTCGGCGTGTACGGCGAAGTTCGCCCGCCGGCTTACCCGGCGCTGATCGAGCGGCTGCAGCGCAATCTGCAGCCGAGCAATCAGCAGGTGCGGCATGCCACCGGGCAGCTACAGGCGCAACGGGCAGTGATCGACGAATTGCAGCGTGGCCTGCTCTACGCCCAGTTGCAGCACCTGGGCTGCTTCAGCCAGGACGGCGAATCCGTAGCTCAGATGCGCCAGCGTATCGGGCTGTTGCCGATGTACCAGCGTTGGTTCGACCAGAGCCTGGAGGAACTGGCCCAGCACGGCTACGTCGAGCGTGCAGGCGATAGCTGGCGTGCCAGCCACCCGCAGCCGTTGATGCTTGAGCAGCTGTGGCACGAATGGGATCGGCAACAGCCGGGGTGGCTCGAATACCCCGGTCTCAAGGCCGAGACCCTGCTCGCAGCAGCGACCCTGCGCGAGTTGCCGCAGATCCTCGATGGCCGGATTGCCGCCACCGACATCCTGTTCCCCGACGCTTCGATGTCCCGGGTCGAGGGCATCTACAAACACAATCCGGTGTCCGACTTCTTCAACGAAGTGCTGCTCGATGCCCTGCTGGAGTTTGTCCGCGCTCGCCTGGAGCAGTCGCCGCAGACGCCGATCCGCATCCTGGAGATCGGTGCCGGCACCGGCGGCACCAGCGCGCGAGCCTTTGAAAAACTGCGGCCGTTCCAGGCGCAGATCGCCGAGTACTGCTACACCGACGTCTCCCAGGCATTCCTGATCCACGCGCAGCAAGCCTACGGCCCGCAGACGCCGTACCTGCGCTATCAGCTGTTCGATGTCCATCAGCCCCTGGCGGCTCAGGGCATCCAGCCCGACGCCTATGATCTGGTGATCGCCACCAACGTCCTGCACGCCACGCCGGACCTGCGCCGGGCCCTGCAAAACGCCAAGGCCACGCTCAAGCACAACGGCCTGCTGCTGATCAACGAGATTGCCCGCAATGGCCTGTTTACCCACCTGACCTTCGGCCTGCTCAAGGGCTGGTGGTTGTTCGACGATCCGCAGTTGCGCTTGCCCGGTGGCCCGGCATTGGCCCCAGCGCAATGGAAGCAGGTGCTGGAAAGCGAAGGCTATCGACAGGTGTATTTCCCGGCGCTGGCCGAGCATGACCTGGGGCAGCAGATCGTCATCGCCCAGAGCAATGGCCTGGTCTGGCAGGAGCCTATCGACGCCGCCCAAGCGCCCGCCATCGCGCCTAGCAAGCGCCACCAGCCGGCGTCCCAGGCATCGCGTGCGCCACAACCTGGGGGCATCGCCGCGCCGCTGGGCGAGGTCAGCAGCGCCCGGCTCAAGGCCGAGACGGTGCGCTACCTCAAACAGGTCATTGGTGGGCTGTTCAAGATCGAACCCGAGCAGATCGACGCCCGTGAAGCCTTGGAAACCTATGGCATCGATTCCATTCTGGTGGTGCAACTGACCAACCTGCTGCGGGACAAACTGACGGGGATCAGCAGCACGCTGTTCTTCGAATACCAGACGGTCGACGCGCTGGCGGAGCATTTTGTCGCCACCCAGCAGGATCGGCTCAAAACCCTGCTGGGCCTGGGGCAGGTGCCGTCAAATCCATCGCCATCGCCCACAGCAACAGCAAGCGTCGAACCAGCGGCCCCGTCTCGCTTCAGGGTCATGTTGCCCGACACCCTCCCGGCCGCTGGCCGCGATTCAGACGTCGCCATCGTCGGTCTGGCGGGGCGCTACGCTCAATCCGATAACGTTCGCGAGCTGTGGCAACACCTCAAAGCTGCCGAAAGCTGTATTGCTCAGGTGCCGGCGGACCGCTGGGACTGGCGGCAGTACTTTGATCGGACACCGGGCACCGAGGGCCGCGTCTACAGCCCGTGGGGCGGATTCATTGGCCAGATCGACCAGTTCGATCCACTGTTCTTTCACCTGTCGCCCCGGGAAGCGCTGAAAATGGACCCCCAGGAGCGGCTGTTCCTGGAAGAGGCCTATCACTGCATCAGTGATGCCGGTTATACCCCCGCACGCCTGGCCGAGCGGCAGCGAGTCGGGGTGTTTGTCGGCGTGATGAACGGCACCTACAGCCGCCAGTCCAGCTACTGGTCGGTGGCCAACCGGGTGTCGTATCAGTTCAACTTCCAGGGTCCGAGCCTCGCAGTCGACACCGCCTGTTCGTCGTCGCTCACTGCGCTGCATCTGGCCGTGGAAAGCCTGCACAACGGTGTCAGCGACTGCGTGCTGGTAGGCGGGGTCAGCCTGCTGGTGGACCCGGTGCACTACATCGGCCTCAGCGAAATGAAAATGCTTTCTTCGGGCCAGCACTGCAAAGCGTTCGGGGCCGATGCCGACGGCTTTGTCGCCGGAGAAGGGGTGGGCGCCATGCTGCTCAAGCCGCTGGCACAGGCCGAGGCCGATGGCGACCGCATCTACGGCGTGATCAAGGGCAGCATGATCAATGCCGGTGGCAAGACCAACGGTTACACCGTGCCCAACCCCCTGGCCCAGAGCCGTTTGGTGGTCGATTCCCTGGCCCGGGCCGGGGTCGACCCCAGAGCCGTGAGCTATGTCGAGGCCCACGGCACCGGCACCGCGCTGGGTGACCCGATCGAGATCGCCGGTCTGGCCCGGGCATTCAATGCCGATGCCGCCACGCCGCTCAAGCAGTACTGCGCCATCGGCTCGATCAAATCCAATATCGGCCATTGCGAAAGCGCAGCCGGTATTGCCGGTATCACCAAGGTGCTGCTGCAACTGCAGCACCGCCAGTTGGTGCCGTCGCTGCACGCCGCTACCGCCAACCCGCACATCGATTTTGCCAACAGCCCGTTCGTCGTACAGCAATCGCTGGCGCAATGGTCGCGCCCGCAGGTGCTGATCGACGGGGTGCTGCAGACGTTCAAGCGCATTGCCACGGTGTCGTCCTTCGGCGCGGGTGGCGCCAATGCCCACGTGGTGATCGAAGAGTACGAAGACCTGCGGGTCCGGCCACAGATCACCGTCAACCACGAGCAACCGGCGCTCATCCTGCTGTCCGCCAAGACCGGCGAGCAGTTGCTGCAGCAAGCCCGACTGTTGCGCGAGGAACTGGAGCGGGGCGTGCTGGTTGACGCCGACCTGCCGGCGCTGGCCTTTACCCTGCAAGTCGCTCGTGAGGCGATGGAACATCGCCATGGCTGGCAGGTTGCTTGCCTGGCCCAGTTGCACAAGTGCCTGGGGGACTTCATCGACCACGGCGCGACCCAGGCCCGTAGCCGGCTCAAACCCGATACCCAGGCACCGAGCCTCGACATGGCCAGTGCGCTCCAGCGCGGTGAACAACAAGGCCTGCTCGACGCCTGGCTCGAGGGCGCGACCCTGGATTGGCGTCTGATGTATCCCCAGGGCACGCCGGCGCCCCTCAGCCTGCCGGGTTATCCCTTTGCTCGCGAGCGCTACTGGCAACCGACGCAAGGGGCGGCCACGGCGATTGCCACAGGGGGGGAACGCCTGCACCCACTGCTGCATCGCAACGTCTCGGACCTGCGCGGCTTGCGCTACCTGAGCCGCTTCAGCGGTGATGAGAGTGTGCTGGCCGAGCATCGGGTCAATGGCCAGGCGGTGCTTGCGGGGGCCGCGATGATTGTCATGATCCAGGCGGCGTTGACCGATGCCCTGGGCGGCGCGGTGCCGGCGGGCAAGGGGCTGGTGATCGGCGATCTGAGCTGGCGGCAGCCGTTCAGCGTTGATGCGGCCAACAATGGCGAGCTGTTCCTGGAACTGTCGATGCCGGCCGCGGGCGACTATCGGATCGGGATCTACGCCTATGACCAGGCCGCGCAGTTGCAACTGCATTGCCAGGCCCGAGCCAGCACCGCAGAGGTCCAGGCGGCCCGGCTCGACTTCAGCAGCCTTGGCGCGCAAGTGGTGGACGTCGAGGCCTGCTATCAGCGCTTTGCCGCCATGGGCATCGAGTATGGCGTGGGGCATCGTCGGCTGCTGTCGCTGGTGCGCCAGGGGGATCAGGCGCTGGCGCGCATCGCCCTGCAAGACCCGGCGCAGAACAGCGGTTTCGCGCTGCATCCGGCCTTGCTGGATGCCGCCATGCAAGGGGTCATGGCCTTGCTCCTGGATCAACTGGAGGAGCGCCCGGCACTGCTGTTGCCCGCCGGCCTGGGGCAATGTGTGCTGTTGGCCGATTGCCCGGCCAGCCTGCAGGTGCAGATACGCCGTGCCTCGAGCACCGCGCACGACTATTGCTTCGATCTGGCCTTGTTCGACGACCAGGGCCAGTGCTGCGCGATCCTCAATCAACTGTCGTTCCAGCCCCTGACGGGCGCTAGCCTCGCCGCCGGCCCCGGCGCCACCATCGGGCTGCTCTGCCACAAGCACTGGCACGATGCGCGGCCGGCGCCAACAGCTGCCGCGCCAGGGCTTGCGCATCAGGTACTGACCCTGGGGCGTCATCAGGCTTTTGCCGATCTGGCGCCGCACCTGGCGGAGCGGGGCATCGGTCATGTCGCCTGGTCGGAGCTTGACTATGCACAGGCCGCGCTGGCCCTTGCCGAGCAGCTCAAGCCCTGGCTGCACAGCGCTCAACCTTGCCTGATTCAACTGCTGGTCGCAGCCGACGACGCCCATGGCTATCGCGGCCTTGGCGGCCTGTTGTACAGCGTCAGCCGTGAGCAGCCGGCCTTGATCTGCCAACTGATAGAAGTGGCACCGCAGCTTGCCGCCCAGCCGCTGTTGACGGCCCTGGTTGCCGAGGCCGCCGACCCCGCTGAACGCCAACTGCGCTATCTGCAAGACGCCGGCACACTGCGCCGCCAGCAACTGAGCTGGGATCACCAGCCCCTGGACACGGCGCCCGCACCCTGGCGGCCCGAGGGCGTGTACCTGATCACCGGTGGCTTGGGTGGTGTCGGCACGGTCCTGGCACGAGAGATCAGGGCGGCAGCGCCCCGGGCGCGTGTGGTGCTCTGTGGCCGCACGCCGGCCACCGCACCCTCGGTGCTGGCCAAACTGGAGCAACTGGGAGCCGGCGTTGACTACCGCGCCGTGGATCTGGCCAGTGCCGACCAGGTTGAACAACTGATCGCTGAGCTGGTGCGCGATGACCGTGGGCTGCACGGGATCATCCATTGCGCAGGCGTGACCCGCGATGCCTTGCTGGCAGACAAGTCCATTGAGGACTTTGCCGCGGTGTTCGCCGCCAAGGTCGACGGCGTGCGCCACCTGGATCGCTACAGCGCCGGGCTGGCCCTGGATTTCTTCGTGTTGTACTCCTCGATCGCCAGCGTTCTGGGCAACCCCGGGCAGACCGATTACGCCGCGGCCAACGGCTATCTGGACGCATTCGCCAGCCTGCGCGAGCAGCAGGTCGCGGCGGGTACGCGACACGGCCGCAGCCTGGCGATCAACTGGCCTCTATGGCTGGAGGGCGGCCTGCACATGAGCGACACGGCGCGACGCCTGTTGGCACAACGCAGCGGCATTGAAGCGATGGCCAGCGCCACCGGGGTCCAGGCCCTCTATCAGGCCCTGCACAGCGATCAAGCGCAGTTGATGGTGCTGGCCGGTGACCGGGAAAAACTGCTCGCCTTGCTCAACCCAGAGCCGGCCGCACCCCCCGAAGCCGGCGCTCTGGAGGGTGATGACCTGCTGGCCTGGTTGCGCCAGCTACTGGCCAAGACCTTGAAGATCGACCCAGCGCGGCTGGACAGCGAGGTGCCGTTCGAACACTACGGCATCGATTCGCTGATGATCATGGAGATGACGGCGGTCTTGGAAAAACGCTTCGGCGCCTTGTCCAAAACCCTGTTTTTCCAATACCCCAGCCTGCAAGGCCTGGCCGAGCATCTGGCCACGCGGCCGGTTTGCAAACCGCCCCAGAACGCCTTGATCAACTCCTTGCGCGACCTGTTTGCCAGTGCCTTGGACCTGCCGCCGCAGCAGATCGACGAGCAGCAGTGCTTCGAAGACTATGGCCTCGACTCGTTGCAGATTGTCGAACTCACGCGCCGTCTGCAGCAGCGCTTTGGCGCGCTGCCGCCGGGGTTGCTGTTCGAGCATTCCAGCCTGCAGGCCCTGGCGCGTTACCTGACGGCCAGGGCGGCCAAGGCACCTGCCGAAGCGGGCAACCCCAGCCAGGAGACTCAACGCCGGCTGTTCGACGGGCCGCCGCAACCGCTGCTGCCGGCCGCCCAGCCACGGGACGATATCGCCATCATCGGCATCGCCGGGCGCTACCCGGAGGCTGCCAATCTTGAGGCCTTCTGGCAGAACCTCAGCCAGGGCAAGAACAGCATTGGCGAAATTCCGCCCGAGCGCTGGGACTGGCGCGACTATTACAGCAATGACCGCAGCCTGAGCGGGGTGCACAACAGCAAGTGGGGCGGCTTTATCGACGGCATCGATCAGTTCGATCCGCTGTTCTTCAATATTTCCCCCCTCGAAGCCGAGCTGATCGACCCCCAGGAACGGCTGTTTCTGCAAACCGCCTGGTCTGCCATGGAAGACGCCGGCTACAGCCGAAAGCTCGGCGCCGAGCAGGCTGATCCGGCGCTGCAGGTCGGCGTCTATGCCGGGGTGATGTACAACGAGTATCAACTGCTGGGTGCCGAAGCCAGCCTGCGCGGCCAGCGCATGGGCTTTGCCGGTTCCAGCGCGAGCATCGCCAACCGGGTGTCGTTCTGCCTCAACCTGCAGGGCCCGAGCCTGGCGGTGGATTCGATGTGCTCCAGTTCGCTGACAGCCTTGCACCTGGCCTGTCAGGATCTGCACAGCGGGCGCACGGCCATGGCCATTGCCGGCGGGGTCAACCTGACCCTGCACCCCAACAAATACCTGATGCTCAGCAGTGGTCAGTTCATCTCCAACCAGGGCCAGTGCGCCAGCTTCGGTGAAGGCGGCGACGGCTATGTGCCGGGGGAGGGGGTTGGCGCAGTGGTGCTCAAGCGCCTCGCCGATGCCGAACGCGACGGCGATCAGGTCTATGGCCTGATCAAGGGCAGCTACCTCAACCACGGCGGCAAGAACACCGGTTACAGCGTGCCCGATCCGCGGGCGCAGCAGGCCGCCATCAGCGGTGCGCTCAAGGACGCCAAGGTCGATCCGGCCGCCATCAGCTACATCGAGGCCCACGGCACCGGCACCCGGCTGGGCGACCCGATCGAAATCGCCGGCCTGGCCAGCGCCCTGGGCCCGCGCACGCCGGCTCAGACCTGCTGGATCGGCTCGGTGAAGTCCAACATCGGCCACTGCGAGGCGGCCGCCGGAATTGCCGGGTTGACCAAGGTGCTGTTGCAGCTCAAGCACGAAAAAATCGTACCTTCGCTGCACTCACGGACCCTCAATCCCTTTATCGACTTTGCCGCCACGCCGTTCGAGGTCAACCAGCAGTTGCGGGACTGGCCGCAGCCTTGGCACCAGGGCCAGCCGCTGCCGCGCATCGCCGGGTTGTCGTCCTTTGGCGCCGGCGGCTCCAACGCTCACCTGATCGTTGCGCAATACCTGTCCAAGCGGCCGGTACCGGCGCCTGACGGCCAGCCGCAAATGATTCTGCTGTCTGCCCGCGAGCCCGAACAGTTGCGCCAGATCGCCAGCCGCCTGCTGGCCAGACTGGAGCAGGCCCCGGTGGCCGCAAGCCTGGCGGCCGTGGCCTGGACGCTGCAGGTCGGACGCGAAGCCATGGAGCATCGCGCGGCGCTGATCACCAGCTCCCTCGCGAGCCTGCTTCAGGCCTTGCGCGGGTTGGCCAATGACGACTGCAGTGGCTGGATCTGCGGTGACACCCACAGCGGCAGCGAAACCTTGCAGGCGTTCAAGCGCCGTTACCGCAACGCCTGGCATGAACAGCTGGCCCAGCTGCTTGCCAAGGGCGAGCGGCAACAATTGCTGGCGTTGTGGAGCGCCGGGCTGCGTATCGACTGGAACGCGCTGCGCGCTGTCAGCGGCGAGCGCCCCTCGCGTATCAGCCTGCCGACCTATCCCTTCGCCACCCGTCGTTACTGGGCGCCCGTTGCCACCACGGGGTTACCGTCGGCGGCGACGACCTTGCATCCCTTGCTGCACCGCAACAGCTCGACCTTCGACCTTCAGCAGTTCACCAGCCTCTTTCGCGGTGACGAGCCGTGGCTGCTTGACCATCAGGTGCAGGGGCGCAAAACCCTGCCCGGGGCTGCCTGCCTGGAAATCATCAGGGCCGCGGCGAGCCATTCGCGGGCGCCCGGCGAGGCCGGGGGCATGGTCATCGAACAGCTGCATTGGCTGGCCCCCTGGACGCTGGAGTCTGCGCCCCGGAGTCTGCGGGTCACGCTGCAAGCGGTCGATGATCAGTTGGCCGTGACCTTGCTCAGCGATGACGGCGAGCAACCGCTGGTGCATTGTCAGGCCCGAGTGACGGCCGAGGCGGCGCCTGTCGCCGAGCCCCTGGATCTTGGGTACTGGCGTAATCGCCCTTGGCAGCGGCGTCTTGATCGCGACGACGTCTATCGGCTGTTCGACGCCATGGGCCTGGCCTACGGCCCCAGCCATCGCGGTATCCAGCAGTTGCTGATCGCGGAGCAGGGCGGTCGTCGCCAAGTGCTGGCAGAGGTGCACCTTGAGGCGGTCGCTGGGGCCAGCGACTGCTGGCTGGAGCCCGGCATCACCGACAGCGTGCTGCAGGCCGCCGTCGGTATGCTGCTGCCACTGGATTCCGAGACGACCGAGCCCTTGCCACTGATGCTGCCCTTTGCCCTGCAGCGCCTGGAGATCATCGCCCCCTGTGCGCGGCGGATGTGGGCCTTGTTGCGCAGCGACTCGGGCGACCACCCGAACCAGCGGATCGACATCGAGCTGAGCGACGACCAGGGTCGTCTCTGCGCACGCTGGGTCGGGTTCGCTGCCAGAGCGCTTGCCGTGGCTGCCCCCAAAGCGCCGACACCGGCCATTGAGCAACTGCTGACGCCGATCTGGTCGGTTGTCGATGAGCCGCTCGCCGGGGACGGCACCCGCAGCAACCCGCCTAGGGATCGGCAGGGGGCGATGCTGATCTTCGGCGCGACCCCATGTCGTCATCAGGCCCTGGCCGGGCTCTATCCCCAGGCGAGGCTGGTGGACGACTGCCCGGTCAACTACGACGCCCAACTGCAGGCCGGCCCCGAGCTGGCGGACGTGATGTGGCTGGCCCCCCCGGTTGATGGCAGCGAGGACCTGATTGCCGCCCAGGACCGGGGGGTTCTGGCGCTGTTGCGGCTGATCAAGGCGCTGCTGCGCCAGGGCTACGGCCGACGGCCGCTGCGCTTGACCCTGGTCACCGCTCAGGCCATCAGCCTGCGTCCTGGGGAGCCCAGCCATGTGGCGCATGCGGCGGTGCATGGTCTGGCCGGCTCGCTGGCCAAGGAATACCCGCACTGGCAGGTGCACCTTGCCGACCTGGAAGACGCGCAACTGCCGCGGTTGGCCAGCGCGCCGTTCGCGGCAGTGCGGTCTGGTGAAGTGCTGGCGCTGCGCCAGGGGCAATGGTGGTTCCGCCAATTGGCGCGGGTGCAGGCCGATGCTGCGCCGCCTCGTTTGCCGGTCTATCGGGACGGCGGCGTGTACCTGGTCATCGGCGGCGCCGGCGGGATTGGTGCCGTCTGGAGCCAGCAGATGATCAGCCGGCATCGTGCTCGGGTGGTGTGGATCGGTCGCCGTGAGCGGGATGCGCAGATCGAAGCGAAGCTGGACGAATTGACCGCCGTCAGCTTGATGCATGAGGCCCCGGCCCCGGTTTACCTGCAGGTCGATGCCACGGACGCAACGCAACTGGCGACGGCGAAACAGCAGATTACCGAGCGTTTCGGTCCGATCAATGGCGTGGTGCACGCGGCCATCGTGCTCAAGGATCAAAGCCTGGCCAACATGGACGAGGCGACCTTCAGCCAGGTACTCAACGCCAAGGTCGCCACCAGCGTGGCCCTGGCCCAGGTCTTCGGCGACAGCGCCGCGACGCTGGATTTCGTGCTGTTTTTCGCCTCGATGATGTCCTTCACCAGCGCCGCCGGGCAAAGCAACTACGCCGCGGGCTGCACCTTCGCCGACGCCTTTGCCGACCAGCTCAGGGCCCAATGGGCGTGCCCGGTCAAGGTGATCAATTGGGGCTACTGGGGCGGCGTCGGTTCTGTCAGCGACCCGCGCTACCGCGAGCGCATGAGGGCCCTGGGCCTGGGTTCCATCGAGCCCGAGGAGGGCCTGCGGGCACTCGACCAGCTATTGGCGGGCGGCCTCGATCAACTGGCGCTGCTCAAGCTGTTGCACACCCCCCAGGTCGACGGATTCGACAGCCTTGCCGGACTGCTTGGCAACGAACAGATCGTGCTGTGCGCCGACAACCCCGGGGCCATGGCGGCCATGCAGGACAGGTTGCAACACAGGCTGGCGGCGTTGGCCGCGATCACCTAGGGCTGCGGCCCCTCGTTCATTCACTTACAGCACACGCGTCACAGGGAAGTTGAAGCATGCAAACAGCCGCACATCAGACCAGCGCCGGCGCCTTTGGTGAACTCGATGCACTGGCGCGCCGCCTGCTGGCGAGCCAGCTCCAGGCGCTGGGACTTGGCCATGCCGAGGACTTGCAACACCTGGCCACTCGCCACGGCCCTGTCACGCCGGCTTACCTGCAGCGGTGGCTGGCCGAGAGCCTCAAGTATGTGACCGGTGTCGAAACCGCCGACGCCGGGGCCCTGTGGCAACAGTGGGATGAAGCTTTGTCCGGATGGCGCCAGGACCCGGACCTGGCGCCCAGGGCGTTGTTGCTCGACGCCTGCCTCAAGGGTTTGCCGGGGGTGCTGCGCGGCGAGCAGAGCGCCCCCGGGCTGCTGTTTCCCGATGGCTCGATGTCCCTGGTGGAAGGGGTCTACAAGCACAACCGGGTTGCCGACTATTTCAATCAGGTGCTGATCGAGGCGGTGCTGGCCTATATCGAAAGCCGCCCGGCGGACGCCGAACCGCTGCGCATCCTGGAAATCGGCGCCGGCACCGGCGGCACCAGTGCCGGCCTGCTGGCGGCGCTGGCACCCTGGCGTTCGCAGATGGGCGAATACTGCTACACCGATCTGTCACGGGCGTTTCTGCAACACGGCAGCGACCAGTTCGCTGCCCAGCATCCGCTCCTGCACACCCGTCTGTTCGATGTCTCGCGCCCTTGCGCCGAACAGGGAATCGATACCGATCACTACCACCTGGTGGTGGCGACCAATGTGCTGCACGCCACCCCCGACATCCGCCAGACCTTGCGCAATGCCAAGGCCCTGCTTTGCAAGGGCGGTTTGCTGATGCTCAACGAAATCAGCGAGGCGTCGTTGTTCACCCACCTGAGCTTCGGCCTGCTCGAAGGCTGGTGGCTGTATCGCGATGGCCCTCTGCGGCTGCCCGGTTGCCCTGGATTGTCGCCGGCGGGGTGGCAGGCGGTGCTGGAGCAAGAGGGATTCAGCCCGGTGCTGTTCCCGGCCCGGCAGGCCCATGCCCAGGGCCAGCAAATCATCCTCGCCGAGAGCGACGGCATCGTCCGTCAGCCGGTCGTCGGCCAGCAGCGGCCGGTGCCGGCGACGACTGACGCCCGCGCGCCCCGGGAAACCTTCAGCCCAGGCCCGGATCAGAGCAGCGCGGACGCTTGGCGGCGTCGGGTCGCCGATTTCCTGCGCCATCTGGTCAGCGCCACGCTGAAGATCCCGGCCGACAAGATGAGCCTGTCGCGGCCACTGGAAGACTATGGCCTGGACTCGATTCTGGTGGTGCGGCTGACCCATGCCTTCAGTGAGCACTTTGCCGCCGTGGACAGCGCACTGTTTTTTGAAGTCCCGACCCTGGCGGCGCTGACCGAGCACTTTATCCAGCAGCGTGGCGAAGAACTTCAGCGGCTGTTGGGCCAGCCCGAGGCCGAACAGCCCGCGCCGCAGGCACCCGCCAGCACACCGCACAGCAGCGCCAAGGCCCGGGAGCAGGGCGCGGGCGGCTCTATCGCGATTATCGGTCTCGACGGCCGCTATCCAGGGGCGCAATCGATGAGCGACTTGTGGCGCAATCTGGCGGGCGGTCATTGCGCCATTGGCGAAATCCCCGAAGAACGCTGGGACTGGCAGCGCTATTTCTCGGCCGAGAAGGGGCAGCCCGGGCACCTTTACACGCGCTGGGGCGGCTTCATCGAGGGCATCGATCAGTTTGATGCGGCGTTTTTCCGCATTTCGCGCACCGAAGCCGAACGGATGGACCCCCAGGAGCGGTTGTTCCTGCAAGTCGCCTACCACAGCATCGAAGACGCAGGCTACAACCCGGCAACCTTGCATCAACAGGGCGAGGTCGGGGTATTTGTCGGCGTCATGAACGGCAGCTACAACCCCATCAGCAATTACTGGTCGATTGCCAACCGGGTGTCTTATCAGCTGGATCTGCAGGGCCCGAGCCTGGCGCTCGACAGTGCCTGCTCGTCATCGCTGACCGCCATCCACCTGGCTGTCGAGAGCCTGATCAGTGGCAGCTGCGATCTGGCCATCGCCGGGGGCATCAACCTGATCGTCAACCCGCAGCACTACCTCGGCCTGTGCGAAATGATGATGCTGTCGCGCGGCGAACACTGCCGGGCCTTTGCCGATGATGCCGACGGCTTTGTCGACGCCGAAGGTGTGGGTGCGGTGCTGCTCAAGCCGCTGGAGCGGGCCCTGGCCGATGGCGACCGGATCTATGCGGTGATTCGTGGCGGGGCGATCAACGCCGGTGGCAAGACCAACGGCTACACCGTCCCCAGCGCCGGGGCTCAACAGCGTGTGCTGGAAAAAGCCCTGGCGCGGGCGGAGGTCAATGCCCGGCAGATCAGCTACATCGAGGCCCATGGCACCGGCACCGCGCTGGGCGATCCGATTGAGATCAGCGGCCTGAGCCGGGTCTTTGCCAGCAGCGATGGCGCTTCCTGCGCCATTGGCTCGATCAAAAGCAATATCGGTCACTGCGAAAGTGCCGCCGGCATCGCTGGCCTGAGCAAGGTGCTGCTGCAATTGCAGCACCGCCAGTTGGTGCCGTCGCTGCATGCGGCACAGCCCAACCCGAAGATCGATTTCGCCCACAGCCCGTTTCGCCTGCAACAGCAACTGGCGCCCTGGAGCACCCAGGGCGAGCCCCGTATTGCGGCGATTTCCTCGTTCGGCGCCGGTGGTGCCAATGCGTCGCTGATCGTTGAAGAACACCTCGCCAGCCCCGACTCGCGCCCGGCCATGCCCGGCCCCTGGCTGATCCTGCTGTCGGCCCGCGACCAGCAGCGCCTGAGGCAAGCGGTGACGCGCTTGCAGGACTTTCTCGCCACACAAGACGCACAACAGGTGGCCCTGGCCGATCTGGCGTGGACCCTGCAAGTCGGCCGCGAAGCCATGGCCGAGCGCTTGGCGCTGCAGGTCGATTCGCTCGCCGAGCTGCAGCGTCGGCTGGCGCAATGGCTGGCAGGCGAAACCCAAGAGCAGGTGTTGCAGGGGCACAGCGACCCCTATGACGAGACGCTGGAGGAGCCGGGCACGCAGCTGATCGAGCAATGGTTGCAGCACCAGCAACTGCGCGAACTGGCCGCGGCGTGGGTCGCAGGCGCAGTCGTCGATTGGCCCAGGCTCTACCGACACGACGCCTACCGGCGCCCGCTGCGGATCAGCCTGCCGGGTTATCCCTTTGCCCGAAACAGCTACTGGATGCCCGGGCTGGCACATCCGCCCGCCCATGAGGTCCGCAGTGCAGAACCCTCGGACCAAGATCTGAACGGCTGCTGCTACCTGCCTCGCTGGCAGGCGCAAAGTGCCGACGAACAGGCTCAGGCGCCAGGCACCGGCGCGGTGCTGCTGGTCACGCTGGGTGAGTCTGCCGCTGCCAGCGAGGGGCTGTTGGCGGCGCTGACCGAGCACTATCAGGACCGCCGCCAGGTGCTGCGGATCGATTGCACCCTGGGCACTACGGCGCAACTGGCGGCGGACCACTGGCGCTGCAGTGCTGCTGATCCGGCTGGCTGGGCAACGATTCTGGCGGCACTGGGCCCGGTGGCGCAGTTGCTGGTGATCAGCGGGCAAAGCGCCGACGAACTGTCGCCGGCGGCGCTCGCCGACAGCCTGCAACACCACGAGTTGCCGCTGCTGCGGCTGTTCAAGGCGTTGCCGAGCCAAATGCCAGCGGGTCACGGCATCGACTGTTTCCTGTTGTCGTTTGGCCGCTACGCCTTTGCCGGGGCACCACAACGGGGCAATCCGCTGGGCGCGGGCATGGCCGGCCTGGGGTATGCGCTGGCCCAGAGCGAGCACCGGGTGCACCTGCGCAACCTGGACCTCAACCGCGACGAGCTGGAAACCCCGGACAGCCGTCAACGCCTGCTGGCACAGATCCTCGCCGAGCCGGCGTCCCAGCGCGGCGAACCGATCAAGCTCAGCCGGGGCGAGCGCTTTGTCCAGCAGTTGATTCCGTTGGCGCTGCCGGCGAACCGCGGCAGTGCCTCGGCGCTGCAACACAACGGGGTCTATCTGATTCTCGGCGGCAGCGGTGTGATCGGTCAGGTGATCAGCCGTCAGTTGATCGAGCACTATCAGGCCCGGGTGATCTGGCTCGGGCGCAAGGCCGCCGACAGTCCGCAACTGCAGCAGAGCCTGGGGCACGAGCAGTGGCGCGGTCGGGTCGATTACCTGCAGGTCGATGGCACCGACCTGGTGCAATTGCAGCAGGCCGTGGCCCTGGTCAATCAGCGCTATGGACGCATCAATGGTGCGGTGTTTTGCGCCATGGTCTTCGACTTCGAGAACAGCATCCAACACAGCAGCGAGGCGCAGTTTCAGCACATTCTCGAGATCAAGAGCCGTGGCAGCCTGAATTTCTATCAGGCGCTGGCCGGGCAGGCGCTGGATTTTCTCTGCTATTTCTCCTCCGGGCAGGGCTTTGCCTTTTCCGGCGCGGCCAAGCTCTCGGCCTATGCCTGTGGCATCACCTTTGCCGACGCCTTTGCCGAGGCCATTGGCCCGCGCGCGCGCTTTCCTGTGGGGGTGATCAACTGGGGGTTCTGGCGCGCCTCGCTGCAGGCGCAGGCGGTCAGCGAGCACCTGGATGCCCTGGATGATGACCAGGGGTTTACCTGTTTCAGCCGTTTTGTCGCGCATTTGGCCGGCAGCTCGCTGCGCCGCTTGCTGTGCATCAAGGCCTCGCCGGCCGTGCGTCAGTTGATGGCCGTGCCCGAGGGCCTGCAAGGGCGCCTGGAGCCCGGAGCGCTGGCCAGTGCCAGGTTGCCGGGGGGCGAACTGCAGCCTGCCGAGCATGAGCGCTTGCAGCAGCTGTTTGACCCGCAAATGCTCGATCAATCGATTGCCGTGCTGCTGTTGGTCCAGTTGCAGACCCTGGGGATCTTCACCAGCCCCGAGGTGCAGAGCGCCGAGCTCTGGCGCCAGCAGGCGGGTATCGGCGAGCGCTACCGCCGCTGGTGGCAGGAATGCCTGGCGATTCTGCTGGAGCACGGCTACCTGCGCCAGCAAGGCCAAGGCCTTGGGGTGGCCACGCCGATTGCCCGCTCACGGCATGCGGCGATCCTCGCGGCCTGGAAAACCCAGTGCGAGCACTACCTGGCAGACCCCGAGCGCCGGGCTCAAGTGACCCTGGTCGACGCGTGCCTGATGCACCTGCCGCAGATCCTGACGGGGCAGATCCAGGCCACGGACCTGCTGTTTCCGGACGGCTCGATGGACCAGGTCGAGGGCATCTACAAGCACAACAGCCTGTCGGACTTTTTCAACGCGCAACTGGCCTCGCGGGTCAGCGCACAGGTGCAACGGCTGGTCGCAGCCGAACCCGGGCGGCCGCTGCGCATCCTGGAAATCGGCGCGGGCACCGGTGGCACCACAGCGCCCTTGCTGGCCGCGCTGGAACCTTGGGCCGAGCACCTGGGTGAATACTGTTACAGCGATCTTTCCCACGCCTTCCTGCAGCACGGGCACGCCAGCTTCGCCGCCGGCCGGCCTTACTTCACCACGCAAATCCTCGACATCAGCCAGCCCCCCGGCAACCGCCAGGGGTATGACATTGTCGTGGCCACCAATGTGCTGCACGCCACCGCCAACATGCGCCACACCCTGGCCCATGTCCGTTCGTTGTTGCGCAGCGGCGGCCTGCTGGCGTTGAACGAACTGAACCGCAAGACCTGCGCCGCCACCGTGACCTTCGGCCTGCTCGATGGCTGGTGGCTGTACGAGGACCCCGGGGTGCGCATCCCCGGCTCGCCCCTGATCGCCGAGCAGACCTGGCTTGAGTTGCTGTGGAGCAGCGGCTTTGAACAGGTCGATCTGCATCTGCCGGAACCACTCGCCCTGGGCCAACAGATCATCACCGCCCATGGCGACGCCCTGACCCTGCACAGCGTTGCGCCACCGCTGCCGAGTACCGCCGCAGAAGACAAGGAGTCTGGATTGAACGAGCATCCTGTAAGCGCGACAGCCACTGCAGCACCTGTTGCCGACAGATTGCAGCAGGTGATCATCCAGGCCCTGGCCCGGACCCTCAAGGCCGATGAGCAGAGCATCGGCCTGCGTACGCCGTTTTCCGACTACGGCGTCGACTCGATTCTCGGGGTCGGCTTCATCAAGCAGCTGGGCCAGCAGCTGCAGATCAAGCTCAACAGCGCGCTGCTGTTCGAGCACGCCACCGTGAGCAAGCTCCAGCATTACCTGCAACAGGCCCACGGCCCGCAGATCGCGCAGGCGCTGGCGGCAATCCCGAACAGCGAGGCGAGCAGCGAACAGGCAGGGGAGGCGCCAGCCGTCCCGCCAGCCGTACCGAGCAAC
Organism: Pseudomonas sp. LPH60; assembly: GCF_030718165.1. NCBI lineage: Bacteria > Pseudomonadati > Pseudomonadota > Gammaproteobacteria > Pseudomonadales > Pseudomonadaceae > Pseudomonas > Pseudomonas sp. LPH60. The sequence goes on from NZ_JAVAJH010000006.1 coordinate 366,550, forward strand.
CCGGTACTGGCCGCAGCACTGGCGGGCAATCAAGCCGCGAGCCAGCCCGGGCGCAGCGGACTCGGTGCGATTGCCGTGATCGGCATGGCCGGGCAGTTTCCCGGCGCCGCTGACGTCGACGCCCTGTGGGACAACCTGCTGGCCGGACAGCACAGCGTCCAGGCGCTGGGGCCGGACTACCTGCAACCCGAGGCCTACAGCGCCGACCGGCAGCCGGGCAAGAGCTATTGCAATCGCGCCGGCATCCTCAAGGACCGCGACTGCTTCGATCCGCTGTTCTTCAACCTCACGCCCCACGAAGCCGAATCCATGACGCCCCATCAGCGCCTGGTGCTGCAGGAAAGCTGGAAGGCGCTGGAAGATGCCGGGTACAACCCGATGACACTGACGGGGCAGGCGGTCAGCCTGTACGTCGGTGCCGAGCCCGGTGGCTATCACCATGACTCCTTTACCGGCAGCTCCGAGGCCATCATCGCCTCGCGACTGTCCTACTTCCTCGACCTCAAGGGCCCGGCCATGGTGGTCAACACCGGTTGCTCGTCCTCGGCGGTGGCGATCCACCAGGCCTGTGAAAGCCTGCGCCACGGTGAAAGCCGCATGGCCCTGGCGGGCGGGGTCTATGCATTGCTGGACCAACGGGGGCTGATCAGCCTGTCGGCCATCGACATGCTCAGCCCCAGCGGCCAGTGCCACGCCTTCGATGCCGCCGCCGACGGCACGGTGATTTCCGAGGGGGTCGCCATGGTCGTGCTCAAGCGCCTGGAAGACGCCGAAGCCGAGGGCGACCCGATCTACGCGGTCATCGAGGCCTCGGGAGTCAACCAGGACGGGGTCAGCAACGGCATCACCGCGCCCAACGGCGATGCACAAGAGCAACTGCTGCGCGACACCTGGCGCAGGTTTGGTGTCGACCCCGGGCACATCAGCTATGTCGAAGCCCATGGCACCGGCACCCGCCTGGGGGACCCGGTCGAGGCCAATGCGTTGATCCGGGCGTTCCGCGGTTTCACCGACGCCCAGGGCTACTGCGTGCTGGGCAGCGCCAAGGCCAACCTCGGCCATGCCGCCGCCGCAGCCGGTGTGATCGGCCTGATCAAGGTGCTGCTGTCGATCCGCCACCGCACCTTGCCGGCCATGCCGGGGTTTGAGCGGATCAACCCGCTGATCGAGCTCGAACACTCACCGTTCTACATCAACCGCCAAGCACAGGCCTGGCAAGCCAGTGGCGGCCAGCGACGGGTCGCGGCGCTCAATTCCTTTGGCCATAGCGGCACCAACGCACACCTGGTGATTGCCGAATACCCGGAGCTGCCGCCCCCTGTGCCCAGTACCGCAGCAGACGTTGTCAGCCGGGTCATAGTGCTGTCGGCCAAAACCGTCGAAAGCCTGGGCGACAACGTCCGCGCCCTGGCGCGCTGGCTGGACAGGAGCGAAGCGCCACTGAGCCATATTGCCTTTACCTTGCAGACCGCCAGGGAACCGATGGCGGTGAGGGCCGCGTTGGTCGTCAGCGACCTGGACCAGTTGCGCACGCAACTGACCCGGCTGGCCAACGGCGACACCCCGGCGATGGCCAGCGACGACAGCGGGCGATTGGCTCGGGACTGGCTTGCCGGCGGCTCTATTGACTGGGCGGCCCTGTGGCCGGCCGGTTCGGCCCGGCGTATTCATCTGCCGGGGTACCAGTTTGCCAAGGAGCGCTACTGGGCCGAGCAGACGCCGACTCCCCTGGTCCAGCCCGCCGTGGCGCAGCGGCTGGAGTCGCCTGCCACCGGGCTGTTTCTGGCGCGTCCGGTGTGGCAGGAGCCGCTCAGTAGCGGCGCTGATGCAAGTGCTGAGCGGGGCCAGTCTTTGCTGCTGTGGGTCGGCTTCAACGACGCCCAAGTGGCACAGTTGCAAGCCCTGAGCGCCGCCGCAGGCATCAGCGGCGAGGTGCTGGCGTGCGCCAACAGCGGCCCGGCAGCCTGTTATCAGGCGCTGGCGATTGCGCTGCTGCGGCGTTTGCAGGCCCTCAAGGGCCGGGTTCACCTGGAGCTGATGATCGCCGAACAAACACCGGAGGACCGTCTGTACGCCGGCCTCGAAGGCCTGCTCAAAAGCGCCTGCCTGGAACAACCGGCCCTCAGTGCCAGGTGCCTGCTGGTCAACACCGAGGACGAGCAGCCGTTGGCGGCCGCGCAACTGGCCCTGTTGCCTGGGCTACTGGGTGCCCGCCGTCTGCGCGCCCGCTCGGTGTTGCAGCGCCTCGACCTGCAAGGCCAGCACCAGGAACTGCAGTGGCAAGAGCTGGCGGACGATGTCGCCGCCGGTCGCACAAGCGATCGCCCCCTATGGAAAGACCGCGGGGTGTACCTGATTACCGGCGGCGCGGGTGGCCTGGGGCTGATCTTTGCCCGGACGATTGCCGAGCAATGCCGGGATGTCACCCTGATTCTGGTTGGCCGCTCGCACCTTGATTCACGCCAGCAGGCGCAGTTGCAGGCCATTCGCGACCTGGGCGCCGCGGTGGTTTACCAGCCACTGGACCTGACCGACGGCCAAGGGCTGGAGCGGCTGATCGCACAGATCTGCACGGCCCACGGAGGCCTCGACGGCGTGCTCCATGCCGCCGGGATCAACCGCGATCGGCTGCTGGCCCAGAAAACCCCGCAGGACGTGGTGGAGGTGTTTGCCGCCAAAGTGCTAGGCACCGATCTGCTGGACCGCGCCTGCCGCCGGTTGTACCTGGACTTTTTCGTGCTGTTTTCATCCTGTTCGGCGGTGCTTGGCAGCGTCGGGCAGGCCGATTACGCCGCGGCCAACGCGTTCATCGATCAGTTTGCCGAGCTGCGCAACCTGCGCGTCGAGCAGGGCCTGCGCTTCGGCCACACGCTGTCGCTCAACTTTCCCCTCTGGCGCGATGGCGGCATGCAGATCAGCGGCGCCGACCAGGCGCACATCCGCCAACAGACCGGCATGGCGCCGATGCAGTCGGTGCATGGCATCCAGGCGTTGCAACTGGGGCTAAGCGCCGGCCTGGCGCGGCTGTTGGTGATCGAAGGGGATCTGGCGCAGATTCGTGGTCAGTTTGGCGCTGCTGAGCCGGTCGAAGCACCACCGGCGCCTGGCTTGCCCGGGGTGACGGTTGACCCTGCGCAGTTGTCGGCGGCGGTTCTGGAACGCCTCAAGGCGGTGTTCTGCGCCGTCACCAAGCTGCCGCCGGCCCGGGTCGAATGCGACGCCCCGCTGGAGCATTACGGCATCGACTCGATCATGATCATTCGCCTCAACCGAGCGCTGGAGGAGCGGTTCTCGGCGATGACGCAGTTGCGTCCGGCCGAGCGCCTGTTGTCGAAAACGCTGTTTTTCGAGTACCCCAGCCTCGACGCCCTGAGCGCCTACCTGGTGGCCGAACATCAGCGTGCCTGCCTGATATGGAGCGGCCTGGCCGAGGAGGCGCCAATCGCGGCGCCGGCCGTTGGCCAGGCCAGCCCAGTGCCTGCGTCGATGGCCATGGCCGGCGCCGAACCCATCGCCATCATCGGCATCAGCGGGCGTTATCCCCAGGCCGCCAACCTCGACGAATACTGGCGCAACCTCAAGGCGGGGCGCGACAGCATCACCGAGATCGCGCCGCAGCGCTGGCCGCTTGAAGGCTTCTACGTGGACTCGGTCGCCGAGGCCCTGAAGCAGGCTCGCAGCTACAGCAAGTGGGGCGGTCTTATCGACGGTTTTGCCGATTTCGATCCGCTGTTCTTCAATATCTCGCCCCGTGAGGCGGTCAACATGGACCCCCAGGAGCGGCTGTTCCTGCAGTCCTGCTGGCAGTCCCTGGAAGATGCCGGGATCACCAAGGCGGATCTGGCGACGAAGTATCAGGGCAATGTCGGGGTCTTTGCCGGGATCACCAAGACCGGTTACGGCCTTTACGGGCCGGCGCTGCGCGAGCAGGGGCAACTGGTCTTTCCGCGCACCTCGTTCGGCTCCACCGCCAATCGGGTTTCCTACGTTCTGGACCTCAACGGACCGAGCGAGCCGGTGGACACCATGTGTTCGTCGTCGTTGACCGCGCTGCACCGGGCCTGTGAAAGCCTGCGCCGCGGCGAGTGCCGCATGGCCTTTGCCGGCGGCGTCAATCTGTACCTGCACCCCTCCAATTACGTTGAGTTGAGCGCCGGGCAGATGCTTTCCAAGGATGGTCGCTGCCGCAGCTTCGGTGAAGGCGGCAATGGCTTCGTGCCGGGCGAGGGCGTCGGTTCCTTATTGCTCAAGCCCTTGTCCCAGGCCCTGGCGGACCGCGACAACATCCACGGGGTGATCCGCGCCGTGGCGGTCAATCATGGCGGTAAAACCAACGGTTACACCGTGCCCAACCCCCAGGCCCAGGCCAAGGTGATCCGCCTGGCCATCGATCAGGCCGGGCTCGACGCCAGCCAGATCAGCTACATCGAAGCCCATGGCACCGGCACCGAGCTGGGCGACCCGATTGAAGTCAGCGGCCTGACCCAGGCCTTTGCCCTTGACCATGTAGCCCTGGGCCACTGCGCGCTGGGTTCGGTCAAGGCCAACATTGGCCATCTGGAGGCTGCTGCCGGGATCGCCGGGGTCAGCAAGGTGATTCTGCAGCTCAAGCATCGGCAACTGGTGCCAAGCCTGCACGCGGCCACCCTCAACCCCAACCTGCGGCTGGACGCCACGCCGTTTTACCTGCAGCAGACCCTGGACGATTGGCATCCGGCCAACGCCGGACCGCGGATCGCCGGGGTCTCATCCTTTGGTGCTGGCGGCGCCAACGCCCATGTGCTGCTTCAGGAACACGACGAATACCGGCCGATACCGCACGCCAGTGACGCCGAAGTGATCCTGCTTTCCGCCCGCGACGCGGACCGCCTGCGGGACTACGCCCAGGCCCTGCTGGCCTATATAGAGGCACGTCCGGGGCTGTCGGGTGCCGACCTGGCAAACCTGGCGTACACCCTGCAGCAGGGTCGGGAAATGATGGCGGCGCGGCTTGGACTGATCGTTGATAGTGTCGCCACGCTGGCGACCCGGCTGCGCCGCTTTATCGACCACGACACCACGGCGGATGCCGATTTTCATCGCGGCGACCTGCAGGGCAAGCGCCCGGCGGCCCAGGCCGATGCCGAAGCGGCCACGCAGGTCAGGCAGTGGGTCGAGAGCGGCCAGTTGCACCAGTTGCTGCAGTCGTGGGTCAAGGGCGCGGTCATCGACTGGTCGCTGCTGCAGGCCCGGCGCAGCGGAGCGCTGCCGTACCGGATCAGCGCGCCGGTCTACCCCTTTGCCCGGGAAAGGTACTGGTTGCCGGCTGTGCAGCCTGGGGCCAGCGCGGTCACGCATACGCCAGCGGCCCCGGCGCCGGCTGCCGCAGCCAGTGATGGCCTGAGCTACCTGGCGCGCTGGCAGGCCGTGGAGCAGGGCGCTGAAGCGTCGAGCGTCGAGCCCGCGCCTGTGCAACAGCGCTGCGTGCTGATTGTCGCCGAGGCTGCGCTGCGGCCGGTGGCGGAGGCGATCACCGCGAACTACCTGCTCAGCGCCGGTTTTGCCACCGGCGCCGGCCGGGTGATACGCCTGGAACCGGGCAGGCACACGGCCTGTCTGGCAGCGGATCACTGGGCGCTGGATGCCACTGATCCGCAAGCGCTGGAGCAATGCCTGGGTGCGGTGCCGGCCATCGATTGCCTGTATTTCTTCGCTGGCCACGCCGCGGCCGCCGACTGGCAAGCGCAGCTCGACAGCCCGCAGAACCACGAAATCCTGCTGCTGCGCTTGATCAAATGGCTCAAGCAGCACAGCCCTTGCCAGGCCATCGACAGTTACATCATCAGCCAGGACAACTTCGACATCAGTGGCGAGGCGGTGAGTGCCATGGGGGGCGGCCTGACGGGCATGGCCTATGCGATTGCCCAGGGCGAACACCGGTTCCGGGTGCGCAACCTGGATGTCGCCAGCCGCGAGCTGGCCGACAGCCGACGCCGCCCGCGCTTGTTGCACCAGTTGCAGAGTGAGGCCGGGTTGGCTCGGGGAGAGGTGTTGGCCCTGCGGGACGGCAAGGCCTATCGCCAGCGCCTTTTCAGGTTGAGCTGGCAAGCGCAACCCTCGGCAGTCGACGGCGGTTTTGTCACCCCGGCGCTCAAGCAGGGGGGCGTCTATGTGATTCTCGGCGGCAGCGGCACGGTGGGCAGCATTATCAGTCGTTATCTGCTGGCCGATTATCAGGCCCGGGTCATCTGGCTCGGCCGCAGCAGCGCCGACGACCCCAAGGTGCAGCAGCGGCTCGCCAGCTGTGTGCAACGGGCTCAGGGCAGCGTGCAGCCGTCGCAGTTGCACTACCTGCAAGCCGACGCCAACGATCCGGCCTCGCTGCAACGGGCCGTGGCCTGGATCAAACAGCACCATGGGGCGATCAACGGGGCGATTTTCTCCGCCGTGGTGTTCAACCATGAAGACCCGATCACCCGCATCCCCGAGGCGCAGTTCGACGCCATCCTGCAGGTGAAAAGCCGGGGCGGCATCGAGTTCTACCGGGCCCTGGCCGATGAACCGCTGGATTTCATGTGCTACTTCTCCTCCGGGCAGAGCTTTGCCTTCTCGGGTGCGGCGCGGCTGGGCGCCTATGCCGCGGGCATCACCTTCGGCGACACCCTGGTGCGCAGCCTGCGACAACAGGCGGCGTTCCCGGTGGGGGCGATCAATTGGGGGTTTTGGCTGTCATCGCTGACCGAACAACAGGCCGCGGACCCGACGGCGCAACCCATGAGCCGCCACGCCGGGGCTCTGCAGGACCGCGAGGGTTTCGAGTGCTTTGCCCGCTTTATCGATGCCCTGAGCCAGGGCCAGCTCCATCAGCTGCTGTGCATGGCCGCCTCGGCGCCGGTCCAGCAGTTGATGCAGTTGCAACCTGAGCCCATCGTCCTGGGCCAGAGCGCCGGGCACGCGGCGGACGACGGCTTCGAGCGTTATCGCCAGGCGGCGGCGCCGTTGCTTGCGGCCCATGACCCGGCGCCGTTTGACCGTGCCATGGCGGCCATGACCCTGGTGCAGCTGTGTCGCATGGGCCTGTTCAGCCAGCCGGGGCAGTTCGCCGACAGTGACGGGCTGCGGCGCCAGGCGGGTATCGGCGAGCAGTACGCTCGCTGGTGGGCCACCAGCCTGGAAATGCTGCAACAGCAGGGACTGCTGGAACGCCGTGGCACGCAGGTCGCACTGACCGCGCCGGTGGATCTGCAGGCACTGGAGCAGCACTGGTGCCAGCTCAGGGATCAGTTGCTCGCCGAGCCACAACGCAAGGCCCAGGTAGAACTGGTCGATGCTTGCCTGCAACAGCTGCCGGCCATACTCGGCGCACGGACCCAGGCCACCGACGTGATGTTCCCCCAGGGTTCGATGCACAAAGTCGAAGGGGTTTATCGTCACAACGCCTTGTCCGACTACTTCAATCAGGTGGTCGCCGGGGTGGTGCAACAGCACCTGGAGGGGCTGTCGATCCGTGAGCCGCAACGGCAGATCCGCATTCTGGAAATCGGTGCGGGCACCGGCGGCACCAGTTCCATCGTGCTGCCGGCGCTGCAGCCCTGGCGCGAACGGATGGCTGAATATTGCTACAGCGACATCTCCCAGGCGTTCCTGATGTACGCCAGGAACACTTACGGTGCGGCCAACCCGTTCCTCACTTATCAGCTTTGGAACGTCGAACAGCCGCCGCAGGCCCAAGGCCTGGAACTGGGCGGCTATGACATCGTGATTGCCGCCAATGTGCTGCACGCCACCGGCAGCATTCGTCGCACCCTGGCCCATGCCGCGGCATTGCTGCGGCGCGACGGCATCGTGCTGCTCAATGAAATCAGTGACCGGTCGCTGTTCGCTCACCTGACGTTCGGCTTGCTCAAGGGCTGGTGGCTGTACGAAGACCCCGAACTGCGCATCCCCGGCACCCCGGCCCTGTACCCGCAGAGCTGGGCCCGGGTGCTGGGCGAGAGCGGTTTCCACAGCGTGGCCTTTCCGGCGCAATGCGCCCACGGCCTTGGCCAGCAGATCGTCGTGGCGCAGCGCAACGGCGTGGCCCCGGCGGCGCTGTTCGTGCCCGACGAAAAGCCCCAGCGCCAGCCCCAACCTGTGCCGCTTGCCACACGGCCACTGGCCGCGACTGTGACCTCCGAGCCCCTGTCATCGGCGCTTGCAGCCAATGGCGGCGGCCGCGGGGCGCTGACCGCGTTGGCGCTGGACGGCCTGGCCAAGACCCTGCAGCTGGAACCGGGGCGGATTCAGGTGGATCAGCCGTTTGCCGACTACGGCATCGATTCGATCCTGGGCGTGAGCTTTGTCAGCCACATCGGCGCGGCCCTGGGCATCGAGCTCAACACCGCCTTGCTGTTCGACTACCCATCGCTGGAGAGCCTGGTGGATTACCTGCTCGCTCAATACCCGGCGCAGTGCGCGGCCTTGGGCGGTGATGCCGCGCCAGCGGCGGCAAGCGAACCGGCGCCATCGGTGGGGCAACTGGAAGCGGCCTTTCTCTGCGGAGAACTGGCCATCGATGAATTGCTGCAACTGGTCAACCACAGCACTAGCGCACACCACGACGCAGCCCAGGCTACGGCCGGTAAAGGACAATCATGAGCAGCCAAGCATTTCACTCCATCATCGCCCGGCTGCAACAGCGCCAGATCAGCGCTGAACAGGCCCGGCAACTGCTGCAACAGCTCAAGGCCAGCGCCGAAACCTGCACCGAGGCCCGTGCCGAAACACCTGCGACGGTGCCGCCGCAGCTGCACGACGACATTGCCGTGATCGGCATGTCGGGGCAGTTTCCCGGCGCCGAGAACGTCGAACGCTTCTGGCACAACCTGAGCACCGGCGCCGATGGCGTGGTCGAGTTGGGCGAGCGTTACCTGGACCTGCAACGCAGCTATTCGGCCGAGCGCCAGCCCGGCAAGACCTACTGCAAATGGGGCGGTGTGCTGGCCGAGCGCGACGACTTCGACCCGCTGTTCTTCAACATCTCGCCCCGGGATGCGGAGTCGATGAACCCCCATCAGCGGCTGATCCTGCAGGAGAGCTGGAAGGCCCTGGAAGACGCCGGCTACAACCCGAAAAGCTTTCGCGACCAGGCGGTGGGCATCTTTGTCGGGGCGGAGCCGACCGGCTATTTCCACGAAACCTTCATCGGCGCCTCCGACGCGATCATTGCCTCGCGGCTGTCCTACTTCCTGGATTTCAAGGGGCCGGCGCTGGTGGTCAACACCGGTTGCTCATCCTCGGCCACGGCCATCCACCTGGCCTGTGAAAGCCTGCGCAACCAGCAAGCCGATCTGGCCCTGGCCGGAGGGGTCTTCGCCACCCTGGGCGAACCCGGGCTGATCAGCCTGGCGCAAATGGACATGCTTTCGCCCACCGGGCGCTGCCATACCTTCGATCAGCGCAGCGACGGCATTGTGCTGTCCGAGGCGGTGGGCATGGTGACCCTCAAGCGTCTTTCCCAGGCCCTGGCCGATGGCGACCCGATCTACGGGGTGATTTGCGCCTCGGGAATGAACCAGGACGGTGCCAGCAACGGCATAACCGCCCCCAGTGGCCAGGCCCAGGAGCGCTTGATCTGCGAGCTGTATCGGCGTTTTGCCATCGATCCCCGGCAGATCAGCTACGTCGAGGCCCATGGCACCGGCACGCCCCTGGGTGATCCGGTGGAGGTCAATGCCCTGGTCCGGGCGTTCCGTCAGTTCACCACCGACACCGGCTATTGCGCCCTGGGCAGCGCCAAGGCGCACATCGGCCATGCGTCGGCGGCGGCCGGGGTGGTCAGCCTGATCAAGATCCTGCTGTCGATGAAGCATGGCCAGTTGCCGGGGCTGTTGAATTTCCAGCAGCTCAACCCGCGGATCGAACTGGCGGGCTCGGCGTTCCATATCCACCCCGAGCCCCGGGAATGGCTGGCCGAGGCGCCGAAAATGGCGGCGCTCAACTCCTTTGGCCACAGCGGCACCAACGTGCACATGGTCATCCGACAAGCCCCTAAGCCTGCGGCCGCGCCGCTCGGCCACGAGCCGCGCCTGTGCCTGCTGCCGTTGTCGGCACGCACCGCCGACAGCCTCAAGCGCTATGCCCGGCGTGTGCGCCAGGCCCTGCGAGATCCGGCGCTGCGCTTGGTGGATCTGGCGTACACCCTGCAAACCGGGCGGCAGGCCCAGGCCCACCGCTTGATCATCCTCTGCTCGGACAAGGAGCAACTGCGCCAGCAACTCAATGACTGGCTGGACGGCCACGCCTCCCGCGACGTCTATTGCGGGCAGATCGACACCGCAGAGGGGGGCGACATCGAGCTGCCGGACAGCGCCGAGCCACAGCGCCTGCAAGCCCTGGCTCAAGCCTGGGCCGCGGGAGGCAAGCTCGACTGGGACAGCTTCAATCGCCAACACCGGGGCGACGCCCGCCGAGTGCACGTGCCGGTCTATCCCTTTGCCCGGCAGAATTTCTGGATAGCGCCGGCGCAACGGGGCGCGGCGGCGGGCACGGTCAGCGCCGAAGGCTCTTGCGGCCCGCGCCAGTTGCATCCATTCCTGGCGCGCAACACCTCGGACCTGCAGCGTCAGCGCTTTACCAGCCGCTTTGATGGCGAGGAGTTTTTCCTCAAGCAGCACGTGGTGGGCGGGCAACGGATTTTCCCTGGTGTCGCCCATCTGGAAATGGCCCGGGCGGCGGTGGCGATGGCCACGCCAGGGCAACAGCCAACCCTGACTCAGGTGGTGTGGCTGCGGCCCTTGATCGTCGGCGCCCAGCCGCGCCAGGTGGATATCGAACTGATCCAGGATGAGGACGGGGCGATCCGCTTCGAGATCTCCAGCCGCGAACTCGATCCGCTCACCGGACAAGCCACTGCAGAGGCGTTGCTGCACAGCCAGGGCCTGGCCGCTTTCACTTCGCCGCCAGCCCGGCAGGTGGATCTGGCGGCGCTCAAGGCGCGGATGAACGGCGGCCAGTTGAGCGCCGAGCAGTGTTACGAGGCCTACCGGGCCATGAGCTTTGCCCACGGCCCGGCCTATCAGGGCCTGGAGTCGGTGCACCTCGGGCAGGGTGAAGTGCTGGCGCAACTGCGATTGCCCGCCTGTCAGCGCGATGGCCTTGAGGACTATGTGCTGCATCCGTCGCTCATGGACTCGGCGCTGCAAGCGGCCATCGCCCTGAGTCTGGGGGCCGACGTGGTGCTGAGTGAGGACCAGCGGCAGCACTTGCCGCCGTTGACCCGACCAACCCTGCCGTTTGCCCTGGAAGGCTTGCAGATTCTGCAACCCTGCAGCGAACGGATGTGGGCTCGGGTCAGCTACGCCGAACGCCGCGACGATCAGCAGGCCGATAGCGGCTTGCAGCGTTTGAACATCGAGCTGTTCGATGCCCAAGGCACGCTCTGCGTCTTGATGCAGGGCTTTACTTCAAGGGTGCTGAGCGCCCCGAGCGAAGCACCAGGCGCCGAGCCTGAGTTGCTGGAAACCCTGTTGTTCCAGCCCCAGTGGCTGGAACAGGCGGCTCCGACGCTGCCCGCGCCAATCCTTGGCCAGCGCCTGATCCTGCTCAGTGGCTTTGATCCGCAGTTGGCCGCCCAGGTGCAGCAGCAACTGAGCACCCAGGACGGCGCTTGCCAGTGCACGGTGCTGGAGGCTCCCGATCAGGACTGCGCGGTGGACTATCAACAGCTGGCCCTGGCGCTGTTGCAGCAGATCCGCGGGCTGCTGGCCGGCGGTGGCGGACGCCGCCTGCTCCAGCTGGCGGTGCATAACCCGCGCGGCGAGCGGATGAGCGGCGGCCTGGCGGCAATGCTGCGCAGCTTGCAGCTGGAGGCGCCGCAGGTGCGCGGCCAACTGATCGAGCTGGATCAACCATCGTCACTGGCACAACGGCTGGCGGAAAATATCGCCGCCGGCGATGTCGCCATCCGCTACCGGGAAGGCCGGCGCCAGGTTCAGTGCTGGCGGCCATGCCCGCCGGTCGACCTGGCGATCGACGCGCCGTGGAAGGACCGCGGGGTGTACCTGATTACCGGTGGCCTCGGCGGCCTCGGCCGGCTGTTTGCCCAGGCCATCGCTGCCCGTGTCAGCGACGCCACGCTGATTCTCACCGGCCGCTCGGCATTGGTCGCAGACGGCTTGGCCGGGATTGATGCGGGCCGCAACCGGGTTCACTACCAGTCGCTGGATGTCAGCGACGCCCAGGCGGTACAGCGGTTGATCGACGGGATTGTCGCCGAGCACCACGGCCTCGACGGCGTGCTGCACTGCGCCGGGGTGATCCGCGACAGCCTGCTGATCAACAAGCAGGATGACGAACTGCGCCAGGTGCTGGCGGCCAAGGTCGCCGGCAGCCGCAACCTGGACCTTGCCAGCGCTGGGCTGGCGCTGGATTTCTGGATCTGCTTTTCCTCCGGGACCGGTGTCGTCGGCAACGTCGGCCAGGCGGACTACGCGGCCGCCAACGCCTTTGTCGATCACTACGCCGCTTACCGCCAACAGCTCACCGCCCAGGGCCTGCGCCAGGGCCAGAGCCTGGCGATCAACTGGCCGCTGTGGAAAGAGGGCGGCATGCAGGTCGATGCCGCCACCGCGCAGCACATGGCCCAGAGCACCGGCATGGTGGCCATGCCGAGCAACGCCGGGATTCACGCCTTGCGCCAGTGCGTGGCGCTGGCCTTGCCCCAGGTGCTGGTGATGCACGGCCGGCGCGAGCCGATGACCGCGCTGGTCAACGCGGCCACCGCCGCGGCAATGCCGGAGCCACAGCCACAAGCGCTCTCAGCGCAGCCGGCATCGTTGTCGGCTGCAGCGCAGCAGGCGGCGCCGCTGACTGAAGCCTTGCAGCGGGCGCTGATCGAACAGGTGTCGGCGCAGATGAAGATTCCCGCTGGCGATATCCGTCTGGATGTCGAGTTCAGCCAATACGGCTTCGACTCGATCAGCCTGACCACCCTGGCCAATACCCTGAAACAGCAATGGCGACTCAACCTGGCGCCGACGATCTTTTTCGAACACGCCACAGTCGGCCGTTTCTGCGCGTACCTGGAGCGCGAGCATCAGGCGGCGCTGGCTCCACGATTCGCGCCGCAGGCCAGCGCAGCGCCAGCCGCCGCGGCCCAGCCCCGGCAGCAAGCGCTGCCAACGATGGCCCCGGGGCCAGGGGACGGCGTCAGCGGAGTCAGGCAAACGCCACCGGCAAACCGCATCGATGACGAGATCGCGGTGATCGGTATCAGTGGCCGCTTTCCCATGGCCGAGGACGTCGAGCAGTTTTTCCATAACCTCAAGGACGGGCGCGACTGCATCAGCGAGATTCCCGCCAACCGTTGGGACTGGCGCGAGTACTACGGCGATCCCCATCGCGAAGTCGACAAGACCAACGTCAAGTGGGGCGGTTTCATCCACGGCGTCGATCACTTCGACCCGCTGTTCTTCGCCATTTCGCCACGGGAAGCGCAGTTGATGGACCCGCAGCAGCGGCTGCTGATGACCTATGTCTGGCTGGCCATTGAAGACGCGGGCTACGCCAGCGCCGATCTGGCGGGCAGTGACACCGGGATCTTCGTCGGCACCGGCGTGACCGGCTACAGCAGCCTGATTGCCAAGGCCGGGATACCGGTGGAGGGCTACAGCGCCACGGCGATGGTGCCTTCGGTCGGCCCCAACCGCATGAGCTTCCTGCTGGATTTTCACGGCCCGAGCGAGCCCGTGGAAACCGCCTGTTCCTCGTCCCTGGTGGCGATCCACCGCGCCGTTCAGGCGATCCACAGTGGCGACTGCGCCATGGCGGTGGTCGGTGGGGTCAACACCCTGATCGCCCCCGAGGCGCAAATCAGCTTCAGCAAGGCCGGGATGTTGGCCCTGGACGGGCGCAGCAAGACCTTTTCGGCCCAGGCCAACGGCTATGCCCGTGGCGAAGGCGTGGGGATGATCGTGCTGAAAAAACGGGCCCAGGCCGAGGCCGATGGCGACAACATCTACGCGCTGATCCGCAGCACCGCGGAAAACCACGGCGGCAAGGCCAACTCACTGACGGCGCCCAACCCGCGGGCCCAGGCCGAGCTGTTGAAGTCGGCCTACCGCAAGGCCGGCGTCGATCCGCGCAGCGTCGGCTACATCGAGGCCCATGGCACCGGCACCGAGTTGGGCGACCCGATTGAAATCAACGGCCTGAAAATGGCTTTCCGCGAACTCAACCAAGAGCTGGGCAACGAGGCGTTGGCGCAGGGCTACTGCGGCGTAGGCTCGGTGAAGTCGAACATGGGGCACCTGGAGCTGGCGGCCGGGATCGCCGGGGTGATCAAGGTGCTGTTGCAACTCAAGCACAAGACCCTGTTCAAGAGCCTGCATTGTGAACAGCTCAACCCTTACATCGAACTCGACAACAGCCCGTTTTACGTGGTGCAGCACAATCGTCCATGGGCGGCCATCCAGGACCGCCAGGGCAACCAACTGCCGCGGCGGGCGGGGGTCAGCTCCTTCGGTTTTGGCGGTGCCAATGCCCATGTCCTGCTGGAGGAGTACCGCGCACCGCAGGTGGAGCGCCCGCTGCTGGCAACCGGCGCGCGGGCGTTTGTGCTGTCGGCCAGAACCCCGGAGCGGCTGCGTGAGGCTGCCCGTCGCCTGGCAGCGTTCATCGGCGCACGAGCGCATCAGGAGCCGCTCGAAAGCCAGGCCTACCTCGATGATCTGGCTTATACCCTGCAAGTGGGCCGCGACGCGATGCAGGAGCGGGTGGCGCTGTTGAGCGATTCCCTGAGCGATCTGCAACGCCAGCTCGATGACTTTGCGGCGACCGGCAAAGCCCTGTATCGCGGCGTCTCCGAGAGCGACAACCCGGCGCTGGCACTGTTTCGCCAGGACGAGGACATGGCCGGTGCACTGGCGGCCTGGATCGACAAACGCAAGTACCCCAAGTTGCTGGAACTGTGGGTGCAGGGCCTGCAGATCGACTGGCGTCAGCTCTATCCAAGCAATCGCCCGCTGCGGCGCCTGAGTCTGCCGGGCTATCCCTTCGCCCAGGAGCGCCACTGGGTCACAGACCTGGCCGGCGCTGCAGTGCCCGGCCGTGGGGCGCCGGCGGCGTGGCTGCACCCGATGCTTGAGCGCAACACCTCGGACTTCTACCAGCAGCGTTTCAGCAGCCGCTGGCAGGGCGACGAGGGCTGGTTCGTCGACCATCGGGTCAACCAGTGCAACACCATGCCCGGCGTCGGCTATCTGGAAATGGCCCGGGCCGCGGTGGAGCGCTCGCTGGATCGGCAGGCAGCGCAGAGCGGCACGCTGCAATTGAACAACGTCGTCTGGTTGACGCCCTATACGCCGACAGCGGAGCACAGCGAGCTGCATGTCGCACTGACACTGGAGCAGCACAAGATCGACTTCAGGATTTATTCGGACGCCGAGGGCGGGGTGCTTGAACACTGCAAGGGCAGTGCCCAGGTGATTGCCGCAGCCCAGGTGCCGGCGCTGGATCTGGCCACGCTGTGCGCGGCGTCCTGGCAGCGCAGCCTGGAAGCGCACGAGCTGTATCCGCTGTTTGCGGCGATGGGCATTGACTACGGCCCTGGCCATCGCGGTGTGTCCCAGCTGTGGTTGGGCGAGGGCAGGGTGCTGGCCCGCCTGGAGCTGGCGGCAGAGGGTTTTGCGGGGGATTGGGTGTTGCATCCGGGCATGCTCGATTCGGCGGTCCAGGCCTCCATCGGTCTGTTGCAAGACCACCAGGGCACAGGCCAGACGCTGCTGCCTTTCGCCCTTGAGCACGTGCAGGTGTTTGCCCGGTGCCAAGCGCAGATGTGGGCACTGATCAGCCTCGACAGCCGTCACCCGGGCAGCGCGGTGCAGCGGATCGACATCCAACTGTGCGACGCCCAGGGCCAGGTGGCCGTGTCGCTGCGCGGTTTCAGTTCCCGGCCCATGCGCGATGGCCGCGGACAGCCGCTGGCGCAGGACAGCGAGCCCGTGCTGCCGGCAGGCTTGAGCCTGCTGGCCCCGCAATGGCTGATCGCCGACAGCCCGGCCAAGGTGATGCAAGCCTTGCCGACGCTGGCCATTGGTGCGTCCAGTGATCAGCGCGACTGGTTGGCCGGGCTGCATCCACAGATTCAGTTCATGCCGACCCAGGCGTCCACCCTTGAGGCGCTCAGTGCTCAACTGGCCGCTTGTGCACCGTTCCAGCGCCTGATCTGGCTGGCTCCGGCGCAGCAGAGCACGCTGATGCTGTTCCGCTTGATCAAGGCCCTGCTGCAGTCGGGGTTTGCGCAACAGGCCTTGCAGCTGCAACTGATCTTCAACACCAGTGTTGCCGTGCACCGCGATGAACCCCTGGCGCCGGAACAGGCCGCCTGCCACGGGCTGGCCGGATCCCTGGCCAAGGAGCAAACGCTGTGGCGGGTGGAACTGATGGACCTGCCGGCCCACGGCCAGGCACTGCCACAGACGCTGCCTGAGCCCGAAGTGGCCGGGGAATGCCTGGCCTGGCGTGACGGCCAATGGTTCTGCCAACGCTTGCTGCCACTGGCCGAGCGCGAGCCGGTCGAAGCGGGCGCGGTGCAGTACCGCGAAGGTGGCGTGTATGTGGTGATCGGCGGCGCCGGAGGCATTGGCCAAGTGTGGACCCGGCATCTGATCAGCCATTGGCGGGCCCGGGTGGTCTGGCTCGGCCGCCGCACCGCTGACGACAGGATCAAGCACTCATTGGAGCAACTGGCACGGTTGGCCCGGCAACACAACGCCGCGCCGCCGCTGTACATCCAGGCCGATGCCACGGACATCGGGCAATTGACCCAGGCCCGGCAGCATGTGCTCGAGGCCTGCGGGCCGATCAATGGCTGGGTGCATTCGGCCCTGGTACTGGACGATGGACGTCTGGCGCAGATGGACGAAGCGCAGTTCAGCGCGGTGTTCGATGCCAAGCGCCTGAGCAGCAGCGCCCTGGCGCAGGTCTGTGCCGCGGCGGACAACCCGGCGCTGGATTTCGTGCTGTTTTTCTCATCCATGATCGCCTTCAGCCGCGCTGCCGGTCAGAGCAACTACGCCGCCGGCTGCGCCTTTACCGATGCCTTGGCAGCCCAGCTCAGGCAGCGCGGCGGCTGCCCGGTCAAGGTCATCAACTGGGGTTATTGGGGTTCCGTGGGGGTGGTGGCCGATCCGGGCTACCGGGCGCTCATGACCGCCCAGGGCCTGGGTTCCATCGAACCCCAGGAAGGCATGGCGGCGCTGCAGCGGTTGCTGGCCAGCCCCTTGCCGCAATTGGGACTGGTCAAGTTGCTGGAGCCCCGGGCGATTGCCGGCATCAACGGCCACTGGCAGCTCGATTGCTACCCGGCGCAAGCCGAACTGGCGGGCGCCGACTGGGTGCAGGTTGCCCAGGGCGCGGGCCCGGCGCCGCAACATCATCCGGCGGCCAACGATATGAACCGGCTGTTGCTGGCTCACATCTTCGCCTGCCTCGGCGCCCTGGCCGCCGGCGGGCCGCTGACCGAGCAACGGATCGCGGCCGATCCGGCGGTGGCGGCCAATCTGCGGGCCCAGCCGTTCTATCGCCGCTGGCTGCGCGAAAGTCTGGATTGGTTGGTGCAAAACGCTGATATCGATGAGCAGGGGCGGTTGTTGTCGGCCCTGCCTGATCAGGCGGCGTTGTCGGCGCAATGGCAGCTGGCCAGTGAACAATGGTGCCAAGACGCCGACCTGCAGGCGCAAGTGCAACTGCTGCAGACCTTTGTCCGGGCGTTGCCGGGCATTCTGCGCGGTGAGCAGTTGGCTACCGCAGTGATGTTCCCCAACGGCTCGATGGACCTGGTGGAGGGCATCTACAAAAACAATCGGGTCTGCGATTACTTCAATGCCGTGCTGGGCCAGGTGGTCGTCGACGTCGTCCGCCGTCAGGCCGCTAACGGCCAGCCGCTGCGGATTCTGGAAATCGGCGCCGGCACCGGCGGCACCACTGCGGGGCTGATAAACAGCCTGGGCCCGTGGCAGCAGGGCATTGCCGAATACTGCTACACCGACCTGTCCCAGGCGTTCCTGAACCATGCCCAAACGCATTTCGCGCCGCGGGCGCCTTACCTGCGCACGGCGATTTTCGATGTGGGCAAACCCTGCGCCGAGCAAGGCATCCGCCTGCAGCACTATGACCTGGTGATCGCCACCAATGTGCTGCACGCCACCCCCGACCTGCGGCGCACCCTGCAAAACGCCAAGACCGCGCTGCGCCGGGGCGGGCTGCTGGTGCTCAATGAAATCAGCGACCGTTCGCTGTTCACCCACCTGACGTTCGGCCTGCTCGAAGGCTGGTGGCTGCACAACGACACGGCGCTGCGCATTCCCGGCTGCCCTGGTGTGTACCCCGAGCGTTGGCGGCAACTGCTGCTGGACCAAGGTTTTGAGGACCTTGCCTTTCCGGCCTCGGCCAGCCATTCCCTGGGCCAGCAGATCATCGTTGCCGCTAGCGATGGCGTGGTCTGCCTGCCGGCCCGGGTCGACGTCGCGCCGCTGCCGCTGCCGGTCGCGCCCCAGGCGCCAAACTCCGGCCCCGAGGCCGAGTTGGAAGAAGAGGTACTGGCCGGACACTGCCGGCAACTGATCACCGAGGTGCTGGCCAAGCTGGTGAACATGGCGCCCGAGCGTTTGCAACGCGACACCGCGTTTGATCGCTATGGCATCGATTCCATCCTGCAGATCAGCCTGATCCAGGCGCTGGAAAAAAGCGCCGGCGATCTGTCGCGCACCCTCTTGTTCGAACACAACACCATCAATCAGCTGACCCGCTACCTGGTGGCCGAACACCGGCCGGCGCTGACCCGTCATTTTGCCCCGCAACTGGCCGAACGCCCGGCACCGCTGGCACGGGCCGAGGTGCCGCTGCCGGCCCGTGGTCACACCCAGCTGCGGCCCGCGCCGCATGCCTCAGGCAGGGTCGAGCCTCGGGCTGGGAGCCGCGACATCGCGATTATCGGGGTCAATGGGCGCTATCCGATGGCGGCTGATCTGGACGGGTTCTGGGACAACCTGCGCAACGGTCGCGACTGTATCAGCGAGGCTGGCGCTCAGCGTTGGTCAGCGGCCTTGAATGGCGATCAACGCTACTACGGCGGCTTCCTGGACCAGGTCGAGGCCTTTGATCACCAGCTGTTCGCGATTTCCGACGCCGAGGCGCAGCACTGCTCGCCGCCGCTGCGGCAGATGCTCGAAGTAGCCTGGCTGACCTTCGAGAGCGCCGGTTACAACAGCGATGCCCTGGCCCGGTTCCAGCAGGACGACACGCAGGCCATCGGGGTGTTCATCGGCTCGATGTACAACCCGTCCTCGCTGCGCGAGGACCCAGCTGCACAGGCGGCGATCAAGGCCAATGTCACCGACTGGCAGTTGCCCAACCGGATTTCCCACGCGTTCGATCTCAAGGGCCCGAGCCTGGCGGTCAACAGCGCATGCGCCAGTTCCATGTCGGCGATTCATCTGGCTTGCCAGAGTCTGTTGCAGGGCGAATGCGCGATGGCCATGGCCGGTGGCGTCAACCTGATCCTCGATCCGTCCCGCTACCAGACCCTCAAGCTGGCCAATCTGCTGGGCAGTGGCCAATCGTGTCGCGGCTTTGGCCAGAGCGACGGCATGCTGCCGGGGGAGGGAGCCGGCGCCGTGCTGCTCAAACCATTGGCAGCGGCCGTGGCCGATGGCGACCGAATCCATGGGGTGATCAAGAGCACCGGCGTCAATCATGGTGGCGGCAAGCTGCAGTACTCGGCCCCCAATACCCGCCAGCAAGCCCGCCTGATCGCCCAGACCATCCAGCGCGCAGGCTTGCAGCCGGCGCAGATCAACTACGTGGAAGCGGCGGCCAATGGTTCGGAACTCGGCGACCCGATTGAAGTGGCAGCGTTGAAAAAAGTCTTTGCCGAACTGGCGCCGGGCAGCTGCGCGCTGGGCACGCTGAAGTCGAACATCGGTCACCTTGAGGCCGCCTCGGGGATCTCCCAGCTGACCAAGGTGCTGCTGCAACTGCAGCATCAAATGTTGGCGCCCTCGATCAATGCCGAGCCGTTGAACCCGCATATCCGTCTGGACGGCAGCGCCTTTTACCTGCAACAACAGGCGTCGTCCTGGGCCACGGATGACAGCGGCCAGCCGCGCCGCTGCCTGATCAACTCCTTTGGCGCAGGCGGCACCTACGCCAGTCTGGTGCTGGAGGAGTATCAGCCAGCGCGACCAGCACTGAGCCCCATGCCCGGCGAGCAACTGCTGATCGTCGCCGCAGCCAGCCGGGGCAGCCTCTTGGCCTATCTGAACAAACTTCAGGGATTAATCGATGGGAATCGGCCTATCGATCTGTCAGATCTGGCCTACAGTTTAGCCCTGCGCGAACAGCGTCTGGCTCATCGCGCCGCCTTGGTGGTGGATGACTGCCAGCAATTGCGGGCACGCCTGACATTGTTGTTGGCCGGCACGCCGGATAACGGCTGCTGGCTATCACCGCTGGATGGCATTGAAGAGGCTGAGCCGCAAATCGCCAGCGGATCACTGGCGCAAAAGGGCGAAGCCTGGTGTCGCGGCGCCGAACTGGATACTTCGGCGCTGTTTCCCCAGGGCGGCAATCGAATGCAACTGCCCGGTTATGAGTTTGAGCATCCACCGGCGCCGCCCCAGTCGGCCACGGCGCCCAGCGCGTTGTTCTCCAGTGATCTGTACCGGCGCATCAGCGGCGGTGAGCTGGACGCCGCGCAGTTTGCCCAGTTGCTCACCGGCACCACCACTGAACAGGGAAGGTTATGAGCCAGATTGAAGACACCACCGCACCCGCGCAGAGCACGGCCGACGCTGCCCAGCCGCGGCTCAAGGCTGCCCGACCACTGGCGGCCAACATCAAGATCAAGGACGGATTCCCGGTGATGCCCGGCAAGATCCCCTTGCTCGGGCACGTGCACAAGATTGGCAAGGACGCCCTCGGCGAGTTGCGTCAGGCCGAGGCCGCGTGCGGGCCGATGTTCTGGACCTATTTCGGCAGCCAGTTGCCGGTGCTGCAAATCGTCGACGAGGCGGGGCTGGCGATCCTGCAGAACAAGTACACCGACAATTCATTCCTGCGTGAACAGATGCCGGTGATTACCGGGGAGGCGATGAACGCCTTCGATGGCCCGCGCCACCGCAATGCACGCAAGGCCAGCACCGATGCCTTCACCCCCAAGGGCCTGACCCGCGCCAAGGTGGGCCAGTTCATCGTGGAAACCATCGATCAGCGGCTCAAGCACTGGAGCCGGGAAAACCAGCTGGCGATTTTTCCCCAGACCAAGGACATCGCCCTGGAAGTGGTATTCCGGATTCTGGGTATTGCAACCCACGAGCTGGAGTTGTGGCGTCACCAGTACGAGGAGTTCTTCCTCGGCATGATTCCGTTGAAGATCAATCTGCCCGGTTTTCCGGCGTGGCGCTGTCGCAAGGCGCGGGGCTGGCTGGAGCAGCGAGTGGCGCAGATTGTCGCCACCACACGGGCCAACAATGATCACGACAGCCTGGTGGGGGCGATGATCCTGGGCCGCGATGAACAGGGCAACGGCCTGTCCGAAGTCGAACTGGTGCACAACATTCTCGGGCTGGGGTTTGCCGGTTCGGAAACCACCGCGGCGGTGATGGCCTGGTCGGCGCTGATGCTGTCGCAGCATCCGGATGTCTGGCAGCAGCTGTGCGAGCAGGTCGCCGGGCTGGAGAGCCTGCCGGTGACCCACGAGGAACTGGTCAGGCAAGTGCCGCTGGCTGAAGGGATATTCCGTGAAACCATGCGCCTGTACCCACCGGCGCCCTTTGAAATGCGCAAGGTGCACACCGAGTTCGAGTTGCTCGGGCAGAGGATTCCCGCCGGGGTCATGGCCGGGGTCAGCCTGCTGCACGTTTCCCGCAATCCCGAACGCTACCCGGACCCCGACAGCTGGCGACCGGAGCGCTGGCTGGGCCTGGACCGTGCGCTGAATCAGGTGGAAACCTGCCAGTTCGGCGGCGGCCCCCATGCCTGCCTCGGGCGCCATGTGGCGGCGCTGGAGATCACCCTGTTTATCGCCATGCTGGCCCGGGAGCTGGGGCCCAAGGGCAACGTGCCGCGCCTGGTGGGCAAGATGCCGCCACCGGCCTACCTGCCGTTCCTGCGGCCTTCGAACAAAGCCTTCCTCGACTTCAGCGGCGCCTGAGGCGGCAAGGCGCAGAGTCGATTTCGTATTGCGAGCACTATCAGAACCAAGGATTGGAGAGAGCAGTGGACAGTAAAATCAGGGTTCTGCATGGCAAGATCCAACGGCAGGAAATCAGTGTCGAACAAGCGGCGCTGGAGTTCGAAAGGCTAAGGGCCGAGGCGCTGCAAGAGCCGGCGCCACGACGGATCGAAGCGCCACCGGCCAATGCCGAGCTCAGCGCCGCCGCCGTGTATCACTACGATGAACCGTGCCTGCGCGATCACCAGTTCAATCACCAGCAGATACTCCTGGGGCTGACCTACGCCAGCCTGGCGCTGGAGCACGGGCTGGGCCAGCTCAGCGAGGGCCAGGTGCTGCAGTTGCAGAGACTGACGTTTGCCGCGCCCATGGCCCTGGCCGCAGGCGAACAGCTTGAAGTGGCGATCCGTGCCGGGCAGCCCGGGTTCGAGGCCGTGTGCCGGCGCACGCCGCTGGAGCCTTGGCAGGTGGTGGCCAGTGGCGAATTGTTGGCGGTCGCGGCGGCGTCCCTGCCAATGAGCTCCCCGTCAGTGCCGCCAGCTGAGCTGCGCGCCGGCATGACCGCGGTGGAACTGGAGTCGATCTACCGGATCAGCGAGCAACTGCACATTGGCCAGAGCTATCGCACCCTGCAAGCGCTCTACCTGCAAGCCAACGGCCGTGAGGCGGTGTCGCGGGTGCTGCTCAAGGATGAGCGCCACTACGCCTTGCATCCATTGCTGATCAACAGCGCCTTCATGACCCTCATTCCCCTGTTGGCCGCGGAGCAACTGGCCAGTCATTACATTCCCCTGGGGATCAAGTCCCTGACGTTTCATCGGCGCCAGGCCCCGGCCAGCGGTTGGATTCATGCCCGTTTGCTGAAGAACTCCGGCGAACTGCTGTTGTTCGACGCTGACTTGTACAGCGACGACGGCGCATTGATTGCCCAGTTCAAGGGCTGCTCGCTCAAGCGCCTGCGCAGCGCCGACCTGGTTGCCCCTCAAGCGCCGCACCGGACCGGCAGCGCTGCCGCGGTGGAAGACTATCTGCTGGCTCAGTTGCACGGCATTGGCGCGAACCAGGTGGGCAAGCAGCAACGCCTGCGCAACCTGATGGACCTGGGGCTCGAATCCGTGCAACTGGTGCAGTTGGCGCAGTGCATCGCCAGCGCGGCGCAGATCGAACTGGAAGCCACGGTGTTCTTTGAGTACCCGAGCCTCGCCGAGCTGGCGACGTTTCTCTGGCAGGAACACCCCACGGCGTTCATCAGGCTGTTGGAGGAGCAGAGCGGGGCGGCGGTGCAAGTGCAGGTCGACTGGCCAGCGCAGCCTGTGACGGGGCCCGACGTGATCAGCCAAACCCAGGCCACGCCCCAGGCGGGCAAGCTGCCCCAGAGCGATATCGCCATCATCGGCCTGCACGGGCAGTTCGCCGAAGCCGGGGATCTGGATCAGTTCTGGCGCAACCTCTGGCAGGACCTGGAGCTGATCAAGCCGGTGCCGGCAGATCACTGGGACATCGAGCCCTGGTTCGACGCCGATCCCGAGGCCCAGGACCGGACCTATTCGCGCTGGGGCAGCTTCATCGCCGACGTCGACCAGTTCGACGCCGGCTTTTTCAACCTGTCGCGCCGCGAAGCCCAGTGGATGGACCCGCAAGTGCGGCTGCTGCTGCAGAGCGCCTACACCTGCGCCGAGCATGCCGGGGTGATTGCGGGGCTGCGCGGCAGCAACACCGGGGTGTTCATCGGCTCTTGCTTCAACGAATACCTCGACAAGATCAGCGAACTGGGTCTGCCGATGGACCCCTACATCGCCACCGGCAGCGGCACCATCGCCGCCAACCGGATCTCGTTCTGGTTCGACTTCAAGGGGCCGAGCCTGATGTTCAACACCGCCTGCTCCTCGTCGCTGGTGGCGTTGCATGCCGCCTGCATGGCATTGCGCAACGGCGAGTGCGGGATGGCCTTGGTCGGCGGCAGCAACTTGCTGCTGTCGTCCTGGCACTATCGCTACTTTTCGGCGATCCGGGCGCTGTCGCCAACCGGCCGCTGCCACACCTTCGACGCGCGCGCCGATGGCTATGTGCCCGGTGAGTGCGTCGCCACGCTGTTGCTCAAGCCACTGGCACAGGCACTGGCCGATGGCGATCCGATCCATGGCGTGATCAAGGGCTCGGCGGCCCTGCATGGCGGCTACACCCCCTCGCTCACCGCGCCGAGCGTGGCCGGGGAGGAAAACGTCATCGTCCAGGCCTGGCAGAACGCCGCGATCGATCCGCGCACCCTGAGTTACATCGAGGCCCACGGCACCGGCACCCGGCTCGGCGACCCGATCGAGATCAACGCGCTCAAGCGCGCCTTTGCCCGCTACACCAACGACCGGGGTTTCTGCCATATCGGTTCAGTGAAGGCCAACATCGGCCATACCGAGGGCGCTGCCGGCATTGCCGGGGTGCTCAAGGTGCTGCTGCAGATGAAACACAAAAAGCTGCCGGCACTGGGGCATTTCCAGCAGCACAACCCCCATATCAAGCTCGAAGACTCGCCGCTGTTGATCGACACCCAGGGCTGCGACTGGCCGGAACAAGCCACGCCGCGGCGCGCGGGCGTCAGTTCATTCGGTTTTTCCGGGACCAACGCCCATGCGGTGCTGGAGGAGTATCGCGAGCAACGCACGTTCGCCACGCACCAGGGACAGACGGTGCTGGTGCCCTTGTCCGCGCGCAATGAACAGCGTCTGCAGCAGCAGGTGGTGCGCCTGCTCGACTACCTCAAGCAACACAGCCCTGACCTCGCCGCGCTGGCCTACACCCTGCAAACCGGGCGCGAAGCCATGGCGGCCCGGGCGATTTTCAGCGTGGACAGCCAGGAGCAACTGCAACAGCAACTACAAGCCTGGATCGATGGCCAGCGCGCCGACCCGCCAGCCGTGCCGCTGATGACCTGCGAACAGGCCCTGGCTGCGGCTGACTTGGGGCAACTGGCGGCGCTGTGGCTCGCGGGGGCAGACACTGAGAACGGCATCGACTGGGCGCAGCTCTATGGCAGCGGACGCCGTCCCGCGCGCATCGGCCTGCCGGGCTACGCCTTTGCCAAAGACCGTTACTGGCTGGAAGCGCCGACACCCACCGGCGCAACCACGACGCCTGAGACCTCGCTGCTCACCTGCAGCGAACAGTGGCAGGACGTCGAGGAACCCATTGGCGGCGCCGGGATCAAGCGGCTGATCTGCCTGTTGGCCGAGCCAGGTCTGCGTCGGCAACTGGCCGATGAGGTCCAGGCCCTGAGCCCGGACACCGAGCTGCTGTTCGTCGCGCCCGGCCCGCTCAATGAACGTGACCAGGAGGGCCATTACCGGGTGGCGGTGCATCACCCGCACCTGCTGCAGCAAGGGCTGCAGCAGGTGCTGGGCAGCGCCGTTGCGACCCGGGTCCTGTATCTGTGGGCCATGGACGATCGCCGCTGGATCAGCGACAGCAGCCCGATTGTCGCCTTGCTCAAGGCCATGGCTGTCACCGCCGCGCCGGTGGCGCGACTGTTGCTGGCAGGCCGGGCCAGCAATGGCCTTGAGCGTTGTCACCTGGAGTCCTGGATCGGCTTTGAACGCTCCCTGGGCAGCCTGATGGCGTGCGCCGTCGAGGTGGCCATCGACGAGGCCATCGACGAGGCCATCGACGAGGCCATCGACGTGCCCGGCGCGGGTGCCGACGAGCGTCGCTGGTTGCAGCGCCTGTGGCGGCAACTGAGCGGCCAGCCGACGGGCAGCCGGCTGTACCGCGACACACGGTCCCAGCGCCCGGTCCTGATAGCGGCCCCCGTGGAAGCTGCCGCCGAGCCGCTGGCCCTGGACCCACTCAATACCCTGCTGATCACCGGCGGCCTCGGCGAACTGGGCTTGTTGCTGGCGGGCGAGCTGTCGAACCGCGCACGACTGCGCACTGACGGTCAATTGCAGTTGTTGCTTAACGGTCGCTCGCCACTGTCGGCCACCACCCGGGCACGGATCGACGCACTGAGCCATGAGCACTGCCGGGTGTTCCATGTCCAGGCCGATTGCGCGGATCGCTCGGCGCTGACGGCGGCATTGGCCCCGGTACTGGCGCAGAGCGGGCCGATCGACGGCCTGATTCATGCGGCCGGTCTGCAGGCCAGTGGCAGTGTTCTGGCCAGTTCGCCAGAGGCATTCGCCGCAGTGCTCAATGCCAAGATCGGGGCCACTCAGGTGCTGGACCAGGTGCTGGCGGAGCAACCCCTGGCGTTGATCTGTCATTTCTCCTCCAGCTCGGCGTTGCTGGGGGATATGGGCGCGTGCAGCTACGCAATGGCCAACCGTTTCCAGCAGGCCTATGCCCGTTACGTACAGCGTGGGCGTGCCCGGCGGGTGGTGGCGATCAACTGGCCGCTGTGGCGCGAGGGCGGCATGGCGCTGGGCGAGCGCGAGTCCACCGAGTTCTACCTCAAGTCCAGCGGCCAGCGCATGCTGGAAAGCGCCGAGGGCCTGGCATTGCTGCGCCAGATTGTCGGCAGCGATATGCCGCAGGTCCTGGTGCTGGCAGGCCAACTGGCGCGCTTGCAACAGCTGCTGGAGGGGATCAATCAACCGCCGGCCAAAGCCGCGGCTGGCCGCCCGGCCGCCGTTCTGCCACGCGCCCCGGCCCACAGTCGCCCCGAACTCAAGGGCTTGAGCCTGGAACAATCCCTGGCCTGGGACCTGCGGGAACTGGCAAGCCGGCCGCTACAGGCCGAACGGCAGAGCCTGGGGGAGGCGTGCAACCTCGCCGACTTCGGTTTCGACTCCATCAGCCTGGCCGAATATGCCGGGCTGTTGAACCGTCACTTCGGCCTGACGTTGACCCCGGAAGTGTTTTTCAGCCATTCGACCCTGGCCAAGCTCGCCGCGCACTTGCTGGCGCAGCACCGCCAGGCGGTTGAAGCCTGCTACCTGCACCCCGTGACCCGCGACCCGCAAGCCGAGCCAGAAGCACAGCGAGAAACACAGCCAGAACCACAACCCGAAGCACAACCGGCACCACTGACGAGCTCTGCCAGCGCCTCAGCCCCGGCCACCGAGGCCATGGCCATCATTGGCATCAGCGGCCGCTTTCCCGGTGCCCGCACAACCGATGAGTTGTGGCAGGTGCTGGCCGAGGGCCGTGACATGGTCGGCGAGATTCCGCCCGAGCGTTATGACTGGCGCGAGCATTATGGCGACCCCCGGGAAAACCCGACCAAGACCCGCTGCATCTGGATGGGCAGCGTGCCGGGGATCGATGAGTTCGATCCGCTGTTTTTCGAGATTTCACCCCGCGAGGCCACCCACCTCGACCCCAGGCAGCGCCTGCTGTTGCAGGAGTCCTGGAATGTCCTGGAGGACGCCGGTATTGGCCCGCGTCAGTTGGCAACCCAGCGCGTCGGCATGTTCGTCGGGGTCGAGGAGGGCGACTTCCAGCGCCTGGCAGGCGAAGAAAGCCTGACCTCCAGCCATAACGGCATTCTGGCCTCCAGGCTGGCGTACTTTCTCAACCTCACCGGGCCCACCATGGCCATCAACACCGCCTGCTCGTCGGCTTTGGTGGCCTTGCATCAGGCGGCCTCCAGCCTGCGCAACCAGGAATGCGAGATGGCCATCGCGGCCGGCGTCAACCTGATCTTTTCCGCGGATGCCTTTATCGGCATGACCCAGGCCGGGATGCTCTCGCCGGATGGCAAGTGCTTTGCCTTCGATCATCGGGCCAACGGCATGGTGCCGGGGGAAGCGGTGTGCTGCGTGCTGCTCAAGCCCCTGGCCCGCGCCGAGGCCGATGGCGACCGGATCTACGGCACATTGCGCGCCAGCGGCCTCAACTACGATGGCAAGACCAACGGCATTACCGCCCCCAGCGGAGTGTCCCAGCAGCGTTTGCTGGAAGAGGTTTATCGCCGCGCCGGGATCGATACCCAGGCGGTGGACTACATCGTCACCCACGGCACCGGCACCCAGTTGGGCGATCCGGTGGAGATCAACGCCCTCAACGATGCCTTTGGCGGCAACAGCCCCGGCCATTGCGCCCTGACCTCGACCAAGACCAACCTGGGCCATACCTTCGCCGCATCGGGGCTGGTCAGCGTCATCAGCCTGTTGCAGGCGCTGCGCCACGAAACCATTCCGGCCAGCCTGCATTGCGAGCAGGAAAACCACTACATCCAGTGGCAACAGAGCCCGTTCTACGTCAACAAGGCCAACAAACCCTGGCCCCAGGCCGGACGCGACCGCGAACGCCTTGGCGCGGTCAGTGCCTTCGGCATGAGCGGCACGAACGCCCACGTGGTTGTGCAAAGCTACAGTCAGCGCGCCGACGACGCGGCACTGCGGCGTCCCTGCTACGTGCTGGTGCTGTCGGCCAAGACCGCCGAGGCCCTGGAGGAAAAAGCCGCACAACTGAATGTTGCGCTGGAGCAGGGCGGTTACCAGGATGCGCAGATGCCTGCGATCAGCCATACCTTGCTCGAAGGGCGGCATCACTTTCGCTATCGCCTGGCACTGGTGGCCGCGGATCTGGAAGAAACCCGCTACGGCCTGCAGTGCTACCTGGCCGGCGAGAAACGGCCCAACCTGTTTGCCGGTGAAGTGGAACGCGACTTTGCCCCGCGCAAAACCGTGGTGCGCTACATCGAGCAGTTGCTGGACGACAGCCTGACCTGCCATGACGACGAGCTGCGCGAACTGTTGTCAGGGCTGGCGGACTGCTACCGCCAAGGTTATGAGATCGACGGCCGGCGCCTGTTTGCGGCGCCGCCCACTCGGGTTTCGCTGCCCGGTTATCCGTTTGCCCGCGAGCGCTACTGGCCCCAGGCGCGCCCGCGTTCGGCCGACGCTGCCGGGCAGGCCAAAGAGCACCTGCACCCACTGCTGCAGCGCAATGTCTCAACCCTGGCGCGCCAGTGTTTTGTCAGCCGTTTCAGCGGTCGGGAGCGCTTTCTGGCGGATCACCGAATGGGCGATCAGCTGATTTTCCCCGGCGCCGCGTACCTGGAAATGGCTCGCGAAGCGATTGTCCGGGCCAGCGAGCGGCCCATGCAGCAGGTCACGCTGCGCAACCTGGTGTGGTTGCGGCCGCTGGCCTTTGCCCAGGGCGCAGGTGCTGGCGAAGTCGAGCTGTTCTGTGAGTTGACGCTCAGCTCGGGGGACAGCCTGTCATTCAGGATCTACAGCCTCGACGGCTCGGTGCAGCAGTTGCATGCCCAGGGCGACGCGCTGCTGGCCGATGTTGCCCCCCCCATGCCGGCGGCGCTGGATCTGTCGCAACTGGCCGCTGAGTGCAACCTCGGCGAGCGTAGCCATGACGCGTTGTATCGCGACTTCGAGTCCATGGGGGTGCATTACGGCAGCAGCTTCCGGGCGGCCGGGCAGATCCTCATTGGCCAGAACCGGGTGCTCGGCCAGTTGTCCGGCGCAGCCCTTGATCCACAAATGGATGGCGTGCCCTTGCCCCCGGGGATAGTCGACAGTGCGCTGCATATCGCCACGACCCTGGGTGCCGGGCAACAGGCGGCCGCTGCGGCACTGCCCTTTGCCCTGGAAAGCCTGCGTCTGTACGGCTCGCTCGAACAATCCCTGCGCCTGGCGCCGTTGACGGTGATCGCCAGCCGCCGCGCCATGCCGGATGGCGCGGCGGTGGACAAGGTGGATCTGCAGATTTGCAACCATGCCGGCGCATGCCTGCTGCACCTGGAGGGCTTCAGTTCGCGGCGCACCGGCGTTGAAGCCCCGGCGGTGTCCACATTGGCGCCGCGGGCGAGCGGCGAAGCACTCGGCCGTTTGATCCGCACCCCGTACTGGCAACCCCTCGACAATCCAGGTCAAGCGCTGCCCAGCGATGCCCGGCCCCAACTGCTGCTGTTGGGGCTGCCGGACGCGGTCGTAGCGGATGTGCGGCGTCAGTTCGGCCCGCAAGTCAGCGTATTGCCCGGTGCACCGGGGGCGAGCGGCGCGGCGCACTACCAGACAGCGGCACTGGCCCTGCTTGAGTGCTTGCAGCAACGCCGTGCCGGGACTGGAGATTACCTGCAACTTTATGTCGGCCAGGGCCAGGACGACCTGCGCCTGACGGCCCTGGACGCGTTGCTGAGTACGGCAATGATTGAAAACTGCGAACTCAAGGCCCGGCTGGTGGCGGTGGACCCTGACATGGGCGACGCGGCCATGAGCCAGGTCATCGCCCGGCAGAGTCGCTTTCATTGCGGGCAACGGGTGCGGGTCTTCGCCAGCGGCAGCCTCTACGCCCATCAATGGCGCGAGCTGGCCGTGCAGCCGGCGCACGCCGATGAACCCGGGGCATTTCGCGATGGCGGGGTCTATGCCATCACCGGAGGGGCCGGCGGCCTGGGCCTGGTGTTCGCTAGGCAGATCGCCAGCAGTTGCCGCAACCCGGTGCTGTACCTGGCGGGGCGTTCCCAACCCAGTGCGGCGGCTCAAGGGATGTTCGAGCAACTGCAGGCGCTCGGTGCCCGGGTTGTGTACCGGTCGCTGGACGTCAGCGACGCCGCGGCGGTCAGCCAGTGGATGGACGGCATTTACGCTGAACAGGGCCAGTTGCACGGGCTGATCCACAGCGCGGGGGTCATCCGCGACAGCCTGATCATGCACAAGTCTGCCAGCGACTTTGCCCAGGTGCTGGCGGCGAAAGTCGCCGGTATCGAGAACCTGGATCAGGCCATCGGCGAGCGACCGCTGGACTTTATGCTCTGCTGTTCGTCCCAGGCGGCAATGGGCAACCTGGGGCAAGCGGACTATGCCAGCGCCAATGCCTGGATGGACGCCTACATGCATTACCGGCAGAACCTGGCCGCCGATGGCAAGCGCAAAGGACGCTCGCTGAGCATCAACTGGCCGTTGTGGCGCGACGGCGGCATGGGCCTTGCGCCGGTGATCGAACAACAGCTGCGCGAACAGTTGGGCATCGTGCCGATGCCACAGGCCGAGGGCCTCGACAGTTTGCGCCAGCTGTTGACCCAGTCGGTCCACCCTCAGGCCTGGGTGGTGTATGGCCAGTTGTCGCGGCTGGCGGGCATTGGCCTGACGCCCGCTGTCCCGGCGCCGGCTGCGCACCAGCCTGCACCGCAGCCGGCCAGCGGCGCGGCGCAGTTGAGCGACAGCCAGCTGCGCACCTACATCGCGGCTTTTGTCACCCGGATCATCGCCAAGGTGACTCAGATCGATGAGGCGAAAATCCATCCGGCAGAAAAGTTCGAGGTCTACGGCTTTGATTCGATCATGGCCGTGGGGGTGACCCATGAACTGGAAAAACACCTGGGCTCACTGCCCAAGACCCTGTTGTTCGAACACGTCAACATTGCCGGCATGGTGGAGCACTTCGCGGTCAAGTATCGCCAGCGCTTTGCCGCGCTGCTGGCAGATGAGCAGCAACCGCTGCCGGCCGCCGGCCCTGCGGCGCCTTCAGCGCAGCCACTGGCTGGCAAGCGTTTCGCCGTTGCCAGCAGCACGGCCACCTCGCCCGCCCCAGAGCCGGTGGAGGACAGTGACCTGGCGCAGTACGTCGCGGTGATCGGCCTGGGCGGCTATTACCCCGGTGCGGACAGCATCGACCAGCTGTGGCAGAACCTGGCCAACGGTGTCGATTGCATGAGCGAGTTCCCCGCCGAGCGCTGGGATCACCGCAAGCTCTACTACAAGAACCGTGATGTGCTGGGCAAGAGCACCTGCCTCAACGGTTCCTTCATCAAGGACGTGGACAAGTTCGACTACAGCTACTTCAAGATGCCCAAGGTCTATGCCGATCACATGTCGCCGGAAGTGCGACTGTTCCTGCAGACGGCGGTGCACACCTTCGAAGACGCCGGTTATTCGCGCGAAACCCTGCAAAGCCGCTATGGCGGCAACGTCGGCGTGTTGCTCGGTGCCATGAGCAACGACTACCACTACTACGGTTTCGAACACAATCTGTCCGGCGGTTCGATCGCGTCCGGCTCGGGCATGGCCACCATCCCGATGACGGTGTCGTATTTCTACGGCCTGACCGGCCCCAGCCTGTTTATCGACACCATGTGCTCGTCGTCCTCGACCTGCATTCATAGCGCCTTCCAGATGCTGCGCCACGACGAGACCATGATGGTGCTGGCCGGTGGCCTGAACCTGATGTACCACCCCTACACGGTGGTCAACACCTCACAGGGCAACTTCACCTCGATCACCTCGCAATCGGTCAACAGTTATGGGGTGGGCGCCGACGGCACGGTGATTGGCGAAGGGGTGGGAGCGGTGCTGCTCAAGCGCCTGGACCGGGCGATCGCCGACCGCGATCAGATCTACGGGGTGATCAAGGGCTCGGCGATCACCAACGCCGGCGAACGCAACGGCTTCAATGTGCCCAACCCCGACCTGCAGACCCTGGCGATTCGTCAGGCAATGGAGCAGGCCAAGGTGCACCCGGCGTCGATTTCCTATGTCGAGGGCCACGGTTCCGGCACCCGCCTGGGGGACCCGATCGAGGTGCTGGGGCTCAAGAATGCCTTTGCCGTCGACACCGACGATAAGCAGTTCTGTTACCTGGGTTCGATCAAGTCGAACATCGGCCACCTGTTGGCCGCCTCGGGCGTGGCCGGGCTGACCAAGACCCTGCTGCAACTCAAGCATGGGCACATTGCGCCATCGATCCATTCCGGTGTGCTCAACCAGGACATCGACTTTGCCGATACGCCCTTCATGGTGCCGCAGCAGTTGACCCAATGGCGTCGCCCGGAGCGGCTGATCAATGGTGAACTGCAGCGCTTTCCACGGCGGGCCGGATTGACCTCGATTGCCGCCGGGGGCATGAACGCTCACCTGATCGTCGAGGAATATCCGCAGCCGGCAGACGCCGCCGGGCAGATCGCCGAGGAGCACCTGGCGTTTGTGTTCTCGGTGCACAAGCTGTCGCTACTGGTGGAAAACCTCAGCCGTCTGCGCGACTGGCTGGCCAGCAGCGACGCCTCGCTGGCACAGATCGCCTACACGCTGCAGGTTGGCAAGAACAACCTGCGCAACCGCCTGGTGATCCGGTGCGACAGCCGCCAGGCGCTGCTGGAGGCGCTGACCGCCTGCATCGACGGGCAGTACGGCGGCAACACCTTCTACCGCTTCCAGGAAACCGCTGCGGCGCAGCTGCCCGAGGGCGACGGGCCTTTGACTTCACGCTTGAAGCAGTGGCTGGGGGGAGACAATCAGGTCGATTGGGCCAGCCTGTACCAGCGCCAGCCTCAGCGCATCAGCCTGCCGGCCTACGCGTTCGAAAAAAACCGCTGCTGGTACACCGAACCGGACTACGAGTCGGCCATCATCAATCCGCTGATGTTCAC
The DNA here is from genome assembly GCF_030718165.1 of Pseudomonas sp. LPH60. Taxonomy (NCBI): domain Bacteria; kingdom Pseudomonadati; phylum Pseudomonadota; class Gammaproteobacteria; order Pseudomonadales; family Pseudomonadaceae; genus Pseudomonas; species Pseudomonas sp. LPH60. The sequence goes on from NZ_JAVAJH010000006.1 coordinate 400,059, forward strand.
CGGGAAACTGCACCCCCTGGTGGCCGAGAACTGCTCGACAACCCAGCCCGGCGCACTGTTTCGCACCGACTTCGTCCCGGCGCAATTGCTCGATTACCTGTACCAGGCACCCGGTGGGCAACGCATCAGCGCCTTCAACTTTGCCGATGTGGCCCTGGCGATGCCGGCGCTGGTGTCACGGTTTGCCGGCTGCACCCTGTCGGTGTCCTGTGCGTTCGAGCACTTCGTCGCCGACTGGGCAAGCGTCAGCGGGCTCGCGTATCGCTTGCTGGAAATCGATGAAGGGCAGTTGGAGCTCGAGTTCGATGTGCAACGTCCGGGGCAACCGTCACTCAACCTGGGGTTTGCCCTGATCAACCCGCTGACCGGCAACGAACCGGCACTGCCCCAGTCGCTGCTGGACGCTGCCAGTGAGTTGCTGAACCAGACGCAGGCTGACGCCAGCTTGAGCGACGCCGATATCAGCCAGCGACTGGCCCAGGCCGGTTACGACTTTGCGCCTTACCTCGATCACCAGGGCAGGGGGGCCATCAGCCGCAGCGGCTTGTTGCTGGAGGGCCGGCCACCGATCAATCGGCACAATCACCATGCCGACAACCTGCAGCTGTCGCCCTACCTGGCGACCACCCTCGACAAAGCGCTTTGTCTGCTGCTCGAAGAACTGGGACTGCCACAGGCTCGGGTCATCGTGCGCAACATCGAGCAGCTGTGTTGCTACGAGCCGCCCGCCGGGTCGTTTTCGGTGGTGCTGACGCAGATCGACCTCAGCGGCGACGCCCTGGGGTTCAGCGTGCTGGTGCTCGATCAGCAGGCGCGGATCTGCCTCAAGGCCGATCGGGTCAGCTTGCACCTTGGCGAACAGGAGCGGGCGCATGTCCATCGGGATCACCCCTGGCTGGCGGGGGCGCTTGCCGACGACGCCGGCGTGCCGGTCGCTCCCAGGCCGCAGCCCGTGGCCACCACGCCCCCGGCGCAGGATGGCCAGGCTGAAGCCGCCTTCGGCACGCAGATTCTGGCGTTTATCCAGCACCAGTTGCAGCACAAGCTGGGGTTTGCGCCGCAGGAGATCGGCGAGTCGGCGCAGGTCCATGACCTGGGGCTGGATTCGATCATGGTGATGCAGCTGACGGACAGCCTGAACAAACACTTCGGCACCCGGCTGATGCCGGACCTGTTCTATGAAAAGCAGCAGTTGGGCGAGCTGGCGGCAAAACTGCAAGCGGTCCAGGAACCATTGCATTGATCTGAAGAATTGACCCGGCTGGCCAGGCCGCCGGGTAAACCAGGACGGTAAGGGCATTCAGAACAATGGATAACACGACGTTGAACGATACACAGGACATCCGCCTGCCTAATCAGCGGCCCACTCAGCAACCGCCGCACACCCAGGCACCCAGGCCGCGGCGGCAGATCGGCGCGGGGCCTCAAGGCGCCGTAGCGGCGCCCGTGCAGCCTCCCAGGGTGGCGATTGTCGGCTTCTCCGGGCGTTTTCCCGGCGCCGACACCGCCGAGCAGTTCTGGCAGTTGCTGCTGGAGGAGCGGTCGTCCATCAGCGAGTTGCCGTACTGGCATCTGCCGGGCATTGCCGAGCGTGTGCAACTGCGCGAAACATTCAGCTGCCCGGGCGGCTTCATCAACGACCCCAGCGCTTTCGACGCCGACTTCTTCAAGATTTCCGCCCGTGAGGCCGAGGCCATGGACCCGCAGCATCGGCTGGTGCTGGAGCAGACCTGGGCGGCGTTCGAGGACGCCGCCATCTGTCCGCACGAGCTGCGCGGCAGCAACACCGGGGTATTCATCGGAATCTCGTCCGCCGACTACAACGGCCTGTTGGCCCGTTCCGAGGCCGGGGCCCACGACGCCACGGGCAATGCCCACTCGATCATCGCCAACCGCATCTCTTTTGTGTTCGATTTTCACGGCCCCAGCGCCCCCATCGATACCGCCTGCTCCAGTTCGCTGGTGGCGGTACACAGGGCGGCGCAGTCGATCCTCAATGGCGACTGCACGGTGGCGGTCGCCGGCGGGGTCAATCTGTGCTTCGAGCCCATGGTGTTCATCGGTGCGCTCAAGGCCGGCATGCTCAGCCCCACGGGGCGCTGCAAGGCCTTTGCCGCCGATGCCGACGGCTATGTTCGCGGCGAAGGCGTCGGTGTGCTGATCCTCAAGGACTATCAGCAGGCCCTGGCCGACGGCGACAATATTGTCGCGGCGATCATCGGCTCGGCGGAAAACCACGGCGGCCATGCCAACTCGCTGACGGCGCCCAACCCCAGAGCCCAGGCCGACCTGATCAAACAGGCCTGCCGCGGCATCGATATCAACAGCATCGGTTACATCGAGGTTCACGGCACTGGCACACGCCTGGGGGACCCGATCGAAATCAGCGGGCTCAAACAGGCCTTTGCCGAGCTGGGGGCCGACCCTGAACAGCGCTGTTACCTGGGCTCGGTGAAAACCAACATCGGCCACCTTGAATCCGCCGCCGGGATTGCCGGAGTGATCAAGACCTTGCTGGTCCTCAAGCAGGGCTATCTGCCCAAGAGCCTGCACAGCGAACAGCTCAATCCCTACATCGACCTGGCCGGCAGTCCGTTCGCGGTGTTACAGGCCGGGCGGGAATGGCCGCAAGTGTCCGACCGCCAGGGGCAAGCGCTGCCACGCCGGGCCGGGGTCAGCTCCTTCGGCTTTGGCGGCGCCAATGCCCATGTGGTGCTCGAAGCGGTTGAGCCGGTGATCCCGGGGAACGAGGCGCAGGGGGCGGCGTCGGTCTTTGTGCTGTCGGCCAAGACCCCTGAAGCGCTGCAGTCGCGGATCGATCAGTTGATCGACTTTGTGCAGCGCCAGCCGCAACTGCAGTTGGCGGAGCTGGCCGTCAGCCTGCAACTGGGCCGAGAGGCGATGGAGTACCGGTGCGGGTTCGTCGCCCACAGCCGCGACAGCCTCTTGAGCCAGCTGCGCGACAGCGGCGCCGGGGAGGGGGCCCCGCCTGCCGGCAAGATCGCGCCGGAGCCATTGCAACGGGCCCTGCAAGAGCGGGATCTGGGCACCTTGCTCAGCCTGTGGCAGCAGGGCGCGACCCTGGACTGGCGGCAGCTCTATGAACAACCACGGCCACGGCGAATCTCGCTGCCGACCTATCCCTTCAGCCGCGAGCGCTACTGGATCAGCGAAGCTCCCGCCGCCTTACCCACGGGCGCCGCCTCGTTGCATCCTCTGGTGCAGCGCAATACTTCGGACCTGGCAGGACAGCGTTTCAGCAGCCGGTTTGACGGCAATGAATGGTTTTTCAGCGGGCACCGGGTCAACGGCCGCAAGGTCCTGCCCGGTGTGGCTTACCTGGAAATGGCCAGGGCGGCCGTGGAGCGCTCAATGGTCGATGCCGACGCTGTGGTGGCCCTGAAGCATGTCGCCTGGCGCCAACCCATGGTCCACGACGGCGGCGACCTGGACATCGACATCGAGCTGGTGGAGCAGGGCGAGGGCCAGATCCGCTTCGAGATTCGTGGCAGCGCGGCCGATGGCCCGAGCTATTGCACCGGCGTCGCCCTGGTTGGCAGCGCCGAACGCCTGGTGCCGCTGGACCTGGGCACCATCGCGGGCGTGACCAACCAGCAGCGACTGACCCCAGAGCAGTGCTACCAGGTTTTCGGCGAGATGGGACTGGCCTATGGCGAGTCCTTTCGCCGGATCAACACCCTGCAGGCGGGCAACGGCCAGGTACTGGCCAGCTTGCTGCCTGGCGAGCGAGCCCCGGGCTGCGAACTGCCGCCGGGCCTGCTTGATTCTGCCTTGCAGGCGGCGCTGGGGCTGGCGTTGCTGGAGCCGCTCCAGGCGCAGCGGGAGCACCAGCCTTTGGTGCCCTTCGCCCTGGACCGGGTGGTGTTGGGCGAGCTGGATCTGCTCAAGCAGCCCTGCCAGGCCTGGGTACGCTACAGCGCCGATCATCAGCCGGGACGCCTCAACAAGCTGGACCTGGACATCTGCGACGAGCAGGGCCGCATCGCTCTGCGCCTGCAAGGTTTCTCGTCGCGAAAACTAGCGGCGGCGCCCCCGTCCATGCTGGCGATGACCCCGGTCTGGCGCGACAAAGCCCTGATCGACCCGCCGCAGCGCAGCCTTGCCCGGCAACTGATTGTGCTGGCCGGCGCTCAATCCCAGGACCTGGACCTGTTGACCCAGCGCTGTCAGGCCCTGGTGGGCAACCGTCGGCAGATCCACATTGTGCCTTTGCCGGTGGTGACGCAGGACCCGGCCATTGCGCTGCCGGCCTTGGCCGGGTTTGTGATCGAGCTTGTGCAGAAAAGCCCGGCAAACAGCCTGGTGCAACTGGTGCTGGCCGACCTCGAGCACGCCGGCCCGGTCTTCGCCTCGTTGCTGGCCCTGTTGAAGACGGCAAAAAACGAAGGCCTGATCGACGCCGCGCAGTGCATCGAGCTGCAGGGCAGCCTGCAGCCGCAGTGGCTGGTGGACAATGCCTTGCAGGACGACGAGCGGGTTCGGTACCGCGACGGTCAGCGTCAGGTGGCGTCCTGGCAGGAAACCCAGCTGGCCCAGGGCACCGCGCTACCGTGGCGCGAAGACGGGGTTTACCTGCTGAGCGGTGGCAGCGGCGGCCTGGGCTTGTTGCTGGCCGAACAGCTGGCCCGACAAGCGCAGGGCGTCAGGTTGATCCTGGCCAGCCGTTCGGCCGGGCAACTCTCACCCGAGGCCAGTCAGCGGGTCACCGCGATCAGGGCCTTGGGGGCCCAAGTGCAACTGCACGCGCTGGACATCGGCGACCGCGGCGCGGTCGAGGTCTTGATTGCCCAATGCGAGCAAGAATGGGGCACCCTCAACGGGATTTTCCACTGCGCCGGCATCACCCGCGACAGCCTGCTGCAGCACAAGAGCGCGACCGATCTGGCGGCCGTCCTGGCGCCCAAGGTGGCGGGGGTGCTGAACCTGGATCGGGCCAGCGCCCATCTGCCCCTGGACTGCTTTGTGCTGTATTCGTCGGTGAGTGCGGTGATCGGCAATCCGGGCCAGGGCGACTACGCCCTGGCCAATGCGTACCTGGACGAGTGGGCCGGCTGGCGTGGGGCCCAGGTGCGGGCCGGCCGCCGTCAGGGCCGCACGCTGGCGATCAACTGGCCGCTGTGGCGCAACGGTGGTCTGCAGATCGATGGGCAACGCCAGCAGCAGATGATCGAGCTGACCGGGATTGAACCCTTGAGTGACAGCGGCGGCCTGGGGTTTCTGCAGCAGGCGCTGGCCCAGGCCAGCGACGCCGAACGCTGGATGGTGCTGGAAGGCGACATTGCGAAGATCAAGCGGTTTATCGCCGGGCAGTGGCAGCCGGACCGGTTCGAGGCGCCACCAGCGTCGCAGGAGATGCCTGCAGCGACAGCCCTGGCGCCATCGACACCTTTGGCCGCGAGCGCGGAGGGCGATCTGCAGGCGCTGGCGATCCGCCACTTCAAGCAACTGCTGTCGGCCACCCTCAAGCGGCCGCTGGAGAAGATCGACAGCGATGCGTCGTTCGAGCGCTACGGGGCCGACTCGATCATGCTCGCCGAGCTGACCCGGCAGCTGGAGCGCCTGTTTGGCTCGCTGCCCAACACCTTGTTGTACGAGTACCAGACGGTGCGCGAGCTGAGCGCCTACTTCATCGGCCAGCATGCCCAGAGGCTGGACCAGTGGCTGAGGCCCGAGGGGACCAAGGCCAGCGCACCCCGCGAAGAAACCAGCCTGATTGCCCAGGCCCCGGTCCGCCAGCGTGCGCGTAACCGGCAACACTGCGAGACGCCCGCCGTGGCCGGCAACAGTCGCGATCTGGCGATCATCGGTATCAGCGGTCGCTACCCCGGCGCCGCAGACCTGGAAACGTTCTGGCACAAACTGGCGGGTGGGGAAGACCTGATCAGCGAAGTGCCGAGCGCGCGCTGGGATCACCAGGCGTACTTTGACCCGGCCCGTGACCGCTTCGACAAGACCTACTGCAAATGGGGGGGCTTTCTTGACGGGGTCGAGGACTTCGATCCGTTGTTTTTCAACCTCTCGCCCCGGGAGGCCCACATCATCAACCCCAATGACCGGCTGTTCCTGGAAACCTGCTGGAACCTGCTGGAAAGTGCCGGGCTCACCCGGCAACAGATCCAGCAACGCTATCAGCAGCAAGTGGGTGTGTTTGTCGGGGTGATGTACCAGCAATACCAGGCGTTCGAGTCGGATCTGGTCCGGGAGTCGCTGGTGTCAGTGACGTCCTACAGTGCCATTGCCAACCGGGTGTCGTATTTCTTCGATTTTCAAGGGCCGAGCCTGGCGATCGACACCATGTGCTCGTCGTCGATCTCGGCGATTCATGCCGCGGGCGAGGCGCTGCGCAATGGCGACTGTCGGCTGGCGATTGCCGGCGGCGTCAACCTGACCCTGCACCCGAAAAAGTACATCGGCCTGAGCGTCGGTCAGGTGTTGGGCAGCCACGCCGGCAGCCGCAGCTTTGCCGATGGCGATGGTTATCTGCCGGCTGAAGGCGTCGGCGCGGTATTGCTCAAGACCCTGGCCGACGCCGAACGCGACGGCGATCCGATTCTGGCGGTGATCAAGTCCACCGCGGTCAACCATGGCGGCCACACCCATGGCTTCTCGGTGCCGAGTGCAAAACTGCAGGCGGCGCTGATCGACAGCAACTTCAAGCGCGCCGGGATCGACCCGCGCACCCTGAGCTACGTCGAGTCGGCGGCCAATGGTTCGGCGATGGGCGATGCCATCGAGCTGAGTGCCTTGAGCCGTGTGTTCAGCGCAGCGGGAGTCGCCCCTCAGTCCTGCGCCATCGGCTCGGTGAAATCCAACATCGGGCATGCCGAGGCAGCTTCGGGCATGTCGGCGCTGAGCAAGCTGGTGCTGCAGTTGCAACACCGGCAGTTAGCGCCGTCGCTGCTGCTGGGTGAGCTGAATCCGAAGCTGGACTTTGCTCACTCGCCGTTCGTGCTGCAACGCACACTGGCCGAGTGGCCGCAGCCGGTGCTGGAAATCGACGGCGTGGAGCAGCCGGTGCCGCGTCGGGCATGCCTCAGTGCCTTTGGTGCCGGGGGCTCCAACGCCCACCTGATCATTGAGGAGTACCCGAGCGCAGCGACTCCGGACCTGGCAGCGTCAGAGCCGGACCTGCTGCAGATCGTGCCGCTGTCGGCCCACAGCAGCGCTGCCTTGCAGCAGGGGCTGGAGCGGTTGGCGCGGCACCTGGATCGGCATCCGCAGGTTCGACTCCAGGACCTGGCCCATACCCTGCAGAACGGTCGTGAAGCGATGCCGCTGCGGCTGGCGTTGCGGGTGAGCAGCACGGCGCAATTGCGCGGGCTGTTGGCCGAGATCCTGCAGCGGCTGCAGCAGGGCCAGGCCCTGGCCAGCCTGGACAGCGCGGATTTGCCGCTGGCCCTGGGCAATGTCGACGAGGTGCCGGCAGCGCTGGCCAGCCTGCTGTCCGGCCCAGGTGCCGCGGCCCTCAGTGCAGGCCTGATTGCCGCCGCTGACCTGCAGCAACTGGCGCTGCTCTGGACCCAGGGCGGCGAGATCCCCTGGCACGCACTGGGGCACAACACCGGCGCGGTGCTGATCCCGCTGCCCACCTATGCCTTCGACAAGCAGCGTTACTGGCTGGAGCAGCCCTCGGCGGTCAAGGCGCTGCACGAGCCGCTCACGGCGGCCGCCAGTACGCCCCATGTGGTTGGCCAAAAACCGCCGACGGCTGCCGAGCAGGGGCGCCAGCTGCTGGCCGACTTGCTGGGAATGCAGCCCCAGGACTTGTCGCCGAGCAAACCCCTGAGCGCTTACGGCGCCGATTCCATCGTGATGTTGCAGTGGGCCATGCAGGTCCAGGCGCAGATTGATCCCGGCTTGGCCCTGGCTGACATCCAGCAGTGCCAGACCCTGGGGGATGTCCTGCAACGGCTGAGCCGGGACGCCACGCCGGCCAGCGTGGCGGAGTCGGTACTGCCCGCGCACATCCTCGGTTTGCTCAGCGGCTCGACGACGCGCTTCCCGGAGTTGCAACGGCTCAACCCGGTGCAACAGGGGCGGCCGGTGTTCTGGTTCCATGGCGCCCTGGGGGGCAGTGAGATCTATCAGGGCCTGGCCCAGCATATTCAGCGGCCATTTTTCGGGCTGCAGGCCAGAGGCTGGATGACCGATCGGGCGCCGTTGCAGGGGATTCAGGCCATGGCGGCCTACTACGTCCAGGTCATCCAGTCGGTGCAGCCACAGGGGCCCTATGACCTGGGCGGCTATTCCCTGGGCGGCATGCTGGCCTACGAAGTGACCCGACAGTTGCAGGAACTGGGGGAGACCGTCAGCAGCCTGGTGATGCTCGACTCACCGGACGTGACCGGTGAACGTTGCGCACGCCTGGCCGACAAGACCCGCCTGTTGCAGACCGTCAACATGTCCTTGCAGATGACCCTCGGGCCGACGCCGGAGCGCTTCGCCGAGGTGCTGATCCACCGCGACGAGATCGATCTGGCACTGTCGCCAGCGGACTATCTGCAGCAGTTGACCGACCTGGCCCGACAGCGCGGCCTGAAGACCAGTGACCAGCGCTTGCAGCAGTTGCTGGCGCAAGTGACGCAGATCCAGCAGGCGTATCAGGTCGAGCATTATCGGATTCAGCCCCTGCCCAGGGCCGCAGAGGTGGCCTGCTATTACTTTCGCAACGCCAGCGGTTTGTGGATGGGGGACCTGGAGCCGTTTTTCTCCACCGACAGTCAGGAGTTTGCCGCCTTCAACCATGCCGACTACTGGCAGGAGTGGCAGCGGCAATTGCCGAACTTCGAGATGATCGAGGTGGCTTCGGCCAACCACATGACGTTACTGACCCAGCCGGAGGTGTTCAGGGTGATCGCGCAATTTTGCGCGGCCCTGTATGGCCAAAGGCGTGTGGAGAATGCCGTTGGCTAGTCTCCCGAACGGCTTCTCCACGGGCTGGCGCAAGGGTTCAGGCGGCCTTTTGCAAACGCCAGTACTTGTACGCCAGATGGCCGTTTTTATAAGCCTTGATGCCGCTGTCGTCGAAGAAGTGGAACAGGGTATCGAACGCGTGCCAGACCTCGGGCGGCAGCGGCTCACGCTGCTGCTTTTTCTCCTCTACCAGGCTTCTGAGCAGGTGCTTGAGGTGGCCGTCCTGGCTTTCGAAGGCCCTGATCACGCCGTCGGAAATGTCACGGTGTTCTTCCACCTTGAAACGGGCGTGCTCAATCATGGCCTGGTGCTGGGCCAGCACGTTGCTGAAGAAGTCGACGCCGATGCTGTCAGGCTCGGACAGGGCGCTGGTGTTGTCGCCTTTCATGGTGTCGGCATAAAAAAAGCGCCCGTCCTGCTTCAACACCCGCTGCACCTCTGCACCAAAGGTGTTGAGGTCGGGGTAGCAATGGGACGACTCGATGTTGATCACGACGTCGAATTCGTTATCGGCAAACGGCAGGGCCATCGCGTCGCCACCGACGAAGCTCAGCCCGGGCAAAGCGTGCACCCGGTTGCACAGCTCGATATGGGCCGGGCAGAAGTCCAGGCCGGTTACCGACGCCGCGCCGGTGTAGCGGGCAAGGTAGGAGCAATTGCCGCCCCGGCCCGAGCCGATTTCAAGGACCTTCTTGCCGCGCAGGTCGCTATCGCCCAACAGCGTGCGAATCAGGTTGACCGAACATTTTTGCTCAAGGTCTGCGTCGTTGATCCAGTCGAAGTCGCTGTCTTGGGCCAGGTAGCCGTAGTTGAGGAAGGTCAGGCGTTGGTCGGGGAACATCCGGGTCATCATGTCGTACCACTGACTGATCGGCGATACGGTTTCGGGTGCTGGTGTCGTCATGTCTACCTCCGTGTAAGAAAACCCAAATGGGGATGCTCGAGGAGCATAGCGGGCGCAAGGCCTGGCCCCGGAAGATTTTTTTGTCGATGTCGCAGGCCCTTTCAGATCGGCTCCTATACTGCGAGCCGTCACCTCAGCCATCCATTTCAGGACGAAATTTATGCCGTATCTTTTTCAGGGACAGACGTCTTGCGTGGTGTTCATGTTTCCTGGCCAGGGTTGCCAGTTCTATCAGATGGGCCGCGAGCTCTATCAGAACAATGCCGTGTTCCAACGCTGGATGAACGAGCTCGATACGCTGATTCGCACCGAACTGGGCCAGTCGGTGATCGCCGGGATCTACCACGACAACAACCCGCGCTCGCAGGTGTTCAATGACATTCGCCTGAGTCACCCGGCGATCTTCATGATCGAGTACGCCCTGGGCAAGACCCTGATCGAACATGGGATCACCCCCGATTACCTGCTGGGCGCCAGCCTTGGCGAACTGGCCGCCGCGGCGCTGGCCGGGGTGATGACGCTGCCTGAGGCGATTCGCCTGGTGGTGCGCCAGGGGCAACTGTTTCATCAACACCAGGCGCCGAGCGGAGAGGGCGCGATGCTGGCGATCCTGGCCTCGCAGGCGCTGTACCAGCAGATGCCGGTGCTGCACGAACACTGTGACATCGCGGCTTACAATGCGCCGTCGCTGATTGTCGTGGCCGGCCCGTCCAGCCGCGTCGCCGAAGCCGAGCGCCAGCTCAATGCGCAGGACATCGTGTTCCAGCGTCTGCCGGTGAATCAGGCCTTTCATTCGCGTCATATCGATGTGCTCAAGCCGCCAGTCGAGGCGCTGTTGAGCCAGATTCGCCTGCAGCCGGCACAGATCCCGGTGATTTCCTGCCTGAACACCCAGACCTTGCAGGTGTTGGACCGCGACCACTACTGGCAGAGCATCCGCCAGCCGATCCGCTTTTCCCAGACACTGCAACGGATCGAGGCTGAGGCCGCCGAGCGTGGCCAATCGATGATCTACCTTGACCTCGGCCCCAGCGGCACACTGGCCAACCTGATCAAGCAGAATATTCGTGACCGCGCCTTGCCGACGATCCACGCGGTGCTGAGCCCGTTCGGGCGCGATCTGGAAAAATTCGACGAGGTGCTGAGCCTGGGCCGGGCCTTGCAGCCGCTGCCGGCCAAGGCCGAGGCGATAGCCGTGCCAGTGCCGCCAGTGGTGGCCCCCCAGCCGAGTCCGGTTGCGGCGCCGCTACAGGCAGCCGCGCAGGCGGTCTTGGAGGTGCAGCAGCCGAGCCGCCTGGTACAGCGTCCCTCGGCGCCATTGGCGTCCGGGCCCAAGCGGGTCTATGTGTTTCCTGGGCAGGGCTCCCAGCGGCTGGGCATGGGCGCCGAGCTGTTCGAGCAGTTCCCCGAACAGGTGGCGCAAGCGGACCGCATTCTGGGCTATTCGCTGAAAACCCTGTGCCTGGAAGACCCCGAGCAACAACTGTCCAACACCCGCTTCACGCAACCGGCGCTCTACACCGTCAGTGCCCTGGCGTTCCTGGCCAAACAGCAGGCCGACCCGCGCAAAGCCGACTTTCTCGCCGGTCACAGCCTGGGGGAATACTGCGCGCTGTTTGCCGCGGGGGCTTTCTCTTTCGAAACCGGGTTGAAGCTGGTGAAAAAACGCGGCGAACTGATGGCACTTGCCAGCGGCGGCGGCATGGCGGCGGTGATTGGCTGCAGCCCTGAGGAGGTCAATTCGCTGCTGGTGCAGCACGGCCTCGGCGCTCTGGACGTCGCCAACTACAACTCGGCGTCCCAGGTGGTACTGGCCGGGCCCGTCGAGGCACTCAGCCATGCGCGGGAAATCTTCCAGGCGCTGGATATTACCTTTGTGGTACTGCCGGTCAGCGCGCCGTTCCACTCCCGCTACATGCACAGCGCAATGGGCGCCTTTGGCGATTACCTCGCGACGTTCGACTATTCGCCGCTGCACACCCCGGTGATCGCCAACATCAACGCCGCGCCGTATCGGGACCAGGACCTGGTGGCCAACCTGACCCGGCAAATCTGCGGCTCGGTGCGCTGGCTCGACACCGTGCAGTACCTGATGCGCCAAGGGACCTTCGAATGCGAGGAGCTCGGGCCGGGCGAGGTGTTGACCAAACTGGTCAAGAGCGTGCAAAACACCGCCGCCTTTTCGTGACAGCACTCGCCAATGGACGCCTTGTCATGGAAAGGACTATGAACGCCAGTTTCACCGATCAGTTGTTTGTCATCGCCAGTGTGCTGAGCCTGGAAAGCCGGCAGTTGATCTCGCGCCAGGCCATCAACCAGCCGTTCGACTTTGCGCCTTTTGTCGCCGCGGCTGCGGTCAATCCCGGGCCGCTGCGGGTGACCTTTGATGGCCTGAAAGCGTTTGGCTGGTTGAGCCAGCCCAGTGCCGAGCAGTATTTCTTCAATGGCCGGGCCTCGGCTATCGGCGCGCTGCCCGCGCAGGTGATCGAACTGTTTTCCTGGTTGGCGCCGCAGCGATTGCCACATGGGGATGACCTGCCGTGCCTGCGGCGTTGGCTGGCGCTGTCGGCGCTGGACTGGAATCTGCACTGTCCCGGGTTTGTTCATGGGCTGAACCAGTTGCTGTCGCTGGTGCTGTTACGCCGCTTGCAACTGCACGGGGCGATTGACCTCGACAGCGGACGGGTTGATCTGCGGCGCATCGACCATGAGCCGGTCGACCCCGATGGTATTCGCCTGTTGAGTGACTTTCTGCGCCGCCAACAGTGGATTCGCCGCCAGGAGCGGCACCTGGTGCTGAACCCGCAGCATCAAGCCTGCCTGGCAGAGCGGCTGAGCGAGCCTTTCCTGGCTTACTACGCCAGCCTGCCGGCGATCCTCGAAGACTTGCTGTTCAGTCAGGGCCAGCCATGGGCAGAGGTGTTGCAATGGCTCAAGGGGGCAGGGGAGCTGCAGCTCTGGCCGGGGGATCGGCCGGCGCTTGAGCGGCTGCTGGGCGAGATCTTCGATGCGCAGCCTTTGTCCTCGCAGCCGGACTGGATAATCGGCTTCGGCCGCCATCCCGGGGTTTGTTTGAGTGAGCTGTGGCAATGGTTGCGACAACACAGCGCCCGGGGCCAGGTGCTGGACAGCCAGCCGCTGCGCTGGCTGGTGCTGGAGGACGGGTTGGCGGGCGACCCGCAGTCCCTGCGCCAGCGTCTGCGCGACGCGGGTGTCGCGGCCACTGATCGGGTGATGTGGCTGGCTATCGGCCAGCAGAATCTGCAACCGCTGGAAGCGCTCTCGACGCCACAGCTGCCAGTGCCTGCGCAGCGCTTCTACCTGGGTTTCGACGGCTCGGCGGTGCCGGGCGCCGCGGTGCTGGGCAGCCTGCAGCATTCGGCCAAAGCACTGGCCGCGTTGATCGGCGATCAACCGCTGGTGCTCAGCGAACGTCACTGGCGCCCGGACGGGCCAGTGGCGGATCACTTTGCCTGTTACTACCCGGTTGAGGCGGCGCAGTACCTGATGGCCCTGGCAGGGGCCGGGTTGTTTGCCGATCCGGGCATGCTGCACACGCAGCTCCAGGGCGGCGTCGATTGCGTGGCCAGCAGTGGCTGCTACAGGGCGCGTGATTATCAGGTGCGCCACGTGACGCTCGCGGACATGCCCGCGCTGCTGACCCTCGAACACGCCTGCTGGCCCGAAGGCGGCCGGGTCGATGAAGCCATCCTCCGGCGCCGCTTGAGCCAGGACCCCGCCGGGCAACTGGCATTGGAGTTCAGGGGCGAGTTGGTGGGGGTGATCTATTCCCAGCGCATCGCCCATAGCGACGGCTTGTTCACGGTGGATTTCGCCAGCGTCGACCAGCTGTTTCACGGCAAGGGCAGCACCGTCCAGATCCAGAGCCTGAACATTCTCCCGGCGCATCAGTACAGCGGCTATGGCGATCAGTTGCTGGAGTTCATGCTGCAATATTGCACCCTGCGCCATGGCGTCGACACCGTGGTCGGCGTGACTCGCTGCAAGGACTATCCCAAGTACCGCCATCTGGCCCTGGCGGACTACATCCACAGCCGTGACGCGCGCGGCGAGCTGCTGGACCCGGTGCTGCGTTTCCACGAGTTGCACGGTGCCGGTATCGAGCGCCTGGTGGCCGGGTATCGTCCCGCCGATGCCGACAATGGCGGGCATGGGGTTCTGGTGCGCTACGACCTGGCGCGCCGTCAGCCCCAGAAGGCTGCAGCGCTCACCGCCATGGTCGCTCAGCCAACCATCGCCATCGACGACGCCGTGCGCCAGAGCATCAATCATTGCCTGGGGCACGCCCGGGACAGCCGGGTGTCGCCGCGCCACAGCCTGATGGAACTGGGGCTGGACTCAGCCGACCTGCTAGGGCTCAGTGAACAGTTGGGCATGACCTTGGGACTGCCCCTGGAGCCCAGCTTCTTCTTTCGCCACAACAACGTGGAAACAATCATCGCCGCGCTGCAAGAACGCCGCGCCCCCCAGGGGCCGTCGCCCATCGACACTCAAGCAGCCCCAGGCGAAACCGCGCCGCCAACGCCCGCCGGCCTGGACCCTGACTTTGCGGTGATCGGCATCAGCGGGGTATTCCCCGGTGGAGAGCTGCAGGGGTTCTGGGGGGCGATTCGCAATAGCCTCGGGCAGATCCGCCCGGTGCCCGGCGAGCGCGCCATGGCCGGACCGGTGGCGGGCTACATCGATGGGATCGAGTGTTTCGATCATGGTTTTTTCGCCGTCTCGGCGGCAGAAGCGGCGCTGATGGACCCGCAGCAGCGCTTGCTGTTGCAGCATGCCTGGCTGGCGCTGGAGGATGCCGCCATCGCGGCGCCTGACTTTGCCCGCCACCCCACGGGGGTATTTGTCGCAGCAGCGCCGAGCGAGTACCGCGAGGTCGTCGAGCTGCCCGGCACCAGCCCGTTTCTGCTGACGTCGTCTTCGCCGTGCATGTATGCCAACCGGATTTCCTGGTTTCTCGACCTGCGCGGGCCCAGCGAATATTGCAACACTGCCTGCTCGTCGGTGCTGGTGGCGCTGCATCGGGCCATGCAGGCGATCCGGGCCGGCGAGTGCCGACAGGCGCTGGTGGGCGCGGTCAACCTGCTGCTGTCGCCTGATGAAACGGCCGGCTACCGGCAGATGGGATTTCTCAGCGAACAGGCGCAAACCCGCTCATTCCAGGCCGGGGCCGATGGTTATGTGCGGTCCGAGGGCGTGGGCGTGTTGTTGCTCAAGCCACTGGCCGATGCCCTGCGTGACGGTGACCGGATTCATCTGCAGATCAAGGGCAGCGGAGTCGGCCATGGTGGGCGCGGGCTTTCGCTGACCGCCCCCGATCACGACGGCCTGCAAGCGGCAATGGTTGCCGCTTACCGCAGCGCCGGGGTGACGCCCGACAGCGTCAGCTATGTGGAGGCCCATGGCACCGGCTCGGCGATGGGCGATGCCATCGAGGTCGACGCGATCCAGGCGGCACGCCGTCAACTAAGTGCTGGCGAGCAAGCCGGCACGCCCTGGAACATCAGTACCTTGAAACCGCTGATCGGGCATTGCGAGCTGGCCTCTGGCATGGCGGCCTTGTTCAAGGTGATCGATGCCGTGCAACAGCGCTATCTGCCGGGAATCCCGGGGTTGCAGCAACTGGGCCCGGCCATCAGGCTCGACCCGCAGCAACTGTCCCTTGCTCCCGAGAACCGGCCATGGCCGGCCCTCAAGGACGGGCAGGGGCAGGCATTGCCACGCCGGGCCAGCATCAACAGCTATGGCTTTGGCGGCGTCAGCGCCCATCTGGTGGTGGAAGAGTTTATCGCCCAGCCCCGACAGACGCCTGCGGTGACTGGGCTGCAACTGATCCTGTTGTCGGCACAAGATGCACAACGGCTGCGGGAGCAGGCGGGGCGCTTGAGTCAGGCTATCGATCAGCTGGCGCCAGTGTGCCTGGCCGACATCGCCTACACCTTGCAAGTGGGGCGCACAGCAATGGCTTGCCGCTGGACCTGCCTGGTGGACAGCGTCGCAGCTCTGCAACAGCAGCTTTCTGAGCTGGCCCAAGGTTTGCGCGACGACCTGGTGCAGGTTGACGAACCGGCGAGCGCTGTTGACGGCGCACTGGCCCAGGCACTGACGCAACCGGACTGGCCGGCATTGGCCGAATACTGGCGACAGGGGGGGACGCTGGATTGGCACAGTCTGGCGCGCCAGGGGCAGCCCCGGCGCATTGGCCTTCCGGGCTATCCCTTTGCCCGACAGCGCCATTGGTTGGCGCCGCGACGGATTGCCCCCCATCAGCCGGCTGACCCCGGCACCGCGCCGCCAGCGAACAGCTTGCGCCAGGTCCTGGCCCAAGTGCTGGGGTGTGATCCGCAGAGCCTGGCAGGTTGCGAGTCACGGAGCCTGGCCAGCCTGGGCCTCAACTCCCTGGGCGCGGTGGGCCTCAAGGCCAGGCTGGAACAGCAACTGCAGGTGTCGCTCTGCCTGGCACAACTGAGCCCGTACTTGAGTCTCGCCGAGGTCGAAGCCACTCTGGCGGCCCGCGAACCTCATGCGGATGCTCAAGCCGGACCGGTATTGCAGCCGGCCCCCGACGCTGCCCATCAACCTTTTGCGCTCAACGACATCCAGCAATCGTTCCTCTCGGGACGCACGCTGCTGGCTGAGTCTGAACGGGTCGGTTGCCATATCTACCTGGAATTCGACTGGCCGGAACTGGATGTCTACCGGCTCAATCAGGCGTGGAATCGGCTGTTGCTGCAGCACGATGCGCTGCGGCTCCGGGTGCTGGATGACGGCCGGCAACAGGTCGGCGAAGCCAAGCCTTATGGCTTCAACATCCGTGACCTGCGCCGCTGCGATCCCCTGGACCGCGAACGTTCCCTGGCGGCGCTGCGCGGATCGATGTCGCACAAGGTGTATCTGGCCGGCGACGACAGGCTCTTTGAAGTCGCCGTGTCGCTGCTGGATCGACAACACAGCCGGGTGCACTTGAGCATCGACGAGTGGATTGTCGATGCCACGTCCCTGGAGGTGCTGCTGCAGCAGTGGTTGATGTGGTACCGGGAGCCTGATGCCACGCTGGCGGATCAGGGGGTGTCGTTGCGTGACTATCAACGGGCGCTGGAGTCTTGCAAAGACTCACCGCGCTACCGGCGCGACCTGCAGTACTGGCTCGACAAACTGGCGGCGGCGCCGCCGGGCCTGTACTTGCCCAAGGCACCGCGCCCGGCCGGCCGCCAGCGCCAACGGCTGACCTCGACCCTGGAGCCGAGCCGCTGGCAGCGCCTGAAAGAGCGGGGGACGGCCCTGCAGGTTTCAGGCACGGCACTGCTGCTCAGCCTGTTTGGCCTGATCCTGCAACGGGCCAATGCCGGCCAGGCGTTCTCCTTGATCACCACCAGCTATGGCCGGTTGCCCCTGCACCCGGACATTGAGCGTCTGGTTGGCCCCCTGATCTCGACCCAGTTCTTTGCCTTTGCCGCAGCCCGGGAACAAAGCCTGGGGGAATGGGTTCAAGGGGTGCAGCGCCAGTTGCTGGAGGACCTTGACCATGCCAGCGTCGGCGGCGTCGCGGCGCTGCGGGAAATCCGTCGACGTGGCGAGCCATCGCAATCTTTCAAAGGCGGCGAGGTGGTCTTCACCTCGATGCTCAACAACCCGGTGCTCGATGCTGCCCCGAGCTTCGGCGATGCCCAGCACTACTGTGTGACCCAAACCCCACAGATCAACCTTGATCACCAACTGCGCGAGCGTGGCGGCGCACTGAGCCTGAGCTGGGACGTGGCCATCGACTGCTATCCCGACGGTCTGATCGAGCAGCTGTTTACCGACTATTGCCAGCTGCTGTGCCGGTTGGCGGACGCTGACGATCACTGGCAGGCATTGAACTCCGCCGATCTGCTCCCTGTGGCGCCTGTTCAGCTGGCCTCCAGCGCGGAGCCAACCCAGCCCTTTGCACTGACGGATCAACAGCAGGCATACGCCTTCAGCCGCTCGCTGCACCCAGGACAGGGCGGTTCACAGCTCTACCTGGCCTTGAGCATCCCAGCCCTGGATGTTGCTCGACTGGCCCGGGCCTGGCAGCAATTGCAGGCTCACCATCCGCTGCTGCGCACGCGGGTTCTGGCCAACGGCACCCAACAGATCATGCAAAGCCCGCCAGGAGGGCAACTGGAAACGCTGGGGCAGGGTGTCAGCCCCGCCCAAGTCGCCGAAGAGCTGCTCGGCCGGGTGACTGCACTGGGTGACTGGCCCTATGCCGTGCTCAAGGTCAGCAGCGCCGACGCAGGTCAGAGCCTGGTGCATCTGGCCGTTGACCTGCTGCTTGTCGACCTGCCCAGCCGAGACCTGTTGATCCGGCAACTGCTCAAGCTCTACCAGGGCGCAACACTGCCCGCGCTGACCATCCACTTCGCGGATTACATCGCAGCACTCGGACAGCACAAACGCAGCCCAGCGGCGCAAGACGCCGCGCTTTACTGGCAGGAAAAATTCCGCCGCCTGCCTCAGGGACCGCAACTCGAGGCCAACCGCGACGTCAACGGCCTGTACCTGAAATACGAGCATCGCCTCGACTGCTGGCCACTGCTGCGCAAACGCATCGAACATGCGGGCATCAGCGCCGATGCCTTACTGATCAGCGTCTATGCCTTTTGCCTGGCAAAACACTGCGCACTGCCAGCCTTCACCCTGGTGGCCCCAGGCTGGAAACGCCCCCCCGTCCACCCACAGATCGACGCACTGGTCGGCGACTTCACCACCTTGAGCTGGATCGACTTCAACAGCCAAGCCCTGACGTTCATCGAACAAGCCCGCCGTTGCGATCGGATCTTCACCGAGGATCAACAACACAGCGCCATCAGCGGCTTGCAGGCACTGCGCAAGGTTGCAACGGACAAGCAGCACCCACGCACCCTGGATTTCCCGGTGGTGTTTACCCGACTCAACCCACAAGGACCACTGGACCTGCCCGAAGGCGTGACCCTGGTTGACAGTGCAAGCCGCACCCACGGCGTGGCGCTGGACAATCTGAGCATCGAGACGCCAGGGGCCTTGTTGATCCATTGGGATCTGGCGACTGATCGCCTGGCGGCGGCGCAGGGGGAGGCGATCTTTGGGGAGTATTGTCGATTGTTGGAGCGGTTGGCGGTGGAAGAGGGAAAGTGGGGCATGGATGGACTGTGATGGATGATCATAAGTCCGTTGCTCGCGGATGCCGGTTAGATGAATAAGGAGGTAGAAACAAGATTCTTTATTTGGTCTTTTCAGAGCATTTTACAGGTTTGCGCAAGTGCTGAATGCAAGCGGCGCCGAGGCGCCAGAAACAGTTGTGCTTGTTGAAAGTGTTTAGGCTTAATAGTTTGAACATGGGAATAAGCACCTACTAGTATTTTCTGATTTACCGTTTGCACGAGCAACTCCAAGGTGTGCTTTACTGAAAAAAGATGGCTAACAGCCGTCTTTCAAGGATCTTCATCCCTAGGGACTTATTACCCATGAACGACAATTTGACCTCTCAAGTTCAGTCCACCTCGTTGCTAGGTGCAGCTCCCTTGGACTGGAATAACGCAATGCGCACTATCTCTTTAAACTTGGTGGCAAAGACGCCTGGCGTTGGGTTCTTCGTCAAAAGTCTGGTCGATATTTTCTGGCGCCCCTCAAGTACGGACATCTGGGACGAGATCAAGCAAAAAGTTATCGAGCTGGTTGATAGCGCGGTCTTGCGCAAGGAATTCGAGACCTATCAACACGAAGTCGATGCCCTAAGAATCTCGCTCAATCGCTATGCATCCGAAAGAGCTCTAGCCGAAAAAGCGGCACACTTGGCCGCCTGCCTGGAGTCGGCCACTCGATTGCACCAGTGCCTGACACGTTCATCCAACATGATCCATCTATTGCCGGTAACCATCACATTCTCATACGCCCACCTGACAATCCTGCGTGAGCGCGTGCTCTATGGCCGCGATCTGTATGGCGAAACGGACCCGCAACGGGCTGAGGAACTTGACGAGACAATAAATGAATATAAGGCATTCTTTGTTAGAGCCATGTCTGCCGTCAAAACTTGGCGCCGATCAAAAATTTCCGATCATCAGCATGGCTCTGGCGGCATCGTTCGCGATCAAACACGCACGATCAGGGACGAGGTCTCAGGCGATTCGATCGTATTTGTCAGTACACGCAGTACAGTGGACAACATCTACCCGCAAATGGCCGAAGCCGCCAAGCGCCGCCTGTTCAACCACTGGTATCAGGAGTTCTTGAAGATCTACTTGCCCACATTTCTCCTGGACAACTTTCGGCCCGGCCATGAACTGGACCTTCCTTGTGTGGACGCTTCGATGCGCACCTATGTCCACGGTCCCTATTGGGTGGATGAGAAGCTGAACTTTCTAAACCTGACGTCGTCGCCAATCGACAGAATCGACCGTGTAGAAGCATGGACATCAGATCTTTTGAGCCAGATTACCGTTACAAACTCCACAAGTTCGGGAGTGAGCAATACGGTTATTGGCAAGAAGATCAGTGGTCAGGCGCCACAAGCGGCGAATATGGACGGCTGGGAACTAACAGGCATTACCAGCCATTGGGGAATCGGGGTGCTTAACGGATTAACACTTCTTGGTCAGAAGCCTACTTACGCCCCTCACAATCCTGAAGATAGTTGGCTTGACGAGCTTGTAACCTATCATCCCGCTGGCTCACATTCTGGCTCCAGCGAGCTCAAGGCCAGGACAATCCAACCCCAGGACCTTGACCCCAATGTGGATTGGGTACTGGTGGGTGACCGTTATGTTTCTCGCAGGTCCCTGAGTGTAGAAATCGACATGTATAAATTTAAGCCGGACCGCACTCCCAAACATTTCAAGCACGGTGGGGTTGAGAACTTTCGCTGCGTAGCAATTCGAGGTCAACTGGGGCAGTCGTCACACGGCCACTCAGCGCTGTCAGCCGTTGAATTCGAGTTCGCCTACTATGAAGAAGACTTCAAACGCTAGGTAAACGCCCCAGCTTTGCTGTTTCGAACCTCAGATAGGACATGCTAGTTAAGTTGCAGAACCCTGGGTTTGGTGCTTACGTCATTTGATCTATCGGTCCCCGGTGCACTTGGCGACCTGTCAGGCGCGATCATCGACGGGCCCTGGTTTCCCTGCCACGAGATCCATTCCATGGACGCACAAGCAGCTGTCGACGGTATCCGCGCTCTCGGGGGGAGGTATGTGGTGACCTTTCTGGGCTTTTCAGACGCGGGTTACGAGGATGAGTCTCAAGCCCGGGAGGTGCTCTTGGCGGAACTCAAGACCCTCGATCCGAGGCACACTATCGTCTGCTCCGGCGCCACCACAGAAGGCATCGGCATGGTTTATCCGCTGGCGCTACGCGAGGGGTTCCGCACCGTGGGCATCGTATCGTCGCGGGCACGGGCCGAGGGAGTGCACTTTTCCAGGGATTGCGAGTGCGTGTTCGTGGTGGACGACGATACTTGGGGCGGAAAGCAGGCCAACGAGCATCTATCCTCCACCTCACAAGCCATAGTGAACGCCAGCGACGTGATGATCGCCATCGGCGGCGGTGCAATAGCCCGCGATGAACTAGAGGAAGGGCGCAGTAACGGCAAGCTTGTACGCTTCTACAAGGCCGATATGAATCATGCCCGCGCCAAGGCCAATGCCATCAAAGACGGCAGGCCAGTTCCTTGTTCGTTCTGCGGCGACGCCCAGACGCTTTTCCAGGACGCTAGCAGGGAGTAAGAGGCATGAGGAAATATGCTGTCGTCTTTGTGCACGGGCTGGCAAAGAAACCTTCACCAGAAAAACTCGCGCAGATCTGGCGTTGGGGGCTGGAGCGAGGGGACACGCCTGCACCTTTTGACGGGGGCAACCCAGGGATCGATCTCGATATCCTGGGAGTGCCGAGTCTCTTCAACTACTACGCCGACGTTTTCTACGGCACCGACTACGAAACGGATCTCGACGCGTTCTACGAATCGGAGAACGATGCCATCGCCGATCAGGAGAATGTGGAGCAGGTGGCCGGTGAGCTTGCCATCCCAACACCGGTCAACGAAAAAGAGGCGAGATTCCTCGCAGAGGTGGAGCGCAAAATGCGCGAAGTACCGTGCCCTGGCGAACCGCCTGACCTCATGACTCTGTCCGTTGCACAGCAAGCTGCACAACTCGAGATAGTGTCCTGGCTGCCGAAGCCTGTGAAAGAGGCGGTCATCAAAAAGGCGGCGATGGAGGCCTATTATTTCCTGTTCGACAAGGAGTATGTCCGGCCGGTCGATGGCGTGACCTTCAAGGTGCGGGCGGAGCTGCGCAAGCGCCTGATCGATGACCTGAAAGAAGCCGCGAAGCGGGCGCATAACCTGGTTCTGGTGACCCACAGCATGGGCACGATGATCGCGTATGACGTACTACGCAACTGTAAGGATTGCCCACCGGTGGAGGTACTGTTTACCTTGGGTTCGCCATTGGGCATCACCGAGGTACAGGAACAACTACGAGCCGAACGCATGCCGCCCATCGACTTTCCGCCAGCACTCGGTCGCTGGATCAACGTCTATGACCCTCTCGACCCTGTCTGTGGTATGGACCCGAAAATGAACGACTACCATCCCACGGCGGGGCGCAAGGTGGAGGACGTGTGTGAGAGCAATTGGGGCAGTTGGCGCCACACCATCACTCACTACTTCGCTGGCAGACAGTTCCGCACGTTGCTGGCGCAGGCCCTCGAGGTACCGCGTTGATGCCGCTCCTGTCAGTCAGCGAGCTCGCGAACGCACTGAAACGCGGCGAGTATCCAAACCCTCCGTTGCAGTTACTGACGCAAGCTGTGCATTTCCTCACGGACGAGGTGCTTGGCAGCCAGCGGACCTCTCCGAAGAGCATCCGTGACGCCATGGACCTGCTGCGCAGGCACCGCCATTTCGAACACGTGCATGAGATCGGTGTCGCCTGGCACGACACACATGGCTGCGACGCTGTCATCCAGCGCCTACTTGCCCAGGCCAAAGTGGAACTCGGGGCTCTGGAGGGGGCCGACGAATTGCTCGACGAAGTCGACCAAATGGCAAGCAAGCACCCAAAGGATCTCGAATACAAAGCCCAGGACAAGGACTACAACGCTTTGCGCGGACGTATCCGCAAGCAACGGTTTGTGCTGACCGACAACGTGAATGTGCTCGACGAATCAATCGCCTACTACCAGAAGAAGCAGCATGCAGAGCCGAACTTCTTTCTCGATGTCAACGTGCTGGCGCTGCGCGTCTGCCTGCACGAACGGATAGCGCAGCAGGTCGAGGCGTTGATTGACCTGGCTCACGATGTCCTGAAACAGGCATCCGTGGCGATCCGAACCAAGCCTGCCGATCCCTGGGCGCTTGCGACTGCTTCCGAGGCATGTCTTGCGTTAAACCGCTTTCTACCGGACGAGAACTGGTGCGACTGGGCCGAGCTGTGGCTCTATCGGTTCCTGGCGCACCCTAAGTGTGGGCCGTTTGAGATGGAGAGCTATTTCCGCCAGGTGCGCGAAATCTGGAATGGAACACCACTGGATGACTCTACGTGCGCAGGCCGCCTAGCCAGAATCTTTGAAGGTCATGTGTTGCGCACCCAGCGACGCTGGTCTGTGGATGCCCGTCAAATGCAGTGGCTTCAGCAAAACCCCGAGGAGCTGGAGAAAAACTTCTGCGGAGAGAAGTCGTTCACTGTGGGGGATATCCGCAGGATGCTAGCTCTCGCGCCAAACATCGGCTGCGTGATGAACGACAAAGGTGTGCGTATGGGCACCGGTTTCCTGGTACAGGGGTCAACGTTTGGCCATGAGGGCCTGCTGTTCGTCACCAATGCACACGTCATCAGCGATAACTTGCCCAAAGCGATAAACAGCGCAGACGCGCGCGTTACCTTCGAGACCGAGGCAGACAGCGGCATGCTGCCTTGCCTAGTGCAAGAGATTCTGTTCAGTTCGGAACCGGGGCAACTCGGCAACGTAGCCGAGGCGCCAGGCAAGCTGGACGTGACCGTCTGCCGTTTGAACCGAACACCGGTCAGCGCAGATGGCCTTCCCGTGGCGGCAACCATTCCCTGGCCCTCGCCGCGGACCAAGGCATTTGTTGTCGGTCATCCGCGCGCCGGGGAATTGCAGTTCTCGCTCCAGGACAGCGTCCTCCTCGATGTCTGCGAAAACGAACGACTGATGCACTACCGAACGCCCACCGATCCTGGCAGCTCCGGCAGCCCGGTGTTCAACAGGGAGTGGGAGGTCGTCGCTCTGCACCACGCGGGCTCGCAGACGTGCCGGCGGTTGTCTGGTACTGGCTGCTATGAAGCAAATGAAGGCATCACCCTGCAATCGATTCGTCAGCACTGGAAGGGTATCTGAATGGGATGGACGTGGGAAAGGCTTAGTCCTCGACCCAAGGAGGGTAGGGCCGGAACTTGACCAGCCTTGAGGCCCACTCTTTCTCGAGTTTCGAGTATGACCCCGCCTTGGCGTAATGCTCGGAATGCACGCCCCAAACGATTCGAGCGTGTTCAATCGCCTCCACGATACGCTTGTCTAGCGCAACGGCCGCGACGTGTTCATCGCGCTCGGTGAGACGACGCGGTAATGACCAACGATCCCAGAAAACGGGGCGCTGATGATCCAGGAGGCGCGTGGCAAGTTCAAATGCTGCTCGTGTTCCATCCATCATCCTGTAGCTGATGAAATCGGGTGCCATTTCTTCCAGGCGCGCAGCATGCTTCAACAAAAGAGCAGGATCAGCGATTTCGCGAAGAAACTGCAATGCTTGGCCAATCGCGGTGCGAGGTGTGTTCAGCAAATGACGTACATTGCCCTGCGCATCCATGGCCTTCAGTTCGCGCACGAGCTCGGTTGCATTGAATAGCGGGTACCACTCCGAATTGCCACTAGCACCGAATCTATACCGATCGGCCTTTCCCTGGCTCTTGGATACTTCCCCCACCTCGATCTTGCCATCCAGCGAAGGAGGTAAGGAGCCCCAAGGGCTACTGAGCTGGGAAAACAACCAGATCGTATCGCCAACCCCTACCCGTAAAGCGACGCCCGAGTTCAAAGGTACGGAATGATAGTTCGGCAAGCTGAAGCCTTGGCTTTCAGGTTGAGGCTCTACATAAAGGAGGTCACTGGCTTGGCTCCTCACTCCTGTGGTTACTACAGTACGCTTAATGTAATGCGCAAAGTGTCTCACTCGCAGAACCTCAGTACTTGGCAATGAAGGTTTTTGGTGGGCGAAGTCTAGTTCGAAGCTATGTAGCTTGCTCGATTCCGTAACGTTAACTCCTTTCCGCGCCCTCGCTTTTCTGAACTAAAGTAAATACGGAGCAAGAACACCTATCTGAGCAGAGATGAGTACCCCGAAAGCTAAATCCTGAAGTACGAATTGGCGGCTGAGTAAGCTGGGTACTCTGCTATGGCTAAAGTGCGTATGCCATGCACTGCGTTTCCAGCAGTCGCCAGACAAGCGTATCCCAATACACCGAGCAAGGGAGGCTCAGATGGCATCGATTTTCATCAGCTATCGACGGAAAGATTATGCGACTGGAGTTAGCGCACTTGAGCAGCATTTGCGAAGTTGCTTCGGGCAAAGGTCGATTATGCTTGATCAAGACGGATTTCTCGGTGGCACGGACTGGCGAGCGGAGATGAGGTCTGCGGTCATTCAAAGTAGCGTTGTTATTTGCGCAGTTGGGAATAGCTGGTGCGAGCCATCATTACCCAAGAGCGGTCCGGATTACTTGCATGAAGAGCTCAAAGTTGCCCGCAGTCTCGGCAAACCGGTCATTCCTGTCATCGTCGGCAATGGCGAAGGAAAGCCAGACCTGAGCAAGCTGCCCGCCGACATCGCCTGGCTTGGCAAGCTACATGCTGTGGACTGTACAGGTCCTGACCTGGGGCGAATCAAAGCGCTCGAGCGCGCCATCAGCAGTAATATCTCATCTGATACTGCCCAAGGCGGGACGTTGATAGGCGCCATGTTTACCGATCTTTTCTACAGCCTTCTGTACCCGGTGAGTGCAGGTGGGATTGCGTTACGTGGTACGGCTTCAGGTATCACATCGGCATTGCTTGGTGTCTGTCTCTCCACGGCCGCGCTATTTATGCTGGGTATGGTGCTATTTAAGGACCTCGATGCACTGGAGTCTTTGGGTAAAATCCTCGGAGTGATCTTCATATTTGTCGGCCTTATCTACGGACTGGCTTCGTTGGTCATACGTCTGGGACCTGCTCGGACTCACGCGCGTGGGCGGTTTGCATACTCACTGAGGTTCTGTGCTGCGATCATCAGTTGCTGGGTGCTTTACTTCTCTTTGTGGGCAATTTTTGCCCCAGAAAACGTCTTAAAACAGCTGAAGAATGTTTGGGAAGAGGGGGGCTTAGTACCACCGAACAACATGGAGGCACTCAATGAGTTGCCAGGTCATATAGTGCTTGTATTGATCATTTTTAATCTTAGTCTGATATTCCATCTGCTCTACATTGCATGGGGCTTTGTTCGCAGTATGGCGGCGGTCGTGCGAACTGGCCGACTGTCAGCGTTCCTGTTTTTTTCGGCCTTGGTTGCAGGGATCGGAGCGATGGAATGGATTACCTTATCTATCAGTACCGAGACGCGAACTCCGGACAAGAACATAGTGCGGATGGCGGATCAACTACCACGTGAGTTCTCACTCTCCAACGGGGCTGACAAACTGACGGAAACGGGAACGGAGTTGATGCCCATCAAGATCTATGCTCGCGGAACCGCGCGGTTCGATCACAATATGGTGATCTTGGACTTCAAAGAGTTGAAAGTCGAAAACCGAACAGACGGTTCCATCGTTGCGGACCGCATTCACTTTACGCTGGCGCAACGCGTTAATGGAAAGTTCTCATGGACCGACCCTGTTCCATACAGTAATACAGTAGCCATAGGCTCGGTGGAGGGGCAGAGTGAACGTCGCCTGGAAAACTTCTCGTTGCGAGCCCGGCTGCATCCCAGTATGAAATCTGGTGAGACTGGGCTGACGGTATGGGTGACCATCAACTCCAAGAGCGAGTATCCGCTCAGCGACGGTGGCGACGCCATCTTGCGTTGGTGAGTGGGGGCCGCTCTAACAACCAGTTGTCATCAGTAAAGTTGAATCAGCTACCCAACTCGCTGGGTAGCTGATTAAACACAACAAGGCGATAAGGATTGAATCTTGGATTCGCAGAAAAAAGGTTATTTGTTCTACTGAGAGCGTTTGACCGATTTGCGCAAGTGCCGAATTCAATCGGCGCCAAGCTGCCACAAACGACGCTGTTGTTGATGAGCTGTCGAATTTCGCTGAGGTGTGTTTTTCGCTGGCTCGTTGCCGCGGCGGCTGGGGACTGTCATTGAACTTCGCCAGGACGCCAGGAACCGCAGCATTCAATAGCGCCAGAAAACCGGGGTAATCAGTACCAGCACCGTCAGGATCTCCAGGCGCCCCAGAAGCATGCCGATGGTCAGCAGCCATTTCGCCGCATCAGGCAGCGATGAGAAGTTGCCGGCAGGCCCGATGATGCTGCCCACCCCGGGGCCGACGTTGCACACTGCGGTGGCAGCGCCGCTCAATGCCGTCATCCAGTCCAGGCCGATCAGGCCAAGCCCCAGGGCCAGTAGTGCAATGGTGATGGTGAAGAAGAACGAGAACGTCAGCAGCGAGCGCACAATATCCTCGTCGATGGGATGGCCGTTGTACTTTTTCTGAATCACCGCCCGTGGGTGAATCAACTGCTTCAGACTGCTGATCAGCAGACTTGCAGCGACCTGGAAACGGAAAATCTTCAAACCACCAGCCGTGGAGCCCGAGCAGCCGCCGACAAAGGTCAGGTAAAAGAACAGCAACACTGCAAAACTACCCCACGTGGTGTAGTCACCCACGGCGATGCCGGTGGTGGTGACCACTGACGTCACATTGATCGCCACAATCCGCAGTGCGTCCCACCATCCGTAATCGCTGTGCCAGGACAGCCAGGTTCCCACCGCCAGGGAGATGACGATGAGGAAACCCAGGAAGCCACGGACCTGATGATCCTTGAACAGTGCACGCCGATTGCCTCGCAACGTCGCCACATAGAGCGTGAAGGGCAGGCTGCCGAGGATCATGATGACCACCGCGATCCAGTGTATGGCCGGTTGAGTCCAATGTCCGAGCGAAGCATCGGAAGTCGAAAAACCTCCAGTTGAGATCAGTGACATGGCGTGATTGACCGCTTCGAAAGGCGTCATCCCGGCAATCCACAGCGCCAGGGTGGCCAAGCCGGTGAGCCCCAGATAGACCAGCAGGATCGACTTGGCTGCGACGTGGGAGCGAGGCGCAACCTTTTCCGACCAGTCCGAGGATTCGGTCTGGAACAAGCGCATGCCCCCGACCCGTAACAATGGCAGCACCGCCACTGCCATGCCGATGAAACCGATACCGCCCAGCCAGTGCAGCATGGAGCGCCAGATCAGCAGACCAGGCGAGGCCGAGTCCAGCCCGGTAAGGACGGTCGAGCCTGTGGTCGTG
Source organism: Pseudomonas sp. LPH60 (assembly GCF_030718165.1). NCBI lineage: Bacteria > Pseudomonadati > Pseudomonadota > Gammaproteobacteria > Pseudomonadales > Pseudomonadaceae > Pseudomonas > Pseudomonas sp. LPH60. Next base: position 428,436 of record NZ_JAVAJH010000006.1, read on the forward strand.
ATACCAGACATCGTTTCGAAGAAGGCATCGGTGTAGCTGATGTGGTGAATGAACACCATGGGCAATGCGGCAAAGATACACACAACCAGCCAACTGCCTGTGGTCAGCAGGTACATGTCGCGGGGCCGCAGTTGAGTGCCTTCGCGGCTGCGCTGCATAACCAGCAACAGGCCCGTGACAAAGGTAATCATGCTGGACCAGAGGAACGCGGACAGCTCCTCGTTGCGGTCATGGATCAGTAACGTGATCATCGGAATAGCCATGCTGATGGCCAGGGTGATCAGAAAAATACCCAAGATAAAACCGATAAGTCGCATTGCCGCGATGGACATAAAAACCAGCCTGCTGAGTGATAACCGCGCAGCATCGGATATCTGTGCCTGGAGCGCTATAAAGTTTCAGTAAATTTTTGCCGCGAGGGCGCTTACGCCATTGAAGCCCTGCTTCATCCGTTGTGTTGTTCGATGTTAAAGTCGCCGCCATGAAATTGTCCCGACCCGACCGTTCGCTCATTGCCTGGACTCTGTATTTTTGTGTCCTGTTCAATGTGTTCGCCTGCGGTTTGGGGCACGGCCAGATGATGGGCTTTGCCCTCAACGGCGTGGGCGGGCAGTTCTGCTCCTCCCTGGGCAGCAAGGCCCCGGTGCAGACATCCGACTTCAGCGACCAGAGCGCCAGTACCTGGGCCGGCAGTTTTTCCTGCCCGGTCTGTTCGGGAGCCGCGCTCAGTCTGGTCCTGCTGTTTTGCCTGAGCTGGCTGCTGCGTATCGGCCAGCTCCGGCGCCGTACACTCGAACCGCGCTGCAAGGCGCCCCCGCGCTATTCCTGGCCTTCGGCCAACCCCAGGGCTTCTCCCCACGCTTGCGCATGACCTTTGTTAATCGCACGTCCCCCGGTCAATGGGCCGAGGACCTGTGCATGGTTATGGCTGAGATGGAAAGGAGCACGAGATGCCTCGAATCATTCAAGGTTGGCAACAGCGCCTGCTGCCTGTAGCCCGCAAAGCGGGCAAGCGCCGCTGGAGGCTGACATGCGCGCACTAGCAATCCCTTCTGGCGCCTCCCGTCTGGTGAGTAAAAGCACACGGGTAAATAACCACGGCGACTTTCTGCTGCCGTTTCCCGATTACCCGAGCAACGCTCGCAGCTTCGTGCACCTGGATGCGCGCCTGTTGCCGTACTGGCACACCCTGTTCGATGTCTGTCCGGGGCTGCTCAAGCTTGATCCTCCGGATGGCTTGAATATCTTCCGCGGGTTCATGACCTGGGCCTATCGCAATCATCCGCCGCTGAACTGGACCTATTACCTGAGCGTGTGCCGCTGGCTGCTGGGTTCACGCTACCAAGCGCGGATCAACGAGGAGCACATAGAGGCGTTCATGAGCGCAGCGGCTGCGCGCTGGATCAACACCGACGACAGTCAGGCACGCGGCCTGGTGCTGGCCTGGCGCGAGTCACCGGACTGGGTGTTTGACTGGAAGGTGGCATCGCGTTCGGTGCCGGCGGGCAATGGCGAGCCGGAAGAATATCCGCCGGTGCCTTGGGACTTTGCCTGGTGCCCGTTAAGCGCCAAGGGAGGCTCGGGTTTCCGGCGCTGGTTGCCGATTCCCTGAGCCCGGCATCGGTCCAACGCCTTGCGGTGCTTGCTGAGCGGCCTTGGCGCAAGCGCTGACTCCCGGCAGACGCAAGGTCTGCCGGGGTCCTTGCATTACTGCGGCAGCAGCACGCTGTCCACCACATGAATCACCCCATTGGACTGCATGACATCGGCGATGCTGATCGCGGCCTTGGCGCCTTTGGCATCGATGACCCAGAGCTTGCCTTCATAGGGTTTGACGGTCAGCGCTTCGCCCTGGACGGTCTTGAGCGTGACCTGTCCGCCATTTTGCTTGGCCTCGGCCATCAGTTGCCCGGCGGTTTGGGTTCCGGGCACCACATGGTAGGTCAGGATCTTCGTCAGGTCGGCCTTGTGCTCAGGCTTGATCAGAGTCTCAACCGTGCCGGCCGGCAGCTTGGCGAACGCCTCGTTGGTGGGCGCAAACACGGTGAACGGGCCTTTGCTGTTGAGGGTGTCCACCAGCCCCGCGGCCTTGACCGCCGTGACCAGGGTGGTGTGGTCCTTGGAGTTGACCGCGTTCTCCACGATGGTTTTGCTGGGGTACATCGCAGCGCCACCGACCATCACCGTATCGGCGGCGAAAGCGCTGAGGGGGGCAGCGACGGAGAATACGGCGAAGCAGACAGCGGCCAGGCGTTTGCTAAAGGTTTGCATGATGCAGCTCCTCGATTATTCGGCCCTCCTGATGAGGGTGCTGAATGTACGGTGCGCATCGGCAAACGGATGCAGCGCTGGCCGATTTTTGCGGCCAGCGCTCGGTCAAGCGACTCGGAAGCGCCATCCCGGGCTGCGCAGCAAGCGCAGAACAGGGCAGGGCGCGCGGCGCCTTACTTCGACATCCAGCTGATCACCGCTTGGTAATCCTCGGCGCTGCAATCCATGCACAAGCCACGGGGCGGCATGGCATTGAAGCCTTCGGTCACGTGCTTGACCAATACCTCAGTGCCTTGAGCCAGGCGCGGCTTCCAGGCTTGCTGATCGCCTTTTTTCGGCGCCATGGGCAACTGCCCGCTGTGGCAGGCGGTGCAGGCGCGGTTGAACACTGCCTGTGGGTCCTGGGCGGCGTGAGCACTGGTGAATGCGAGTAAACAGGCGGCGGCCAATAGGGTCTTCATGACGGTCCTCATCGTGTTCTTATCATCAGGTTGTCGTGCAGGTGCGCGATGGAGGCAGTGTAGGGAGGGGATTCTTACGCACCCACTGCGACAGCCTGCCGCAGGTGCTGGTAGCCAGCGCTCAGTTGAGCGATCCGCCTGAAGAGGGCAGTCGGCCTGTGGCAGGTTGTCGCACGTCAGGCCGGCAAAGCCTGCGTGCTACATTGCCGGCCGACGGGATGCTTTCTCTAGGCAGGGTTACATCACGTCACTGAGTGCCGGTGTTTCGCGAGGAGCACGGCACTTTTTTGCAGATTTCACGGGTCGGGCCTGGCAGGCATCGACGCCAACGATCAGGCACTCAAGCACGGAACATGCCCCTTCACCGGGCATCGCTGATACACCCAAACGGCAGGGACACTTGCATGATCTTCAACCGGCACCGGCGACACGCTAGGCCCACGCTCGACCTGCTGGTCTGCCTGTTGGCCATGGTCTTGCAGGCGGTGACCTGGGCCAGCATGCCGATGCCCGTCGCGGGCTCCAGCGCCAGCGATGAGTGGCTGCTGGTGTGCACCGCCCAAGGCATGCAGCGCGTGTCCCTTGCCGAGTTCCAGGCCCGCGCCGGCCAGGATCAGGATCAGGACGACAACCAGGGGCAGGGGGCTGCCCAAGGCTGTGCCCTGTGCCCCTTTGTCGGCGGTGTGGCGCTGCAGCCGGCCTGGCCTTTGCTGTCGGCAGATGGCGGCGACCATGGGGTCCCAAGCGCGCCTGCAGATACCCGTCCTCCCGTCAGCAATAGCTACGACACGTCCCAGGCCAGGGCGCCGCCGGCCATCGGCTGATCGCCTGTCATCACGCCAGCCCTGAAGTTGTAGGCCTGGCGCACTTTCGTGATCACCTTTGGACGTCCTGTCATGTCTGCTATGACCCCGGTAGCGGCCGCCTTGCGCGTTGCCGAACCTTTTGCCGTGCATTCTTTTCATCACACTGGCGCTGCCCATGGCGTGCCGGGCCGGCGCCGCTGGCCATTGTCGCTGCTGACGATTTCCTGCGCGCTGGCCATCAACAGCGCTTATGGGCAAGCCTCGGCCTCGGACGAGGCCACGTCGCCTTTCGCCCTGGACACCACCACCATCACCGCAACCCGCACCGCCAACAGTGGGTTTGCGCTGCCGGCGTCGGTGTCGATTGTCGATCGCCAGCAACTCGATGACGCCCAGGTCAATACCCTGGCGACGGCCCTGCGCACCCTGCCCAACGTGAACTACGGCGGTGGCCCCCGGGCCGCCGCGCAAAGTCCGGCGATCCGTGGCCTGCAGGGACCGCGGATCATCCTCACGGTGGATGGCGCACGGCGCAACAATGACGGCGGGGTCAACACACCGCTGCTGATCGATCCGGACCTGATTCGGCAGATCGACGTGGTCCGTGGGCCAATGTCCGCCGCTTATGGCAGCGGCGGGCTGGGCGGGGTGATGGCCATCGAGACGCTCAATGCCGACGATATTCTTGACCCGGGCCAAAGCGGTGGTGGCCGGATCAAGGCCGGTTATCGCAGCGCCAACCGCGAGTCGTCGAGCAACCTGACCCTGGCCGCGCGCGGGGATCGGGCGGATGTTCTGGCCAGCGGCACCTACCGTGACTACGGCACCATTCATACCGGGGCCAGCGGCGCCGACGCTCAGTACCCCAATGACGGCCAGCTCAAGAGTGGCCTGCTCAAGACCCGTTTCTCGCCCAACGAACTGAACCATTTCGAGCTGGGTTACCAGCGCTTTGCCGACGAGACGGTCGGCCCGACCAACCCTGGCGGCAACCTGCTGTTTCCGTTCTCGCAGAAACTCCAGCGTGAACAGGAGCAGTACAACGCCAGCTGGGCCTTCGAGGATGCCGAGCAGCGTTTGCTGGACGGCAAGCTGGCGGTTTACCAGACGCGCTTCACCCTCGACGGCGACAGCCGTTCGGTGCCACGCCAACCCACCACGGCGACCCAGACCAAGACCCTGGGCGCCAGCCTGCAGAACACCAGCCGCATTGAAGTGGGGAGTGGTTCGCACCATCGTGTGACCTACGGCGTGGACGGTTACCGCGACACCAACGAAAACGCCTCCGACGGTCAGTCCAACAGCGTGTTGCCCAATGGCCAGATGCGCGCCCTGGGTGGTTTTGTTCAGGATGAGATGGCCTTTCTCGACGACTGGACCCTGATTGCCGCCCTGCGCCATGACGACTATCGCCTGACATCCCCCGGCCAGGACGACTCCAGCAACAGCCGGCTTTCGCCCAAGGTGGCGCTCAAGTATCAGCCCTGGGAATTCCTCGGGGTGTTCGTCAGCTACGGCGAGGCGTTCCGCGCGCCCACCATGACCGAGATGTTCGGCAACCTGAACACTCGCCGGGCGCTGTTCAATTTTCGCCCCAATCCCGGCCTCAAGCCGGAAACCAGCAAGACCCGGGAGGTCGGTGCCACGCTGGCGTTCGATGACCTGCTGGCCGGGGGCGACAGCCTACAGGCCAAGCTCACCTACTTTCGCGAAGACGTCGACGACCTGATCGATCAGCAGGTGGTCGGCCGTTATGCGCGCCAGGCGCCGTTTGCCGGCACCGGGATGATCTTCCAGCGGGTCAACGTGGCTCAGGCCGAGCGCCATGGCGGCGAGGCGCAACTGAGCTACCAATGGCAGCGCCTGTCCCTGGGCGCCGGCTATTCGCGGTTGCGTTCGCGCAATGCCGACACCGGCGCCCAGCTGTATGCACCGCCGGACAAGTTCGTGCTCGGTGGCCAGTACCGCCTGGATGAGCACTGGTCGCTGAACTACCAGGGCCAGTACGTCTGGGCCCAGGACTACGACGACACCCTGCTGCGGCGGCGCCAGGGCTACGTGATCCATGACATCGGAGGTGCTTTCGAGTACCGCCAGTACCGCGCCGACCTGAGGGTCAGCAACCTGTTCGACAAGGCCTACAGCACGTATCAGCAGTCCTTGGCCAACACCTTCACCTATGAAGAAGGCCGCAGCGTGAACCTCACGCTGAGCGCGCGCTTCTGACCTCGGGAGCTTCACGATGGGTTATTTAACTTCACGCCTTGCCCTGATCGCCCTGTCCGGCCTGGCCGGGTGCACCGCTAAGGAACCAGTGCCCCCTGCCGAGCAGGCGGTCACTGTGGATTTCGCCCTGGTGGCCGGCGCTCAGCCGGTGAACTGCGGCCAACCCTTTGGCCAACTGGGCCGCGACCGCAAGAGGCTGTCGCTGCACGATGCGCGCTTCTATGTACAGGAGGTGGCGCTGATCGACGCGGCGGGCCAGCGGGTGCCCCTGCGCCTGGATATCAATGACTGGCAGGACGCCCAGGTGGCCTTGCTCGACTTCGAAGACGGCAGTGGGCATTGCGCAGGTGGCACGCCAGGCACCCACACCCAGGTATCCGGCCACGTACCACCCGGGCACTACCGGGGTCTGAGCCTGACCCTGGGCGTGCCGGAGGCGTTGAACCACACCAGCACCGAACTGCAGGGCGCGCCCCTGGACCTGGCCGCCATGGGCTGGAGCTGGCAGGCCGGGCGCAAGTTCATCAAGGTCGAGGTCGATCCTGTCGGCGGCGTGACCAAGGTCGACGGCGCCAGGGCCAGCACCTGGTACCTGCACCTGGGCGCCACTGGCTGCAACGGCAACCCGGTGACCGGTGAGACGGTGGCGTGCCAGCGGGCCAACCGCATTCCCCTGACGCTGCCGGACTTCGACCCGGCCAGGCAGCAGGTGGCTCTGGACCTGGCGGCGTTGTTCCAGGACAGCACGCTAGGCGAAGACCGGGGCGCGGCAGTGGGCTGCATGAGCGGCCCGAGCGATCCGGAGTGCGTGACCCTGTTCCCGCGCCTGGGCCTGGATTTGAACAGTGGCCAGCCTGTGCAACCCGGGCATTCGCCGGCGTTCGTCGCGCGCGCCAAGCCATGAAGGGCAGGGGCGGATACCGGCTCGCAGGGCTGCTGCTGAGCGTGCTTGTGGCCTCGCCGGTGGCTGCGCAGGACTGGCACTGGCAACTGCCGTCCCATGTGCCCGAACCGCGGGTGCCAGCGGATAACCCGATGTCGGCGGTCAAGGTTGAGCTAGGTCGGCGGCTGTTCTATGACCGGCGACTGTCGGCCACGGGCAACCGCTCCTGCAGCGCTTGCCACCTGCAGGAGCGGGCCTTTAGCGACGGTCGCGCGCTGTCGGTGGGCGGCACCGGGGAACTGACTCACCGCAATGCCCCTGGGCTGGCCAACAGTGCCTGGAACGCCACCTATAACTGGGCGGCGCCGGCCATCGTCAGCCTGGAGCGGCAGATGGAAGTCCCGCTGTTTAGCGACGACCCGATCGAGATGGGGGTCAATGACGGCAATCGCCAGCAGATCCTCGCGCGGCTGGCGGCCGATCCGCTGTACCCGCCGCTGTTCCGCCAGGCCTTCGCCGATCAGCCGCAGCCGTTGAGCATGGCCTCGGTGATCCTGGCGATCTCGGCCTTCGAGCGTTCCATCGTCTCGGTGGACAGCCGTTATGACCGCTACCTGCAGGGCCGCGAGCAACTGAGCGAGAGCGAGCAGCGGGGCATGGCGCTGTTCTTTGGCGAGCGCGCCGAATGCCATCACTGTCACGGCAGCTTCAATTTCAACGATCAGGTGGTGCATGCCCGCAGCCGGGTGGTCGACACCCCGTTTCACAACACCGGGCTGTACAACATCGACGGCGCCGGCGGCTTTCCCTTCCCCAATCGCGGGCTCTATGAAAGCACCGGCAAGCCCGAGGACATGGGCGCCTTTCGTGCCCCGAGCCTGCGCAACGTCGAGGTCACCGGGCCCTATATGCACGACGGCAGCCTGGCCACGCTGGAAGCGGTGATCGACTTCTACTCCGAGGGCGGCCGCTTGATCGCCCGCGGCCCGCAGCAGGGCGATGGGCGCCTGAACCCGCACAAGAGCGGACTGATTGCGCGCATCGATTTCACCGCGCAAGAGAAGCGCGACCTGCTGGCCTTTCTCAAGGCCCTGACCGACGACTCGCTGCTCCACGACCCGCGCTGGCAAGACCCGTGGAAGCGCCGGCCTTGATCCGATCCCCATCACCACGCGTGTTCCCGCCGGGAGCAAGGAGGCTGCTCTTAAGAAAACCACCCGCTGCACCGCGTTACCTCAACGGCGAATTCGCCAAACCCCGGGCGCCTGCGCCCATTCAATCAAGCAAGGAGCAATACCCATGAGCATCAAGATCGCTAAGAAACACACCCTGCACATCGCCGGTCGCGCCGGGGCCTGCTGCGCCTCGTGCTGTGCCCCGGTAGGCGTTAACTAAAAGCCTTCCCGCCACGGGCGCCCGGCGTGCGTGGCGGGTCTTGAGCAAGGAGGTGCAAGACCATGCGTATCGGCTTCAATTACACCCTGGGAGACACCGCGCCCCTGGTGCGAAAGCTGCTGGAGGCCGGTCACATCGACTATGTCGAGCTGCTGATCGACAACTTTCTGGCCGTGCCCATCGACGAACTGGAGGCTGGCTTTGCCGCGCCGGTGGGCTTTCACATCATGTTTTCCAAGTTCATTGAAAACGACACGCCGGCCCTTGAAAGCCTGGCCCGGCGTTTGCGCGAGCTGATCGAGCGCTTGCGGCCGCTGTATGTGTCCGATCACGTGGCGCGGTTCAGTCATGACGGGCGTCAGCTGTATCACCTGGCGGAAATCGACTATGTGGGCGATTACCCGCAGGTGCGCGAGCGCGTCGACTGGTGGCAGCAGCAATTGGGTTGTCAGCTGCTGCTGGAGAACTACCCGTCGATCATGGACGGTGGCCACGACGCACCGGCCTTTCATGAGCGGCTCTATCGCGATACCGGCGCCGGGGTGTTGTTCGACGCCTCCAACGCAGTCTGTGCCCACCTCAACTGCGGCGTGCCCCTGGAGGCCTGGGAGGGCGTGATTGAACACTCATCGCACTTTCATACCGCCGGCTACAACCTGTCGATCCTGCAGCCGCATTTGATTCTCGACACCCACGACCAGGTGCTTTCCGAGGCAACCCTGGGGTTTTTGCAACGCTATCGCGGGCTGTTCGACGGTCCCGAGGCAACCCTGACCTACGAACGCGACGGCCGTTTCGACGAGGCCGAAATCATCGGCGACCTGCAACGGCTGCGGGGCATTTTTCCCTCGTCGCCTGTGGAGCCGCGGACATGAAGACCGAGCACCCATTGCCCAGGACCGACAGCCAACTGCTGCATGCCTTGAGCGTGCCGCAACGCCAGGGCGATTACCCCCGTGACTCCCGAGCCTTCGTGCGCATCGACAGCAGCCTGCGGGTCTACTGGCACACCCTGTTCGATATCTGCCCGGGCTTGCTGGAGCTGTCCGGGCCCGACGGGCTGGCGATCTTTCGCCCGTTCATGAGCTGGGCGGAGCAACAGCGGCTGTCGCTGAACTGGACCTATTACCTGTGGCTGGATGTCTGGTTGCAGCATTCGGCCTTTGCCCGGCAAGTGACTCCGGCCTTGCGCTACCAGCTGATGGGCGCCTCGGCGGCGCGCTGGGCCACCGGTGACCGCGGCGAGGCCAACGGCATCTTCCTCGCCGCCGCGGACCTGCCGGATCTGGTCTGTGGCTGGAAAACCCAGACCCTGGAAGGCGCCAGGGACATCGAGCAGATAGAGCTGGCCGAACCACTGCCGGCACCAGAGGCCGCCTTTGGCTATTTCACGGTGCACAGCTGGCATCTGCAAGATGGCTTTCCCGGTTGGACCGATGTCCCGCGTTGAACAGTGGGACAGGCCAGCGCTGACGGTGCGCAGCAGGGCGTTCTGGGCCGGTTTTGCGGCCCTGCTGCTGGCCTTCGCGGTAGCGCAGATGCTGGCCCAGATCGACCTCGGCATGCTGGCGCACCAGGCCCCGGGCATGCCGGCGGCCTACGTGATGCTGGCGCGTCTGGCGCTGCTCGATCTGCTGGCCAGCATGGCGCTGGGATCGGTGGTTTCGGTCCGGGTCGCCCGAGCGCTCCGCGAGGGGCGAGCGGGGCCGGTGATACGTGGTGCATTGACGCTGGCGGCAATCCTCGGGGGGCTACTGAGCTTTGTCGGCTTGCTGGCCTATCCGCCGCTGGCGGCCAGCCTCAGCGCTGACGATGCCGCACTGCGAGCACTGCTGCTCAGCGCCATTCCCTGGTTCGCGGCGACGGCGCCGTTGCGCCTGCTCAATGGCTGCGCGGCGTTCATCCTGCACGCCTCGCAACAGGGGCCGTTGGTGGTGCGCTGGAAACTCTGGGAGCTGCTGGCCAAGGTGGTGCTCAACCTGTTGTTCATCGAGTGTCTGGGGTTTGGCTTCGCCGGTTGCTTCATGGCATCGCTGCTGATGCACCTGGGTTCCTGCGCCTGGGTGCTACGGCGCTTGCAGCCGCTGATGGGGCGGGGGCGCTGGCTGCCCGCAGCGGACTGGGCCAGAGCGGTGCTGCGCCAGAGTGCCTGGGAAGGGCTGCGACTACTGTCCATGCAACTGCTGGGTCTGATGACCCTGGTGCTGTTCGCGGCGCCGCAGATTGCCCCGGTCGATACCCAGCGTCTGGATGCCTTCGCGGCCGCAAGCTTTCTGGCGCTGTTGGTGTTTGCGCCGTTGGTGGCGCTGATCCGCTTTCTGGCCATGCGCTTTGCCGGCCTGGCCCCGCACGAGGTGTCGCGACTGCTCAAGCAGCTGTTGCGCCTGGGGGTGCCGGGCATGGCATTGCTGGGTGGACTACTGATTCTGCTCGGCCCCTGGTTGGGGCAATGGGTGTATGCCCAGCAGGGCAGGTGGTGGGGCAGCTTTGTGCTGATGCTGGGGGTGTCGCTGCCGGTCCGTTTGGCCACCAATGCGTTGCGCGCGGCTTTGCAGAGCCTGGGTGAGTTTGTCGCCATTGCCAAGGTGGATGCGCTGCTGGGATGGGCGGTTGGCCTGCCGCTACTGGTGCTCGGGTTGCGCCTGGACATACCCGTCGTTGCCTATGGTTATGTGCTGGTGCCGGAAGCGCTGGCCCTGCTTTGGCTGGCCAGGCGCATTCAATGCATTTGTGCAACGAGCCCGCCCCCCGGCGGGCTCTGTGAAGCCATGCGCGGTGACAGGGTTCAATGACCGACGGTGAAACCGTAGGCGCCATCACTCTTGTGGGTGTCAACCGACACCGCATGCCATTCAACCTTGTACTCGCCGGGCGCCAGTGGCTGTTGTGGGGTGACGATCAGGGTTTTATGATCGCCCGCGGCGTTGGCAATGCTCTTGATCGCCACGTCCGTGCCCGCGGTGCTGATTTTGACCTGGGTGAACTGCGCTTCGACACCTTCGGAAAACACCAGGCGCAACTCCTTGGGCGCAATGACGGTGGCGTCGGCGGCCGGGGTTTCATCCTTCAGATGGGCATGGGCGAGCGCCGAGCCGGCGCTGGTCAGGGCGGCCAGCAGGGCCAGGGTGGTGAGGATTTTTTTCGAACCGTAGGCGGTCATGGGCGGTGCCTCTCATCAAGGGGTGGGTACAAATGCGCGACTTGACCCGAGCGACCTGCGCCCGGGCAGGGTGGTTCATCAGAAGTCCAGGGTGATACCGGTATAGAGTGCGCGGCCGTCGCCCGGCGAGTGCAGCGAGGCCTTGGCGCCGTCCGGGTCGTACCAGACGTATTCGTAGTAGCGGTTGGTGAGGTTCTTCAACTGCAGGTCGACACTCACTGACTCAGTGACCTTGTAGGTGGCGCCGAGGTTCATCAGCACGTAACCGCCATAGGTGCCCTGGGTGTTTTCCCGCTCCAGGTAGTAGTGGGTCTGGCCGTTCATCCAGGCGGTCAGTTGCAGGGCAGGGGTCAGGTGGTAGCTGACCCCCGCGTTGTAAAGGTGATGGGGAATGTGATCGATTTCCTGGCCCTGGCTGTTGGGCAAGGTGGCACTGGGCTTGAGGATTTTCGAGTACTGCCAGGAATAGGCCAGCCACAGGTCGGTGCGTTCGTCGGGGCGCAGGTTGAGTTGCAGGTCGTAACCCCAGCGCCGGGTTTCGCCGACGTTGTCCGACTCGCCACTGGGGTCGTTGAGCCGGCGGCTGACTTCGCCACTGGCATCCTGCCGCCAGTAAGCCACTCGGCCGTCAACCCAATCGGTTGGGGTGAACTTGACCCCGGTTTCCCAGCCTTCGTTGATCGACGGCGCCAGGTCGGTGTCGCGGGGCGGGATCTTGTAAGCCGCCGCGCCGGTGCCGACCTGAAAGGTGCGGCCCCAGTTGGCGTACAGACTGGCCATGGTCCAGGGCGAATACACCACGCTGAGTTTGGGTTGCTTGATCAGCCCGTAGTCGTTGATGTCGTAGTCCAGGCCGGTCATTTGGTTGGTGAAGTCGCCCTGGATCTTGTCCACCCGGTAGGCCGGCACGATCTTCAGCGACTCGAACGGCTTGATCTCGGCCTGCAGGTAAGCGCCGTAGGTGTCGAAGTCGAACTGCTGATCCCGGGTCTGGGCCAGGCGTGCGCGGTTCTGGGTGCGGTAACGCTCGCTGCGGTTTTGCTGCTGTTGCACATCCGCGCCGCCTTCCAGCGCAAAAGCGTAGAGCCAGCTGACTTGCGGGCGCCAGGTCAGGGAGGTGAGGGCGCCGTACTGGGTTTCGTAGGTGTCGCGCTCCTGCTGCGAGCTGGTGCGCCAGTACTGGGTCCAGCGCCGGTCATCAAAGGTGTTGACGTAGGTCTTGGCCGACCAGGCCAGGGTCTCGGCCAGGTCTGTGTCCAGATGCAGACTGAGCTGATTCATGCGCCGCGTGCCTTTGTCCGTGGCGTTGTAGCTGTTGCTCATGGTCGGGTGCTGGCGAGCATCGCTCTGGCTCAGGTAACCCGGCTCCTGAGCCTCGGTTTCGTAGTGCCGGGCAATCAGGCCGAGGCGGTAGCTGCCGTCGTCCGGTGTGTAGAACCATTTGCCGGACAGGGAGAATTTGTCCGCTTGGGCATGGTCGCGATAGCCATCGGCCTTCTGGTAGGCGAAGAAGTAGTTCTGGGTCCAGTTGCTGCCCTCGATGCCCTTGGCCAGTTGGGTTTCCTGGGTATTGAAACTGCCGTAGCGCAGGCGGGCCTTGGTGTAGTCGCCGCTGCTGCGAGTGAGCATGTTGACGTTGCCGGCGATGTTGTTCAGGCCGTAACGGGCATCGCTGGTGCCGCGCACCACTTCGATGCTGTCCAGCTCCATGGGGAAGATCATGTCCATGAACGGCATGTTGCCGTCGTTGCTGTTGCTCGGGATGCCGTCGATCAGCAGCTTGACCGCGTTGACCTCGCCCTCGCCGTTGAACCCGCGAAAGGAGATCTTGCCGGAGGTGGTGCCCTGGTTGAACTCGGTGAGCATCACCCCCGGCGCGCGGCTGAACAGTTCCCAACTGTAGTTGACCGGCATTTTTTCCAGGATGTCGCTGCCCAGGATGTCCACCGAACTGAGCACGCTGCGGGTACTCAAGGGGCCGCTGCTTTCGGCATCGCCGCCCTGGACGGTGACGGTGCCCAAGGTCAGGGCCGAGTTCTCGACCTTGGGCGTTTCAGCCAGGGCGGCAGACAGCGGGCTCAGGGCCAGCAGACCGCAGCTCAGCAGCGGCCAGAGGGCAGGGGAGACGGACACAGTCTTTGCCCGAGGCAAAGCAACACGAACAGGCATGAGCATAAGCAACTTCCAGACAGCCAGGTTTTCCCTGGGGCACAAATCGCCGGCCGAACCGCTACGCCGGCTGGGGAAAGGAGATGGGGGCGGTGATGGGGGCTTATTGTCCGCGGGCCAGGATCGAAAGTCTTGCCGGGGGCTGCAGGACTTACATGCGACAGGCTGACGCAGGTTGTTTCCTGCTTGCGCAGACGTTTCCTACAACCCCCAGTTGCGGCGGCGGCCGCTCTGGCCTCTGGTACGGGGAGCCGGTACTGCGGCGAACCGTCGCAGCGGTCATGTACTGCAGCCCCCGTTTTCGTCAAACACCTCGACGGAGGAGCGACGGGGCGTTCACGCTATTCAAAATAGGACGCCGGTGCGGACAGAGCGCAGAGAGACGTCATTCGGCAGGTTTTCAACAGCTTGTGGGTGGCGCTTCAAGGCCGTGCCGTCGGCGTCGAACAGATGCAGGTTGTCGACTTCCAGCTGCAGTTCGACCCGATCACCCGCCTGCCATCCGGCGCTCACCTCACAACGACAGACCAGGGGCTCGTCCTGACCTGTTTCGAGGTGCACATAGGTTTCGCTGCCCAGGTATTCGACCCCGGTCACGACGATGCCGGCGGCTCCCTCAGCCGCTTTGAGCGAAATGTGCTCCGGGCGAATCCCCAGGCTCAGCGGCGTGTCTGCCGCCAGGTTCGAACTGTCGAAGGGCAGGGCGCTCATGCCCCAAACGGGGGTGTCGACCAGGCTGGTTTGACCAGGTGTATGCAGGTGCGCCGCCAGAAAGTTCATTCTGGGCGAGCCGAGAAAGCCGGCGACGAAGCGACTGGCCGGACGTTCATAGAGTTCGCGCGGTGAACCGACCTGCTCTACGCGACCGCCGTTGAGCACGACAATTTTGTCGGCCAGGGTCATGGCTTCCACCTGATCGTGGGTGACGTAGATGATGGTCGAGCCCAGTCGAGCATGCAGGCGGGCGATCTCGTTGCGCATCTGCACCCGCAAGGACGCATCCAGGTTGGAAAGCGGCTCATCGAACAACAGGATGTCCGGTTCCCGCGCCATGGCTCTGCCCATGGCCACACGCTGACGTTGCCCTCCAGACAGTTCTTTGGGCTTGCGTTGCAGCAGTTTGTCCAATTGCAGGATGTGCGCCGTTTTCAGCACCCGCTCGCGCAAGCTGCTCTTTTCAGTCTTGGCCAGTTTGAGACCAAAACTGATGTTGTCGTAGACGCTCATGTGCGGGTATAGCGCATAGGACTGAAACACCATGCCGACGCCACGCTCGCGCGGCTCCAGGTCGTTGACCCGTCGCCCATCGATCAGCAGGTCGCCGGCGCAGATCGAATCCAGTCCTGCGACCAGTCGCAGCAGGGTCGACTTTCCACAGCCCGAAGGGCCAACGAAGACCACGAATTCACCCGCAGCGATCTCCAGGCTGACATCACGAAGAATCCGCACGCCGCCCAATTGTTTGTTCACGTTGTCTAGCTTCAGTTTGATCACGATGCTGTTCCTTGTAGTTGTTGGGCATCAACCCTTTAACGCGCCGGCCGTGAGACCGGAAACGATTCGGCGCTGGAAGATCAGCACCAGAATCACCAGGGGCACGGTGACCAGCACGGATGCGGCCATCAACAGTCCCCAAGGCAGCTCGTGGGGACTCCCACCGGAAATCAGGGCGATGGCGACCGGCACCGTGCGCTGGGTGTCGGTGAGGGTGAAGGTCAGGGCAAACAGGAACTCGTTCCACGCGGCGATAAAGGCCAATAAGCCCGTGGTGACCAGTGCCGGCCAGAGCAGCGGCAGCAGCACACGAGTCAGCGCGACCCAGGGCGAAGCGCCATCCATGATTGCCGCTTCTTCCAGTTCGTGAGGGAGCTGCCCCATGAACGTGGTCAGCACCCAGACCGTGAAGGGCAGGGTGAAGATGGTGTAGCTCAGGATCAACGCCCAAGAGGTGTTGTACAGACCCAGGGCGCGGATCACTTCGAACAGCCCCGACAGTACAGCAACCTGGGGAAACATCGACACGCCGAGCACCATCATCAATACCGTGCCGCGGCCACGGAACTTCACCCTTCCCAAGGCATAGGCGGCCGTCACACTGAGGAACAGCGCCAGGGTCACCACGCACAGTGCGACCATCAGCGAGTTGCCGATCGCCCGCAGGAATGAGGCTTGGTGAAGTACCGCAGCGTAGTGGGAGAAGTCGGGGCTGTCGATCCAGTAGCTGACTGCGAACAAGGCACTGGATGGCTTGAGTGAGGTCAGGATGGCGTAATAGAAAGGGAACACCGCATACAGCAACAGCACCCCGATCAGGCACCAGAATCCGCAGCGCAACAGCGCTTTTTTGAGGAGGCGCGGGCTCATGCTCGAACCTCCATCTGACGGCGTCCGAGGTACAGGTAAAGCGTGGCGATGAGCGCAACGACCAGAAACAGCAGAGTCGAGGCCGCGCTGCCATAGCCAACATCCTGGAACTCCACCAGGTGTTGGCGGGCATAGACCGACATGCTCATGGTGCTGGACGAATTCGAGGTCAGTACATAGATGACATCGAATACCCGCAGGGAGTCGAGGAGGCGGAAAATCGCGGCCACCAACAGTGCCGGCATCAACAGTGGCAGCGTGACGCGCCAGAACACTTTCAGCGGATGAATCCCATCGACCCTGGCGGCTTCGTAGCAATCGCTCGGCAACATCTGCAAGGCCGCCAGCATCAGCAGCGTGACAAAAGGCAAGGTCTTCCAGACGTCGACGATGATCACTGCCCACATCGACAGATCCGCATCTGCGGTCCAGGCCAGAGGCGCGTCTATCAGTCCGAGGCTGAGCATCAGGTGATTGATGATGCCGAACTGGTCATTGAGCATCCATGACCAGATCTTGGCTGAGACAATGGTAGGAATCGCCCATGGAATCAGGATCAGCGCACGCACCAGGGAACGGCCTGTGAACTGGATGTTCAGCAGCAACGCCACCAGCAGCCCCAGGACGACTTCCAGTCCCACCGACACCAGGGTGAAATACAACGTGTTGCGCACAGCATTCCACCACTGTGGATCGACCAGGATGCCCGACCAGTTGGAACCATCGTGGAACAGATAATTGCTCAAGCCGACAAAGGTGCCGCCAGCGGTGTCCGCCAGGTTGGCGTCGGTCAGGCTGAACCAGAATGTGCGCAACAGCGGCCAGGCCGCCACCAGGGCCAGACACAGCAGCATTGGTGTCAGAAACAGCCATGCGGCGCGTACTCGGCGACGCTGTAGGGGCGTCTCCCGGGTGAGCAGGAGCGCGTCACTGGAGAGGTGGATAGTAGAGACAGACATGGTGATTTCCTTCCCTGTGGCTTACCAGTTCCGACGTTTGATGCGTGTGAGTTCGCTTTCCAGTTCGGCCAGTGCCTGGTCGACAGGCAATTCGCCCGCCAGCACGCCATGCACGCGATCGAAGAACGTATTGGAGACCCGTGGATAGCGATCGGCGGTTATGGCGGCGGGGCGCATGACCCCATCGTTGAGGATGCTGTGCAGCTGAGCGTAGTAAGGCATGGCCGCGAGCAGTTCGGGATCCTGATACAGCGACTCGATCACCGGGTTATAGGCGCCTATCAGGGCACGGTGTTTTTGCTGTTGGGCGCTGGTCAGGTAGCTCACCAGCTCTGCGGCCAGTTTGGGCTGGGCGCTGTAGCGCGATACCGCCAGGCCCCACCCGCCGAGGGTGGATGCATGGTTGCCGGTCTCGCCGCCTCGGGGCAGGGGAGCGACCCCAACCTTGTCTTTTACGGCACTGTCCTGGCTTTGCACCAGGGCCCAGACATAAGGCCAGTTACGCATGAACAGCGCATTTCCCGACTGGAATACGCCACGTCCTTCTTCCTCGGTGTAATTGAGCACGCCACGCGGGGAGATGTCTCCTACCCAGCTTTTGGCCAGGCTCAAGGCAGCTTTTGAGGCCTGGGTGTTAACGATGATGTCTCCTCGTGGATTGACCAGTCCGCCTCCCGGTTGGCTGCTGATCCACTCCAGCGCATTGCACGTCAGCCCTTCGTAGGCGCGCCCCTGAAATATGTAGCCCCACACATTGGGGTTACCGGCATTGCGCTCGGCCTGTTGCACCTCTCTGGCGGTAGCGGTCATTTCCTCCCACGTCTGGGGAACCTGCTTGTTGTACTTCTCGAGCAAGTCCTTGCGGTAATACAGCAGGCCCGAGTCGGTGAACCACGGCATGGTCACCAGCCGTCCGTTGACCGTGGCGTTATCAATCTGGGCCTGGAAGTAGCCTTGGGTCGCGTCGGCTGGGAGCCCCTCGCGCAGATCCATCAGATGTTTGGCCAGCATCCCCGGCCACACCATATCGATTTGAATGATGTCGATGTCGGTGGACTGCGCACTGAGGATCTGTTGGTAGAACGACAACCTCTCGGTCGCCGAGTTGGGCGTGGAAACCACCTCGACGTGGTTGCCGGTCTGCTTCGACCACGCTTCGACTGCCTCCTTGCAGAGTTGCAACTCTGCACCTACCGCACCGCACGAGATCGTCAAATCAGCTGCGTTGGAGACAGACACAAGTCCGGCACTGAGGGTGAGCAGCACTGCTGGAAGGAGAGATTTCAGCTGTTTCATGAAGGCCTCTTTATTTTTGTTTTTAGAGAAGTTAACGTTAACACGGCAAATGTAACAGCACATTTTCGATAAGGCATCTTTTTTGTCGATTTGGACCCTCACCACTCGCGAAAAAGCGCTCTGTCGCTGGAACAAAACAATAAAAATAAAACAGGGAAATCCACATGCAGAAAGCATCAAGATGGCTACTTGCAGGCGTGCTCAGCAGCTCGGCGGCGACCTCTCAGGCCGCAACTCTGGAAGAGCGCATGGCCGCGTTCGAGGCCCGCGCCAGTGCAGCGGAAAAGCGCGCAGCCGCAGCCGAACAGCAAACCCAGGCACTCGCCAGAGAATTGCAACAGATCAAGCTCGCCACCTCCGCTTTGCAGCCCGCAGCATCCACTGCATCCCAGGCCACGAATCCCGTTGTGGACACCCGACTGGCAAAACTCGAAGCCCGCCAGGAAAGCATGGAAAAGCAGGCCAGCACTTCAAACCTGGCTGATGGATTCAGCTTCAACGGCTATGCCCGTTCCGGATTGCTGATCGACGAGGGGCTTGGTGGTGGCCGCGGCGGCCCTTATACAACTCCGGCGGGCTCAGTGGGCGGTGCGGTCGGGCGGCTCGGTAACGAAGACGACACCTACATGCGCATAGACCTGTCGAAAGAAATCTATGCGCAGAATGGCACCCGCTCCAAATTCACGGTCTCCATCGCCGACGGAGTGGAAAGCTCCAATGACTGGACCGCCGACGAAAGCAAACTGAACGTGCGCCAGGTGTTCACAACGCTCGACCATATTGCTGCGTTCAAGGGCAATCCCGTATTCGAGAACGCCACCCTGTGGGCAGGCAAGCGATTTGACCGGGATAACTTCGATATCCACTGGATGGACTCGGACGTCGTCTACCTGGCCGGTACCGGCGGTGGAATCTACGACGTGCAGATGAACAAGGATTGGCGCTCGAATTACTCCTTGATCGGGCGTAGCTACGGGGATTTCAGTCAAGGGGGGCTCAATGCCGATGTGGCGAGTTACATCCTGACCTCCAACCAGTTCTTCGAGGAGGGCCAGTGGCAGTGGATGTTCAATGGCATCGGCGCAAAGAAAAACGATTTCGGCACCCGCACCAATAAAGCGGGTTTGACGCCCGCAGATTCCGGCTTGCACAGCATGCTGGCCAATCACCAGAAAAACTTTTTCGGCAGAGAAGGCTTCTTCAAAACGGCACTGCTCTATGGGCAAGGTCTGGGGGCAGAGGTCAAGAACCTTGGTTCGGATGGTGAACTGATTGACGAGGCCCGGGCTCTGCGTCTTGCTCTTTACGGCGAGACCCCGATTGCGCCTGACTGGCGCATCGGCCCCAGCTTGCTGGCCGAGCAGAGCAAGGATAGATACGTCAAGGGTGACGACTACCGCTGGCTGACCCTGAACATGCGCTTGGCCAACACCATCAACAGCAACTTCGAGATGGCCTACGAACTGAGCTGGCAAACCATGGACCTCGACCCCAAGGGCTATCTACAACGTAATGCGGTCGACGGTAACTTCTGGAAATTCACCGTCGCCCCGACATTCAAACTTGACGTTGGAGACCTTCTCACACGTCCGGAAATGCGCGTGTTCGCAAGCTACATGAATTGGTCGTCAGATCTGGACAAGTACAGTACCTCAGACGCCTTCGGCAAGACGGACTTCAACGCCGGCGGCGTATGGCAATACGGCGTACAAATGGAAACCTGGTTTTAATAGTTGAACGCGCCGGCAAACATGCCTTCAGTGCATCTGCCGGCTGTTGTTGCACTGAGTAAGAAACTACCGGTCGGAACTGATCAGCCAGCAGTTATCCCGGTACCAAAACATTGAGGAAATGAGATGGTATTGCCTCGCGCGGTCATATTTGGCGAAGCCCTGATCGACCTTGTCCAAGGCACGCCTGGACAGTGGAAGGGTTACCCTGGTGGTGCCCCCTGGAACGTTGCACGAGCCTTAAGTCGCTTGGGTGTCAGCAGCGCTTTTGCTGGGTCGGTGAGCTTGGATTCATTGGGTGACGAGATCGTTTTGCAGTCGGAAGCGGCAGGATTGGATAGGCGCTTTATCCAACGAGTCGATCGAGATCCTCTGGTTGCCATCGTTCCATCGAGCCGTCCTCCAAGGTACTTTTTTGCTGGAGAGGCCGATCTGTTTTTTGATCCGGATCTGATGCCCGAAGGATGGCTCGAGCAAGCAGAGCTGTGTCATTTCAGCTGCATCAGTTTAGCTCGGCAGCCACTTGCAGATACGCTGGTTAACATTGCTCAGCAGGCCAAAGCAGCCGGTAAACGGGTTAGCTATGATCCGAACTGGCGCAATTTAATGGGTAGTCATTATCGGGAGCAGACCTTCCCGACCATGACCAGCCTTGCTGACATGATCAAGCTGTCCGACGAAGACCTGCGGCACATTTATCCAGGGCTGAGCGAACAGCAGGCAATGCATGAGCTTCGCGCGCTTAATCCTCAGGCGCAGATATTGTTGACCCGTGGGGAACACGGGATGACCCTCCACACCCCGGACAGTCAACTCGATCAGCCGGCTATTGCCGTGAACGTGCAAGACACGGTTGGAGCAGGGGACGCTTGTATGGCCGGTTGGCTGGCTGCAGAGTTGTTGGGGATCGCCGGCTTGAGAGAGCGCCTGCGATTTTCAGCGGCTTGCGCATCCATATCCTGCCGCCATGCCGGAGCCCATGCTCCTTCGCTAGCTGATGTGGAAGGTTTGCTCAATACCTAGCGTTCAGTTGCAAGCGTTGCTCAATCGCTGAAGCTCAAGTTGCCTGGCGGCACTGGCTTCGAGGTTGGCACGCTCTTCATCCAGATACTGATAAATGCTCTGGAGGTTGGCGATCTTCTGTGTGATTTCTGCCATCTTCTTTTCAATTAACTTAGCGCCCTCAGCACAGTCGATCTGCTTGTTGCGTTGCGCATCCAGAATCTCGCCTATTTCCCCCAGGGAAAACCCCATGCTTTGCGCGCGCTGGATAAAGTCCAGATCTTGCAGGGTTTGCGCTGTGTAAACGCGATAGTTGTTCGTTCGCCGCTGCGATGAGATCAGGCCGATTTGCTCGTAGTAACGCAGCGTATGGCGACTGGCGCCACTGCGGGCCTCGATTTCACCGATCTTCATAAAACATCCCTTGACTGTAGAGTTGGGTCGATAGTTTACGCTTGATTTCTTACCTTAAACAAGGAACGGGGAAATGAGCGTGGAGTGCTTTGTCACGGGGGGTACCGGCTTTATCGGCCAGCATCTGGTGGCTCATCTGAGTGCAAAAGGTCACACCGTTCGGGTGTTGATGCGGCGCCCAGAGCGACTGACCGAATTGCGCGAGCAAGTGGTCAAATTGGGAGGGAGTGCAGCCCGGGTATTTGCCGTAGCTGGCGATCTGGAGCGGGACAACCTCGGTCTGAGTCCTGCTGACCGAGAACAGCTAAGGCAGGCCAGGGTGGTATTTCACCTGGGCGCCCACTTCGCCTGGGGGCTGTCCTTGGAGCAGTCTCGTGCGGTGAACGTAGAAGGGGCAAAGCGGGTGGCGCTGTTGGCGGTGGAGCAAAACAGCCGGTTAGTGATGATCGGCGGCTACATGCTGAAAAACCATGAACATCTGCAACGCATCGGAATTGATCCTCGTTCTGCGCAGCAGACCCATTGGCCTGCCGTCTACCGGCGTGTCGGCGGTTACGAGGCGAGCAAGCTGGAGGCGCATTTTGCGACCCTGGAGCTCATCTCCGCCAAGGGCGGAGAGCTGACCGTTGTCCACCCCGCGACAGTGTGTGGCCACAGCCGCACGGGGCATATTCTCGACGGCCAGCCGCTGGTGGCGCTGATACGCAACCTGGTGCAGGGAAAGCTCACGGCCGTGCCCGGTACCGCCAGGCACTGGCTGCCACTGGTCACCGTGGACTACCTGGTGGAGCTGATGACGGCGAGTGCTTTTGATCCGGCCATGGCGGGCCAGGAACTGCTGGCGCTGGATGCGCAAACGCCCAACTTGCGAGAAATGTTGGTGCAGGTGGCACAACCTTTGGGCTTGAAGTCTCCCAAGCATCACGTTTCGCTCCGACTGCTGAAGTGGCTACTGAGCATTCCTCCCGTTGCCCGGTTTATGAATACAAAACCCGAAGCCTTGGACTTTATCCAGACCACTCGTTTTGATACGGCGGCGGTCGAGCAGTTTGCCAACAGCCATGGAATCACCAAGCCGGATATACGTCAGTCCCTGCAGCACACCGCAACGTTCGTCAACTCATGCTGCATAGCCAAGGGCTAAGCCCGCCGAGTTCGCCCTTCGGGGCGACACCGCAGTCATCCGCACTATACTGCGGCAGGTGCGGTGGTGCTGATGGCAGTGTCGAATCCAAGGCGTGCGGCTGAAGTACGCCTTTACACTTCAGAGGGCGATTAGCTTCCTGCTCGGGTCTTGCTGCATGAAGAGCAGGATGTCGAAAACCCGACCCGGTTCGACTTGAAGGGCAGGGTGATCGCTCTTCTGAACGGCCTTGATCAATAACTCCTTGTTTTGCCCCCAACAGTGGCCAAGCGAGAAGGGCAGTCTGCAGAGCTTTTGACCGGCAGCTTTGAGGGTGTCGCTGGGGAGCAGGTACTGAGTGCTACTGAATCCTCGAAAGCCCGCGTGCTTCAATCCATTCCTGACCTGGCTATCCAGTGCTGGCATGAATCCCGTTATGAGGAGTAATGCTTTCATGGGGTAGGTGACGTTGGTGTTATTAGCGAACAGCGCGTCTGCCAACATCCTCAAGACCCCGAGCAGCTCTACATCAAAGTGAACCGCTGACGGATACATCCCCTCGGTGGTGAAGATCCGTCGATCTTCGGATGACAGCGCGAATGCCCCCAGTGGGTGAGTGTCAAAACGGACAAGCTTGGCGTGCAGGTTAGGATTGCAAAGCCCGGCTGCGGCTTCAGCCGGCAGATGCAGTATTGGGGCTTTGCGCGAGCCTGCGCCCCAGTTCAACAAAGCATTTCGAAGCTCGTCGGCTAATAATTCGGCGTTATGCGGTGTAAGTGTCGCCAGGTAGGCCTTGGAGACCTCCCTAACCCGAAAGAAGTCCTCATGGTAGGAGGAATTGAAGCTGTTGATCGCTGAACGGATATCTTGCTCTTCACCAATCACTCTAAGCATGTCTGATCCATTGAATAAGGCGGGCAAGCACTTTTGATTTGCGCCCTGGGGGTGATGAAATAGCGCAGCGTCCGGCGCCTTGCTCAAACTGTGGAGCTGAATGCTCATGAATTGATGTTCATGAGCATTCAGCTCCCTATGGGGCCGCCCCTTTTCGGGGCGCTTTTTTCGGGCCGCTGCAGCGCGTGCAGATTGAATGCGCTTGTCTCATTCGTGCTAGACCGACGCAGCTCCCCCCTGGGTGATGGAACCTGCCTGCTCTTGATAGCCTTTGCGCAGTTTCTCCGCGATCAGCTTTTCTGCTTCACGCAAAGCGCGTTCGGGACTGTCGAGGGACTTGATCAGGGTCTGGCCCTTGGTGCCGATACGGCCGAAATTCACCGTCACCTCAGCCTCGGCGACGCCGATACGCCAGAACTTGTTGGAATTGCCCTCACCAAAGGTGAACTCGCGCATCAAGGGTGTCGCTTCAGCGGTGACTGGCGGATGGGCTTGGGTCTCGATGGTTTCCTCTGGCTGTTGCGGTTCTGGAAGTGCAACGGCTTCCTCGCCCCTGAGTAACGCTTCGATGCGATTGAGCACCTCTTCTTGGTCGCGCAGCCAGTCATTACTGAGCACGTCGATGATCTTCCAACCAAAGCTGCGCAGCACCGTCGGGCGGAAAATGTAGCGCTCACGTACGTCAGGGGCGGCCGCGGTATCACTGTCCAGCAGTACGCCGAGGCTGAAGTGTTCACCACTGGCGTCACTGATCGCGAGGTCGCAACGGAACTGCGAACGTCCGACATATTCCTGAACCGAATGCCCGCGCTTTCGCAACGCGGCAGCGAGGGCACCGCGCAGGTGATCCTTGGGCAGGCTGACGGCAAAGGACTGCTTGGCGCCTGGATTGAGGTTGGCGAGGATACCCTGGGAGCGCGGCGCATCCCCGCTGGCGCTGGCCTGGGCGAACTGCAGGAACGCGCGCAGTGCGGCGGCACCATCGTTGTGGGTGTTGGTGATGGCTTCGGACTCAATGCTGGAGACAATCGCCATGCGCTTGCGGGCGCGACTGAAGATCACATTGAGGCGTTTTTCCCCACCACGCTGGTTGATCGGGCCGAAGTTCATCAGCATCTTGCCGTTCGGTCCTGGCGCGTAACAGATGCTCAGGATGATCACATCACGCTCATCCCCCTGGACGTTTTCCAGGTTCTTGACGAACAGGCCATTGAATTGCCCGGCATCTTCACGCACGTACTCGCGCTCAAGCCGTGTGGCAAAGGCCGAGTCGCCGCTGGCCAAGTCTTCCAGGGCCTGCTCGATGGCGCCTTGCTGGGCCTCGGAAAAGGCCACGATACCCAGGCTCAGACCCGTTTCCCGTTGCAGCAGCTCCCGTACCAGGTTGGCGATGTACCGCGCTTCGGCCAGGTTGCTGCGGCTGAGGTAGACACCATCGGTCATCTTCAAGAAGCTGATCGGGCTGTCGAGCAACGCGTCGGCGCCGCGGATGACGGCCTGGGCGTCCGTGGAGTCCAGTGCGGTTTGGGCCGGGGCAGGGCGCTCGATACGACGGTCGGGAATGGTGATCAGCCGGCCTTCGTAGAACGCCGCGTTAGAAAAGCTGATCAAGGCTTCGTGGCGGCTGCGGTAGTGCCAGGCCAGGAGGGTTGCCGGCAAGTTTCGCGCGGCTTGGCTCAGCAGGCTGTCGGCATCAAGGTTGATTGCGATCTGCTCACCATCCTCCATGGCAATCAGTTCGTTGTCGTCCTGGTCGCCGGCACTGGAGAAGAAGTTGGTCGGTGGCAATTGCATCTCGTCACCGACCACAATCACCTGCTGCGCACGGCTCAGTGCCGGCACGGCTTCTTCGCTGGGGATCTGACTGGCTTCGTCGAAAATCACCACGTCAAACAGGTCCGGGGTCAAAGGCAGGGTGTCGGACACCGACAGCGGGCTCATCAACCAGATGGGCTTGAGGTCGTTGATCACGCGGCCACTGTCGCCACTCGCCATTTCGCGAATGGAGCGATAGCGCATGGTCTTGCCCAGTTCATGTTCCAGTTCACGTCGGCCTTTGGCGTAGGCTTTCTTGAACTCCCGGGCCTGGGCGTCGAGTTGAGTCACCGACATCGCCGATTGCTTCACATGCTCCAGAAAACGCTGGTGCAACGTGGCGCTAAGCACCTGTGCGTTGCTTTTGAGCAGGTTGCATTCAGCCTGGCTGACCTCGCGCGCGGCCAGACTCAAGGCCGGGCCATCGAAGCGCGCCAGCTGCGGATTGGCGCGGTACAGGCGGGTCAGGTTTTCCTGGGCAATCAAACCGTCCAGTGCGCGTTGCGCCAAGGCGTACTGTTGCACGACCGCCAGGCAGACAGGATCGGCTTGGTGCAGCTCATTGAGCAGGGGCAGGGTGTCGGGCAGCTCGTCGAGTTCTTCACGCAGATCGCGCAGGTACTCGGCCAACTCGACCAGGCTCAGCGCCGGGTCGAACACACAATGTTGCGCGACCAGCTCGGCCAAGCGCGCCACCGGCTGGCGCAGGCTGGCTTCCTGGCGTACACCGGACAGAGCGTCGGGATCACCCCGCAGGCCCTCAACCCATTGGCGCAACAGCGGTGATGCGCTCAGTTGCTGGAGCAAGGCTTGCAGGTTGTGCAGGAACAGGTCGACATCCGGGATGCCGTAACGCCCTTGCAAGCGTTGCTGCTCGGCGTGCAGCTCGGCAGTGACGCGATGCTCGCGGGCCAGGTTGTCTAGCACGCTCCCGAAACTGGGTCGAATCGCGTGCTGACTGAAGTCGTAGCGTCGTTGCAATTCACCGCGCAGCCGCCACCAGGCGGGTTGCAGCCAACGCAGCAGCGAGCCTTCCAGCCGCTGTACCAGATCGATGGCAGCCTGGGTGTCCTGGGGCGCGAGTTTTTCACGCCAGTGGTGGGTGGATTCACGGGCGTTGTGTTGCTGTACGGCCAGTGCGTGCAGCGCGGCCTGCTCGGCGTGCAGCGCTTGGGCGCCGGATGAGCCCGGTTCCAGCAGGTCGAGGTGCGCTGCCAGGTTGGCGCTGGTCAATTGTTCGGCGGCCTGGGTCAGCACGCACGCATCCGCCAGGCGGGTGTCCCCGGACAACAGGCTCGACGATGACTCCAGAAACTGCTCGACGCTGTCCATCAGCCCACTGGCTTCATCCAGGAACGCCTTGAGTTGGCCGTAGGCATGTTCGTGGGTAATCAGGCTTGAGGCCAAATGGCTGAAAGGATGACGTGCGAAGCTGTCGAGGCCGAAACGTTCTTTGATCGCCTGATACACGCGCCCCGTCAGCTCGCTTTGTGCCTGCCACTGACGCCATTCGGGTAAACGTTCCAAGGCTTCGGGGGGCAGCTTGGCAGCAACGGGCGGCAGTTCGATCAGATGCCGTACCAGCTCGCGTACCGAACATGCCAAGGACTCCGGCGCCCCACGCATTGCCTGTTCAAAACGCTCGATCAACCCCAGCTGTTGACTCAGGCCAGCCAGCAAGGCGTCGCGCCGGGCTTGCAACTGCGACGACTGCGCATCACCGGCGATCCAGCGCTCATAGCACTCGCGCAGGTTGCTCACGAAGGCCTTCTTGTCGGTCTGGGAATCGTGGATCAGGCAGCACAACTCACCCAGTTGACTTTGTTGCAGGCGATGGAACACAACGTCCAGCGCTGCACGCTTTTCACAGACAAACAGCACGCGCAGGCCACGAGCGGCGTAGTCCGCGATCAGGTTGGTGATGGTCTGGGATTTGCCGGTGCCTGGCGGTCCCTGGATGATGAAGTTACGCCCGGTACGGGCCAGGCTGACGGCAGCATTCTGCGTGGCGTCGCCCGCCACCACGTTCCACTGCTCGGACAACGGGGTCGGCTCGGGGGATTGGACCTCGACGTCCCGAGGCTCGATGGAGAACATCCGGTCAAAGGCTTCGTTCTGCGCCGGTTCGTCGATCAACTGCGCATAGTCACGCACCAGCGACATCTTTCGATAATTGAAGTTGGCCAGGGTCACCTGGGTCAGGTCTATGTCCCAGGCGTAGCGATGCCCCTGGTTCTCGGGCATGGCGAAGGTGCTGTTTTCGGCGCTGCTGGCAACCATCTGAGGGTGTTGGTTGCGCAGAACGGGCTTGGCGCCTATGGCCAGGCGCAGCGGCAACTCGCTGGGCAGCACCTTTTGCTGGAACAACTGCAGACCCAGCGGACGGAAATCTTCGCGGTCGTAGCTGAAATCCGGCTTCACCAAAGGCGTCGACATGCGCTGGCGGGCACGACGGCGCTGGAAGTGGTGCAGATGCTGCACGGCTTTTTGGTGGATCAGTTCGATTTGCGGTTTGCTTTGCAGGTGTAACTCGACGCCGGGTTCGGTCAGTTTGATCTGGCGCGCAATATCGGCGTGGATGTCTTCCACCGAAGTCTTTTGCAGGTCGACGGTTTCCGGCAACTGGATGTCGTAGAGCTGACGCAATTGATGACGCAGTACCGGGTTGAATTCGGCCTCGGTTTCGTCGCACTGCAACACGAACTGGTCACGCACCCCTTTTTTGCGACTCAACTCTACCGGCAACCACAGCAGCGGGGTGACGATGCGTTCTTCCGGCGTGTCCTTGAGGTTGTGCCAGCGCATGAACGCCACCACCAGGCGAAGGTTGCTGAAGCCGAATTCGGCGCGGTCGCGACGGGTTTCCTGGATGATGCGCTCCAGCGACGCCTGCAGCCAGGTCTGGTCTTCGAACCGTAGCCATTGCTGCAGGCCGACAGGTTTGCCGCCCAGCACTTGTTCGCAGAATCCGCCGAAGGTGGGTTGCCAGGTACACAGCGCTTCGGGCCGGATACTTTCAATGCGCATCACCAACGGAACGCTGGCCACGGTCAAGTTGACGCTGGTCTGGGTCGGCCGGAAATACAGCAGGCGATTGCGACGCGAAAGGTCAAACAAGCGGTTGCGCAGGTGTTCCAGCACCACAGTGCGTCGCGAAGCCGGGCCTTCGGCCTGGGCCAACACACGCTCGACATCCAGGCTGGCCGGCTGTTCGCGCCAGGACTCCAAGCGGCGTGCCAGCGAGCCCACATCAGTGGCGCGCTCATGGCGGTTGAGCTCGGTCATCTCGACGATCAAGTTGGCCAGCACCGGGTTGAGCCGGCCATTGAGCTGGAACAGGTTGCGCCGGTGCGCGGCAAACGACTTGAGGTCGTTGATGTCGGCAAAATCCAAGCCGCAGGCCAGGCACGCGAGCAACTGACCGAGCTGGAAAATATCGGTGATTTCGTCGTGATGCCCGAGCCGATGTTCCCAACTGTGCAAGTCCGTGAGGAACACCGGATGGTTGATGGGCTGCTGCGGGTCTTCCTGGACTTGCAGGTCGGTAATGGCCACGCCGGTTTCCGAATCCCGGGTCAGGCGGACCTTGCCGACGATATTCAGCGCCGACTCTGGATTGGGCTGCACCTGCCTGATCGCCTCCAGCGCCAGGCGCGGCGACTGGCCGTCGGGGTGGCGCAGTTGCAGGGTGCGTTCCGGGCCTAGCACCACATCCAGGTAACTGAGCTGGGCGACATGCCCCCGCTCATGCAATTGCGCCACCTGGCGCAGCAGCGGCAGCGCCAGGAACAGCACATCGTCGATGGGCACGGCGGCGCCATCGTGGCTCTGCAGCAATTGAGCGAAGTTCAGCGGTTGAGTTATTGGGTCCATGTGTCGACCTCCGCCTTGAGCGCACGAACAATCGGGTCGAGCTCACGTTTGGGGAATTTGATATCGCGCTTGAGCACGTTGATGAAGTCGTCGGCGCTGCCGAGTTTTTTCGCCGTGCGCGCGGCATGCAGCAAGGCTTCATCCCGCAGGTCACGGTCGACCAGGCACAGGTCGAGCATGATGTAGTGCAGGTATTCGTGAATGCTCGCGTCGATGCGCTCGGCATTCAGCGTGCCGAGGTCCAGCGGTGTTTCAGGCGCCTTCCAGTCGGGAAAGAAGCCGCGCACCTGATTGAGCACCGCCTCGGACTGCAACACCGTGTTGCCGATGAAGCGGGCGATGAAGCCGCGGGTGAGGGCGGTCAACTCGACCTGGTCGGTCACGTCCAGACGGTTGAGCGACAAGGGCCCGCGCAATCGGCGGTGCAGCCAGGCGTCGGTATCCGGGAGCTGTCGCCACCAGCTTTCCACCGCTTGGGAGCGCAGAAAAGTCTCCGGATGGGAAACGCCCTGGGACAACGGCGCATCCTTGCCATCCAGTTCACGGGCCTGCTGCAGATAGCTGGCGGCATCGACGCTGAGAATCCCGGTGTGGACCTTGACCAGCGAGGTGATGGAGGCTTGCGCACAGCCAGCCGCCAGCGCCGCCCCGCGGTCGGCGTAGATTTCGGTGTGCAGGCTATATAAACGTGCGGTCTGTTCCAGGCTCGCAGGCGTATACACATCGGCCATCGCGTGATTGAGAATCCGCTCGGCGGTGAGGTAGTCGCCCTCGTGCTCCGACCACAAGCGGTAATGCGCCAGTTCATGCCCCAGCAACGCCAGCAGCTCCTGAGCATCGAGCCGTTCAAGGATCGGCCCGTAGAACACCACATGCACCTCACCGGCCAGGTAATACAGGCTGGCATTCATGGTGCCATCGCCGGCCTGGTAGAGGGTCGCGGGGGCCTCGATCTGCAGGCGTTGCAACGCCGTCTCACAGGCCTGATAGGCCTGCGAGTGAGTTTCCGGGCTCAGGCGATAGGTGTCTCGCAGCAATTGGGCGCGCACATCCTGGGCGTGTTCCTGCTGAACGCCCAGCGACGAGGCCCAAGCCCACACCGCAGGTTCACTGGTTTTCAGGTAGTCGACCACCTGCTGGTGGTAAGGCAGTGGCGTGAGGCTGGCGATATCCAGCGCGGGGGTACTCATCGTTCAAACATCCTTGAGGATACGGCTCCATGAGCTGCGCCTGCGCAGCAGAGGCTTGGGCTGGCATCCCGGTATCAGTGATCAGCAATAAAAAGCGGAGCATACCTAGGGGTTGCTGAAATTACTTGTGAAAGTGCATAACCCTTTCGAACGACGCAAAAGCTGCTCCAGCTCATGGCGCCCAGTGGCCCGATTCGCTTGAATACGCGCCCGCATCGCCTGGCCAAACAAGAGGGCCGCCGGAGCGCAACCAAACACAAGAACGCAATACTTCGAAAGGACTCGGCATGTCGTTATCGCGCTGTCTATCTGGCCTGTCCAACTTGTTGCACTACCGCCGCGAATGGTTTCGCGCCGACCTGCGGGCCGGGTTGTCCGTGGCGGCTATCCAGATCCCGATCGCCATCGCCTATGCGCAGATTGTCGGCCTGCCGCCACAGTACGGGCTCTACGCCTGTGTGCTGCCGATGATTGTCTATGCCTTGATCGGCAGCTCGCGGCAACTGATGGTCGGCCCCGATGCCGCCACTTGCGCCATGCTCGGCGGGGCCGTGGCGCCTTTGGCCATGGGCGACCTGCAGCGTACCGTCGAATTGTCGATGATCGTCACCGTGCTGGTGGGCCTGATGCTGATCGCCGCCGGGATCGCCCGAGCGGGTTTTATCGCCAGCTTCTTCTCGCGGCCGATCCTCATCGGCTACCTCAACGGCATCGGTTTGAGCCTGATCGCCGGGCAAATGGGCAAGGTGGTGGGCTTCAAGATCGAAGGCGACGGCTTCATTCTGGGATTGGCGGACTTTCTCCAGCGGCTGGGGGAGATCCATGGCCTGACCTTGGCCGTTGGCCTGGCCAGCCTGGGCCTTTTGATCTGGCTGCCGCGACGCTACCCGCGGCTGCCGGCAGCGCTGCTGACGGTGGCGCTGTTCACCTTGCTGGCCGGGCTATTGGGCTTCGACCGCCTCGGGGTGGCGATCCTCGGCCCTGTGCCGGCCGGGATTCCCGAGTTGTCCTGGCCCAAGACCAGCCTGGAGGAAAGCAAGAGCCTGCTGCGCGACGCGCTGGGCATCGCCACCGTGAGTTTTTGCAGCGCCATGCTCACTGCCCGCAGCTTCGCCGCGCGCCATGGCTACGCGATCAACGCCAACCATGAATTCATCGCCCTGGGCCTGAGCAACCTGGCGGCCGGAGCCTCCCAGGGCTTTGCCATCAGCGGCGCGGATTCGCGTACCGCGGTCAATGACATGGCCGGAGGCAAGAGCCAGTTGGTGGGCATCATCGCCGCCCTGGCGATTGCGCTGATTCTGCTGTTTTTCACCGCGCCCATGGCGTGGATTCCGCAGCCGGCCCTGGGCGCGGTGCTGTTGATGGCGGGCTGGGGCTTGCTCGACGTCAAGTCCCTGAAGCAAATCTACCGCCTGAGCCGCTTCGAGTTCTGGCTGTGCCTGCTGACCACCGTCAGCGTGCTGGGCCTGGGCGTGCTGCCGGGCATCATCTTCGCCGTGACCCTGGCCATCCTGCGCCTGCTGTACAGCATCTACCAACCCACCGACGCGGTGCTGGGCTGGATGCCGGGCATCGAAGGCCAGGTGGACATCCGCCAGTACCCGCAAGCCCACACCGTGCCCGGCCTGGTGGTGTATCGCTTCGACGACGCGATCCTGTTCTTCAACGCCGACTACTTCAAGATGCGCCTGCTCGACACCGTGCAGCGCGAGAGCCAGCCCGAGGTGGTGCTGTTCAATGCCGAGGCGGTGACCGATATCGATGTCAGCGGCATCGCGGTGCTGCGGGAAATCCGCGAAACCCTGGCCGCCCAGGGCATCTACTTCGCGATCGCCCGTGCTCGCGGTACTTTCCTGACGATGCTGGAACGCTCGGGGATGACCCGGGAAATGGACCGCCAGTTGCTGTTCAGTTCGGTGCGTTCGGGGATCAGGGCCTACCGCATATGGCGCAACAGCATGCGCGGCAAGCAGTGATGCAGAGGAGGGTGGCCGGCAGGGAGCGACCCCGCCGGCGCTTGACCGAAGTTCAGCCGAGCCGGCACGGCCTTACTGGGTGATGGTCATGCTGCTGGTGGCCTGGACCGAGCCGTAGCGGATGCGCGGATAAGTCGGATCGGCGTAGCTGAAATCCATCACCGTGCCGACGGAGCCGAAGTACAGGGCCTGGCAACTGAAGTTCACCGCCACCTGGCCACCGTAAGGGGTGACCCCGATGGCGACCTGGGTCGGCCCGGTCCATTCGATCTTGCACCCCAGCGTGCCGCCTGCTGCGCCGGCGTTGTATCCGCGACAGTTCAAGGTGGCGTTGCCGTTGCTGGTATTGGGAAAGCCTGCCCATTTGGCGATGGCCAGGTTGGCCGAGCAGGACGTGTTGACGCTGCTGGCGCCCGGGGCGAGCTTGTAGACCCCGGACGGTGGCGCAAGCGTTGCCGTGACGGGCGTCAATGGCAGGGCGGCAAGGCTCGATGCCGCCTGGTTTTCCACCACGGTGGTGGGCGACGGCGGGAGCTTGCACACCACCACGGCGCCGACGTCGTCGGACTTCTTCAACTCACCCAGCGCCGTGATATCGGCGCCGCCCTTCGACTCGCAGAAGAGTTTGCGTAACTGGGCTTTTTCTTCGCTGTCCGATGCGGACGAGGCCTGGGCCAAAGGTGCAAGGGCCACGCCAATGATTCCAGCCATCAGCACGCTTGAAAGTTTCATGATCGATTCCTTATCGAGGTTATGACTGGCTGCACCCTATGAGCACCAGGCGGTTTTTTTCATGACAAAAGCTCGGGTGTTGCGCGCAAACAGGGCCGCGGGGGTTTTGCCCTTTCGGGACTTGACCTGATGCCGCTATCTGCTGTTGAATGCGCGCCCTAAAGCCTCTGCAACCTTTTCTCCAAGTGGTGAAGCCAGTGCCCTACGCCAGCCAACACGCCTGATACCGACGACGGTCCATCCTGCCTGATGGCTGCCCGTGCCTATGCGCGGCGGCGCTTGATTGCCATGCCTGCCTGATCCTGTCGTTGGTTTTTCTCTGTTTTCGAGGACAAACCCATGCACATGGATATTCGTGCCACCGCGCACAACCTGGAACTGCTCAAATACCCCCGCACGCCTCATCTGCAAGGCTCGCGCCTGCAAGATGGCGACACTGACACTGGCCAGGTGCGCTATGCCGCCCTGGCCGGGCAGTGGTTGGTGGTGGAAGAAAAACTCGATGGCGCCAACGCCGGCATCAGCTTTAGCGCAAGCGGTGAGTTGCGCCTGCAATCTCGCGGTCACTACCTCACCGGCGGTGGGCGCGAGCGCCAGTTCAATCTGTTCAAGCAGTGGGCCGTGGCTCACGAACACTGGTTGCTGGAGCGCCTGGAAGATCGCTTCGTGCTGTATGGCGAATGGCTGCACAAGAAGCACTCGGTGTTCTACGACCGCTTGCCACATTATTTCTGCGAGTTCGATGTGTGGGACCGCGCCACAGGGCTGTTTCTCTCCACCGCGGCGCGCCGGTGCCTGCTCGAGGGAGGGCCGGTGCTGTCGGTGCCGGTGCTGTACGAAGGCCCGGCGCCGCGCCGGCATGCCGAGCTGATGGCGCTGGTGGGCGATTCGCTGGCCAAGACCGAGCGCTGGCGCGAGGTGTTCGAGCAGGTGGTGCGCCGCGAAGGCCTCGACCTGGCCCGTGCCTGGCGCCAGTGCGACCGTTCCAGCCGCATGGAAGGCCTGTATCTGAAGCTCGAGGACGAGCAGCAGACCCTCGGCCGGCTCAAGTGGGTACGCCAGGACTTCGTCCAGGCCATCATCGATGCCGACCAGCACCATGCCAACCAACCCTTCATCCCCAATCAACTGGCCGGCGGCGTCGACCTCTATGCCCCGCGCCTGTCCATGGACTGGCAGGGCCCGCGCCACGGCTACTGAAGGAGCATCCCGATATGGATATTCGACAACTGCAACAACTGGTCCCCGAGCCGGGGCGCGATATGGACGCCGCCGCCTGCCTGGCGGCCATCCCGGCCCTGGCGCGCCTGGCCGATACACCGCAAGACCCGACCTACCACGCCGAGGGCGATGTGTGGATTCATACCCGTCTGGTGGTCGAAGCCTTGCTGGCGCAACCCGCCTACCAGCAGGCCAGCGCCGAGCAGCGCTTTGTGCTGTTCTTCGCCGCCCTGTTGCACGACATCGCCAAGCCCGACACCACGGTGATCGACCCGGATACCGGGCGTATCGGCCAGCCCGGTCATTCACGCCGGGGCGCAGTGGACGCGCGGCTGCTGTTGTGGCGCGCCGGTGTGCCGTTCGAGTTGCGCGAGCAGATCTGCCGCATCATCGCCGTGCACCAGGTGCCGTTCTTCGCCCTGCAGGGTGATCGCAGCGGCCGCAGCGCTGAGTTCCTGTTGCACAAACTGTCCTGGGAACTGCCGCTGTGGATGCTCTGTGCCGTGGCCGAGGCCGATATGCAGGGTCGCAACTACGCCGGCAAGGCCGATGTACTGGACGCCATCGAACTGTGGCGCGAACTGGCGCGGGAGGAGGGCTGCCTGCACGGGCCGCGGGCCTTTGTCGACGACTACACACGCATTCAGTACCTGCGTGGCGCCCGGGTACACCCCGACTACCCGCTGCACCCGCCGCAGGGCTCGTCGGTGGTGATGCTCTCGGGCCTGCCGGCCAGCGGCAAGGACACCTGGACCGCGCACCATTACCCGGAGCTACCGGTGGTGTCGTTCGACGACGCGCGCCAGGCCCTGGGCCTGCGCCACGGACAGAACGAAGGCGCCGCTGCGCATTACGCCATCGACCGGGCCAAGGCCTTGTTGCGCGAGCACAAACCCTTTGTGTGGAACTCCACGCACCTGTCGGCGCAGATGCGCAACCGCACCCTGGACTTGCTCTACGGCTACGGCGCCGAGGTGGAAATTCTTTACCTGGAACGGCCCGAGGACGAGATCATGCGGCGCAACCAGAAGCGCGACACCTCACTGCGCAACGAAGATATCCGCCGCATGTTGTTCAAGTGGGAAGTACCGCTGCCGACCGAGGCGCATCGGGTGGTTTATCAGGCGGTGGAGGGGTGAGTGGCACTTACGTTCCTAATATAAGTTCGCTCTTCATTAAAAGCTTTCAAAGTTCTATAGCAGGGCAAAAGAAAACAAATTAATGACTTAACAAGTACGGATGGAGCCCCTCCTGAAAATGAAGCTTACAGATATCTACAGTAAAATAATCAGCGAAGAACCGTACAACGACATGGATGTATTCTTCGAGAGCTATGAAAGCTTTGAAGAAATTCCACTTGCGTCAAGATACAGTCGCTTAAAGCTCTTGAAGGATGAGCTGGGCGACAGCGGGGCTTCTAACTTGCTGACAGGGCTCGCTGTGTTTCTTTTGAATACTTTAAGATTGTTAGAAGTATCTAGAAGTGAAAGTGTGTTTTTTGCCGTGACCTTTACAGACTTTGCGGGATTGGAGGAACAAGGCATTCTCATACCTAATATATTTATTTATCCAAAGCCGGCCTCAGTCGGTTTTTTGGAAAAAATACGAAAAAATAATGGAGATCTTGAGTCATGGGAGTTGCAGGAAGTAAAAAGGTATTTTTCCAACTACGGGGTAGAAACTGCTTTTGATTTTTATGAAAGTAGATTTCATGACGCCGTTTGCTCTGAGGAATCTGTAAGGGTCTTCGCTGTTCCCAGGACTTATTGAGTGCAAAGAACTCGTCACGATGATCGACACGCTGAACTGCGTCGTCTGCGACCAGAACTCAAGCGCGTCACTGAAGGCCGCCGCGTACTTGGTTGTCTGATCCGCAATCTGCACGCGCTAGAGACGATCAGCGATTACTGGGTTTGATCAAGCATTCCTGGCTGGAGAGCGGCGGCGTTTATGGCTATCGCAAAATCCATGACGATCTGCGCGAGGTCGGTGAGGATTGTGGTCATCATCGTGTGGCGATGGCGGTTTGGAGGCGTAAACCTAAGCAAGAGGTGATAGTCGCCGAGGCAACTACATCGAGATGTTCTACAACGTAAAACGTCGGCATGGCTTCAACGATCAGCTGTCGCCGGGGGAGTTTGAAAGCGTTACGCAATGAGTTTGCAAGGTGTCTAGAGAATCCGGGGCGATTCAGTGGCATATGATTTAACATAATATACATTATGCGTATCATAGTATTAAATCGACTGACTTACGTTGCTCTGGTAGAAACCAGGAATACAGGACCCAACCAAGGATTGATCATGGAAGCCAGAACCCTGTTCATCAAAGCCAGCCGTATCACTGAGTCGACGCTCGATCCCGTTCACATTGCCCGTAACAAGTCGGCGAATGTCGAGACG
Organism: Pseudomonas sp. LPH60; assembly: GCF_030718165.1. Taxonomy (NCBI): domain Bacteria; kingdom Pseudomonadati; phylum Pseudomonadota; class Gammaproteobacteria; order Pseudomonadales; family Pseudomonadaceae; genus Pseudomonas; species Pseudomonas sp. LPH60. The sequence goes on from NZ_JAVAJH010000006.1 coordinate 464,801, forward strand.
ACTATCTCGCTGGACACCAACATGCTCATCGGCATGGAAAAAGTCGTCAAGCATGGCAACAAATGGGCGTCTGTCAAAAAACAAGGCCTGCAGAATCTAGTGAAGCTATTGCATCGTTGCCCGCCTCAAAGTGTTTGCTTGTCACCTGGACTGGCCCTTAGCGAAATGCCCCAGAGCTGGCACGTCAAGCAAGTGACGCCTATGAGCTTTTCTGCGCCCAACACCTGCCTCAGTTCATTGATACGCCGAATGCAGTTCACACCTTGTTCCAAGGCAAAAAAAAAGATTACGGTTATGACGACTTGTCGTCTGACGCCAAGGTTACGCTTGCAGTACCGTATGCCAGTCTGATTTATCTGAACGTTGCCGATCGAATGAAGTTGAAGCCCTTCGACAAGTTCAAATGGTTCATCGACAACCTTGAGGCGCATGTCGATATTCTGAGCGCCACTGAAATAGAAATCGCCAAATACTGCTTCGCAGAGCCCGACGCACATTCCCGGGAAACCATTGAGTTACGGCGCAAGGTCAGAAATAACTTCCTCAAAACTAGTGAAGAGAAACTGCCGACAACCGTGGCGGATGTAAAGGCGATTGCCTTCAACGGAGCCTCTGATATACGCCTCCTGCATGCCGCCAATATAACGGATCAGAACGGACTTGATGGAGTTCAACAAGACTGTTGGATAGCCACCAAAGACAAAAAACTGGTAGATTTCTGCAGTGTTTTCCATCATTTGAAAGCTGATGGTGAAGCCGGCAAATATGCCGCAAAGATGGTACATGCCGAGCATGTTGATGACCATTACTGGTTGGATGTCGATCGTTATGCGATTGAACGCGTAATGCAACGTAGTCATCACCATGACAAGCGTGAATTCGATCACCGGCAACTACTCAACACTGTCGATAGCGCGTTAAATGCAGCCACTTTGGCATTTGGCTAATACTGCCCTCCTACTCTGAACACGGTTATGGGTTAACTCAACTAAATGGTTGTTTAGTTGAGTTAACAATATCTCCTATTCCCTACATGTCCCCTCATCCCGAAACTCTCTGCTTAGTTGATGTTTCACCCTGCCCGTGCGGGACGCCAACGCAGAACTCGGGAGTGTCCAACTATTTTGTATTAACAGTGATAACAAAACGCTATTAGAGGCCTTGCTCCTCGAACTCGCATTCAGGCCAAGAGCCTTTAAGTTATGCGGTCTACAGCGCTAAACACGGTGTGTCCGGAGCATCGCCAGAGGGTCAAAAACGCCTTTCGAACGCTGGGTCAGCGACCTCGACAGACCAGGAAGCACACCTAGACTCTCACCCGGTTCAGCCAGCTGAATCATGCCCAACACACGAAAAGGATATTCAACATGAACGCCTTCACCTCGGTAAACACCGTCACCACCCCCCTGACCATCAACAGCCAGTCCACCGCGACCTACAACGGCGACCCCAACCAGACCACCAAAGTGACCTTCAGCTATCAGAACAACCTGCTGTGGGCCACCCAGGTCAACAACACCGCAACTGTCCAGACTCTCAGCGCCGACTCCTCCGCCGGTCCGGTCATCCTGCGCAAGGGTGCCCAGGTCAAGCTGCAGAACGTGGGCTCGGCGTTCAGCATCCTGTTCACCGGGGAGATCGTCGACAGCGGCTCGGAAACACCGTTCAACAACACCAACATCGGGACCTTCACCCTGTCGTGATCGACTCGGGCTCCTAGGCCGGAGCCCACTTGCGAGGCCGGCAACGCCGGCTTCGCTTCATGCAATACGGGACATGGACGGTACTCTCGCGTGACCAGGCAACGGATGCTCTACACCCGGATTCTCTGGGCAACCCTCGGCGCGATCCTGGCGACTGCAGCGTGGTTGATGACCACCGGCAGCCGTGCGCCAGTGGTGTCCAGCAACGGCCACGAGCAAGTCCTTTCCAGCACCGATGCCACCTCGCCCGCCGCGGATTGCGTCGACCTCTCGCCCTCCTCCTCTGCCGCCGCCAATGATCCTTGCGTACCGGGCCCCGTGCTGCTACCCGGGATGAAGGTCAATCGCCAGGTCGGTCCGGTGATGTTCGTGCTGGTGGTGGACAGCCACGAAGCCCGGGTCAATGCCCAGGTTTCCCTGGGCAACGCCGCCCTGACCGGCTTGAACATGACCGCCGCCGCTCCCACCGCCGACTTCGATCTGGCCAACGGCGATGGCCAGCGGGTCTGGGGCAGCCTGGGCGCCTTTTTCTGCGCACCACCCAACACTTCGCACCTGCTGGCCGACTTCACCATCGAGAACCTGCGCGACAGCGGCAAATCCGTGACCCAGGCCTATCGTGGCGACCTGATCCGCTGGCAGAGCCCGACCACCAGTGTCCTGGCCCGCTACCGCCAGCCCTTGCTGCCGGACCTGCAGGTGACCGTGGAACTGCTGGACCCTTACAAGGCCGACAGCAGCAACGCGCTGACCGCCCAGGTGAGCTTCTATTACGCCAGCGATCTGATCGACCGCTACACCCTCATGGCCACCGCCACCCCGGTGAGCCTGCGTCAGTCCAGCGTCGGACCGGTGCGCATCGAGGGCGGACTCCTGGACTTTCGTCCCGCCACCCAGGAGCAGCAAGGGCAGCTCAGCCTGGATGGCACTTTCCAGTCCGGTCACAACCCACCGAACCACTACGTCGGCAGTGTCGCCGACTGGTCGTGGATCCGTGGCCGCGCCGACAATTGCAGGGGATAGACATGACCAGCACGTCCGACTACCAGCAGATCGCCCACAGCGCCGCCTACGCCCTGCCGGATGCCAGCGGCTATGGCTGGCGCGGTTATGTCATGCCCAAAGGCACCGCGCCCGGCAGCCTGCAGGCCAGCCTGAGCCCGGCCGATGCCTTCGACAAATATGCCGGTCACTACCTGTTCGCCCCCAGCGAACCGGCCGCCCTGCGCAGCGACCCCACGGCCTTCATCAACGCCCTGTACGACTTTCTGTTCGCCGTCGACCAGCGCAACTTCGTCGGCCGCGCGTTGCTGTGGTTGCCCGGGTCCAGCCTGCCGGCGCCCCAGGCCTTCAACAGCTACGGCCTGCGCATCAGTGTGGCGGCCCCCAGCCAGGTGCAGAACAACCTCAACCTGCGGCTTGGCGATCGCCTGACGTTCTTCGTCAACTTCGGCACCTATGTCAAATACGACCCGGACTTCAACGCCCTGCGCCTGAAATCCACTACCGGCATCACCATGGGCTTGAGCGACAAGCTGCAGGCCGACAGCGGCCTGCAACTGACACCGCCGCAACAGCCCCTGGCCTACGTGCCCCTGGACGGCAATCAGGCCGGCAGCCTGACCTACGCCTTGACCTACAGCAGCCAGCCCGCCCTCAAGTATTTCCCGACCGGCTTTACCTATGTGGCCAACACCGCAGGCGGCAAGAGCGTGCTCAATTACCCGGTGTTCAACCCCAGCGGCATGCCCGCCAAACTGACCATGGGTGGCGTGCTCGACCCGCTGGACCCGCTCAATCAGAACATCGCCGCGGCGCAACTGGCCGCCGGACTGATCCGCACTGCCATCAGCTTCGCCAACACCGGCACGACCGCGTTGCCCAGCCAGTGGCGCAGCACCGCCGGCAACCCGATCAGCCTGATCCCGCTCAATGGCTTGGACGCCAACGGTTGGCCGCGGCCCTACGCGGCCAGCCTGGTGTTCTCTGCCCAAGGCGGCAGTTACAGCCTGACCCTGGCCGGCGACTTTGGCTTGAGCCTGCCGGCTGCCGGCGCCGGGCAGACCCTGCTGTGCGGGATCTTTGGCACCGAATGGCTGAGCTTCAGCCCCTACAACAGCTCCTTGGGCCCGCAGGACAACGACCGCTTACGCCTGCTCGCCGCGCAACCCGCCTATGCCCCGGTGTTTCCGTTCCAGGCCAGCAGCCTGGTCACGCCCACCAGTGGCGCGGTCAGCGCCCTGCTCAACGGCGAGCACCGGACCTCCTGGTGCAGCCTGGTGGCCGGCGCCTCCACCCCGGCCTACAGTGCCCAGCCCGACGGCAGTCCGCTCTATGGCCAGGGCCGCGGCAACGGCGCCACACCGCTGCTGGCTCCGGCCGCGCCGAGCACCCCGCTGCCCCAGGACGCCGGGTTTGCCTTCCCGCTGGTGCCGTATGCGGGGGTGAGTAGCAATGCCAGCCTCAACCTGACCCAATTCGAAAGCGAGATCCTCGCCGCCTCGCGCAAAAGCCTGATCAGCGCCGCGACCCTGCCGGGCAAACAAGCCGCGCGGGCCCGGCGCCTGCAGCGGCTGCTGACCACCGACGCGGCACCACCCAATCGGGCGACCACCCCGCAAGGCCTGCTGGTGGACCTGGACGCCGACGGCATCGGCTACGCCAAGGTGCTGCTGGCCCGCTCGCCATCCACCCAAGGACCGCTGGACTTTGCCTTCGTGCAGCCCAGCGAGGCCCTGCACGAGGCCTTGCAGACCAACCAGCTGTTTCTGGTGGGGGTCAATCCGCAGCCGTTCTTCACCCAGGGCGCCAGCTTCAGCAACCGCATGGACATCGCCGACTGGCGCTTTATCGCCAACATCGGCGTCGGCGTGCAAACCACCAGCTACCGCAATGTGCTGATCCTGAAGTACTGCGCCGGCAGCCTGAAGGAGCGCATCGACAACCCCAATCGCTGGACCATGCCCGAGACGTTCTCCAAGACCGCGGACCTGGCGCCGGGCCTGGAAACCCTGGCCTACACCGGTTTGTCCCAGTGGCTGCAGGACTTCATCGCTGTCGCCGAGGCCAAGGCCGCGGCCAGCCCCGACAGCCTCTACGCCGACTTCGTGGCCCAGGTCAGCGACCCGGCCTGGAACGGCTTCATGGTGCTCAACGCCGACCTGCCCCTGGACAGCCTGCCCGAGCAACTGGCGGGCATCGCCGCCGGCATCGACTACAGCCGCTTCCTGGCCCACCATTTTGGCGCCAGTGTCAGCCGCATCAGCCAACAGGGCGACACCCTGGATATCCAGGGCATCTCCACCCTGTTCGGCCTGATCGACTACCAGAACCCCGCCTATGAGCAGGCCCAGGCCAATGGCGCTGCCCCGGACATGCCGGTGGCCCTGAGCACCAGCAACGGTTACGCCTTCAGTGTCCTGCAGCTGCAGGCGCTGTTCCGCCAATCCCGGTTGGTGACCTTCAACAGTCGCATCCAGCTGAGCCTGGACCTGCTGTTCGGCTCGCCGATCCGCGCCACCCTGCGCGCCGGCCAGCCCAGCGCGGTGAACGCCATGGTCCTGGACGGCAGCGCCCTGCAACAGAACGACACCACCACCTACGTGTTCGAGCAGAGCCAGAGCTACCTGTTCAACCTCGACAGCAACGTGCTGCCGGCCGCCTCGGTCAACCGCATTCAGTTCAACACCCTGGGCAGCCCGGACGGCGGTGTCACCACCGCCAGCCGCTTCCTGCTGTGGGGCAAGCTGGATTTCACCCTGCTCAAGACCGCGGACGGGCCATTCGACCTGCTGTCCTTCGGCAGCGCCGACGGCAGCCCGAGCAACCAGGGCCTGGCCTACACCAACCTGGAAATCGCCATGGCCTTCCCCAGCGCCACGCCCAATGCCGTGGACTTTGCCTTCAACCCCGACAACCTCGGGTTCGACCCGGCCACCAGCCAGGTGCGCGGACAGAGTCTGTACAAGGGCTTCACCCTGCAGCTCAAGCAGTTCATCCAGGCACCGGCGCAGAAAAAGCCCGCGGACTATGGCTTCCTCCCGGTGCTGCCGCAGAACCTGGCGCTCAAGGCGCTGTCGGGCGCCTGGTCGGGCATCGTCTACAAGGTCACCATGGGCTCCCCCGGGTCCCTGGTGTCGGGCACCGGTTTCGAGTCCGACCTGCTGATCGCCTGGTCGCCCGGCAGCAAGAGCAGCGACGCCAGCCCAATGCTGTTTGTCGGTCTCAGCCTGCCCGGCGCCGCGCCGTCGGCCAGCGTGTTTTCCCTGCAGGGCATCATCAAGGTCTCCACCGGGCCGATCAAACTGCTGTACCAGACCATCCCCGGTCAGACCGACACCCAGGCCAGGTTCTTCAACCTGCAACTGACCGATATCGGCATCAAGATCCTCGGCATCGCCAAGTTGCCGCCGGGCGCCACCCTGCAGTTCTTCCTGTTCGGCGACCCGCAGTCCTCCGGCAGCCTGGGCTGGTACGCCGCCTACGTCAAAGACCCGCAGAGCAAGGCCGCCAACCTGCTAGCGATGGAGTCGGGCCAGTCCACGCAACCGGCATTGACCGGACCATCGGAGGTGACGCCATGACTCGGGTCCTGTACTGGAACATCGAGAGCTTCGGCTACAACAAGATCCGCCCGCTGAGCACCAAGCGCGATCGCAACGGTGCCTTCATTCCCGACCTCGACGCCGCCGACCGACTGGCCCTGATCCTGGCCCACATCACCGCGTTCAACCCGGACATCTTCGTCGTGGTGGAGACGGCCAGCGGTCCGAGCCACGGCCCCGGATCGCTGATCTCCCCCACCGGCGGCTGGCAGGGCTGCGCCGAACTGCTGCTGCGCATCCGCAACCAGACCGGCGTGCCCTGGAACCTGGTGCCGCCCCTGGTGGTCGGCCAGGCCGGGCGCGCCGAGGGCGTCGCGGTGTTCTACAAACCGGTGATCCCGGCGGGCGGCGGCGTGGCGGCGGGCAAGCGCCTGTTCACCGGCCCCAACGCCTGGTCGCCGGCGGGCAATGGCATCAGCTTCAACCCCCACGCGGCGGCCCCGCCGGCCGCCGGCAACTACCCGCTGCTGCAGACCCAGACCTGCTTCAGCGTGCCCAACCGGGCCATTCCGGCCACGGCGCTGAACCCGGGCAACCTCAACGAGAGCCGCTGCGCGGCGCGGGTCGCGTTCGTCGACAATTTCGGCGCGGCGATCAACTACGGCGGCTTGCGCGAACCCTACATGGTGACCTTCTGCGAAACCGTCGACGGCCCGCCGGTGGTGGTGCAGCGCAACCTCACGCTGTTTGCCATCCACTCGCCACCGCAATATGTCGCGGCCAACGCCTACCTCAACGCCCTGGCCAATGTGCGTGACATCAGTGCCGCCCTGGGGGCGCTGGAAACCCGGATCATCACCGGCGACTTCAACGTCAACCTGTTGAGCCAGAACGGCAACGATCCGGGGCGCTATGGCGCCCTCACCGCCCTGGGCTACGGCTTGCAACTGCAACCTCCGGCCCTAGCTCCACCGCCGGCGCTGGAGGCCTACACCGGCTACTTCGCCACCCACCTGCGCAGTCGCAACGCGAGCATTTTCTGGTCAACCAACGCCGGGGCCGTGCCCTATCCGGGCTACCGCTACATCGGTTCATCCAACAGCAGCAGCCTGTATTCCATCGACAACATCCTGGTGCGCGGCGGCGCGGCGGGCAATTTCACCATCGCCAACAGCGTGGTCGGGGTGCCGCTGAACGTGGTCAACCCCGCGCCCGGCGGTGCGCCCATGGGCCTGGTGGCCATGGCCAGCGATTTCCAGGCGCCGCCGCCCGCCTGGGTCCCGGCGCCCCCCGCCCCCGCCCCGGCATTCGCCGCGGGCGATCGGCAACGCTACCGCGGCTGGCGCAACCTGGGGCACATCCGCTCCACCAGCGATCACCTGGCCCTGTTTGTGACGGTCTGAACAAGGAGAAGACAGATGGCCAACAGCCCCCTGAGCAACCTCGCCGCGGCCCTGACCGGCGATGCCGGCGCGCCGATCGTCCTCACCCGCGACTACCTGATCGCCGGCCTGGCGGACGCCACGGTCAGCGTGTCCGCCACCCTGGACAACGACCTCAAGGCGGCCTTCCAGTCGCCGGTCGCCGGGCTCACGGTCAACCTCACGGCGCAGAGCGTGCAGCCGCTGAATCCCGCCACCCAGACCTTCAAGGTCACCGGGGTCAGCGCGCGCTTCCTGCAACAGGACATCCAGCAGGGGCTGGTCCTGACCTTCGGCCTCACGGGCGCTGCCGGGGCCCAGAGCCTGAGCCTGGAAATCGTCACCACCCCGGCCAGCTGGACCTGGGCCGACCTGTCGAGCTTCGCCACCGGCATTCCCTTCAAGTGGACCGCAATCAGCAACGCGGTCTTCACCTTCAAGGCCAGCCAGGGCCCGCGCCAGGGCTTCGCCGCCCAGCTGACGCCGCCGCCCCAGCTCAGCACCGCGGTCGCGGTGGTGCAGAACCTGGGGTTCCCGACCCTGGCCCTGCCCTTCACCGGCAGCATGGACTTCGCCAAGGTCGACGGGGTCGAGGTGTTCATGCCCACCACCACCTTGCAGGCGCCGTTCCTCAACGTCAGCGGCGGCCTGAAGCTGCTGTACCTGAACGTCGATACCCCGGTGTTCGGCCTGATCATCGGCCCGCCGGAACTGCAGGACGGCGAAGACCCGGCCGAAGCCTTCTACGACCAGCAGGTCAGCCTGTATTTCGGCCTAAACCTGAGCCTCACCGACCAGAACGGCCAGTCCGTCGACTACCAGATGCGCGCCCTGGCCCAGATCAACAACGGCAGCGCCTTCAATTTCTACCTCGGCCACAGCGACGACGGCAGCGCCCTGCTGACCCCGGCGACCATCATCGGCCTGCTGGACAACAACGGCAGCTTCTTCAGCGGCACGCCGCCGGTGCTGCAACAGTTTCTCTCCGGAATCGGCCTGCGCAGCCTCGCCCTGAGTGGCGTCACCCGCCCGAAACTGGCCCTGAGCACCGCCAGCGTGACCCTGGGCGCCGACCCCAAGGTGATCAATGTCGAGCATCCCTGGGTGCCCCTGCAGGACCCGACCAACCAGCTGGTGTTCGGCGTCACCGATTTCGAACTGGTGTGGGGGATCAACTTCCTGCCCGAAGGCAACGCCCAGAGCTTTCTGTTCCAGACCCGCTTCCTGCTGTTGCCCGAGGTGTTCAAGGGCAAGACCGCGGGCGAAAACGGCCTGTTCTTTGTCCAGTTCAATTCCGACCTGCAACTGCTGGCGCGCTTCGACGGCACGGCCAACCTCAATGACCTGATCGCCACCCTGACCGCTCAGTTGATTCGCATTCCCAAGAGTTTCGTCGACGCCTCGCTGTCCGACGTCGGCCTGAGCCTGGACGTCGGCGCCAAGAGCTACGCCTTCAACGCCGGTTTCGAGCTCGACCTGAACCTGTTCACCTTCGCTGGCCAGCCGATTCTCTCGGTCACCGACGGCCAGCTGTACATCAAGGCCACCACGCCCACCAGCGCCAGCGGCAGCAATGCTCCGGCGGTGACCACCTACCAGGCGGGGATCGGTGGGCTGGTGGGCATCGGTCCGTATTTCGCCAATGCCAGCCTCGACTACGACGGCAGCAAGACCCCGGCCACCTGGCAAGTCGCCGCGCAACTGGCGCAGCCGGTGGACGTGCAACAGCTGGTCAGCCAGTTCCTCAGCTTCGGCGGGACCTTCACCTTTCCGGATTTCCTGCCCGGCCAGCTGCTGGTCAACACCCTGGAGGTGGACGCCAGCCTGAGCACCGGCAACACCCCGCTCGACAGCTACACGGTGGCCGGCAGCCTGCGCTGGACCTTCAACCTGGGCCAGGCCTTCAGCGTCGATACCCTGGCCACCCTGAGCCTGAGCTACGACGCCAGCAAGCCGGCGAACCAGCAGTACAGCGGCAGCGCCACCACCCTGTGGGATTTCAGCTTTCTCAACGACAGCGTGCTGCTGGGCTACAGCTTCGCCCCCGACAACCAGGGCAGCAACGCCCAGCTGACCCTGTCCTGGGAAGGCCTGACGGCGATCTATCAGGTCGACAAAAAGGCCCTGACCTTCACCCTGAAGAACTGGAGCCTCGGCCGGCTGATCCAGAAACTCATGCAATCGCTGAGCGACCCGTATTTCACCCTGAGCTCGCCCTGGGACGTGCTCAACCAGATTTCCCTCGACGGCCTGTCGCTGATCATCAACCTGGAAAACAGCAGCGGCAGTAGCGTGCCGAGCATCAGCGCCAAGTACACCCTGGCGAGCAAGATCGACCTGGGGTTCATGAGCATCGACGGCCTGGTGTTCGAGCGCAAAAAGGTCAATGGCGTGGACAAGATCACCCTGGGCATCGACGGCTCTTCGGTGTTCAAGGGCAACAACCCCCAGGAGCAGCAGGACTGGAGCAACCTGCTGGACCCGAGCAAAGGCCAGCCAGTGGACAAGCTGCCTACGGTGCCGGGCCAGGGCACGGACTACTTCAGCCTGCCGCTGCTGGTCCTCGGCCAGCGGGTGGCCATCAGCGGCTACGACAGCTTTGCCAACACCAAGGCGGTGATCGACGCCCTGAAGGACGTGCCGTCGACCACCGGTTCCAGCAACCCGCTGAACCCCAGCGACAGCGGCAGCAAGGGCGTGCCCTACTACAACCGCAACAGCGACTGGCTGATCGCCGGGCAACTGTTGCTGCTCAAGACCGGCAAGGACTGGACCGTCGACCTGATGCTGGTGTTCAACGACCCCAACCTCTATGGCCTGCGCCTGGCCCTGGCCGGGGAGAAGGCCAAGGCCCTGGGCAACCTGGTGCTGGACATCCTGTACAAGAAGATCACCGACGACGTCGGCGTGTACCAGATCGAATGGACCTTCCCCGACAGCATCCGCAACCTCAACTTCGGCGCGGTGTCCATCGTGCTGCCGGAGATCGGGGTGAAGATCTACACCAACGGCGACTTCTTCATCGACATCGGTTTTCCCTACAACCTTGACTTCACCCGCTCGTTCTCGATTTCCGCGATCGTCTACGGCGTGCCGGTGCTCGGTTCCGGCGGCTTCTACCTGGGCAAGCTGTCGTCGGTGACCGCCACCCAGGTGCCGAAAACCACCCAGGGCACCTTCGACCCGGTGATCGTCTTCGGCCTCGGTCTGCAGTTGGGCCTGGGCTACGACTTCGTCAAGGGGCCGCTCAAGGCCGGTTTCGCCCTGACCGTGTTCGGCATTCTGGAAGGCACCATCGCCGCCTTCCACGCCTATCACCCGTCCACCGCCCTGGTGCCGGCCGGCAAGAGCGTGCAGGACGACTACTACTTCAAGATCCAGGGCACGGTCGGGGTCATCGGCCTGCTCTACGGCAGCATCGACTTCGCCATCATCTCGGCCGCGGTCAACGTGCGCATCACCCTGTCGCTGTCCCTGACCTACGAGAGCTACAAGCCGATTCCGATTGCCGCCCGGGCCACGGTGGAGGTCAGCGTCAAGGTCAAGATCGACCTCGGCCTGTTCAGCTTCAGCATCAGTTTTTCCTTTCATGCCGACGTCTCGGCGCGCTTCGAGATCAACGCCATCGAGAGCGGCCCGGCGCCCTGGGCCGAACCCGGCCTGCTGCTGGCGCGCCAGGCCCGCCATGTCCAGTTGGCCAGTGCGCGGCGGGCCACCACGCCGCAACCGATGACCCTGCTGCGCGCCGCCGGCAAGCCGCTGCTGAACCTCTACGCCACGCCGCAATTCACCGTGCTGTGCAACGAGGGCGCCAGCGACTACGCCGACCAGCAAGGAGCCTTCGTGTTCCTGCTGACCATGGACGCGCCCTCGCCGACCCGGGCCTCGGCCGACAGCGCCGGCAACAGCAGCTTCGAACGCCTGTGCGCCGACTACCTGCCCTGGCTCGTGGGCAGCCTGGGCTCGGCCAGCAGCGACCAGGACACCCTGGCCGACATCCTCGGCACCCTGGTGGACAAGGCCATGCTTGTGGAGGACATCAGACGCCTGGCCGACCTGGCCAACCCGCCCTTCGGCATCAGCGAGCTGCTGACCTTCCTGTCGTCCTTCGAGGTCAGCATCACCCTGCCCGACGCCTCCAACCAGGCGCAGATCCAGCAGGTACTGCAAGCCGGCTCGGTGCTGTTCCCGGTATTCGACGGTCTGTCCCTGAGCGTGCCCCTGGCCAATGCCGGCAGCGCGACCGTGGATTTCGCCCACTACGTGGGCACCAACAGCACCTACCGCAGCAATGTCGCGCAGATGTTCAAGGAGCTGGCCGCGCTGGTGACCGACGAGGAAACGCCGACACCGACACTGCGGGCCGCGGCGGACGACAGCGAATCCATGGCCGCGGTGATCTTCACCGACGCCTTCATGGTCATCGGCCGGCAACTGTTGCAGGTCGCGTTGAATGCCTTTGACGACTACGCCTATGCCACGGCCAACGGCAACTCCATCAGCACAATCCTGAGCTGGACCAACGACCAGCGCGGCAACAACCTGACCCTGGACGATATCGTCCGGCCCAACGCCGAAGTCGCCCTGAGCGACGGCCTGACCCTGGATATCCCGCTGCCGGCCTACACCCTGCAGAGCAGCGACACCCTGGCCAAGGTCGCCGCGGCCTGGTCCGACAGCAGCGTACCGGCGCGCTGGAGCACCAGCGCCTCGGGGCTGATCCTGGCCAACGGCAATTCGTTGGTGATCGCCGCCAATCAGGTGATCAGCCTGCCGGTGGGCAACGACATCCATCAGTACACCACCGGCCCCGGGGAAACCTTCAACAGCCTGGCCCTGGCCCTGGGCGTGACGCTGGCGCAACTGGCCCAGGACAGTGCGCTGTACGCCATGCCCGGGCTGTTGCTTGCCGGCCAGCCGCTGCTGCTGCCGAACCTGGCGTACCGCACCGCCGGCGACAGCCTCAACAGCGCCGGCGCGCGCTTCGGCGTCAGTGCCATGACCCTGTTCAGCGACCCGGCATCGGCCAACTTCGGGGTGGCGCCCCTGTTCGCCACGCCGCAGATCACCCTCACCTCGCTCAACAGCCTGTACACCGAGGACCTGTGGAATCTGCTGGTGGCCACCGACCAGCTGTCGCAACTGGCGGGCATGCTCTCGCGCTTTCTGGCCTACGGCCTGCGCCTGCCGGCGAACCCGGCGGGCATGGGCGGCCTGAGCCTGAGCCCGGCGTTTCTCTACCCCGCCCAGCAGAACGCCTATGGCCTGTACCAGTTGACCGGGCAGCAGTTCCCGACCCCGGCCGGCCAATTGTCCGGCAGCGATTTGCCCATCAGCCTGAGCCGGGCCGCCACCAGCCACGGGGTCGACCTGTCGTTCGTGCAGATCGCCGGGGCCAGCAGCGGCTCAATGAACCTGAACCAGGCCTACAGCAACCTCAGCGGGGTGCTGGCCTACGCCCGGCAAGGCAAGTTCCAGCCGGCGCCGCGCATCGACCTGTTGCCCACCGTGGCCCGCAGCCCGAAAGACTACGCGGTAAAAAGCGTGTCCCTGTGGTCGACCGCCGACCTGCAGCAGTTGCGCGACCTCTGCCAGCCGGGGCTGCGGGCCAGCAGCGAGGGCGGCGCCAGCGTGCAGCCCATGCTCTGGTCCCTGCCCGACGGCCTGATCCAGCTGATCAACCAGCGGGTTGGCAACCTCGCCCGGCAGTTGCCGCAGCTGGCGCAGCAAATACCCTACCTGCCGGCGTTCACCCCGTGCGAGGTGTCCACCGACCCGGCGACCCTGGAAACCACTAGCCGCGAGATCCCGGCCTACAGCTACGCGACCCGGGTCGATTTCACCATCAAGCGCCTGCCCCAGGCCGAACCCGGGGCCATCGCCGGCAGCGGCAGCAACCTGTCCTACACCTACGAACTGCTCGGCCCGTCGGCCACCGACGCGCAGTTGCTGGAACGCTTGCTGATCGCGGTCAGTGAGCTGGGCAGCGCGATCATCAGCGGCCAGTTCTTGCTGATGCCCCAGGGCAACGCCAAGGCCAGCAACCTGCTGAGCCAGGCCGCCAGCGACTTCCTGGCCTTCCTGACCCAGACCAACCTGTCCACCGAAACCAACCCGCCGCCGGCCTTGATGGCCGCACGCCTGGCCGAAGAAGCCGGGCCGCGGGGCATCCTCAATCCGCCCGAGGAAGTGGTCAAGCTGCTCTGGGAACTGTCCACCGTGCGTTCCGGCGGCTACTACCTGAGCTACTACGATGCGATCGCCGCCGCCGGCCTGCCCGACAGCATCTTCGACGACAGCGGCACCGCCACCCTGACCCTGGTGGTGACCTACCCCCGCGACGCCCTCGACGGCCGCCTGGGCAACTTCGTCAACGCCTTCGTCAGCACCGACACGGTGATCCAGCAAGGCAGCCACATGACCCTGCGCTCGGCCGCCACCGCCGACCGCAGCCAACCGACCAGCGCCGGTGACAGCCTGGACAGCCTCGCGGCCTTCTACGGCATCGGCACTGGACGCATCGCCGAGCTCAATGCCGGCGTCACGCTGAGCAAGGCAGTGCAGGTGCCGGTGGACGGCATCATCCACCTGGTGACCCCGGCCGAGGCCAGCGCCGGCAACGGCCAGAGCGCGAGCATTCTCGACAACCTGGCGCGCTACTACTCGGTGGGCGCGCTGCAACCGATCAGCGCCACGCAGATCGCCAACCTCAACCCCGGGGTCAGCGCCGCCAACGGCGTGGCGCTGTTCATCCCGGCCCTGACCTATGTCGTCGACGCCAGCCTGGCGCCGGGCAACAGCCTGCAATCCCTGGCCAGTTACTACGGCCTCGACCTGGACGCCCTGGCGGTGGGCGCCGCGCAGGTCACCGGGCTGTTCAGCGTCGGCAGCAGCCTGAGCATCGACACCCAGACCTTCGATCTGCAGGCGGTGTTCAAACAGGGCAACGCGGCCTTCAGCGTACTGCGCAGCAACCCACCGCCGGTGGACTCGCCGAGCCAGGACCCGGACGGCTACGCCAGCGCCTACCTGTACAACCTGTACTCGGTGCTGTCCGCCGGGCTCGACGGTTCGCCCTGGTTCAGCGCCAGCGAGCTGGCCCTGCCCTTCGGCCCGCAGCGGCCGGACAGTGGCGTCGACTCGCCCGAGGCCCAGGCCCGCCGGCGGGCCATGCGCGATCCGCAAAGCCGCGCCCGGGCCCTCAACGACCTGGCCGAGGACAGCCAGTACAGCTACCAGCAGACCCTTGGCCTGGCCCGGCGCGCCACCAGCAATGCCGCACCGACGCCGGCCCGGCCCGGGCTGCCGAGCGCGGAGGACAACCCCTACCGTGGCGTGGGCAGCTTCGCCCAGGTCAACCTGACCTGGCTGGACATCTTCGGCAATATCACCGTCACCCCCTTCCAGGCCCCCGCGCCCGGGTATCCCGGCAGCCTCAATCATCCGCCGCTGCCGCTGCGTTACTGCGACCGGCTGATCGCCCTGTCGGCCTGGCCCAACACCCGCAGTTTCTATACCTACGAAGCCGTTGCCGGCGGCGCGCAACTGGTGATCAGCCTGAGCCTCGACACTTCCGGCTATGACCCGGCCGGCGGTGACAAGGTCAAGGAGCAGGCCAAGAAGGACCTGGCGATGTTCAACCTGATCTACTACCAGCTGAACCAGTCCTACAAGGATCTGCAGTTGCCCTGGTGCCAGGGCCGCGCAGTCAGCGTGGAGCTGGTCAACAGCCTGTTCGCCCAGCCCCTGAGCCGACTTGATGACAACCAGGCGCAGCCACTGCTGGACTATGTCAACGGGGTGATCCTGTACCTCGCCCAAGTGGTCCAGGGCACCCGCCCCGCCGCGCCGGCCACGGTGCAACTGAAGCTGGCGGTGGACATCGACGCCCTGGCCCCGGGCTCGATCCTGCCCCTGAGCCTGACCCTCAGCCTGCGCCGGGTGGCGGCGCTGGTGGAGCCGGATGTCGCCGGCCTGGAAGGTGGTGTGGCGGTGACCAGCACCCTGCTGCCGGTCCCCGACGCGCTGAGCGCCAGCACCAGCGGCTACAGCCAGTTCGCCCGGGCCTTCGAGGCCCTGTTCCAGCGGGCCGGGGCCTGGATGACCCGGGTCGGCAGCGGCACCGCGGACCCGGGCAGCACCCCGGACGGCCGCAGCCAGACCCTGTGGGCCGCGCGTTTTGCCCTGAGCGACGGCAACGACGGCATCCGTTACCGCATCGATCCGGCCCCGGGCTACTTCGCCGCCCAGCCGATCGCCCGCAGCCTGACCTCCGACAGCGTGCAGATCTACCCCAACTACCAGCCGGACCAGCCATTCCCGAGCGGCGATCCCGTGACCCTGACCCTGACCGGGGTCGATCAGAACCTGTGGTTCGAAACCGCCCTCAAGGCCATCGACGGCTTCCTCGCGCCGACCTACGCGCCCTCGGTGTTTCTGCTCGACACCCTGCTGGGCAGCAAGGACCCGCTCAAGGACGGCAACCTGGGGAAAATCCTCAGCGCCAAGCAGACCCTGGCCGACGCCATTGCATCGACCATCAAGCCGGTGCTCTCGGCAGGCCCGCAGGACGGCCCGGCGCGGGCCGCGGCGGGCGAGAAGCTGCGCCAGACCCTGCTCAACCAGCTGTATTCGGCCTACAGCACCACCGCCATCGTCGGTTTCTCGGTGCAAGGCAGCGCCACCGGCGAGCCCCTGTCGCTGTACGGCCAGCCAACGGTGGCGAGCGCCGCACCCGCGGCGCGCACCAGCGACCCCGAGGTGGCCGGCAACGACAACTATGCCTTTGGCAGCGGGCGCATCGCCCTGCCCGACGCCCCTGGGGAAAGCGCCCTGGCGTTTGTCTTCAACTCGCGCAACGAGGCGGCAAGAAGCTACGTGCCGCTGGACCTGGAGCTGCAGATCAGCCACCTGGAGCATGACGTGCGCAACGTTCCGGGCATCAGCGGCTACACCCAGTCGAACTGGATCTCGCTGATCTCCGGCCCCTTGCGGGTGCCCCTGGCCGACGGCCAGACCCTGAACCTGCCGGTGCTGCTGCGGGCCCTGCCCGAGCCGCCGACCATCCAGGGGCAGACCGCGACGGCCTGGGCCCCGGTGCCGCAGCAGGTCTCGGACCTGAGCAAATGGACCTACGCCTTCGACTCGCTGGTGCGCGGCACGGCCCAAGACAGCCTGAACGTGGCCATCGCCCTCAACACGCCAACCGTCGATGGCGCGCTGCGCAGTGCCAACAAGAGCCTGGTCACCGCCCTGGCGCAATTCGTCAGCGTGTACCCGAGCATTGAAGTGGCGATGCAGGACAACCTCAGCGCGATCAACTTCGGCGAGCCCACCGCGGTGCAGATTGCCGCGGCGCAACAGGCGGTGGAGGCCTTCGTCTACATCGTCCAGGAGGTCACCGAGGCCTACGATGCCTGGGCCCGGCCGCTGCTGCGCAGCGCGGCGGCGTTTGTCGCGCCCCAGGCCCTGACCTGCAGCTTCAGCCAGGTACTGGCACCGGTGACGGTGGATGGCCAGGAGCGGGCCGAAACCCTGCTGCTGGATGTCAGCATCAATCAGGTGGCGGCCAGCTACGATGCGGCCAGCGGGCAGATCAGCGCCACCCTGCCCCAGCTCGGCAAGGTCAGCCTGCCCTTGCCGCTGGTGCAGATCGCCCCGCAACAGTACGACGCGGTGAGCGTGGTCGATCCGAGCAACCCGGGGCTGATCGCCTACCGCTACCGACTCAAGGGCAGCCAGCCAGCCGTGTGGCTCGACTACGCGGATGCACTGCTGATCGACGAGCGCCGCACCAGCCTGCCGGCCCTCAACCTGTTCGACCACCAGAACGCCTGGGCCTCGCTGTCGGTGGAGCGCAACCGCATCCTGTTCCCCGCGGCGGACATCGGCACCCTGCAGACCAACCCGCTGTTCCGCTTCTCGACGCCGGTGGTGCGCTTTGTCGAAAGCATCAGCCCGCACATCAGCCAAGGCGCTTTCTCCCTGGACAACCTGCAGGTGCCGAACGCCAGCCTGGACGACTACCTGGAGGTGTTTTTCGCCGCCCTGGGCGCCGGCAGCAACGGCACCACGGTGCAGGTCGGCATGGAGGGCCGCTACAGTTACGAGGTCGCCGCGCCCGGCGTGGTCGCGCGCACCGTGCTGCCGGCGGCGCTGCTGTTGCCGGTGGCGACTTCGCTGAACAGTCCACCGGCCTTCACCAGCGCCTTCAGCCAGGCCATCGATCGCTGGCGCCTGGCCGAACAGGTCACGGTGCAGGGCAACGCCCGGGTCGACCTGACCCTGCGGGCCTTCAGCGCCGACGATCCAGCACAACTGGCGCAAGGGGCGGTGGCCGCGGACAACCAGCCACCGCTGCTGAGCATCGAAACCCTCTGGGTATCCGCAAGCAAGGTTCCACCGGAACAAGGAGGTGCATGAGGCCACCACTACCGCGCACTGTTGATGAAGATGACCGCTTTAAATCAAACCTATTGGAGTACACCACATGAACGGACACACCAATCCCTCCTTTGACGAAGCCATGCCACTGGGGGTGTCTGATGCGCAATTCATCAATGACCTGCATGAGCTACTGGAGCGCCACGGCAACCTGGATCGCTTCGGACTCTGCCTGCTGCACGATCACTTCGCGGTCGCCGAGGACGAGATCCTGCTCGAATGCAACGACCATGAAGCCCGCACCCTGCACCTGGATGTGGTCAAGCGCGGCGCGCTGCCGGAGAGCAAGTTCACCAGCTGGCGCATTGGCGGCCCTCGGGCCGAGGCCCTGACCGCCTGTGCCATGGATAAATGCAAGGTCGAAGCCTTGACTGCTTGCGCTATGGACAAGTGCAAAGTCGAAGCCCTGACTGCTTGTGCCATGGACAAGTGCAAGGTCGAAGCCCTGACTGCTTGTGCCATGGACAAGTGCAAGGTTGAAGCCCTCACCGCCTGCGCCATGGATAAATGCAAGGTCGAAGCCCTGACCGCTTGCGCCATGGACAAGTGCAAGTAGTTCCAGGTCCTGCCGATGGCCAGTGGCGGGCACGGGAGGCCGATCGGCTGCCGTGCTCGTCCTGGCTCGCGCAGTTTTATCAGCGGCGCCACGGTGCCTTGGTCGGTTCCGGCACCGCGGCGCTGGAACTGGCGTTGCGCCAACTGGGGGTCACCGCCACCTGGCGGGTCGCGGTTCCCGCCGCCACCTGCCATCAAGTGGTGGCCGCCGTCCTCAATGCCGGCGCGATACCGGTGATTATCGAAAACGCTGCCGACCTGCTGCTCAGCAGCGAGGCGCTGGCGCCCCATATCCATGGCCTGGACGCGGTGATCGCGGTCCATCAATACGGCTTGCCTTGCGACATCCCGGCCTTGCGCCAGTTACTGGGCCCGCGCCTGCCCATCATCGAGGACAGCGCCGGAGCCTGGGATCTGTGCTGTCCCGGCGCATCGCTGGTGGTCACCTCCCTGGGCCACGGCAAGGCCCTGGACATTGGCGGCGGTGGCGCGCTGTTCGGCGATCTGCCGGTGGATGGCGACATCGACGTCTGGTCGCCCGGCCAGCGTTCCCGCGCCTGCCCGGCCTTGAGCCCGGCCCTGTCGATTCATGCCCTGCCGGCGCTGATGCCTGCTGTCGCCAGGGCCCAGGCCCGTAGCCAGCGCCTGCGGCAGCAGATGCCCGGGCTGCTGGCGCGCTTGCGCGATGCCGGCCTTGAGCCCTGGGCACCGGCCGGATCGGCGCCGCCCAACGGTCAATACCTGGCGATCCGCACCCGCGAACCGCAGTTGTTCGAGCGCCTGCGCCACAGCCCCCATGCCGACGCATTGGGAGTCTGCGCCCCGGCGCCCGGCGCGCTGCGGGAGCTGCCCATGCTGCGCGGCCGTGGCGAGGTGGCCCAGGGGCCGCAAGCCAGCCTGGAACTGCGCCGCAACTGGGTCCTGCTGGACCCGATCGCCGCCCTCGACTACCCCGGGCGCCTGGATGCCTGGGCCGGAGACACTCGATGAACAGTCCCGCCGCCTGGCAACCCCGGCACGATCTGAACCAGCCTTTTGCCCCGGGCCCACGGGTGCAACAACTGGCCGACTACGCCCAGAGCGGTCAGACGCTGAGCACGGAACAACTGCTCGGGGTGGCCGGTGCGCGGGTGCTGTTCGCCAACTACCCGGTGCTGCGCGCCGACTTCGACGCGCCCTGGGAGGGGGCAACGGAGCAGGCTATTGATCGCTGGCTGCTGGACCACGCGGCTTTTATATCCACCAGCCAGGCGGCGGCCCAGGGCATCAACACCCCGATCGTCCTGGACGACCGACGGGTAACGGCCTGGCGTCCGCCGCGTTATGGGCGCGCCGCGGTGCTGTGCGCGCCGGCCAGCGAGCAGGTGCTGTTCGACATCAAGGGCATTGGCGTGCCGCCGGACGAAGCCCCGCAGTTGCCCCATTCCAACGGTTTGCTGACCCTGGCCGAGGCGGTGCATGAAGTACTGATGGAGCACTTGGTGTTCGCCGCCATGAACCACGCCGGCGCGGCGATCACGCCATTGCCGGCCTATGCCCTGATCGACCTGGGCTTCGATGCCTTGTGGCATGACGGGCGTGCGGCGGAACCGGCGGTGCTGCTGTTGCGTCGGGCCTGCACCCGTCCGCGCTGCCAGTGGCAACGCTATTGGCAGGGCCCCGAACTGGCCGGGGCCCTGATGCAGGCCGAGCTTCTGCTGCGGCGTTATGGCTTGACCGCCAGCAGCTGCGGCGCGGTGCGCTTTCACCTGTGCCAGGAGAACGGCGAACTGCAAGTCAGGCGCGATGAGCAAAGGCTGGCGGTCAGTACTCAGGTGGCCGAGACGCTGCACCGCCTGTTGAGCGCCAACCGGGGGGCGCCGTTACTGATCGATGGGGTCAATGTGCAACTGGCGGGGGTGTCCAGCGTGGCACCGTTGCAACTGCAGGTGATGGACTTTGGCCGCTATCGGTTTGCCGAAAGATTCGAACATCACCTGTATGCCTGGATCGACGCCGATTACCAGAACCTCAACGGCCTGTACCTGGCGCCGGACGATCCGCGCTACGTCCAGCCCGATCCGCGCCTGAGCCTGGCCCGCAGTGCCGAGGGCCGCTGTTTCGCCGAGCTGCAACGGCAGGTCGCGGGGTTTCGCCAGGGCGGCGATCCCCAGCGTCTGTGCCAGGCGTTGCGCGCCGCCCTGGCAGAAGCCTGCCGGCCATTGCGCGGCCAGGCCTGAGTCCCGGGGCTGGACGGGGCTCAGTGCTTGACCATGCCTGTCGCGGGGCGGCCTCCACGATCAGGGTGATCGCGCTCGATGAAGCGGCGCAGTCCTTCCTGGGTTTCAGGGGCATGGATTGAGCGATTGAAGCACTGGGCTTCTATCTTCAAGCCTTCGGCCAAGGGCAATCCGTAACCGCGGATGGCCGCTTCCTTGTCCGAGCGCATCGCCGGTTGCGGCAGACCGGCCAGCACCTGGGCCAGTTCCAGCGCGCGCTTGAGGGAGCGTCCGCTGGGCACTATTTCGTTGACCAGACCGATACGGTAGGCCTCTTGGGCATCAATCACCTTGCCCGTCAGAATCAATTCCATGGCCCGGCCCATGCCGACAATCCGCGGCAGGCGCTGGGTGCCGCCGTCCGCCAGGCCGATGTTCCAGCGGCGGCAGGTAACGCCGAACGAGGCATGCTCTTCGGCAATGCGCATATCGGCAAAACAGGCCCACTCCAGGCCACCGGCATAGGCCACGCCATTGACGGCGGCGATCACCGGTTTATAGACGTCGACCCAACGGCTGGGGCCGATGATTCCGGGACGTTCGCCACGATCATGGGCGGCCATTTCCTCGGCGCTCGACGGCACCAGTTGCGCGGCGGCCTTGAGGTCGCCGCCGGCACAAAAGGCCCGATCGCCGGTGCCGGTAATGATCGCTACCAGGGCCGTGTCATCGTCGCGAAAACGCGTCCAGGCGTCGATCAATTCAAGGTGGGTCACAGGGCCGATGCAGTTGCGCTGCTCGGGGCGATTGAAGCGGATGACCACTACGGGTCCGTGCTGCTCGTAGGCGATTTCCTTGAAGTTCATGGCAGCTCCTGTTGCAGGTCGTGGCGCGGTTGAGCGAAACCCGAGTGCAGTATAGGCAGCCCTGGCGCGCGCTCCCGTCCGGCGTCCGCGCTCAGCGCAAACTGGCACCCTTGCAATCCACCCTGTTAGCCTGCTCATCCGTCCCCTGACCACAGAGCTGCAGCATGACGCCCTCAGCGCAATTCTGGCGCGACCCGAACCTGCCTTACGTAGAAAGCCGCCGAGCCTGTGACAGCCGCGCCAACTACAGGGCCCACAGCCACCCGACAGTGTCCATCGGCGCCGTGGACCGTGGCATCAGCCTGTTCAGTGGCGGCGCCGAGGGACCCACCCTGATCCAGGCCGGCAGCGTGGTGTTTGTCCCGGCTCATTGCGCCCATGCCTGCAATCCCCAGCCCGACACGGCCTGGAGCTACCAGATGCTGCACCTGGAGCCGCGCTGGGTCGAAGGTGTGCGCCTGGAAGCACAGCAGCAGGCGGCATTGGCGCCTGGCCAGGTGCTGTTGAGTCACGACGGGGATCTGTACCAGCGCTTTTGCCGCCTCAACGACCTGCTGTTCTCCACCGCCAGTTGGCAAGACAAGGAAGCAGCGCTGATCGAGTTCATTGGCGATTTTCCACTCCAGGGGCAGCCGGTGATTGCCCTGGCCGCCGATCCGGGCCTGGCCGGCGCCGGGGTCCGGCGGGTCATGCAATTCCTGCAACAGGAGGCGCAACAGGCTCACCCGCTGCAGCGCCTGGCAACGCTGGCGGGCCTCAGCCGCTACCAACTGATCCGGGCCTTTCGCGCTGCCACCGGGTTGACGCCCCACGCCTACCAATTGAACCAGCGCATCATCCAGGCCCGCACCTCGCTGCAGGCCGGCGAGGCCCCGGCGGCCCTGGCCCAGCGTTTGGGCTTTGCCGATCAAGCGCACTTCCAGCGGGTGTTCAAGGCCCATGTCGGGGTCACCCCGGGTTTGTACAAGCGCTGAAGGCCGCGCAATTTTCTTCAATACCCCAGTGCTGACGCCCGGCAGACTTCCAGCCCCTTCTCGCCTCTGGAAGTCTGCCTTCATGATTCAACAGTTCCTGCTGGTCGCCGCCGCGCATTTTCTCGCCCTGCTCTCCCCTGGACCGGACTTCTTCCTGGTGGCGCGCCTGTCCATGGCCAGCGGCTGGAAACCGGCCACCGGCGCCTGCCTGGGCATCGCCCTGGCCAACGGTCTGTTCATTGTCCTGGCCTTTGGCGGGGTCTCGGTATTGCGCCCCAACAGCTGGCTGTTCCTGGCGATCCAACTGGCCGGTTGTGGCTACCTGCTTTACCTGGGCTGGCTGTTCATCCGTCACGCTGGCACCCGTTCCCTGGCTGCGGTGGCTGCCCAGGGCGACAGCCTGGCACTGCACCGGGCCACCTGGTGGCGCGGCCTGGGCGCGGGTCTGCTTTCGGGCCTGCTCAACCCGAAGAACGCCCTGTTCTATGTCAGCCTGGCGTCCCTGGTGGGCACCCAGACCAGCACCGCCTGGAAGCTGGTCTATGGCGTATGGATGTTTAGCGTGGTGCTGCTGTGGGATGTGTTGGTGGCGCTGGCCATTGGCAATGACCGGGTGCGGCGGCGCTTCTCCCGCGCCCTGCCCTGGCTGGAACGAATCACCGGGGTGATCCTGATCCTCATGGCACTGGCCGTGATCGCGGCCACCCTGTTGCGCCACTGAGCCGGGCACTTGAGTCAGGTTTTGAACCGGGCACTGAATCGACGGCCGTCCTGCACGTTGAAAGTTACAAATAAACAACAAAGCAACACGCGGTTGTCATCCTTGACAGTCGATAGTGTGCGAGGCGCACAGCAACTGCCGGGCAGGACCACGGGGCTTGCCCTTCTCCCCAACGCACAGGAGTACAGCCATGCCACAACAGCCTCGCCTGGGATGCGGCGCCGCTATCGTCCGCGATGGCCAGTTACTGCTGGTCAAGCGCCTGCGGGACCCCGAGGCCGGTTGCTGGGGCTTGCCCGGAGGCAAGGTCGATTGGCTGGAGCCGGTGGAGCAGGCCATGCGCCGTGAAATCCTCGAAGCGCTCGGACTGACCCTGCAAGGCGTCAGCCTGTTATGCGTGGCAGACCAGATCGACGCCGAACGGCAGGAACATTGGGTTTGCCCGGTGTACCTGGCCTCCGCCCCGGCCATGGAGCCGCGTAACAACGAGCCGCACAAGCACAGCGACATCGCCTGGTTCGAGCTGGACCGGTTGCCCAAGCCCCTGACCCTGGCCACCCGCGCTGCCGTGCGGGCGCTGGTGCAGATCGCGGCGCTGGAAGATTGAAGGCGCATATCACCCAAGGCCCAGAGGTTGATCGTCCGGGGCATGGTTGCAACCGCAGGACCCGCCTCCGGGCAGCGCTCGACACTTGGCCGTGAGTCCGGCTCAATCCACCACCCAGACTGCGACCGATGGCCGCAGGCATTGGTCTAATTAGCCCGCCGCTGCTTTCGTCTGTTTGCTACCATGCGCGGGTTTTTGCCTGTCTGGCTGTTCAAAGGGCGTTATTTCATGAGTGTTTTGCTGACTCGCCGCACCCTGCTTACCAGCGCCGGGGTGCTCGGCCTGGGCCTGCTCGCCGGTTGCGACAACAGTCCCCGACTGTCCTTCAAATATGGCAAGGACCTGAGCAATCAGATTCTCGGCCGCACCTTCAAACTCACCGATTCCCAGGGCGAAACCAAGTCGCTGTCCAGCTACCGTGGCCTGATGCCGATGATCTTCTTCGGCTTCACCCAGTGCCCGGCGGTCTGCCCCACCACCCTGGCCCGCGCCGCCCAGGCCAAGAAACTCATGGGCCGCGACGGCGACCGCCTGAAAGTGGTGTTCATCACCCTGGACCCCGAGCGCGACACGCCCGAGGTGCTGGACGCCTACGTCAAGGCCTTCGACCCGAGCTTCGAAGCGCTGTACGGCACCCTGGAAGAGACTGCGGCCACCGCCAAGGAATTTGGCGTGTTCTACGAAAAGATCCCCAGCGGCTCGACCTACACCCTGTCCCACACCGCCACCAGTTTCGTCTACGACTCCCGGGGCACCTTGCGCCTGGGTCTGTCCCAGTCCCTCAACGCCCAAGAGTGCGCGGAAGATCTGCTCACCGTCATGGAGGTCTGTTAATGAACTCGCAACGTCGCCCATCCCGGATCAAATCCGCCCTGCTGATGCTCTCCCTGCTGGGCCTGGCCGGCACCGCCAGCGCCGCGACCCAAGTGGACAACGCCTGGGTCCGCGCCACCGTCCCTGGCCAGCACGCCAGCGGCGCCTTCATGGACCTCACCGCCAGCAGCGACAGCAAGCTGGTTGAAGTGCAGTCGCCCGTGGCCAAGAACGTGCAGATCCATCAGTCGAGCATGCACAACGACGTGATGAGCATGCAGCCAGTGGACGCCTTGGCCCTGCCGGCCGGGAAGAAGGTCAGCCTGGACAGCCACGGCTATCACGTGATGCTCATGGAGCTCACCGGCCAGATCAAGGCCGGCGACACCGTGCCTCTGACCCTGATCGTGGAAAACGCCCAGGGCGAGAAGGAGTCGATCAAGGTCCAAGCCCAAGCCCGAGCGCTGAATGCGCCGGATCACAGCATGATGAAGCACTAAAGTGAGCTGAAACACAGGCCCCCGGGCCATAAACAAGCCGCGCCAGAGACAGCAAGCGCGGCTTTTTTTTGCCTGGATCTCAACCGCGCGGAGCTATTTCCCCACGCCGATCCGTATGCCACTCTACGCGCCACTCGCCAAAAAACATGGCTAAAAGCCATTTCCCCGTGTTGACCCGATCGATCATCGAGCACGCCACAACCTGGGCAAGCACCATCAAGGATTCGATATGTCGCCAGACCGCACAGTGATTCATGTGCTTTTTTTCGCCGATAAGCCAGGGCAACCGGTGGTGTTGCCGCTCACCGACGACTATGAAGTGGCTTTTGAAAAAACATCTCCGATCACCGACCAGCCTTCTTACTGCCTGCAGATTGCACGGCGGTCGACGCCGGCAGTCTCTGCCGAATTGAGCGTTGCGTCATTCACCACGCTTTACGGCGAAAATGGCAGTGGCAAAACCGCGATGCTGCTTGAGTTGTGCGAGGGCCTGGTCAACTGGAGTAACGACTCGAACATCAGTGTGCTTTGGGAGGACCGGACTGGCCTGCACCTGGCAAAAGGCACCTCGCTTCAAGGCGTCGAACTGCAAGCTGGTGAGGTGATGAAAGAGCTCAACAGATCCGCGATGCCTGACTTTTTCACGGCCTTCTATACGACCTCTCCTTTTGAAAGAGCCAGACTGAATCGTTTGAAGGCGCGGGGAGTCAAGAACCTCAGCACCCAAGCGTGGCAGGCCAGGCAATCGGACCCGATCGCAGCATTCAGTGCCTATCCCTACCTCAAGGGGCGAGCCGATTTTGTTTCCAAGACCCAGGTCAACATAACGGTCAAGCCGATCTCTCTGGTAGAAGCGCTCAGGACCTACGGCAGGCGCGGTACTCGGACGTACAGCGATCTGCAGCCAGAACTCAAGTCCTATATGAAAGAGTTGGATCGAAGCGCTTCGCTCGCAACCAAGTTCATCTTGTCCTTTACCCTGTTGAGGGCTGCCGACAGGTTTTATGAACATCAACGTCATGAGTTGATAGATGCGTTGGTAACGATGATCCGAGAAAACCAGCCTTGGTTGGATGATCACCTGACATCCAACCTCGAGCAGCTCAACCTGCTTTCGAACGACCCATTGCTGATGGAACTGTTATTCGAGGCACAACAGGCCCTGGAGGTGGTCGCGAAACTCTTTGACGGTCTTCGCCAATGGAACCGCAGAGCAAGCCTGTCATACCTGAATCGACAGATCGGTCGGCAGATCCGCCGGCATGAAGGCCTGCTTTCTGAAGTCGCGGCACTCGGTCTGCTGGAGCTCTCCTTTGAAGCACTGAGCTGCGGCCAGGCCAGCATGATGTCCCTCTACTGTTCGGTGGCCAAGGCCATCGGTGAGTTCGAGCTCCAGTCTGAAGCCAGCAGCCTGGTGTTATGCCTGGATGAAGCCGAGTTGTTCATGCACCCCAAATGGCAGAGCCTTTACGTTCACGATTTGCTGGAATTCATTCAGCAGTTCGCAAGCGTTGCCAAACGCACCCACCTGTTCATTTCAACCCACTCGTTGCTTGTTGTAGCGGACACCCCCGCCAATCGCCTCTTCGACCTGGACTGCAAGCGATTGGACAATGCGTTCGGGTACACCGCCAAGCAGACCCTGACGAAGGTGTTTAAGGTCGACAGTTTCACCGGTTCCTGCAACGCCCAGCGACTGAGCGAGTTGTCCAGGCTCCTCAACCGGGGCAGGCTCGACTCCCAGCAAATGAACAGGGCCTTGAGTATCACCAAAACCCTGGCCAGTGAAACGCTGCAATCCCACGTCATGGATCAACTGTTGGTGCTGGGGATGAAATCAGATGCTCAAGTTTAAGGCCCTCTCTCGCGAGGTCGAAGAGCTGCACTTGAAAACCCTGGGAAAACGTTTCGACGAGGTACTCAATCACTGGACGGAACTCGACGACTACCCGGCCTGTGCCACTAAATTGCGCGAAAGGTTGAAAGACAGGCGCCGGGATATTCTCGTCGGCGGCGTGCAGGAACTCCGGAGTGTGATTGATCAAGTCGAAGACGATGCGCCAGATCTATTGAAGTATTTAGTAAAGCGTCCTCGAGGCAAGAAAAGGAAAGATCATCCGCAAATGGAGCTTCTGATTAAGAAGCTCAATGAACTATTCAACTACGCGAAATTCGACGATAAGGATGACGGATGGAATGCCTACAAGCTGGTAGCTCAGCACTCTCTCCGTATCTGCCCTTATTGCCATATGAACCATGTGAACTACCACGAACAACGGGCAAAGAACTCAGGGGAGCTGGAGCTGCGCCCACCTCTGGATCATTTCCTGCCTCAATCGATCTACCCGTACCTGGCCGTTTCGCTGTACAACCTCATCCCCTGTTGTGACCGCTGCAACTCCACGACGATCAAGGGCGCCAAGGACCCCAAGCAGACGATTCCGCACCCATTCGACGATTCCGCTCTCAGGATGAGTTTCAAGGTGGAGGGCTCCGCACTGGGAATACACGGACTCACTGATGAAGAGCTCGGACTGAGTGTCACCGGCGATGGCGCCTGGCAGAATTTCGCCGAATTCTTTCGCCTGCAAGAGCGTTATCAATGGCATCGCGCCGAAATGAACGACATGCTCCAGCGCATCCAGATCCTGGAGGAAAGTGATGTTGTCCTTGAAAAGCTGATGATACGTCCGTTGTTCATCCTAGGTTTCGCCCCGCATGACGTTGAAAAACGTGCTCTGGGCATCTGCCTGCTGGATATCGCCAAAAACCTCAAGGCGCTTTGAGCCTCAGTAAATCCCCCGCGCCAACCACACCGTCAGCCCGCAGCACTCCGGGTCTTCACTGACCTGCTGCACCACCTCGAAACCGTGGGTATCGAGCAAGGTGCAGTATTCCCCCGGGTCCAGGCTCGCGTGGTACAGGGCCTCGCTTTCGAACTCGCCGATGGCCTCCCCTGCTGCAGGTCCGCTGGTGAACATCAGGGCGCAGCCTGGGCCGGCATGGCGTTCGAACACGGCGAACATGGCGCGCTGATCGTCCGGGCTCAGGTGGAACAGGCTGTTCCACGCCAGAATGCCGGCAAAGTCCTGATCCAGGGCCAGACCGCGCATGTCGGCGTTGATCCACTGCTGCTCGGGAAAGCGCCGGCAACACTGATCCAGCAAGGCGGCGCTGCTGTCGACGCCCGTGACCGCGTATCCATGTTCCACCAGATAGCGCGCTACCGGCTCGCCACCGCCACACCCCAGGTCCAGTACCTGCCGGCCAGCCCCCATGACCTGGCGAAAGCGTTCGAACCAGGCTTGTTCACTGTGAAATGCCTGGGTGTTGGCCCGGCGCGCCCGGTCCCAAGCCTGGGCATGACGCTGGTACAGATCGACGATGTGACGTGCGGATTCGTGCATCCACAGGCTTCCTTGTGCTGTTTGGTGGCCGCGGATTACAGCACAAGGGCGCCAGGCAAAGCGAAGTTGGCGGTACGGCGTTATGTGGCCTGGCCGTTGGCATCCCAGGCCACCGGGGCCTGGCCGAGGAACTGACGCAGTTCGGCCAGCAGCTTGTCGCTGGAATGGCTGCTGGGCCGGTCGGCGACAAACCTCAGGCCCGGCATGATTGCCTGCACCCCGTCGTAGTGCCACTGCCCAGGAGTGCGCTCCGTTTCCTGCAAGGCCCGGGCGAAGATCGCCAGGTCCCGACGGGCCCGGGGAATGCCGCTGCTGCGCTCGACCCAGCTTTCATAACGCTGGCGGATTTCGATACGCCCCTGATTGACGATGGCCAGCACCGCACAGCGGGTGCGATTGTGCAACGCCACCGGCGACAGGCCGAAGTACTCGCCCTCGCCCTGCCATGCGCCGTCAGGCAGGCGAAAGATCGCCAGATCGATGCCCGGGTACTCTTCGATCCGTGTGGCGGCATGCTCCACCAGCGCCGTGCTGCGCTGCAGCTCCTGCATGGCCGGGTCGTACAGTTCGGCGTAACGCCGGGTGTTATCCAGCACATCGGCCAGTTGCGGCAGCAGTGCGGTGAAACGCGCCATGAGTTGCCGGTCGTTGCCACCCTGGCTGTCGCTGCGCACCCGGGCGGCCAGGGCATGCAGGGTAAAGGCGCAGTGCAGGGCCTGGGGCGAAGTGCCCCGGGTGAAGTCGCCGAGTCGTGCGATATCGATCAGCAATTGACGGTGCCGCAGGGCCTGCTCGGGGGCCAGGAAGGCGTAGACCGAGGCTAGCCCGTCAAGATCGAAATGATCGCTGGTGATCACCTGCGCCTGTTCCACCCTCAGCCCTTGTTGGAGAAAGATCAGGGCGCTGGTGGTGGACAGGTTGGCCTTGTAGGCGCTGGGGGTCTTGTTGGCCGGCCAATGGGACAGGGTCAGCACGGTGGCCGGATTGTCGATGGAATCCAGGGAGATATTGGATCGTCTGTGGGTCTGGCCTAGGGGCAGGAATCCATAGGGGCTGTGGGGCCCCAGGCGCCAGGGTTGCAAGCCAAGCTCCAGCGGCGCAACACCTGCGCCGGGCGCCAGTCGCTGATGCAACTGCCGGGGCAGTTCCCGCAGCGCCGGCGTTGCGCTGCTGAGTTCGCCCGAACCGTCCAGGCGATAACTGAACTGGCGCAGGTTCTCCCGGCGCAGGTCCCGGAGGTTGCCATTGCACACCCCGCAACCGGGGCCGCCGAGGACGCTGAGCAGATCGGTGAACTGATTGTCGGCAATGCCGATGGCGCGCCCCCCCAGCAGGCGAAGGTCCAGGTGCGCGAACAATGGGGCGACTCCCGGATCGAAAAGGAAGCCCTGTTCCTGGCAAGCGGTATTGAGGCTGTTCATCTGTATGTCCTTGAAGTGTGATGAGTCAGGCAGGCCTCAGGCCTCGGCCAGCGCCCGGGTATGGTGGCGCCGGACCTGACGCATGCTGATAAACAACAGGGCCGATACCCCGGCGTAGAGACCGAACAG
This sequence comes from Pseudomonas sp. LPH60, assembly GCF_030718165.1. Classification (NCBI taxonomy): domain Bacteria; kingdom Pseudomonadati; phylum Pseudomonadota; class Gammaproteobacteria; order Pseudomonadales; family Pseudomonadaceae; genus Pseudomonas; species Pseudomonas sp. LPH60. The sequence goes on from NZ_JAVAJH010000006.1 coordinate 495,103, forward strand.
CCAGGCCGCGGCCTGGGCTGCACCGGCAACACCGGCGCTGGAGCTGAGTCCGGCCAGGTTGACAATCATCCCCGCCAGCGCCGCGCCCAGGGCCGTGGCCACCAGTTGCACCGTGGTGATCGAAGCGCCCGCCAGTTCCTTCTGGTCATCGGCCGCGTTTTCCAGGACTCGGGACAACAGATGGGGCCACGCCAGGCCGATCCCTGTGCCCACCAGCAACATGGCCAGGCACACCGCCCCCAGGCTCAGCAGCGGCGTGGCCGTGGCAGGCATGAACAGACAGGCCAGGAGCAGGCCGGCCACCACCAGAAACGGCCCGCTGGCGATGGCCCGGGCCGCGCCCCGGGGGCTCAGGCCGGAGCTGAAGATCGCCCCCAGGGTCCAGCCGGCCGCCATCAGCGCGGCGATGTAACCCGCCAGCAAGGGCGTCTGCTGATGCAGCTCTTGCAGGAACAGCGGCACAAAGACCTCGCTGGTCATGCCCACCACCAGCAGCGCCATGGAGAGGTACAGCGCCAGCAAGGGGCTGCCGGACTTCAGGCTGTCGCGGGGCAAGAGACGTTTGCCGGAACGGTTCTCCAGCACCACCACCAGCAGCAACAGGCCCAGACCGACGCCCAGCCCCAGGACGTTGTACCCGGGCGAAGGTGTGATGCTGCCGATGGAGATCGCCAGCACCACTGCGGTCAGCAACACCAGTTGCAGCCCGGGAATAGGACTGCGCGGCGCCGTTTCGCGGCTTTTGCCCGGTAACAGGGCGATCGCCAGCAGCATGAACAGCAAGGTGCAGGGCAGCAGCACCCAGAACGCCGCACGCCAGGCTCCGTGTTCGGCGAAGACCCCGCCCACGGCAGGGCCGATCAGGGTGGCCGCGCCCCACATGGCGGAAATCAGCGCCATCGCCCGGGGCCACAGCGGCTCATCGAACACCAGGCGGATCATCGCGTAGGGCAAGGCGAACAGCAGCCCTCCGCCCAGGCCCTGGACACTGCGCCCGATGATCAGCCAGCCCATGTCCGGGGCCAGGGCACACAGGCCGCAACCGAGCATGAACACCAGGCCGGCCAGGGCATAGGCGAGCTTCGGCCCCAGTATCCCCAGAGCCCGGGTGGACAGCACCGAACCTATGATCGAGGCCACCACGAACAAGGTGGTATTCCAGGCGTAGTAGTCCAGGCCGCCGATATCCTTGACCACCGAAGGCAACAGCGTGGTGACCAGGTACACATTGATTGCATGCAGCGCCACGCCACCGGCCAGGGCTGCCGAGCGCAGTCCGTTCTTGCCCAGTAACAGTGCTGACCATCCGCTTGTCGAAGCCATGCCTTGCTCCCTTAGGGTGTTCGATAAAGCTGCACTGTATTACACAAGCAATTACTTTGATAATTATTTTTTCATTGTCTCGCTCTCTTGCCCAATCCGCCGTTCAAAGCGCGACAATCGCCGGGCCCCTTGGCCGGAGCCTGTTATGCTTGCGCAGTAAGCCGCGTCCTGCACGCTCTCGATACCCCACTTGCGCATTGGTTAATGGCCCAGCATGTCCTCGATATCCTCCCCTGCCGAGAAGAAGAACCCCGGCGCCACCGCCGAGCGAATTCTGTTTCTGCTGAAAACCCGCGGCCCCTTGAAAACCGCCGACCTGGCCCCGCTGCTCAAGGTGTCCCTGGAAGCCACCCGCCAGCAGCTACAGAAACTGCTGGACGCTGAACTGATCGCCGGGCAGATGATGCCGGCCCAGGGCGCTGGGCGGCCGTCGCAGAAATGGGTGTTGACCGAGCAGGCCCAGGCCCGTTTTCCCGACACCCATGCCCACCTGACCCTGCAACTGATCGATTCGATTCGCGCGGTCTATGGGGCCGACGGCGTGGAACGCATCGTCACTGACATGGAGCGGGTCAACACCGCGCAGTACCTCGACGTCTGCGCGCCGCTACCGACCCTGGAAGAACGGGTCCGGGCCCTGGCGCAGATCCGTGAAGTCGCCGGCTACATGGCCAGTGTCGAGGCCGACGGCGAGGGCTGGCTGTTGATCGAGAGCCACTGTCCGATCTGTGTCGCGGCCCAGCAGTGCCAGGGCTTCTGCCGCTCCGAACTGCAAGTGTTCCAGGCCGCCATTGGCGACCTTGGGCAGGTGCGGCGCGTGGAGCACCTGATCACTGGCGGTCGACGCTGCGTTTATCGCATCAGCGCCCTCCAACCGAGTCCCTGCCCGTGATTGCCCCGCCCCTGTCGCGCCTGCTCAAGGGTGGCGCGCTGATCCTCGGCGTTGCCGCACTCACCCTGCTGGCCTGGCGTGCCTACGACAGCGAGCGGGGTCCGGCGCTGCAACCCTGGCACCTGCGGGTGCCCCATGAACTGAGCATCGAACAGATCGATAGCGCCGATTGGGCGGCCTGGCTGCAGGCCGAGGAGCGTTTGTTTGCCGAAGTCCGGCGTGAAGTCAGCGACCGCCTGGACCCGACCCAGGTCCCGCCCTTCAACCGTTATCGTGTGGACAGCCGGGTCTACCCGCCCCGCTTTGCCACTGACTGGAACCGCTCCTACCTGCTGCGGCCCTCAGGCACACCACGGGGCGTGGTGGTGCTGCTGCATGGCTTGACCGACTCGCCCTACAGCTTGCGCCACGTTGCCCGGCGCTACGTCGAGCACGGTTACCTGGCCATCGGCCTGCGCCTGCCCGGCCACGGCACCGTGCCGGCCGGCCTGACCGACGCCCACTGGCAGGACTGGCTGGCCGCCACCCGCCTGGCCCTGCGTGCCGCGCGGGCCGAAGTCCCGGCGCCGGCACCCTTGCATGTGGTCGGTTACTCCAACGGTGGTGCCCTGGCGGTCAAGTACGCCCTGGACGCCCTGGACAATCCGCAGTTGCCCCAGGCCCAGCGCCTGGTGCTGATTTCGCCGATGATCGGCGTGGCCCCGTCGGCGCGCTTTGCCGGTGTGGCCGGCTGGCCGGCGGTGTTTCCGGCCTTCAGCAAGGCGGCCTGGCTGAACCTGCGCCCTGAGTACAACCCGTTCAAGTACAACTCGTTTCCGGTCAATGCCGCGCGCCAGTCGTGGCTGCTGACCGATGCCCTGCAAAGCCAGTTGCTGGCCCTGGTGGGCGACCCGCGCCTGAACCGGTTGCCGCCGATCCTCAGCTTCCAGTCATTGACCGATGCCACGGTCAGTACCCCTGCCCTGGTCACCGGCCTGTACCGGCAACTGCCGGCCAACGGCAGTGAACTGGTGATTTTCGACCTCAACCGGGACCGGGACTTCGAAGGCCTGCTGGACCCCGCCAGCCTCACCTCCCTGGCCAGCCTGCTGCCGGCACCGCCGCGCAACTACAGCACCCGGGTGCTGACCAATGAAGGCAGCGGCGGCGCGACCCTGGCCGAAGTCAGCACCCCCGCCCTGAGCCTGGACAGCCAGCGACGGCCCCTGGACCTGGCCTATCCGGCGGGGGTGTTTTCCTTGTCCCACGTGGCCTTGCCGTTCCCTGTGGACGACGGCTTGTACGGGACCCAGCCCGCTCCCGGAGAAGACTTCGGCGTGCACCTGGGCACCATCGCCGCCCGCGGTGAACGCGGCGTGCTGGTGGTGCCCATGGAGGAGCTGATGCGCCTGACCGCCAACCCGTTCTTCCCCTACCTGATCCAGCGCATCGAAGCCGATATAGATCAAGCAACAGTTCAATCATTGATTCGCTGAATAGCCGGATGTTAGCGTCTGCCCCCTTTCCCCCCCCTTGATTTCCGAGGGGGCACGACTGCCGCGATGGCAGGGAACCCTGATGAAAGCAATGCTTCGAACCCAAGCCGCGGGCCTGGCCCTGCTGCTGGCCGCCGCCAGCCAGACGCTGCAAGCCGCCGCGCAACAGGACTACTGGTACGTGCAGAGCAGCGTCTATACCAACCACTGGAGCAACGATCCCGACCACAACAACCACCAGGATCTGATCGGCCTGGAGCGCAACTACGCCGACGGTCAATTGTGGGGCGTGAGCACCTTTCGCAACTCCTTCTCCCAACGCTCCTACTACGCCTACGTGGGCAAGGCCTGGGAACACGCCGACTGGCCGGTCTACGCCAAGCTCAGCGGCGGGCTGATCCAGGGTTACAAGGGCGACTACAAGGACAAGATCCCGTTGAACCACTTTGGCGTGGCACCGGTGCTGATTCCGGCGGTGGGCGTGCACTACGGGCCGGTGGGCACCGAGCTGGTGGTGCTGGGCGCTGCCGCAGTGATGGTCAACGTCGGCTACCGCTTCTGAGCCCCGGCAAACTCGCACAATCGTACAAGACGCTGTCCCGCTGCCTTTCCTAGACTCCATCGACCAATGACTGGGGCGCCGCTCCGGGTCTTTGCCTCGGTAATGAGCAAAAGGCGAGCAAACCTATGCAGGTCGAGCAACAGATGCCGTTCACACAAAGCACGTCAGGTGCTCTGCGCAGGGTGGCCCCGGCCGCGTTGGCCATTGTCCCGGTGAGCATGCTGTTCGGCCTGCTGGCAGGTCGCGCCGACTGGTCACTGCTGGAGGTGGCACTGGTGGGGCTGCTGGGATTCACCGGCAGCGGTCAGTTCGCCGCCCTGCCCCTGGCCCAGTCGGGAGCCGGGTTCTTCACCCTGCTGCTGGTCTCGGCTTCGATCAACAGCCGTTACCTGCCCATTGCCTTCACCTCCAGCACACGGTTGCCCCGGGGGTTCCTGCAAAAGGCCGGGGCGGCCCATATGCTGGGGGACGAGGCCTACGCCACCGAGCACGAACGGGACAATCCGGTCACGGTGCTGGTGATACGCGCAACGATCTTCCTGACCTGGGCACTGGCCGGGGTGCTGGGGGCATGGCTGGGCAAATGGCTGCCGCTGCAGTGGATCGGCACCGAGGTCAACCTGGGTTACCCGGCCAGCGTGGTGCTGATGTACCTGTCGCTGGCGCAGTTGCGCAGCCGCTTGAGCCTTGCGCACGAACGTCGTCTGGCCGTCTTGTCGATGGTGGCGCTCTGTGTCGCGGTGACCCTGGTATTGATCATGCTCCTGGGCACCCTGTACTTCTGGATTCCCAGTGTGCTGATCAGCACTGTCCTGCTTTCCAGGGCCAAGCTATGAGCGATTCGGCCTGGGTCACCATCGCTGCGCTACTGGCCACCAGTTGCCTGGTACGGATCATTCCGGCGTTCGTGAGCATCCGCCTGCAACCCGGCCTGCAGCGTTGCCTGGAGCGGGTGCTGCCGGTGGCGGTGTTCATCAACTTTGCGGTGTACATCGCCTTCAGCGAGATGAGCCGCGAGCCCCTGGCAGCCTCGGTGTCCCTGTTGCTGGTGGGGCTCATTGCCCTGAGCAACAGCCTGGGCCTGATCAGCACCGCGGCGATTGGCACGGCGGCCTATTTTACGGTCCTGCACCTAAGCGCTGCGGCCTGATGCAGACCGGTTTCGGGACTATGGTTGATCCTCGCAACCCAGTCCCTGGCGCTGGGGTTCTTCGTCCGCCAGGGTCTTGCCGGTACGGGCCATGATCTGCCCCTGCAAGGCCCGCAACTCACTGCCGTCCAGACGCTTGCAGCTGTTGATTTCCCAGACATCGCCGGTGGCGGTGCTCACCGAGAACAGCCCCCAGTACTCAGTGGCGCCGGCCTTGGGATCGTTGTAGCCGAGGCTGAAGTCGAAGTAGCCCGGATGCGGCGGCTGGCCGCTGTCGTCCTGCAGGTCACCATCGACAAAGACCCCGGGTTTGCTCAGTTGATAGTCCTGATGCTTCAAGGCTACCAGCAGCACTTCCTGGGCCTGCTCGCGGGTCAGGCCCGTGGCCTTGACCTCATCCGGCTGCAGCACGGTACCGGCACAGGCGACGAGTGCCGCGCAGGCCAGGGGCAGGCCCAGCAGCCATGCGTGGGGATTTTTTCTCAGCACGCCATGCGCCCTCTGACCGCGACAATGATCTTCGCCAGGTACTCGGCAAATCCGTTGCGGCCACCGGAGGCCGCATCGCCACTGTTGTAGCCGCTGCGCACCAGGGCCTGGGCGAACTCCATGGGGTCGCGCTTGCTTCGCACCGACGAGCCATAGCGCAAGGCGAAGGACTGGGCACACTTCTGGAACGAGTCGAACTTCGCCACCTTGATGCTGGCGTTGCCCTGGGGCGCCTCGGCCCCGCTCTGCAGGGGCGCTGGGGCATGCAAGGAGAAATAGTTGTTGAGCTCGCGGGCAATGCGTCCGGCGCCGTACTGGCTCTCCTGGGCCGCCAGGCCAAGGATGTTTTCCACCGGCAGGTCCAGTTGATCGGCGATCGGCTGGCAGGCTGCCTTGTATTTGCTGACAAAGGTCACGGCATTGGTGTTGTTGCACAGTTTGGCGCTCAAGATTGCTCCCTCATTTGACTGGTCGATTCCATTTGCCACAGGTGAAACATGCCGATTATAGAGCAGCATCCAGGCCTTGCCTCAGGCCTACTCATCGATACCAATGACTGATTTCAGGCAAAAAATTGACGCTTTTTTCTCGTTATACACTCTAGATTGCAAGTGATTTCTACGTGCCGCGCCTCTTCCTCATGAGCGGCGCCACTTTGAACAAGGACCGCACGATGAACAGTCCTGCCAGTGAAGCAGATGAATACTTGATGATGCAGGCCGCCCACTGGTGCATCCGCCTGCGTGAGGCCGATTGCAGCCTGGATGAACGCCAGGCGTTCGAAGACTGGCTGCAGAGTGACCCAAGCCACGCCTTTGAGTACGCCAAAATGCTCGAGGCCTGGGACCTGACCGGGCATCTGTCCCCTTCCCGGCCGACCTGTTGAACGGCTGACACTCACAGGTCGAAGCGGTCGATGGCCCGACGTCGTTCATTGTCATCACGCATGTCGTAGCTGGCGGTGGTCTGGATATTGGTGTGGTGCGCCAGCTTCTGGGCGATCGACAGGTCATGTTCCTCGATCACCCGGGTAATGAACGAACGGCGAAAGTCGTGGGGCATGATGCGCACGCCAACCTGGGCGCCCCGCTGGCGGGCGATGTAGTAGATGGCGTGCTTGCTGATGCGTTCACGGGTGATATGACCACCGCGACGAATCCGGTTGAACAGGAAAGCGTCGTCCTCAAGGCCCGCCGGCAAGTCTGCGCGACGCAGGTCCAGCCAGGCCTGGAGCTTGTCGAAGGCCCAGGCCGGGGCGTACTTGATCAGCTGTTTGTTGCCCTTGGCCAGCACCTGCAGGCTGCGCTGGACGAAGTCCACCTGGGCCAGGTCCAGGTTCACCGATTCGGACTTGCGCATGCCCGAGCCATAGAGCACCGCGATGATGGCCGCGTCGCGCACGCCCTGGGGCCGCGGGTCGGCGGCACACACCGCCATCAGGTCCTGGATCAGCCCACGCTTGAGATTGCGCCCCCGGGACAGGCGTGTACCGCCCATGGCCTTGACCGAGCGCATTTTCAGCAGATGGTCCTGGCTGATCAGACTGCTGCGCCAGGCCTCGTTCATCACCCCGCGCAGGGCATTGACGTACAGCGACGAGGTATTCGGGGCATAGCCGTCACGGCGCAATGTGGCCACCAGGGCCGTGACCTGTTCGGGTTGCAGGTGGTGCCAGGGGATGTCCTCAAGGTTGAGTTCGTCATACCCCAGGCGATCGGCGGCGTCCTGCAGCACGTAACGCAGGGTCGACTGGCTGGACGGCGCCAGACGGGCCAGGTACAGGCGCAACGGGTTGGCCTTGTGCGCGTTGTCGGCAACGGCCGGTTGTTCCTGCGAAGTCATGCTCCCCCCGAAGGCAAAGACGATGCCGGAGCGCAGTTCCCTGCGCCGTTCATGGCCAAGTTCAAGACACCGTTCAAAGCCTCCTGCAAGCGCGCTTTAAAGTGCTTCTTCAAGCCCTTGAAATGGCTGCCGGCACCCCGTCGCGCTACAACCTTGACAACAAACTGAACACTAGCTGTCTGGCCCGCGGAAAAACGGACTTTTGCCCTATTTTTCATATTCGTTTCACATTTTTCCGCTTAATCTCAGCCACCAACAAGCCTCCTGCCGAACGCAGTGCTTTATCAGGTTGTCAAGATAACACCTTGATCTGCATTTACTTTTAACAAATACCTTCTTTACTCAAACGCCGCATGGATCGCCACCCCGGCCCAATAACTGGATGAGCCTTGATGACTGCATGACCTCCCCGCGCTCCATCAATCGTTCGTTCGCATCACCCCGTATTTCCGGCATCAGCTAAACCCGAGGTAACCATGAACCAGGCTTTCCTTCCTTTCTCGCGCCCGAGTATCGGCGACGAAGAGATAGCTGCAGTGGAGCAGGTTCTGCGCTCCGGCTGGATCACCACCGGCCCGAAAAACCAGGAACTTGAACAGCAATTCGCCGACCGTGTTGGCGCCCGCCACGCCGTGGCCCTGTCGTCGGCCACCGGCGCCATGCACATCACCCTGCTGGCCCTGGGCATCGGTCCGGGGGATGAAGTCATCACTCCGTCGCAGACCTGGGTCTCCACCGCCAACATGATCTGCCTGCTGGGGGCGACCCCGGTATTCGTCGATGTCGATCCCGACACCCTGATGAGCGACGCCGCCACCATCGAGGCGGCCATTACGCCACGGACCAAGGCCATCATCCCGGTGCACTACGCCGGCGCCGCCTTCGACCTGGACCCGCTGTACGCCCTGGCGGACAAGCACGGCATCCCGGTGATCGAAGACGCCGCCCACGCCGCCGGCACCACCTATCGCGGCCGCGCCATCGGCGCGCGGGGCACGGCGATCTTTTCCTTCCATGCCATCAAGAACATGACCTGCGCCGAAGGTGCGATGTTCGTCAGCGACGACCAAGCCCTGGCCGACCGGGTGCGCATGCTCAAGTTCCACGGTCTGGGGGTGGACGCCTACGATCGCCTGACCCACGGTCGCAAGCCCCAGGCCCAAGTGATCGAGCCCGGATTCAAGTACAACCTGGCGGACATCAACGCCGCCATCGCCCTGGTACAGCTGCAGCGCCTGGACGACATCAACGCCAAGCGCGAAGTGCTGGCCAAGGCTTACCTGGAGCGCCTCGAAGGCCTGCCGGTGCAACCCCTGCACCTGCCCCAGTACCCGCAGCAGCACGCCTGGCACCTGTTCATCCTGCGCATCGACGCCGAACGCTGCGGCCTGGACCGTGAAGCCTTCATGAAGGGCCTGCAGGAGCAGAACATCGGCACCGGCATCCACTTCATCGCCACTCACCTGCATACCTATTATCGACAGCGCTTCGCCGATGTGCGGCTGCCACACACCGAATGGAACTCGGCGCGTCTATGCTCGATCCCACTGTTCCCGGACATGACCCTCGACGATGTCGAACGGGTCTCCGATGCCATTGCCAACCTCCTGGACTGAAGCCTTTGAAACCTTACCCAATCCAGTTCGTGTCGATCGTGATTCCGGTCTACAACGAAGAACAGAGCCTGCCGGAGCTGCTGCGCCGCACCGAAGCGGCCTGCCGCCAGCTCAAGCACGACTTTGAAATCGTTTTGGTGGACGACGGCAGCCGCGACCAGTCGGCGACCCTCCTGCAACAAGCCGCCGAGCGCGAAGGCAGCCCCGTAGTGGCGGTGATCCTCAACCGCAACTACGGTCAGCACGCGGCGATCATGGCCGGCTTCGCGCAGTGCCGCGGTGACGTGGTCATCACCCTCGACGCCGACCTGCAGAACCCGCCGGAAGAAATCCCGCGCCTGGTGGCCCAGGCCGAGCTCGGCTACGACGTGGTCGGCACTGTGCGCAACAACCGCCAGGACTCGGCCTTCCGTCGCTGGCCGTCGAAGCTGATCAACCTCGCGGTGCAGCGCTCCACCGGTGTGGCCATGAGCGACTACGGCTGCATGCTGCGGGCCTACCGCCGCACCATCATCGACGCGATGCTGGCCTGCACCGAACGCAGCACCTTTATCCCGATCCTGGCCAACAGCTTCGCCCGGCACACCACCGAGGTGCTGGTAGAGCACGCCGAGCGCGAGCACGGCGACTCCAAGTACAGCCCGATGCGCCTGATCAATCTGATGTTCGATCTGATCACCTGCATGACCACCACCCCCCTGCGGCTGCTGAGCATCATCGGTTTCGGCATGGCCGGCGTCGGCGCGCTGTTTGCCCTGATGCTGATCATCCTGCGGCTGATCTTCGGTGCCACCTGGGCCGGCGACGGCACCTTCGTGCTGTTTGCGGTGCTGTTCGTGTTCACCGGTGGCCAGTTCATCGGCATGGGTCTTTTGGGTGAATACCTGGGACGCATGTACAGCGACGTGCGGGCCCGCCCGCGCTTCTTCATCGAAAAAGTCTTGCGCAGCCAGCCGGCGGTCCCCGCCCCGGCTGTCACTGTCGACGGTTTAACTTCCACTCATACTGATCAGGTTTCGCCATGAGCAATAAAGCTGTTGTCTTCGCCTACCACGATATTGGCTGTGCGGGCATCGAAGCCCTGCTCAATGCAGGCTACGAGATCGCTGCCGTGTTCACCCACGCCGACGATCCCAAGGAGAACACCTTCTACGGCTCCGTCGCCCAGCTGTGCGCCCGCAAAGGCATTGCCGTGCATGCCCCGGAAGATGCCAACCACCCGCTGTGGATCGAGCGCATCAGCAAACTCGACCCGGACTACCTGTTCTCCTTCTACTACCGCAATCTGCTGAGCGAACCCCTGCTGGCCACCGCCCGCAAAGGTGCGTTCAACCTGCACGGCTCGCTGCTGCCGAGCTACCGCGGCCGTGCTCCGGCCAACTGGGTGCTGGTCAAGGGCGAAACCGAGACCGGCGTGACCCTGCACCGCATGCTCAAGCGTGCCGACGCCGGGGCCATCATCGCCCAGCAGCGCGTGGCCATCGAACGCAGCGACACCGCCCTGAGCCTGCACCACAAACTGCGTGACGCCGCTGCCAGCCTGCTAGGCGACACCCTGCCGGCGCTGGCCCAGGGCAAGATCACCGAGACCGCCCAGGACGAATCCAAGGCCAGCTACTACGGTCGCCGTACCGCAGCCGATGGCAAGATCGAGTGGAAGCGCCCCGCCGAAGAGCTGTTCAACCTGGTACGCGCAGTGACCCAGCCTTACCCGGGCGCCTTCTGCGCCGTCGGCGAGCACAAGCTGATCGTCTGGAGCGCCGAAGTTGCCAAGGGCAACGAAGGCCAGGCCCCGGGGCGGGTCATCAGCGTCGACCCGCTGCGCATCGCCTGTGGCGAAGACTCCCTGGTGATCACCTCCGGCCAGCGCAACGCCAACGGCCTGTACCTGGGTGGCCCGCAACTGGCCAATGAGCTGGGTCTGGTGGACGGCTCCCTGCTGCGCGGTGCCGAGTCCGGCCGCAAGCCACGCCGCACCCGTGTGCTGATCCTCGGTGTCAACGGTTTTATCGGTAACCACCTGTCCGAGCGCCTGCTGCGTGACGACAAGTACGACGTCTACGGCCTGGACATCGGCTCGGACGCCATCGAGCGCCTGCGCAGCCATCCGAACTTCCACTTCGTCGAAGGCGATATCAGCATCCACTCCGAGTGGATCGAATATCACATCAAGAAGTGCGACGTGGTCCTGCCGCTGGTGGCCATCGCCACCCCGATCGAATACACCCGCAACCCACTGCGCGTGTTCGAGCTGGACTTCGAAGAGAACCTCAAGTTGGTTCGCTACTGCGTCAAGTACAACAAGCGGGTGATCTTCCCATCGACCTCGGAAGTCTATGGCATGTGCCAGGACAACAACTTCGACGAAGACAGCTCCAACCTGATCGTGGGTCCGATCAACAAGCAGCGCTGGATCTACTCGGTGTCCAAGCAGTTGCTGGACCGTGTGATCTGGGCCTACGGCGCCAAGGGCCTGAACTTCACCCTGTTCCGTCCGTTCAACTGGATGGGCCCGCGCCTGGACCGCCTGGACTCGGCCCGTATCGGCAGCTCCCGCGCCATCACCCAGCTGATCCTCAACCTGGTGGAAGGCACCCCGATCCGTCTGTTCGACGGTGGCGAGCAGAAGCGCTGCTTCACTGACATCGCCGACGGCATCGAGGCCCTGGCGCGCATCGTCGACAACGACAACGACTGCTGCAACGGCCAGATCATCAACATCGGCAACCCGGACAACGAAGCCAGCATCCGCCAGTTGGGCGAAGAACTGCTGCGTCAGTTCGAAGCTCACCCGCTGCGCAGCAACTTCCCGCCGTTCGCCGGTTTCCGCGACGTCGAGAGCAAGGCGTTCTACGGTGCCGGCTACCAGGACGTGGAACACCGCAAGCCCAGCATCGCCAACGCCAAGCGCCTGCTGAACTGGGAGCCGACCGTGGAGATGAGCCAAACCATCGGCAACACCCTGGACTTCTTCCTGCGCGAAGCCATGCTGGAAATCGCCGATCGTTCCAAAGAAGAAGCTCGCTGATGCAAGCAGGTCTGCGCATTGATGTCGATACCTACCGCGGCACCCGGGAGGGGGTGCCACGGCTGCTCGAATCGCTGGAGGAAGCCGGGGTCAAGGCCACGTTCTTCTTCAGCGTCGGGCCGGACAACATGGGGCGCCACCTGTGGCGCCTGATCCGTCCGCAGTTCCTCTGGAAAATGCTGCGCTCCAATGCCGCGGGCCTGTACGGCTGGGACATTCTCCTGGCCGGCACGGCCTGGCCGGGCAAACCCATCGGCCGCGACCTGGGGCACTTGATGCGCCAGACCCTGGCCGCCGGTCATGAAGTCGGCCTGCACGCCTGGGATCATCACGGCTGGCAGGCCAACACCGGGCGCTGGAGTCAGGCACAGCTGATCGAACAGATCCGCCGTGGCGTCGACAGCCTCAACGATATTCTCGGGCAAGCGGTGAGCTGCTCGGCGTCTGCCGGTTGGCGCGCCGATGAACGCGTCATCGAAGCCAAGCAACAGTTCGGCTTTCGCTACAACAGCGACTGCCGTGGCCAGAGCCTGTTCCGGCCAAGACTGGCGGACGGCAGCCTGGGCGCCCCACAGATTCCGGTGGACCTGCCGACCTTCGACGAAGTGGTCGGGCCGGTGGTGGCCGCCAAGGATTTCAACCGCTACATCCTCGACCGGTTCAGTCCGGACAACCTCAATGTCTACACCGTGCATGCAGAAGTAGAAGGGATTCTCATGGCCAATGATTTCCGCCAGTTGCTGGCCAGCGCCAAGCAACGCGACATCCACTTTCAACCCCTGGGGCAGATGCTCCCGGCGGATCTGGCCAGCCTGCCGGCAGGCAAGGTCGTGCGTGGCGCACTGCAAGGCCGGGAAGGCTGGCTGGGAGTGCAAGGCGCATGACCAGACGTTGGGCCCTGCCGCTGCTGCTGATCGCTTTCGGTCTGTTCTACCTGTTGCCCATGGCCAGCCACGGCCTGTGGATTCCCGATGAAACCCGCTACGCACAGATCAGCCAGGAAATGCTCCTGACCGGCAAATGGGCGTCGCCGCACTTCATGGGCATCCGCTATTTCGAAAAACCCGTGGCCGGCTACTGGATGATCGCCATCGGCCAGGCGCTGTTTGGCGACAACCTGTTTGGCGTGCGCGTGGCGTCGGCCCTGAGCACCGGCTTGAGCGTGGTCCTGGCCTACCTGTTGGCCCGGCGCCTGTGGAACGACCCGCGCAAGAGCCTGGCCAGCGCCCTGCTCTACATGAGTTTTAGCGTGGTGGCGCTGCAGGCCGGCTACGCCAACCTCGATCCGCAGTTCACCTTCTGGGTCAACCTGAGCCTGGTGGCACTGTGGTTCACCTTCGACTGCCAGAGCCGACGCGGACAGATCGGCGCCTGGGTGCTGCTGGGCCTGGCCTGCGGCATGGGCTTCATGACCAAGGGCTTTCTGGCCTGGCTGCTGCCGGTGCTGGTGGCCCTGCCCTATGCCATCTGGCAGAAGCGCCTGCGCTCGCTGCTGGCCTATGGCGGCATCGGCGTGCTGGTGGCGATTCTGGTCAGCCTGCCCTGGGCCCTGGCGGTGCATGCCCAGGAGCCGGACTACTGGCGGTTCTTCTTCTGGCATGAGCACATCCGCCGCTTTGCCGGTGAAGACGCGCAGCACGCCTCGCCCTGGTGGTATTACCTGCCGTTGCTGGTGGGCTTCTGCGTGCCTTGGGTGCTGCTGTTGCCGACCAGCCTGAAGCAGGCCTGGGAACAACGGCGGCTGAACAGCAGCGGCTTCCTGCTGCTGTGGCTGGTGCTGCCCCTGGCCTTCTTCAGCCTGAGCAAAGGCAAACTGCCGGCCTACATTCTGCCCTGCCTGCTGCCTGTGGCCCTGCTGATGGGGCACACCCTGACGGACCGTCTGGCCACCGGCACGACCCGGATCCTCAGCCTCAATGGTGTGCTCAACCTGCTGGCCGGCCTGATGGCCCTGCTGGCCCTGGTGTACTTCCAGCTGAAGAAGCCGGTGTATGTGGACGAACCCCAGCACCTGGTCCTGGTGTACATCCTGTTGCTGGGCTGGATCATCAGCAACCTGTTGCAGGCCATGCGCCCCTTGAGCCTGTGGGCCGCCCCGGCCCTGGGCAGCTTCCTGCTGGTGGCCCTGGCCCCGGCGGCGCTGCCGAACAAGGTGGTCTACAACAAGATTCCCGACCAGTTCATCATCGATCACGTGGCCGAACTGGGCCAGGCCAAGGCCCTGCTGAGCAACGACCTGGGCGCTGCCGCTGCGCTGGCCTGGCGCCTGCGTCGCCCCGACGTGACCCTTTACAACACCCAGGGCGAAGTGAAGTACGGCCTGGGCTACGAGGACACTGCGGCGCGCAAGGTCGACCTGAACCAAGTCCAGCCGTGGATCGAGCAAGCCCGTAAGCAAGGCTCGATCGGCGTGGTGATGCGGGTCAAGAGCAGCGACGAGGAACATGAAGTCGAGCTGCTGCCCAAGGATGCCAAGCGCTACGAGCAAGGCAATATCGTGATCTTCATCATTCCCCAGAGTCAGCCATGAGCCTGTTGTTGCTGTTGCTCGCCTGCGCTCTGACCTGCCTGGGCCAGGTGGCGCAGAAGTTCGCCGTGGAAAGCTGGCGTGACCAGCCCTCCGGCATCCTGCAAAAACTGCGTTCGGGCTGGCTGTGGCTGGCCCTGTTCAGCCTCGGCCTGGGCCTGCTGGTGTGGCTTTTGGTGCTGCAACGCATGGAGGTGGGCGTGGCCTACCCGATGCTCAGCCTGAATTTCGTGTTTATCACCCTGATCGCCCGCTTCGTCTTCCATGAGCCCATCGACCGCCGCCATTGGCTCGGCGTGGCCCTGGTCATCGGTGGCGTGCTGCTGTTGAGTCGCCACGCATGAGCCGGGTCAAGGGTTTTGCCTTCGCCCTGGGCAGTGTGGCGCTGGTCAGCGGCGCCCAGTTGGGCATGCGCTGGAGCATGACCCGCCTGCCCGCCCCGGATCAGTGGCTGTCGGCGCTGAGTATTGGCAACGTCGATCTCGCCGCCCTGGCGGTGGTGATCACGGCCATCGGTGCCTACGCCCTGTCGATGCTCTGCTGGCTCCTGGCCCTGCGCGACCTGCCGCTGGGCCGGGCCTATTCGCTGCTCAGCATCAGCTACGCCCTGGTCTACCTGCTGGCCGCCAGCCTGCCGCTGTTCAACGAACCCTTCACGCTTGGCAAAAGCCTCGGGGTGGCCCTGGTCATCCTTGGGGTCATCACCATCAACTCTCGATCTGCACCCGCAACAAGTCCCAGGAATACCCCATGAAAATCAGTGTATTTGGAAGTGGTTACGTCGGCCTCGTACAAGCCGCCGTATTGGCTGAAGTCGGCCACGATGTCATCTGCATGGACATCGACGAGCAAAAGGTCAAACAGCTGCAACAAGGCTACGTGAGCATCTTCGAGCCGGGGCTGGCCAGCCTGGTCAAGGAAAACCTCGAAGCCAAGCGCCTGCACTTCACCACCGATGAAAAGCTCGCGGTGCAACACGGCCAGGTGCTGTTCATTGCCGTGGGCACGCCGTCCAGCGAAGACGGCTCGGCGGACCTGCGCTATGTGCTGTCGGTAGGCGACGCAGTGGCCCGCCACCGTGAGAAGCCGGTGATCCTGGTGGAAAAATCCACGGTGCCGGTGGGCACCGGCGACACCTTGAAGGCGCACATAGAGAAGGTCCTGGACGGCCGTCCGCTGCAGTTCGATATCGTTTCCAACCCGGAATTTCTCAAGGAAGGCTCGGCCGTCACCGACTGCCGCCGTCCGGACCGGATCATCATCGGCTGTGAACGCGAGGAAGTGCGCGACGTGATGCGCAACCTTTACGCGCCGTTCAACCGCAACCACGACCGCATCATGTTCATGGACCTGCGCAGCGCCGAGCTGACCAAGTACGCGGCCAACTGCATGCTGGCCACCAAGATCAGCTTCATCAACCAGATCGCCGAGCTGGCCGAGCACCTGGGGGCGGACATCGAATCGGTGCGCTTGGGCATCGGCGCCGACTCGCGGATCGGCTATCACTTCATCTACCCCGGTTGCGGCTACGGCGGCTCCTGCTTCCCCAAGGACATGCGCGCCCTGATCCACAGCGCCGAGCAAGCCCATTGCTCCAGTGACCTGTTGCAAGCGGTGGAAGCCATCAACGAGCGGCAGAAACACAAGCTGTTCGAACGCATCAAGGCGTTCTACAAAGGCGACCTTGAAGGCAAGACCTTTGCCCTCTGGGGCCTGGCGTTCAAGCCCAACACCGACGACATGCGCGACGCACCGAGCCGGGTGCTGCTGGACGCGCTGTTCGCGGCCGGTGCTGAAGTCCGGGCCTTCGACCCGGAAGCCATGCAGGAAACCCAGCGTCTGTACCCGGACGAATCGCGCCTGATGCTCATGGGCACTCCGGAATCGGTGCTCCATGGCGCCGACGCGTTGATCATCTGCACCGAATGGCAGCAGTTCAAGGCGCCGGATTTCGACCTGATCCAGCAGCGTCTCAAGGCCCCGGTGATCTTCGATGGACGCAACCTGTACGACGCCGAGCGCCTGGCGCGCAACGGTTTCACCTACTTCCCGATCGGTCGCGGTGAATCGCGCAACCTGCCGATTCCGCACCAGCAGTGGTCCACCGAGGCCTGAATGAACCCGCACTCCAGTTCCCCTGCGAACACAATACTTTGGCAATCGTTGGGGCTGGGGCTGCTGGCCTTGCTGCTGTTCTGCGCCGGCGCCGGCCACGATTCGGTCATCGGCTTCGACTCGCGCTTTGTGCTCTTCGCCAATGAGATGCTGCGCCATGGGCCGGGGTTCTTCCCTACCACCTATGGCCAGCCCTACGCTGACTATTCCAGTGCCTCGACCCTGCTGGTGTGGCTGTTTTCCCTGCCCACCGGGCAGGTCACCAGCTTTACCGCCTGGCTGCCGACGGCCATTGCTTCGGCGCTGATCGTCAGTCTGATCTATCGCCTGCTGGCACCCTACTCCCGCACCTGGGCCCTGCTCAGCGTGGCTTTGCTGCTGCTGAGCAATACCTTTATCAGCGAAACCCGTGCCGTCTCCCTGGACCAGATGCTCGCCGCGGTATCCCTGGCGGTGTTCTACCTCGGCTATGCCCACGACCATTTCGGTGCCCGTCGGCACCTGGGCTGGATCTTCCTCTTGCTGGTGCTGGGCTTTGCCATTCGCGGCCCCATCGGCCTGGTGATTCCCACCGGCATGCTGTGCAGCTACTACCTGCTGGGCGGTCAATGGCGCCGTTTGTTCGGCGTCGGTTTCAGCGCGCTGTTGCTGCTGGTGGCCTGCGTCGGCCTGCTGCTGTGGCTGGCCAAGCTCAGCGGTGGCCAGGCCTTTGTCGACGAGGTGATCCGCATGCAGTTCATGGGACGCATGGACGGCAGCGAAGGCTCCAGCGACGTCTTCTACTACTTCACCAGTTCCCTGGGCAACTACGCCCTGGCCTATCCCCTGGCGATCCTGGTTTGGGTTGCGGTGCTGCTCAATCGCCCTGCGGAACAGGGCCCGGCCCTGAAACTGTTGCGTCTGTGCACTGCTGCCGGGCTGATCGTGATGATCGGCCTGTCGATTCCCCAAGCGAAAAAGGCCCGCTACCTGCTGCCGATGCTGCCCATGGCGGCGATCGTTGCGGCTTATCCGTTCCAGGCCGGACGCGGGCGGGTCATGGGCTGGCTGCGGGTGCTGATCCAGGGCCTGTGGGTGCTGCTGCCCGGGTTGCTGATGGTGGGACTGCTGGTACTGCGGCGCAAATTCCCTGAACAGCTCACCCACCTCTTGCCCATGCTGCTGATCCTCGGCCTGTTGCAAGCGCTGTCACTGGGATTGCTGTTCAAGCGCCAGTGGCGCGCCGTGGGCCTGGCCTACAGCGCGGTGCTGGCGGTCTGGGCCTGTTACATCGGGGTCTTCGAACCGGTGGAGCACCGCCTCTATGACACTCGCGCCTTCAGCCTCGGCGCCATGCAACTGATCGAGGCCGACCCGGCACCGCTAGTCCTGCACCGCATGGGCAAGGACGCCAAGGCGATCAAGTTCATGGTCAACCTGGATCGAGACCTGCAGCCACAGTTCACCGATCAGGCTGCCGCCCTGGCCCAAGTGCCGGCCCCGGCCTGGGTGATTCTTGATCAGAGCGACCTGCCCAGCCTGCAAGGCACGCCCCTGGCCGGGCTGACTCCGGTGCTGAGCGGGCGTTTCGACAAGAACGACTTCGTCTTGCTGCACCTGCCCAAGAGCGCTGCCACGCCACCCTGAAAGCGTTGCGCAACCCCTTGGCGGCTCCTTACACTCGCGCCCATGACTATCCAGATCCGCCGGGCGCGGGTGGCTGACGCGGCCTTCCTCCCCGCCATTGAAACCTCGGCTGCGGCACTGTTTCGCAGTGATCCGCAACTGGCCTGGCTGGCCGACGCCGAGGTGGCCGATGCCCAGAGCCATAGAGAAAACATCCAACAGCACCCGGTCTGGGTTGCGCTGACAAAGGACGGCACCCGCTGCGCCTTTCTCACTGCCCAGGTCTGCGACCAGGAACTGCATGTGTGGGAAATTTCCGTTGCCACTGGCCACCAGGGCCAAGGCATTGGCAAGCGCCTGTTGCAGGCGGCGCGCGAGTTCGCCCTGGAACAGCAGCTCACGGCCCTGACCCTCAGCACCTTCCGCGAACTGGCGTGGAACGAACCTTTCTACCAGCGCCAGGGCTTTGCCACTCTGCAACCTGCACAACTGAGCCCGCGCCTGCGCCAGGTCCTGGCCGACGAAACACAGCACGGTCTGCCCGAATCACGCCGCTGCGCCATGCGCCTGACCTTGTAAAAAACGCACTGCCACAGCTGGCTATGGAGCTGGCTTGCCAGCGAAAGCGCCCTCAAGACCCGCCCCCAACTCCAAGCCCTCTTAGCTCCCTTCGCCGGCAAGCCGGTGCGTCATACAGCAAAATAAATGCACTTAAACGGCATTATTATGAATTTGTCAGCGGCACCAATGCTCGGCACACTGTGCCCGTTCCTCCCCCAAATGTTGGAACGTTCAAGGGCTTTCTGGTGATCCAGGCAAGCCCTTCTTTTTGCCCGTCGTTCAGCCCTGGACCGTTCTTGCCGATGTTTGCCCGCTGGAAACCCGCCGCCATCAATACCCGCCCCCTGGAATGGAGCCGCGCCGCCATCGGCATGGCCCTGGGCACCCTGTTCAGTGTCTGGCTCTGCGCCCAGGTGTTCGGCATGCCGGTGGCGCTGCACCTGATCGGTCCGCTGGGGGCCTCGGCGGTGTTGTTGTTTGCCGTGTCTTCCGGGGCCCTGGCCCAGCCCTGGTCGATCCTCGGCGGCTACCTGTGCGCCGGGGTCGTGGCCTTGCTGGTGGCTCATGTCCTGGGGCGGACCCTGGGCAGCGCCTGCCTCGCGGCGGGCATGGCCCTGGTGCTGATGTGCTGGTTGCGTTGCCTGCATCCCCCGGCCGGCGCCCTGGCCCTGACCCTGGTGCTGGCAGACCCGGCCAGCGTCGCTTTGGAGTGGCGGGAACTGGGTCCGGTGATGCTCGCGGCGGCCAGCCTGTTGGCCAGTGCCCTGGCCTACAACAACCTGACGCGGATTCGTTACCCCAAGGGCCCGAGCGATACACCAATGCTGCTGCCCTCGGAGGCCCCCGCCGACAGCCTGGCGATCACCGCCGAAGACCTCAAGCAGGCCCTGGCCGAGATGGAAGAATTCTTCGACGTCACCCCTGAAGACCTTGAGCAACTGATCCACGCCAGCGAAGCCCACGCCCGCCGGCGCAGCATTGGCCAGGTCCTGTCCTCGCGGCCCTGATAGCGCCCTAACCTTCGCCCTCGCTGGTGCTGACTTGCCAGCCAAGACAGCTTCAGAAGCGGCGCACGCTTCAAGGGCCTGTTCGCTGGCAAGCCGGTTCCTGCAAAGGCATCGTCGATTGCGCGCCAGGCGCAGCCACTGGCTGGCCAGCGCAGGCGCGCTCAAGTGCGATGCCAGGCTCAAGTCAGTTGGTTCAAACCATCGGCGACCAGCGCTGGGACCAGTCGTGGTCTTGTTCGATCACCTCGCGCAATACCGCAAAAGCCTGCTGCAGCTGCGCCGAGTCGCGCTCCCGGGCATACAGCAGGTAAGTGGGAAAACTGAACTCCGGGGCCCTCTCCACTCGTTCCAGCACACCGCTGTCCAGGTAGCTCTGCACCACCCGGGTGCGGAAATAGCCACTGCCACCGGCGTCGAGGATGAACTGCAGCGCCAGGGGCCCAAGGTTGAAGCCCACCGCGGCCTTGGCCTGTTCCGGCAATGCGGCGTCGTGCTGACGGCGAAAATCATCGCCCCAGTCGATGTACACATAAGGCTCGGGACGCCCCGCCAGGCGCACCTGGATCAATTTCTCCTCCAGCAATTGCTCGACCTGCAATCCCGCGCAATACAGCGGCTGGAACACCAGCGCCGCGTCCAGTACGCCCAACTCCAGTTGCCGTTGCAGGCTCGCGCCTTCGGCAATCTGGGTGCGTACCGCATGGTTGGGCAGTGCCTGGCGCAGGCCTCTAACCCAATTGAGCATCAGCGGATTGCACAGGCTCAACTCACCGCCGATGTGCAGCACATTGCGATAGCCCGCCAGCAACGGCAGGTCACGCTGGGCGGCCTCCCAGGTCTGCACCAGCTGATTGGCATAGGCGATAAAGGCCTCGCCATCGGCGGTGGGTCGGGCGCCGGCGCGGTTGCGTACCAGCAGTTTGCAGTTGAGCTGGCCTTCCAGGTTCTGCACCCGGGCGCTGATGGCGGTCTGGGTCAGGTGCAGGCGTTCGGCGGCGGCGATCAGGCTGCCGCTGCGGACGATTTCCAGGAAGGTGCGGGCCAGATCGATGTCCATGGTGCCTCGCCGGCAAAAAAATTCGAGCGCCATTGTAGCGGCGCTCGCGCCGTCGTGCCCTTAGGCCGCGGACATTCGCCGGATCGGTACGGGCGCTGCGGGCCAGAGCGCTGGCGCAAGATTGAGGGCGGCTTTTTCAACATGCAAAAATGCACAGTCAACCTGCAGTTTTCGGGGTTGTACTGGGCAAAATTGCACTGTTACGATCCGTCGATGCTCGCGCGCGAGCCTTATATAAAAAACAATAAAAGCAGGGAGTTAGTGATGACTGCTCAGGTTTCATCCCAGGCGACACAGGACCTCGACGCCACCCCCGGCGAAGTACTGGTCGAGGTGCGCAACCACATCGGTCACCTGACCCTCAACCGCCCCGCCGGTCTCAATGCCATCACCCTGTCGATGGTGCGTACCTTGCAGCAACAACTGGATACCTGGGCCCAGGACCCGCTGATTCACGCGGTGGTGCTGCGCGGCGCCGGTGAAAAGGCTTTCTGCGCCGGCGGCGACATCCGCTCGCTGTACGACAGCTACCAGAGCGGCGATACCCTGCACGAGGATTTCTTCGTCGAGGAGTACGCCCTGGACCTGACCATCCACCATTACCGCAAGCCAGTGCTGGCCCTGATGGACGGCTTTGTCCTCGGCGGCGGCATGGGCCTGGTGCAAGGCGCCGACCTGCGAGTGGTCACCGAGCGCAGCCGCCTGGCGATGCCGGAAGTGGCCATCGGTTACTTCCCGGATGTGGGCGGCAGCTACTTCCTCTCACGGATTCCCGGCGAACTGGGCATCTACCTTGGGGTCAGCGGCGTGCAGATCCGCGCCGCCGATGCCCTGTACTGCGGCCTCGCGGACTGGCACCTGGAAAGCGACAAGCTGAGCCTGCTGGACCAGCGCCTGGATCGCCTGCACTGGAGCGACTCACCACTCAAGGACCTGCAGGGCCTGCTGGCCAAGCTGGCGGTACAGACCTTGCCTGATGCGCCACTGCAAGCCTTGCGCCCGGCCATCGACCACTTCTTCGCCCTGCCGGACATGGCCAGCATCGTCGAGCAATTACGCAGCGTGACGATTGCCGATAGCCACGAGTGGGCCAAGACCACCGCCGACTTGCTGGAAATCCGCTCGCCCCTGGCCATGGCCGTGACCTTGCAGATGCTGCGCCACGGCCGCCACTTGAGCCTGGAACAGTGCTTCGCCCTGGAGCTGCACCTGGACCGTCAATGGTTCGAGCGGGGTGACCTGATGGAAGGCGTACGCGCCCTGATCATCGACAAAGACAAGACCCCCCTCTGGAATCCGCCGACCCTGGCAGCCCTTGAGGCTGAACGGGTAGCGAGTTTCTTCAGCGGTTTCGACGGCAGCGGGAGCTGAACTCATGCACGACATCGAATTGACCGAAGAACAAGTGATGATCCGCGACATGGCCCGGGATTTTGCCCGGGGCGAGATCGCGCCCCATGCCCAGGCCTGGGAAAAGGCCGGCTGGATCGACGACGCCCTGGTGCGCAAGATGGGTGAACTGGGCCTGTTGGGCATGGTGGTTCCCGAAGAATGGGGCGGCAGCTACCTGGACTACGTGGCCTATGCCCTGGCGGTGGAGGAAATCTCCGCCGGCGACGGTGCTACCGGCGCGCTGATGAGCATCCACAACTCGGTGGGCTGCGGGCCGATCCTCAACTACGGCAGCGAGGAACAGAAGCACGCGTGGCTGCCGCGATTGGCCAGCGGAGAAGCCATCGGCTGCTTCTGCCTGACCGAGCCCCAGGCCGGTTCCGAAGCCCACAACCTGCGCACTCGCGCCGAACTTCGCGATGGCCAGTGGGTGATCAACGGCGCCAAGCAGTTCGTCAGCAACGGCAAGCGCGCCCAACTGGCCATTGTCTTTGCAGTGACCGACCCGGAACTGGGCAAGAAAGGTCTCTCGGCGTTCCTGGTGCCCACCGACACCCCGGGGTTCATCGTCGACCGCACCGAACACAAGATGGGTATTCGCGCCTCCGACACCTGCGCAGTCACCCTCAACCAGTGCACCATCCCCGAAGCCAACCTGCTGGGCGAACGGGGCAAGGGCCTGGCCATTGCCCTGTCCAACCTCGAAGGCGGTCGCATCGGCATCGCCGCCCAGGCCCTGGGCATCGCCCGCGCCGCGTTTGAAGCGGCCCTGGCCTACGCCCGGGAACGGGTGCAGTTCGACAAACCGATCATCGAGCACCAGAGCATCGCCAACCTGCTGGCCGACATGCACACCCGCCTGAATGCTGCACGCCTGCTGATCCTGCACGCCGCGCGCCTGCGCAGCGCCGGCCAGCCGTGCCTGTCCGAAGCCTCCCAGGCCAAGCTGTTCGCCTCGGAAATGGCCGAGAAGGTCTGTTCCTCGGCGATGCAGATCCATGGCGGCTACGGGTATCTGGAGGACTATCCGGTGGAGCGCTACTACCGCGATGCGCGGATCACCCAGATCTACGAAGGTTCCAGCGAGATCCAGCGCCTGCTGATTGCCCGCGAGCTCAAGCACTATCAACTCTAGGCGCTAACGCCGCCCACAAAAAAATCGCAGCCCAGGCTGCGATTTTTCATGGCTGCTCCCCCGGAGCCGGCTTGCCGGCGAAGAGGCCTTTGAGTTTGGCGGCGCCCTGCTGGACGCCTTCGCTGGCAAGCCAGCGCCTACACAAGCCTGCCCCTTCGCAAGCGGCTTTCTACAACAATCGAGGTTCAACGGTCATGGTGGAAGCCTTCCTGGCTGAGGTATAAGCCGCCACGGGCGTGGCCGAACTGGCAAAGCAACGTCCAGAGCTCAGGGGCTGTTCAGCGGCTTGAACCCAGTGACTGAGTAACAACAGGCAGCCCATCAACAACACTATGCGGTGCATCGAAACAGCCCTCTCCCTTTGACTCAGGTCTTCCGCGCAGCTTGATCAGCCAGCGCTAGAGATCATCCATCCAATTGTCCTTGGGCCTCAGCTCAGCCAGAAACTCTTCCAGCGTGTAGTCCTCTTCCACAACCGGCATCCGCGATGCGGCAGGAGCAGCCGGCGCAGGGTTTACCGAGGCTCCGTCATCACTGCTGGCGGTTTGAGGCATCAGGTTGATGCCAAATTTGTTGCCAATGGGCTTTTGCCCCGGTGTCGGCGAGGTGATGGTGATAAGGGTTGCTTGGTCCTTACGGCGCAGAGGCATGACCACGCTGGTATCGGCATTCAGA